>NZ_FUKO01000019.1 GCF_900163815.1 Microbacterium esteraromaticum | reverse complement strand
CCCCGTCAGCCGTCAACACATCAGACAACAAAAAAGCCCTGAGCCGCGACAAGTTAGTAAACTATGTCGCGACTCAGGACATTGGTGACCCCAGCGGGATTCGAACCCGCGTTACCGCCGTGAGAGGGCGGCGTACTAGGCCGCTATACGATGGGGCCGTCACTGCAACCGTTCAAGTATGCCATGACCCCACAGTGCATCAAAATCGAAGCGCAGGGCTGCTTCATGCTCACGGCAGCATGTACTCGGATCGCTCCCACAGTTCACGCGCGATGTCGGAATCGTGGACGAGCGGGTTGACCTTGCCAGCGATTGTGCGCGACTCGTAATACGCACCGGGCACGAATGTTGAGGCGGCATCGCCCTCCGCGAGCCAGACGAGTTGATCGGCGCCCTTCTCGGGAGAAGACGTGAGCAGCTTCCGCAATGGCCCGTGATAAAGGAAGCGCATCACATGGTTCGTCTCGCCGGCGAAGCCTGTGCCGACGACACCCGGATGGAAGGCAACGGCGGCAATGCCCTGCTCTCCGTATCGGCGCTGCAGCTCCTGAGTGAAGAGGATGTTCGCGAGCTTGGCATTGCCATATGCCTTTAGCGGATTGTAGGCGCGTGCATTCTGCAGATCGTCGACGTCGAACCTCGCGAACATGCGTGCGGCTACGCTGGCCGTCTGGATCACCGTCGCCCCGCCGGCGATGAGCGCTGGCATCAGCAACTCAGTCAGCAGGAATGGCGCGAGGTGATTCACCTGGAACGTGCGTTCGAACCCGTCCGCGGTGAGCGCGCGGTCGCTCATCATGCCACCGGCATTGTTCGCGAGCACGTCGATCCGGGGGTGCGCCGCGAGCAGCTGGTCGGCAAGCTCTCGCACCTCAGACAAATCGGAGAAATCAACCAGGTGACTCGTCGCACCCAGTTCATCTGCGATCGCGCGCGTCTTCTGCGGCGATCGACCGACGATGACGACCTGGTGACCGTCCTGGGTCAGCTGACGCGCAGCCGCGGCACCGATCCCATCACTGCCGCCGGTGATGACGATGACTTTCCGCACGATCTCCTCCTGAACACGCAGCCGCTCCCGCTGAACATCATCAGCATGGATGACGAAGGCCCCCCGATTTCTCGGAGGGCCTTCATGTTGCGTGACCCCAGCGGGATTCGAACCCGCGTTACCGCCGTGAGAGGGCGGCGTACTAGGCCGCTATACGATGGGGCCGTCAGGCCGGTGAAAGCCCTTCAGACAACCGTACAAGTTTGTCATGGCGTCTCCCCCGACTCCAAATCACGAGACCCCTCCGCGCAATACGGCGTGTCGTGGGCACGGCCTCTGCCCGGCGATACGCAGACTTGTCGCGCGGCGCGTCGAGGTGTTGACTCTGCACATGCGTCTCACCAAATTCGAACACGCCGCGCTCCGGATCGATGAGGCCGGGCAGACGCTGGTGATCGATCCCGGCTCGCTCACGCTGCCCCTCGATGACCTTGGCAGCATCGTTGCCGTCGTCATCACGCACGAGCACCCGGATCATTGGACTACGGCGCACCTCGATCGCATCCTGCGTGCAGCTCCTGGCACACCGATCTTCAGCACCGCCGGCGTTGCCGCCGCCGCCGAGGGATACGAGATCACAGTTGTCGCCCCTGGCGAGACGCGCACCGCGGGCGCTTTCACGCTCCGCTTCTTCGGCGGCGAACACGCCGTGATCCATTCGTCGGTCCCCATGGTGGAAAACCTCGGCGTGCTCGTCAACGACGATCTCTATTACCCCGGTGACTCCTACGCGATTCCAGAAGGCGTGACGGTCAAGTCGCTGGCTGCGCCGTCGGGTGGCCCCTGGCTGAAGATCGGCGAAGCGATCGACTTCGTCTTGGCGGTGGCGCCTCGCCAATGCTTCGGCACCCACGACATGGGACTGTCCACGATCGGACGGAACATGCATCGGCAGCGCCTGCAGTGGGCCACCGAGCAGAACGGCGGAGAGTTCTTCGAACTCGACCCCGGCACGTCGCTCGACGTGTGAGGTTCTGCGCGCTCTCAGTCCTGCGCGCTGTCAGTCCTGCGCCGCGCGCACCCGCAGTTCACGAGCCAGATCGTCTCGCTGCTCGATGACGATTCGGCGGAGCGCCCCGGGGGCATCGGCGTTCTGGCTGAGCCACGCATCCACGTCATCTGTCGAGTCGGATGCAGGGAACAGTCCGATGACCAGGCGTCGCGCGAGCTCGATGCTTCGCTCTGCCCATACGGCGCGCAGACGAGAGAAGTACTCGGCGTCGAACGCGTCAATGAGATCACGGCGACCCCCGGCCCGGAAGCCGGCGATCGTCGCATCGAGATGGTCGTTGCTCAACGACAGGTCGCCCCATGCCGTGGCCCACGCCGCCGCACGGATCTCAGCGTCGGGACGCGACGACAGCGCGCAGATCTCGGCGGTGCGACCGGTCGCGGTGTCATCCCGCTTCCGCTCGACCGCGATCTCCTCGGCTCCCGCGTGTCCAGTGGCTGCGAGAGCGGTGAGCAGGAGCCAGCGCAGGTCCGCATCGATCGGCAGTCCCTGCGGCGCTTCGCCGCCCAAGATGGCCTTGATGTTCTCAGCGAAAGCATCGTCATAGGCGGATGCTGTGGCGAACGCTCGCGCCCATGACAGCTGCGCATCGCTGCCGGCATCCGCCGACTGCAGAGCCGACCAGGTCGCCTCCACCCATGTGCGGCGCGCGGCAGCGCGTCCATCGTCGCGCGTGTAGTGATGCACGGCGAACGCGGCGTTCAGGAGCACAGCACTCAGCAGCGCCACATTCGGCTCAGCCGGGGCATGCCGGCGGACGATCTCGAGATAGCGCTCGACGGGCAGCTCGCCATCGCGCGTGGCGTTCCACAGCGACGACCAGATCAGACCGCGCACCAGGTCGTCGGTGAGAGTCGACAGCGATTCAGTGACGGATGCCAACGAGCGCTCATCCAGTCGCACCTTGGCGTAGGTGAGGTCATCATCGTTGAGCACCGTGAGGTCGGCATCCGGAATCTCGACCTCGGTGCGCTCCTCGTGGATGCCGAGCTCGATGCGCTCGCGAAGACGGAGGCCGCTTTCGGTCTGGTCGTAGAGGCCGATGCGCAAACGGTGCGGGCGCGGTGCGACCTCGCCGCTGTCCTGCACGAGGAAGCGCCGCCCCTCGGCATCCGTCTCCAGCCACAGCGCCGAGACGCCGCTGGTCTCGAGCCATGCGCGCGACCAGGCGCGGAGGTCCTCACCTGAGACCGCCTCGAGCTCATCAAGAAGATCATCGAGGGTGGTGTTGCCGAACGCGTGCGCGGCGAAGTAGCGACGCGCCCCCTCGAAGAAGGCGTCCTCACCGACGAATGCGACAAGCTGCTTCAGAACAGCCGCACCCTTCGCATAGGTGATGCCGTCGAAGTTCAGCTTGGCCGCCTCGAGGTCGGGAATGTCAGCGACGATCGGATGCGTGGTGGGCAGCTGATCCTGGCGATATGCCCAGGTCTTGCGACTGTTCGCGAAGCGTGCCCAAGCGTCGGTGAAACGGGTCGCGGCAGCGGATGCATGCGCACCCATGTAATCCGCGAACGACTCCTTCAGCCAGAGATCATCCCACCAGCGCATGGTGACGAGGTCACCGAACCACATGTGCGCCATCTCGTGCAGGAGCGTGTTCGCCCGTGCACCACGCTGCGCATCGGTCGCGGCACCGCGGCTGATGTACGCCTCGGTGAACGTCACCAGCCCCGGATTCTCCATCGCACCGAGGTTGTACTCGGGAACGAAGATCTGGTCGTATTTGCCCCAGGGGTACGGGTAGGCGAAGGCATCGGTGAAGAAATCGAGTCCCTGTCGGGTGATCTCGATGATCTCGTCGCCCTCGAGGTATTCGGCGAGCGACGCACGGCAGAGCACGCCCAGGGCGATCTGCTGCTCATCGCGGCGCCATTCGCCGTCCAGACGCGCATACGGACCTGCCGCCACGGACGTGATGTAGCTCGAGATCGGCAGAGTGGGCTCGAACTCCACCCGCTGCATCCCGATGCCCTCGTGCACGCGCGCAGGCGACTGGTTCGACAGCACGTGCCAGCCGGCGGGTGCTGTCACATCGAAGGTGAAGGCCGCTTTCATGTCCGGCTGCTCGAAGCAGGCCATCACGCGCCGCGAGTCTGCAGGTTCGTACTGCGTGTACAGGTACGTCTCCCCGTCGACAGGATCGTGGAAGCGGTGCATCCCCTCGCCCGAACGGCTGTACGCGGCGATCGCCTCGATGCGCACCGTGTTCTGCGCCGTCAGCCCGTCGATCAGGATTCGCGCCCCGTCATAGCGCACGTCGCGGTCTTCGTCGTTGACCACCACGCGCGACACGGATTCGCCGATGAAGTCGACCCAGGTCTCACCCTCGCGAGCGTCGAAGCTCAACGTGGTGATGGTCGGGAAGCCCGTGCGCGCCCGCTCGGGTGCGCCGGTGAGGTCAAGTTCGACTCGGATGTCGCGCAGGGTGATCGACCCGGCGCGACGAGCGGTCTCTTCGCGGGTGAGGTTGGCGGAGCTCATGATTCCATCGTGTCATGTCCGAGCGGGCCGGACGATCCGGGTCAGACGTTCGCGGCGACCGCTGCGCGTGACAGCGCTTGCTCCAAGTCGGCGAAGAGGTCGTCGACGTTCTCCAGCCCGACGGACAACCGCACGATGTCGGCACCGGGGCGCGCATCGGCTGCCACGGGCCTGTGCGTGAGGGCGGCCGGATGCTGAATCAGCGAGTCCACGCCACCGAGCGAGACGGCGTGGGTGAACAGGCGCACCGCCCCCGTCATCGCCTCCGCCGCGGCATACCCTCCGGCGAGCCGGATCGCGATCATCGCTCCACCGCCGCGCATCTGCCGACCGATCAGTCCACGCGAGTCACTGAGCTCCGGATAGAACACCTCGGAGACGGCAGGATTGTCCTGCAGGCGAGCGACGAGAGCACGTGCACCCTCCTGCTGCGTCTGCATCCGCACCGGAAGCGTCGCGAGTCCGCGATGCAGCAGGTACGCGCCGAGGGGGTGCAGGAGAGCACCGGTGATCGCACGCACGCGGCGCAGCGCTGCCGCTGTCTCTTCAGAGCACGCGATCACTCCCGCGATGACGTCGCCGTGGCCGCCGATGTACTTGGTCGCGCTGTGCAGCGACATCGCCGCACCGAGGTCGAGGGGGTTCTGCAGCAGGGGCGTCGCGAAGGTGTTGTCCACGAGCACCGGAACGCCTGCGGACTGCGCGACGACCGCGGCGATGTCCACCAGGTCGAGCGTGGGGTTGGCGGGCGTCTCCAGCACAATCATCCCGGTGTCTGGACGGATGCTGTCGGCCACTTCGGCCTCGTGGCAGAAAGTGACCTCCGCGCCGAGCAGGCCGGAGTCGAGCAGGTGATCGGTGCCGCCGTAGAGCGGTCGCACGGCGACGATGTGTCGTTTTCCGACTGCCGTGGTGTGCGAGAGGATCGCGGCCGTCATGGCGGCCATACCGGAACTGAACGCGACGGATGCCTCGCTGCGCTCCAGTTCGGAGAGGGCGTCTTCGAATCGGGCGACGGTGGGGTTCCACAGACGCGCATAGACGTTTCCGCCATCGGGAAGCGGGTGCCCCCCGGTGGCCATCGCCTCATACGAGTCTCCGCCGTGCAGGATGTCGGGCAGCGGGTTGGTCGACGAGAGGTCGATCGGCGCGGCATGCACGCCCAAGGCACCGAAATCGGAACGGCCAGCGTGAACAGCGACGGTGTCAGGGTGCAGGGGAAGATCAGCCATACAGCCATGTTGCGTGCTTCAGCGAAGAACGTCCAGCCAAATTACGGCGATATGGTCAGATATGCAGATATCTTGTTCTGCGAACAATGAACGTCCGATGCGGGGAGGCACAATTGGTTGCGGCACAGCGAGGCGCCGGTGCGGTCGATGAACTCGATCTGCGTATTCTCGCCGACCTCGTGGATCGGCCGGAGGCGACGGTGAAGGAGATAGCCACGACGCTCGACATCCCGGCATCCACCTGCGCGTTCCGCCTGCGGTCGCTGCGCTCTCGCGGCGTGATCTCGAATCCTCGGGTGCAGATCGATCCCGTTGCCGTCGGGGCACCCGTGCAGGCCATGATCCGCGTGCGTCTCGGCACGCACAACAAGGTCGGCGTGGAGACGCTCTTCGACTCTCTGACCGCGACGACGGGTGTGCTGCAGGTCTTCCATATCGCCGGCGCCGATGACTTCATCGTGCACGTGGCGGTCGCCGATGCCAGTGCCCTGCGCGACATCGTGCTCGAGCAGATCACCGTGCATGACATCGTGCGAGCCACCGAGACCCAGCTGGTTTTCGAGCTGCGCCAGGGCGCTGGCGTCGTGTCGGCCCGCTGACGCTCAAGGAGTGCCGGCCGGTCGCTTCGACGGGCTACCCGCGCGGCCGCAGCCGCACGCTCGGCAGCGCCGGTGCGGGCAGGGGTGCACGCTGCCCTGCCGCGAAAGGCCCGAAGAGCGCCGGCTTATCGGCATCCTGCGGGTCAACCGGCTCGAAACCGAGCTCTGCCTGGTAGCGGCGTCGATACTCGACGATCTCGTCGTGGCTGCGCCCGACGAAGTTCCACCACATCACGATCTGTTCGTTCAGCGGCACCCCTCCCAGCACGATGACCCTGGCGCCGTCGGCGCCAGCGGTGATCTGCAGCGTGTCTGCGCCGGGCGGCAGGTAGCCGAGTTCGCGGTGCCGTACTGCTGTGCTGGCAACGGTGACGTGGCCCGTCTCTGTCAGCACTGCGTGCTCGAAGTCGGAGCGGACATCGAAGTTCACCTCGGCACCGGGTTCGAGAACCACTTCCGCGCCGAGCAGTTCCGGGGTGCGCGTGTTCACCGGAGATTCCGCTCCGGCGAGTTCACCGATGAATACCCGCACCGTGACGCCGGGCAGCAGCACGGGCTCGGGCGCGTAGTGCACGAAGGTCTTGTCTGAGAAGCGGGTGGTGTCGGGCAGCGCGTACCAGAGCTGCACGCCGTGCAGCACGGTGGTGTCTTGCGAGCTGATCTCCTGGTGGGTGATCCCGCTGCCGGCGATCATGAGATTCAACTCACCCGGCAGCACCGGCGCTGCGACACCGCCCGAGTCAAGGTGGTCGATGCGCCCCGTGAACAGCCACGACACGGTGGCGAGACCGGTATGCGGATGCCGCGGCACTTCCATCCCGCCTGTTTCGGAAACGTCATCGGGCCCGTAGTGATCGAGAAAGCACCATGCGCCGACGAGCGAGCGGTGCTTCTGGGGGAGCGTGCGGTAGACGGTCATCGCGCGCGGCCCACCCAGCGGAACTTCGCGTGGAAGCAGCACCTCGACGTCGGCGGTCATGAATCGAGCGTAACTCCGCTCGGCTGGTCCTCGGCCGGTTCGGTCGATCGATCCTGCCGACGACGCAGGAGCACGATCGCGCTGACGATGGCGAGCATGATCAGCGCCCCGACGGCGAACCACCAATCGGGCACGCGGGCTGAGATGGTCGACACGGCCGTCTCCATCGCGAACTGCGTCTCGATGCCGACGACTCCACCGAGGTCCGCGGTGCCGTCGGTGACCAGAAGCAGAACGCCGAGGGTGATGGACAGCGCGCCGGTGATGATGAGCGTCCAGGAATTCTGCCAGCGCCCGATGCGCAGCATCCGCGGCCGCATCCAGGTCATCGCCTTCCCGCCGAATGCACGCCAGAGCAGTGTCAGCACGACCAGGGGCAGCACCATGCCCAACGCGTATACGGCCAGCAGAATCGCCCCGTACAGCGCAGACCCGCCGATGGAGGCGACCATGAGCACGGATCCGAGGATGGGACCGGTGCAGACCCCGGCGATCGCGTAGACGGCGCCGAGCAGGAACACCGATACCACCGAGGTGCTGTCCCGGTCGGACTTCTGCGAACGGGTGAGCCCGGGAATCGGCACCCCTAGCAGCTGCACGAGACCGACGGCGATGACGAGCACGGCGACGGTGGTGATGAGGATGCCGCGGTTCTCACCGAGCAGTGAGCCGAAAAGTCCCGAGAAGACACCGAGCGGGATCAGGGTGACCAGAAGTCCCAGCAGGAAAACGCCTGTGCGAGAGAGCAGCTTCGCTGGCGAGGTGAAGGCGTAGGCGAAGAACGCGGGCAGCAGCATCACCGAGCACGGGCTCAGCAGCGACAGGATGCCCCCCAGAAACGCCCCGATGTATCCGATATCCACAGGCTGCTACTCCGAGACCCGCGCGAGTTCCGCATCGATCACCTGTCGGAACGCCTCGATGGGCTGTGCCCCCATCACGGGAGTCTGTCCGACGAGGAAGCTTGGGGTGCTCTGCACGCCGATCGCCTGGGCCTCCTGGGCATCCGCTGCGACCGCCCCCAATATCTCTGGATCCGTCAACGATGCCTCGAACGCGGCCAGATCAGCGACGCCGACCTGACGGGCGAGCTCGATGAGTGTTGCGCGCGGCAGGTCTTTGCGACTGTCGCCCTGGTGGGCGTAGACCGCATGGTTGTATTCCCAGAACAGGCCCTGAGCGCCGGCTGCGCGGGCCGCTGCTGCAGCGTTGAAGGAGTCTTCTCCGAAGATCGGGATATCGCGCCATTCGACGCGCACCTGCCCGGAGTCGACATACTCCGCAACGATCTTCGGCAGGGTCTCCTGAGTGAAGATGCCGCAGTACGGACACCGATAGTCGGCATATTCGATCAGCACGACAGGCGCGTTAACCGGGCCCAGTGCCGTGACGTCGCCGTCGATGCGGCGCGAGAGATCGGGAACCGTCGGCGGGGTGTTCTGGTCGGCCGCTGGCGGCTGCTGCGTGCCCGGAGCTGTCGGGGCCGTCTCCGCGGGCGGCTCGCCGGGTCGGGTGAGCGACGCGATGAGAATGATGGCGATGATCGCCAGGCCGATGATGACGAGTAGAGCAACCCGACGTTTTCGGGGCGCGCGGGCAGTGGTCACGACAGGTGCCTCCAGGTTCTCGTCCACCGTATCGAGCATCGCCTATGCACCTCCTGCCAGCGGATCCCGCGCGCATGGGCGCCGCCGATCTTCGGCCGACGTTAAGACGGCTTTAAGAACTGTTTAATCACCGTCGATACCGTTCCCCCAGGGGATCTTTGCTGACCCGTCACTCGTTGTGCCAACGCAAATCACGGAGGAATTCATGGGCTTTATCAAGGCGTTCGCTGGCGCGATCGGCGGCACATTCGCGGATCAGTGGAAGGACTTCCTCGTCCCCCCGCAGGGTCTGCAGCCGACCGCGGCGATCTTTCCTGCCATGGCGAAGGGGCAGGATGCCGGTCGCGGTTCGAACGTCAAGGGCTCTGAACACATCATCACCAACGGCAGCCGCATCGTCGTACCGGAGGGATACGGACTGGTCACGTTCCAGGACGGCCAGTTGACCGGTTTCATCGGCGAGCCCGGTGGCTTCATCTTCACGTCCGAAGACCAGAACGCGAAGTCGATCTTCGCGGGCGATGGCATCCTGAGCTCCACCATCACCACCTCGTGGGAGCGCTTCAAGTTCGGCGGCCAGCCGGCCTCGCAGCAGCTCGCTTTCTACGTCAATCTCAAGGAGATCCCGAACAACAGGTTCGGCACGCAATCGGAGATCTACTGGGACGACGCCTACCTCGGCGCGCAGGTCGGGGCGATCACCCGTGGCAGCTATTCACTGCGCATCATCGACCCGATCCTCCTCGTCAAGCAGTTCGTTCCGCTCACCTATCTCAGCTACGACGCGAAAGTGTTCGACTTCTCCGACCTCGATAACGATGCCGCCAGCCAGCTCTTCAACGAGGTGGTCGGCTCACTCGCTGCCGCGTTCTCGTACTACACGAATGATCCGAGCAAGGGCAATCGCATCGCACGCATCCAGGGTGACGCGATCGGCTTCGCCCAGTCGCTGAGCGCCGCCGTAGAAGACGGATACCAGTGGTCCTCGGACCGCGGCCTCACAATCACCAAGGTCGCTCTGCAATCGATCGAATACGACGAAGACACCCGCGCCCTGCTCAGTGATGTCAAGAAGGCGGATGCTCTCGGCGGTGCACGAGGCAACTCCTTCATGCAGCAGGCTGCCGCCCGTGGTTTCGAAGCCGCTGGCTCGAACGAGGGCGGAGCCGGCGGTGGCGCCGGGATGGCGTTCCTGGGGATGGGCATGAACGCGGCCGGAGGCGCCGCTGCCGGCTTCCAGCAGCCTGCCGCCCCACCTGCTCAGGCGGCACCCGCCGCACCAGCCGCGCCCGCAGCCGATGATCCGATGGCGAAGCTGCAGCAGTTCAAGAACATGCTCGACCAGGGGCTCATCAGCGAGGCGGATTACGACGCAGCCAAGGCGAAGGTCCTCGGACTGTAGGGCCAGTATGGAGAACATCGACCCTCGCAGTCAGTCCCCGACGGCGCCGCCGGCTAGCCCTGTTGCCTCGGCACCGGCGCCCGCTGCGGCTCCCCCGCCGCCACAGGCCACGGCCCCATCACCGCCGACGACCGCGCCGCCTCCGCCGGCCCCGACGGCACCCGTCGCCTCCCCCGCGCAGCCGCCGCCCTTCCGCCCTGATCCGACGCCGCGAGTGGTGAACACTGACAAGGGCAGTCACGACGGACTCGCGAAGTGCGAGCGGTGCGGAGCAACCGAGATCGGTCTGAATGTCGCATCCGGCCTGCTGCGGTGCAATTTCTGTCGCCACGAGTGGTCGACGGAGCGCGTGTCCGAGACATTCCGGTCAGAAGCCGACATCGGGCGGCTCTCAGGCATCGTCATCGGGTCAGGATCGACGGATATCGTCCCGTCTGCCGAGCAGGTGCTGACGTTCAAGTGCAGCGCCTGCGGTGCCGAAGTGGTCATCGACACGAGGAATAGCACGCAAGCCCGCTGCCACTGGTGCCGCAACAAGCTCTCCACCAACACGCAAGTACCCAACGGCGCGGTTCCCGACATGGTCTTGCCGTTCTCGATGACGAAGGATGCGGCGGTGGCAGCGATCGCGGCGTTCGTCGGCAAGCGCAAGTTCTTCGCCCACCCGAAGTTCCGTGAGGAGTTCAACGCCGAGAACGTGATGGGCGTGTATCTGCCGTACATGGTGGTCGACATCAATGCGCACGCCGGATATATCGGCCAGGGCGAGCACCTCACCCGTTCCTACAACGTGAAGCGCGGCGATGACACGGAGTCGCGCTACGACGCTGACCTCTACGACATCGAGCGCGACTTCGACCTGCATATCAAGGGCCTGACGGTGGAATCGTCGAGTGAGCGCCGCGACCAGAACGTGCTGCAGAACACGAACAACATCATCAACACGATCATGCCGTTCGATGTCGAGAATGCGGTGCGCTACGACTCCAACTATCTGGCCGGCTTCACATCCGAACGACGCGACAGCAATGTCGAGGACCTCTCATCGATCGTGCAGACACAGGCGGAGGACGTGTCCCGGCACAGCATCCTGAAGACCCTGGGGTTCTACGATCGCGGCGTGCGCTGGGGGCGAGAGCAGGTTGACATGCGTGGCCAGCGATGGGTCGCGGCGTATCTGCCGGTGTGGCTGTACAGCTACCACGAAGAGAAACCGAACGGCAGATCGTTCTTGCACTATGTCGCCGTCAATGGCCGAACCGGCGAGACCATGGGCAGCGTGCCGTTGCACCAGAAGAAGCTGCTGTTGACGGCCGGAGCCGTGCAGGTGGCGGGCACGATCGTCTTCGCGATATTCCAGATGTTCGGTTGAGGAGGGTGAGCAGATGATGGTTTCCGGGGGCGCTCTGGCAGTGCTGTCAACCGCGCAGGTCTTCGCGGCTTCGAGTTCCGAGAACAGTTTCAGCAATCTGGGTTTCGTGTTCCTCGCGTCGGGGTTCGTGTTCTACGGCCTGATCTATTTCAAGTACCGCAACATCTCGAAGCGACACAGTCATGAAACCGAGACGGATGCGACGATGCACAACGTGCGCGGCGATGACCGTCTGGTGAAGTCGCTGAAGGGGCTGTCGCAGCCGCGGATGGCCGCGGAGAACGGTGGGGTCGTCAACGGCGTGCTGCGCCGGTTCTTCTGATCCGGCGAGTACCGGCGAGCGATTCGGGTCGCACTCCGATCCCGACAAATCTGCCGGTCAACCGGGTGAGCGCGGGGAACCGGCGCAGCATCCGCAGCGGAACAGGCAGCGGCGTTCCGGCGTCTCGCGATGCGAGGAGCGGTCGCTGCATCATCCGCTGCACGCGCTGAGTGACCCGGGTCGGAAAGCTCCGCCGTCGCTGCACCCGGCGCAGCTCGGACAGTGCGGGTGCGCCCTTTCGCACGATCGGAATGAGAATGCGTGCCGCGGCGACAGCATCCTGAATCGCAAGGTTGATGCCGACCCCACCCGCCGGCGACATCGCATGGGCCGCATCGCCGATGCAGATGAGCCCGGGAACAGCCCAGTGGCGCAGCCGCTCGAGGCGCACGCGCAACAGGAACACGTCGGCAGCGGTGAGGCCGCCGGTGGCGGCGGCAATTCGCGGTGAGATGTGCGCCAGGCGCTCGCACATATGTGTCATGTCGTCGGCGCTTCCTGTCCAGCTGCCCGCCGGGATCACATGTGCGATCTGGAAGTAGTCATCGCGATCGATCGTGATGATCATGCCCGCACCCGCCTGAATGAACGGACAGGTCTCCCCCGGCGTCTTCGGAAGCCGGAACCACAGCACGTCCATGGCCGGGGCTGCGCCTCTGGGGAAGAGTCCTACCGCGGCGCGCACGTCTGAGTCACGACCATCCGCACCGATCACGATCTTCGCCCGCACCCGCACGGGGCCTGAGGGTCCAGTCGCGCTCACGCCGACGACCCTGTCGGCCTCTCTGATGACTCCGTCGACGCGGGTGGAGCGCAGCAGGCGAAACGACGGCTGCGTCGCACAGGCGTCGGCGATCAGGTCGAGGAAATGCCATTGCGGCATGAAGGAGAGCACTTTGCGGCGGGTCGGCAGCCGGGTGAAATCCGCGAGGATGAGTTCGGTGCCGTTCCAGCTGACTCTCACTCGAGCCATGTCGTCGTGCGGCCGGGAGAGGAATTCGTCGAGCAGGCCCAAATCACCCAGGAGATCCTGCGTCGACGGATGGATGGTGTCGCCCCGGAAGTCGCGCAGGAAGTCAGCGTGCTTCTCTAGCACGACGACGTCGATGCCGGCGCGGGCGAACAAGAGGGCAGCGACGAGGCCCGCGGGACCGCCGCCAGCGATCGCGACATCCGTGGTGATGACATCCGCACCGATCCCCATACCTCTATCGTCATCCGTGTGAGGTAGCGGTGCAATCGCTTCTTGATGGGGTGTTGTTGCAGGATGGTACTGAGGACAGCACGTCCTCATCGGCCGGGGTCATCCCCGACACACGTGAGGAGAGCGCATGCGCCCGTACCTGGATAAATCCGCACCCGACGCGTGGAAGGCTGCGGGTGCGTACTCGGCCGCGATCAATGCGGAGGCGGAGCGGCTCGGCCTCACCGCGCAGGAGTCTGAGTTCATCAAGGTGCGCGCGTCGCAGCTCAACGGTTGCGCGTTCTGTCTCGACCTGCATGCGCGCGACGCGCGCGAGTCGGGCATCCCCCCGCAGAAGCTTGACCTGCTGCCGGCCTGGCGAGAATCGTCACTGTACTCCGAGCGGGAGCGCGCGGTGATCGCGGTGGCAGAGGCAGCAACGCGGATGCCGCTCAGCGAGGGCGATCGCGCCGACCTCTCGGGTGCGCGCAGCGTGCTCGGAGACGATGTCTTCGTCGCCGCGGAATGGGTTGCGCTGACCATCAACATGTTCAACCGCATCTCGATCCTCAGCGAACACCCGGTGCGGGCCCGTGGCACGGATGGGAAGCTGATCACCGAGGGCTGAGCCCCGGCCGTCCGCAGACCGCGCGGGTAAGCAGGAGTCAGCCGTGTCGAATCCAGGAGAGGATCACGCCGATCGGGATGCTGACGGTCAGCACGATGAGAAGAGCACGGTAGCCGATCAGCACCGCGCGGTGCCTTCTAGCGCCGCGCCGTCTAGCGCTCTGCCGGGTATCGCTGTCACCGACGGCCGCGAGCGAGGCGAGGAACGCGAGGACAAGGGCCGCGACCAGCAGTGCTGAGCCGACGGCGACGATCGCCGTGGCGCCGAGCAGGGTTCCGGCGATCACGCCGATGCTGCCGATGTTCCAGCACGCTAGCTGCCACCAGCCTCCGTGCCGCCGAGCATCCGCTGCCGTCCACTGCTGCCGGGCCATGCCCATTGCGACCTGTGCCACCCCGACGACCAGCACGAGGTAGGCGGCGGCCCAACTCCCCCGTGTCAGGGCCAGTGGCGCCGTCATGGCCGCTATCAATCCGCCGAGGATCACGGCCACGGTGCCGGTGACCCGCATGCCGCCTGCCGCCTTCATGAAACAGCTATCCGTCGAGGCGTGAGATCCATATCTGCACCCTACGTCTTGGAGTCCGCACCGACCGGATCCAGAAACAAGAAAACCCCCGGTGAACCGGAGGTTTCAAACTTGCTGGGGTACCTGGACTCGAACCAAGAACGACGGTACCAGAAACCGCTGTGTTGCCAATTACACCATACCCCAAGGGCGAAAACCGCAGCCTCGCACCGAGGTTCAAGCGTACCGGAGCGACGCACCGATCGCGAATCGAAGCCGTCATCCCGGGCGTGGCGCGGTTGGGTGATTCAGAGCTCGCCCATGCGGGCAGGTTTCACCCATCGCAGGAACACCGTCGACCTGGTGATGCGCGCCAGGTCAGCGAGCAGCGCGCCCACCTTTGTGCCGATGCAGAGGCTCAGGAACATCATCGGCGCCGAGACTAGCGCCTGCGCGTCGAAGCTCGCCAGAGCGACCAGGCCGATCGTCCCCGGAACGAGCAGCAGGAATGCTGGCTGGAACGACACTGTCGCTGGCACCGCCAGTGTCACTCGTTCCAGAACCCGAGCCGCGACGAACAGCACGGCGGCGGCGATGCCGGTGGCGACGACGCTCCCCACCAGCGGACTGAACAGCGTGAGCACAGCGTAGGTGCCGGTCATCACCACGATGCAGACGAGCGTGAGTCGAAAGCCCGAGCCGAACGCCAGGCCGATGCCGATCGCGAGCACGATGACCGCCAACCACGTCGCCCAGAGGGGCGGCAGCGCCTCCCAACCCGCGCGATCCGTCGTCAGCGTCACTGCTTCTCCGACCAGAGCCGCGGATGACGAATCGATCCGCAACCCGGTCAGCGTCGCGCCGGAGAAGACGCCCGCCGCCATGAAGGCCAGCATGATGAGCCCGTACATCAGTCGAGAAGCGCCGGTGACGATATCGGTAGACGTCAGTTCGAGCAGCGCGTTGGTGATCAGGGCTCCGGGCACGAGAATCGCGATCGGAGCGCACACCGCGAAAAGCGGTACGGGGCCGAGATCGAGCCCATTCGCCACCGTTCCGACGAGGATCGTCGACACGAACGCGGAGACGAACGGTGCGACGGCCGCTGCCGCCCGCACGCGCATCATCACCATCATCAATCCGCCCACCAGCAGCCCGACCAGGAAGGCGAGCGCGATCGCCCACCACGGGCAGCGGAACAGCGCCGCCAGTGAAAGAGACAGCAGCGCCGAGCCGACGACGCCCTGCAGAGCAGGCAGGCGCCGTGGCGTCGCTCGAATCGCCGCTATCCGGACCGGTGCGGTTGCCAATGACACGGTTCCCGACTCGAGATCGCGCACAAGACGGCTGGCTCGCGCCGACTGTCGGAATGTCAGCGCCTCGCCCTTGCCGATCACGGTCGTGGTCGCGGCCGACGATCCAGGACGGCTCACCATCACCAGCTCCGGAAGGATAGCGAAGTCCAGCGACGCTCCCGGGGCGGCTCTCTGGCTCACCTGTTCCAGCGAGCCGCGCACATCGGTCACCGACGTGCCGGACTGCAGAAGCAGCACACCGAGGTCGCCGAGAACGACGTCCGTCTCAGCGGCCGGCATCCCCGCATCCGTCATGCTGTATTCCCTCGGTTGCCGCTGACAGAACCGGATGCCGGGTCAGACGAGCTTCTCACCCAGCGCGCGCAACCGGCGCAGCGTCTCGTCCTTACCGAGCAGCTCCATCGATTCGAACAGCGGCGGCGAGATGCGCCGGCCCGTGAGTGCCACGCGAGGCGGACCGAATGCGATGCGCGGCTTCAGCCCCAGCGTTTCGACGAGCGCGGCAGACAGCGTCTCCTGGATCGTCGACGTCGTGAACTCCGTCACTGGCTCCAGCGCGGCGACACACGCGCCCAGCACCTCCGCCGCGTTCGCCGGCAGGCCTTTCATCGCGTCAGCGTCGTACTCGAGCTCCTCGGTGAACAGGAAGCCGAGAAGCCCCGGTGCCTCACCCAGCAGCTGCATGCGCTCCTGAACAAGCGGCGCCGCCCGGAAGGCCAGCACGATCTGCTCATGCGTCGGCTCGCCTTCGCCGAACACACCGTCGGCCGCCAGATACGGCAGCATCCGCTCCGCGAAATCCTTGCCATCCAGCATCCGGATGTGGTCGCCGTTGATCGATTCGGCCTTCTTCTGGTCGAATCGGGCCGGGTTCGGGTTGACGTTCACGATGTCGAAAGCGGCGGTGAACTCCTCGAGCGAGAAGACGTCGCGATCGGGCCCGATCGACCACCCCAGCAGCGCCAGGTAGTTCAGCAGACCCTCGTGGATGAAGCCGCGATCACGGTGCAGGAACAGGTCGGCCTGCGGATCGCGCTTGGAGAGCTTCTTGTTGCCGGTCTCGCCGAGCACCAGCGGCATGTGCGCGAAGCGGGGTACGAAGGTCGTGACGCCAGCCTCGATCAGGGCGTCGTAGAGCGCCAGCTGGCGAGCCGTCGACGGCATCAGGTCTTCGCCGCGCAAGACGTGGGTGATGCCCATGAGCGCGTCATCGACCGGGTTCACGAACGTGTACAACGGCACACCGTTCGGGCGCACGACGACGAAGTCCGGGAAGGAGCCCGCGGGGAACGTGACCTCGCCACGGATGAGGTCGACATAGGTGACGTCGTCATCCGGCACCCGAAGGCGCAGCGCGGGCTGACGCCCCTCGGCCCGGAATGCTGCCTTCTGCTCGTCGCTCAGAGTGCGGTCGAAGTTGTCGTACCCGAGCTGCTTCGCGCGCCCCGCTGCCTCGTTGCGCGCATCGATCTCGTCGGCCGTCGAATAGCTCTCGTACAGTGCGCCACTGGCCAGCAGCTTGTCGATGACTCCGCGGTAGATGTCGTGCCGCTGCGATTGACGATACGGGGCGTGCGGCCCGCCGACCTCGACGCCCTCATCCCAGTCGATCTTCATCCAGGTCAGCGCGTCGACGAGCTGGCGGAAGCTCTCTTCGCTGTCGCGCGCAGCATCGGTGTCTTCGATGCGGAAGATCAGCTTGCCGCCGTTGTGGCGCGCGTACGCCCAGTTGTACAGCGCCGTGCGCACCATGCCGACGTGCGGCAGGCCTGTCGGCGAAGGGCAGAAGCGCACACGGACATCAGATCCGGTGGCGGTGGTGGTGAGGGGATGCACGGTAGCCATATCCCCCTGATTCTATCCGGGTGCGCGCAGTGAGATGGCGATCGCCGCCGTCTGCTCCAGCGCAACATGGTCGGCCACCATGCGCGCCGCCACGATGCGGTCGAAAGCCGCACGAAAGCGCAAGCGGTCGGCATCCGTCAGCGTCCGGTAGAACGCGCCCGCACCGGCTACTCCCCCGTCCACCGACGCCCAGAGAGCCTGCGGTCTGACACGCCACGTCCACGTGAGTTCATCCACTTTCGGATTCCAGCCGGCATCGCGCAGCATCCGCTCGAAGCCCGAAGCGGTGCGTTCGAAGTCTTTGCCAGCAGGAAGTCGCGCGCTCGTCGTCGCCACCAGATCCGCCTCGGCGGTCACCTCTGACCACAATGGCGACGAGTGCGACCAGATGGTTGCGATCACGGCATCCGACGCCACACGGTACAGCTCTCGCGCGCCGTCCCTCGGATCATCGAGGTGGTTGAGCACGAAATTCGCCACGACCACGTCGAACGACTGATCCGCGAAAGGCAGGTTCGGGAGTCCGGCGTCGACAACCTGCAAGGACGGATGCTGCCGCTTCGCTGCCTCTCGCATGCTGCGATCCGGTTCGCACGCGGTGATCTGGAAGCCCGCATCTGACCAGGCGGCGGCGAGGGTCCCATCCCCGCAGCCGACGTCCAGCAGCGATCGGCCGGCGGCGAGGCCGACCAGCTCCCGCATCCGAGCGCCGGTTCCCGCGCACAGCGAAGCGTACGAGGCGGCGTATGCGTCGCCGGTTCCGATCCAGCTCATGCCGGCACGCTCTCGCGGATCCGCCCCCATGGCGACATCACGCTGATGGCGACGACGATGACAAGTGCCACGGCGCTGAGCCCGCCATAGCCGAAGTTCGTGAGCACGACTCCGGCACCGGCAGCGCCGACCGCTGCGGTGAGGCTCATCAGCGAGTCGCTGATCCCCTGCCTGCGCGGTCGCATCTCCACCGTCGATGATTCGGTCAGCAATGCGGCGCCGGCGACGGTCGCCGCGCTCCAGCCGAGACCGAGAAGAATGAGCGCGATCATCACTCCGGCAGCATGCTCTCCCGCGATGATCGCCGTGCCGAGAGACGCCGCCAGCACAGCCTGCCCGAGCAGAACGACGCGAACGCGGCCCCACCGGTCGGCGAGGATGCCGAAGACAGGCGACAGTCCGTACATCCCCGCGACGTGGAGAGCGATGGTGACACCGACCAGCAGTGTCACCTCTTCGCTCATCTCCCCAGCTCCGCCGTGACCATGCGCCATATGCGAGAGGTGAATCGGCGTCATCGCCATGACAGACGCCATCACCGCGTGTGACCCCGAGACCGCGAAGATGGCGTATCGAGCGCTCACCGGGCGGTCGACACTCGCACCGAGCGCAGCGGCGCGCGATGGCGTGGCCGCCATCTTGAGGGCGGTCAGGAGCGGGTCGGGGCGCAGCGCCACCAGGTAGAGCATGAGCGCCGCGAACTGCGCAACCAGCGCGAACAGATACGAGCCGGTGAGCGGAGGCATTCCGACCGCCTGGCCCAGGGCTTCGCCGGGAGTCAGCAGCAGCGGACCCGTGACACCGCCGATCGTCGTCGACCAGACCACGATCGACAGGTCGCGACCACGATGCTTCGGGGCTGCGAGGTCAGTGGCGGCGAACCGCGACTGCAGATTGCCGGCGTTGCCCATGCCGATCATCACGATGCCGACCAGCAGCAGCGGGAACACGCGCAGCGCGGCAGACGTGATCACCACGAAGACGCCGATAAGCGCCAGCAGATTGCCCGCGGTCAGCGAGAGGCGACGGCCACGGCGCGCGGCGAAGCGCGCCAGCGGAATCGCGAACGCCGCGGCCCCCAGGGTGACGGATGCTGTGGCCAGCCCCGACAGCGCGTCATCACCGGAGAGATCTGCCGCGAGAAGCGCGCCGAGCGACACCGTCGACCCGAACGCGATTCCACCGAGCACCTGGCCGAGGGAGAGGATCGCGACCGTGCGGCGCTGCAGCGCCGGCAGTGCGTCGGGCGTCAGAACCGTCACGAGGTCGGCACGGCGTCGCGCACAGGGTTGCGCAGGATCCCGATGCCGGGCACCTCGACCTCGACGGTGTCGCCGGCGACGAGCTCGCCGACTCCCGCGGGTGTACCGGTCATGATCACGTCGCCCGGGAGCAGCGTGAATGCGGCGGAGGCGTAGGCGATGATGTCGGCGACCGAGTGGATCATGTCGGTGAGCGGCGCCTGCTGACGCACCTCACCGTTGACACGCGTTTCAATGCGCTCTGCAGCGACATCGAACTCGGTCTCGATGACGGGACCGAGTGGGCAGAAGGTGTCGAAGCCCTTGCCGCGGGTCCACTGGCCGTCCTTGCGCTGCAGGTCGCGCGCGGTGACGTCGTTGCCGATCGTGTACCCGAAGACATAGCTGAGCGCGTCTTCAGCGCGCACGTTCTTGGCGATGCGACCGATCACGGCGACGAGCTCGCCTTCGTGCTCAGTGCGCTCGGAGATCGCCGGGCGCACGATGGTGTCGCCCGTGCCGATCACGGCGGTATTGGGCTTGAGGAACAAGAGGGGCTCCTCCGGCGCCACATTGCCGAACTCGGCAGCGTGATCGTGGTAGTTGCGCCCGACGCAGACCACCTTGGAGCGTGGGATCACTGGAGCAAGGAGCGCGACATCGGCGAACGGGATTCGCTCGCCGGTCGTCTCGAAACCGGCGAACATCGGGTCTCCATCGAGAACGACCAGTTCGCCCTGGTCGAGGATGCCGTAGCGGATGCCGTCATTGTGGCTGAATCGTGCGATCTTCACGGCCCCAGCCTAACGAGCATCCGCCGGTATGCGCCTCCCCCGTCGCCTCACTCCCGACCTTCTCGTACGCCGCCCCGTTGCCGACACCCCGTGTTCTTGCCGACACCCCGTGACATCAACGTTCACACGACGGGGTGTCGGCGCGCATGCGGGGTGTCGGCGCGCATGCGGGGTGTCGGCCGCTGAGGGCGTGGTGCTCGACGTCGAAGCGCAGAGCCGCGGTCAGCCCGGCGGATGGATGCCGAAGGCGGCGAGCCGTGATCCGAGTGCATCAGGTGACCCGATGTGCTCGTAGCCCCAGCGCGCGAAGCGCCAACCGGTCACGCCCCGGATATCGTCTTCACGTCGTTTCTCGCGAAGCACCACATCGGCTTCGGTGGCCCCTGCCCGCAGCGCAGCATCCGTATACTTCTCGGCGCCGTCGAACTCGCCGAACGCTCGAGATCGCCGGAACGCGAAGTCGAGCCAATACGAGTCACCGGCTGATCCGGTGACCGGCACCTGCAGACCGACGTTCGAATACCCCAGCCGGTCCAACTGCAGTCGACTGACGCTCTCCCCCGGAAGCTGCGCACGTCCATCCGCGAACTCAATCACCCGGCGCGCTCGACGTACACCGCGCAAACCGGGCAAGGCGAGCGACATGACATTCTCGTGCCAGGCGGCGGCTGCGTCGGCATCCATCGTCTGGCCGATCACCGACGCACGGCGCAACGCGGCATCCGCACAGGCGACACCGGTCTCTTCGCGCATGGAGCGCGCAACGTCGAACACTGTGCGATTCGGAGACGTCACGCGGATGCCGTCGATGCGAACGATGTCCCCCTCCGCTACGCGCATATCGCGACGCACGACGCCGGCCGTGATCCGGCTGTGACGAGCCCCATCGACAAGCACCTGCACCGGCAGGTCGCCGACCCCGTGGAGCGGCAATCCCCACAGCACCGCCGCCGACGCGTGTGTGAATACCGGGCCGCCGCCCGGGCTTGCAGATCGCACAGCCAGCACCTTCAGCAGGTGTCGTCCCTCCGGCCAGAGCTGTGCCCATTCGTCGGCACTCGAATACGCACCTCGGTGCAGTCGCAGCAGATCGCCGGACTCTACTGCCGTGCGAATCTGGCGGTCCGTCAAGCCGGCATCGCACAGGCTCGAACGAGATCGCACAAGCATGCGGCCCTGCGGGAGGTCGATTCGATGGCGCATCCGATGATGATCCACCCCCACATGCCTCGAAATGGTGCTTTCCACAGCCATCGAGCGCATTCGCGAAGATCGCGCGGATGTGCAGGGCGAACGAGTCTTCCCGCACACCCCGGGTTAACGTCGACACCCCGCCGTATCGACGACAACACCACGGGGTGTCGGCGATAAAGCGGGGTGTCGGCGCAGAGAGAGGCGCAGAGAGAGGCGGAGGCGGAGAGAGACGGTGGCGGATCAGGCGTCGAGGCGCACGAGCCAGCCGTGCTTGTCGTCGCGGCGACCGTACTGGATGTCGGTGAGCTCCTCGCGCAGCGAGAGGGCGAGCTCACCCAGGGGTTGAGCATCTTCGAAACCATCCGCGACGAGCGCGCCGATCGGCGTCACGACCGCGGCCGTGCCGCAGGCGAAGACCTCGACGATGTCGCCCGAAGCCACGCCGTCGCGCCACTCGCTCAGCGACACCGGGCGGCGCTCGACGGTCAGCCCGCGGTCTTCGGCGAGCTGCAGGAGCGAATCGCGCGTGATGCCCTCGAGGATGCTGTCGGACTGCGGCGTCACGATGCGACCGTCCTTGTAGACGAACACGACGTTCATTCCGCCCAGCTCTTCAATGTTGCCGTCGCCGTCGAGAAAGACGACTTGGTCGCACCCCTTCTGGCTCGCCTCGGCCTGGGGCAGCAGGCTGGAGGCGTAGTTGCCACCGGTCTTCGCGGCCCCTGTGCCGCCCTTGCCTGCGCGGGAGTATTTCGTCGACAGCCAGATCCGCACCGGCTTCACGCCGCCCGTGAAATACGCCCCAGCGGGGCTGGCGATCACGTAGTAGGCGACCTTCTTCGCCGGTCGCACACCGAGGAAGGCCTCCTTCGCGAACATGAACGGGCGCAGATACAGGCTCTGGTCGACACCGGACGGCACCCACGCGCCGTCGACAGCGATGAGCTCTCGCAGCGACTCCACGAAGTACTCCGTGGGCAATTCCGGAAGCGCGAGTCGACGCGCACTGCGCTGCAGACGTGCGGCGTTGCGGTCAGGACGGAACGTGTGCACAGAGTCGTCCGCGTGACGGTACGCCTTGATGCCCTCGAAGATCTCCTGCCCGTAGTGCAGCACCGCGGCGGCCGGGTCGAGTGGAATGGGCCCGTAGGGCTGGACTCGCGGACGATGCCAGCCGCCCTTCTCCGACCAGCAGATATCCACCATGTGATCGGTGAAATTCGTGCCGAAGCCAGGATTCTTCAGAATCTCTTCGCGCTGAGCGGGGCTCTTGGCGGCGAGGTTCTTCGTCACGGTGAACGTAAGCGGAGCGGGAGCGGTGTCGGTCATTCTGTCCTCTATCGGGATACGGCTGCGGTGCGCGTACTGTCAGGTTACGCCTGCAGACGAGCGATGATGGCGTCGCCGGCCTCGCTCGTACTGCGCGGGGTGCTGCGGTCGGCGATGTCCGCTTCGACCGCACGCTGCACGCGGGCGGCCTCGTCACGCAGGCCGAGGTGATCGAGCAGCAGCGCGACGGAGAGGATCGCCGCGGTCGGATCTGCCTTCTCCTGACCGGCGATGTCAGGAGCCGAGCCGTGAACCGGCTCGAACATCGACGGGAAGGTTCCGTCGGGATTGATGTTTCCCGAGGCGGCAAGGCCGATGCCACCGGTGACAGCGCCAGCGAGGTCGGTGAGGATGTCGCCGAACAGATTGTCTGTGACGATCACGTCGAAACGCGAAGGGTCGGTCACGAGGAAGATCGTAGCGGCGTCGACGTGCAGGTAGTCCACCACCACGTCAGGATGCTCGGATGCCACCTGCTCGACGATTCGCTGCCAGATCGCACCGGAATGCACCAGCACATTCGTCTTATGCACGAGCGTGAGCTTGTTGCGACGGCGCCCTGCGAGCTCGAATGCGTAGCGCACGACTCGTTCGATGCCGAAGGCGGTGTTCACGCTGGTCTCGTTGGCGATCTCGTGCGGCGTGCCCTTGCGGATGCTGCCGCCGTTGCCGACGTACGGGCCCTCGGTCCCCTCGCGCACGACGACGAAGTCGATCTCACCCGGTGAGGCCAGGGGCCCCGGGGCTCCGGCGAAGAGCTTGGACGGGCGCAGGTTCACGTAGTGGTCGAGCTCGAACCGCAGCTTCAACAGCATCCCGCGCTCGATGTTCGCGTCTTTGAGGCGCGGGTCGCCCGGCGTTCCTCCGACGGCCCCGAGCAGGATCGCATCATGGGACCGGATCGCTGCGAGATCATCATCGGTGAGCGTGTCGCCCGTCTCCAGGTAACGGCCAGCACCGAGCGAGAACCGCGTCTTCTCGAATGCGACGTCTCCGTCTGCGGTGACGGCGTCGAGAACGCGCTCTGCCTGAGCGACGACCTCACGGCCGATGCCGTCTCCGGGGATGACCGCCAGCTTCACGACGCGCGACATGACTCTCCTCTGCAGGGCCGTCCGCCACGCGGGTCGTCGCGGACACTGCCTCCAGCGTACCGGCGCCCGGCAGCGGCACCGCACGCATGTCGCAGGTCAGCGCAGCACGGCATTCTGGGACGGACGCAGGGTGGTCGCCGCGACGGCGATCGCGATCGCGACCAGCAGCGCGCCGATGATCGACGTGGTCACCACACCCGAGCCGAAGGCGTCCGTTGCGGCATCCCACAGACTCTGCCCCAGTGCCTGCGGCAGGTCGTGCGCGACGACGTAAGCCCCAGCCAGGGTCTCGCGAGCCTGTTCTGCGGATGCTGCCGGAACACGATCAGGGATCACCAGCGCCCCACGGTAGAACGCCGTGATGATGCCGCCGAGAATGGCTGTGCCCAGCACCGCGCCGAGTTCGTACGCGGTCTCCGAGACCGCACTGGCGGCCCCTGCTTTTTCTGGCGGCGCATGCGCGAGGATGAGCTCGTTGGAGATCGTCTCGGCCGCGCCGATGCCCAGGCCGAGCACGACGAAGGCAGCCAGCAGCCACGGCACGCTGTTGAGCTCAGCCGTCGCCGCCACGAGCACGTACCCGAGAGCCGAGAGCACGAGTCCGAGCGGAACGACGATGTGCGGTGGCACGCGGCGCGAGACGGGAACCACGCTGAGACCGGCGATGATCATCGCCGCCATGCCCGGCACCAAAGCGAGCCCGGCGACCATCGGCGACAGCCCGATCACCAGCTGCAGCTGCTGGGAGACGAAGTAGAGGAAGCCGACCAGTGCCACCACGCTGAGCAGATTCACCAGGATCGCTCCGCTGAAACCGCCTCGACGGAACAGACTCATATCGAGCATCGGGATCACGGCGCGCTGCTGCCGACGCACGAACAGGAACCCCGTGACAAGCCCGAAGACGACGAGTCCCGACGCTGTGATGCTCGGCCCGTCGACAGCGAAGGCCTTGATCGCGTAGACGATCGGAACCAGCGCCGCCATCGACAGCAGGATCCCGATCGGGTCGATCTGTCCGGGGTTGGGGTCCGAGCTCTCGGGCAGCAGCCAGAACCCGCCGATGAGCAGCGGAATCAGCACCGGCACGGCGATGAGGAAGACGGATCCCCACGCGAAGTGCTCCAGCAGGAAGCCACCGACGATCGGTCCCAGCGCGGAACCCGCAGAGAACGCCGAGGCCCATATGGCGATCGCCAGCCGCCGTTGATCGCGGTTCTGGAAGATCGAGCGCAGCAGCGACAGCGTGGACGGCATCAGCATGGCGCCGAACAGACCGAGTGCGGCCCGCGCTGCAATCAGGAGCCCGGCGGTGGGTGCGAAAGCGGCGAAAGCGGAGACGACCGCGAATCCCGT
Organism: Microbacterium esteraromaticum; assembly: GCF_900163815.1. Classification (GTDB taxonomy): domain Bacteria; phylum Actinomycetota; class Actinomycetes; order Actinomycetales; family Microbacteriaceae; genus Microbacterium; species Microbacterium esteraromaticum_B. Next base: position 576,392 of record NZ_FUKO01000019.1, on the reverse strand, counting down.
GGCACCGATCAGCAGCATCCGCCGCCGGCCGAAGCGGTCGCCGAGGACGCCCATCGTCACCAGCAGTCCCGCAAGAACGAGCGAGTAGATGTCGATGATCCAGAGCTGCTGTGCGCCACTGGGCTGCAGGGCCAGCGAGATCTCAGGGATGGCGAAGGCCAGCACGGTGTTGTCTACCGACACCAGCAGCACGGGCAGCATCAGCACGACAAGTGCTGCCCAGCCGCGCGCGCCGACGCGGGGTCCGTCTTCCTTGTAAAGCGGAATGGGTGCTGTCCCAGACACCGGCTGCCTTTCGATAACTGAACCGTCCAGATGGTACAGTAACATACGAGAGCAAGGAGAAAATATGGCCCGTCCTCCGTTGGCACGCGAGCGCGTGCTCGACGCGTACGAACAGATCCTGGTCTCCGAGGGCGAGCGCGCCGCAACTCTCGAAGCCGTTGCGAAGGCAGCCGGCGTCTCGAAGGGCGGCCTGCTCTACCACTTCGCGGCGAAAGAGGACCTGTCCACCGGCCTGCTGCAGCGTCTTGATGCGCTCGTCACCGAGGACGTCGAGCTGATGAAGCAAGCGCCAGAGGGTCCGATCGCCTACTACGTGCGCACATCGGTGATGGAGGGCGACGCCCTCGATCGCGCGATCACCGCCGCCTCGCGATTGGCCCAGGGCGGGCAAGCGGATGCCGTAGTCGCGCTTCGCGAGATGCGGATGCTGTGGGAGACGACGTTGCGTCCCGCCGTGCGCGATGAAACCGCACTGCAGCTGGTCATGCTGCTCAGCGATGGGCTCTACTACAACAACGCGCTGGACGGCACGGGTGATCTCAGCACACCGACTCCGCGCGACGGCGCGCTCGAGAAGCTCATCGAGCTGGTCGAACGCACCGTAACGTGATGCTCGGTGCGGGTCAGACCTCGGTGATCTCGATCTGACGGAACAGATCCGCCTCGATCGCCGCGCTGACGTCGGCGAGCAGTTCGTCGGAGACCGGCGAGTCCAGTGTCAGCACGCTGAGCGCCTGAGCGCCCGCCGCCTCGCGGGCGATCTGCATCCCGGCGATGTTGATGCCAGCCTCGCCGAACTTCTGACCGTACGCCGCGACGATTCCCGGGCGGTCGGTGTATGTCATGACCACGTGGTGCTTCTCGATGGGCAACTCGATGGCGTGCTCGTTGATGGCCACGAGCTTCTCCACCTGCTTGGGTCCCGTGAGCGTGCCCGAGACCGCCAGCTGCGATCCGTCGGAGAGCGCGCCGCGAAGCGTGATGACGTTGCGGTACTCCTCGGTGACTTCGTCCTGAAGCAGTCGCACCGCGACACCGCGCTGCTCAGCCAGAAGCGGCGCGTTCACATACGAGACCTTCTCGCTCACGATGTTCGTGAAGATGCCCTTGAGCGCTGCGAGCCTGAGAACGCTCACGTCGTAATCGTTCAGCTCGCCGTGCACCTCGACGTCGAGGCTGGTCAGAGGCGACTGCGCGAGGGCGGAGAAGATCTGTCCGAGCTTCTCGACGAGCGCGATACCCGGACGCACGTAGGGGTCGATGACACCGCCGGCGACGTTCACCGCGTCCGGAACCAGGTCGCCGCCGAGCGCGAGTCGCACCGAGCGGGCAACCGACACTCCGGCTTTCTCCTGGGCTTCCTCGGTGCTCGCGCCGAGGTGCGGCGTGACGACGACATTCGGCAGACCGAGCAGCGCGCGTGCGGTGCCGTCTTCCGCCGGCGGCTCGGAGGTGAACACGTCGAGGCCAGCACCGGCGATCTCACCCGCGACGAGCGCCTCGTGCAGGTCGGCTTCGTCGATCAGACCGCCGCGAGCGACGTTGACGACGAACGCGGTGGGCTTCATCGCCGCGAACTGCTCAGCACCGATCATGCCGGTCGTCTCCGGGGTCTTGGGCATGTGGATGGTGAGGAAGTCTGCCTCGGCGACGAGGTCGTCCAGCGAGACCAGCTGCACGCCGAGCTGCTGAGCACGGGCACTCGTGACGTACGGATCGTAGGCGATCACGCGCATGTCGAAAGCGTTCAGGCGTGCGGCGACGAGGGCACCGATGCGCCCGAGCCCGACGATGCCGACCGTCTTCTCGAAGAGCTCGGCACCGGTGAAGGAGCTGCGCTTCCACGCGCCAGCCGACAGCGACGCGTGGGCGGCGGGGATGCGGCGCGCAAGGCTGAGGATGTGACCGATCGTCAATTCCGCGGCGGAGACGATGTTCGAGGTCGGCGCGTTGACGACCATGACGCCGGCAGCGGTGGATGCCTTGATGTCGACGTTGTCGAGACCGACACCGGCACGCGCGACGACCTTCAGCTTCGGCGCGCGCGCGAGCGCTTCCGCGTCGATGCGGGTTGCGGAGCGAACCAGCACCGCATCGGCATCAGCCAGGGCGGCGAAGAGCGCCTCTCGATCAGTGCCGTCGACGTGACGCACGTCGAAGTCGGGGCCGAGAGCCTCGATCGTCGCGGGCGAGAGGACTTCAGCGAGGAGGACGACGGGCTTGGGCGCAGACTGGTTCGGCACAGATTTCCTTCTGGGATGACGACAGGTGGAGGTAGCCGATGCGCCGCACACCGTCGGGGGCGCGATCGGTCACACTTTACCGCAGTGCAACGACCCGATCTGACGGTGTGACGTTCGCCCCTTCGACTGATGGTTCGATCAGCTCAGCAGCGACTCCGCGTTGCGAATCGCGTAGCTGAGCGTGTTCAGCCAGAAAACCGCGCTGAGTCCGAGTCCGCCGAGCATCACGATGATGAAGGCGCCCAGCGGGCGTTTGCGAGTGAGCGCAAGTGCGATGACGAAGACGATGATCGGCACGATCACCGGCAGAAGCAGGACGACCCAGCCGTATCCGCTGATCCCGAGCTGCGCCATCTGCACGAGATAGAAGGCCGCGTTCCAGGTGACGAACGCATAGGCAAGTCCGAAGAAGCCCGTGAGAAGACCGTGCATGAAACTGCGCAGGCGACCAGGACTCTGCTGACCTCCGCTCACGCGCACGTCACCACTTTCGACGTTGTCACTCACAGCACTCCCCCTCCCCCGGCGACGACGAACGGCCAGGGTACGAGCAGCAGTGCCCCGACGATGAGACCGACTACCCGGATCCAATCCTTGGCGTGACGGGTGAGCACGAGCACGCTCGCGAACCACAGCGCGGGCGCGAGCACCGCGATCCCCAGCGCCGAGAGATACAGCGGCCCCGGCATCAAGAACATCACCCGCGTCTGCAGCCCGAGTCCGCCGACAGCCCAGCCCACCGTGTAGAGCAGATAGATGCCTCCGAAGATGCCGAACAGCACCAGGCTGACGGTGCTGAGCCCCGGTGGCTCCTGCGCCCGTTCAGCGGGCGCTGCCGATGTGGCGGCGGGCTCGAGAGAAGAGGCGGCATGCGCGGCATCCGCGCTTCTCACCTCACCGGGACGGCCGGGCGCCGGATCGATGCGCCGACGCGCCGGGCGGCGCGCCTCAAGAGCATCGTCACCATCCCAGTTCAGTGCGTCATCCTCGGAGTCGGGGTTCATGTCCCCAGCGTACCCACGTCGATCCCTCGCGCCCATTAGGATCAGGGGCGACACCACTCAGGAGGACAGCGTGGCACAGAGCAAGAAGACGACCGGCGCGGCACAGCCCGTCACAGCGGACGGCGGCAGCGCCGAGCCACCCGCGAGTTGGAAGCCGACAGCGTCAGCGAAGTCGAAGGCGACGACCTTCCGCTGGATCGCGGCCGTGCTGTGGATCATCGCGATCGCGACCGAGGCCGTGGCGATCTTCTGGGTGCTGCGCCAGCGCGTCTTCGTGGGCGAAGACGGACAGCTGCTGCGCAACCCCGATACCGGGCTCCTGGAGCAGTCGACCGCCACGGCGCAGTTCCCGCAGTGGGCCTTCATCACTCTCATCGTGATGCTCGTCATCATCGCTGCGCTGTCGATCACCGGGTCGATCCTCTGGAAGAAGGCGAACCACCTCGATCCGGCGCGGAAGTCGGAGACGATGCGCTTCTTCGTGCAGAACCAGCTCGGCGCGATCATCGCGATCATCGCCTTCCTGCCGCTGATCATCCTCATCTTCTTGAACAAGGACATGGACAAGGGCCAGAAGACGACCGCCGGCATCGTCGGCATCGTGCTGGCTGCTGTCGCCGTCATGTTCGGCATCGACTTCAATCCGGCATCCGTCGAGCAGTACACCGCCGACCAGTCCGCTGTCATCCAGCTGCTCGGACAGGATGAGGTCGTATGGGTTGCCGGAGGGTCCGTCTACCACGTGTGCGATCAGGTGTCGGATATCCAGACCGGCAGCGAGAAGATCACCGGCACGACGGCAGAGGCAGTCGAAGCAGGCAAGCAGCGACTGACGCTGAAGTTCGCATCCGAGATGCGCGCATGCGATCTGACCGTGCCGGAGAACGCCGATGAGATCGCCGATGCGCTGCGTGAGATCCAGGCCGGCAACGTCGACACGCTGCTGCCCCAGCCGGTGTGGGCCGACCCCGCTGACGCGCCTATCGTCGTCGAGGATGCTCCCGCCGAGTAAGCGCGGATATGCAAAGGGCCGGTCTCAGTGAACTGAGACCGGCCCTTTTGTCTAGCGGATGCTGCGGATCAGCGCGCTGCGCTGCCCTCGACGTAGTCGGTGTCGTCCTGCTTCCAGGCGAACAGCGAACGCAGTTCCTTGCCGGTCACTTCGATCGGGTGGCCCTGCTCCTTCTCGCGCAGTGCGAGGAATTCCTCGGCACCGTTGTCCTGGTCGTCGATGAAGCGCTTCGCGAAGGCACCGGACTGGATGTCGGCGAGCACACCCTGCATCCGCTCCTTGACGCTCTCATCGATGATGCGAGGTCCGGAGACGTAGTCGCCGAACTCTGCCGTGTCGGAGATCGACCAGCGCTGCTTGGCGATGCCACCCTCCCACATCAGGTCGACGATGAGCTTGAGCTCGTGCAGCACCTCGAAGTAGGCGATCTGCGGCTGGTAGCCCGCTTCGGTGAGCGTTTCGAAGCCTGCCTGCACGAGGTGGCTGACGCCACCGCAGAGCACGGCCTGCTCGCCGAACAGATCGGTCTCGGTCTCTTCGGTGAAGGTGGTCTTGATGACGCCGGCGCGAGTGCCGCCGATGCCCTTCGCGTATGAGAGAGCGAGGTCCCAGGCCTTGCCCGAGGCGTCGCGCTCCACGGCGATGATGTCCGGGATGCCGCGGCCGGCGACGAACTCGCGGCGCACGGTGTGGCCAGGAGCCTTCGGAGCGATGAGGATCACATCGACGCCTTCAGGCGCGTCGATGTAGCCGAAGCGGATGTTGAAGCCGTGCGCGAAGGCCAGTGCCTTGCCCGCGGTCAGACGGTCCTTGATCGAGTCGTTGAAGATCGTGCGCTGGTGCTGGTCCGGCGCGAGGATCATGATGACGTCGGCCCAGTCCGTCGCATCCGCGACGTTCTTGACGGGGAAGCCGGCCTCTTCGGCCTTCGCAATCGACTTCGAGCCCTCCTTGAGGGCGATGGTGACCTCGACGCCGGAATCGCGCAGGTTCATCGCGTGCGCGTGCCCCTGGGAGCCGTACCCGACGATGGCAACCTTCTTGCCCTGGATGATCGAGAGGTCAGCATCTGCGTCGTAGAAGATCTCGGTGCTCACTGTGTGTTTCTCCTTGCTAGTGGTTTTTAAAGTGTGTGGAATCAGCCGCGCAGGACGCGCTCGGTGATGCTCTTGCCGCCGCGACCGATCGCGAGCAGGCCCGACTGGGCGAGCTCCTTCACGCCGAACGGCTCGAGAGCTCGCAGCAGCGCGTGCACCTTGCCGTGGTCGCCCGTGACCTCGACGACCACCGCATCCGGCGCGTAGTCGACGACAGAGGCGCGGAACAGATTGACGACTTCGAGCACGTTGGAGCGGGTGTTGTTGTCGGTGCGCACTTTGATGAGCATGTGCTCACGCTGCACGGATGACGACTGATCGAGCTCGACGATCTTGATGACGTTGATCAGCTTGTTCAGCTGCTTGGTGACCTGCTCGAGCGGAAGCGTGTCGACATCGACGACAACGGTGATCCGCGAGATGCCTGGCACCTCGGTCACGCCGACGGCGAGAGACTCAATATTGAATCCGCGGCGCGCGAAGAGACCGGCAACGCGAGTCAGCAGACCAGGGGTGTTCTCGACGAGCAGGCTCAGCACGTGGGTGGGCATGACTCAGATCTCCTCATCGAATGCGGGCGCGTGATCGCGTGCGTACTGGACGTAGCTGTTGCTGACACCCTGTGGAACCATCGGCCAGACCATTGCATCCGCACTGACGACGAAGTCGATCACGACGGGGCGGTCATTGGTGTCGAGCGCGGTCTGGATGGCAGCATCCATCTCATCCTCGGTCTCCACCCGCAGTGCGAGGCATCCATAGGCCTCCGCGAGCTTGACGAAGTCGGGAATCCTTATCGTGCCGTGCCCGGTGTTGAGGTCGGTGTTCGAGTGGCGGCCGTCGTAGAACAGCGTCTGCCACTGGCGGACCATCCCCAACGAGGAGTTGTTGATGATCGCGACCTTGATCGGGATGTTGTTGATGACGCAGGTTGCGAGTTCCTGGTTGGTCATCTGGAAGCATCCGTCGCCGTCGATCGACCAGACCACGCGGTCCGGTTCGGCGACCTTCGCGCCCATTGCAGCGGGCACGGAGTAGCCCATCGTGCCCGCTCCCCCGGAGTTGAGCCAGGAGTTGGGTCGCTCGTACTTGATGAACTGCGCCGCCCACATCTGATGCTGGCCGACTCCTGCCGCGTACACGGCCTCCGGGCCGGTCATCTCGCCGATGCGCTGAATGACCTGCTGGGGTGCCAGCAGACCATCGGTCGTCGGCGCGAAGCCGAGGGGGAACTCAGACTTCAGCCCGTCGAGGTACGACCACCATTCCTCCGTATCAGGCTTGCGGCCCGCCATCGTGCCGCGGAAGGCGGTGTCGAGATCGACCAGCACGTCGCGCACGTCGCCGACGATCGGCACATCCGCGACGCGGATCTTCGAGATCTCCGCCGGGTCGATATCGACGTGCACGACCTTCGCGTTCGGTGCGAACAGCGCGGCGCGGCCGGTGACACGGTCGTCGAAGCGCGCGCCGAGCGAGATCAGCAGGTCGGCCTCCTGCAGCGCGAGCACGGCCGGAACCGTACCGTGCATGCCCGGCATGCCCAGGTGCTGCGGGTGCGAATCCGGGAACGCCCCGCGCGCCATCAGCGTGGTGACGATCGGCGCGCCCGTGGACTCTGCGAGAGTCAGGAGCTCTGCCGACGCGCAGCCGCGGATGACGCCGCCGCCGACGTAGAGAACCGGCTTCTTGGCCTCAGCGAGCATCGTCGCTGCCGCCTGGATCTGCTTGCCGTGCGCCTTCGTCACCGGACGGTATCCGGGCAGGTCGATCTTCGGCGGCCAGATGAACGGGGCGACGCCCTGCTGCGCATCCTTGGTGATGTCGACGAGCACCGGGCCCGGGCGACCGGTCGAGGCGATCTCGAACGCGGCGGCGATGGCACTCGGAATATCAGCGGCGTCCTTCACGAGGAAGGAGTGCTTGGTCACCGGCATGGTGATGCCGACGATGTCAGCCTCCTGGAAGGCGTCCGTTCCCATCAGCGTCGAGAAGACCTGGCCCGTGATCGCCACCATCGGCACCGAGTCCATGTGGGCATCGGCGATCGCCGTGACGAGGTTCGTCGCGCCGGGCCCCGACGTCGCGATGCACACGCCGACTCTGCCGCTGGCCGACGCGTAGCCCTCGGCCGCGTGTCCAGCGCCCTGTTCGTGGCGCACGAGAATGTGGCGAAGGTCCGAAGAGTCCATCAGCGGGTCATAGACCGGGAGGATCGCGCCGCCGGGAATGCCGAAGACGTCGGTTACGCCCAGCTTCTCGAGCGAGCGGACGACAGCCTCGGCCCCGGTGATCTCGGGGCTCGCGGCGGCCCGAGCGGGCGGCCGCGGCACGGCGGTTGCGGAATCAGCAGTCATGTCATTCCTCAGGTGTCTGTCGAAATCGAATGTCCGAGAACCCGGGTCAGCCGGTCGTCGCGCCCTGCGCGGCCGAGCGCACGAGACGGGAGTACTTGGCGAGGACACCACGGGTGTAGCGCGGAGGTAGCGGCTCCCAGCCTGAGCGGCGGGAGCTCAGCTCTGCGTCCTCGACGAGTAGCTCGAGGGAGCGAGCCGCGATATCGACCCGTATCAGATCACCATCGCGCACGAAGGCGATCGGACCAGCGTCCACCGCTTCGGGTGCTATGTGGCCGATGCACAGGCCGGTTGTGCCGCCTGAGAATCGTCCGTCTGTCAAGAGTAGTACATCTTTTCCGAGCCCCGCGCCCTTGATAGCTCCGGTGATCGCGAGCATCTCGCGCATGCCAGGGCCGCCCTTGGGGCCTTCGTAGCGGATCACGACGACATCTCCGGCGTTGATCTCGCCGGCAGCCAGTGCATCCATGGCCCCGCGCTCGCGCTCGAACACCCGGGCGGGTCCCTCGAACACGTCAGCGTCGAAGCCGGCCGACTTCACGACGGCACCCTCAGGCGCCATCGAGCCGTGCAGGATGGTGATGCCCCCGGAAGCGTGGATGGGGTTGTCGAAGGTGTGGATGACCTCGCCGTCGATGGGGTCGGGATTCAGCTCACGCAGGTTCTCGGCGACGGTCTTTCCGGTGACGGTGAGCGCATCGCCGTGGATGAGTCCCTCGTCGAGCATCGCCTTCATGATCACGGGGATTCCGCCGTGGCGGTCGACGTCGTTCATGACGTAGTTGCCGAACGGCTTCATGTCGGCGATGTGCGGCGTCTTGTCGCCGATGCGGTTGAAGTCGTGGAGGTCCAGCTCGACCTCCGCCTCACGGGCGATGGCGAGCAGGTGCAGCACGACGTTCGTCGAACCACCGAGCGCCATCGCCAGCGCGATCGCGTTCTCGAAAGACTCCTTGGTCAGGATGTCCTTCGTGGTGATGCCCTGGCGCAGCAGGTTCACGACGGCTTCGCCGGAGCGGTGCGCGTAGAAGTCCCGGCGACGGTCTGCCGAGGGCGGCGCAGCCGAGCCCGGCATGCTCAGGCCCAGGGCTTCGGCGACGGATGCCATGGTGTTGGCGGTGTACATGCCACCGCAGGCGCCTTCACCGGGAGCGAACGCGCACTCGATGCGCTTGAGGTCCTCTTCGGTCATCCGGCCAGCGCGGCACGCGCCGACGCCCTCGAACGAATCGATGATCGTGATGTCTTTCTCGGTGCCATCGGACAGCTTCACCCAGCCGGGTGCGATCGATCCGGCGTAGAGGAAAACGCTGGAGAGTCCGAGACGGGCGCTGGCCATGAGCATGCCAGGGATCGACTTGTCGCAGCCGGCGAGCAGCACACTGCCGTCGAGGCGCTCGGCCATCATCACCGTCTCGACCGAGTCGGCGATGACCTCGCGCGAGACGAGCGAGAAGTGCATGCCCTCGTGGCCCATCGAGATGCCGTCCGAGACGGAGATCGTGCCGAACTGCAGCGGGTAGCCGCCGCCGGAGTGCACGCCCTCCTTCGCGCCCTGCGCGAGCCTGTCCAGGCTCAGGTTGCAGGGGGTGATCTCATTCCAACTCGAGGCGATGCCGATCTGCGGCTTGTCCCAGTCGTCGTCTCCCATGCCGACCGCGCGGAGCATTCCGCGCGACGTCGTCGCCTCGATGCCGTCGGTGACGACGCGGCTGCGGGGTTTGATGTCAAATTCTGAGGGCGTGGCGGGCGCGCCGGAGTGAGGTTCGCGGGAGGACATGACGGCAGTCTATTCCCGACGGCGCGCCCGTTCATCCGCGATGACGCCCAGAAGCAGTGCGATCTCCTGTGGAGAGTCCACACGAAGCGTCGCAGCCGTCTCGCCCTCCCCCACCCGGACACCGAGATCTCCTCCTCGCAGAACGCTCAGGGCGTCCTCATCGGTGACGTCGTCGCCGGCGAAGAGGATGCCGGTGGCGCCGGTGTGCTCGCGCAGCACCTCGATCGCGGCATCCTTGCCCTCGTCGCGGGACGAGAATTCGAGGATCCGATCGCCCGTGCGGCGGCGCCACTGCGGTGCACGGCGCGACATCAGATCATCGACGGCAGAGAAGGCCTCCCGCTCGACCGCAGGATCTGCCCGGCGCCCGTGGATGCCGATGCCGAGCGTCTTGCGCTCCAGCTCCACACCCTCGTATGTCTGCAGCAGCGATTCGAGCTCGATGAACAGCGCCTCGCGGAGTTCGCGATCGTGCGCCGCGTCGTCGGCATCCGATCCGCCCGCTCCGGGATACCAGTACTCCGCACCGTGGGACCCCGCCAGCACGACGGCGGAGTCGTCGTCGTGTTCGGCGATCTCTCGCAGGTGCACCAGACTCCGGCCCGAGACGTAGGCGATCGTCGTCTCCGGTAGAGCCGCGAGCCGAGCAACAGCAGCCTTGACCTCGGGCACGGCCCGGGCGGACATCGGGTCGGGCACGAGCTCGGATGCTGTGCCATCGAAGTCCAGGGCGATCAGCAGTCGCGGGGTGCGCGCGATCTCGCTGACGGCGACGTCGTGGGCATCCGGTGTCCAGGTGCGGGTCATCGATCCTCCAGGTGAGTCTTCTGCTGCGGGTGGCGAGCGCGGCTGGCATGGTCGAGGGCCTTGAGGAAGGAGTGCGACCAGGCCTTCACGTCGTGCGTGAGCACGCGCTTGCGCAGCGAGCGCATGCGCTTGCTCTGCTCTTCGCGCGGCATCTCGATGGCCGCGCAGATCGCATCCTTCAGCCCTTCGATGTCGTGCGGGTTCACGCGCACGGCTTGGCGCAGTTCGTCCGCTGCCCCGGTGAACTCGCTGAGCACGAGAACGCCACGATTGTCGGCTCGCGTGGCGACGTATTCTTTCGCGACCAGGTTCATTCCATCGCGCAGCGCGGTGACCAGCATGACATCGGCTGCCAGATACATCGCCACCATCTCCTCGCGCGGGTAGCCCTGATGCAGGTACCGGATGGCCGTGTGGCCGAGAGTATCGTGGCTGCCGTTGATCCGCCCGGTCGCGAGTTCGACCTCGTCACGCAGGTGCATGTATGCGTCGACGCGCTCACGACTCGGGCTCGCCACCTGGATGAAGGCGACATCCTCGACAGAGATGTGCCCCTGGTCGAGCAGCTCTCCGTACGCCTTGATGCGGTGGCGGATGCCCTTCGTGTAATCGAGCCGGTCGACACCGAGCAGGATGCACTTCGGGTTGCCGAGCCCCTCGCGGATCTCGACCGCACGCGCCTGGATATCGGGACGCTTCGCCAGTTCGATGTACGGCGCGGTGTCGATGGAGATCGGAAAGGCTTTCGCCTGCGGCCTGCGCCCGTCGGGCAGCAGCACGGTCGAGGACTTCGTCTCTACCCCCAGCCGGCGCTTGACGGCCATCAGGAAGTTCGTCGCGTCCTGGGTGCGCTGGAAGCCGATGACGTCGGCCCCGAGCAGCCCGCGCAGCACCTGATCACGCCAGGGCAGCTGTGCGTAGAGGCCGTGCGCGGGGAAAGGGATGTGGTGGAAATAGCCGATGGTGACATCGGGGCGCAGCGCCCGCACCATCTCCGGCACGAGCTGCAGCTGGTAGTCGTGCACCCAGACGGTGCCGCCCTGCGCGACGGCATCAGCGGCGGCGGTGGCGAAGCGCAGATTCACGTTCATGTACGCGTCCCACCATTCCCGGTGGTACTGCGGCGGCGCGATCACGTCGTGATAAAGCGGCCAGATCGTGTCGTTCGAGAAGCCTTCGTAGTACTCCTGCACCTCCTGCTCGCTGAGCGAAACCGGAATCAGTCTGATGTCGTTCGCCTCGAACGGCGAGAGTTCGAGGCCGGCGACTCCCGCCCATCCGACCCAGGCGCCATCGACACCGTGCATCACCGGCTCAAGGGCTGCGACCAGGCCTCCGGGCGACGTCCGCCAGATCTCTTCCCCATCGGGGGTGATGACGCGGTCGACGGGAAGACGGTTGGCGACGATGACGAACTCTGCGGTGGTCACGGAGACTCCTCTGCTGGTTACTCACAGGTTACCCAGCGCTGGAGAAGTCAGCGCTGAATCGGCGTGAGCAGACGGTTCACGATGCCCGCGCCCACCACGACAGCGGACGCGACCAGTGGCATCAGCAGCGCGGCGTGCGTTCCGATGCTCTCTGCCAGCTCACCCGTGACCGCTGCCCCGACTGCCTGCCCCACAACGACACCGGAGCCGAGCATGGTCATGACGGTCGCCGAGCGGCCGAGCGGGCTGCGCGCCGCCCCCAGGCTGTACTGCGTCACCAGCGTCGGTCCGACGCCGATCCCTAGCAGGGCGAGGGCGACGATCATCATCCCCACTGAAGGTGCGGTAGCGACCAGCACTGACCCGATCAGGAAGATCGATCCGAAGACCAGCCAGCGAGCGTGCAGGCTGAAGCGCACGGGGAGCCAGGCCACTCCGAGTGCGAGAAGCGCCGAGCCTATTCCCATCACCCCGTACAGGAGTCCCGCTTGCTCTGGCGCGCCGCGATCGGCCATGAACGCCGTCAACGCGGTGAGAGTTGTGCCGAAGAACAGCCCCACACCGAAGATTCCCACAACGACGACCAGCAGGGCAGGGCGGAACAGCTCAGAGACCGCGGAGGGTGCGGCGCCGTCTGCGCCACGGGTGATCGAGACGTGACGCGCGGTCGGATGCAGCGCGAAGGCCCCGACGAAGATCAGCGTGAGTGCGGATGCCGCGGCGATCGGCACCCATGGCGCGATGAAGGATGCCAGGATGCCGACGAGGAACGGCCCGAACACGAACACCGTCTCATCGGCAGCGGATTCGTAGGACATCGTCGCCGATGTGGTGCGGGGGCGCTGCGCCTGCGGCATCCGCTCGTCGATGATCGTGACCAGCCGCGAACGAGACATCGGCGACACCTGAGGCGCAGTGGCACCGATCGCGAAGCCAGCGAGCAGCACCAGCGTGAAGGATGCCGGACTGTAGACGACGAAGGCGAACGCCGCCAGCATGGCCGAGTTCAGCACAGCGGAGGCGACGAGCACCGGTCGCTGGCCGAATCGGTCGGCGGCGGCGCCGAGGAAGGGACCGATGAGCGCCGTGCCGGCGCCGACCGCCGCGGAGGTGAGGCCGCCCACCGACAGTGACCCTCGGGCCGTGACGACGAGGGTGAGTACGCCGACGACCATCATCGCGAACGGCAGGCGCGCGACGAACGCGATCAGGAAATAGGGCAGACCGACGAGACGGAACAAGTTCGGCGGAGAAGAATGAGGTGGTATCTGTGACATGGCTCTCGGGCGTCAGCGGACGCGGGTCGGGTGCCGCCGCTTTCCGTCGTGATTCCGACGGCCGGTAGATACACGGCTGGTGGAACGCCATCGCGCCCCCATCTATCTTAGCCGGGCCCTCATGGCTGGGCCGAGACAGTCGCGCACGGGCGCCGGGCCCGGGTAACGTGGGGCCATGCGCTATCTCTTCAGCACAGGACTCTTTGGTGCCGTCACCACCGGAATCTCGTTGCTGCGCGGCACGCGGGAAGCCCCCGTCACGTGGCGCGCGGTGCTGGCCTGGGTCAGCTGGGGCGTCACTTTCGCCCTGGCCGTCGGCGCCGCGATCGATATGCGCCGCGATCACCACGGAGAGCCGGTCGCCATCGACTCCCCGCTCGCCGCGAAGCAGAGCAAGCGTGCGAAGAAGCAGCTCAAAGCGATCGAGAAGGCCGCCAAGGCCACCAAGCGCTGACCCGTGCCCGGGCGGCGCGGCATCCGCGCCGGTCAGCATCCGCGTCCGCGCGGGCGCGTGCCTCAGCATCCGCGCCACTTTTCCGCATCCGCGCCACCGATCGATGCAGCGCGTGCCACTTTGTGCAGCGGATGCTGCGCCCTCGGCAGGCTCACGGCGCCAGAAGTCCTGGGTGTGAGCCCGCCGAAGCAGCCGAATCAGCGGGTGAGGATGAGGGCTTCGCCCTGCCCGCCGCCGCCGCAGAGTGCCGCGACCGCGGTGCCCGACCCGCGCTGTGCAAGAAGGTGCGCGAGGTGCACAACCAACCGCGTGCCGCTGGCACCGATCGGGTGTCCGATGGCGATGCCCCCGCCGTGGACGTTGACGATGTCCGAAGAGAGCCCGAGTTCCTGCTGCGAGCGAGCGACGACCGCACCGAAGGCCTCGTTGATCTCGACGAGGTCCAGGTCGGCGGCGCCGATGCCCTGCTTCTCGAGCGCTCGTTCGATCGCGCGCGCCGGCTGCGCCTGAAGCGAGTTGTCTGGGCCTGCAGTCTGGCCGTTCGCACCGATCGTCGCCAGCACCGGCCACCCCTTCGCGGCGGCGTTCTCCCGGCTGGTGACGATCACCGCGGATGCACCGTCGGAGATCTGCGACGAGTTGCCTGCCGTGATCGTGCCGCCCTCGGCGAACGCTGCCCGCAGCCCGCCGAGCGACTCGACGGTCGTGTCGGGGCGAATACCCTCGTCTTCGGTGAGGACCAGCGGGTCGCCCTTGCGCTGCGGCACGGTGACCGCGACGATCTCCGCATCGAACGCGCCGTCACGCTGTCCTGCTGCGGCGCGCTGGTGAGACAGCGCTGCGACAGCATCCTGCGCTTCGCGGGTCATCTCGTACCGAGGGTTCTGCCGTTCGGTGGAGGCCCCCATGCTCTCGCGGTCGTAGACATCGGTGAGCCCGTCATAGGCCATGTGGTCGAGCACCTCGATGCTCCCGTAGGTCCAGCCGTCGCGAGAGCCCATCAACAGGTGCGGCGCGCGCGTCATCGACTCCATACCGCCGGCGACGACGGTGACGGCGTCTCCGGTGCGGATCATGCGTGCCGCATCGATGATGGCCGTGAGGCCCGAAAGGCAGACCTTGTTCACTGAGCTCGCCGGCACATCCCAGCCGAGACCTGCGCCGATCGCCGCCTGACGGGCGGGATTCTGTCCGGATCCCGCAGGAAGGACCTGGCCCATCACCACAGCATCGACGTCGGTCGGCGAGATCGAGGCCTGCTCCATTGCCCCGCGGATCGCCAGTGAGCCCAGCTGCGGAGCGGTGAACGAGGCGAGCTGCCCCTTCAGACGACCCTGAGGCGTGCGAGCCGCCGCGACGATGACGATGTCACTCATGAGGTCTCCTTAAGGTTCTCCGAGACGGCCAGTGCCGGCTCGGTGGCGTCGATGACGTCCTGCACGCTCACACCCGGTGCGGTCTCGACGAGCACGAGCCCGTCGGCTGTCACGTCGATCACGGCGAGGTCGGTGATGATTCGATCGACCACTCCCCTGCCCGTCAACGGCAGCGAGCACTCGTTGACGATCTTCGCGGAGCCGTCCTTCGCGACGTGCTCCATGAGAATGATCACGCGGCCCGCGCCATGCACCAGATCCATCGCTCCGCCCGGGCCCTTCACCATCTTCCCGGGGATCATCCAGTTCGCAAGGTCCCCATTGACGGACACCTGCATGGCGCCGAGGATCGCGGCGTCAATCTTGCCGCCGCGGATCATGCCGAAGCTCATCGAGGAATCGAAGAACGCCGCGCCCGGCAGCAGAGTGACGGTCTCTTTACCGGCGTTGATGAGGTCGGGGTCGACGTTCTCCTCGGTCGGATATGGCCCGACGCCGAGAATGCCGTTTTCCGACTGAAGCACAACCGTGACACCGTCGGGGACGTAGTTCGGAACGAGCGTGGGCAGTCCGATGCCGAGATTCACGTAGGAACCGTCATCCAGCTCCTGGGCTGCGCGCGCGGCCATCTGATCACGTGTGAGTGCCATCTCAGGCTCCTTCCTGACTGCGAACGGTTCGTCGTTCGATGCGCTTCTCGATATCGGATCCGACCTCGATCACCCGGTGCACATACACACCAGGCAGGTGCACGCAGTCGGGATCGAGTTCGCCTGGTTCGACGAGCTTCTCGACCTGCACGATGCAGATGCGGCCAGCCATCGCGGCGAGCGGGTTGAAGTTGCGCGCGGCCTTGTTGAAGATCAGGTTGCCGTGCCGGTCGCCGACGAGAGCGTGCACGAGAGCGAAGTCCGTCGTGATGGACTCCTCCAGCACGAATTCACGCTGCTCGCCGTGGAAGTCGAAGCTGCGCACGTCCTTGACCGGAGAGGCGACATCAATCGTCCCGTCCGGGTGATAGCGGCGCGGGAGCCCGCCCTCGGCGACCTGAGTTCCGACACCCGTCTGAGTGAAGAAAGCAGCGATACCAGAGCCGCCGGCTCGGAGCTTCTCCGCGAGCGTGCCCTGCGGGGTGAGCTCCAGCTCAAGGTCACCTTCAAGGAACTGACGTTCGAACTCCTTGTTCTCTCCCACATACGACGACGTCATCTTGCGGATGCGCTGGGAGCCGAGCAGAATCCCCAGGCCCCAGTCGTCTACGCCGCAGTTGTTGCTGACGACGCTGAGGTCGGTGGTGCCCTGGGCATGCAGCGCCTCGATGAGCGTCATCGGGTTTCCGGACAGGCCGAATCCACCGACAGCCAGCGAGGCTCCGTTGGGGATGTCGGCGACGGCTTCGGCTGCCGATGCGAACTGTTTGTCGATCACAGACCACTCCTTCGTGATGGGGTCTCCTCCAGCATCCGCCTCCTGTGCCGTGCTCGGCAAGCCGGTGCTTGCGATGTGGTCATGAATACGGGTAGCGTCCACATTGTGGCACAGGACTCTTCTCGCAGGCGCACCGTGCCCGGCGCCCAGGCCGTGGCGCGCGCCGCGTCGCTGCTGCGACTCGTGACGGCATGCGCCGACGGCGCATCGCTGCAGAAGCTGGCTCGGGATGCTGAGTTGAGCCGCTCCACCGCTCACCGCCTGCTGACGGCGCTGCGCGTGGAAGGACTGGTGGATCAGGACGAGACGACAGCACTGTGGACACCGGGCCCTGAGCTGTACCTGATGGGAACTGTCGCGGCATCGCGCTATGACGTGACCGAGCTCGCCCGTGACATCGTGCGCTCACTTGCGGTGAAGACCGAGGAGAGCGCGTTCCTCTCCACTCGACGCGGCGATGAGACTGTGTGCCTGGTGCGGGAAGAAGGTCCATTCCCGATCCGGTCGTTCGTGCTCAGCGAGGGCGTGCGCTTTCCGCTGGGAGTGGCCAGCGCCGGCCTGGCGATCCTCTCGTTCCAGCCTGACCACGATGTGGATGCCTACCTTGAACGGCACCCCGAGCTCGAAGAGCGCTGGGGACGCCGGCACGGCGAGAAGCCGCTGCGCACCCGCCTTCGTGAGACGAAGGCCCGTGGGTACGCCGTGAACCCCGGGCTGATCGTGGAGGGATCATGGGGAATGGGGGCTGCCGTGTTCGACCGCGACGGCCGCCCGGAGTGGGCGCTCAGCCTGACCGGCGTGGAATTCCGCTTCGGCCCCGATAGACTCCCGCAGCTCGGCCGCACCCTGCTCGCACACGCGCACCAGCTGTCCTCCCGCCTCGCCGGCGCGCGCCACTGACGTCGCACGTCACGTACGCGCGCTGATCGCACCCGAACTCGCTCAGGTGGCTCGAATCGCCGCATCCTCAACCCGGATGCGGCGATTCGGGGCCCGTCACCCCGTCGCCTGCAACTCGCTGCGGATCAGCGGTGCCAATGCAGCCGCACCGCGACGAGCCATGACGACCGTGTAGTGGTTGAGCTCGTCGAGGTGTTCGTGCCGCACACGCGGGTACGTGGAGATCAGCGTCGCCAGGTGCGCGGGCGGATACAGCCCCGGCTCCTCGTTCTGCAGGCCGCGAGGCACCGTGATGAACAGCGTCGACGCGGGCAGCGCGGCGAGCGCGTCAGGCAGCGCCGTACCGGTGTTCATGTCGAGCGTGTCCTCAGCCATCGTGTCGTAGCTGGTCGCGGGGCGCAGCAGGTCGCCATCCGGGACGAGGTCGTACGCGATGTATGCCTCGATCTCGTCGCTCCAGTCGTCGACGAATGCGGGGTGATCTCGCCAGAACTCAGCGGTGTACTGTTCGACGCTCTCCCACCTGCGAGACAGCCGCTCGGCGGTCGGACCAAGGATCAGCGAGACGAGCTGGGCTGGATCGGTTCCGGCAGGTACTGCCAGGGGAAGTCCCCCGTCGACGAGAATCAGGCGCGTCACGCTCGCCGGATGCCGGTGAGCGAGGGCGACGGCGACGAACGCGCCCATCGAGTGACCGACGACAGTCGTCTCCTCGATGCCCAGAGCATCCAGCACCGCTGCCATGTCGTCGGCATGCGCTGACATGCCTGCGGGCCCGTCAAGAGCATTGCTGGCGCCGCGTCCACGCAGATCAGGGGCGATCACCCGCACCCCCGGCAGCTGTTCGACGACCAGTGGCCACGCCAGGTGCGAAGAGGTCACGCCATGGATCGCGAGGACCGTGTGCTCAGCGGCGCCGTCGGGATCCCAGACACCCACCCGCAGGTCTCCGCCCTCGACGGGCACATCGACGGTGCGATACACATGTGTCATCAGCGAGCACTCCATCCGCCATCCATGGTGTACGACGCGCCGGTGACCATGCCGGCAGCATCCGACACGAGCCACCCGGCGAGCGAGGCGACTTCACTCGCCTCGACGAGCCGCTTGACCGCACTCTCGGTCAGCATGATCTTCTCGACCACCTCGCTCTCGGGTATAGAGTGCAGCCGCGCCTGATCGGCGATCTGCTTCTCGACGAGCGGGGTGCGCACGTAGCCGGGGTTGATGCAGTTGCTGGTCACGCCGTGCGATCCGCCCTCGAGCGCGGCGGTCTTCGACAGGCCTTCCATCCCGTGCTTGGCGGCCACATACGCCGACTTGAATGCACTGGCGCGCAGACCGTGGACACTGGAGATGTTGACGATCCTCCCCCAGCCCCGGTCGTACATGCCGGGGAGCACCGCACGCATCAGCAGGAACGGCGCTTCGAGCATGAGCCGCTGGATGAGCCGGAATGCATCCGGGTCGAAGTCGACGATCGGGCTTACCCGCTGGATGCCGGCGTTGTTGACGAGGATGTCGGCGTCCAGAGCCAGAGCATCCAATGCCTGCGTGTCGGACAGATCGACCACCCAGGCTTCACCACCGACCTCGTCAGCGGCGGTCTGCGCAGCGTCGCCGTTCAGATCGGCGATGATGACGTGGGCTCCGCGGCGCGAGAACTCCTGTGCACAGGCGAAGCCGATGCCGCTGGCACCGCCGGTGATCACTGCTCGCCGACCGGTGAGATCCTGCTCGGTCATCTGTCTGTCCCCTCCGTGGTGTCCGGACGCAGCGCCCGGGCAATGAATCCGCTCATGCCAGCCAGTACGGCCGGGTCGATCTTTGCGGGCGGGCGGCCTTCGGCATCGCGCTCCCAGAGCAGATACCGCATGCCGATCAGCTCTCCAGCGCCCATCAGCGCCCAGGCCACGACTTCCGTGTCGAGCTCGGCGGCGATCTCGCCGTCGCGCTGGGCGGCGTCGAGACCCGCCCGGTACCCGTCGACGATGCGCTCGTAGTGCAGTTTCAGCGTGGCAGGCGAGACGAACTCGGCTTCTCGCACGACCCGGTACAGTGCCGGATGCTCTGCAGTGAACCTGAAGAACCCTTCGAAGCCGAGCCCCTCCGCCTCGATGCGGTTGGTTGCCCCGGCCATGGCTTCCGACATGGAGTGGCGCACTCGGCTGTTCAAATCGATCACGAGCGCTTCGAAGATCGACTGCTTGCTGTCGAAATACAGGTAGAACGTGCCGAGGGCGACTCCGGCGTGCTCGGTGATCTTCACAATCGACGCCTCGTGGTAACCGAGGTCGGCGAAGACCTGCTCAGCCGCCTCCAGCAGCCGGCGCCGGGTCTCCTGACCGCGTTTGGTCAGCGGCCGGCCGGTGGCGGATGAGACGGGAGGAGTGTCGGCGTGAATGGTCATGAGGTCGCCTCCGAAGCGTACGGGCCTGTGGTGCGCGGTTCTGTGGAGAACTGCTGGGTCATGAGGTGGCGCGCTCTTTCGCGCAAGGCCGCCCTGGCCACCTTGTCGATCGCAGAACGCGGCAGCTCGTCGACGAAGACGAACCGTGCGGGAAGTTTGAAATTGGCGAGGCGCTCGGCGGCGAAGGTGCGAAGCTCCTCAGCAGACACGGGAGCGTCGGCGACGACGAATGCGACGCCGCGCTCGCCCCATACCGGGTCCGGTGCTCCCACCACCGCGCATGCCGAGACGAGCGGATGCCGTCGCAGCGCGCGTTCGACCTCGGCTGGTGCGACGTTCTCGCCGCCGGAGACGTAGATCTCCTTCAGGCGGTCGACCACTCGGTGAATGCCCTGCGCATCGCGGTGCACGAGGTCACCGGTGCGCAGCCATTCGCCGTGCATCGCGCGGGCCGTCGCTTCGGCATCGTCGAGATACCCGGCGAAGATGCTCGCCCCGCGCACCCACAGCTCTCCCGTGACAGGACCGTCGAGTTCGAGTTCCGATTCCGGGTCGACGATGCGCACGTCCACCCCGGGGTAGGGCCGGCCGACCGCAGCCGGATGCTGGGCGATGAGGTCAGCGGAGAGGTACAGCACGTTGGGGCCCGCTTCGGTGAGGCCGTATCCCTGTGTGAAGGCGAGACCGCGAGCGGCCCACGTCGATGCGAGACCCTCGGGAACAGTCTCACCGCCGGCGACGATGCGGCGCAGCGATGAGAGATCCGCGGATTCCCAGAGCGGATGCTGACACAGCATCCGGTATTGCGTCGGCACGCCCATCATCGTGGTGACACCACGGTCGACGATGAGCTGCAGCACGCGCCCGGGGTCGAACGAGCGCTCCAGCACGACGGTCGCACCCCGCCACCAGGCCAGCAGCGGCTGCACGTTCCATGCCGCGACATGGTACTGCGGCAGCATCGAGAGCACCACGTCGTCTGCTGACACCGGCATCGCCCGATCGAGAGCGAGGTTGTTCCAGAAGCAGTTCTCGTGGGTGAGTACGACGCCCTTGGGCGCAGCCTCGCTGCCAGAGGTGTAGATGATCAGCAGCGGGTCGTCGTCGCGCGCGGCGCGCCGGGGCGATCGGATGCCGGCAGGCGGCACGTCTGCCTCGACACCGGCCACTCCCAGCGGAACGTGAGTCGGATGCGCCGTTGCGTGCTCGAGCGCTGCCGTGGTGAGGGCGGCATGCTCGTCTTCGATCAGCAGCAGCGCGGGGTCTGATCGCGTGATCAGATCGGACAGCTCCGCCGGGGTCAGCCGCCAGGACAGCGGCAGGAAGGCGATCCCCAATTCTGCGCAGGCGAAGAACGCCACGACATGGTCGGTGGAGTTGCCCGAGACGGTGGCGACGCGCTGACCGGCGCCGTACCCCGCACCGGTCAGCCGGTCGGCGAGAGCGGTGACCCGCGCGGCCAGCGTGCGGTAGTCGGTGCGCACGCCGCGGTCGTCGACAGCGATGTGCTCCGGCGCGGAGACTGCCCGATCGTGCAGCCACCGCCCGATGGTGTGCGGCCCGGCCGCGGCGTCCATCATCTCGTCGCTTCTTCGAACACGCGGTCGTCTTCCATCGCCTCGAGTCCGACGACGGGCGCCGCCTTGCCGCGACGACGTCGCCACAGCGAGTCGACCGTGCCGGCGATGCCACCGGGCAGGAACATCACCACGAGGATGAACAGCACGCCGAGGATGAACAGCGGCTCCGACAGCGGCACGCGCAGCACATCGGGCAGCTCGCGGATCGCATCGGCGCGCGCGAGCACGGTGAGTCGCTGATCGAGGATCGTATAGAGTACACCACCGAGGATGGCACCCCAGCGGAACCCGACGCCACCGAGGACGACCATGACCAGCACGGTGATCGTCAGATCGGCGCCGACCGCGCTGGGCTGCGTGCCCGACTGCAGCAGGAGATAGGCCATTCCGGCCAGCGATGCGCACAGACCCGCGATCACGAAGACGAGCAGCTTCGCACGCGACGGGTGCAGCCCGAGCACGCGCACGCGCAGGTCGTTCTCGCGTGCCGCCGCAGCGAGGTGCCCGAGACGAGAACGATCGACCCAGAGCACGATGAGATAGACGATGACGACCACCGCGAGGGAGATCCAGTAGAGGTTGCGGGTGTTCACCACGCCGACGAGCCAATCCGGAACGCCCTGCGTGTTCAGCCCGAGTCCCTCTTCTCCGCCGGTGACGGCCTGGTTGCGGCGCACGAGAACGGACCCGGCCTGCGCGAAGGCGAGCGTCACCATCGCGAACGGGATGCCATTGACGCGCATCGCCACGGCGCCGGTGACGACGGCGATGACGATACCGCCCAGCAGTGCCGCGAACACGCCGGGCACGAGCGGGAGGTCAGCGGCCTTCAAAAGGATCCCGAGCCCGTAGGCGCCGGCACCGAAGTACAGCGCGTGACCGAACGACAGCATGCCCGCAGTGCCCAGCAGCAGGTTGTACGACAGCGCAAGGGCTGCGAACACCATGCACAGGGACATCAGCGCAAGCGATCCGGGGGTATAGGTCGCCCCGGGAAGGACGCCGGGGATGGAGAGGTTCAGCAGCGGAAGGACGGCCAGGACGGCCACCAGCGCAATGCCGACGGCGAGCGGAATCCAGCGGGATGCGGTGCGCATGCTCAGGCCTTCTTTCCCATGAGGCCTGCAGGGCGAACCAGCAGGACGATGGCGAGCAGGATCACGACGATGAAGTCGCCGGTACCGCCGAGGTAGGTGTTGGCAACCTGCTGCAGCACGGCCACCAGGACGGAGGCGATGGCGGCGCCCGTGAGCGAGCCCAGTCCGCCGACGACCGTGACGATGAAGGCGAAGATCAGCAGAGTCGAGCCGAGGTGCGCCGAGACGTAGGTCATGGCGTGCATGGCCAGCACGCCGCCGATGCCGGCCGCGGCCCCTCCGATGGCGAACACCAGGGTGAACGAGCGGCGCACATCGATGCCGAGCGCCGTGACCATCGCGCGGTTCTCGACCCCGGCGCGGATGATCATCCCGTAGCGCGTCTTCTTCAGGAACAGCACGAGGCCGGCGAGCACGAGGCCCGCAGCGATGATCAGCACCCAGTACTTGTTCGGGATGCTGGCGCCGAGCACCGGAGTGGTCTGGCTGAGCCAGGCCGGCCCCGCGATCGTGATGGGGTCGGTGCCCCAGACGCCCTCGAACAGTGCGATCGCGGCGAAGGAGAGCCCCACCGTGACCAGCACTTGCTCGATATGACGTTCATAGAGCGGACGGATGAGCAGGAGCTCGGTGAGGGCGGCGAACAGCGCCCCGACGAGCGCCCCGACGAGGATCGACAGTAGGAAGCCGCTCCAGGTCGAGGCGCCGATCATCTGCGCGAAGGTCCATCCGACGAAGGCGCTGAGGGTCAGGAAGGCACCGTGCGCGAAGTTCAGCACGTGCATGAGGCCATAGATGAGGCTGAGGCCACTGGCGACGAGGAAGTACAGCGCGCCGAGCCCGAGCCCGATGATGAGGGTGAGGATCAGGGTGCTCATGCGTGTGCCTCCGCACTGACGCCGAGCAGGCGCCGGGTGAGTTCCGGGTCATCGAGGATGTCGACCGCGCGGCCGGTGTACACGACGCGGCCGCCGGCGATCACGATGGCCTTATCGGCCAGTCGGCGCACGACCTCAAGGTTCTGCTCGACCAGCAGCATCGGCACGATCGTCGCCGCTTCGGCGAGTGCATCGGCGACTTCGGTGACGATCTTCGGGGCGAGACCCTTGGTGGGTTCATCCACAAGAAGCAGGCGATTGTCGTTCAGCAGTGATCGCGCCACCGACACCATCTGCTGCTGACCGCCGGAAAGCGTGCCCGCGCGCTGATCACGGCGCGCGACGAGGTCGGGGAAGAGCTCGGCGACGAACTCGCGACGCGGCTCGCGCTGACGCTCGGCGAGCGCCAGGTTCTCGGCGACGGTGAGCCCGGCGAACACCTCGCGGTCCTCCGGCACGTAGCCGACGCCGCGTTGCACGATGCGGTGCGTGCTGAGGTTGTCGATGCGCTCACCATCGAGCAGCACCTCGCCCTTGCGGGAGATGAGTCCGAGAATGCCGCGCAGCGTCGAAGTCTTGCCCGCTCCGTTGCGTCCGAGAACTGCGGTGATGCCGGTTGCCGGCACGTCGAAGCTGACGTCTTCGACGACTTGCTGACCCGCGATGGATGCGCGCAGATTCCGCACCTGAAGGATGGGGGCGGTCATGCGCTCGTTCCCAGGTAGGCACTCTGCACAGTGGGGTTCTCCATGATCTGCTGCGGTGTGTCGACCGCGATGATGTTGCCGAAGTACATCACGGCGACGAGGTCGACGAGGCCCATCAGGACCTCGATGTGGTGCTCCACCATCAGCACGGTGCAGCCCGTCTCGCGCTGCAGTCCGCGGATGCTGTCGACGAGCCCGGCGACGTCGCCGGAAGCGACGCCCGCCATCGGCTCATCCAGCAGCACCAGGCGCGAGCGGGTGGCCAGCAGCACGGCGATCTCGAGCTTGCGCTTGTCGCCGTGCCCGATGTCGCCGGCCCGGGAGTCGAGGTGGTGCGCAAGGCCCACAGAGCGCAGCAGTTCCTCAGCGCGGATGCTGGCGGCATCCGTCTTCTTCGGGAAGTGGAACAGCGAATAGCTGCCCCCCTCTGCCGCTTGCACGGCGATGCGCACGTTCTCGCGCACGGAGAGCTGTGGGAACAGGCTCGATGTCTGAAAGGTTCTCCCCAGTCCCGCCCGTGCACGCTGCGGCACGCTGTCGCGAGTGATGTCGACACCGTCGAGGAGAATGCGGCCGGCGGTCGGCCGGATCACTCCGGAGACGGCGTTGAACAGCGTGGTCTTGCCTGCACCGTTGGGGCCGATCACTCCGACGAGTGCTCCGGGGGCGACATCGAGGTCAACGTCCTTGAGGATCGTCGCTCCCCCGATGTCGAGCCCGAGGCCTTCGACTCGCAATGCGGCTCCGCCGAGGGGCGGGACTGGGGTATTCATGCGGTGTGATTCCTTCGGGTCACGGAGCGACGTCAGCGGCCGGGGCGGTCGCGACGAGCTCGGCGATGAACGAGTCGCCCTCGGCGACGAGCTTCACCTGGAACATGTCCTGGAGCAGCGCGTGGTCATCAGCGCGCACGGTGTTCGCGCCCTTGGGTCCCTCGAACTCGAAGCCCTCGAGTGCGGCGATCATGGCGTCCACGTCGCCCTTGCCCTCCTTGATGGCCTGCACGAGCATGATGGCCGCGTTGAAGCCGTCCGGGCTGAACAGGTCGGGCTCGGCGCCTGCCTTCTCCAGGCCTTCGATCATCGCGGTGTTGACCTTGTTGTCGGTGGCTCCGCCGAAGTAGTGGTTGAGGAAGTTGATCTGCTCCGAGGCGACGCCATAGGCGCCGAAGGTGGAGCTATCGCCGAGACCGGTGACGACCGGGGTCTCGTCGAGGACGCCCTGCTGGCTCATCGCCTGCCACATGGCTCCGGAAGTGGCTCCTGCCCACGCGACGAAGACGAGGTCGGGGGAGGCAGACAGCACCTGCTGCGCGAACGGAGTGAACTCGGTGACGTCCTCGGCGACGAGCACCGAATCCACGGTCGCTCCCTTGCCTCCGAGGATGGCGTCGACCGCAGCGACGTTGCCCTGTCCGAAGGCATTGTTCTGCGCGAACACGACGACCTTCTTGCCCTGGATGTCGTCCAGGAAGGTACCCGCCGTGGCGACGTCCTGTGCGGACTGGCGACCGGAGCGGAAGGTGTAGTCGTTGATCCCCGTGATCGCGTCGGCAGCCGCCGGGCCGGAGATGAAGAGCACCTTGTTCTGCGCTGCCTGCTCGGCCATCGCGAGCGCGACACCGGAGGAAGCGCTGCCCATCAGGATGTTGACGCCATCGCCGATCAGTTCCTTGGCCGCGGTCACCGCCGTGTCGGGGTCACCCGCGTCGTCACGATTCTCGATGACGATCTTGATGCCATCGACCTCGCCGGTGCCGTCGGTGGCGTAGTCGAGACCGACAGCGAAGGCGTCGAGATACTGCTTGCCGTACCCGGCGAGCGGGCCGGTTTCACTGGTGATGACGCCGACTCGCACCTCTTCCGGGCCTGTGTCACCGCCTTCAGAGGGTCCGGCGTCTGCCTGCGGTGCGCAGGCCGAGAGAACGAGGGCAGCGGTGGCGAGCACCGAGCCGATGAGCAACTTCTTCGAAACCCGCATCTGCAGAGCCTTTCAACGTTGGAAGGTCGGGAAACATGAAACCCGATTCAGGTAACTGGAAGCGTATGCGGATGCTACCGATTCGTCAAGCCGACTTTGCGCATACATACCAGGTGATATATACTTGGTGATATGCAAAAGGTTGACGTCGTGAGCTCGATCATCCTCTCCGCGCACGCGCTGGCTCGTATTGCCGCACAAGAAGCCGGGAACGAGACGCCCTCAGCACAGTGGCGCACCCTCAGCATCCTCGAGCAGCACGGCGGGATGCGTCTGGGCGCTCTGGCCCAGGCAACCCGGACGACCCAACCGGGCATGACTCGCCTGGTCGGCGCACTGGAGCAGGCTGGCCTCGTCACCCGCTCTCCCGACCCGGCCGACTCACGGGCGACGCTGGTCGACGTGACCGCAGCCGGCTCAGCTGCTCTGCACACCTGGCAGGTGGAACTGCGCGAGACTCTCGCGCCCCGTTTCGCCGCCCTCAGCGCTGACGACTGGCGAGCATTGCAACGCACCGCGGAGATCCTCGGTGCGCACACCCAGGAGCACCAGAAGAATTTCGCACTTCAATCGACAGGAGAAAGCGCATGAGCGCGACCCGCACAGGATCGGTATGGCGTCAGCCAGCACAAGTATGGGCGGTCGCATTCGCGTGCGTCGTCGCATTCATGGGCATCGGGCTCGTGGACCCGATCCTTCCGGCGATCGCTGACTCCCTGCAGGCGTCTCCGGTCGAGACGGAGCTACTCTTCACCAGCTACCTGCTCGTGACGGGTCTTGCGATGCTCGTGACCAGCTGGATCTCGAGCAGAATCGGCGCGAAGGCGACACTGCTCATCGGCTTGGGCCTGATCGTCGCATTCGCCCTCCTGTGCGCTCTGAGCGGCAGCGTCGACATGGTGATCGGGTTCCGGGCGGGCTGGGGACTAGGCAACGCCCTATTCATCTCCACCGCCCTCGCGACGGTCGTCGGCGCCGCATCCGGCGGAAGCGCGGCAGCCATCGTGCTCTACGAGGCTGCGCTCGGCATCGGCATCGCAGTCGGCCCCCTGCTCGGCGGACTCCTGGGCGAACAGAGCTGGCGGGCGCCATTCTTCGGGGTCGTCGTGCTGATGGCCATTGCCTTCGTCGCGATTCTGCTGTTGATGCGCGGTCCAGCCAGCCCCCGTCAGCCGATGCCGCTCAGCGCACCGCTGCGCGCATTGGGCCGCCCGGCGCTGGCGATCCTCGCCGTCGCGGCGCTGTTCTACAACATCGGCTTCTTCGTCCTGCTGGCGTTCTCGCCGTTCCCGCTCGGGTTCGGTGCGATGGGCATCGGCTTCACGTTCTTCGGCTGGGGCGTCGGCCTTGCGGTGACCAGCGTGTGGGTCGCCCCGGTGCTGATGCGCCGGCTGGCGCGCACGACCATCATTCTGACGATGCTGCCGCTGCTTGCGGTCGATCTCATCGCCGCAGGCCTCGTCGTGGGCAATCCGGCAGCGCTGGTCGTCGCCATCATCGTCGGAGGACTGCTGCTGGGCATCATGAACACGGTGCTCACCGAAGCGGTCATGGAAGCCACTGATCTGCCGCGCTCCGTGGCATCCTCCGCCTACTCGGCCGTGCGATTCATCGGCGGAGCAATGGCACCGCCGATCGCTGCGGCTCTCGCACACGCCTTCAACGACACCGTGCCGTACTTCTTCGCCGCGACATCGGTGCTGATCGCTGCACTGACCGTTCTGCTCGGTCGTCGTGTGCTCGCGCACATCGACGATGCCGGCCAGGGCGCGGGTGAAGACGCTGAGGCCATCCTCGTCGGAGACGCCGCCTGAGCGGTATACCCTCAGCTCATTCGACCATGAGATCGTCGATGTTCAAGTCGTCATCGAGCAGGCAGTAGATGATGAGGTCGGGGTACTCCTCTGGGGCGATGTAGAGCAGGGTCATGCCGCCATCGCCGAAGACCACCACCCCATCGAGCGCGAGATCTTCCTTGACGGACGCCAGTGCCTCTTCGAGATCGACGTCTTCATCGTCTTCGTATGTGGTCTCGGTGAGCTCCTCAGCGACCTCGCGCTGTCGCGAATCGAGGATCTCGTCCGTCAGCCGGGCGAGCGCCGATTGCACGGTCGCCTGCATGGTGTCCATGTCCGGCAGGTCTTCGCGTTCGAGGTCGTCATCGTCGTCGCCCTGATCATCGTCATCGTCCGTGCCGCGGTCGAACTCCTCGTCGAAGTCGTACTCCACGGTGACTCGGCGTCCGCCAGGCAGTTCGACGCTGGCCGTCAGGGCGCCGTCTTCATCCGTATCGATGTCATCGAGTGTGATCATGAGAGCCTCCTCGCTCGTCATGATCTCACCGCTTCACGCGTGAGGGAAGAGGCGGATGCCGGGTTCGGGAATTCCACGGCTCCCAGAAAGTGAAACAGCCTCAGAAACTGGCGAGAGTTTCTGAGGCTGATCCGTGCACCCCCAGGGACTTGAACCCTGAACCCATTGATTAAGAGTCAATTGCTCTGCCGATTGAGCTAGAGGTGCATGGCCGGAAAACTTCCCCGGCCGAGGAATTACGTTACCAGCCGCGGGGAGGCGTACCAAATCGTAATCATCTCGGGCGCGTTGCAGCAAGGCTCGCGACAGAGGGCGCGGGCTATCCTGGAAAAGTGACAGTCTCCCCCGCCGCCACAGGCTTCGATGCCGACCTCGCCCTGGCTCTTCGTCTTGCCGACGCCGCCGACGAACAGTCGCTGACCCGATTCGACGCCGCCGATCTGCAGGTGTCCCTCAAAGCCGACCGTTCGCACGTCACAGATGCCGATCTCGCTACCGAGCGGGCCATCCGCGAGATCCTGACGGCCGAGCGCCCCGATGATGGCATCTTCGGCGAAGAATTCGGCTCGGTCGGAGACACGCACCGGCAGTGGATCATCGACCCGATCGATGGCACCGCCAACTTCCTGCGCGGCGTGCCGCTGTGGGGGACGATGATCGCCCTCGCAGTCGACGGGGTGCCGCAGGTGGGCGTTGTTAGCATGCCCGCGCTCGACCGCAGGTGGTGGGGCGCGGCAGGCCTCGGCGCGTGGACGGCAACGCCAGACGCGCCGCGTCGCCTCTCGGTGTCGGACGTGGACTCTTTGGACGATGCCAGCGTCAGCTTTCAGAGCATCGCGCAGTGGGCCGATGCGGGGAAGCTGCCTGAGCTCCTCGCCGTCGCCGAACGCGTCTGGCGAGACCGCGCCTACGGTGACGTGTTCAGCTACATGCTGCTCGCCGAGGGGCGAATCGACATGGTCGCCGAGTTCGATGTCAAGGAGTACGACATCGCCGCCGCCGTTCCCATCGTCCGCGAGGCAGGCGGACGCATGACTTCCTTCGATGGCGCGGAGACCCTGTGCGCGCTGTCTGCACTCGCCACAAACGGCACCCTGCACGTCCCTTTCCTCGACCTGTTCCGCGACGTACCCCGCCCCTGAGCGCGCTGCGCACCTCTCCCCCACGGATCACATGAAAAATCGCATCCCCCTTGCTGCCGCCACTGTGCTCGCAGCGCTGTCTCTCGTCGCTTGCGGTGGATCTCCCACCGACGAAGCGTCGACAACCCCCACCTCGACGCCGGAGCAGCCGCAGGCGACGATCTCCTCCACACCAGAAGGCCAACCGGCACCGGAGCAGCCATCCGCGGATCCGACCTGCGAGACGATCGTCTCGGAGGGAACAGTCGACGCACTGACCTCGCAGGGCTGGACGTTCGAAGAGGAAGAGTTCCGCATCGGCGAGACGCTGATCGAAGACGGCCTGCTGTGCATGTGGGCGGATTTCACCACCGCATCCGACCACGGTCAGATGTATGCGTGGGGGCCGACCGACACGGTCACCGCAGACGCGGCGAAATCGAATCTCGTCCGTGATGGGTGGTTGCGCTCAGCGGAAGACGGAAACACGATCTTCACTGAGGACCCGGCCTACGCCATCGCCACCGATGAAGACGGTTTCGGCATGACATATGAATTCGGAGACGGCTGGGTGAAGTTCTCCGACACGAAGCAGGGACTGCTGCTCATCGATTGGAAGAGCTGAGCAGTCGCCTGCCAGGGGTGCCGCGCTTCATGCGGCACCCGACGCTCACTTGTTGTTCTGGTTCCAGTTGTCGCTGCGCTTGGTGGCGGAGCCACGCTGACGCATGACCCATGCCAGTGCGAGGCTCACCAGGAGAATGCCTGCGGTGAAGGCCAGGCCCTGACCGGTCGGAAGCGAGTGGGAGATCCCGAAAAGGTAGAAACCACCGAGGAACAGCACCATGAACACAATGAAATCGACCACGTCGAAAGCCTCCAGAACGTCGGATAACTTCTCCAGCTTAGCCGCCTCGGAGCCGATGACGCCGCAGGCCTCGTCGGCGTGGATGCGCGCTAAGTTGGTTGGCATGTCGAAGAGGACGCCGTGACGGCGAGCAGTGCCGGTTCGGTGCGGCGAGGACGCCCCGGATATGATCGCGCGGATGTCATTCGCGTTGGCGTCGAGCTGTTCAATCAGCAGGGTTACGACGCAACGTCGGTATCGGATCTGACAAGCCGGCTCGGGGTGACGAAATCCGCGCTGTACCACCACGTCGATTCCAAGCAGCAGATCCTCGAGATCGCGTTGGAAGACGCACTGGGCGGTCTCGAGCAGGCCATGGATGCCGCACAGCGGCAGCCGACGGCTGCGGAGCGGCTGCGGTCGATCATCCGTGGTGCGGTGCACGTGCTCACTCAGAGACAGCCGCAGGTCACACTGCTGCTGCGGCTGCGCGGAAACAGCGACATCGAACTCGCCGCTCTGGAACGTCGACGCCGATTCGATCACATGGTGACCGCCCTGGTGCGAGAGGCGCAGTCCGAAGGGCTCGTGCGGGCGGATCTCGATGCGGGCGTTGCGACGCGACTGATCTTCGGCATGATCAACTCCGTCGTCGAGTGGTACCGGGTGGACGGTCCGGTCGACCCCACGCTGCTCGGCGAGGAGATCCTCGCGGTCGCGCTCGACGGTCTGCGTCCGCGCTAGCTGCGCTCGGAGCGCCGTCGCACGCCTGCACCCTCGGCGCTCCGAAGAGCGACGAGGGCGCAGTTCAGGCTGGGCAACAGCGCAGCAGAGCGCAGATGCTCAGTCGCGGAGATCTTCCTTCGCGTCATTGCGAGCCTTCACCGAATCGCGCTCGGCTTCTGCCTTCTTCACGTCGGCTTCGGCCTTCATCTCGTCAGCCTTGTCCTTGACGCGCTCCACGGTGTCGTCGACAGCACGTCCGGCCTGCTTGGCGGCCTCGTCGATCGTCTCTTTCGCATCATCGAAGATTCCCATAGTGGTTCCTCCCTCGTAGTGGATGAGTCACCCTACTCGCCTTCCGTGAACACGGCGACCAGGCCGCTCGCCGCATCGTCGTCAATGTGCACAGAAAAACCCCGCGGCCCTCACTCTCGTAGGGACCGCGGGGTTGTTCGCAGTGACAGCGGCTGGTGGAGCTGGGGGGAATCGAACCCCCGTCCGACACTGAAAATCGGCGTCTTCTCCGGGCGCAGTCTGTGAAGACGTTCTGCTCGGCTCCGACCTTTGTCACAGACACCTAAGTCGACGAGCCCAGCCTGGGAAGAGTCCCACGTGACGTCCAGACGCCATCACGCAGCAAGATTCCTAAATGACGCCAGGGTCCGTATCGGAATCACATACGGTCTGACGGACTATCGGGCTCGCTTATGCAGCGAGGGCGAAGTCGTTGCGCTTTGTTTCGGCAACTATGGTTTTGCAGGGAGCGTTCACGAGATAACCCTGCATCCTCGGCCCGCTTCTCGTCGATACACAAGCGCCGTCGAAACCGATCAGCCCCGTGAACCTTCTCGCGAAGGAGCCACTGTCACACTGTTGAATTACCATGTGGATGCCGCAGCATCCAGCCTCTCAGGGTACAACGGATTCGAATCGCGCGCCATTCCCGCCTGCCGGCTGTCTGAATGTCCCTTCGGTGTCGTACAGTCACTGCCATGAGCGATGTCATCATCACCGTCCGTGGCGAGCACGAGCTGCGTGTGTCTCCCGAGCGCGCCACTGTCCATCTGACCGTCGCACTGGACGGCCCCGATCGCGCAGACGTCGTCGAGCGCACTCTGGCACTCGCTGCCCCCGTGCGCGACAGCATCACCTCGCGTGAGACCGCTGGCAGCGTGACCGAGTGGACCAGTCAGCGCATGAGCGTGCTCGCGGAGCGACCATGGAACAACGAGGGCAAGCGTCTCGCTCCGGTCTACCGCGCCACGGTCGAGTTCACAGCCACCTTCTCCGACATCTCCGAGATGTCTGTCTGGGCGACGGAGCTCTCCGTCGATGATGGCGTCTCGCTGGGCTACATCGACTGGCATCTGACGCCGCAGACCGAGGCCGAGGTGGAGCGCGAGGTGGCGACTCAGGCGGTTGGTGTAGCGGTCTCGCGTGCACGCGCATATGCCGAAGCACTCGGCCTGAAGAACGTCACACCGCTGGAGATCGCCGATCGGGGTCTGATCTCCGAGGGCGCTGGCCAGATGTCGAAGGCGCTCGCTGTGGGCGGGATGATGTCGATGGATGCAGCGGCGCCGGCCATGGAGTTCCAGGCCGAGGAGATCGCCGTCTCCGCCACCGTGGAGGGCCGCTTCGCCGCCAACTGAGACGCACGTCTCGCGCCGCCGGCCAGCCGACGGCGCGCAGACAGATGCCGGACTGGCCGGTCGAGCCCGTCTGTCAGGACACCGAGTACGGCTGCAGCTCGGCCGCGAGGCGCTCAGAGACGTGCGCGTGCACGGCGGTCCCCGCCTCTTCGTGCTCGGCCGAGAGCAGCACGCCGCTCTCGTGCACGGCAGAGACCAGGTCACCGCGGTCGTACGGGATGAGCACGCGCACTTCGACGGCGGGCATCGGCAGCATCCGCTCGACGACGCCGCGCAGCTCTTCGACGCCCTCCCCCGTTCGTGACGAGACGAAGTGCGCGTCGGGTGCGAGACCGCGCAGCACGAGCCGCTCATCGGAGTCGATGAGGTCGGCCTTGTTGAACACGACGATCTCGGGAATGTCTCGAGCACCCACGTCGCCCATGACATCGCGGACGGTCTGCAACTGCGCGGAAGGATCCGGGTGCGATCCGTCGACCACGTGCACGATCAGGTCGGCCTGGCCCACTTCCTCCAGCGTCGAGCGGAACGCCTCGACCAGCTGGTGCGGCAGGTTGCGGACGAAGCCGACTGTATCGGTGAGGGTGAAGACCCGGCCGTCTGCAGTCTCAGAGCGGCGCACGGTGGCATCCAGCGTCGCGAACAGGGCGTTCTCTACGAGCACGCCGGCGCTGGTGAGCGCGTTGAGCAGACTCGATTTGCCGGCGTTCGTGTAGCCGGCGATCGCGACCGAGGGAATCGTATTGCGCTTGCGTTCGGCGCGCTTCGCGTCGCGCGCGGGAGCGAAGTCGCGGATCTGCTTGCGCAGCTGCGCCATGCGAGTGCGGATGCGGCGGCGATCCAATTCGATCTTCGTCTCACCGGGTCCACGCGAACCCATGCCCGCACCGCCAGCACCGACCTGACCACCGGCCTGGCGGCTCATCGACTCGCCCCAGCCGCGCAGACGCGGCAGGAGGTACTCGAGCTGGGCGAGCTCGACCTGGGCCTTGCCCTCGCGGCTCTTGGCATGCTGGCTGAAGATGTCGAGGATCACCGTGGTGCGGTCGATGACCTTCACCTTGACGACGTCCTCCAGCGCGCGCCGCTGGCTGGATGCCAGTTCGGTGTCGGCGATGACCGTGTCGGCACCGACGGAGGCGACGATGTCCTTCAGCTCCTGCGCCTTGCCCCGGCCGAGGTACGTTGCCGGATCCGGGTGCGGCCGGCGCTGCAGCAAGCCATCCAGCACGACTGCCCCGGCGGTCTCTGCAAGCGCAGCCAGCTCGCGCAGCGAATTCTCGGCATCTTCCTGGGCACCCTGCGGGTACACGCCCACGAGGACGACGTTCTCCAGCCGCAGCTGCCGGTACTCGACCTCGGTGACATCCTCGAGCTCGGTGGAAAGACCGCCGACGCGCCGGAGCGCATGCCGGTCATCAAGATCCCACTGCGCGCCGTCCGCATCCGTGTGATTCGCGGTCGCGGCGTCCTGCAGCGCCTGGGCGGACCCGAATGTGCGCACCTGCGTGCGCGGGTCTGCATTGGCCAGCACGCGGTCAACTGCTCCGTGCGCGGTCTCGTCGTTGGTGTTCGTCATCCGGTGGTGAACTCTGCCCTCTCTGAAATGGCGCCTTAACCTTAGCCCGCGCTGTCCGGTACGCTCACTGCATGCCGTCCGATCACTACTTCAGCGCGGCCCCGGCGAGCGCCGAGAATTTGAAGACCATCCGTGTACAGCTGGCAGGTCGCGATCTGCAACTCACCACAGCGGGTGGAGTTTTCAGTCCCGACCGCTTGGATGCTGGCACTGCTGTCCTCTTCGCGAATATGCCTCCCCTGCCGCCCGGAGGCGACTTCCTCGACCTCGGGTGCGGCTGGGGACCGATCAGTCTGACGATGGCGCTTTCGTCGCCGCACGCGCGGATCTGGGCTGTCGATGTCAATCAGCGCGCGCTCGACTTGACCCGACGCAATGCCGAGGCCCTCGGCCTCACCAATGTCAACGCTGTGACCCCCGATGATGTTCCCGAAGACGTCGTGTTCCGCACGATCCGTTCGAATCCGCCGATCCGCGTGGGCAAGAACGAGTTGCACAGCATGCTCGAGCGGTGGATCCCCCGCCTCGATGAGCGCAGCGACGCCTGGCTCGTCGTGCAGCGCAACCTCGGTTCCGATTCGCTGCAGCGCTGGCTGACGACCACGTTCAACCCGGGCTACAGCGTGTTCCGTGCCGCGACGGGTCGCGGATACCGGGTGCTGAAGGTGCGCAAGCACGGTTCGCCGCCCACCGAACCGGTCGATGTCGCCGAGCGCGCAGAAGATCAGCTCTAGGCGAGATCGATCTCGCCGCGATAGACGAGTTGCGCCGGCCCTGACAGGCCGACGTGCTCGCCGTCTTCGGCTGCGAACATCCGCACGCCGAGCACGCCACCGGGAACCTCCACCCGCCACTGGTGGGGCGCACGCTCGCCAGCCCAGTACCGTACGGCAAGGGCGGCCGCTGCTGCGCCCGTTCCACAGCTGAGGGTCTCGCCGACGCCCCGTTCGTGCACCCTCATGCGTACATGGCCGACACCGTCGCGGACGAGCGGCTCCCCCGGGACGACGAACTCCACGTTGGCGTCTGCCGCGGCCGTGGAGTCCAGTAGCGGCGCCGGATTCAAATCAAGGCCGGCGAGCTCTTCGTCGGAGGCGAGCGCCACGACGACGTGTGGATTGCCGATGTCGATTCCCAGGCCGGGCCGGGCCACGCTGAGCCCTTGGGCACGCGCCAGCGGCTCACCGCCGGCCAGACGCCACCGCCCCAGATCGACCTGGTATCCCGTATCACTGCTCATCACGTCTCGCACCCCGGCACGCGTGCCGATGGGCAGCGTCGAACCGGGTTCCCGCGTCGCAAGCCCCGAACGCAGCAGATAGTGCGCGAACACACGGATGCCGTTGCCGCACATCTGCACGGCGGAGCCATCTGCATTGCGGTAGTCCATGAACCACTCGGCGGCCGGCTCTTCCGTAAGCAGCGCGGCACCCTCGGGGATCGCGGTGGACCGCACCACTCGCAGCACGCCATCGGCGCCGACGCCGAAATTCCGGTCACACAGCGCCTGCACGCGACTCGTCGTGAGGTCGAGTTCGCCATCGAGGTCTTCGATGATCACGAAGTCGTTGCCGGTGCCGTGTCCTTTGGTGAATGCGACCATGCGTTCAGTCTAGAGATTCTGCAGCCACGTGCAGAGCGCCGACCACCCGGTAGCGTCCACACAGAAAATCACGATTGCGCGCGACGTCGAGGAGTTCGAGATCAAGGCTGCGCGGCAGAATCGGCGCGCCGGACCCGAGCGTCACCGGAGCGTACTGCACCCAGACCTCGTCGAGCAGTCCAGCATCCGCGAACTGCCCGACCAGTTCGCCGCCACCGACGATCCAGAGGTCCTTGCCGCCCGCGGCTGCGGTCATCTCGGCGTGCACCGCACGCACATCGTCCTTCACGCGGCGGATGTTCGCGCCGTCGGGGATCTCGACATCATGATGGCTGAACACCCAGGCGGGAAGCGTGTAGTCCCAGGAGCCGTTGTTCGCCATGATCCACTCGAACGTGGTGGCTCCGAGAGCCATGGCTCCGACCCCTGCTCGAAAGCTCGGGTACGACATCGGCCCGTCGTCGTCGATGTCTTGCTTCAGCAGCCAGTCCAGCGAATGGTCACTCGTCGCGATGAAGCCGTCCAAGCTCGATGCGGTGTAGTAGCGGGTAGCCATATCTCCATCGTGCCCCTCAGCGGGGACGTTGACCATGGGGTGTGCGTCGGCGCCGCTGGGTATGCCGATCAGGTCAGCAGCGCCGCAGCATCCACCGGGGGCGACAGCCATTCGATACCCGGGTAGCGCTTGAACCACGACACCTGCCGACGCGCGTACCGGCGCGTGAGCGCCTGCGTCTCGGCGACCGCCGCGACAGCAGTCATGCGCCCTTCGAGCTCGGCCAGCGCCTGCGCGTAGCCGATCGCGCGGGGTGCCGTCGTGCCGTCTGTCAGCCCTTCTCCACGAAGCGTCCGCACCTCGTCGACCAGGCCGTCGGCCCACATGCGCTCGACGCGGCCGTCGAGCCGCGTCACGAGTTCCGCACGGTCGACGTGCAGCCCGAGGATCCGGGTGTGCGGATGCCAGAGTTCCGGCGCATCCGGCAGGGCGGCACCGTGCGTGCTCGAACCCTGCGCGAGCACTTCGAGAGCACGCACGATGCGACGGGTGTTCTTGGGATCGATTCGCTCGGCGGTCGCCGGGTCGGCAGCCCGCAGTCGCTCGAGCAGCGGGCCGGGTCCGTGCGCGTCGAGCTCTGCCTCCAGCGCCGCGCGCAGCGCGGGGTCCCTCGGCGGGAACCGAAAGTCGTAGAGCACGCTAGACACGTACAGGCCGGAACCGCCCACCAGGATGGCATCGTCTCCGCGTCGGTGGATCTCGCTGATGGCAGCGCGCGCTTGTGGCTGGTACCAGGCGACGGCCGCTTCTTGGGTGACGTCGCGCACGTCGAGCATATGGTGCGGGATGCTGCGCCGTTCGCCGACGGGGAGCTTGGCCGTGCCGATGTCCATGCCGCGGTACAGCTGCATCGCATCCGCGTTCACGATCTCGGCATGATTGCCGCGCGTGCGCAAAGCTTCGGCCAGGTCGAGGGCGAGCTCGCTCTTACCGGTGCCAGTGGCCCCGACGACCGCCCACAGCCGCGGCGTGCTGTCAGACACCGATGCGCAGGGTCGGCAGGCCCAAGGACACGGCTCTCGGAGCGCCGGATTCACCGGTGACGGCCGGAACACCGCAGGTCTCTGCCTGTCCGCGTTCCCACGCGTCGCCGCCGCGAGTGCGGCGGATGCGCAGCGGTGCGCCAGACGGGTCATCAGCGAGGAGGTGGAATGGCGCACCATGGGTGACCGTGACCGTGACGACATCGCCGGGACGCGGCAGCTCCGAGCCCGGTGTCAGCTCGAAGTGCACCAGCCGGTTGTCCTCAGCGCGACCGGTGAGGCGGTGCGTCTCAGCATCCTTCTTGCCCTCCCCCACTGAGACCAGCACCTCGACCTCGCGGCCGACCTGCTTCTGGTTCTCTTCCAGCGAGATCCGCTCCTGCAGCGCCAGCAGACGGTTGTAGCGCTCCTGCACGATCTCCTTCGGAATCTGATCCGCCATGGTCGCGGCAGGTGTGCCTTCACGGATCGAGTACTGGAAGGTGAACGCGCTGGTGAATCGGGATTGCTCGACGACCCGCATGGTGTCTTCGAAGTCTTCTTCTGTCTCGCCGGGGAAACCGACGATGATGTCTGTGGTGATCGCCGCGTACGGGATGCGCTCGCGCACCCGGTCGAGAATTCCGAGGTAGCGCTCGCTGCGATATGAGCGGCGCATCGCCTTGAGCACTCGGTCACTGCCCGATTGCAGCGGCATGTGCAGCTGCGGCATGACAGACGGGGTCTCGGCCATCGCGTCGATCACATCGTCGGTGAACGCGGCCGGATGCGGGCTCGTGAAGCGAATGCGCTCCAGGCCCTCGATCTCGCCAGCGGCGCGCAGAAGCTTGCTGAAGGCCTGTCGGTCGCCGAATTCGACGCCGTAGGAGTTCACGTTCTGACCGAGCAGAGTGACCTCGATAGCGCCGTCTTCGACGAGGAGCCGAATCTCGTTGAGGATGTCGCCGGGGCGACGGTCTTTCTCTTTGCCGCGGAGGCTCGGCACGATGCAGAACGTGCAGGTGTTGTTGCAGCCGACGGAGATCGAGACCCAGCCGCTGTGGGCGGAGTCGCGCTTGGTGGGCAGAGTCGAGGGGAAGATCTCGAGCGACTCGAGGATCTCGAGCTCTGCCTCGCCGTTGTGGCGGGCGCGCTCCAGCAGCCCCGGCAGCGAGCCCATGTTGTGCGTGCCGAAGACGACATCGACCCAGGGCGCCTTGTCGAGCACGGCCTGCTGGTCCATCTGCGCCAGACAGCCGCCGACCGCGATCTGCATGCCCTCCTTGCGGCGCTTGACCGATGCCAGGTGGCCGAGCGTGCCGTAGAGCTTTCCGGCAGCATTGTCGCGCACCGCGCAGGTGTTGATGATGACGATGTCGGGGTCTTCACCGGCATCCGCTCTGACGTAGCCAGCACTCTCCAGCGAGCCGGACAGCCGCTCGGAGTCGTGCACGTTCATCTGACACCCGAAGGTGCGCACTTCGTACGAGCGGTGACGCCCGTCGGTTTCGATCGCTGCCGACGACGGCGCGATGATCGTCGGTTCGCTGTGCGGAGTACTCATGGTGTTAGCCATTCTACGAGCGGACTCGAGTGCTCGGGTCAGTCGGAGTCCACGAAGCGCACTCCCCGCCCGGAGCCGCCGGCTTCGCGCAGCGCCGTCCGTGCGGCGTTCATGGCCACCGGGCCGCCATAGCCACGCCGAGCGAGTTGCCCGAGCAGACGACGCAGCGCGGTTTCCGGATCGAGTCTGCTCATCGCGTTCGCCTTGCCGCGGGCGTAGTCCAGCGCGCGCTCGGCGTCGTCATCGGGGACTTCTTCGAGAGCCGCATCGATGACGTCGCGCGGGAGCCCGCGCTGCGCCATCGAACGCATCAGAGCGACGCGACCCTGCCCCTTGCGTTCGACGCCGGCGGTGACCAGCAGCGAAGCAAGCGTGTGATCGTCGATGTAGCCCCGCGAGGTGAAGTCCTCGATCACGTCGTCGATGGAGTCGCGATCCAGGTCGTGGCCGCGCAGAACCGCACGTGCTTCTGAGACGGACAGAGCCTTTGCACGCAGCTTCCGCACCAGAGCGTGCTCTGCACGACGGCGAATCTCAGCAGCGTCCTGTTCTGGAGCGGCTTCGTCCGCTTCGACCTGGTGGCCGAGCGGACGAAGCGCGACCACAGCATTTCGCTCAGTGCTTCGTCCGTCGCCTTGTTCCGCGTTCTGCTCGATGGCCTGCTCGGCAGCCAGGTCGTCAGCGGGCCGCTGCGTGCGCGGCGCTGCCCCCGAGAGCGCGGGATGACGCGGCCCGGGGCCCCGCGGGGCATGGTCGTCGGACGGTTCCGTCTCCGGGCGGCGCCGCGCAGCGGCGCCGCCGAAGATCGGAATGATCGGGGCGAGTCCCTCATCACCGGACATCAGGTCACCGGACATCAGGCCGGGCGGCGCTCAGCCAACTCGTCAGCAGCGGCTACGGCCTTGACGCCAATCCCCAGCTTCTGCTTGATCTGGTTCTCGATCGTCAGTGCGATGTCAGGGTTCTTGAGAAGGAAGTTGCGCGCATTCTCCTTGCCCTGGCCGAGCTGATCGCCCTCGTAGGTGTACCAGGAGCCCGACTTCTTCACGATCGTGTGCTCGACACCGAAGTCGATCAGGCTGCCCTCGCGTGAGATGCCGACCCCGTACAGGATGTCGAACTCTGCTTGCTTGAACGGCGGCGCCATCTTGTTCTTGACGACCTTGACGCGTGTGCGGTTTCCTACCGCATCGGTGCCGTCTTTCAGGGTTTCGATGCGACGGATGTCCAGGCGCACCGAAGCGTAGAACTTCAAGGCCTTTCCGCCGGCCGTGGTCTCGGGCGAGCCGAAGAAGACGCCGATCTTCTCACGCAGCTGGTTGATGAAGATCATCGTGGTGTTGGTCTGGTTCAGACCACCCGTCAGCTTGCGCAGCGCCTGCGACATCAGGCGAGCCTGCAGACCCACGTGGGAGTCGCCCATCTCGCCCTCGATCTCTGCACGCGGCACGAGAGCTGCCACGGAGTCGATGACGATGAGGTCGATGGAGCCAGAGCGCACCAGCATGTCGGCGATCTCGAGCGCCTGCTCACCGGTGTCGGGCTGAGAGACCAGCAGAGCATCGATGTCGACGCCGAGTTTCGCGGCGTAGTCGGGATCGAGCGCGTGCTCGGCGTCGATGAACGCGGCAATTCCGCCTGCGCGCTGGGCGTTGGCGATGGCGTGCAGCGTCAGTGTCGTCTTACCCGAGGATTCAGGCCCGTAGATCTCGACGATGCGTCCACGCGGCAGTCCGCCGACGCCGAGAGCGACATCGAGGGCGATGGAACCGGTGGGAATGACCTCGACCGGTGCGCGCTCGTCGCTGCCCAGCCGCATGACCGAGCCCTTTCCGAACTGACGGTCGATCTGAGCGAGGGCCGATTCGAGGGCCTTCTCGCGGTCGGAGGGTGATGGCATGATGTGTTCCTTCTGCTCGCGTTCTGTCGCCTGTAGGCTGTCGCGGCCACCCCGGTTGGGGTGTCTCTCCGACAAGGCGTATGGCTCGGTGCCACATCCATCACGGTAGAAGAGGCCACCGACATTGCGTCGGCAAGCCCATCAACTGTGGAGAGAAGCTGCACGAAACCACTTGTGCAGAACGATACGCTGAGTTCGAACACACATTCGACGACACGCCGCGATTGTGTGCCGAACTTTCGATCACCGTGCGCGCGGTTCGCGTCGTCCCACTCCGTACCGGCGTTCCGGCGGCACATCGGCTTCCGCACAGAGGGCAAGCCAGATATCGCGCGGTGGCACACCGGCATCCAGCGCCTCGATCGCTGTGACTCCGAGCTGCCCCAGGATCAGATCGTGGGTGAGGGAGTCGGCACGTCCGCCGAATTCATCATCGACGGCGCGCAGGAATTCGCTGCGTCGCATTCGTCCGTCGTCAGTCGTTCAACGGCTCAGTGCAGCGACAACTCGGGTTCGACCGAGGCGACCAGGTCGTCCGGGACGACATCGGGGAAGCCACCGAGTCCCTCAAGAACCGAGATGCGGTCGCCGACCTCACGCATGATCGTCGAGATGGGCACGTCCAGAGCTTCTGCAACCGACGCGAGAATCTCGCTGGACGCTTCCTTCTGCCCGCGCTCGACCTCACTCAGGTAGCCAAGCGCAACGGACGCTTTACCCGCCACCTGACGCAACGTGCGGCCCTTCTGCAGACGGAAGTCCCGCAGCACGTCGCCGATCTCTTGCCTGACAAGGATCATCGGAACCTCCTCTCCGTCTTTCCATTCGACGTGGTGTCGAAGGGGATCGCCAGTCTAACCCGACCGGATCCCTCTGAATCTACTGTTTCAGCCTGTGTTTGTGTTGTGAGCAATCGACTCTTCGTCATTCGTATGTGTCTGGTGATGAGCACATCGTCGACAACCCGCGCGGACCCGCGGTTATTCCCGGATCGGCTCGGGTGCGGGTGTGATCGCCTCGAGCGCGAGTGCGATCGCCGCATCCCGTGCCTGGACGCGCACGGCGCCCCGGTCTCCGGCGAACACGAAGGAGCGCGTGCTGCTGCGGAGCGGTGTCGCCAGACCGATATGCACTGTGCCCACCGGCTGCCCGTCCGGAGAATCCGGGCCGGCGATTCCGGTCGTGCTGATGCCGACGTCGGCTGCGCGTCCACCGACGGCAACCGCTCTGCGCACGCCGTCGGCCATCTGCACTGCTACTTCCGCACAGACCGGTCCGTGCTCCGCGAGCAGGTCCGCGTCGACTCCGAGCAGCGTGTGCTTGACGGGGGTGGCGTAGGCGACGACAGCCCCAGAGAAGACAGCGGATGCTCCCGGCACCGTCACGATCTCCGCGGCGACACCCCCACCGGTGAGAGACTCGGCGACGCCGAGCGTCCAGCCGCGTACTCGAAGCTCCGTGATGAGAGCTGCCGCTTCGCTCACTCCGAGGACCTGCGACCGCGGATCTGCGCGATCACGTAGTCGATTCCGCTGGCCACGGTGAGCACGAGGGCGGCGATCATCAGCACCTGGGTCACGATCACCCAGGGCGTCACCCCGATCAGCGCGTGCAGCGGCAGCAGCGCCCAGCCGAGCGCGATGGCCTGCACGACGGTCTTGATCTTGCCCATCCAGGCCGCGGCGACGACCTGCTCGCGCACGATCAGGAAGCGGTGAACGGTGATCCCCCACTCGCGCACGAGGATGATGATGACGATCCACCAGCCGACCTCGCCGAGGATGGCGAGCCCGAGAAAACCGGCGCCAGTGAGCAGCTTGTCGGCGATCGGGTCCCAGAGCTTGCCGAAATCACTGACGATGTCGTATTTGCGCGCAAGATAGCCATCGACCCAGTCGGTCGATATCGCGAGCACGAAGAGGGCGGCTGCGACCCAGCGCAGGGCAAGATCGTCGGCGCCGAACGTGCCCGCGAGCAGCAGAAGCACGAAGAAGACGATCGCAAGCGGGATGCGCGCGACCGTGATCGCATTGGGAAGCTGTCGCGGGATCGTCATCAGTCTCGGCCCGTCAGTCCCCAGGCGTCTTCGTCGCCGTCTTCTTCGCTCTCGACGACGGGCACACCCTCGAACTGCTGCTCGACCGGGTCATGGGCATAGTGCCCCTGCGATTCGGGTGCCGAAGCCGCGGCGGCACCAGATGCGGACGCTGGAGCAGACGCTGGTGCGTCATCGCCGCGCAGCTTCGCGAGCACGCTCGGCAGCTGCTCATTGGTGACGAGCACATCGCGAGCCTTCGAGCCCTCAGACGGTCCGACGATCTCGCGCGATTCGAGCAGATCCATCAACCGGCCGGCCTTCGCGAAGCCGACGCGCAGCTTTCGCTGCAGCATCGAGGTCGAGCCGAACTGCGAAGAGACGATCAGCTCAGCAGCCGCGAGCAGCAGCTCGAGGTCGTCGCCGATGTCCGCATCGACCTCCTTGCGCTTGGACTCTGCGGATTCCTGCACGTCCGGGCGGTATTCGGGTCGGGCCTGCTGGGTGACGTGCTTGACGACCTCGACGATCTCGCTCTCGTCGACCCATGCGCCCTGCAACCGGAAGGGCTTGGACGATCCCATCGGTGAGAACAAGGCGTCACCCTGCCCGATGAGCTTGTCTGCACCGGGCG
Organism: Microbacterium esteraromaticum; assembly: GCF_900163815.1. Classification (GTDB taxonomy): domain Bacteria; phylum Actinomycetota; class Actinomycetes; order Actinomycetales; family Microbacteriaceae; genus Microbacterium; species Microbacterium esteraromaticum_B. The sequence goes on along the minus strand of NZ_FUKO01000019.1, from coordinate 532,801 downwards.
AATCGAGGATGACGCGGCTATCGGTGACGCTCGTGACGGCGAAGGCGAGGCGCGAGGGCACGTTCGCCTTGATGAGACCGGTGACGACGTCGACGCTGGGTCGCTGCGTCGCCAGCACGAGGTGGATGCCGGAGGCGCGGGCCAGCTGCGTGATGCGCACGATGGAATCCTCGACGTCTCGCGGAGCGACCATCATCAGGTCGGCGAGCTCGTCGACGACCACAAGCAGATAGGGGTATGGCTTCAGCACCCGCTCGCTGCCCGCAGGAAGCTGAATCTCGCCAGCGCGCACAGCGCGGTTGAAGTCGTCGATGTGTCGGAAGCCGAACGACGCGAGGTCGTCGTAGCGCATGTCCATCTCTTTCACGACCCACTGCAGCGCTTCCGCCGCCTTCTTCGGGTTCGTGATGATGGGCGTGATCAGGTGCGGCACACCCGCGTAACTGGTGAGCTCCACTCGCTTCGGATCGATGAGCACCATGCGGACGTCGGCGGGGCGTGCACGCATGAGCAGGCTCGTGATCATGGAGTTCACGAAGCTCGATTTTCCTGAACCGGTGGATCCTGCGACCAGCAGGTGCGGCATCTTGGCGAGGTTGGCGACGACGATGTTTCCGCCGACGTCCTTGCCGACGCCGATCGTCATCGGGTGGGTGCTCTTCTGCGCCGCGGGCGAGCGCAGCACATCGCCGAGCGCGACGGTCTCTTTGTCGACATTCGGAATCTCGATGCCGATCGCGCTCTTGCCCGGGATCGGCGAGAGGATGCGCACATCGTTGGATGCCACTGCGTAGGAGAAGTTGTTGCTCAGCTGCAGGATCTTCTCGACCTTGACGCCGAGTCCCACCTCTATCTCATACTGGGTGACTGTCGGCCCCCGCGAGAAGCCGGTGACCTTGGCGTCTACCTTGAACTGCTCGAGCACGCTGGTGATCTGCGCGATGGTGTGATCGGTGGCATCCGAACGGGTCACCGGCGGCGGTCCTGCTTTCAGAACGGCGGGCGACGGCAGCACATACGGGGCTGCGGGCGGCTTCAGGCCGTCGGTTCCGGGGCCTTCCGTGCCGAATCCGTCGAGCCCGGGCAGTTCCCCGGTCGATCCGTCGTCGTCCAGAAGGCCGGTGGCGTTCTGCTCGCCGAGCATGTCGGTGAGAGCGCTGACATCGGTGAGCACCTCGGTCGCGGCATCCTGCGGGGTGGCGTCGACGATGACCGCCTGGTCGTAGGCCGCCTTCTTGTTCGGCTCTTCGAGAAGCGCGGTGAGAGCCTGTGAATCGGTGCCCTCGTCGGGATCCTCTTCGCGGCCCGTCTTGTTGCGGCGCCACCACGGCAGCGCATCGTCCTTCGCGGAGTCGTCGGGGGCTTCCTCTGCTGCCGGAGCGCGCATCGGCTTCTCTGCGCCGAACATCCAGGCGTACAGGTCGCCAAGACGCTCGCCGATGCGGTTCGGAGGAGTCTTGGTGAGGATGAGGATGCTGAGCACGGCCAGCACCGCCAGCACGATGTAGGCCACGACGGAGGTGAGGAACGCCAGCGGCTCCCCCAGCATCCAGCCGAAAAGGCCCCCGGCGGCGCTGAGGCCGGGCATGCCCCCTCGCGGCTGCGGGCGGACGATCTCGCCGAGTTTGTCGGCGGTGCCGGAGGCGACGTGACAGAAACCGGCCAGCGCCAGCACGAACAGCCCGAATCCGATTCCGATGCGTCCGTTGTCGTGCACAGAGGACGGATGCCGGAACAGCCAGCCGGCGAGCAGCAGCAGCAGCACCGGAAGCACAAACGCCGCGCGCCCGATCAGACCGCCCCACGTGTAGGCGCTGATCGCCTGGGCCACGTCATTGCCGATCAGGAACCATTCGACCACGGCGCCTGCGCATGCGAGCAGCACGAGCAGGAACGGGAAGCCATCGCGGCGCTGATCCTTCTCGAGATCCTCAGGGCCGAAGGCGCGGAAGAGTCCGCCAACTCCGTGTGCGATGCCGAGCCACATGCGCCCTGCCAGCGGAGGACGCTCTGCGTCATCGATGTATTTCTTCGGCGCCGGAGCGGCCTTCGCGTTCGCCCGAGGCGCCGCCTGCCGCTTCGGGCGAGGCGAGGCGCTCTCGGACGCGCGCTCGGACTTCGTAGTGCTCCTGGCCATGTCTCCACGTTACGGCCGAACACCGACATTTCCGCGTAATGACGTGGCTTTCCGCGATATTGGCGGCAGCCACGACCACCGGCTACGCCTCGATGACCAGCGGCACGATCATCGGTCGACGACGCAGCTTCTGGTTCACCCAGCGACCGATCGTGCGCCGGATGATCTGCGAGAGCGCATGATTGTCGCGCACACCGTTTCCGGCAGCTTCCTTCAGCGCCGCGATGATCTTCGGCGTCACGTCATCGAAGACCGAATCGTCTTCGGCCACGCCGCGAGCGTGGATCTCAGGCCCCGAGATGATGCGGCCCGTCGACGAGTCCACGACGACGATGATCGAGACGAAGCCCTCTTCGCCCAGGATCCTGCGATCCTTCAGATCGGCATCGGTGACGCCGCCGACGGTCGACCCGTCCACGTAGACGAAGCCGATGTCGAGCTGGCCTGCAATGGTCGCCTCGCCGTCGCGCAGATCGATGATGGTGCCGTTGCCGCCGATGATCGTGCGCTCTTCGGGGATGCCGGTGTCCTGCGCGAGCTTGGCGTTGGCCATCAGGTGACGGTACTCGCCGTGAACGGGAAGGACGTTCTTCGGCTTGAGGATGTTGTAGCAGTACAGCAGCTCACCAGCCGCGGCGTGACCAGACACGTGCACGCGGGCATTCGCCTTGTGCACGACGTTGGCGCCGAGCCTGGTCAGCCCATCGATGACGCGGTAGACGGCATTCTCGTTGCCCGGGATCAGGCTGGACGCGAGGATGATCGTATCGCCCTCACCGGGCTCGATGGCGTGGTCGAGGTTGGCCATTCGGCTCAGCACAGCCATCGGCTCGCCCTGCGAACCGGTCGACATGTAGACGATCTTGTCGTCGGGCAGGTCGCGCGCCTTCTTGTAGTCGATGAGCGTGTTGTCGGGCACGGTCAAGTATCCGAGCTGCTGCGCGATGGTCATGTTGCGAACCATGCTGCGGCCCAGGAAGGCCACCCGTCGCCCGTTCGCGTGCGCCGCATCGATGACCTGCTGCACGCGGTGCACGTGGCTGGAGAAGCTCGCGACGATCACCCGACGCTGCGACTTGGCGATGACCTGGTCAAGCACAGGACCGATGGATCGCTCTGTGGGCGTGAAGCCAGGAACATCGGCATTGGTCGAGTCGACCAGGAACAGATCGACGCCCTCTTCGCCGAGGCGGGCGAACGACCGCAGGTCGGTGATGCGTCCGTCCAGCGGCAGCTGATCCATCTTGAAGTCGCCGGTTGCCAGCGCGAGACCGGCTGGTGTGCGGATGGCGACGGCCATGGCATCCGGAATCGAGTGATTCACCGCGATGAACTCGAGGTCGAACGGGCCGACCTGCTCCTTCTGCCCCTCGACGACGGTGAGCGTGTACGGCTTGATGCGGTGCTCTTTCAGCTTCGCCTCGACCAGTGCCAGGGTGAGGCCCGAGCCGATCAGCGGGATGTCGTTCTTCAGCCGCAAGAGGTACGGGACGGCGCCGATGTGGTCTTCGTGGCCGTGCGTGAGCACAACGCCGACGATGTCATCGAGGCGAGATTTGATCGGCTCGAAGTCCGGCAGGATCAGGTCGACTCCGGGCTGGTGCTCTTCGGGGAAGAGCACACCGCAGTCGACGATGAGAATCTTGCCGTCGAATTCGAAGGTGGTCATATTGCGACCGATCTCGCCGAGACCGCCGATGGGTGTCACGCGGAGCGTGCCCTGGGCGAGCGGTTCGGGAGCGGCGATGGGGATGGACATTCACGTCTCCTCAGTCGGACACGTCGTGTCCGTTGGTGTTGATTCAGCGCGCGGTGGCGATCATCGGGTGGTGCCGTGCACCTTGGGCAGAGCGCCTCCGGCCGCAGCGTTGCGGTCAGGGCGGAAGTTCGAGAAATCGGCGCCGGGCAGCCCGGATACGACCGACAGCTCATCCTCGATGAGGGCGGCCTCCCACTCCTCCGGGCCCACCAGCGGCAGGCGCACGCGGGGGCTGCCGATGCGGCCGAGGCCGTGCAGGATGTACTTCACCGCCACGGTGCCGGGCACGTGGGTCATGGTCGCGCGCACAAGCGGCTCCAAGCGCCGGTGCTCTGCAGTGGCTGCGGTGAGATCGCCGCGGTTCACGGCATCCACCATCGTCCGGTACGGCGCGGAGGTGATGTTGCCCGTCACGCCGATGATGCCGGTCGCGCCGATCGCGAGGTGCGGCAGCGCGTTGGAGTCATCGCCGGAGAAGTACATCAGGTCGGTCTGGTTGAGAACGCGGCTCACCTCCGAGAAATCGCCCTTGGCGTCCTTCACAGCGAGGATGTTCGGGTGCTTCGCGAGGCGCAGAATCGTCTCGTACTTGATCGGCACGCCGGTGCGCCCCGGGATGTCGTAGAGGATGACCGGCAGGTCCGTCGCATCGGCGACGAGACGGAAGTGCGTCAGAACGCCGGCCTGCGTCGGCTTGTTGTAATAGGGCGTCACGATCATGATGCCGTCGGCACCGGCCTTCTCGCTGGCCTTGTACAGCTCGATCGCGTGCGCGGTCTCATTCGATCCGCCGCCGGTGATGATCTTCGCACGGCCCGCGGAGACGTCCTTGCCGACCTCGACCAGCCGCAGCTTCTCATCGTCGGTGAGCGTCGAGGTCTCACCGGTGGTTCCCGTGACGACGATGCCGTCGGCGCCGTCGGCGATCACCTGGTCCATGTGCTTCTCGACTGCGGGCCAATCGACTTCGCCGTCGGCGGTCATCGGAGTGACCAGCGCGACAAGAACCTGTCCGAAAGGGTTGCCCGAGTGCATCATCCTCTCAGCGTAGCGTTTCGCCGACGCCGTCACGGTTCGGATGAAGACTCACACTCGTCCGCGACGCGCCACGCCCGCCGTGAGCGAGCTGGGCAGGAGGCGACTGACCGCGACGATGATCTTGTAGCGCAGCGAGGGGACAGACACTGCCTTGCCCTTCGCCGCGTCCCGGAGTGCCTCGCGCACCACATCTGCGGCGTCGAGCCACATGATCGCGGGGATGCCCTCCTTGCCCGGTTCGAGCCCCATCCGGGCATGGAATGTCGTATGGGTGAATCCAGGACACACCGCCGTCACGCTCACGCCGTCCCTGCCGTATTCGCCGTTCGCCCAGCGACTGAAGCCGATCAGCCACGACTTGCAGGCCGAATAGGTGGATCGTGAGATGAAGCCGGCGACCGACGCCACGTTGATGATGCGTCCGCCTCGCCCGCGCATCACGCCCAGGGCTGCATGCATAAGCCGCATCGAAGCCTCCACGTGCACACGCAGGTGACGCACCTCGTCTTCGATGGGGTTGTCGGCGAATTGCAGCGGCAGGCCGAAGCCCGCGTTGTTGATGAGCAGGTCGATCGGGTTCGCCGAATCCGAGATGCGCTGGGCAACCCGGTGCACATCGTTCTCGTCCGCCAGGTCGGCGGTGAGCACTTCGACACCCACCCCATGGGCGCGGCGGAGTTCATCCGCGAGCTCTTCCAATGCGTCCGCTCGCCGAGCGACGAGCACGAGGTCACCGTGCTTGGCTGCGATCTGACGAGCGAATTCGGCTCCGAGACCGGCGGAGGCACCGGTGATGAGTGCGGTGGGCATCAGCGATCGAATCCCAGGAATCGGTAGCGGATGCCGGTGCGCGAGGTCTGCCACTCGCCTTCATCGACGAGGCGCCAGCCATCTTTCGGCGGCGCGAAGGTGTCGCCCGCGACGGCCAGGTCGAGTTCGGTGACCTCGAGCCGATCCGCCTGGCCGATCACCTGGCGGAAGATGTCGGAGCCGCCGATGACCCAGACGCGTTCGAGGCTGCGGACCGCATCTTCGATGTTCGCGGCCCGGCGGGCCCCCTCGGCATGCCAGTCCTGATCGCGCGTGATGACGACGTTCTCGCGTCCGGGCAGGGGGCGAAAGCGCTCGGGCAGCGAATCCCAGGTGCGACGCCCCATGATCACCGGCACGCCGAGCGTGGTCTCCTTGAAATGCGCCAGGTCCTCGGGCACATGCCAGGGCATGCCGCCCTGCGCGCCGATCACGCCGTCAGCGGCTTCGGCCCAGATCAGGCCCACCCAGGTCATACCGCCACCTTTCCGCGGATGGCCGGATGATGCTGGTATCCCTCGACGACGAAGTCCTCATAGCGGTAGTCGAGGATCGATTCGCGCTGCCCATCGATGCGCAGCGTCGGGTAGGGATACGGCTCGCGGCTCAGCTGCTCGCGCACCTGCTCGAGATGGTTGTCATAGATATGGCAGTCGCCGCCGGTCCAGATGAACTCGCCGGGCTCGAGTCCCGTCTGCTGCGCCACCATCAGCGTCAGCAGCGCGTAGGAGGCGATGTTGAACGGCACGCCGAGGAAGAGGTCGGCGCTGCGCTGATAGAGCTGGCATGAGAGCTTGCCGTCGGCGACGTAGAACTGGAACAGCGCGTGGCAGGGAGCCAGCGCCATATCGGGGATGTCGGCGGGATTCCACGCTGAGACAATGAGGCGACGCGAATCCGGGGTCGCCCTGATCTGCTCGATCACCTGTGACAGCTGATCGATGCTGCCGCCATCCGGCGTCGGCCAGGATCGCCATTGCACGCCGTAGACCGGGCCCAGGTCGCCATCAGCATCCGCCCACTCGTCCCAGATCGTGACGCCGTGCTCCTGCAGCCAGCTCACGTTCGAGTCACCGCGGAGGAACCACAGCAGCTCGTAGGCGATCGACTTGAAGTGCACGCGCTTGGTCGTGATCAGCGGAAAGCCCTGTGCGAGATCGAATCGGATCTGCCGGCCGAACACACTGGTGGTTCCGGTGCCCGTCCGATCATCCTTGTGCGTGCCGCTCTCGAGCACATCGCGGAGCAGATCTTCGTAGGGCGTGGGGACGGCGCTCATGTCAGCAAGGATACCGGCGCCGAGTGCCCCTCGGCCGTCATCCGGCGTCATATCCGCCCGTTCGGCCTCGAGGCGCGCTTATTCTCTACCCGTGCCCCTCTCCACAGCTCTGCTCATGGCAGCCGGTCTAGTCATCGTCGCGGCTGTCGCGGGCATCACCTGGCAGGCGCGCGATGGCCGACGCCGACGCGGCGGCGGCACCGTCGATGTACGCGATCTCGGTGTCGTTCCAGGTCGTGTGGCCCTCGTTCAGTTCGGTACCGAGACCTGTGCGCGCTGCCCGCAGGTGCGCCGGATGCTGCGGAGCGTGGTGGCGACTCGATCGCGCATCGAGCTCATCGAGGTCGATCTCACCCACCGCCCCGACCTCGCCCGTCGATATCAGGTGCTCACCACTCCGACAACGTTTCTCGTCGGAGCGGATGCGACCGTTCTTGCGCGCTTCCACGGCGCACCGCGTCGCGACCACGTCGAAGAGGCGCTCGCCGAATTGCCCGCGCTCCAGGAGGCACGATGACGAGCGAAACCGGTATCGACCCGCGCGGACCGAGGTTCTCTGCATGGATCACCTCGGTGCTGCTGCTGATCACGACGCTGCTGGGCCTCACGGGATTGTCTGCCCAACGGTCCGGGACGGCTGCCTTCGGCTGGTTCGCCTATCAACCGCTCAGCGACGCCCTTTTCTTCCCGACGACGTGGTCCGTCCAGTCTGCCAGCGCCGTGCACCGCGCCCTCGACCCGGCATTCCTGCTCACCGCCATCATCGCGCTGCTGTTCCTGTGGGGCGTGCTCTCACCACGCACGCAGCCGTGGGGCGTGCTTTTCCGCCGCACGATTCGCCCTCGCCTTTCAGCCCCGCGCGAGTTGGAGGATTCCCGTCCACCGCGCTTCGCGCAGGGTGTGGGATTTGCCGTCGTAGCCGCGGGGCTCTTGCTGCATCTGCTCGGTGTGCCGCTCGCGCTCCCCATCGCCACCGCCGCGGCGTTTCTCGCCGCTTTCCTCAACGCCGCCTTCGGCTTGTGCCTCGGATGTCAGCTCTTCCTGCTGCTGCAGCGGGTGGGACTTGTCGGCCGCCCGACCCGTGTCGCCTGATCCCAGTACCGGTACGCGCACCGCCTGGGTAGGCTGGCCACGCGCAGCGAACCCGCTGCGCGTGCACGAGATGCGACCCCTCGGAGGAATCATGCCCGTCACCAGCGAAGCCGCCACCACTTGGACCGGATCCCTGACCGAAGGTTCAGGCACCGTCGCATTCTCCACGTCGAACCTCGGCACCTTCCCCATCGATTGGAAGTCCCGCAGCGAGGGGTCCGAGACCACCACCACTCCGGAGGAGCTCATCGCAGCTGCGCACGCCTCGTGCTTCAGCATGGCGCTCTCGAATGCGCTGGCCGAGAACGGCACGCCTCCTGAGCTGGTCAACACGACCGCATCGGTGACCTTCAAGCCGGGAACCGGCATCACCGGCAGTCATCTCAACGTGCACGCCACCGTACCCGGACTGACACCGGAGAAGTTCCAGGAGCTCGCCGACGGTGCGAAGACCGGCTGCCCGGTATCGCAGGCGCTCGCCGGCATCGAGATCTCGCTCGAAGCCAGCCTGGCCTGAGCGGGCTCAGCCGGTCGTCTTCTCGAGCCGAATGGCCTCGCGGATGCTGGCCCGGGCGTCCTTGCGGCGCCCGGCAGCATCCTGCACGACGCCGAGCCGGTAGCGGGCCCGCCAGTCGTCTGCTGCCGCCTCGGCCGCGGCGGTGTGCTCAGCGATCAGCGGCTCGATGTCGTCGCGGCGGAGTCGCCCGCTAGGCGTCAGCTCGGCCGGGGCCTCTGGCATGCCGCCCTCGGCATCCAGCGTCTTGCCCAGCCGATCGGCGGAGAAGCCGAACATCAGTTCGCGCACGAGCGTCCACGCGCCGATCGGCGCGATCACGGTGAGCGCAATCCCCATGCCGATGGATGCCGGAGAGCCCGCCGCGAAGAACATCACGGCCAGCCAGATCGCCGTGGCGATGTACAGCAGGAGCGCAGCCCCCATGACTGCGACGCTGATGCGCGACGTCACGAGCGAGCTCGGATCCCGATGTCGATCATGTTCTCCAGGCCGACCGTGAGCGCGCGCGCATCGCGAGCGAACGGCAGCGCGAGACGGATGCCGGGTGCGTAGGCGGCGGCAGAATCGACCGTGTCATGCACGATCGAGAGCGACTCCCCCGCGCCGGAGAGGATGACCTCCTGCTTCGCGATGACGCCGGGGCGACGAAGCGAGTGCACCGGGATTCCGGCGACCTGCTGTCCGCGGGCTCGCTGATCGACATGGGGCGCTTGGAACGGCCCCTCGTCATCTCGCGCTGCGGTCATCAGTTCGGCGGTGCGCACCGCCGTGCCGCTGGGCGAATCGATCTTCGTGTCGCGGTGTGCTTCGATGATCTCCGCCGAGACGAAGAACGGTGCGGCCGCGGCAGCCAGCGCAGAGCCCAGCACCGAGCCGAGCGCGAAGTTCGGCACGAAGACCACGGCTGACTCATCAGTGACGAGCGGGCGGATCTGTGCGATGCGCTCCTGCGACCACCCTGACGTCCCGACGAGCACGTTGATTCCCCGCTCGATCGCTGCCCGAACAACATCGAGACTCACCGCAGGGGTTGACGCATCGATGATGAGATCTGCACCGTCGAGTTCGCTGAGCTCACTGGCGGAACCGAGGACGTTGCGCACCTCGAACCCATCGACCTCATCGATAACCGCGTGGATGATGCGGCCGAGCTTGCCTGTGCCGCCGACGAGAGCAACCTGTGTGGTCATGGAATCCATTCTAGATTCGTCGATGTCAGACAGTCGGAACGTCGGGAAGCCCGGTGCGCAGTTCCATCGGCAGGTGCCCGAGATCGTTGTGGGTCAGCAGCGTCCATGGCCGACCCTGCTTCTGGGCGATGACCGTGAGCCCGCAGTGCGCCTGATTCAAGGTCATCCACCGCCAGTCCGGTGCGCCGAGAACCTCGCGCACGAACCAGGAGATCACGAAATTGTGGGTGATGAGGACCTCGTGCACATCTCCCGTGCGCCGGCGCAGGAACTCCCCCGTCGCATCGGCCATCTGCGCAGATCCCGCCTCGATCTCGGCATCGGTCACCGAGCCGAAAAAGGACTCATAAGCCGCAGGGGTGTCTTCGCTCATACCGCTGGGCACGCAGTCGAACAGCAGCGCCGAGGGCACCGGGTCGACGGAGGGCAGGCGTGCCGCCACCGAACGGGCGGTCTCAGCCGCGCGCAGCAATGGCGAATGCCAGACCGCATCGAGCGGAAGCCCGGAAAGGCGATCGGCGATCAGCTCAGCCTGTCGCTGGCCTCGCGGGGAGAGGGGTCCGTCATCTACACCGTGCTCGGCATCTTGATGTTCACCATGTCTGACCAAATATATGTAATGCGTCACAACCCTGCTCACTTCGTCGCCACCGAATCGGGGCCATTCCAGCTTATGGCACGCCTCCGACACCGGCCGTCGATGCTACGACGAAAGTCAGACGCCGGAGCGCGCTAGCAGTGCTATCTGAGCCTGAGAGAGCGAGATGCCTGCACCCTGCATGAGCTCTTCGACATGCTCGGGGGCGAAGGCATTGACGATCGGGGCGACAACGGTGCGCTGCGCCAGCAGCCAGGCGATCGACACAGCCGCGACGGGGACCGAGAGTTCCGAAGCGATCTGATCGAGAGTGCCGAGCACCCGGATGCCGCGACGGTTCAAGTGACTGCGCATCTGCTGCCCGCGGACCCCGGCTGCAGAGGCCTTGCTGCGATGCTGGCCGGAGAGGAAGCCGTGCTCCAAAGCATGCGAGGGCGTGACGGCGAGGTTCTGCGCGGCGGCGACCAACCGCAGATCGCCCTCGAAGCCGGTGCGTCGCACCAGGTTGTACGGCTCGTCGAGAACCTCGATGCGCGGGTAACCGGCTGAGGCGAGGATCCGAGCCTCCACCAAGCGCTCCGGCGCGAACGAATACGCGCCGACAGCGGTGATCTTGCCCGATTCCTTCAGCCACTCGGCCGTCGCGAGGGTCTCCTCAAGGTTGGTGGCCTCATCGAGCGACGCGTCCAGATACAGCACGTCGATCTGCTCGACCCCGAGCCGGGTGAGCGATCCTTCTACAGCTCTCACCAGGTTCACCGAGCCGAGCCCGGGGTTGTCTGCATGCGAGCCGATCCGGGCGCTGAGAACCACTTCCTCACGTCGCCCGCGCGAGCGCAGCCACTGGCCGATGATGTGCTCGCTGCGACCGCCCGAGAAGCCATCGGCCGTGTGGATGGCGTTGCCGCCGAACTCCAGATACCGGTCGAGGATGTCGTGGCTGCTCTCCAGGTCGACGTTCCAGCCGAACTCGGCCGCCCCCAGCATCATCGGAAAAATGCTGTGCCCGGTTTCGCCGAGCGCGATGCGGATGCTCTCGCCGACTCCGGGCCCCACGACGGGAATCGGCGCCGATGGATGCTCGTCGGTGACACTCTCTTCGCGCGACGACTCGCTGGCTGTGCCTGTGCCGAAAAGTCTCATCGTCTCACCCCGCGAATCCGAAGGCCTGCGCACCCGGGTGCGTACTTAGAGGGTAAGCGACATTTCGTGGCCGGACGCCCGCCACGAGTGCACGCGCCACGAACTTCCGATAACGGTTCAGTCACATCAGATACGAATAGACCCGGGACCGGACGATTGCTCGTCCGATCCCGGGTCTGTGCTCACGGATGCTGGATCACCAGCATCCGCTCAGATCACGCCTCAGCGGTCTCTGCAGCCTGCTCGCCCTCGGCAGCCGAGTCATCGAGCACGGGCTCGAGCGACAGCTTGCCGCGGTCATCGATCTTCGTGATCTTCACGAGAATCTTCTGGCCGACGGAGAGAACGTCATCGACGTTCTCGACGCGCTTGCCACCGGCGAGCTTGCGCACCTCGGTGACATGCAGCAGTCCATCCTTGCCAGGAAGCAGCGAGACGAAAGCGCCGAATGGGGCGATCTTCACGACGGTGCCGAGGAACTGCTCGCCGACCTCGGGGTTGGTCGGGTTGGCGATCGCGTTGACCTGGGCACGAGCGGCTTCGGCCGACGGACCATCGGTGGCGCCGATGTAGACGGTGCCGTCCTCCTCGATGGAGATCTGCGCGCCGGTCTCGTCCTGGATCGAGTTGATCGTCTTGCCCTTCGGGCCGATCAGCTCGCCGATCTTGTCGACCGGGATGTGCACGCTGATCACGCGCGGCGCGGTCGGTGCCATCTCGTCCGGAGCGTCGATGGCGGCATTGAGCACGTTCAGGATCGTCAGGCGCGCGTCGCGAGCCTGAGCGAGTGCGCCCACGAGCACGGACGTCGGAATGCCATCGAGCTTGGTGTCCAGCTGGATCGCCGTGACGAACTCGCTGGTGCCGGCGACCTTGAAGTCCATGTCACCGAGCGCATCTTCTGCACCCAGGATGTCGGTGAGCGCCGCATAGCGGGTCTCACCGTCGACGTCGTCGGAAACCAGACCCATGGCGATCCCGGCCACAGGTGCGCGCAGCGGCACACCGGCGTTCAGCAGCGACAGTGTCGAGGCGCAGACGGAGCCCATCGACGTCGAGCCGTTTGAGCTGAGAGCCTCAGACACCTGACGGATCGCGTAGGGGAACTCCTCGCGGGTCGGCAGCACCGGCACGAGTGCGCGCTCGGCGAGGAAGCCGTGCCCGATCTCGCGACGCTTCGGCGAACCTACACGGCCGGTCTCACCGGTCGAGTAGGGCGGGAAGTTGTAGTGGTGCATGTAGCGCTTGCTCGTCGTCGGCGACAGCGAGTCGATCTGCTGCTCCAGCTTGAGCATGTTCAGCGTGGTGACACCCAGGATCTGAGTCTCACCGCGCTGGAAGATGGCCGAGCCGTGCACGCGCGGGATGACCTGAACCTCGGCATCCAGCGGGCGGATGTCTGCCAGGCCGCGACCGTCGATGCGCTCGCCCTCGGTGAGGATGCGACCGCGGACGATCTTCTTCGTGACGGACTTGTACGCGGCAGAGAACTCCAGCGGCGCACCGGCGGCCAGTGTGCCGGCCTCGGTGGCGGAGATCAGCTCAGCCTTGACGCGGTCCTTGATCGCGTCGTCGGCGTTCTGGCGCTCCTGCTTGTCGGCGATCTTGTACACTTCGGTGAGCTCGGCGAGCGCACGGTCGGCGACGAAGCTGTAGACCTCTTCGCTGTACGGCAGGAAGACCGGGTAGACACCCGGCTCCTTCGAGGCGTGCGATGCGAGCTCGGCCTGAGCCTTGACCAGCTGGGCGATGAAGGGCTTCGATGCTTCGAGGCCCTGTGCGACCACATCTTCGTTCGGCTTGGTGGCGCCGGCCTTGATCAGGTTCCAGCTGCCTTCAGTGGCCTCGGCCTCGACCATCATGATCGCGACGTCTTCGGTGCCATCGGACTTGGTGACCACACGACCGGCGACGATGAGATCGAAGACGGCCTGCTCGACCTGCTCGGCGTTGGGGAATGCGACCCACTGGTCGGCGTGCTCGCCCTGGCCGGGGACGAATGCCATGCGCACACCCGCGATCGGACCCGAGAACGGCAGACCGGAGATCTGCGTCGACGCGGAGGCCGCGTTGATGGCCAGTGCGTCGTAGTACTCGCCCGGAGCGATCGACAGCACGGTGATGACGATCTGGACCTCGTTGCGCAGGCCTGCGACGAACGACGGACGCAGCGGCCGGTCGATGAGACGGCACACGAGGATCGCCTCGGTGGAGGGGCGCCCCTCGCGACGGAAGAACGAGCCGGGGATCTTGCCGGCTGCGTACGAGCGCTCTTCGACGTCGACCGTCAGCGGGAAGAAGTCGAATCCTTCGCGCGGGTGCTTGCCGGCGCTGGTGGCCGACAGGAGCATCGTCTCGTCGTCGAGGTAAGCCGCAACTGCTCCCTGTGCCTGCTGTGCGAGGCGACCGGTTTCGAAGCGGACGGTGCGGGTGCCGAAACGGCCGTTGTCGAGAACGGCTTCGGTGGCAGTGATTTCAGGACCTTCCAAGAGGTCTCTCCTTCTTTGTTTAGGCTCGCGTGCCCGTATGGCGCGCGAGTTCTCGCGAAGGAGCGGATGCGGGCAGAAATAGGCGCGCGGGCATTCCCGCGAATGTCACCTGCGCTGGCCACCAGTAGAAGATCACCCGGCGCCGTGTGCGACGAGGAACCCACCACAGGGGACCAGCTTCCCAGCCGACCGCTCCGTGTACGTGCGTATGCAATTGATGGATGCCACAGGCAACCGCGTCAATCCTATCAGTGCCGCTGCATCATGCCGCGGAGGCTCCCGTACCAGTTGTGGAGCGCACTAGGCTGACCCACATGAGCGAAGACAAAGCAGCCTCCCCCGAGGAGATGAAGCGCAAGTTCAAGGAAGCGCTCGATCGCAAGAATGCGAAGAGCCGCGATGGCGAGTCGCACCTGGACGGCGACTCCGCCGTGCATGCCACGAACGCCCCGCAGATGAAGCGGGAGTTCCGTCGCAAGAGCGGCTGAAGCCCCCGCACCGCCATTCAGGTCGCAGTTCGTGTCGCATGACAGCAGTTCAGGCGACATGAACTGCGACCTGAGCGGTTTAATCGGGCTGCGCGACCAGCCACTCTTCGAACGTGCGCTGCCCGAGATCTGCATGCACGCCGGGCAGCAGGTCGCCACTGCGCATCGCACGGCCGAAGCCGCCTGGCAGGCCGATCTTCGGCATCCATCCGTTTTTGTGATGGTGCCGCGCCCACGCGCGCATCATCGCGGCGAGATCCTCCTCACGGGGTCCGGCGAGGTCGATGGCCCTGCCGTGCGCCGGGTGCTCCGCGAGTTCCACCAACCGGGTCGCCACCTCAACGGCATCCACCGGCTGGGTGCGCATCCGCACCGCCATGCGCAGGGGCCCGATCCGGGCCCGCGCATACATCTGCGCCGCGAAGTCGTGGAACTGCGTGGCACGCTGAATCGTCCAGGGCACATCTGACGCCGTGATCACCTGCTCCTGCGCGAGCTTGGCCGCGTAGTATCCGTGCGGCGCCCGATCAACCCCGACGATCGAGAGTGCCACGTGGTGCCGAACGCTGGCGAGCCCCTCCGCCTCCAGCAGATTCGCTGTCGTACGTCGGAAGAACTCCTCAGGCTTCTTCGCATCGGGTCCGTGCGGATTGAGCACATCGATGACGGCATCCGCTCCGCGCAGGGCCCCTTCCAAACCGACACCGGTCCGCACATCGATGCATTCGCTCCGCGTCAGCAGGCGCACCGCATGACCGCGTGCGCGCACGACTTCGGCGACATGGGTGCCGATGACCCCGGTTCCTCCGGCAATGGCGATGTCCATCTCCCCATCCTCCCCCGCCGGAGGGCTCGCGTCACTCCCCTGCGAGACCGCCCAGGAGGTGCCCGAATGAGCGCCCCTCCCCCAGATAGTTCGCCGGATCGAACGGGTCATGACTCTGCGCGGGCTCACGGCGAACGATCGCTTCTGCCAACTCGCGTGCACCCCGCTCAATGCGTGAGCTCAACGGCGCCACCTCATCGGCATTCTTTCCCCAGTCGCTGGAAGCTGCGAACACCCCCGTAGAGACCGGCTCTGCATGCAGATACGTGAACAGCGGGCGGATCGCGTAGTCGATCGCGAGGGAGTGCCGCGCTGTCCCGGCATTCGCTCCGATCAGCACGGGCTTACCCGTCAGCGAATCCGGGTCGAGAACATCGATGAACGACTTGAACAATCCGGCGTAGCTGGTCGAGAAGATCGGCGTGACGACGATGATCGCGTCGGCCGAGACCACGCGGTTGATGGCTTCCTCGAGCGGCGCGGGAGCGAAACCGGTGAGCAGGTTGTTCGTGATGTCGTGTGCGAGGTCACGAAGTTCGATCACGTCGGCCTGAGCTTCGACGTCGCGCTCGCGCAGCGCCTTCACGGTCTCGGCGAGCAGACGGTCGGCGAGCATCCGCGTCGAGGACGGGTTGGACAGGCCGGAGGAGATCACGGCGATACGACGGTCGTTCATCTCAGACCTCTTTCGCACTCAGGCCGAACGCCGCACCGGCGGGCACTGGCGCGTCCTGGTAGGGCGAGCCCGTGGTGAGGTTGTCGCCGCGGTTCGCACCGGGGCGCGCCTCGCGTGCCGGACCATCGCCGTATCCGGCGCGGACGCGAGCCGCGTGCGTGGGCGCGTCGGGGGCGTCCGGCACACGATTCTGCGCGAGCTCCTTGCGCAGCACGGGGACCACCTCGCTGCCGAGCAGATCGATCTGCTCGAGAACGGTCTTCAGCGGCAGCCCGGCGTGATCCATCAGGAAAAGCTGGCGCTGGTAGTCGCCGAAGGTGTCGCGCATGGCGGCGTAGCGGTCGATGACCTGCTGCGGGGAGCCGACGGTCAGCGGCGTCATCTCGGTGAAGTCCTCCATCGAAGGGCCGTGACCGTAGACAGGGGCGTTGTCGAAGTACGGCCGGAACTCGTTCACGGCGTCCTGCGACTTCGTCCGGATGAAGGCCTGTCCGCCCAAGCCCACGATCGCCGTCTCCGGTGCGCCGTGCCCGTAGTGCGACCAGCGCTGACGGTACAGCTCGATGAGGCGCTGATAGTGCTCCTTGGGCCAGAAGATGTTGTTGGCGAAGAATCCGTCGCCGTAGTAAGCGGCCTGCTCGGCGATCTCGGGGGTGCGGATCGACCCGTGCCACACGAACGGCGCCACGCCGTCCAGCGGACGCGGGGTGGCCGTGAAGCCCTGCAGGGATGTACGGAACTTGCCCTCCCAGTCGACGACGTCCTTGGTCCACAGCTCGTGCAGCAATGCATAGTTCTCGATCGCGAGCGGGAGGCCCTGGCGGATGTCCTGCCCGAACCACGGGTAGACCGGACCGGTGTTGCCGCGGCCCATCATCAGGTCCATGCGGCCGCCGGACAGGTGCTGCAGCATCGCGTAGTCCTCGGCGATGCGCACCGGGTCGTTCGTGGTGATCAGCGTCGTGGAGGTCGAGACGATCAGCCTCTCGGTCTGCGCGGCGATGAAGGAGAGCAGCGTCGTGGGACTGGACGAGAAGAATGGCGGATTGTGGTGCTCGCCGATGGCGAAGACATCCAGGCCCGCGTCCTCGGCGTGCGTGGCCATGGTGACAGCGGCCTGGATGCGCTCGCGCTCGCTGGGCGTGACGCCGGTGGTCGGGTCCTGCGTGATGTCGCTGACCGACATGATGCCGAACTGCATCGCGTCGTGATCGTTCATTTCGTCTCCGCTCGGGATGCCGCAGCATCCGTTCTATGCAAGTGAATGTAATTGGTAGAACGCATCAGGTGCAACCTTATTCCCGCAGGTACGCTCAGATGATGAGCAGCGCCGAGCAGCAGCCGCCCGTCACGGCGTCGACGACCGCCCCTGCCCCACGTGCCCGCCGACGGGTGCCGTTCTGGGACAACGCGCGCTTCGCGTGCGTCGTTCTCGTCGTGATGTGGCACGGCATCCAGCGGCTGACCTACGACTCCGACGTCTCCTACGCCTTCTACCTCGCGATCTATGCCTTCCACATGCCGGCGTTCGCGATCATCTCGGGCTACTTCTCAAAATCCGCAAGCCCCACCAAGCGCCAGATGGCGAGAGTGATCACCGACATCCTCGTGCCGTACGTCATCTTCGAAGCGCTGTGGACCCTCACCAAATGGCTGGTCGAGGGTCGGGCGAATCCGAATCTGACGCAGCAGTCATGGACCCTGTGGTTCCTGCTGGCACTCGGCATCTTCCGCCTCGTGCTGCCCTACCTCTCGCTGCTGCGCTGGCCACTGCTGTGGGCGCTGGCGATCTCGATCGGGGTCGGATACATGTCGAACGTCGACAGCACATTCTCGCTGTCGCGCACCCTCGGCCTGCTGTTCTTCTTCACGCTGGGGTGGTGGCTGCGTGAACGCGACGTCGTGCGCCGGCTTCAGCTCATCGACCACCGGCCGTGGTGGCTGCGCGTCGCGGCGGTCGCAGTTCTCGCGGGATGGGCGTTCGTCTGCTGGCGATGGCTGGCGACGTGGGACGACATCGACCTGCGGCATTGGTTCTTCTACGAGGCCTCGTACGCCGACCTCACCGGCTCTCAGCAGTGGTGGAGCGGTTCAGTGCGATTGGCCCTCATCGCCCTGGCGATCCTGCTCAGTGCCGCCTTCTTCGTACTCGTCCCCCGCCGCAATACCTGGTGGACGAAATTCGGGCAGTACACGATGTACATCTACCTGCTGCATTCCTTCGTGCTGTACCCGTTTCGCGAATCCGGCATCCTCCGCGGCCTGGACCCGACCTGGCTGTGGCTGCCGCTCATCACGCTCGTGTCGGTGGCAATCGCATTCGCGCTCGCCTCACGTCCCGTGCGCCGGGTCTTCCGGCCTCTGATCGAGCCCAGACCCCGATGGATGTTCGACAGCGCGGCACTCGCACAGTCCGATGACCACCGCAGCGATCCGACCGGCTCACGGCGCACCGCGGAACAGGCGAGACCTCAGCGAAAGAGCGGTGCTCCGACGTAGGAACTGGCTTCTGCTCCTGGCGGAACAGCCCAGATGCCAGAGCCGATGTGACGGATGTACTCATTCATCAGGTCTGTCGACAGGTGGCGCTGCAGGGTGACGAACTGCGCCGGGTCACGCTGATAGGAGAGAAAGAAGAGCCCGGCATCGAGCCTGCCGAGCGCGCTGTTGCCATCGACGTAGTTGTAGCCGCGGCGGAGAATGCGGATGCCATCGTTCATCGACGAATGCGCAAGGCGCACATGGCTGTTCTCGTCGAACGCGGTGGAGT
The DNA here is from genome assembly GCF_900163815.1 of Microbacterium esteraromaticum. Taxonomy (GTDB): domain Bacteria; phylum Actinomycetota; class Actinomycetes; order Actinomycetales; family Microbacteriaceae; genus Microbacterium; species Microbacterium esteraromaticum_B. The sequence continues at coordinate 513,989 of NZ_FUKO01000019.1, read as the reverse complement.
GGAAGTCCGGCTCCGTGAACTCATCCCCACCGGAAAGCGGAGCGCCCGCGCCCTTGTCGCGGCCGATGATCTCATTCTGCTCCACCAGGCGAACCCGATCCCAGGTCTCGATGAGCATCGCGATCTTGCGTGCGACGAGATACGACCCGCCCCGCAGCCAGTCGGGCTCATCGGATGCGCCCACCCAGACATGATCGTCGAGAGCCTCGGTGTCATCCGAGAGGATGTTCGCCGTGCCGTCCTTGTAGCCGAAGAGATTGCGGGGTGTGGCCTGGGCGGAGGTGGTGCGCGAGGTGCGTCCGAAACCCAGCTGAGACCAGCGCAGCCGGGCACGACCGAACGCGATTCGGCTGAGGTTGCGGATCGCATGCACAGCCACCTGCGGGTCATCAGCGCACGCCTGAATGCACAGGTCGCCCTGTGACGACTCCGGGTCGAGGTCGTCGCCGAGGAATGCGGGCAGTCGCTGCAGGCCGGCGGGCCGCTGGCCTGCGAGACCGTAGCGGTCGCCGTCCTCGTTCTCGAAGAGCCCCGGACCGAAGCCGAACGTGATGGTCAGTCCGTTGACGGCGAGATCCATCGCCTCACCCGTGTCATCGGGCGGGGTCTGCGCGTCGCCGCCCACGGCTCCTGTTGCACTGACTTCGAGCCCCTGAGTCATGCGCGACGCGGCATACGACCAGTCCTGCAGCAGCGAGATGAGGTCTTCGCGGCTGGTGCGGGGCATCATGTCGAACGACGCGAAGTGAAGGTGGTCCTGCACAGGGGTCGTGATACCCGCCTGATGGGGGCCGAAGAAGGCGTACGGCTCCTCGTGTCCTCGGCCTTGCTCTGCCCGCGCGACCGCCGCACCGCCAGCGACACCTGCGGCGCCTCCGGCCGCGAGACCGACCACGCCACTGCTCAACGCGAGCCCGATCAGCCCCCTTCTGCTCAGCCCCGCAGAGCCACCCGCCGCTTGCGCGTCACCCTCTGCCATCAGGAGAGCACCGTTCCGGTCAGCTGAGACAGCGGTTCGGCCAACGCGTTGATCAAGTCGGTCAGTTCGCGCTTGTCCGCGCCCGAGAGCTCTCCGTAACCGATGAAGCCGTCATCGAGCGAGCCGTGCGCCATCAGCGATTCCTTCAGCGCGGCGTAGCCGGTCTCGATCTGATCGACCAGATCCGCCCCGGAATCGCCCTGCGCGACGGCAAGGTCCCGCACCAGCGAGAACGCCATCTCGGATCCCTCGACGTTCGCGGCGAAGTCCCACAGGTCGGTACCCGACCACCAGTCCTCTTCACCGCTGATCTTGCCGGTGGCGACTTCGTCGAGCAGCGCGATGGCGCCGTTGGAGATGCCGGCGATGCCCTGGGCATCCAGCGCCTCGGTGAAGTCGTCGGAGTGCACGTAGCTGTAGAGCTCCTGCACGTCGGCGATGAGCTGATCGCCGAACTCGCCGCGCTCTGCGGTCGTCGACGGCGCCCAGTCCTGCCATGCGGGGGTCTCGCCGTCTGCGTTCAGCGCATCCTCGGCCGGCACCCAGAGGTCCTTCTCGATGCGGTGGAAGCCCGTCCAGTCCATGCCCTCCGCCACAGCATCCACTTCGCGATAGTCGATGCGAGGATCCAGGGCGCCGAGCGACTCCGCTACGGGTTCGATGCGTTCGTAGAAAGCGCGCGTGTTCGGGAACAGCGCACGGGCGGTGTCGTCGTCGCCCGATTCGTATGCGGCGACGAGATCGTCGATGGCCGGCACGAGCTGACCGACCTGGTCTTTGACGAAGGCGGCATAGAGGTCGACTGCCTGCTGCTTCTGCTCGCTGTCCGGACCGTCGACCGTGACGACGTCACCGGTGACGGTGAAACCCGCCTTGCCGACTCCCGCGCCGAGCATGCCCGGTTTGCACAGCGTGAAGTACTCACCCGGCTGCGCGACGACGGTGAGGGTGCGGGATGCTGACGGCGCGATGTTCTCCACTTCGCCAACGATGCGCAGACCGTCTTCGGCGAGCAGATAGAACTCGGTCACCTGTGTCGAATCATTGCTGACGTCGAACGTCAGCGTGCCGCTGGTCGCCGTGGTCTGCGACACAGCGCATTCGCCATCGGTGGAAGAGACGGTGAGTGCTGCTGCGTCAGCGACATCATTCTTCGCGACGCAGCCGGCGAGGATGATCGCCGCGGCACCGGTCGCTGCAACCGCAGTGATCAGGCGAGTCGGGGTGGTCATAGGACTCCTTGGATTTCTGCGGTTTCCGGAGAGCGCACAACGCGAGGCGCGGGCGCCGTCGAGCGGGTTCGCTTCGCGCGGAGGCCCCGCACGAAGAAGGTTCCGACGATGAGGATGTAGAGCAGCCAGGCGGCGACCTGCAGCCAGGTCATCTGCGGCATGAAGCCGACGGTCGCCTGCAGAATGGCAGCGAGCGGGCCGCCTGGGGCGATGGTGGCACTGAGATCGAAGGCCCAGCCGAAGGGAAATGCTGCCCAGCCGATGGCGACGTTCCCGGTGACATCGATCGGAGCGACGGCGGAGAACGGTCCGGGAATTGCCCCCGCCTCTTGCAGATCCATGATCGCGTAGGCCAGTACGCCGGCGGCGACGATCACGAGGAACCCACCGGTGAATGCGAAGAAGCGACGCAGGTCGAGCCGCACCGCACCGCGGGCGATCAGCCCGCCGATGACGACCGCGCAGAGCAGCCCGAGCAGCGCACCGAGGAGCGCTGCGGGCGCATCTCCGAATGACTGCACCATCGACCAGAGCAGAAGCGTCGTCTCGATGCCCTCGCGCGCTACCGAGAGGAAGCCGATCGCGACGAGTGCCCAGAGACCGCCCTGCGCGAGAGCGCGATCGATGCCGCCCTCCAGCGACGCCTTCATCGTGCGCCCGGCCTTCTGCATCCAGAAGATCATCCAGGTGACCATGGCGACGGCGACCAGCGACAGCGTCCCGCCGATCAGCTCCTGCGCCTCGAAGGTCAGCGCATTGGGCCCGAATGTCAGCACCGCCCCGATGCCGAGCGACAGCAGGATCGCCAGGCCGACGCCCAGCCACATGCGAGGAAGCACGTCCCTCCGGCCGATCCGCGTGAGATAGGCGGCAAGGATTCCGACGACGAGTGCCGCTTCGAGGCCTTCGCGGAGGCCGATCAGAAAGGTGGCGAGCACGAGCTTCTTTCGAGGTTTAGGTAAGGCGGCCCTTACCCAAAAACTGTAGCATCCGCTCCGCTGTGCCGAGAACAGCGAGCCATCGGTAATCCTGCGCAACACTCGGCATCTCTGTCGCGCAATCTGCCTACTCTCTCGTCATGGCCGATCTCACTCTTCCCGTCCTCGATCTCTCCGAACTCGATCGCGGCGCGCGCGCCGCTGAGCAGTTCTGCCTCGACCTGCGCACGGCCACCCATGACGTCGGGTTCTTCTATCTGACCGGCACGGGTGTGAGCGCCGAATTGACTGCACGGCTGCACCGAGCGGCGCTCGACTTCTTCGCACTCCCCGAGCAGGAGAAGCTCGCCATAGAGAATGTGAAGAGCCCGCACTTCCGCGGCTACACGCGTGTCGGCGGCGAGCGCACCCAGGGCGAAGTCGACTGGCGCGAGCAGATCGACATCGGTCCCGAGCGGGATGCCGCAGAAGGCGGCCCCGCTTTCAACCGCCTGGTCGGACCGAACCTGTGGCCGGATGCTCAGCCCGAACTGCGCGAGGTCATCGCCGAGTGGCACGCGCACCTGTCCGGCATCTCACGCAAGCTGCTGCGCGCGTGGGCACTGGCGCTGGGCGCCGGGGAGACGTATTTCGATGAGAACTTCGGCGATCCCTCGACGCTGATCAAGATCGTGCGCTATCCGGGAACCGATGAACCAGAGCCGCAGCAGGGCGTGGGTGCGCACAAGGACTCCGGCGTTCTGACGCTGCTCTGGGTGGAGCCAGGCAAAGGCGGGCTCCAGGTCGAGCGAGACGGCACGTGGCTGGATGCGCCGCACGTGGACGGCGCCTTCGTGGTGAACATCGGCGAGCTGCTGGAGTACGCCACCGGCGGGTATCTCAAAGCCACCAACCATCGGGTGATCTCGCCGAAGGCACCGGGTGAGCGCATCTCGGTGCCGTTCTTCTTCAATCCGGCGCTCGATGCGCAATTGCCGATCATCGACCTGCCCGCTGAACTCGCTGCGGAGGCGCACGGCGTCACGGCAGATCCGTTGAACCCGATCCACAGCCTGTACGGCGAGAACGCGCTGAAGTCACGCCTGCGCGCACATCCCGATGTGGCAGCGATCCACCACGCTGACCTGGTCGGCGCTCTCGCCTGAACACTCCCCGCCAGAGAACACTGAAGGCCGCCCCACACCTGGGGCGGCCTTCACAAGAATGTTCTGCGCGATTGCACGCAGGGACGCGGTGCCTCTTAGCGGCGGAGTCCAAGCTTCTCGATGAGCGCACGGTAACGCGCGATCTCGGTGTCCTGGAGGTAGCCGAGCAGACGACGGCGCTGACCCACCATAAGGAACAGGCCACGACGCGAGTGGTGGTCGTGCTTGTGGTCCTTGAGGTGTTCGGTGAGGTCCTTGATGCGCTGCGTCAGCATCGCGACCTGCACCTCGGGGGATCCGGTGTCACCGGGGTGCGTCGCGTACTCTTCCATGATCGCCTTCTTGACGTCTGCTTCCAGTGCCATAGATTCGATCCCCTCTCAGTTCGTTGCGCGGCGCCCGACGTCTGATACGTGGGCTCTCTTTATCCGCGGCCGATCAAACGGCAACTGAACCAGCTTACCAGTTGCGGCGACGACCAGTGTGCGCGGACCGATAACCTCAGGGAGTGCAGTTACCGCGTGGCCACCTCATCGATCTCACTCCCCTGAAGATCAGTCCTGCGTTCGCCAGAATGTGGATCGGTTCGGCATTGGCCGGCATCGGCGGCCAGCTGACGATCGTCACCGTGATGCTGCATGTGTTCGACCTCACCGCGAGCACGTTCGCGGTCGCGATGATCGCCGTCGCGGGCCTTGTGCCGATGATCCTCGCCGGACTCTACGGCGGGATGCTGGCAGATGCGTTCGACCGGCGCAGAGTCGCCCTCGTCGCGGCGACCATCGCGTTCTGCGCGACGGTGCTGCTGGCAACACTCACCTGGACGCACTCCGAGACCATCTGGTGGCTGTACGGGCTCAGCATGATCATCGCCGCGTCGAACTCCGTCAGCATGGCCACGCGCACAGCCATCGTGCCCCGCCTGATCCCGATGGACCAGCTCGCCGCAGCATCCGCCCTCAACGGCATCGCCTTCGGCATCACGGTGATGGTCGGCCCCGCCGTAGCCGGGATGCTGGTCGCGCTCACGGGCTTCGGCTGGACCTACACGATCGATGTGATCCTGATGATGTCCATGTTCCTGGGACTGTGGACGCTCCCTGCGCTGATGCCGGAGGGAACGATCGTACGACCGGGACTGGCCTCACTCGTCGACGGATGGCGGTTCCTCCAGCGCGCGGGAAACATCCGGATGCAGTATCTGCTCGACATCACGGCGATGACCTTCGGCCAGCCGCTGGCGCTCTTTCCCGCCCTGGGCACCGTCATCCTCGGTGGCGGGGCGCTCACCACCGGCATTCTCACCGCGGCTGTCGCCGTCGGCACCTTCATCTCGAGCCTGTTCTCGGGGCGCGTCGTGCACTACCGCTGGCACGGCCGCGGTATCGAGCGCGCCATTCAGGCCTACGGCGGATCGATCGCACTCTTCGGCGCGATCCTGCTCCTCGGCGCATTCTTGCCGCCGGCATCCGAACACGTTCCGCACCTGGCGCTGATCGTCGCCGCCTGCACTGCGCTGGCGCTGTCCGGCGCCGCCGACAACGTCAGCTCGATCTACCGCAACACCATGATGCAGGCGGCCGTGCCGGATGCGATGCGCGGGCGCTTGCAGGGCATCTTCATCATCGTTGTCGCCGGCGGTCCGCGCGTCGGTGCCCTCTACGCCGGAACGCTCGCCACCATCACCACGCTGTGGTTCCCACCGCTGATCGGTGGGTTCCTGGTGATCGGCCTGGCAGCGATGCTGGCACGCCTCAGCCCTCGATTCCGCGCGTACGACGCACTGAGCCCCGAACCCTGATGGGTCCGAGGCTCGGCGTCGCAGCGTCGTTCAGACCTGCAGGGCGCCCTGCAGGTCGAGGGTGATCGTCACGTCTTTGCCGACCAGGACGCCACCCGTCTCCAGCGCGGCATTCCAGGTGAGACCGAAGTCCTCACGGTTGATGACCGTCGTCGCCGAGGCACCCGCCTTGTAGTTGCCGTACGGGTCCTCACCGAAGCCCCCGAAGTCGAAGGTGAAGCTGACGGGTTTGCTGATGCCCCGGATGGTGAGGTCGCCATCGACGAGGAAGTCTCCGTCCTCGACGCGCGCTCCCGTCGACGTGAAGATCATCTGCGGATGATTATCGGCGTCGAAGAAGTCGGCCGAACGCAGATGCGCATCGCGACCCTCGTCATTCGTGTCGATGGAGGCGACGTCGACATTCGCCTCGACTCTGGCCTCCAGCGGGTTCTCCGGCGCGATGAGCGTGGCGTCCTTGATGCCGAACGTGCCGCGCACCTTCGAGATCATCATGTGACGGACACTGAACGTGACCTCGCTGTGCGCGGGATCCAGGACCCAGGTTCCAGCACGGTAGCCGGGAATGTCGATCGTCATGGCAGCTCTCCTCGAGTAGGGACGCGCACGCTGTGCGCGACGTCGTGTGCATTACACGAAGGTCAACTTCTATCCACGCGCATCTATTCCGAGAGCAGAGAAAAACCTCCGCCCGATGTTCCGGACGGAGGCTCTTCTGTTCTCGATCAGGTCAGCCGACCGCGACCAGGTCGATGATGAAGATCAGCGACTTGCCGGAGAGGAAGTGCCCTGCCCCTGCCGGGCCGTAGGCGAGGTGCGGAGGGATCACGAGCTCACGGCGACCACCGGCCTTCATGCCGGGAATGCCGTCCTGCCAGCCCTGGATCAGGCCGCGGAGCGGGAACTGAATGGTCTCGCCGCGACCCCAGGACGAGTCGAACTCCTCGCCGGAGTCGAATTCGACACCGGCATAGTGCACGGTGACGGTGTCACCGGGCTTGGCCTCGTCGCCGTCTCCCTCGATGAGGTCGCGGATGACGAGCTCTTCCGGTGCTGGACCGGTTGGGGCGTCGAACTCGGGCTTTGTGCGATCAGTCATGACTACATCCAACCCGAGGTTCCCGACTTCGGTCAACGCCATGGCTCCGCTGAGCGCGAACGCCTGCGCGCCCGCACTCAGTCGCGGTCGCTCACGTCGCGGGAGAGCCGCTGCGAGGCGGAACTCCCCCGCGTCTCCTGCGACGGGGTCGCGCTGGACCTCATCACCGAGAGCCTGTGATGCGCGCCCTGTGATGCACGCAGAGGGCATCTGACCTGGGGTTTCGCTTGAAACCCTTGACTTCAGCACGACGCCGGTGCACCCTGTCATTAGGTCAACTCAGCGCTCGGGAGACTCGCAGGCATCGCCGCAGCCCCGGGCGCTGAGTCTGTCTCCGGGGGCGCTGAGTCTGTCTCCGGGCCGCCGGATCAGTACGCCAGCAGCTCCGCTCGTGTCAGTCGCATGCGGGCGAGCAGCGCCTGCTCGTCCGAAGCCGCGTACGCGTCGTGACCGTGGATCGCCCGCTGGCGAACCGCCGCTAGTGCAGCCGCATCCTTGATGAATGCGCGCATCGTCCCACGGCGATTGCCGCGCAGACCCTGCGCCCATTGCAGACCGGCTTTTCGACCGGCGTGCGTCGCCAGCATCGTGACCTCTTCTGGCGTGAACCACCCAGCAGCGGCGTAGTCGTCCAGGCGGGACTTCGTCAGTCGCGCCTCTTCACGGCGCAGCGCGATGATCGCGAAGATGAAGCCGAGGAACAGCGGCACCTGCGTGGTCAGATACAGCACCGGGAAGTCGCCGAGCAGCGACGACCCGTTCCAGAACGCGTGCAGTGCGATGGCGCCGATCAGACCGATCGCACCCGAGCCGAGAGCGGCCGCCGTGCTCGCTCCGCGTCGCGCCGCGAGGCCGATCGCGAAGCCGGTGAGAGCCGTGAACATCGCGTGCGCGAATGGGGACACGATGCCGCGCAGCAGAAACGTGAGGGTGAGGTCGCCCGCACCGCCGGTGACGAGGCTGATGCCGAAGTACTGGATGTTCTCGGTGAACGCGAAGCCTGCGCCGACCAGTGCTCCGTAGACGATGCCGTCCACGGGGCCATCGAGAGCGCGCCGACCGATGACGAAGAGCAGGAAGACGCCGAGCCCCTTGGCGATCTCCTCGATGAAGGGGGCTTGCACGATAGCGGTGAAGAAGTCGTTTCGCGTGCCGACCGAGATGGTCAGGAGCAGGTCGAACAGCAGGCTGATTCCGACCGATGCGATAGCCCCCCAGGCGAGGGCGAAGATCACCAGGCTCTTCGGCTCGGGCTCCCACCGGTCGATCAGGCGCACGCCGAACAGCACGATCGCCAGCGGCACGAGTGCGAGGATCATTCCCACGATCGATGCCGTCGTGCCGATGAAGAGGGCGAAATAGGCGATCAGCACAAGCATCAGAAACCCGAGGATGCCGAAGAGCCAGATCGACGCGCTGCGCCCCTTGCGCTCGGGCACCGGCAGCGCCGGCACAGCAGGCGCCGGGGCGGGAGCCTGCGGCGCCGGTGGCGCATACGCGGCCGGACGGTCGAACGGTGAGGCGAAGCGCGCGGGCGTCGGTGCGGGCGCGAGCTGCGATGGCGCGTGCCGCGGCTGCGGCGGGCTGCCGTAGGCGGGCTGCGGCGGCTGGCCGAAAGCCGGTGGCTGCGGATGCGCCGGTCCCTGCGGGTACGCCAGTGGCTGCGCGTACGCCGGCGGCTGCGGGTACGCCTGTGGCGGTGCGTACGCCGGTGGTTGCGCGCCCGTGTCCGAAGCATCACCGGACGGGGGCGGCGGCGTATACGCCGGGGGCTGTCCTCCAAAGCTCATGACGAAAGCCTAGAGGGAGCCTCGGTCTTCTCAGACATCCGGGCCGGTAGCGTAGAGGCATGCAGTTCGCCCATCTCAGCACTCCTGATTCCGAGATCCTCCATCTTGCCGTCATCGACCGTGAAGAAGCGATCCTCGTCAGCGATCTGCTCTCGCCCAGTCCGACCGACCTGCAGGGTCTGATCGAGGGCGGTGACGAGCTCCTCCACCGACTGCGCGATGCCCTCAGCAAGGGCGACGCTCCCCGGCATCCGCTCGGAGACTTCGCCTACGGATCCGCGGTCGTCAATCCTCCGGCCATCCTCGCCGTCGGCCTGAACTACGCCGCCCACTCCAGCGAGCTGGGGCTGAAGACCGACACCGCACCGACGGTGTTCACGCTGTGGCCGAACTCCCTCACCGGGCACGAAAGCACCACCGCCTGGCCACGGACGCTCAGCGAATCCGTCGACTACGAGGCCGAGCTCGGCGTCATCATCGGCCGACCGACGAAGAACGTCTCGGCAGACGACGCGCTCGATTGCGTCTGGGGGTACACGGTCGTGAACGACATCACGGCACGGGACATCCAGTTCGCCGAGGCGCAGTGGTCCCGCTGCAAGTCGTTCGACGGATTCACTCCCACCGGCCCCGTCGTCGTCACCGCCGATGAGATCCCGGATCCGCAGGATCTGCACATCTGGACGGTCATCGACGGCCACACCGTTCAGGACGCGAGCACCGGGCAGATGGTGCGGCCGGTCTCCACGCTCATCGCCCATCTCTCCTCATCGATCACGCTGCTGCCCGGCACACTCATCTCGACCGGCAGCCCCGGCGGCGCCGGCTACTCCCGCGACCCGCAGATCTTCCTGCGCGACCGCTCCACGGTGACGGTCGGCATCGACGGCATCGGCGAGTTGACGACGCACTGCCGCATCCTCGACTGATCACGAGAGAGGGCGCCTTCCGGGGGTTTCGCGGAAGGCGCCCTCTTCACAGCCGGCTCAGGACTCGAGCAGGTCTTCGACGGCGATCACCGGGATCGCTTCGGTGACCGTCTCCAGCCCGGAGAGGCGGGCCGGCGAGAGCTGCTTCGTGACCTCTTCACGAGACATCAGTCCGGCCTCGACCACCAGGTCGGCGACGTTGCGGTTGGTGAGCAGCGCCGTCTTCGCGAGAGCTGCGGATGCTGCATAGCCGATGAACGGGGTGAGTGCGGTGACCACACCCACCGAGGCGCCGACCATCGCGCCCAGACGCGCACGATTGGCGGTGATGCCATCGACGCAATTCACGCGCAGCGTCCACATCGCCTGACGCATCCAGGTGATCGACTGGAAGATCGAGTGAGCGATCACCGGCTCGAAGGCGTTCAGCTGCAGCTGGCCGCCTTCCACTGCCATCGTGACGGTCATGTCGGCACCCGCGACGGCGAATGCGACCTGGTTGACGACCTCGGGGATCACCGGGTTGACCTTGCCGGGCATGATGCTGGAGCCGGCCTGCATTGCGGGCAGGTTGATCTCGCTGAGCCCCGCCTGCGGTCCCGACGACAGCAGCCGCAGGTCGTTGCAGATCTTCGACAGTTTGATCGCGTTGCGCTTGAGGCTCGACGAGAAGGACATGAACGAACCGGTGTCGCTGGTGGACTCCACCAGGTCGGCTGCCGTCTGCAGGTCAAGGCCGGAGATCGAGCGCAGGTGACGCACGACCGACGCGGCGTAGCCCGGGTGGGTGGTGATGCCGGTGCCGATCGCCGTGGCTCCCATGTTGATCTCGAACAGCAGCGAGGCGTTCTCGGTGAGGCGGGTGTGATCGTAGCCGAGCGTCGATGCGAAGCCGTGGAACTCCTGACCGAGCGTCATCGGCACGGCATCCTGCAGCTGCGTGCGTCCGACCTTCAGCACGTCGTGGAACTCGGATGCCTTGGCCAGGAACGAACGGCGCAGCAGGTCGAGCTCGTCGAGCAGCGTGTGCAGATTCAGCGACAGGCCGATCTTGATGGCTGTCGGGTACACGTCATTGGTCGACTGGCTGCGGTTGGTGTGGTCGATGGGCGACAGGAATGCGTAGTCGCCCTTCTCACGGCCTGCCATCTCCAGCGCGATGTTGGTGATGACCTCGTTGGCGTTCATGTTCGTCGACGTGCCAGCGCCGCCCTGGATGACCCCGACGACGAACTGGTCGTGGAACTCGCCGTCGATGACGCGCTGGGATGCATGGTCGATCAGGTCGGCGCGCTCGGCGTCGAGGACCCCGATCTCCTTGTTCGCTCTGGCACTGGCCTGCTTGACCATCGCCAGGCCGCGAATCAGGTCGGGGTAGACCGAGATGGGCCGCTTCGTGATCGGGAAGTTCGCTTCGGCGCGGGCGGTGTGCACGCCCCAATACGCCTCGATCGGAACTTCCATGCTCCCGATCGAATCGGACTCTGTACGGGTCAGGGCTGGCTCAACAGCGGCCATGTCACATCCTTGTGGGTAGTGGCGAGTAGGAATCTTGGGGGATGCGTCCAGTCTACGCCGCTCAGCGCGGTGGCTTTCGAGAGAACGCTTCGCGTCGCTCCTCTGGTGACAGCTGGGCCATTCGCTCGGCCCACTCGGGTGAGAAGTAGTCGCCGGTGCGAGCATCCGTCACCGGCACCACGGTGTGCGTGATCGTGCCAGGATGCACGTGCACGAGTTGGAACGACTGCGCAGCATCCATGCCATTGACCTCGGCCGCCGGCAGCGCGACGTTCATCGTGTAGCAGGTGGCGGACGCCACGCTGACCGGGATGCCGGCGAACGTGCCATGCGAAGAATAGTGCAGGTGCCCGGCCAGGATGCCGCGCACGTCGGTTCCACGGATGATGTCTGCGAGCTCTTCCTGATGCTGCAGCTCCAGGATGTCGAACAGCGGCACGTGACTGGGCAGAGGCGGATGGTGCATCGCCAGCAGAGTGCCGTGCGGTGCCGGCTCGCGCAGCAGATCGCGCAGCCACTCGAGCTGATCGACATCGAGGTCGCCGTGGTGCCACCCGGGCACGCTCGTGTCGAGCGCGATCAGACGCAGACCGCTCAGATCCCACACCCCCGTGACGGGCTCTTCCGTCGGCGGCAGATCAAGGAGGTTCTCGCGCAGCGCCGGGCGCTCATCATGGTTTCCCGCCACCCAGATCAGCGGACAGCCGAGCTCATCGGCGGCCGGCTCGACAGCTCTCCGCAGGCGTTGGTACGCCTCGGGCTCACCCAGGTCGGCCAGATCGCCGGTGACGACGATCGCCGCCGGCTGGACATTCACCGAGCGAATCGCCTGGAGAGTGCGTGCCAGGTTGGTTTCGACGTCGTAACGACCGCCGAGCGCTGCACCATCGGCGAGCAGGTGCGGGTCGCTGACGTGCACGATGACATGCGAAGCAGGCTCGTGTCGACCGAAGGCGTAGCGCGCTGACATGCGACCAGCCTAGAACCGAACGCACTGCCTGCAACCGCAGGCAGTGCGTCAGTGGTGGAAGAAGATGATGAGCACGCCGGTGATCACGGCCGCACCGCACAGCGCGAAGCAGGCATATGCGATCACGAGCGAGAACATCCGCTGCGCGGGGGTCAGCGGACTCTTCTTCGCTGCTTTCGCCGCCTGCTTCTCGGCGCGGCGGATGTCTTTCGCCGAGATGATCGTGATCGCATCGGTGAACTCCGCTGGGCTGACCACCGGCGCGCGCCCGGCGCGCACCAGCATCCGCAGCCCCGTCGCATAGAGTGCGACGATCAGAGTCGCGGCGATCAGCGCGGCGATGAAGACGCTGAGGAACGCCGCCCAGTCGATGTCGACGCTCATCGCGGAGCCTCCTCTTCGATCGAGATCTCCCATTCGGCAAGCTCAGCGCGCGCACGCCGGCTCGCACTGAGCAGCTCCCACTCCTGCGCTGCCGCTTGCGCATCGGCGAACTTCTCCGCCGCGCGCTGCGCGGCCTTGCGCGCCGCCTTGATCTCCGCGGGACTGCCGCCGGACTTCTTGAGCTTCTTGGCCTTGCGTGCGGCCCGCTCTGCCTCGTCGGCCTTGCGCTCTGCGCGAGCCAGCGCTCGGACGAGCTCCATCCGCGTGGTGCGACGCGTGGGGCCAGGGACCTCGGGGGTTTCCACGGCCTGGCCGGACTTGGCGATGCTGCTCATCGCGTTGGATGCTGTCACCGCGTCGCGGCGCGAGCGCAGGAACAGGCCGACGATGATGACGACGGCGATCACCGCGTCGACCACGACGCCCCAATTGCCCCAGAGCACGACCAGCCAGGCGGCGAGACCGCCGACCGCGCCGGCGGCCGGAAGCGTCAGCAGCCATCCGACAGCGATGCGCCCCGCTGTCCCCCACCGCACGACGGAACCGCGGCGACCGAGGCCGGATCCGATGACTGAGCCCGATGCGACCTGCGTCGTCGAGAGGGCGAAGCCCAGCGCGCTGGAAGCGAGAATGGTCGCTGCGGTTGAGCTCTCGGCTGCGAAACCCTGCGCGGGCTTGACCTCGGTCAGTCCCTTGCCGAGCGTGCGGATGATGCGCCAGCCGCCGAGGTAGGTGCCGAGCGCGATCGTGAAAGCACAGGCGACGATGACCCAGAACTCGGGGTTGTGGAAGTCCTCGCTGGTCGGGTCGCCGGTCTGCCAGCCGACGGTGATCAGTGCGAGGGTGATGACACCCATCGTCTTCTGCGCGTCGTTGGTGCCGTGCGCCAGAGCCACCAGCGATGAGGTGAAGATCTGTCCCCAGCGGAAGCAGTCACGGCCATCCGGTTTGCCGTCGTATCGCCGCGTAATGGAATAGGCGATCTTTGTCGCGAGGTACGCGATGATTCCCGCTGTCAGCGGAGCGATCAGAGCCGGCAGGATGACCTTCGACAGGACGACCCCGAAGTCGATGCCTGACGCGCCGACTCCCACGAGGGTGGCGCCGATGAGGCCACCGAAGAGTGCGTGCGAGGAGCTGGACGGCAGGCCAAGCAACCAGGTCAGCATGTTCCAGGTGATCGCGCCGATGAGACCGGCGAAGATCAACTGGGGCAGGATCGCATGACTGATCTCGGATTCTCGGACGATGCCACCGGATACGGTCTTGGCCACCTCCGTCGAGAGGAACGCGCCGACCAGATTGAGCAGCGCCGCAAGCAGCACAGCCGTCTTGGGCTTGAGGGCTCCGGTCGCGATCGGCGTCGCCATCGCGTTCGCGGTGTCGTGGAATCCATTGGTGAAGTCGAAGAACAATGCCAGCGCGATGACCAGCACGACGATGAGGGCTGCGGTTTCCACCGTTCTCTTTCGTTGGATCTACCAGGGAAGTGCCGAAGTCGGCGTGACGAACGAAGAGTTCACCGTGGGTTCGTTTTCCGTTTCCGGGCCCGTGTGAATCCTCCCACCCCTCCTCCACCCGGTCAACTCGCCTCGGGTAGCGTTGAGCGAGTGAGCGATTCCAGCATCCAGCCGCCCGTTGCAGGCCGACGTCCCACCACACGCACCCACCATGGCGATACTTTCGAAGACGCCTACGAATGGCTCCGTGTCAAGGAGGATCCTGAGGTCGTCGAGCACCTCGAGTCAGAGAACGCCTATGCAGAAACCAGAACCGCGCATCTCGCGTCGCTGCGCGAGCAGCTGTTCGACGAGGTCAAGGCACGCGTGCAGGAGACGGATCTTTCCGTGCCGACCCGCCGAGGCGATTGGTGGTTCTACGGGCGCACCGTAGAGGGCGCGCAATACGGCATCCAGTGCCGTACCCCGGTGGCGAGCGACGACTGGACTCCCCCGGTACTTGAACCTGGTGTTCCGGTTCCCGGTGAGCAGATCCTTCTGGACGGCAATATCGAAGCCGAAGGCCACGAGTTCTTCTCGCTCGGCGCGTTCGATGTGTCAGACGATGGCACGCGCCTGCTGTGGTCGGTCGATGTCGAAGGATCCGAGGTGTACACCGTGCACGTGCGCGATCTCGTCTCCGGTGAGACGCTCTCAGACGTCGTCGACAACACCGCTCAGGCGTTCTTCACCCCCGATGGCTCGAGCATTCTGTACACGACGCGTGATGAGGCGTGGCGGCCGGACACCCTCTGGCTGCATCGGATCGGCACGGCTCCGGATGCCGATGTGCAGCTGTTCCACGAACCGGACGAGCGGTTCTGGCTCGGTGCGGGGATCACCCGCAGCAAGCGGTACCTGGTGATCGGTCTCGGCTCGAAGATCACCAGCGAAGAGCTGCTGGTGGATCTCGCCGATGTGACTGGTGAGCCGCTCGTGGTGTGGCCGCGTCGCGACGGGGTCGAATACTCAGTCGATCACGCCGTCGTCGACGGCGAGGATCGTCTGCTGATCCTGCACAACGAGAATGCTCTCGATTTCGAGTTGATATCGGTGGCGGCGACGGACCCGCAGGGTGCGCGCCAGATGCTGCTGGAGCACACCGCTGGCCGCCGGATCCTCGATGTGGACTGCTTCCGCGACTTCGCGACCGTCGAATACCGCCGAGAGGGTCTGTCGCGCACCGCGGTCATGGACATCAAGACCGGCATCCTCGACGAGATCGGTTTCGACGAGCCGCTGTTCGAGGCGTACTTCAGCGGCAACCCGGAATGGCACACTCCGTTCCTGCGAATGGGGTACACCTCGTTCGTCACACCGTCGACCGTGCTCGATCTCGAAGTCGCGACCGGTGAGAAGCACGTGCGCAAGCAGCTTGCGGTACTCGGCGGCTATGACGCGGCCGAGTACGGCCAGCGGCGGGTGTGGGCGACAGCATCCGACGGCGTGCTGGTGCCGATCTCTCTCGTCTGGAAGCGCTCCTTCGGTGAACCCGGCGCATCTGTCCGGCCGGTGCACCTGTACGGATACGGGGCCTACGAACACTCGATCGACCCGGGCTTCTCGATGATGCGACTGTCGATGCTCGACCGCGGCGTCGTCTTCGCGGTCGCGCACGTGCGCGGCGGCGGCGAGATGGGACGCCACTGGTACGAGGACGGCAAGGAGCTGAACAAGCGCAACACCTTCACCGACTTCGTCGCCTGCGCGCAGCATCTGATCGACACCGGCGTCACCACCCCTGACCGGATGATCGCCGAGGGTGGCAGCGCTGGCGGTCTGCTGATGGGCGCTGTGGCGAATATCGCACCCGAGCTGTTCGCCGGCATCCTCGCCGCCGTGCCGTTCGTCGACGCGCTCACCTCGATCCTCGACCCGTCGCTGCCGCTGACCGTGGTGGAGTGGGACGAGTGGGGCGACCCGCTGCACGACGCCGATGTCTACGCGTACATGAAGTCGTACACGCCGTACGAGAACGTGCGCGATGGTGTGGCGTATCCCCGCATCCTCGCGATGACATCGCTGAACGACACGCGCGTGCTGTACGTGGAGCCGGCCAAATGGGTCGCGCGGCTGCGCGAGGCGGGCGCTGCCGACGTGATCATGAAGTGCGAGATGTCAGCTGGTCACGGCGGCGTCAGCGGTCGCTACAACGCCTGGCGCGAACGCGCGTTCGAAATCGCGTGGATGCTGGACGTCTTCGGTCTCGCCGATTAGCCTCGGCGCGCGCGCCGCTCCCCTGCATCCGCGGCATGTCTCAGAAGTGGTGGGTGTGCTCACCGCGCACCCGCCACTTCTGGCCCGACTCCCTCGGCATGTCTCAGCACTGGCGAGTGGTCGGCACGGTGAGCCGCCACTACTGAGACAGGGACACGGATCTCCTTCCTCCTGCACAATGGCGGGTCGTCGCAGCTTGTGCACAGTTCGTGGGGATCCGGTACCGGACCGCCGTGCCGACCGGGTGAGATATGGGGATGACTCGCCGGCAGCCGCTTCCCGATGACTTCGTCGATGGCCCCTTCCATGTCGCGCGGGCCCGCGAGGCCGGCATTGCGCGATCTCGTCTGCGGGCTGCTGATCTCTCGTCACCGACCCGTGGCGTCCGGCGAATCCGCAGCAAGGAGGAAGCAGCGGATGCTGAGGGAGGGAGCGATCAGGACAACCTCACACCCACTCAGCGGATGCAGCGCCTCTCGACTCGTCTGCGCGACGATATCGAGGGCTACGTCGTAGCGTTCACCCCTCATCAATTCCTGAGCCACGAGACGGGACTCGCTGTCCTGGGCTGTCCCCTGCCATACACGACCACCGACCGACGTGAGGTGCACGTGTCCGTTCGGCGCCCGCATCCGCTCCCCCGTCGGAACGGTGTCCGGGGACATCGCCTTCAGGCACGAGAGTCGGCCCGCTGGCGAGCTGGCGGACTGCCGATCGAGCACCCGGCGCGCATGTGGCGTCAATCGGCCTCGCAATGGGGCCTGGATGACCTGATCGTCGCCGGCGACTTCCTCATCCACCCCCGGCGACGGTTGGTCACCCTCGACGACCTGCGCCGCGAAGTCGCCGAGGCAGGCGATGTGCGCAGGCTGCTGCGAGCCGCCCTGCAGGAGATCCGCTCGGGATCGGAAAGCTCGGAGGAGAGCCGATTGCGGCTGGTGCTGACGCGCGCAGGCCTCCCCGAGCCAGTTCTGAACATGAACCTGGTGGACGACAGCGGCCGCTTCGTCGCACGGCTCGATCTCGCCTATCCGAAATACCGAGTGGCGCCGGAGTACGACGGCCGGGGTCACGCGGAGGCCGGTCAATTCGCCAAGGATGCCGATCGTTGGGATGCAATTCGGGCGCAACACTGGCAGCATGTGCGCATCCTCAGCCACCATCTACGACCGGATCCGCAGATCGCCGTCGACAAGGTAGCCGTCGCGCTGTTCGACGCAGGATGGCGTCCGGGACGCGGTTGACAGCGTGTCCCACAAATGGCTGGTGCTGCGGAAACCAACCGGCCTTTTCTGGGACGCACTCCGCTGCTGCGAGCACTAGTGGCGGATGCGGGGCTCCGATACCCGCCCGAGGCGGATGCTGCGCGGGCTCACCCGAAGAGCGCGGACGCCTCCTCGTAGCGAGCGAGCGGCACCGTGTTGAGCTCGACCAGCGCTTCGGCGAACGGCACCCGCACGATGTCAGTGCCGCGCATCGAGACCATCTGGCCCCATGCCTGATCGACGATCGCATCGGCGGCATTCAGCCCGAGACGCGTCGCCAGCACGCGGTCGAAGCCCGAGGGCGACCCGCCGCGCTGAATGTGTCCGAGCACCGTGGAGCGCGTCTCGATGCCTGTACGCCGCTCGATCTCGGGAGCGATGATCTCGCTGATGCCACCGAGACGCGGACGGTTGAAGGCGTCGAGACCCTTATCGCTGTATGCCTCTTCCATCCCGGTCAGGGTGAACCCCTCCGAGACGACGACCAGTGGCGCGCGGCCTCTGTCGTGGGCGCTGGTGACGAGCGCGCAGACCTCGTCGATCGACATCGGCACCTCGGGAATGCAGATGACATGCGCGCCAGCCGCCATGCCCGCATGAAGCGCGATCCAGCCGACGTGACGCCCCATGACCTCGGCGACCATGCATCGCTGGTGCGATTCCCCGGTGGTGCGCAGGCGATCCATGGCATCGGTTGCGATGTTCACCGCTGTATCGAAACCGAAGGAGTAGTCGGTCGCACGCAGGTCATTGTCGATCGTCTTCGGCACGCCCAGCACGTTGATGCCGTCGTTGGCCAAGCGGTCGGCCGCGGCCAGTGTTCCCTCGCCGCCGATCGCGATGATGCCATCGATGTTGTGCTCGGCGAGCGTCTTGGCGATGCTCTCGGCACCGCCGCGCGGACCCTCATAGGGGTTCGTGCGGCTCGTGCCGAGGATCGTTCCGCCGACCTTCGACAGGCCCTTCACCTCGTGACGGGTGAGCGGGAAGAAATCGCCGTCGACGACGCCGCGCCATCCATCACGGATGCCGACGAACTCGAGCTCGTAGGTGGTGGTGCCCTTGAGCACGATGCCGCGGATGACTGCGTTCAAGCCGGGGCAGTCGCCGCCGCTCGTGAGAATGCCGATCTTCATGCTGCTGCCTTCATGCTTCGGGGAAAGATGGGTAAAGGCGACGCTGCCCGCCTTCGACACTAATGGGGAACCCGAGCGGATGCTATTCCTCAACGCCGAAAACGAATGATCTTGACGTCGATCAGGCCTCATTCCGCACTTCTTGGCGGCCTCACCTCGTTGTAAGCGAAAGCGGGCCTCAAGAACCATTGTTCTTAAAGCCCGCTTGCGAGTGCGTGCTGTCAGGCTCCGCCGAGCGCCTCACGCAGCAGATGCATCAGAGCAGCCATCTGCACCGATTCACTGGGATCGTCAGCCACGGCTTCGCCGTCCAGAGCGCGAGCCGCCAGGCCCTGCTTCTGATCGATCAGCTCGGCGATCTTCGTATCGATCGTGTGCGCGGCGATGATCCGCCATGCGGTAACCGGCTCGTCCTGGCCGATGCGGTGCACGCGGTCGATCGCCTGGGTCTGCTCGGCAGCCGTCCAGCTGAGCTCGGCGAGCACCACGTTGGATGCCACCTGCAGGTTCACGCCGACACCGGCCGCGGTGAGCGAACAGACGGCGATACCCACCTCGGGATCAGTGTTGAACGCATCGATCGCGGCCTGACGCACCGGCGTCGTCTGGTCTCCCCGCACCGATACCGATTTGATGCCAGCGGCTGCGAAGTGCGCCTCGGCCTGATCCATGACGTCGACATGCTTCGCGAAGAACACGACCTTCTGCACCGAACGCTGCAGCTGGGCCGCGTAATCTGCCGCAAGCTGCGCCTTGGCCTGACCGATCTTGCGCACCATGGTGAAGACGTTGTCTCCCCCGGTGCCCGCAGCCTTCGACTCCTCGAGCTCATTGTGCGCGACGAGACGCACGATGTCGTCATCGATCTCGCCCGCAGACGGTCGGTTCGGATTCGAAGACGACGCGCGCGCCTCGATGATGCGGCGATACTTCGCTGCCATCCGCTCGCCGAGTTCGCGCTCGGCCTGACGGATGCTGCGCCCGAACTCGTCATCGAGCTGCACGGGCAGATCGGCCACGAGCTTGTCCGGCAGGTCTGCGGCGACATCCTTCTTCTTGCGCCGGACGATGCCCATTGAGATCACGGCCTCGCGAGCCTCCGCGTAGAACGACTTGTCCGCGGGCGTCAGACCGGTGGCATCCAGCTTCTCCATCAGCTCCGCGCCGGGCTTCTCGCCGTTGGTCCAGCCGAGGAAACGCCAGATCGCATCGAAGTCCTCTACGTCGTTGATCAACGGCGTTCCGGTCAGGGCAAGCATCAGCGGGTTCCGCTGGTGCTCGCGGATGCGCGATCCCAGGGCAAGCACATTCTGCGAACGCTGCGAGGAGAGGTTCTTGATGAAGTGCGCCTCATCGACGACCATGCCCTTCAGACCGATCTCACCGAGCCAGGACAGATGCCGATCGAGGATCTCGTAGTTCACGATGAACACATCGGCGAAGGCGTCGATATCGCTGCCGTCGCCCTGGATCACCGTGGCGCGCCGCTGCGGCGTCCACCGTTCGACCTCGCGTGCCCAGTTCATCTTCACCACGTTCGGCACGACGACCAGCAGCGGATATGCTCCGGCGATCGACGCCGCGAGCACCGACTGCGCGGTCTTGCCGAGGCCTGGCTCGTCGGCGAGAAGGAAGCTGCGGTGCCCGGAGCGGACCGCCTCGACGAAGCGCGACTGGTGCACCATGACTTCGCGGCCCTTGGGCGAGATGTGGTCGTACTCGGGTGTCGGCGGCAGCTCCATCGTGGCCGCGCCTCCACCGGCTCCGGACTCGAATGCCTTGTAGAGCGGGCCCATCAGCTCCCACCCGTCAAGGCGACGGCGCGGAACAGCTCCGGCGCGCGGGGTGAGATCCGGCTCGAGGAAAGGCGAGGCGAGCTGGCGCGATTCCACCGAGGGCGGAGTGACCTGCTTCTCGGCGAGCGCAGCCGACACGACCTGCGTGCGCACCGGCGCGATGTCGGTGATGACGAGCTCTTCCGGGGGAAGCTCCGCACCCGACTCGAGAAGCCAGTCCCGTCGCATGCGCTTCGCGACCGGTGAAGTCGCCTGATCGGCTTCCAGCAGCTGGATCAGCGAGGTGTCTCGTGCCGCGGTCTTGGCGAGAATCGTCGCCACCCCATCGAGACGCTTCAGTAGCTCGGCTCGAGCAGCATCCGTCACTTCGGGGTCTGCCTTCACGCGGGCCCGCTCCTCACGGACGAGGAACGCGATCACCTGGAACTTGACCCGGTTGGTCGGGCCCAGCTTGGCGCGCTGCGCTTTCGCCTCGATCTCGCGTACCTTTCGGGCGAGAATCGGGATCAGCGGTGCCTCTTCGTCGCGACGAGACGTCTTCTTACGCCGCGATGCGGCCGTTGCCGTGGTCGGCATGCTCCTCCTGAGCGTGAGTGCCGAAGCGCCGAAGGGGCCTTCGGTTCGTATATTTCATCCGCGTGTGGCGCTAGCCAGGACCGTGCGGAGTGCGGTGCTCGGTCTGCGCGGGAGCCGCGGTTGTCGACGAGTACCTGCGAACAGTTTACGACATCCGCGGCAGAACGCGACAGCTGCCGCGGCCCATCGTCATAATTCTGCGTGAATCAGGCCAGTCCGAGTCTGATCCGGGCGTCGGAGACATCGGCGGCCATCTGTGCGATCAGCGCGTCCATGCCGTTGAAAGCGACCATGGTCCGCAGGCGATCGGTGAACTCGACGGTCACGTGGTGCCCGTACAGGTCGAGATCCGATTCGTCGAGGACATGGGCCTCGACCTGTCGGCGCTCGACATCGTCGAACGTCGGATTGGTGCCGACGGAGATCGCCGACGGATGCCGGATGCCGGCGTCATGGTCGATCAGCCAACCGGCGTAGATGCCGTCGGCCGGAACGAGCGCATCGACCACCTCGGAGAGGTTCGCGGTCGGGAAGCCGAGCTCGCGACCGCGCTTGAGACCGTGCACAACGATCCCCGATACTGTCACCTGCCGTCCGAGCGCGACCGCTGCCTGCGAGACATCACCGGCCGCGAGCAGCTCGCGGATCCAGCTGGAGGAGACCCGACGCCCGGTTCCCACCGGATGCACGTCCTCGACGACATCGACGGTGAATCCGTACTGCGGCCCCAGCTCGCGCAGAAGGTCGACGTTGCCGGCCCCTCCGCGCCCGAAGCGGAAGTCGCGGCCGACGAGAACAGTGGTCACGTGCAGCGCGTCGACGAGGATCGTGCGCACGAATTCGGTGGCCTCGACGGACGCGAGAGCGCGATCGAAGGTGAGCAGAAGCGTGGCATCCAGATTCAGTTCGCCAAGCAGCTCCAGCTTGCGTTCCGTCGATACGACGCTGTCCGGGCACAGTTCAGGCCGCAGCACCTCAAGCGGATTCCGATCGAAGGTCACCGCCACCGTGCGCGCGCCGATGGCCTGCGCGTCGGCGCACATGCGCTCCAGCACCGTGCGGTGCCCCACGTGCACTCCGTCGAACTTGCCGATCGCGACCACCGACCGCCCGAAGTCGGCTGGCACCTCCGCCGGATCGCGGAAGACGATCATGCGAGGTTCTCCTGCGGGTGGTGCGTGCGCAGCCACCACAGCCCGAGCACCGGCAGAGCGAGCGGGATGAAGACGTACCCCATGCCGAAGTACGACCACACGCTGTCGTGGCCGAACAGGTCAGGCACCAGCAGGCTCAGCGCACCCACGATGAGCACACCGGCCAGTTCGAAGCAGATCGCGGCCCAGGCGACCGTGTACCAGCCGCGACGATGGGCGAGGATCAGCGCGAGAGTCGCGAGGATATAGACGACGGCTGCCAGCGCCGAGAGGGCATAGGCGAGCGGGGCCTCATCGAAGCGGCGGATGATCTGGACGAGGCTGCGACCGGTGGCAGCCAGTGCCATCACCGCATACACGATGACGAGCACACGGCCGATACCCGTCATGCGGGCGCGTGTGATGGTGTGGGACATTGCGTCATCCATCTTATGCGTCGCGGCAGCACGGGCCGATCCGGTCACGCGATCTGAAGCGTCCAGATCGACTGCATGCGCCACAGCATGATCGCCAGGGAGAAGCCGACCACTCCCAGCACGACTGTGCTCCATCTGGTGCGATCCAGGAGAGCCCAGAGGATGCCGCCGACCGGCAGCAGCACCGCGGCGATGAGGTACACCCAGTACTCGAGCAGATCACCGGTCGGAGGGTTGCCGGCCAGCGGCGCCACGATGGCGATGACGACCTGCGCGATGAGCAGCACCTCGACGAACAGAAGACTGCCGACGGTGTAGTCGCTCGGACGGCGCCCAGCGAGTCCGGCGATGAGGCAGAACAGCCCGGCGGCACAGGCGACGACGATCTGCAGGGTGGTGAACCACAGGATCATTCCTGTACCTCCGGCATGTTCATGGCGCTCTTGATGTCGCGACCGCGCGCTTCGAGAATTCCGACCAGCGTGCCGTCCGGATCGATCCCCGCGACTTCGGATGCCGTGAGCCGGTCTGCCTGCCCCTGCAGCCGCTTGCCATGGCGCAGGTCTCGCGCCTCGTCAGCGGACACGATCAGAGCGGGCATGATTCGTGCGGCCGCAGCCGCCGGGCTGAGAGTAGTCGCAGCGTCGAGCTCATCGATGGCATGGGCGTCCGCGATCTCGAAGCCGCCGACCCGTGTGCGGCGGAGTGCGGTGAGATGCCCACCCACACCGAGGGCCGCCCCCAGGTCACGGGCGAGAGCCCGAATGTACGTGCCCGAGGAGCAGTCGATGATCACATCGAGGTCGAGCGCATCGTCGACACGGCGCTGCCCGAGCAGATCGAAGCGCGCGATGGTCACCTGCCGGGCCGCGAGTTCGACCTCTTCGCCCGCTCGCACCCGGTCGTAGGCACGGCGGCCGTCGACCTTGATGGCCGAGACCGAGCTCGGCACCTGTGAGATGGCACCAGTGAGGTCGGCGATGCCATGCGCGATCTGCGCCGCGGTGAGGACGTCTACAGCATCCGGCGTCGCCGCTGAGACGGTCTCGCCCTCGGCGTCGTCGGTCGTCGTTGCCGCCCCGAGACGAATCGTGGCGGTATACGTCTTGTCGGCGCCGACGATGTAGGTCAGCAGGCGCGTGGCGCCCTCGATGCCGAGGACGAGCAGTCCCGTGGCCATCGGGTCGAGCGTTCCAGCGTGACCGACCTTGCGCGTGCCGAACGCACGCCGCGTGCGCGCGACGACGTCGTGACTGGTCAAGCCACCGGGCTTGTCGATGAGCAGAATGCCGGGCGAAACCATTCCTCCAGCCTACCGATGCCCCCGCGCAGTCATGCGTCACGACAACGTCTAGGCTGACCTGGTGCCCGCCTCTCCCCCGCCGCCGCCTGACCTCACAGAGGTGTCGAGCTGGTATCGCGAGCATGCGCGCGACCTGCCATGGCGGCATGCGGAATTCCATGTCGAATACGGCGCGTGGGGCACGCTCGTCAGCGAATTCATGCTGCAGCAGACGCCGGTGTCGCGGGTCATCCCGCATTTGGAAGCGTGGTTGCATCGCTGGCCCTCGCCCGCTGCGATGGCCAGTGCCACCCCTGCCGAGGTCGTGCACCAGTGGGCGAACCTCGGCTATCCGCGTCGTGCGCTATGGCTGCGGCGCGCGGCGATCGAGGTGACCGAGCGTCATGACGGCGTCGTCCCGAGAGACGTTCCTGCCCTCCTCGCACTGTCGGGCATTGGCGACTACACCGCGCGCGCCGTCGCCGCTTTCCACTACGGCGACCGGCACCCCGTGGTCGATACGAATACGCGTCGGGTCATCGCTCGTGCAGCGGATGGCTGTTCGCAGCCCGCTCCCCCGTCGAAGCGCGATCTGGATCGCATGTCGGAGCTGCTTCCGCAGGCGGAGGATCAGGCTGCCGTCTTCAACGCCGCGATGATGGAACTGGGCGCCACCGTGTGCACGGCACGCGCACCACGATGCGAGATATGCCCATTGGCATCCGTCTGTGCGTGGCTGCGAGCCGGGCGACCCGACACGGGCGACCGCCGTCGACGGCAAGCCCGTTACGAAGGCTCTGATCGACAGGCGCGCGGTGCGGTTCTGCGGATGCTGCGCGACGCACCGGGGCACGTCCTGCCTGCACATGCAGCGGCTGGAGACTGGCCGGACCCCGCGCAGCGCGATCGAGCGATCGACTCGCTCATCGCCGATGGACTCATCGAGGCGACGGAAGGCGAATTGCGCCTCCCGAACTGATCGGGCCGATCAGCTCTCTTCGTCTTCGTCGTGATGATACGGGTCGGCATCGCCGGCGTGGATTGCACCCTCAGCGAGTTTGGACACATGCGCGTCGCGCTCGCGTGCTTCGCGCAGCAGCTCGGCGATGTGGCCGGCGTTCTCGGGGAGCGCATCGGCGATGAACTCCAGCGTCGGCACGAGGCGGATGCTGAGCTGCTTGCCGACTTCCTTGCGCAGCAGGCCAGTGGCTGATGCTAGCGCCTTGCCGCTGTCCTCGCGCTCTTCATCGGTGCCGAGCACCGTGTAGAACACGGAGGCGTGCTGCAGGTCTCCGGAGACGCGCACGTCGGTGATCGTCACGAAGCCGAGTCGTGGGTCGCGCAGGCCCTTCTCGAGACGTTCGGCAAGGATGACGCGAATGCGATCCGCGAGACGTGCCTGTCGTTCTCCAGCCATTTTCCTTCTCCTCCGAGAGCAGTGAGGGGCGCCCGCAGGCGCCCCTCATCGATCAGATCAGATCAGCCGCGAGGCTTCTCAATCATTTCCGTGGTCTCGATCTCGTCGCCGACCTGGATGTCGTTGAACTTGCCGAGGCCGATACCGGCTTCGTAGTCCGTGCGCACCTCGGTGACGTCGTCCTTGAACCGACGCAGCGATTCGATGGCGAGGCCATCGGCGAGCACGACGCCGTCGCGGATGATGCGAGCCTTGGCGTTGCGCGTGATCGTTCCCGACCGCACGATGACACCGGCGATGTTGCCGAACTTCGAGGAGCGGAATACCTCGCGGATCTCGGCGACACCGGACTGGACCTCTTCGAACTCCGGCTTGAGCATGCCCTTGAGCGAGCTCTCGATCTCGTCGATCGCCGAGTAGATGACCGAGTAGAACCGGACATCCACGCCTTCGCGAGCCGCAGCCTCACGGGCCTTGGCATCCGGGCGGACGTTGAATCCGACGATGATCGCGTTGTCGATCGTTGCCAGGTTCACATCGGATTCGGTGACAGCACCGACGCCGCGGTGGATGATGCGCAACTGCACCGAGTCGTCGACCTCGATCTTGAGCAGCGACTCTTCCAGCGCTTCGACAGCACCGGAGACGTCGCCCTTGATGATGAGGTTGAGCGTCTCGACCTTGCCCTCTTCGAGTGCACGGGTGAAGTCCTCGAGCGAGATGCGCTTGCGGGCCTTGGCCAGCAGGGCGTTGCGCTCGACGGCTTCGCGCTTCTCAGCGATCTGACGCGCCATGCGGTCTTCCTCGGTGACGATGAAGACGTCGCCGGCGCGGGGCACTGAGTTGAGGCCCTGCACCTGGACAGGACGCGACGGTGCGGCGAACTCGACGGAGTCACCGTTCTCGTCGAGCATGGCGCGGACGCGGCCGTAGGCCGTTCCGGCCACGATCGAGTCGCCGACATGCAGCGTTCCCGACTGGATGAGCACGGTGGCGATCGAGCCACGGCCCTTGTCGAGCTTCGCCTCGATGGCGACACCGCGAGCAGATTTGTTCGGGTTGGCCGTCAGGTCAAGACCTGCGTCCGCGACGAGCAGCACGGCGTCGAGGAGCTCCTGGATGCCGGTGCCCTGACGCGCCGAGACGTCGACGAACATGACGTCGCCACCGAACTCCTCTGCGACCAGGCCGTATTCCGTGAGCTGCTGACGCACCTTGGAGGGGTTCGCCTCCGGCTTGTCCACCTTGTTCACCGCGACCACGATCGGCACACCGGCGGCCTGGGCGTGGTTCAGCGCCTCGACCGTCTGCGGCATGATGCCGTCGTCGGCTGCGACCACGAGGATCGCGAGGTCGGTGACCTGCGCACCACGAGCACGCATGGCGGTGAACGCCTCGTGACCGGGGGTGTCGATGAAGGTGATGGCGCGCTCGACGTCCTCGTGCTCGGTCCACACCTGGTAGGCACCGATGTGCTGGGTGATGCCGCCGGCCTCGCCCTCGATGACGGTCGTCTTGCGAATCGCGTCGAGAAGGCGGGTCTTACCGTGGTCGACGTGACCCATGACCGTGACCACAGGCGGACGGATCTCGAGGTCGTCGTCGTCCTCTTCCTCGAGCTCCTGCTCGAGGTTCAGACCGAAGCCCTCGAGGAGCTCCTTGTCCTCGTCCTCGGGCGAGACCATCTGGATCTTGTAGCCGAGTTCGGCTCCGAGAACCTCGAACGTGGCCTCGTCCAGCGACTCGGTGGCCGTGGCCATCTCGCCGAGGTTGAAGAGGATCGTGACGAGCGTGCCGGGCTGCACGGTGTATCCGCGCAGCGCCTCGAGCTTGTCAGCGAAGTCGGCGATGGATGCGCCGCGACGCAGGCGAATGGTCTCGCCATTGCCCTTGGAGACGTTGATGCCGCCGACGACCGGCGCCGACCGCATCTCGAATTCTTGGCGTTTCGCCCGCCGCGACTTGCGCTGCTTGCTCTTGCCGCCGCCCTTGCCGAAGGCACCCGCGGTACCACCGCCGGGCCCACGGCCACGGCCGCCACCGCCACCCGGGCGACCGGCGAAGCCGCCACCCGGACGCTGACCACCGGGGCCACCACCGGCTCCTGCACCCGCGCCAGGACGGCCGGGACCACCTGGACGCTGCTGGAACGGTGCGCCACCGGGACGACCACCGGGACCGCCGCGACCGCCACCGGGGCGACCCGGACGGGGTGCGCCGATGCGCGGAGAGTCGGCACGGGGTGCCTGCGGACGCGGGATGTTGCCTGGCGTCGGACGCTGGCCCATACCCTGCTGAGAAGCGAAAGGATTGTTGCCCGGACGCGGACCCGCCGGACGCGAGCCCATCCCCTGTGCAGATGAGAAGGGGTTGTTTCCGGGGCGAGGGGCACCCGGCTTGGGCGCTCCGCCGGGCTTGGGCGCGTGCCCGCCTGGCTTGGGCGCGTCAGATGCAGGCGCGTCAGACGCGGGTGCGCTCGGCTCGGATGCCGGGGCCGGTGCGGCGGGCGCCGGTGCAGCCGGCGTCTCGGCAACGGGGGCCTCAGCCTCGGGGGCCTTCTTCGCCGGACCGGGCTTGGGCCCGGGTGTCGGCGCCTTGGACGCGGACTTCGCGGCAGGCTTCGCTGCGGGCTTGGTCTCGGTCTTTTCGCTGGCCTTCGCCTTCGGGTCGGCCTCGATCGCGGCGCGCAGCTTGCGCGCCACCGGGGGCTCCACCGTCGAAGACGGGCTCTTCACGAACTCGCCGAGCTCCTTGAGCTTGGCAAGTGCGAACTTGCTATCGACGCCGAGTTCAGCGGCGATCTCATGCACACGTGGTTTGGCAGCCACAATTCTCCTGTCTGGGTCGGTCCGCCCAGGCAGGGCAGACCACTAGTCGGTGACGGGACTCATTTCGAGCCGTTCACTTTGTTTCCATAGCCGTTCAGCCTTTGTTCTTCGAGCAGTACTGTTCGATGGTCTGCGCGTCCGCCGCCTCGGGAAACCCGATGACATGCGGTACGCGGAGTGCTCGTGCGAAAGCCCGGCGCCGCATTGCGGCATCGAAGCATTCGGGTGTCGGATGCAACCACGCGCCTCGCCCGGGCAGGACAGCTCGCTCATCGAGGACGAGGTTGTTGTTCTGCACCACCACTCTGATCAGAGCGGCTCTAGAGGCACGACCGCGGCAACCGACACACGTTCGTACAGGGTCCATGTTACACCTCGTGGCTGAGATCCGGATTCAGCGCTCCGCAGCACCGACCGAGGATCACTCCATCACGCTGTCGGGCTGGATATCGATCTTGGCACCGGTCAGCTTTGCGGCCAGTCGCGCATTCTGACCCTCCTTGCCGATCGCCAGCGACAGCTGGTAGTCGGGAACCAGCGCTCGCACGGCCTTGGTGTTCGTGTCCAGCATGAACGCCGAGGTGACCTTCGCAGGCGAGAGAGCGTTGGCGACGAAGGTCGCGAGGTCGACGTGGTAGTCGACGATGTCGATCTTCTCCCCGGCGAGCTCTTCTGTGACCGCGCGCACGCGCCGCCCCATCTCGCCGATGCACGACCCCTTGGCGTTGACGGACGAGTCATTGGCCCGCACTGCGATCTTGGTGCGGTGTCCGGCTTCTCGAGCGAGCGAGACGATCTCGACGAGCCCTGCAGCGATCTCAGGAACCTCCAGCGCGAACAGCTTGCGGACGAGCCCGGGGTGCGTGCGCGACACGGTGATCGCCGGACCCTTGGCTCCCTTCGCGACACTGGTGACGTACACGCGCAACCGCGAGCCGTGCGCGTACTCTTCGCCTGGAACCTGCTCTTCCGGAGGAAGGATCGCCTCGACACTGCCCAGATCGACATGGATCATCCGGGGGTTCGGCCCCTGCTGAATGACGCCGGCGACGATGTCGCCTTCCTTGCCGCGGAACTCGCCCAGCACGGCTTCGTCGGCGATGTCTCTCAGCCGCTGGCTGATGACCTGCTTGGCTGCGTAGGCGGCGATGCGACCGAAGTTGTCCGGCGTCGTCTCCTCTTCGCCGATGATCGCGTCCTCTTCATCGCGCACCGGCTGCAGGACCGCCACGTGGCCGGTCTTGCGGTCGAGTTCCACACGAACGCCCTCCGGCACAGCACCGTCTTCAGAGACGTGCTTTCCGTAGGCTGTGAGAATCGCCTGCTCGATGATCGACACGAGTTCGTCGAAGGGGATCGCCTTCTCCTTCTCGATTCCGCGCAGCAGTCCGAGTTCGATGTCCATCAGCGGCCTCCCTATTAAGCTCTCACCGCGCGAGATGACTCCGCGGGGCATCAGAACAGGATAGCCGACTCCGGATGCCGTCAGCGTGTCGCGCGCCGGTCACGACCGGCAGATCTGCTCACTGCGCGGAGGGCAGCTCGTTGATGGCGCGGATGAGCGCGAACAGTGACCCGACGGTGCGCTGTTCGAGGTAGAGCGCCAGCCGCGGCAGGTCGACCACGTCGCCATCGCTGCGTTCCACGGCCAGAGCCTCGGTGCGCTCGATCTCTCCGTGTGCGCACATGTTCGCGAAGCGCTCATTCAGACTGGCGATCTCCGCATCCGTCGGCTCGTGCACCAGACGCACGATCAGGCGATCATCGACCCACCGGAGTGAGTCGTAGTTGTGCCAGAAACCGGTGATGTTCGACACGGCGTCGGTGACCGAATCAGTGATGAGCACCCGATCGAGATCGTTCGCCGAGATCACGCCTGCCGGCACGAGGTGCTCCTCCACATAGGTCTTCAGCCCCTGCCAGAACGTTCCGCCCGGCTCGTCGAGCAGCACGATCGGCACCGGCACTGCCTTGCCCGTCTGCTGCAGGGTGAGCAGCTCGAACATCTCATCCATCGTGCCGAACCCGCCGGGGAGGCAGATGAAGCCGCGGGATTCCTTGATGAGCATGAGCTTGCGGGTGAAGAAGTACTTCATCGAGACGACTTGCTCGTTCTCGACGACGATCGAGTTCGCCTTCTCTTCGAACGGCAGCCGGATCGACACCCCGAGCGACATCTTCGAACCGGCGCCCTCTGCAGCCGCCTGCATGATCCCCGGCCCTGCACCCGTCACGACCATCCAGCCATCCTCGGCCAGCGCCGCCGCGACATCACGTGCGTGCACGTACAGCGGATCGTCCTGCAGAGTGCGGGCAGAGCCGAACACCGTGACCTTCGGCACCTGGTGAAACGGCTGGAACAACTGGAATGCGTCATGCATCTCGCCGAGCGCCGCGGAGGCGATCTTGAGGTCGAGTCGGTCGGTGTTCTCCATGCCGAGCCTGAGCGCGGTCTGCAGCATCCGCATGATCAGCCCTCGCTCCGCGCGGATCCCCGCCTGATCCAGCAGGGCGGTGAGTTCGTGACGCAGGTCGTCGTTCAGAGAGGCATCGGTCATGCCTCCCAGACTGTCACAGCCCGCGCTCTCGCAGTCCGTGCACCGCCGCCGTGGGTCAGCGCGCGATCACGGCGCGGTCAGCCGCGCGATAGCATCCTCGACCGAAACCGAATCGCGCTCGCCGGTGGCGCGATCCCACAGCTCGACCTGGCCCTCGGCTGCGCCGCGTCCGACGATCACGATCTTCGGCACGCCGACGAGTTCGGCATCGCCGAACTTCACACCGGGCGACACCTTCACGCGGTCGTCATACAGCACGTCCAGACGCGCTGCCTCGAGCTGAACGGCGATGCTCTCCGCGACGTCGAAGGCGATCTGGTCGCGACCGGCTGCGACGACATGCACGTCGAACGGCGCGACGGATGCCGGCCAGATGAGGCCTTTGTCGTCGTTGTTGAGCTCGGCGATGATCGCGAGGATGCGGGTGACGCCGATGCCGTACGAGCCCATCGTCACGGTGACCAGCTTGCCGTTCTCGTTGAGCACCTTCAGCCCGAGCGCCTCGGCGTACTTGCGGCCGAGCTGGAAGACGTGACCGATCTCCATGCCCTTCGCGAGCCACACCGGGCCGGAACCGTCGGGAGCCGGGTCGCCTTCGCGGACGTTCGCGATCTCGACGGTGCCGTCGGCGACGAAGTCGCGGCCGGCGACGACCGTGTGCACGTGCTTCTGGTCGATGTTGGCGCCGGTGATCCAGCGGGTGCCGTCGGCGACTCGAGGATCGACGAGGTAGCGGATGCCGGTGGCGGACTCCTCGCCGAGAACGGGGCCGGTCTCGGACCACGGCCCGATGTAGCCGCGAACGAGCAGCGGGTGCTTCTCGAAGTCGGCATCCGTGGCCGGTTCGATCTCCGCCGGGGCGAAAGCGACTTCGGCGCGCTTCATATCGACATCGCGATCACCGGGGAGGCCGACGATCACGAGTTCACGGGTGCCATCGATGTGCGTCAGTGCGAGAACGACGTTCTTGAGCGTGTCGGCAGCCGTGTACTCGCCGTCGAGCACAGCGTTCGAGTGCGCCACGAGCGTCTCGATGGTCGGTGTGTCCGGTGACTCGTAGATCGCGGCAGCGGCGACGTCGTCCCAGCCGACGGCTTCAGGAGGAGTGGTCGTGTAGGCCTCGACGTTGGCGGCGTAGCCCCCTTCGCTGCGCACGAAGGTGTCTTCGCCTACGGGCGTGGGGTGCAGGAATTCCTCGCTGCGCGAGCCGCCCATGGCGCCCGCATCCGCCTGCACGATCACGTATTCCAGACCGAGACGCTGGAAGATGCGCTCGTAGGCGTCGCGCTGCGCCTGGTAGCTGGCGTCGAGACCCTCATCCGACGCGTCGAACGAGTAGGCGTCCTTCATGGTGAATTCGCGGCCGCGCAGCAGCCCTGCACGCGGACGGGCCTCATCGCGGTACTTGTCCTGGATCTGGTAGAGCGTCAGCGGCAGATCCTTGTACGACGAGTACAGGTCTTTCACCAGCAGGGTGAACGCCTCTTCGTGAGTGGGGGCGAGCAGGTAGTCGCCGCCCTTGCGATCCTGCAAGCGGAACAGCAGGTCGCCGTACTCCTCCCACCGACCGGTCGCCTCGTAGGCCTCGCGAGGCATCAGAGCCGGGAAGTGCACTTCCTGCGCACCGGCCGCGGCCATCTCCTCGCGTACAACCGTCTCGATCTTCGCTTTCACGCGCAGGCCGAGCGGCAGCCACGCGAAGATGCCGGCTGCCTGCGGCCGGATGTACCCGGCACGGATCAGCAGCTTGTGGCTGGCGACCTCGGCGCCAGCCGGGTCTTCACGGAGCGTACGGAGAAAGAAGTTCGATAGACGAGTGACCACGCCCTGATTCTAGTTGAGTGCGCGAGTGCCCTCTGGAATCGCACCGCTCGCGTACAGATCAGTGGCGAGATCCTGCAGCGCCGTCAGTGCGACGCGCTGCGTCATCGGGCCGTAGGAGATGCGGCTCACCCCCAGCTGCTCGTACTCAGTGGCGGTGAGTGCTCCCGGCAGGCCGATGACGCTCACCTTTCCGGCTCCGATTCCCTCGACCAGAGTGCGGGTCGCGTCGGCGTCGAGCACGCCGGGCACGAATACGGCGGTTGCGCCGGCGTCGAGATAGGCACGGCCGCGGGCGACAGCATCCGCCAGCTTCTCGGCGAGCGGCTTGTCGCCGCCGCGCACGATGGCATCCGTCCGGGCGTTGAGCGCGAACGGCACGCCTTCGGCTTCTCCAGCCTTGACGATCGCTTCGACCTGCGCGACGGACTCGTCGAGGGGCTTCAGACGATCTTCGATATTGGCGCCGACGATGCCGACGCCGATAGCGAGACGCGTGGTCTCGCCCGCGTCGCCGTAGCCGTCGTCGAGGTCGGCGGAGACGGGCAGGTCGACGGCTGCGGCGATGCGCCCGACGAAGTCGATCATGATGTCACGCGGAATCTGCCCGTCGGCGTAGCCGAAGGTCGCCGCGATCGAGTGACCTGCGGTGGCGAGCGCACGGGTCTCGGGGAGAGCCGCGATCGCCTTCGCCGACACGGCATCCCACACATTCACGACGCGGAGGATCTCCGGTGCCTCGTAGAGATCGATCAGTGTGCGGGCCTTGTCTGCGCTTGTCATACCTCCACCGTAGCGGGCCGTGCGTAGGGTGGATCCATGCCTCAGCGCCGATCGCACGTAGCCCCGTCCGCCGAGCAGAGCGAACTGGCTGCCGCCCTCGCCGAGCTGCGGGCCGATATCGAATCGCCGACGACGTTCTCGCCGGCGGCTCTCGCGGAGGCCGAGTCGGCGACAGCCCCGGAACCCGAGCTGGACCTGCGTGATGTGCCCTTTGCCACGCTGGATCCGCTCGGCTCGATGGATCTGGATCAGGCCTTCCACCTCGAGCGCGCCAGCACCGGATTTCAGGTGCGATACGCGATCGCAGACGTGCCGGGCTTCGTGACCCCGGGCGGCGCGGTCGACGCTGAAGCGCGTCAGCGAGGACAGACGCTGTACCTGGCTGACGGAAACATTCCGCTGCATCCCGTCGCACTCTCTGAGGGGCGAGCTTCACTTCTGCCTGACGTTGAGCGCCCCGCGCTGGTGTGGACGTTCTCGCTGGACGACGCCGGCGCCGTCACTGATTTTCGCTTGGAACGCGCGCTCATGAAGTCGCGAGCAAAGCTTGACTACGCATCGGCGCAGGCGGAGATGGATCGCGGCGATGACGGTCCGCTGGCGCTTCTGGGCGAGATCGGTGCGCTGCGGCAGGCGCAGGAGAGCGAGCGCGGGGGTGCGAGCCTCAACCTCCCCGACGAAGAGGTCGTGCAGCGTAAGGACGGCACCTATGACATCGAACGACGCCATCCCCTGCCGATCGAGGAATGGAACGCGCATCTCTCCCTGATGACGGGGATGGCGGCGGCCGAACTCATGCTCGGGGCGAAGGTCGGTGTGCTGCGTACGATGCCGCAGCCCGATGAGCGCGCGTTCGACACGTTCCGTCGTCAGACCGAGGCGCTCGGTCGACCATGGACGACCGGGCAGTACGGCGAGTTCCTGCGCGGACTCGACAAGGCTGACCCGATGACGCTGCCAGTGCTCGAGGCAGCGGCGTCGCTGTTCCGCGGCGCCGGATACGTCACCTTCGACGGACAGGTGCCGGCAGATATCGAGCAGGCGGCGATCGGTGCGTCTTACGCGCATGCGACGGCACCGCTGCGGAGGCTCGTGGACCGCTGGTCGCTTGCGATCTGTCTCGCGGTGTCGAAGGGCGACGAGGCTCCGGAGTGGGCGCGCTCGTCGCTGGAGACGCTGCCTGCGCTCATGCAGGAGTCCGGTCAGCGGGCATCCCGCCTGAATGCAGACACGCTCAATCGGGTCGAGGCCGCCCTGCTGCATCCGCTCGTCGGCACCACCGTCGATGCGACAGTCATCGAGCTGCGCGGAGATGAGCGTGCAGCCATCCAGATCGCCGACCCAGCTGTGACCGCGACTGCTTCCGTGCCCACCGGAACAGTCCCGGGAACGACGGTATCGGTGCGGCTGGTGCGGACGAACATCGCCAAGGGCGAGGTCGAGTTCGCGGCGTGAGCGACTGGGGTCTCGCCAAGGCGCAAGCCGCATGGGTGCGGTCGCGTCTGCCTGGCACATTCCTGGTGCGAGACATGTCGTGGGGCATCATGGCGTCGACCGTGCTGCAGGTGCGCGATGGCGCCCACGACTATGTGGTGAAAGCCGGTGACGCCAGCAACCATCACATCGATCGGGAGATCGCCGCACACGACGGCTGGACGTCAGCGCTGGTCGACAGCGGGCACGCCGCGCGCCTGATCGATTCGCTGCCAGAGGAGCGGGTGATGCTGCTTGAGTATCTGCCTGGGCGGCTTGTGGAGGGATCGGATGCTGAATGGCATCCGTCCACGTATGCGCAGGCGGGCGGG
Organism: Microbacterium esteraromaticum; assembly: GCF_900163815.1. Classification (GTDB taxonomy): domain Bacteria; phylum Actinomycetota; class Actinomycetes; order Actinomycetales; family Microbacteriaceae; genus Microbacterium; species Microbacterium esteraromaticum_B. Next base: position 478,651 of record NZ_FUKO01000019.1, on the reverse strand, counting down.
CTCCTGCAGCGTCTGCACAGCCAGGAATCCTGCGTCGACGAGGAGTACGAGGCCCGGGTGAACGCTCGTGCTCTGGTCTGGCTTGAGGGTCCGCATCGGATTGAGCAACCCATCGCCGCGGAGGCGAAGCACATCCTCGAAACGGATGCTGCGCCGCCCGTCGATCTCGTGCCGACGCACGGCGACTGGCAGCCACGCAACTGGCTGGTCGATGACGGCACCGTGCGAGTGATCGACTTCGGGCGCTTCGCTTTCCGCCCGGCTGCGACGGATCTTGTGCGCCTGGCCGCACAGCAGTGGCAGCGTCACCCGGAGGTGGAGTCGGCCTTCTTCGAAGCGTATGGTCAGGACCCACGCGATGGCGATCGCTGGCGGATGGCCACGCTGCGCGAAGCCGTCGGCACTACCTGCTGGGCGTTTCAGGTCGGCGATGAGGAGTTTGAAGCACAAGGCCATCGGATGCTGGCAGACGCGCTGCAACGAATGCACTGAAGGATTCCATTTGCCCTCGACACCGTATCAGCACGTTGATACATTATGTGTCAGTGGTATGACACATTAAGGAGGAAAGCACATGGGAGTTTATCCGCTGATCGTGCTCGGTGCGGCTCCGACGATCGCGCTGCTGGGAGCTGTCGTCATTCGGTTCGTCGTCATGCAGCCAGTGCCCCGGCTCGGGCGAATCGTCTCGGTCCTGACCGTGCTCGCCGGGGTTATCCCGGCAGCAGCTATCGTCGTGTCACGCGCCGCATGGCGGGTGCCTTTTCTCTCCGACCTGTCAATCACCGCGATTCTGCCTCTCGGGCTGGGGATCCTCGCAGTGCTTCTGTTGAGCATTCCGCGGTCCAAGGCTCGGACGACCACTCATTCCCACTTGTCTCGCCGGACCTTCCTGTCCTTCGTGACGTTCCGATGGGTCTGGACACTGACCGCGCTGACCGTCGTTGTCCTCCTCTTCACTATCGCGGCTGGGACAGTATCGACAGTCGATTCCGAAGGCCATCGCGCCCTATACAAATTCCTGGTCGGGACTACAGGCACATCAATAGCGACCGCGATCTACGGATGGCATTTCTCGATTCCCGCCCTATGGATGCTGGTTGCTCTTCTCGCAGCAACAGTCATGGCCTGGCTGATCATCCCGCGCCCTGCGTGGCAGGACGATGCGGTAGCCGACACCATCACAAGACGTATTCGCGCCGCTAGCATCGGCCGAGCAGCAGCAGGATCGATCCTTGTGCATCTCTCGGTCATTCTTCGCTCCCTCGCGAGTACAGCAGGGGTGCGGGGCGAGGCTACGACGACTGAACTCGGGACCGTCGCAGTTGGCCCCCCTTTCGCCGCGCTCGAGCCAGCATTGCACTGGGGAAGCGAGATAGCGCTGACAGCCGGCCTCGCGATGTGGCTTCTCATCGCCTTGGTCGCGATACCGAATTCGCGGGCACGAAAACCATCAGCAGCATGATCATCACGATCTCGCCTACTGGTGGGTCACCGGCAGAGCAAGTCCACGGCCAATTGCGTGGGCTGATCACCGCTGGGCGTCTCGCCGCCGATGAGCGACTGCCATCGGTTCGCCAGCTCGCTTCCGATCTAGGAGTGGCGCCCGGCACCGTCGCTAAGGCATACCGGCAATTGGAAGCAGACGGGCTTGTCACGTCGCGCGTAGGCGCGGGTACGCGCGTAAGCAGCTCCGCCGTCACAGTCTCGAAGCCTGTTGCTGCTGCTGCACGAGCTCTGGTTGCCGCCGCTCAGAAGGACGGTCTCACCCAAGTGGACGCCGAACGCGTCCTGCGGGCGATGTGGTGATCCGGCCGGATGCGCCTCGGGCGCTCCTCGCAGATCGGCATAACGTCGCAGAGGTTCCGCACAGATCACGCGGATTTGGGTAGATCCGCGGAGTTATGGCGCGCCCGATCAGGCAGGAACGGCCGTCGTCGTCATCACCAGCAGCTGCGGATCGCTGAGGTCCAGCGAGACGGTGATCGCGGCGAACTCGGTCAGCGAGCGCACATGCGTGCCGCCGCAGAGGAAGCCCACTTCGCCACCCGGCAACTCGCATCGCCAGGTCCGTCGATCGGAGATGTTCGGACCGTCGACCTCGATGCGGCTCTCGCCACCCGCCGCCACCCACTCAGCCAGCAGCGCATTGATGCGAGTCTCGCGCTCGTCGACCGAACCGGCGAAGCCTTCTGAGTCGAAGCCGGCTTTGCGCAGGCTCTTGCCGAGTCGGTACTCGTCGACACTGCCATCGGCATGGATCCGGCTCGACTGGTTCGCCTTGCCTTCGAAGTCGGGGTTGCCGAGCGGATCCATCGCGATCTCTTTGCGCCACAGATCAGCCAGCACGGCGTCCAGAGCCAGGGAAGCGAGATGGCAGGCCGTGTGCCCGCGACTGAGAGCAGCGCGGTGCTCAGCATCGACTTCGAGCGTGACGACCGAACCCACCGAGATCTCCGGCGGCAACTCACCTTCAATTCGATGCGCGACCAGCCAGGTCCAGCCGTCCGCACCGCGCTTCACGGGAATGTCTGCACCGACGGCGAGTACACCGTCGTCACTCACCGCGGCCATGACAGCTTCGGTCACGACGACCTGAGCATCGCCGACGCTGAGCGTTCCGACATCGCCGGGCTGATCCGGCCAGGTGTGGTCGACGGGATGAAAAGGCGTGGCGTCGCCGATGACCACCGCGATCTCGCGGTCGATGATCAGGACTTCGCCGTCACCCTGCAACGAACCGGCCGGAAATGTGATGCGTGTGGATTCCATACGGGTCAGCCGGTGACGACCTGCGCGGTGCCGATGCCGGCCTCCGCACCCATCTCAGCGGCGATGCGGTTCGCCTCTTCGATCAGCGTCTGCACGATGTCGGCTTCGGGCACGGTCTTGATGACCTCGCCCTTGACGAAGATCTGCCCCTTGCCGTTGCCCGAGGCGACCCCGAGGTCAGCCTCGCGCGCCTCACCCGGGCCGTTGACGACGCAGCCCATGACGGCCACGCGCAGCGGCACGGTCATGTCCTTCAGGCCCTCGGTGACGGCATCCGCCAGTGAATAGACGTCTACCTGCGCGCGACCGCACGACGGGCACGACACGATCTCAAGCTTGCGTTCGCGAAGGTTCAACGACTGCAGGATCTGGTGCCCGACCTTGACCTCTTCGGCCGGCGGCGCAGACAGCGAGACGCGGATAGTGTCACCGATCCCCTCGCCGAGCAGGATGCCGAATGCCGTGGCGCTCTTGATCGTGCCCTGGAACGCGGGCCCCGCCTCGGTCACGCCGAGATGCAGCGGCCAGTCGCCTCGCTCGGCGAGCTGACGGTACGCCTTCACCATCACGATGGGGTCATTGTGCTTGACGGAGATCTTGAAATCGTGGAAATCGTGCTCTTCGAACAGCGACGCTTCCCACACCGCGCTCTCCACGAGCGCCTCAGCCGTCGCCTTGCCGTACTTCTGCAGCAGACGCGGATCCAGCGACCCCGCGTTCACGCCGATGCGCAAAGACACATTCGCGGCCTTCGCGGCCGCGGCGATGGCGCCGACCTGGTCGTCGAACTTGCGGATGTTGCCGGGATTCACACGTACGGCACCGCATCCGGCGTCGATCGCCTGGAACACGTACTTCGGCTGGAAGTGGATGTCGGCGATCACGGGGATCTGACTCTTCTGCGCGATGATGTGCAGAACATCGGCGTCGTCCTGCGAGGGCACGGCCACACGCACGATCTCGCATCCGGATGCTGTCAGTTCGGCGATCTGCTGCAGTGTTCCGTTGATGTCGGTCGTCTTCGTCGTCGTCATCGACTGCACGCTGACGGGAGCGTTGCCGCCGACGAGCACCTTGCCGACCCGGATCTGACGGGACTTGCGACGAGGGGCGAGGACTTCGGGGACTTTCGGCATCCCAAGATTCACTGCTGGCACCCCACCAGCCTACGATGCCGATGATGTGGAAGACCCGAGTCGGGCCGTCACACGCGACCGTGGCGCGCACGGGGTGTGATACTTTCGGCCCATGTCCGCGAACCTCACCTGGTGGCCCGCCTCCTAGGCGGTGTGTTCGCGAACCAGAACCAGACCGCCTTCCGGGGCGGTCTTTGTTTTTCCACCGAGTCGTTCCGCACCGGATGCCCGAATCCAGGAGACACCGATGACTGCACCCCTGCCCGATCGCATCCGGGAACTCACTGCCGACCCCACCGCATCCTTCGTGCTGATCGCACGCGAGGGCGGTTCCGAACTGCTCACCGGCGACATCCTCGATGTCGACCTGCTGGCGGATATTCCGCTCGACGGAGACGATGGCCCGCGTGAGATCTTCGCGATGGTGCCGTATCGACAGGTCCGCGAACGCGGCTTCGAGGCGCAGGACGACGGCACGCCGCTGCGCTGTCTTCTCGTGGATCAGCATGAACGACTGGCCACAGCCGAACTCATCGCCGCGCTCCCGAACGATGCGATCGCTTTGACCGACCGTGGGTTCGACATCTCGGACGAGGACTACGGCGAAATCGTCGAGCAGGTGATCGCCGAGGAGATCGGCCGTGGCGAGGGCGCGAACTTCGTCATCCGCCGCGACTTCCTGGCTAGCTTCGCCGCCGACGACCGCACGGCTGCACTCACCTGGTTCCGGGCGCTGCTCGAACACGAGCGCGGCGCGTACTGGACGTTCGCCGTGATCACACCTGGGCAGATCGCAGTCGGCGCGAGCCCCGAGGCGCACGTCGTCGCCCGGGAGGGCGTCGTGACGATGAATCCGATCTCGGGGACCTTCCGCCACCCGGCCGGCGGCGCCACCCGCGCATCGCTGAGCGAATTCCTGTCATCGACGAAGGAGACCGAAGAGCTCTTCATGGTCGTCGACGAAGAACTGAAGATGATGAGCCAGGTCTGCTCGGATGGCGGACGCATCACCGGCCCGCACCTCAAGGAGATGTCGCGGCTCACTCACACCGAGTACATGCTCCGCGGCACGAGCCAGCTCGACCCACGCGACATTCTGCGCGAGACGATGTTCGCACCGACGGTGACCGGCTCCCCCATGCAGAACGCCTGCGTCGTGATCAACCGCCACGAGCGCCGGCCGCGCGGTTACTACTCGGGAGTAGCGGCACTGTTCACGCCCAACGATGACGGCGGACACGACCTGGATGCGCCGATCCTCATCCGCACGGCCTACGTCGACCAGGGACGGTTGCGCGTACCGGTCGGCGCGACTCTCGTGCGGCACTCCAACCCGGCGGGCGAGGTCAGCGAGACACACGGCAAGGCCGCGGGAGTCCTCGGTGCGATCGGTGCGATCGAACGCGATCACGCCGCCGAAGCGCGCGACGATGACGCCCCCGCCCCGGCACGGCTGGCGGATGATCCCGAGATCGCGGCGCTTCTGGCATCCCGAAACACGCGCCTCGCCGATTTCTGGATGCAGCCGCAGAACACGCACTCGTCCGAGCGCTTCGCGGGTCTTCGCGCTCTCGTCGTCGACGCCGAAGATCGCTTCACCACGATGCTCGCCCATCAGCTGCGCCACCTCGGGCTGGAAGTGCAGATCGCGGCCTGGGATGCGGTGACCGACCTGGCCGTCGACGATGCCGATCTCGTCGTCGCGGGCCCAGGGCCGGGAGACCCGCGAGACGAGGCATCCGCGCGCATGGCACGGATGAAGCACGTCGTGGCGCGGCGCCGGGATGCTGGTGCTCCGCTGCTGGCTGTGTGCCTCAGTCACCAGATCCTCGCCGACAGCATCGGGATCGATCTGGTGCCGCTGGCGTCCCCGCACCAGGGTGTGCAGAAGACCGTGCCGGTGTTCGGCACAGACGCGTCGATCGGCTTCTACAACACGTTCACCGCCCGGGTCCCCGCCGTCACGACCCACGTGCGCGACGCCGAGGTCTCGGCTGATGCGGAGACCGGCGATGTCTATGCGCTTCGCGGCGAGCGCTTCGCCTCCATCCAGGGGCACCTGGAGTCGATCCTCTCGCGCGACGGCCTCGAAACGCTCGAGCGGCTCATCGCGCACGCACTCGACTGAATCGCTGCGGCGCGAGGGCAATCAGCCGAGCAGATTCATCGGACGGATCAGGTCGGCGACGAGCAGCAGCGCCCCCATACCGATCAGCAGCACCGCGACGACGATGGTCAGCGGCACGAGCCTGGTCGCGTCCACCGGTTTCGGGTCGCGGCGACCCGTGAGTTTCGCCCAGGCGCGCTTGATGCCGTCCCACAGTGCCACCACGATGTGGCCGCCGTCGAGCGGCAGGAGCGGCACCATGTTGAAGACGAACAGGGCGATGTTGAGCGCTGCCAGCAGGTTCAGAAGCACGACCAGACGGTTCAGCACGGGCGCATCTGCCGCCGCCACCTCACCGGCGATACGACCGACGCCGACGACGCTGAGGGGGCCGTTCGGGTCGCGTTCCGATCCGGTGACGAGCGATACACCGACGTCCCACAGCTTGACCGGCAGGTTGACGATGAGCCCCGCCACCGCTCCGGCCTGCTGCATCGCCATGTCGGTGCCTGTGCCGATCGGCTGCCGAGCATACTCGAGCTGCGCCGTGATGCCTGCGTAGCCGACGGTGTGCATGACCGGTTTCTCATCGGCATCCAGCACCACTCGCCCGTTGGCGTCGGTCTCCGCGCGCTGTGCGGGAGCAGGGGTCAGCGACAGCGGCACGTCAGTGCCGTCGCGTCGCACCACGACATCGAGCGTTCGCCCCGCAGAGGACTGGATGATCGCCGATGCCTCAGCGAATGTCGTGACATCCGTGCCGTCTAAGCTGACCAGGACATCCCCCGGCTGGAAACCGGAGTCGGCGGCCGGTGCGGCCGGATCGTCGGGCGTGCACGCCGTCTGCGAGGTGCCTGCCGGAACAACGCACTGGCTGATCTCGGCGATCGTCGTGCTGGCCTGCTGCACCCCGATGCCGGATGCCAGGATCGTGAAGATCATGATGGCCAGCAGCAGGTTCATCACCGGACCGCCGAGCATGACGATGATGCGCTTGAAGACGGGAAGCCGGTAGAAGACTCGTTTCTCGGCACCGTCTGCGATGGTCTCGTCATTCGCGGACCGTGCATCCTGCACCAGGCTGGCGAACATGCCCTTGGCGGGCCCGCTCGTCGTCGAGGGCGGGTACATGCCCGACATCGAGATGAAACCGCCCAGAGGCAGCACCTTGAAGCCGTACTCGGTCTCGCCGATCTGCTTCGACCACAGCCGGGGTCCGAAGCTGATCATGTACTGGCCGACGCGCACGCCGAAGAGCTTCGCAGGCACGAGGTGCCCGACTTCGTGCAATCCGATCGAGACGCCGAGACCGACGAGCATGAACAGGATGCCGCCCACGTACAGCAGAATCTCCACCGGCTCACGCTATCGCGAGACGGCTAGGAATCCCCCGTGACTTGCGCCGTCTGTTCGGTGACTTCCTCGGGCCTAGACTGATCGGGTGACCCGGAGGCAGCTGCGCATCACCCGCGGCGCCTCCGCGTCTGCAGTGGCCACTCTGATCGCCGCTCTCTCGCACACCATCGGCGGCGGCGAGCTGCCGCATCCGCTGCTCATCGTCGCGAGCTCGGTGTTCCTCACGCCGCTCGCAGCCATGCTGGTCGGCCGGCGATCCCGATTCGCGAGCATCGCCGCAGCCGTCGCCGTGATCCAGTGGGTGTTCCACACGGTCTTCGAGACGACCGGCAGCACGGCATCGTCGGGAGCGGGCCTCGCTCCGCATGTGCATAGCGTCGGCGCGCTGACGCCGATGACGCACATGTCGCATGCGGATGCCCCGATGGTCGCCGCGCACGTCATCGCCGCGGTCGTGACGACCCTGCTGCTCTGGCGCGGCGAGTCGATGATCCATGTCATCGCTCAGTGGGTCCGCGTGCAGCTGCGTGCCCCGCAGCTGCTGGTCGTGCTGCAGGCGCCTCGTCCTTCTGCTGTCACCCACGAGCTTCACCTGCCGCTGAAGCGGCTTCCCCTGGGCGATGTCTGCCGCCGCGGCCCGCCCGCACTCTCCTGGCGCTGATCTGTGCGATCAGCTCTCATCCGCTGCCCGGCTCGGAGCAGCGATATTCGCTGCGGCACGGCACATGGCCGTCCGCTCACACAATCTTCAGGAGAATTCGCATGTCCATCACTCTTCGTCGCGGCGCACTCGTCGCCGCCCTCGCCGCTGGAATCGTCATCGCCACCCCCGCCGTCGCCAGCGCCCACGTCGGGGTGTCGCCCGATGCGATCTCGTCCGGCACATCCACCCTGCTCACGTTCTCGTTCAGCCACGGCTGCGGCGAGTCGCCGACGACGGCTCTGCGCATCACGATGCCTGAGGGCGCGGCATCCGTGTCGCCGACGTTCGATGCCGCCTGGGATGCACAGGTCGAGAAGGGCGATGACGGGTTCGTCTCCACGGTGACGTTCACCGCCGTCCGGCCCGTTCCGATCGATCTCCGCGGCGCGGTGAGCATCAACTTCCGACCCGCGGAGAAAGACATCGGTCCGCTGGTGTTCCCGGTCTCGCAGATCTGCGAGGAGGGCTCGAGCGAGTGGGTCGAAACAGCTGAGGAGGGCCAGGACCCGCACGACCTCGACGCGCCGGCTCCGGTCGTCGAGGTCACAGCTGCAGCCGATGACGCGCACGGGCATGACACGGGCGCAGCATCCGACGATGCCCCCTCCGACACACCTGCGGCCGACCACACAGCACCAGCCGGCGACGCGGCATCAGCCGATGACGCCGTGTCGCCCGTTCCCATGATCGTCGGCTCTGCCGGCCTCGTGGCCGGGCTGGTCGCACTGGTCGTATCGATCGCCGCGTACCGACGCCGTCGCGCGTGACGCCCCGCGTGCGCGGCCGGTCATTGGCCGGTCGCGCACGCCCCCTTGCGGATCGCGCGCGTCGGGCCACGTCGCATCCGAGCAGAGACCGATGTGCGTGAGATCATGGATGCGATGATCAGCCAACCGCCGCTCCCACCTGTGCTCCGTCCCGCCGACCCACCCCGTCGCGCGCTGACCGAGCTCTCCGACCGTTTCGCCCGTGACACCCGCGGCGACCTCGCCGACGTGTACCTCAGCGGAATCACCCTCGCCACCGCCGACCTGCGTCCCGGCGAAGCTTTCGTCGCTATTCAGGGTGTGAATCGGCATGGCGCCGAGTTCTCGCCGATCGCTGCGGAGAAGGGCGCCGTTGCGGTCATCACCGATCCCGCCGGCGCAGATATCGCAGCATCCACCGGTCTGCCGATCATCATCGTCGACGATCCGCGCGCGGTTCTCGGTGACCTCAGCGCCTGGGTCTACGGCACGGGAGCCGCCGATCCGCTGCCGCTGCTGTTCGGAACGACGGGCACCAACGGCAAGACGAGTGTCTCGCACCTGCTGCAGGGCATCTTCGATCAACTCGGTGTCGTCTCTGGTCTCTCATCGACGGCCGAACGGCATATCGCCGGCCAGGTCATCGTCTCGCGTCTCACCACCCCCGAGGCGTCAGAGATGCACGCGCTGCTCGCCCTCATGCGGGAGCGCTCGGTCGAGGCAGTAGCGGTCGAGGTGAGCGCGCAGGCGCTGTCGCGCCACCGCGTCGACGGCATCGTCTTCGATGTCGCCGGGTTCACGAACCTGTCGCATGATCACCTCGACGACTACGCCGATATGGAGGAGTACTTCAAGGCGAAGCTGCCGCTGTTCACTCCAGAGCGGGCTCGACGCGGCGTCATCAGTCTCGACTCGCCGTCTGGCGCTCGTGTCGTCGATAGCGCGGGCATTCCCGTCGTCACGATCGGCACGCCGTCGATCGCCGCGGATCCGGATGCTGCCGCCCGGGCCGACTGGGTCGTCACCATCAATGACGAGCGCCCCAGCGGCACGCTCTTCACACTGACCGGGCCTGGCGGTCGCAACCTCACCACACTCGTGCCCGTCATCGGCCAGCACATGGCCGCGAACGCCGGGCTGGCGATTGTCATGCTGCTTGAGGGAGGCTACGACTGGGAACGCATCGCGGCGTCGTTCGCCCGCGACGGGCAGATCATCGCCCACCTGCCAGGGCGCACGCAGTTCATCTCCGGCACCAACGGTCCTGCCGTCTACGTCGATTTCGGACACACGCCGGATGCTTTCGAGAAGACCCTCTCCGCCGTGCGCCGCGTGACGCCGGGCAAGGTGCTCATGCTCTTCGGCGCCGACGGCGATCGCGACGCGACCAAGCGATTCGATATGGCGCGAACGGCCGTTCAGGGCAGCGACATACTGGTCGTCACCGATCATCACCCGCGGTTCGAAGACGCCGCATCCATCCGTGCCACCCTCATCGAAGGCGCCCGCCGGTCGCGGCCGGATGCCGAGATCCATGAGTTCTCGCCTCCCGAGGAGGCGATCATCGCTGCTGTCGGCATGGTCGGCGAAGGGGATGCCATCCTCTGGGCCGGCCCCGGCCACCAGGACTATCGCGACATCCGCGGCGTGCGCACGCCGTACTCAGCCCGCGAGCTGGCCCGTCGTGCGCTGCAGGCCGCGGGCTGGCCGGTCGCGGATTCGCACTGGCCGAATCCGTACGGCGACTAGCAGCCGGATACCTTTCACGCGGAGGCGATCAGCGCGTCTGCCTTCTCGCGCGCCCACCGCTCGGCCTCCGCCAGCGAGTCGACAGTCAGCACATCGCCCGCGTCGTGCGCGTCGATCACGCGGGAGATCGTATCGACGATGCCCAGGAACGTCAGGCGCCCCTCGTGGAAGGCATTGACGGCCTGCTCGTTGGCGGCGTTGTAGACGGCGGGGAATGTCTTGCCCGCTCGCCCCACTGCCTTCGCCAGCAGCACGGCGGGGAACGCCTCGTCGTCAAGGGGCTCGAAAGTCCAGCTCGTCGCAGCTCGCCAATCCAACGGCTGACCGACACCCCCGACTCGATGCGGCCAGTCCAGTCCGAGAGAGATCGGCAGGCGCATGTCAGGCGGCGATGCCTGCGCGATGGTGGAGCCGTCGACGAACTCCACCATGGAGTGCACGATCGACTGCGGGTGCACCACCACCTCGATATCGTCGTAGGCGACGTCGAACAGCAGGTGCGCCTCGATCACTTCCAAGCCCTTGTTCACCAGGGTGGCGGAGTTCGTGGTGACCATCCGCCCCATGTCCCAAGTGGGGTGAGCCAGTGCCTGTGCGGGGGTGACGTCACCGAGTTCTGCGCGGCCGCGGCCACGGAAAGGTCCACCGGACGCGGTCACGACCAGCCGCCGCACCTCGGCATCCACCCCGGCCCGGAGCGCCTGAGCGATCGCCGAGTGCTCGGAATCGACTGGCACGATCTGCCCATCTGCAGCCGCAGCGCGCACGAGCTCGCCGCCGACGATGAGCGATTCCTTGTTCGCGAGTGCGAGCGTGCGACCAGCTTTGAGAGTTGCCAGCGTGGCGCCGAGGCCGATCGAGCCGGTGATGGCGTTCAGCACGACATCCGCCTCGACATCGCGGACCAGCTGCTCGGCGTCGGATGCTCCCAGCGCCGTGTGCTCGACGTGGAAGTCGGCGGCCTGCTGCGCCATCAGCTCGGCGTTCGTGCCCGCAGCGAGTCCCACGAGCTCGAACCGGCGCGGATTGGCGCGGATCACATCCAGTGCCTGAGTGCCGATGGAACCGGTGGAGCCGAGGACGATGACGCGACGCATGCCGCCAAGCCTATGCCGTGCAGCGATCTCCCGCAGGGCAGAGGGGACTCACTCGACCGGATCGGTGACGAGCGGTGTGACGCCGAGGATATCGATCACGAAGACCAGAGTCTCCTTCTGCAGTTCGTGGCCTTCGGACGGACCATAGCCGTCAGCCGGCGGGATCTCGACGAGCACCTGCGAGCCGACCTGCTGGCCCTCCAGAGCCTTGCTGAAGCCCGCCACGACGCCCGTGGTCGGGAACTGGGTGGGCATCGCGTCGCGGCTCCACGACGAATCGAACTCTGTGCCGTCGCTCCACTTCACGCCGAGGTACTGCACCGTGACCAGGTCGCCGACGCCGACAGTGGGACCGTCGCCCTGCTTCAGCAGACCGATGGTCGTTTCGGTCGGAGCGTCGCCCTTCGGAATCTCGACAGACGGCGTGCCATCCTTCGCGAGCTTCACCGTCGCCATGTCGGCAGGCGCATCGACGCTCTTGCCCGTTGCGGTGGTGGGAAGCTCCTTCAGCGTCTGCAGGTAGACGATGACTGCGCTCTGCCCCTCCTGCCCTGGCAGGGCGAAGACGACGTCAGAGCCGATCGGCGCGCACTCGGCCGCCGCGATGAAGACGGGCGACTGGGTGGAATCCATGATCGCCTGCGGGTTCTGCGCGATCGCCGGGTCGAGCAGCATCGGCAGCACGCCGTCGACGCCGCGCTCCGAGGTCTCCACGACCTTGTTCGTGTCGGCCTCGACGATCTGGTAGCGGATCGAGATGAAGTCGCCGGCGTGCACATCGTCGCCATCGCCCTTGTTCAGGATCGTGCGCTGCACGTCGTCGAACTCGGTTCCCTGTGGCACCTCGATCTTCGCGTCGAGTCCTTCACCGGTCACCTTGATGGCATCCGATCCTGCACCCGGCTTCGCATCGACGAGGCACTCCGGTTGTCCGGAAGGCGTGGGCTCGGGAGTCTCTGCCGTCTCGGGGCTGCTTGCGCAACCGGCCAGAAGCAGCGCCGTCACGGCGACGGTGGACAGGAGAGCAAGCGGACGCAGGCGCAAGATGAGACCTCGGAATCGGTGGTGGGAGTACACCATCCTCGCTCATCCGGCTTTGTCGCCGCTGAGTGCGACCCGGCATCGGCATGCCGATGCCGGCATGGATCGCTGGATAGGATCTTCTGATGAGTTCTGAGCAGTCGATGGATTCCGAGCACACGTCGGAACCGGCCACACCCCATCACGCGGGATTCAAATACGCAGTGGGTCGGATGATCGCCACTCCCCTCGCCCGCGCGATCTATCGCCCCCGCATCGAAGGCCGCGAGAACGTTCCGATGACCGGTGCCGTCATCCTCGCCAGCAACCACCTCTCCTTCATCGATTCGATGGCGATCCCCGTCGCCGCCCCGCGGCCGGTGCACTTCCTCGCGAAATCGAGCTATTTCGAGGGCACCGGATTCAAGGGCGCCGTATCGCGGGAGTTCTTCACCTCTGTCGGCGCGATTCCGGTTCGCCGCGGTGCCGGCCAGGCCGCTCTGGATGCTCTGGATCAGCAGCGACAGCTGCTCGAAGAGGGGCTCGCCGTCGCACTGTACCCGGAGGGAACGCGCTCCACCGATGGGCGCCTGTACCGGGGCCGCACCGGAGTAGCTTTCCTGGCGCTGCAGACCGGCGCACCCGTCGTGCCGGTCGGACTGATCGGCACGGATCGAGTGATGCCGGTGGGCGCGAAGATGCCCTCGCTCAGTGAGCGGATCTCGGTGCGTTTCGGCAAGCCGCTCGACCTGTCGAAGCACGGCGCGGCGAACAGCGGCCGGGCGCGCCGCCTCGCGACCGATGAGATCATGGCGGCGATCCACGCACTGTCCGAGCAGGAGCTCGCCGGTGTCTACAACGAACCGCCCGCCGCCACCCCGATCGACAAGATCAGGCAGGCGCTGCCCCACGAGAGGCGCTGACTGTCGGTTCGTAACGCACCGGGAAGTTCACCGAGTTGGCGATGAAGCACCATTCGTGGGCCTGATGATGGGCCTGTTCCGCCGTCTCGATCATCGCAGCATCCGCCACCACCACCTCGGGCCGCAGCATCACCTCGACGAATGCTCCACCGCCCCGGCCGTCCTCACGAATCACGCCGGTCGCCCGATCGCGATACGCGGTCACGGCGACACCCGCCGTCACACAGGCGTGCAGATATGACAGCAGGTGGCATTCCGACAGGGACGCGATCAGCATGTCCTCGGGGTTCCATCTGGTCTTGTCTCCGCGGAACGGCCTGTCGGCCGAAGCGAGCAGCTCTGGCTTGCCGTCGATCGTGATCGTCACGTCGCGCGTGTAATCGCGGTATCCGCTCGTTCCGCTGCCGCGATTCCCGGTCCAGGTCGCAGTGAGCTCGTAATGATGCTCGCCGAGCGGATGCTGTGCCATGCCGCAAGTCTGCCACGGCGGCGACGATAGGCTGGTGTGGTGCTGGAGACCCTGACTATCAGTGATGCTGTCGAACTCGCCGTCGTGGAGCGCAGCGGCTTCGTGGAATCTCGCCACGTCGGCGCCGCGATCGTGCTCTCCCCCGATGGTGATACCACCGCCGTGCACGGCAACGCAGACGCGTTGATCCTGCCCCGTTCGAGTCTGAAGCCCCTGCAGGCTGTCGCCAGTGTGACCGCGGGCGCCGCGCTCGAGGGCGATCAGCTGGCACTCGGCACGGCGAGCCACACCGGCACCGACCGGCATGCGGCAGTGGTTCGCGAGGTGCTCGCCGCCGGTGGCCTCAACGAGGACGATCTCGGCTGCCCCGTCGCGTGGCCATCTGACAGCGCCACGCGCCGTCAGATGATCAGTGACAACCTTGCCGAGGCCCGGATTCGCATGAACTGCTCCGGCAAGCACGCCCTCATGCTTCGCGCCTGCCTCGCCACTGGCTGGCCCATCAAGAACTATCTGGCACCGACCCATCCGCTGCAGGTCCACATCCGTGAGGTCGTGGAGCGTCTCACCGGAGAGAAGGTTGCGCACACAGCGATCGACGGCTGCGGGGCGCCGGTGCACGCGATGACCCTCACAGCTCTCGCACGCGGCGTTCACCGCATCGGAACTGCGTCGGAGCGCTCGCCATTCGCGCTGCACCGCGTCGCCGGAACACTCGTGCGTGCGGTGCGCGAGAGCCCGTGGACGATCGCGGGCCCCGGTGAGCCCGACACGATCGCCATCGAGACGCTCGGTGTCTTCGCGAAGGGCGGCGCCGAGGGAGTCATGGTGATGGTCGCCCCCAACGGCGCAACGGTGGCACTGAAGATGCTCGATGGCAACGGTCGCGCTGCGACGATCGTCGCAGCCACGATGCTTGCCCGTGCCGGCGCACTGGCCGAGGCCGACGTCGTCACTCTCGCGGCCGCGCTGCAGCTGACCGTGCTCGGCGGCGGAGAACCTGTTGGCACCATCCGCCCCGGTTCCGCCGTCTGAACCGGAAATCGACGAGCGGAGATCAGTTCAGCAGCACCCGCCGCGGCAGCGCTCCCGCCTCCACCGACCACGCCCGGTCAGCATGTGCGAGGGCGAAGGGCGGCACCTCCCGCGCACCAGCGAGCTGACGCAGTTCGGTGGGGCATTCCGCCGCGATCAGCAATTCGCCGGAGCTTCGCACGAGCTGGAGCAGCGACCATTGCGCACGCCACTGCTCGGGGTCGCCGACGACGATGAACTGCGCCTCGGGCTGCGCGTCGGCTGCTGCTCTGTCGGCCTCACCAAGGCTGATCACCCGATGCCCCGGGTGCGCCGCGGTGAGCACCGTTCGAGTCGCCTCCTCCGCTGCCGTCACGATGCCCGTCCATCTGCGACGGGGCTGCCAGATCTGGGGATCGCGCGCGGATGGCTGCGCCGTGTCTGATGCGGGTTCGTCCGTCCAGCACACCTGTACCTCTCGCCCGTCCATCCAGGCTCTGCCAGCGGGCCGTGCCCGGTCGAATGCTGACGGGTCACCGCCCGCTGCGATGTGCTCGACCTTGCTCGTCAATCGCAGCAGGGCTCGTTGCGGGAGGGCATCGATCAGACGTCCGAGCGGACCGGATGCGCGTGAGAGCGTGATGACTGCACCCGCCGGAGCGCGCACGATCTTCTCCCACCTGCTGAGGAACAGCTGCTGATAGTCCGGCGGGTACTGACCGACCAGGAGGTCGAGGTCGTCGCAGAGCACCGTTCCGTGCCGGCCGGTGGACAATTCAGCGACAGCGTCCCATGCGCCTTCGAGATCTGGCGGCACGATCACCCCATCAGGCAGCTGCGAGGCGAGCATCTGCACAGCAGAACTCTTTCCCGCCGCTGGTCCGCCGAGGATCGCGAGTCCCTGTCCGCGTTTCAGGGTGACCCAGGGCTGCCGCTGCTGTTCCGGTTCGTCCGCAAGACCGAAGACTGCCTCTGCATCGACCGCTCCATGATCTGGCAACGCCACGCGCGGCGGCAGCGGTGGCAGCCAGGGGCTCCGCTGCCGCTCGTGTCCGCTCCAGCG
Source organism: Microbacterium esteraromaticum (assembly GCF_900163815.1). GTDB lineage: Bacteria > Actinomycetota > Actinomycetes > Actinomycetales > Microbacteriaceae > Microbacterium > Microbacterium esteraromaticum_B. The sequence goes on along the minus strand of NZ_FUKO01000019.1, from coordinate 462,496 downwards.
CTGGGACGCGGCAGCGAGATCAGCGTCGGAGGTGAGCGCGATGCGAGTGACGTGCGCTTCGGTGTCACGCGGACGGCGCACGAACGCGAGCCCGCGCGAGTCGGCACCACCGGGCAGCTCCGCAGCCGAATCCGAGCCGATGACGAACCGACTGTCGGCCGTCTCGGCGACGCGAAGGCTGAGCCGCAGCGGGCAGTTCGATGCCAGCGCATCGCGGATGATCCCGCTCGCGCGCTGCGTGCCGAGCACGAGATGCATTCCCAGCGCGCGACCACGGGCTGCGACGTCGGTGAAGATGGCGGCAAGATCGGGATGCTCCTGCAGCAGTGCGGCGAACTCATCGACGACGATCACGAGCCGCGCCAGTGCCGGGCAGTCGCGCACGTCGCGGGCCCCAGCATCCGCCATCACCGCCTCACGACGACGCAGCTCGGCGGTGAGGCTGCCGACGCCGCGCCGCGCCCCCTCCGCGTCAAGGTCGGTGACGACCGCGACGACGTGCGGCAGCCTGCGCAGTGGATCAAACGCTGTGCCGCCCTTGAAATCCACCAGGACGAAAGCGACCTCCGCCGGAGAGTGCACCGCTGCCATCCCCGTCAGCCAGCTCGTCAGCAACTCGCTCTTGCCCGTTCCCGTCATTCCGGTCACGATCGCATGCGGCCCGTCCTCGACGAGATCCAGGGTGAGGTCACCGTGCTCACCACGTCCGAACGTCGCCGAGAGTCCGTGGGTGCGCGCCGGCGGCAGCTCATCCATCGCGAGACGGTCCGGCACCTCGGTGTCTGTGTCGGCTTTCTCAGCCGCGGTGCTGGCGATGGCACGAGCCTGCTGGGCTGACACCGCCTCAAGCGACAGCTCACTCGTTCCCTCAGGTGTCCGCACCCGCGCACGCACCGGGGTCGTGAAGTCCAGCACCGTCGTGATTCCAGGCGGCGGCTCCTCCCCCGGCGCACGCACGCAGATCACCGCGTCCGATCGTTCAGCGCCGGTTCCTGCGCTCAGGCGAAACGAGGCCCGTCGTCGCCCCGCGTGCGGGAGAACATCCAGCGACCAGGCCGCGGTGCGATCGCCGAACACCCCGAGCTGCGCCGGAGGGAAGCGCAGACACAACTGAATCACCAGGGCCCGTGCAACCGCCGCTGCCACCGGCTCCGGTGCCCGAATGCACACGCCACCGCCGAGAGGCACCACGATCGGTGCATCGTCCAGTTGCTGCGCGCGCTCGGCGAATGCGCGCGCCCGGTCGTCATCGCCCCCGCTGGCTCGCACGACGCTGGGGCGCAGGCCACGGCCCAGCACGATCGTCGTCGCTCGACCCACCCCCTCGTGTCCTCGCAGTGGCGGCTCGATCACGCACTCGGCGACATCGGGGTCGCGGGCCCACGCGCCGGCGTGCTCCTGGGCGTGCAGCCGATCCAGCTCTGCGTCGGCGCGCTGCCACGCCTGGGTGTCTTCCGCGTCGGCACGCCGACGCTCTTTGCGTCGGGATCGAAGCCCATCGAGGTAGGACGAAACGAGCATGAGCGGGCCGAGCGCGGCGAAGCACAGCGCGAACAGCGACCCGGTCACCAGCCACAGCACCACTCCGGCGATAACCGGAACAATGGCAGCGAGCAGCGGCAGTTGCGGGCGTCGCGCCTCAGCGGGAGCTGCCGGCAGAACAATGGTGGTGGCATCCATACCCACCATTCGAGCGCACGGACGCCATCAGAAACGGACTATCCACAGGCGGATCGGGCTATTGCGCGGATTCGACTTCTGTGGAGGGCGATTCGCCCATGATGACCTGGAGCACGATCATCGTGACGTTGTCGCGGCCACCGTTCTCGAGCGCGGCATCGAGCATGGCTTCGACTGCGGTCGCTGGATCGGCGTGCTCGCGGAGGAAGTGCAGGATGCCGTAGTCGGTGAGCTCTTTGGTGAGCCCATCGGAGCAGATGATGATGCGGTCGTCGTCACGCAGGTCGACCGCGACGTAGTCGGGCGGCACCAACTCGCTTGCACCGACCGCACGGGTGATGACGTTGCTGTAGGGATGGCTGTCGGCCTCTTCCGGGCTGATCTTTCCCGAGGCGATGAGCTCCTGCACCACCGAATGGTCAGTCGTCACCTGCACGAGACGGTCGTCGCGCTTGAGATACACCCGCGAGTCGCCGATGTTCAATGAGATCCACTGCCAGCCATCTTCTTCGGTGCGCTGAAGATAGACACCAGTGAGTGTGGTGCCGGTGCCTTCGTCCGTGGTCTCCGGGTGGCTGTGGATGTCATCTACCGCGCGGTGCAGCGCTGCCTCGATGGCTGCGCTGGAGATTTCGCCGGCATCCAGCATGGCGTCGAGCTCGGTCACGGTGCTCTGGCTGGCGATCTCACCACCGGCATGGCCGCCCATGCCGTCAGCGACGACGAAAAGCGGATACCGCGCCAGGAACGCATCCTGGTTGTTGTCGCGCCGCCGGCCGCGGTCGGTGATCCCGGCCCACGCGAGCTGCAGCTCATCGCTGACGCGGTGCGTCTGCGTTGTCGTTTCAGGCACAGGAGGTCTCCGTCTGACGTGCGGGCGACGCAGCGCCCATGGGATACAGGTTCATCGTAATGGAGCAGACGGTCACATCTGCGTCGCAGGGTCCTCTGGCAGCGGGAAGATCCGGTCGATCTCCGTCAGGTCCGCCGCAGACGGGGCCCACGCATCTGCTGCCGCGGCGTTGGCCTCGATCTGCTCGGCAGTGGTCGCGCCGGCGATCACGCTCGACACGCCGGGCTGCGCGAGCAGCCACCCGAACGTGGCCTGCAGCATCGTGATCTCACGCTCATCGCAGAACTCCTGATATGCCTCCAGCGCGTCCCACGGCGCATCCACCCAGATCTGCCGTCGCGTCTGCATGATGCGGCTGTCGCTCGGACCGCCTTCGCGGGTGAATTTGCCCGTCAACAGTCCGTTCTTCAGCGGGAAGAACGGGAAGAAGCCGAGCTGGTACTGATTGACGGCAGGCAGCACCTCGCGCTCGGACGCGCGCGCCAGCAGCGAATAATGATTCTGTGCCGAGATGAAGCGCCCGGTCGAACGCGTGCGGGCGGTGAACTCCGCCTCGGCAATCTGCCAGCCGTCGAGGTTGGAGTGACCGTAGTAGCGGATCTTGCCCTCGTCGACGAGCTCATCGAGTGCATCGATCGTCTCGGCGATCGGTGTCTGCGGGTCGGGCAGATGCAATTGGTAGAGATCGATCCAATCGGTGTGCAGGCGGCGCAAAGACTGCTCGACAGCCATGCGCACGTAGCGACGCGACCCTCGGCCCGCCGGAAAGTCATAGCCCATGTCGCGCTCGTGACCGAACTTCGTGGCCAGCACCACACGGTCACGACGCCCCTGCAGCGCCTCGCCCATCAGCGACTCGCTCTGACCCGCATCGGCTCCGTACATGTCAGCGGTATCGAAGAAGAAGACTCCATTCGCCAACGCGGCGTCGATCACCGTGCGAGTGCCGTCGAGCGTCTCGGTCACGGTTCCGGCCCTGCCGAAGTTATTGCATCCGAGACCTGTTGCGGATACGACGAGACCGGATGCGCCGACGCGACGCTGCGAAGTTCCCATGCCTCCACCGTATCTAATCCTGACCTCGCCAGATGCAAGAAGCCCCCGACCGAGGTCGGGGGCTTCTTCAGGAGCTCAGCTCACGCAGGGGGCTGGTTCGGATCTGCCGGCGGTGCGGGCGGAGCCGGAGGTGCGGGCGGAGGCGTCGGCGCACCCGGTGCCGGAGGAACCGGCGGCTGAGGAGCACCGTAGCCGGGCTGCGCAGGAGGCTGCTGGCCGGGCTGCGCGGGAGCCGAGTAGCCGGGCTGCGCCGGGTATCCAGGCTGCGCCGGGTAACCGGGCTGCGCGGGAGGCTGGTAGCCCTGCGGAGCAGGAGCGGCATATCCCTGCGGCGCACCATATCCGGGTGCGGCCGGTGCGACGCCCGCGGACGGCTGCACGGGAACGCCGTCCCACACGGTGCGGTCGCCGAGGAAGTTGTTGCCGGCCCACGAAGCGGGCGCGATGTTCGGGTTCCACCGCGACTTGTCGAAGGCGTTGATACCCAGCCAGACAATGCCCAGGAGCACGTAGAGAATGACCCATGCCGCTTCCTTCTGCAGCTTCAGGCCGACGCGCCACGCAGCCATCGCCGACAGCACGCCGATCGCGACTCCGACGAGACTGCCGATGAAACCGAGGATCGGAATCCAGGAGAGCAGGATGATGCCGCCGATGCCGTAGAGCACCAGCCAGGGGCTCATATCGCCGAGCTTGAAGAAGATCATCGTGTTGTAGACGGGAACCCATGCGCGCCACTTGCCCTGCACGCCCGCCTTCTCGAAGATCTTCATCATGAAGAGCGAGCCGAGTACATAGCCGACCACTGAGAAGACGAAGATCACGACCCCGAAGATCGCCATCATCGCGTAGAAGGCACCGAGCCCGTATAGATCCCCGTTGTCCATGTCGTCCCATTTCCGTTGTCGACCAGGGAAGCTGCTGCACTCCCCCTCGCGAATGAATCGCAACGGCCATGCTATCTGCCGAGCAAGTACTCAGGCAATACTCAGCCAGGGCACATGTACCCACCACCGGGCTCAGGTTCGAACGACGAGTTCCCACTCCCCCTGGATCGGCGCCTTCTGCAGGTGCAGACCAGTCCGCTCGGCCCATTCGAACAGACTGTCAGCGGAGCGCCCTCTCGGGCGTGTCGTGGCAAGCGCGCGTAAGAATTCGCCCTTGGCCTTCTTGTTGAAGTGGTTGAGCGCGCGACCTGTGTCGGTCACGACGCGCACGTACGCGGAGCGCACGGACGCTGGCACCGGGCCCAGGGCAACATATGCCTCACTGCGCAGGTCGAGCAGAAAGTCGTTCTCGGCCAGAGCCGCGGTTGTGGATTCGGCCCAGTGCCTGCGCAACGGCTGCAGTCCGGGAAGAGCTGCGCCGGCCGCGAGCCGATATGCCGGAATGGAGTCCAGCGCCCCGACGGGTCCGAAAGGCGCCGAATGAATGAGCACATGCGCGCCGAGCCAGCGTCTGGCCGCGCGATCGAGGTTCGGTGCATCCAGTGCGTCATAGAGCACCCCCGTATAGCGGTCGACGGCCGGCATCGTGGGCGCCGTGCGCAGCATCCGATTGTCATCGATGTCGGCCAGCTGCCGGTCGCTGAGCTTCAGCACCCGCTGGGACTCGGCGACGTCACCAGACAACTCGATCAGCGCCGACACCACCTGCTCGCGTGCCGCGTGCAGTGACGGAAGCGCGAGGTTCGCGAGATCGATCGGCGCCCCGGTGCCGCCGGTGCGCTTGGTCTCAGAGGGAGGCAGGAGAATCTTCATGGGTTCCCGGGGGTAAGAAGAAGCGTCCGCCTCGACCTGGAGAGAACTCCGGGTCGAGGCGGACGCGTCAGTGAATTGCTGTCAGGCGATCAACGCAGCGTTGCCGGCGACGATGGTCAGGGCGTCGCCCTCCATCGAGAGGAAGCCGTCCTGCGCGTTGGCGAGCACTTTCGTGCCGTCTTCCTGGGTGATCCGGACCTGGCCTTCAGCGAGGATGGCCAGCACCGGCTCGTGCCCGGCCATGAAGCCGATCTCGCCCTCGACGGTCTTGGCGACGACAAGCGATGCCTCTCCCGTCCAGACCTCCGCATCGGCGGAGACGAGGCTGACGTGCAGAGCCATGATCAGCCGTTCTCCTTCTGAATCTTCGCCCACTGCTCTTCGACGTCCGAGATGCCACCGACGTTGAAGAAGGCCTGCTCGGCGACGTGGTCGAAGTCACCGCGAGTGATCGCATCGAACGACTCGATGGTCTCCTTCAGCGGGACGGTCGAACCCTCGACACCGGTGAACTTCTTCGCCATGTAGGTGTTCTGCGAGAGGAACTGCTGGATGCGACGTGCACGCGACACGACGATCTTGTCCTCTTCGGAGAGCTCGTCGACACCGAGGATCGCGATGATCTCCTGCAGTTCCTTGTTCTTCTGCAGGATCTGCTTGACCGTGGTGGCCACGCGGTAGTGGTCCTCGCCCAAGTAGCGGGGGTCCATGATGCGCGACGTCGAGGTCAGCGGGTCGATGGCCGGGTACAGACCCTTCGATGCGATCTCACGCGAGAGCTCGGTGGTTGCATCGAGGTGCGCGAACGTGGTCGCCGGCGCCGGGTCGGTGTAGTCATCGGCCGGCACGTAGATCGCCTGCAGCGAGGTGATCGAGTGACCACGCGTCGAGGTGATGCGCTCCTGGAGAACACCCATCTCGTCGGCGAGGTTCGGCTGGTAGCCCACGGCCGAGGGCATGCGGCCCAGCAGCGTCGAGACCTCGGAACCGGCCTGCGTGAAGCGGAAGATGTTGTCGATGAACAGCAGCACGTCCTGCTTCTGCACATCGCGGAAGTACTCCGCCATGGTCAGAGCCGACAGTGCCACGCGCAGACGCGTTCCCGGCGGCTCGTCCATCTGGCCGAAGACAAGGGCGGTCTTGTCGAAGACGCCGGCCTCATCCATCTCGTGGATCAGGTCGTTGCCCTCACGGGTGCGCTCGCCGACACCGGCGAACACCGACACACCACCGTGGTCCTGTGCAACACGCTGGATCATCTCCTGGATGAGCACCGTCTTGCCGACACCAGCACCACCGAACAGACCGATCTTTCCACCCAGCACGTAGGGGGTCAGCAGGTCGATCGACTTGATGCCGGTCTCGAACATCTGGGTCTTGGACTCCAGCTGGTCGAAGTTCGGCGCCTTGCGGTGGATCGGCCAGCGCTCGGTGATCTCGATCTGCTCACCGGGCTCGGCGTTGAGAACCTCGCCGATCACGTTGAAGACCTTGCCCTTGGTGACGTCGCCGACGGGAACGGAGATCGCCTCGCCGGTGTCGCGCACCTCCTGGCCACGGACCATGCCGTCGGTGGGCTTGAGCGAGATGGCGCGCACGAGGTCGTCGCCGAGGTGCTGAGCGACCTCGAGCGTGATCTCGGTCGACTCCTCGCCGATCGTGATCGTGGTCTTCAGCGCGTTGTAGATGTCGGGGATCGAGTCGTGCGGGAACTCGATATCCACAACCGGACCGTTGACGCGTGCGACGCGCCCGACGACCGCGGTCGCGGGCTGGTCAGCCGTAGCGGTGGGGGTCATTTCTTCGTCTCTTTCCTGAGGGTCTATCACTTGGATGCCAGAGCGTCGGCGCCACCGACGATCTCGGCGATCTGCTGGGTGATCTCGGCCTGGCGCGCATTGTTGCGCAGGCGGGTGTAATCGGTGATCAGCTTGTCGGCGTTGTCGCTGGCCGACTTCATCGCCTTCTGCGTGGCCGCCTGCTTCGCCGCGGAGGACTGCAGCATGGCGTTGAAGACGCGGCTCTGGATGTACACCGGGAGAATCGCATCCAGCACGGTCTCGGCGTCGGGTTCGAACTCGTACAGCGGGTACACGGTCGTACCAGCCTCTGAGTCGTCGGCCTCCGAGATCTCCAGCGGAAGCAGTCGGACGTTCTCCGGCGACTGCGTCATCATGCTGACGAAGCGGTTGTACACGAGGGTGATCTCGTCGACACCACCGGCGCTTCCTCCACGGGAGAAAGCGTCCAGCAGGGTCTGTGAGATCTCTTCAGCAGTGTGGAAGGACGGCGTATCCGTGTCGCCGGTCCACTCCGCTGCCGCAGCGATGCGACGGAACTGGAAGTACCCGACAGCCTTGCGGCCGACCAGGTAGAAAACCGGCTCCTTGCCCTGCTCGCGCAGGAGCTCTGCCACCTCGAGAGCCTCACGGAGGATCTGCGAGTTGAAGGCTCCGGCAAGACCGCGGTCGGACGAGAAGATGACCACCGCGGAGCGGCTGATCTTCTCGGGCTCGCGGGTGAGCGGATGATCGACGTTCGAGTGCGTCGCGACGGCAGAGACAGCCCTCGTCACGGCACGCGCGAAGGGGCTGGACGCTTTCACGCGTGCCATGGCCTTCTGAATGCGCGAAGCCGCGATGAGTTCCATCGCCTTCGTGATCTTCTTGGTCGTCTGAGCAGAACTGATCTTCTGCTTGTAGACCCTGAGTTGAGCGCCCATTATCTATATCCCACGCGGTTACGCGCGACGGCCCTTGACGATCTTCTCCTGGTTGACGTCCTCTGCCTCGGCGGCAGCATGCTCCTCGTGGCCAGGGGCGCCGATGGCGTGGCCCTTGCCACCCTGGAACTCCAGGATGAATGCGTCGACCTGCTTGTCGAGTTCTGCGACGGTGGCGTCATCGAGGACGTTCGTCTCACGCAGAGTGTCGAGGACAGTGCTGTTGCGACGCAGGTGGTCGAGCAGATCGCGCTCGAAACGCAGCACGTCTTCGACCTCGATCGTGTCGAGCTTGCCGTTGGTTCCCGCCCAGATCGAGACGACCTGGTCCTCGACGGGGTACGGCGAGTACTGCGGCTGCTTGAGCAGCTCGGTCAGGCGCGCACCACGCGAGAGCTGACGACGCGATGCCGCATCGAGGTCCGAGGCGAACATGGCGAAGGCCTCGAGCGAGCGGTACTGCGCGAGCTCGAGCTTCAACGTTCCGGAGACCTTCTTGATCGACTTGACCTGAGCGTCACCGCCGACTCGCGAGACCGAGATGCCCACGTCGACTGCCGGACGCTGGTTGGCGTTGAACAGGTCGGACTGCAGGAAGATCTGGCCGTCGGTGATCGAGATCACGTTGGTCGGGATGTATGCCGAGACGTCGTTGGCCTTGGTCTCGATGATGGGCAGACCCGTCATCGATCCGGCGCCCAGCTCGTCGGAGAGCTTCGCGCAGCGCTCGAGCAGACGCGAGTGCAGGTAGAAGACGTCACCGGGGTATGCCTCGCGGCCCGGCGGGCGGCGCAGCAGAAGGGAAACGGCTCGGTAGGCCTCAGCCTGCTTCGACAGGTCGTCGAAGACGATGAGCACGTGCTTGCCGCCGTACATCCAGTGCTGGCCGATGGCCGAGCCGGTGTACGGAGCGAGGTACTTGAAACCAGCGGGGTCGGATGCCGGAGCCGCCACGATCGTGGTGTACTCCAGTGCGCCGGCCTCTTCGAGCGCGCCCTTCACCGAGGCGATGGTCGAGCCCTTCTGGCCGATCGCGACGTAGATGCAGCGAACCTGCTTGTTGACGTCGCCCGATTCCCAGTTGGCCTTCTGGTTGATGATCGTGTCGATCGCCAGCGCCGTCTTACCGGTCTGACGGTCACCGATGATCAGCTGACGCTGACCACGGCCGACAGGGATCATGGCGTCGATCGCCTTGATGCCGGTCTGCATCGGCTCGTGCACCGACTTGCGCTGCATGACGCCGGGCGCCTGCAGTTCAAGAGCGCGCACGCCCTCGGTGGCGATTGCACCGAGGCCGTCGATCGGGGTGCCGAGCGGGTCGACGACACGACCCAGGTAGCCGTCGCCGACGGGCACGGAGAGGACCTCACCCGTTCGGGTGACCTCCTGACCTGCTTCGATGCCGGTGAACTCGCCGAGGACGACCACGCCGATCTTGTGCTCGTCGAGGTTCAGCGCGAGGCCCTTGGTCCCGTCCGCGAATGTAACAAGCTCGTTCGCCATGACGCCGGGCAGTCCCTCGACGTGCGCGATGCCGTCAGCTGCGTCGATGACGGTGCCGACCTCGGTCGCCGCGGCCCCGGTGGGCTCATATGCGGCGGCGAAGTCCTTCAGCGCGTCACGGATGACGTCGGGGCTGATCGATAGTTCTGCCATTGTCTTCCCTTTGTGTGTCTGGGTGAGCGCGGTTCCCCGCGCCAGTCGTTGTCAGCTCGCGAGCTTCTGGCGAAGGTCGGCGAGTCGGGCGGAGATGCTGCCGTCGATGACGTCGTTGGCGATCTGCACGCGCAGTCCCCCGACGACGGTGGGGTCGATCACCTGGTTCACAGAGATCTTGCCCCCATAGCGGCTAGCCAGAGCATCACGGAGACGGGTCTCCTGAGCAGCAGCCAGCGGAGTGGCTGTGTACACGGTGGCGACGGTGCGGTCGGCCTGGGCTGCGACGATGTCGATCGCGCGGCTGATGATCTGGCGAACCCGACGCTCACGCGGCTGGCGCACCAGAGAAGAAGCGATCAGCACGGTAGCCGGAGCCGCCGTCTTGCCGAGCACCTTCGCGACGAGCGCTCCCTTGGCGGAGTCGTCGCCGAAGCGACGGCCGAGGGCGAGCTCGAAGTCAGGGTTCGCTGCGATCACGCGGGAGAAGCCGAACAGCTCCCCCGCCACGTCGTCGTCGGGTGAACCGATCGCGGCCGTGCGGATCGCGAGCTCTTCGACACCGTCGACGAGATCGGATGCGCTCGACCAGCGCTGGGCCGTCACCGCGGTCAGCAGCGCGCGCACTGGTGCCGAGGCGCCAGAGAACACGCTGTCGACCAGCGCCGTGCGCGCCTGTGCCGGAGCTGCGGGATCAGCGAGCGCGCCGCTCAGCTGGGCCGACTCCCCGATCGCGCGGGCAGCTGTGAACAGCTCGGCCGCGTTGTCGAGGGTGAGGCCCGACGCTGCGGCAAGCGCGTCCGTCGATGCCGCGAGTGCCTGAGTGGTCGCGCTGCCCATTACTTGGCCTTCTCGAGGTCAGCGAGGAAGCGATCCACGACGGCCGTCGCACGAGCGTCATCAGAGAGGGTCTCTCCGACGACTCCACCGGCGAGGTCGATCGCAAGCGTTCCGACCTCACTGCGCAGAGACACGAATGCAGACTGGCGCTCGGCTTCGATCTGGGTGTGCGCCGCGGCGGTGATGCGTCCTGCCTCAGCAGTGGCGGCATCCTTCGCCTCGGTCACGATCTTCTTGCCGTCCACGCGGGCGGCCTCACGGATCTCCCCAGCCTCAGTGCGTGCCTCGGCGAGCTGGCGGGTGTACTCCTCCAGCGCCGCCTCAGCCTGCTTCTGAGCCTCATCGGCCTTGGCGATGTTGCCCTCAATTGCGGCTGCACGCTCATCGAGCATCGCCGTCAGCTTCGGAATCGCGACCTTCCAGATCACCACGAGGATGATGACGAAGCAGATCGCCGACCAGAAGATGTCATACGACGCCGGCAGCAGCGGACTCGGAGCTTGCTCCTCCGCAGCAGTGACAAGAGCGTTCAGCATCCTGTCTCCTTACGTATCGGAAGCGGGATCAGAAGCCGAAGATGAAGCCGGTGGCGATGCCGATGAAGGCGAGCGCCTCGGTGAAGGCGATACCGATCCACATCAGGACCTGCAGGCGACCGGCGAGCTCGGGCTGGCGAGCAACGCCTTCGATCGTCTTGCCGACGACGATGCCGATGCCGATTGCCGGGCCGATTGCTGCAAGGCCGTAGCCGACGGTCGCGATCGAGCCAGTCATCTCAGCGAGAACCGTAGTTGCGTCCACGGGTGTTTTCCTTTCGGTTGGTGGGCAGGTGGTGACCTGTCCCCTTAGTGTTCATCAGCGACTGCGAGCTGAATGTAGACCGCAGTCAGGACGGCGAAGATATATGCCTGCAGGACGGCCACGAGGACCTCGAACAGGGTGAAGGCGAGGCCGAAGGCGCCGGTCGCGACGCCGAGCGTCGACCACCAGCCGCTGAGGCCGAAGACGAAGAACTGCGTGGCCGAGAAGAACAGCACCAGCATCAGGTGGCCGACCATCATGTTCATCAGCAGACGCAGGGTCAGGGTGACCGGGCGGATGATGAAGGTCGACAGGAACTCGAGAAGCGCGACGAACCACTGCAGGGCGACCGGGATGCCGGACGGGAACAGCGAGTTGCGCACGAAGCCCTTGGGGCTCTGCTTGACGCCGGCGTAGATGAAGGTTCCGTAGGAGATCAGCGCCAGCAGGAGCGGCACCGCGATCACCGATGTTCCGGCGATGTTCACACCGGGAATGATGCCGGTCAGGTTCATGAACAGGATCATGAAGAACATCGTCATCAGGATCGGCAGGAAGCGGTCGCCGTCCTTGCGTCCGAGCAGGTCGTGCGCGATGTTGCCTCGGACGAAGCCGAAGCCCATCTCGACCAGGCTCTGGAAACGACCCGGAACCATTCGCAGACGGCGCGTGCCGAGCCAGAAGACGAGGACCAGGATCACCGTCGCGAGGATCTGCGCGAGGTTGATGCGAGTGAATGCGAACGGCGTGCCCTCGAAGGCGATGATCGGCGGGAAGAAGTCCCAGATCGACGGAGGATGGAACGTCGGACCCTCAGTCGCGGCGGCAAGGAGAGACACGGCTTGAGTCAACGTTGCGGCTCCAGCTTTGAAGCACCGAGGTGTAGATCGGTGCGAAGGGACGGATGAGCATCATCCCGCGGCGACACCGTGACCTGGAAGATCACCACACAACCTGCGGGGACTTGACTAGCTTAGCAAACCCTGAGGGCAGGTCAGGACTCGTCCTCGACGGTCGTCGGCAGTTCGATATCGCTGACGTTCGGCAGGCGCATCCGCATCAGCACCACGGCGTCGACGACCAGTGAAACAGCGACCCCCGCGATGATCGACAGGAACAGGATCATCGGCACGACCCACGGCTGGCCGCCGATCAGCAGCATCGCCACGATGAAGATCACGATCTTCAGCAGCCAGCCGCCCAGCACGACCGCGAAGAAGATCTGCACGTAGATCGGATCGCCGAACCAGCGGTTGGCGAACAGGATGCTGGCCGCCGTGACTCCCAGGAAAACCATAGACAGCAGGACGCCGATCAGGCCGCTCCACAGTCCGTTCACTCCAGCCACCGCGAAGCCGATTCCGCCGGCGATCATCGCGAGCACGAGAGCCGCGATGGCGGACCAGATCAGAGTGCGCCGCAGAATCGGCGTGCTGGACACAGGGCTCGGGGTCATTTCGGCTCCAAGGTAGGCGATGAGACGGAAGATTTCGGGGTGTCGGATGCGGCGGGCCTGCGTTTCGGCGGCATCAGCGTGACGACGAGACACGCAGCGACTCCGACCACGCCGAATCCGACGCCGACGAGATAACCGCCGGGCCAATCCTGGCGCGTGCCGATGTACATCAGCAGCACCGACAGCGAGATGACGGCGGTCCAGGCATAGAAGATCAGAACCGCATCACGCGCATGATGGCCGACATCCAGCATCCGATGGTGCAGATGCTTGCGGTCGGGAGAGAACGGCGACTTGCCGGCGCGCATGCGACGGAACACGGCGAGGCCGAAATCGAGTAGCGGCAGCATCACGATCACCAGCGGCAGCACGATCGGGATGAACGCGCCGAGCAGCTGGGAACGGCCGAACTGCTCGGGATTGAAGGCATTGCCCTGACCTGTGAGTGCGATGGCGGATGTCGCCATGAGAAGCCCGAGCACGAGGGCGCCGGAGTCTCCCATGAAGAGCTTCGCGGGGGTCCAGTTCAACGGCAGGAAGCCGATGCACGCGCCGATCAGCACCGCGGCGAGGAACGTCGCCAGGTTGAAGTAGCTGGTGGCTCCCGAGTCTCGGGTGAGCATGTAGGCGTATACGAAGAACACGCCATTGGCGATCAGGCAGACTCCGGCGACCAGGCCATCGAGCCCATCGATGAAGTTGACCGCGTTCATGACGACGACGATCGCGAACATCGTGATCGAGATGCTGACCCAGGGCGACACCAGGATCATGTCGCCCACGGGCAGCGAGAGGATCTGCAGCCCACCGCCCGCGGTGATGATGCCGGCCGCGAGGAACTGCGCCGCCAACTTGATCATCCAGTCCAGATCCCAGAGATCGTCGATCACTCCGATGACGGCGATCAGCAGGGCCGCACCGAGAATCGACCACAGGGTCTGCGGCGGGGACCACATCCGCTCGAAGAACGGGTTGGCCGCCGAGATCAGGATCGCTGCGGCAATGCCGATGAACATCGCGATGCCGCCGAGCCGTGGCGTCGGAGTCTTGTGCACGTCCCGTTCACGGATGCCGGGGTAGAGCTTGAACTTCAAGCTCAGCCGCCAGACCGCCCATGTCAGCGCGAAGGTGATCGACGCCGTCAGGATGATCGTGAACAGGTACTGCTTCACTCTGCCTCGACCGGGCCTTCGTCGCCGAGAGTCTCGTCCGCAGCGACATCACCCGGCTGGGCCTCCGCCTCGAGCAGATCGCCGAGCACGCCCTCGAGCTGCTCGCGGCTGATGGCGCCCTCGCGGAGAACACGCACGACCGGCGTCTCGTCGTCGACGGGGCTGACCAGAGAGGTCGCATCCACGATCGTCGAGGCGACACCCGTCTCGCTGTACCCCTCTTCGAGATACACCGCCACGCTGTCCCCGAGCATGTCCTGCGCATCCGATGCGATGATCGCGGCGTCGCGACCGGTCAGATTCGCGCTCGACACGGCCAAAGGTCCGGTCTCGGCGAGCAGCTCCAGCACGATCCGTCGGTCGGGCATCCGCACGGCTACCGTGCCCTTCGTCTCACCGAGGTCCCAGACGAGCGACGGCTGCGCCGGAAGCACGATGGTGAGCCCGCCGGGCCAGAATGCGTCGACGAGCTTCTGCACCGCCTCCGGGACCTCCTCCACCAGGGCGGCGAGCATCTCCTGTCCGGAGACGAGAACAGGCGGCGGCATATCGCGACCGCGGCCCTTCGCCTCACGCAGTCGCTGCACAGCGGCCGGGGAGAACGCGTCGGCCGCGATCCCGTAGACGGTATCAGTGGGCAGCACGACGAGCTCACCGCGCGCAATGGCCTGACGAGCATGGCGCATTCCGGCGAGGATCTGAGAGTCGTCGCGGCAATCGAAGACAGATGACATGGCGTGCCTATTCTACGGTGGTGCTCAACCGCGCAGTGCGGTCGTCGCGCGGTCGCGGCGGGTCAGATCCTCGTGCGTCGCCGGCGCGCGCCAGCCGTCGGATTCCAGGATGCTGCGGATCTGCTCTCCCTGCAGCTCACCGTGCTCGAGCACGAGCAGACCGCCGGCGTGCAGCAGCTCCTGCGCACGGCCGCTGATGACCCGCACCACGTCGAGTCCGTCCGCGCCGCCGTAGAGCGCCTGCGCCGGGTCGTGCAGGCGCACCTCCGGGTCGCGTGGAATCGCATCGTCGGGCACGTAGGGCGGATTGGAGATCACGACATCGACCGTGCCGCGGAGCTCTTCGAAGGCTGTGGCGAGGTCGCCGTGCACGAGTGCGAGGTTCGGCACTCCCGCCATGTTCCGCGCGGCCCAGGCGTGCGCGTCGGCGGAGCGCTCGACGGCGAAGACGCGGGCGTGCGGCACCTCGGTGGCCATCGCGAGCGCGATAGCGCCGCTGCCGGTGCCGAGGTCGATGGCGACCGGCGCAGGGGCGGCATTCTCCAAGAGCGCGTCGATGGCGAACTGCACGACGGTCTCGGTCTCCGGTCTCGGCACGAAGACGCCGGGGCCGACGGCGAGTTCCAGGTGACGGAACGCGGCCTTGCCCGTGAGGTGCTGAAGCGGCTCGCGGGCTGCGCGTCGCGCAACCAGAGCTGCCAGCTGCACGGCATCCGATTCCTGAATGCTGTCGCCGCGCACGACCGCAGCCTGCACCTCTCCACGGCGGAGCCCCAGTACGTGACCGACGAGCAACTCGGCGTCGACCAGCGGGTCCGACACCCCGGCGTCGGCAAGCTCCTGGGCGATGGCGCGCAGACGCGCAGCGAGGTTCTCGGGCATCCCTTCAGAGTAGGCGCTGCACATCTTCGGACACATTCAGCCGCCGCCTGTTCTGCCGCCGTAGGCTGAACACGCTGATTCCTTCGACGAAAGGTCTGCCATGGCAGGTATCCACTCCGACATCACCACCGCGTTCGGGAACACTCCCCTGGTGCGACTCAACCGCGTCACCGAGGGGGTGGATGCGACGGTTCTGGCCAAGCTGGAGTTCTACAGTCCGGCCTCCAGCGTGAAAGACCGCATCGGCATCGCCATGGTCGACGCGGCCGAAGCGTCCGGACAGCTGCAGCCCGGCGGCACGATCGTCGAGGCGACCAGTGGCAACACCGGCATCGCGCTGGCAATGGTCGGCGCTGCCCGCGGCTACCGCGTGATCCTCGCGATGCCCGCATCGATGTCGAAGGAGCGCCGCGTCCTGCTGAAGGCGTTCGGAGCCGAGATCGTGCTCACCGACCCGACCAAGGGCATGAGCGGATCGATCGACGAATTGCAGAAGGTCATCGCCGAGACGCCCGGGGCAGTGTGGATGCGCCAGTTCGAGAACGAGGCGAATCCCCGCATCCACCGCGAGACCACCGGCCAGGAGATACTGCGCGACACCGACGGAGCAGTCGATATCCTCGTCGCGGGCGTCGGCACCGGCGGAACCGTCACCGGTGCCGGACAGGCGCTGAAGGCCGCGAAGCCCGGCGTGCAGGTCATCGCCGTCGAGCCCAAGGACTCCCCCGTGCTCACCGAGGGCCACCCCGGACCGCACAAGATTCAGGGCATCGGCCCGAACTTCGTCCCCGATGTCCTCGACCGCGACGTGCTCGACGAGGTCATCCCGGTCGAATTCGATGACTCCATCCGCACCGCGCGCGAACTTGCATCGAAGGAAGGTCTGCTTGTCGGCATGTCGGCCGGCGCCGCGGTCTGGGCGGCACTGCAGGTCGCTCGGCGGCCCGAGAACGCTGGCAAGACCATTGTCACTGTCGTTCCGGATACCGGCGAGCGCTATATCTCCACAGCGCTGTTCGAGGACCTGCGCGACGAGCCCAAAGCCTGAGCCGACCACTTGACTCGACCGATCACTCAGCAGGAAGGCGGACGCATGACCGTCATAGCCCGCATCCGTGAGGACATCAAAGCCGCGCGCCAGCGGGATCCCGCTGCGCGCACTGCCCTCGAGGTCGCGCTGCTGTATCCCGGCCTGCATGCGATCTGGGCGCACCGCGTCTGGCATGCGCTGTGGAGGCGCCGGCTGCGCCTGCCTGCGCGAGCGGGCTCTCAGATCACGCGATGGTTCACCGGCATCGAGATCCACCCGGCCGCGCAGATCGGTCGACGGTTCTTCATCGATCACGGCATGGGGGTGGTGATCGGCGCGACGGCAGAGATCGGCGATGATGTGATGCTCTACCACGGGGTCACGCTCGGCGGACGGACACGGGATGCCGGAAAGCGCCACCCCACCCTGTCGGACGGTGTGGCCGTCGGCACGGGGGCGAAGATTCTCGGACCGATCACGATCGGCGCGAACTCCGTCGTCGGGGCGAACGCCGTCGTCACCCGCGATGCACCCGCCGACAGCGTGCTCGTGGGCGTACCGGCGAAGGCCAGACCGCGTGATGCGGCCGAGAGCACCCGCTCGCTGCTGGCTGCGCCCGACTACTCGATCTGAGGCTGCGCGCGCTCAGCGGCTGCGGCGTTCCTGAACCTTGCGCTTGATGAAGATCATCGGCAGCAGCACTGTTCCCAGCGCCGTGACGAGCCAGACGATCACTGCGCCGAGCACCCAGCCGGCCACCCCGCTGATGCGCAGACCGCCGATCGGCAGGAGCACGACGACGACCAGGGCGATCAGCGTGGAGATGATGCCGATTCCTCCGAGCAGCACCGGCGCATAGCGATCGGCGAGCTTGCTGACCCACGGCGCGAGGATGCTCTGCAGCACAGCGAAGATCACGACGCAGATGACGAAGCCCCACCACTGCGACCACTCGATCCGGAAATCCTCCAGGATCAGATCAGCGACGATCAGGCCGATCGCCGCAGAAGCCAGATAGATGCCGGCACGAATCAAGAGGGTGATCACGCGCTGAGCATATCGCGCGGACCGCGAATTCGGAGGGACCGTCAGGAACGGCTGTCCGAGCCGACCGCGGCGAGGCGCGCCTCTTCATCGGCGTGGATCGCCGATTCGATGATCGGATCGAGCGCGCCGTCCATCACCTGATCGAGGTTGTAGGCCTTGTAGCCGGTGCGGTGGTCGGCGATGCGGTTCTCGGGGAAGTTGTACGTGCGGATGCGCTCTGAGCGGTCCATGCCGCGGATCTGCGAGCGACGAGCGTCGGATGCTGCGGCATCCAGCTCCTCCTGACGCTTGGCCAGCAGCCGGGCGCGCAGCACGCGCATGCCGGCTTCACGGTTCTGAAGTTGCGACTTCTCGTTCTGCATCGAGACGACGATGCCCGTGGGCACGTGCGTGATGCGCACGGCGGAATCCGTGGTGTTCACCGATTGTCCACCGGGGCCGGAAGAGCGATACACGTCGATCTTCAGGTCGTTCGCGTCGATCTGAACCTCTTCGGGCTCGTCGACCTCAGGAAAGACCAGTACACCAGTGGTCGATGTGTGGATGCGACCCTGCGACTCGGTCGCTGGCACTCGCTGAACGCGGTGCACACCGCCCTCGTACTTGAGATGCGCCCAGACGCCCTGAGACGGGTCGGATGCCGACCCCTTGATCGCCACCTGCACGTCCTTGTAGCCACCGAGGTCGGATTCGTTCCGCTCGAGCAGCTCGGTCTTCCAGCCACGATGCGCGGCGAACTGCACGTACATGCGTAGCAGGTCGGCCGCGAACAGTGCTGATTCCGCACCGCCCTCCCCCGCCTTGATCTCCATGATCACGTCACGGGCGTCATCAGGATCGCGCGGGATCAGCAGGCGACGCAGCTTCTCCTGCGTGACACGAGCTTCTTCCTCCAGCGCGGGAACCTCGGCGGCGAACGCGTCATCTTCGCGGGCGAGCTCGCGGGCAGCATCCAGATCTTCGGATGCTGCCGTCCACGCGGCATGCGCCGCGACGATCCGGTTCAACTCGGCGTATCGCCGGTTGACGCGCTTCGCGCGGGCGGCATCGGCGTGCACCGCCGGGTCGGAGAGCTCCTCCTGCACCCGGCGATGCTCGTCGATGAGGGTCTGAACTGACTCGAACACCCCGTGGCTCCGCTCAGTGACCGATCAGCGGATGTTGTTCTCGTGCGAGTGCGACGAACCGGTCGACGCCGGAGCCGGAATCGACTTCTGCATCTGGAAGAGGAACTCGACGTTCGAGCTCGTCTCCTTCAGCTTGCCGAGCACGACCTCCAGAGCCTGCTGCTGGTCGAGACCAGCAAGTGCACGACGCAGCTTCCAGGTGATCTTCACCTCGTCGGCGGAGAGCAGCATCTCTTCGCGACGGGTGCTCGATGCGTTGATGTCGACGGCGGGGAAGATGCGCTTGTCGGCCAGCGAGCGCGACAGACGAAGCTCGCTGTTTCCGGTGCCCTTGAACTCTTCGAAGATGACCTCGTCCATCTTGGAGCCGGTCTCTACCAGCGCCGTAGCGAGGATGGTCAGCGAGCCGCCGTTCTCGATGTTGCGCGCCGCGCCGAAGAAGCGCTTCGGCGGGTAGAGAGCCGCAGCGTCGACACCACCGGTGAGTACGCGACCCGAGGTGGGCGTGGCGATGTTGTACGCACGGCCCAGGCGGGTGATCGAATCGAGCAGTACGACCACGTCGCGGCCGAGCTCGACCAGCCGCTTGGCACGCTCGATGGCGAGCTCAGCGACGGTGGTGTGGTCCTCAGCAGGGCGGTCGAACGTCGAGGCGATGACCTCGCCCTTGACCGTGCGCTCCATGTCGGTGACCTCTTCGGGGCGCTCGTCGACGAGGACGACCATGAGGTGGACCTCGGGATTGTTCTGCGCGATCGCGTTGGCGATCTGCTGCAGCACGATGGTCTTGCCCGCCTTCGGCGGCGCGACGATCAGACCGCGCTGGCCCTTTCCGACCGGGGCGACCAGGTCGATGATGCGCTGGGTGAGCTTCTCCGGTGCGGTCTCCAGGCGCAGGCGCTCCTGGGGGTACAGCGGGGTGAGCTTGCCGAACTCGACGCGGTTCGCGGCGTCGTCGGGCGAGAGCCCGTTGACCGAATCGACCTTGACCAGAGCGTTGTACTTCTGGCGGCCCTGCTGCTCGCCTTCGCGCGGCTGCTTGATCGCGCCGACGACTGCATCGCCCTTGCGCAGGTGGTACTTCTTGACCTGGCCGAGGGAGACGTACACGTCGCTCGCGCCCGCCAGGTAGCCGGTGGTGCGGACAAAGGCGTAGTTGTCGAGCACATCGAGAATGCCGGCGACGGGGATGAGCACGTCATCCTCGCCGATCTCCGTCTCGAACTCATCCGAGTTCATGTTGCCGCCGCCGCGACGCTTGTTGCGCTGGCGGGTGCGGCCGAAGGAGTGCTCGTCATCGCTCTGCGCGCCGTCGGTGTTCTGTCCGCCGCCGCGCTGGTTGCCGCGGCCGTTGCCATCGTGGTTGCTTCCACCCTGGCCATTGCCGTCCTGGCTGCTGCCGCTCTGACCGCGGCCACGACTGCGGTTGCGGCCACGGCCGCGGCCACGGGAGTTGCCGTCGCCGTCGCCGTCGCTGTCCGAGGAGTCGCCATCGGAGGAGCTGCTCTGCTCATTGCGGCTGCCGCGCCCGTTCTGAGAGCCCTGCCCCGCGGATGCGGCATCGTCAGAGCCCTGAGCGGCGGAGCTCGAGTCGGAAGAGCCCGTCTCTGCGTTGCTGGAAGCGCTGTCGGTGTCAGCGGCCTTGGAGCCACGGCGGCCACGTGCGGGGCGCTTGCCCGACTCGGCGGCATCCGCATTGTCGTCCTTCGCCGGAGCAGACTCTGCGGCGCCGTGCTCTTCAGCGGGCGCGGTGCTCTCTGCGACGTCGGTCTTCTCAGCCGGAGCCTTGGCGCGCGAAGCACGCTTGCGTGCAGGCTTAGCGGGGGCATCGGCAGCATCAGCCGACGATTCGGTGGCCGGAGCATCGGAGACCGGCAGATCGAGCGTTTCGGCTGCGGCAGTCTTGGCGCGTGAGCGGCGCGGGGTCTTCGGCTTTTCAGCTGCGGTCGCGTCGGCATCGTCGGCATTGGCCGTCGACTCCTTCGATTCCTTGGCAGCGGGCTCGCTGGCAGCGGTCTCGCTGGCAGCCGACTCCTTGGCCGCGGCAGACTTGGTCGCCGACGACTTCGCGGACGACTTGGCCGCCGGTGCCTTGGCTTTCGGCTCCTTCGCGGCCGGAGCCTCAGCGGGAGCGTCCGTCTGGGCCTCAGCAGTCGCTGCCGCAGCAGCCGCGGCGGATGCCGTGGTCGCACGGCGCGGAGCGCGCTTGCGAGCCGGAGCTGCAGCCGTGGTCGTCTCGGTTGCGGCCGTCTCAGCGGCCGACTGGTTGTTCTGGGTCTCGGAGAAATTCTCCACGAGTACTCCCTTATATGTCGTGGGAAATGAGCAATCCGGATATGCACACAGCAGAAGCTGCGCGCATCACACGCGCCGACGCAGAGCGCCTGCCAGCCAGGACCTCGGTGGTTCTGGGGATCGCGTGGGGATTTCGCAGAAGTGCGATGGGGCCAGATTCACGTAGTTACGTGGAGCCCTCCGCTCGATCCCTAACTGTACCACCCCGCACATCGACGGCGAGCATATGCGCATCCCAGGGGGTGTCGGCGACAGCATCCGCTATTTCGACCGCGCGCTGTCTCGCACCCGGGCCGTCCGCGAGGACGAGCACGCTCGGTCCTGCCCCTGAGACGACCGCTGCGAAGCCTTCCGCGCGCAGCGCCTGCACGAGGCGGAGCGTCTCGGGCATGGCAGCGCCGCGGTAGTCCTGGTGCAGGCGATCGGCGGTGGCATCCAGCAGCAGCTCCGGGCTCTGCGTGAGAGCCGCCACCAGCAGCGCCGAGCGGGAGACGTTGAAGACGGCGTCTTCGCGAGGCACCTGCGGCGGCTGCAGCGAACGTGCGAGCGAGGTCGACATCGTGAACCCCGGTACGAACACGAGCGGTGCGACACCGCGATGCACCAGCAGCTTCTTGTGCTGCGGCCCGCGCTCCCCGGTCCACGCGATCGTCAGCCCGCCGAACAGTGCGGGTGCGACGTTGTCGGGGTGACCCTCGAGCTCGGTGGCCAGCCGCAGCAGCGCCTCGTCGTCGAGGTCGACATCGCCCGCCAGCAGGCCCTTGGCGATGAGAACGCCCGCGGTCACGGCTGCGCCGGAAGACCCGAGCCCGCGCCCGTGCGGCACGCCGTTCTCGGCGAAGATATGCAGACCCGGCATGGTTCGGTCGACGTCAGCGAACACATGCGCGATCGAGCGCACCACGAGATTGCTGGCGTCGAGCGGGATCGCATCGGAACCATTGCCGGCGACGTCGATGTCGAGTCGATCATCGGCGAACGACGATACTGTCAGCGTGTCGTAAAGGCTCAGCGCGAGTCCGAGAGTGTCGAACCCGGGTCCCAGGTTCGCGCTCGTCGCCGGCACCGTCACAGTGACCGTACGCACCGCCCCCTCGGTGGCCGGTGCGGCCGTGACGACCGATTCCATGTCGCCAGGAACGACGGTGACGCCCACGGTCACTCCCCCTCGACGCGGAGCACCGACACGACGCGTTCGACCACGTCGCTGGCTGCGAGGCGTTCGACGGCAGCGCTGAGCGCACTCTCGGTCGCACGGTGCGTTCCGATGATGAGGCGCGCTGTCTCCTCCTCGCCCTCTTCGGACGGAACAGCGGTCTGCACGAGCGTCGCCACCGAGACGCCGCCTTCGCTGAGCAGTCCGGCGATCGCGGCGAGAACTCCGGCTTCATCGGCGACTTCGAGCGTGATCTGGTAGCGGGTGACGACGTCACCGATGCGTGCAACCGGAAGGTTGCCCCTGGTGGATTCCCCCACCCCGACGCCGCCGGCGATGTGGCGACGCGCCGCCGAGACGACGTCACCGAGAACAGCGGATGCCGTCTGCACGCCACCGGCACCGGCACCGTAGAACATCAGCGAGCCGGCAGCCTCCGCCTCGACGAAGACGGCGTTGTTCGCGCCGTGCACCGAGGCCAGCGGATGCGAGCGCGGGACGAGTGCCGGATACACGCGCACGGAGATCTTCTCCGTGTCGCCGCCGGTGAGCCGCTCGCACACGGCGAGCAGCTTGATGACGAATCCGGCAGCGCGCGCCTCTTCGATCATCGACGATGTGATGGCGGAAATTCCTTCGCAGTGCACGGCATCCAGCGGCACGGCGGTGTGGAAGGCGAGGCTGGCGAGGATCGCCGCCTTCTGCGCGGCGTCGTGACCTTCGACGTCGGCCGTGGGGTCCGATTCCGCATAGCCCAGCGCCTGCGCGTCAGCCAGCACCTCTGCGAAGTCGGCGCCCTCGATGTCCATCCGGTCGAGAATGTAGTTCGTGGTGCCGTTCACGATGCCCATGATGCGCACGACCCGGTCGCCGGCGAGCGAATCGCGCAGCGGACGGATGATCGGAATCGCACCAGCGGCGGCCGCCTCGTAATACACCGAGGCGCCGACGCGATCGGCTGCTTCGAACACCTCCGGACCATGGGTGGCCAGCAGCGCCTTGTTGGCGGTGACGACGTCAGAGCCGGAGCCGAGCCCGAGCAGAATGTGCGACCTGGCGGGCTCGATGCCGCCCATCAGCTCGATGACGATGTCGGCACCGGTGATCAGCGTCTCGGCATCGGTCGTGAACAGATCGCGCGGCAGATCGACGTCGCGCGGCGCGTCCACGTCGCGGACAGCGATGCCAGCGAGCTCCAGTCGGGCTCCGGCGCGGTCTGCCAGCTCATCGCCGTGACGCAGCAGCAGCGATGCCACCTGCGAGCCCACGGCCCCAGCACCCAGCAGCGCCACACGAAGTCGGCGGTAGTCAGTCATCTGCGCTCCTCAGCACGTCGGTGTCGTAACTTTCGGAGAGCGCGCGCATCCGCTCACTCTCTCCAGGTGATCTCACAGCTCGATGCCCGCATCACGGGCCAGCAGGTCGGTCATGCTCTCGCCCCGCACGATCACGCGCGAAGCACCATCGCGCACGGCGACGATGGGCGGCCGCGGCACGTGGTTGTAGTTGCTCGACAGCGGCGCGCAGTATGCGCCGGTCGCGGGCACAGCGAGCAGATCGCCTGGTGCGGTATCGCCAGGCAGGTACTCGTGGTCGACGACGATGTCTCCGGACTCGCAGTGCTTGCCGACTACGCGCACCAGCACCGGATCAGGCGAGCCCTCGCGCGACGCGAGCCGCGCCGAGTACTGCGCGCCGTAGAGTGCCGGGCGAGCGTTGTCGCTCATGCCGCCGTCGACACTCACGTAGCGTCGACTGCCCGCCTCGAGGGTGACGTCCTTGATCGTGCCGACCTCGTACAGTGTCACGCCGGCGTTGCCGACGATCGCGCGCCCGGGCTCGAACGACAGTGCCGGAATATGGATGCCACGGGCTGCGCACCCCTCGGCGACCGCCGAGACGATCCCCTCAGCGAGCTCAGCAATGGGAGTCGGATCATCTGCACGCGTGTAAGCGATCCCGAACCCACCGCCGAGGTTGAGCTGCGGAACATCGCCGCCGGAGAGAAGCTCCTGGTGCAGATCGAGCACGCGCGAGGCGGACTCGCGGAAGCCGGCCACGCCGAAGATCTGCGAACCGATGTGGCAGTGCAGTCCTACGAACACGAGGCCGGGGATCTCCCGGATTCGAGCGACGGCTGCGGCGGCATCGCCCAACGCGAAGCCGAACTTCTGGTCGTCGTGCGCAGTGGCGAGGAAGTCATGGGTCTCGGCGTGCACGCCGCTGTTGACGCGCAGCATGACGCGCTGGTCACCATCGGTGCGGGCGATGATGGCGGCGAGGCGCTCGATCTCGATAAGACTGTCGATCACGATGGTGCCGACGCCCGCCTCGACGGCCCGCTCCAGCTCGAGCACCGACTTGTTGTTGCCGTGGAAGCCCAGCTGCGCAGCATCCGCCCCGGCCGCGAGCGCGACCTCGAGCTCGCCGCCCGTGCAGACGTCGACGTTCAACCCTTCACTGGTCACCCAGCGGACGATCGAAGTATTCAGCAGCGCCTTGCCCGCGTAGTAGATGCGGGCAGTCGTGCCCTGCCCCGCAGCAGCCGATTCGAAGGCACGTCGCAGCGTGCTCGCACGGCGACGCACTTCGCCCTCGTCGATGACCTGCACCGGGGTGCCGTAAGCGCGCACCAGCTCATCTGCAGAGACACCGCCGATGATCATCTCTCCGTCGGCGCCCCGCTCGATCGACGCCGGCCAGACAGCCGGCACCAGATCATTGACGTCGTCGGGTGCGACCAGCCATTCTGGCGCAGGAGAGGAGACAGCGGATTGCACAGAGCACCAATCTTGGAACGGGTCCTCGGGTGGAAACGCCGCACGTCGAGGTTGCCCACGATTCTAAGGCACCGCCGCGACGCGCCCCGTCAATATCTCATCGGGCGACTACGGTGAACGAGATGGAAGACACTTCGGATTCTGCGCGGCCCGGTTTCCCGGCACGAGCCATCGCGGCCGTGATACGGCGGCTGCTGAAATGGCGTCTGGTGCGTGCGGCGCTGGTCTACTCGGCCCGACGCGGACCTGTGCTCGCGGATGCGGTGACATACCGCGCATTGTTCAGCGTGTTCGCAGGCGTGCTGCTCGGATTCTCGATCGCCGCATTGTGGCTTGCGGGAAACAGTGCCGCGTGGGATGCCGTGGTGTCAGCAGTCGACTCGGCGGTTCCCGGATTGATCGCGACTTCGGATGGTGACGGAATCATCGATCTGGACAGCATCGGGGCTCCCGCCGGCCTGTCGATCGCCGGTGCCATCTCGCTGGTCGGGCTGATCTTCGCCGCGCTCGGCGCGATCGGCTCGCTGCGCACAGGGATGCGCACGATCACCGGAACCGTGAGCGCCGATGTCGCCTGGTACAAGGTGATCCTTCGCAATCTGACGCTGGCGTTGATCATCGGGGTCACCTTCCTCGCTGCCGCTGGTCTCACTTTCGCAAGCCGGCTCGCCGTGCAGTGGGTCACGGATGCGGTGGGGCTGTCAGACGACTCTGCGGGCGCCTTCTGGGCTGTTCGCGTTGTCTCTCTCGTCGTGGTCCTGCTGTTGAACGCGGTCTTGGTCGCGGCGGCCTTCCGAATGCTGTCCGGCATCCGCGCGTCGGCGAAGTCGCTCTGGAGCGGAGCTGCCCTCGGTGCCGTCGCCCTGCTGGTGCTGCAGGAGCTGTCGGGGTTGTTCGTGGGAGGCGCCTCTTCCAACCC
Source organism: Microbacterium esteraromaticum (assembly GCF_900163815.1). Classification (GTDB taxonomy): domain Bacteria; phylum Actinomycetota; class Actinomycetes; order Actinomycetales; family Microbacteriaceae; genus Microbacterium; species Microbacterium esteraromaticum_B. The sequence continues at coordinate 436,527 of NZ_FUKO01000019.1, read as the reverse complement.
GCTGCTCGCGTCGTTCGCATCGCTGCTGGCGCTGCTGATCTGGCTCAACCTGTCGACGCAGGTCATTCTGCTGTCGAGTTCCTTCATCGCCGTCTCGGTGGAACAGGAGCATGACCGGGTTGCCGCCCAGTACCGCGCGGAGACGCTGGCGCAGGCGAACATGCAGCTCGCGGAGAAGGACGTGCGCACAGCGACAGCCTCCCTCCGCGACGCTCAGGAGGCCGTGGCCGTCGAGCAGAAGAAACCCCACTGAACTGAGGAGACGTATGACTTTTCGCGCACGCCACATCGCTCTGGTCGCCTTGGTCTCGTTGTCGCTCGGCGGGTGTGCCGCCACGGCGGGCCCAGAAGAAAGCGCAGCGGGTGGCGGAGGCACCATCGAAATGGCAGTGTCCGAGACGTGCGTCGAGGGATCCGACCCGCAGTGCATTGACGTCGACGGCCAGTATGTCCTGCACCCAGCCAGCTTCGACAAGGCGACGGTGGAAGAAGCCGTTGTCAGCGGTCAGCAGGACAATGCCGTCGAGATCACGTTCACGTCCGAGGGCGCCGCGGTGCTCAGCACGGTCACGGACCGCGCAGCTCGAGCCGGTGCTGATGCACGCCTGCTTCTCAAGATCGGCGATGACATACGCGGCGCCATCGAGGTCAAAGAAGCCCTGGGTGGCGACGAGATCACCATCGCGCTCTCGCCGGACGAAAACCCGCAGGATGTCGTCGACCTCCTCTCCAAGGGCTGAGAGCGTGCCATTCTTCTGCTTCGCGAACCAGCTCGTGGATGGAGTGCGAAGGGTCACGTGTGACCACCCCTGAGCTTCGTGAATGGGCGTGGAATGGTCATGGCTATCGCCTCGCGGAGAAGACGGCGGTCGTCGTGCACCGGCACGGTGACGAAGTACGTCTCACCGTGCGGTCTCTGACGCGCGCCGCGCCGCAGCAGCCCTGGCGAGCGGTGTACCCGTTGCTGCGCATCGTGCAGCAGATCGTTCGTCGACGGTACCTGCGCTCGCTCGATTGAGAGCGGGGTCAGCGCGAGCAGGTGCCGTTCTCGAGGAGCTTCGGGTCGACGGCGATGTCACCGTCGGCGCTGATGTCGGCGACGATCTTCGCTCCTTCGACCCGCAGGCCGGTGAGTGCGATGCCAGCGGGCAGCCGGTCGGCGATGCACACCCGCTGCGGTCCGGAGAGGTCGCTGCCGGCATCGCCGAGAAGCCCGACGAGGTTCTGCAGGTCGATCTCTTTGCCGCCGATCGTCACCGATACCGGGGTCAGCAGCAGATCGCCGTCCTGCGCGCCGGGGGTGACGGTGAGACCCAGCGGAATCTCCTGCCCGAACAGGGGGATGCCGCCCTGGGCGACCACGTTCGGCTCCTGCAGGGTGATCTCGGAGATGGGCAGATCAGCTGCATCCAGCAGAGATGCGAACTGCGACTGATCGATCGTGATCGTGCCTTCCGCCGAGCCCAACGCGCCACCGTGAATGGGCACTTCAGTGGCGACCACATCCGCGGACCCCGTGATGCCGCCGATCGTCACCTCGTCGGAAGACAGCTGCAGTTCATCGAGGGTGCCGGTGATGAGCTGCGGCAGCAGGATGCCGGACGCGGTCACATCGAGCTGCTGATCTGCCGGCAGCTCCAGCTGCTCGATCACCAGCGAGCGCACCGTACTCGGCAGCACGGCGCGGGCTACCAGCTCGGCAGCGACGAGCAGCACCGCGATCACGACGACGACGATCGCCACTATCCACGGCCAGCGCTTTCGCGGTCTGCGGGTTGGAGCCTCGATGACGGCGGTCATGTCACATCCGCTTGGGCGCCGAGACGCCGAGCAGCTCCAGCCCGTTGCGCAGCACCTGACCGGTCGCGTCGTTCAGCCACAGTCGGGTCCGGTGCACGCTCTCGATGGGATCGTCGCCTCTCGGGATGATTCGGCAGTTGTCATACCAACGGTGATAGAGGCCGGCGAGCTCTTCGAGATAGCGGGCGACACGGTGCGGCTCGCGTACTTCGGCAGCGAATGCGACGATGCGCGGGAACTCCTGCAGTGCGCCCAGCAGCGCGCCCTCAGCGTCATGCGTGAGTAGCTCCGGGGCGAACTCCGAGCGGTCGACACCGGAATCAGCCGCGTTGCGGGCCACGTTGTGCGTGCGAGCGTGGGCGTACTGCACGTAGAAGACCGGATTGTCGTTGGTGCGCTTCTGCAGCAGCTCGGGATCAAGATCGAGCGGCGAGTCAGCGGGTGAACGCTCGAGCGAGTAGCGGAGCGCATCGGTGCCGAGCCAGTCGAGCAGGTCGTCCATCTCGATGATGTTTCCCGCGCGCTTCGATAGCCGGGCGCCGTTGATCGAGACCATCTGCCCGATGAGCACCTGAATGTTCTTCTCCGGGTCCTCCCCCGCGGCCCCTGCGACAGCCTTCAGCCGGTTGACGTAGCCGTGGTGGTCGGCACCCAGCAGGTAGATCTTGTTCTGGAAGCCGCGGTCGCCCTTGTCGAGGTAGTACGCAGCATCGGCAGCGAAGTACGTGTACTCGCCGTTGGAGCGACGGATCACACGATCCTTGTCGTCGGTGAAGTCGGTGGTGCGCACCCAGACGGCGCCACCCTCGTCGAAGACGTGCCCCTGCGCGCGCAGGCGGTCAACCGCCTGGTCGATCCGGCTCGTCTGGCCGTCCGGGCCGAGGTCATGCAGCGTGCGCTCCGAGAACCACACGTCGAACGGCACATTGAATCGGTCGAGCGAGGCCTTGATCTCGGCGAGCTGGTACTCGTACGCCTGATCGCGCGCGACGACGAGCTGCTGCTCGTCGTCCAGCGCGAGCAGACCGGGGTGAGCGGCCAGCACGCGTGCGGCCAGGTCAGCGATGTACTGTCCGGGATAACCGCCCTCGGGAGTCGGCTCGCCCTTGGCCGCGGCCAGCACCGAGTAGGCGAAGCGCTCCATCTGCGCCCCGGCATCGTTGATGTAGTACTCCCGCACCGCGTTCGCGCCGCTCGCGAGCAGCAGACGCACGATCGAATCACCGAGTGCCGCCCATCGAGTGTGTGCGATGTGCAACGGCCCCGTCGGATTCGCAGAGACGAACTCGACGTTCACAGAAACGCCCGCCTGCGAGTCATTGGTGCCGTATGCAGGGCCCGCGTCGACGATCGTCTTCGCCAACGCACCAGCGGCTGCGGCTTCGAGCCGGATGTTCACGAAACCGGGGCCAGCGACGTCGACACTGGCGATGCCATCGACTTTCGCCAACTCGCCGGCGATCTGCTGCGCGAGCTCGCGCGGGTTCGTGCCCAGCTGCTTGGCGAGGCGCATCGCGATGTTCGTCGCCCAGTCACCGTGATCGCGATTGCGAGGGCGATCGAGCACGATGTCAGATGCCGTGAGGCCCAGTTCGCCGTCCGGACGTCGCTCGGCCGCGATCGGTGTGACGACGGCGAGGATTGCTGCGGAGAGGGCTTCAGGGTTCATAGACGATCCAGTCTACGGCTCGCAGAGCCGCCGCCAGCATCCGAACCGCTGCCCGACGGAATCGTCAGAACGGCGCGTCGACGGGGGCTTCGGAGCGGATGGATACTGCCGACGGCACGAACATCACCCGCCGCGGCGGTGGGTCGGCATAATCGCGGCCGGTGGGACTCGTCCACCGCACGGACCAGTCCGGCAGCTGATGTGCCGTCCAACGATGCGCATCCGGGATATCCGGATGCTTCAGCACGTGGTGTCCGCGGCAGAAATGCGCGAGGTTGTCGATCGCCGTGGGACCGCCCAGCGCATAGTCAAGATTGTGATCGGTCTCGCACCGATGCACGGGTTGCCGGCATCCGGGAAACCGGCAGTGCTGATCACGTGCGCGCAAATAGCTGCGCATCGGCTCGCTCGGCGTATAGGTATCGGTCTGCGTGACGAATCCGGTCGGGTCGAGGAACAGACGAGTCCAGCCGGCACGCGCTCCCGCGAGCGTCCGTGCGGTGTCGGGATGCAAAGGCCCGGTGCCGTCGAGCTGCACGGGCAGGTCATCCGCACCAGCCAGGGTGGCCGCGGCCACTGTGACCTGGATGGTCGCCGTGATGTTGTCGAGCCCGGTGCGGTGCGCGGCGGAAGGATCGGATGCCAGCAGCAGATCGGTCAGCAGATCAGCACGCAGCTGATCCATTGTGCGAACGTCTGCGGGAACGTGCGTGATGCACGGGCTGTCAGCGTGGAAGAACGGGTCGGATGCCAGCATCGCCTGCACGTCGTCGTCAGCGGGATCTGGCAGCAACGGATCTTCGCCGCCGAACGGGTCAGCGATGAACGTATCGGCGCCGAAGCTCATGCCCGCCTCGACGTCCCAGCCCACATCGGCCGGCGTGAGCGGAGGCAGCACGACGTCGCGATTGTCGGGATGCTTCGCCAGTTCGCGAGCCATCGTGGTGAGCCGGTCGTGAATCCCCACCGCGAGATGCTCGGGCAGCACAGCCTCCAGCAGGGCGAGCCCATCGCCTACGGAGCGCACTGTCACAGTCCGCTCGCCACGCGCCCGCTTCTGCCGCTGAACGACCGTGACTCCGGCGAGAGCTGCGGCGACCTCGGCAGCGTGCACCCGCGTGCGCATCGCCGTATCGCGTTCAGCGATCTCGAGCACGGCGGCTTCGTACAGAGCCAGAGTGTCAGACGACACTGTGCCCTCGTCAATCGCATCGCGCACCACTTCTGCGGGGCGGATGACTTCGCGCACATGCCCAGGCGTGATGCGTCCTGATTCGAACAAAAGGACGACCGCCGGAAAGCACTGCTCCAGCATCCGCGCGTCGCTGAACGCATACTCCATCGACCCCTTCGAGATCCTGCCGGCCGCCGAATGCTCCGCGATCATCGACCGTTCAATGACGTCTCGCTGCCTCGGCGCAACCGCGATCTCGTCTTCCATCAGCCGCCAGCGCTGCGCGAGCAGTGCCGCCGACTTCGCCTGCATCGCGGCGATCTCACGCTGCAGCTCTCCCCACTCATCGAGCAGGGCAATGCGCCGCTCCATGAGTACTTCGAGATCCTCAGGCATGCCCCTAGTTTAGAACATACTTTCCCATTTAGGAAGAGCCTCTGCAGGGAAGCTGACCCTCAAAAACGTGCCACCGTCGTTGTCAAACGCCCCAGCAATTGATCGTCGATGACGCCGCCGGCGGCGCGAACCGCGAGCATCGCCGCACCGACCGCACCATCCCGCACGACGCGTATCTCCAAGCCTTCAACGGCTCCACCCAGCCGTGCCAGGAATGCGTCACGCACGGGCCCGGTGCGCGCCAGCACCCCGCCACCGATGGCGAGCGGCCCCGGCCCCTCGAGTACGGACGCAAGCGTGTCTGCGAGGTGCTCTCCTGCCGCAGCGAGGATGTCGGTAGCCACGGCATCCGACATCTCGAAGGCGAACGGAGCCAGCGCCGCGAGCTCGATCGGCGGTCGCGCGTACAGCGCGGTGATCAGCTCTTCCAAATCTTCCGTTCGCCCCTGGTGGATCTCCCTCGACCGTTCCACGCCGCAGTGCTCGAGCACTTTGTCCGTCAGTGCGGTTGCGGGCCCCGTGCCGTCGAGATCCTGCACCGCGGCACGAGCGATGGCCTGGCCGATCGAGAAGCCACTCCCCCGGTCGCCGAGCAACCACCCCAGCCCGTCGCCCGCCTTGGCGATGCACCCATCCTGCACGCGGATGACACACGCTCCCGTCCCGGAGACGAGGGCATAACCGAACGGTGATGCCGCAGCACTGAAGTACGCCGCGAGAAGGTCGGACTCAAATTTGAGATCTCCTCTGAATCCTCGGTCGACCAGGCGTTCTCGCAGCCAATCGCCGCCTGCCGCGCGCGAACCCGCCATCGCAGCGACGACCGTGGAGAGATCTGAGATCGCTCTTCCAGACGCTCGAAGCGCATTGTCGATCGCATCGAGGACTCCATCCGCGGCACGATCTGGACCGGCCGAAATCGGATTCCCACGCCCGCCGACCCCGTAGCCGAGACACTCGCCGCCGAGGTTCGTCAGGACCGCACGGGTCGAGGTCCCACCGGCATCGATGCCGACCAGAAGCGGTTCGTGACTCATTTGTGATCTTGTCCTGTTTGACGTTTTCGCCGCGTGAGAATAGTTTTCATTCAACGGAGATTCCCCGAAGAATCAAATTCGTCCAACGGAGGTCGAAGAATTGGAGGCAATGGTGCCACGGACCAGCGACATGGGCAACGGCATGACGATCGCACGTCGCATCGCCGCCAGCCGTCGCGCCATGCCGACTGCGATGAGCAAGATCGCCGATGTCGTCACCGAGCACCCCGCCGCCCCCGTCGAGCTGACGATCACCGAACTCGCAGATCGCGCCGGCACGTCACCGGCGACGGTCACGCGCTTCTGCCGTGCTCTCGGCTTCGACGGCTACACGCAGTTCCGCGTCGGCGTCGCCAGCGAGATCGGACGCGGTGACGCGAACGAAAGCTGGCAGGCCGACATCGGACAGGAGTTCGGATCACAGGACGAACCGGGCAAGGTCCTGCAGACGCTCGTGGCACTTCACGTGGAGAGCCTGGAGACCACCGCGGCCCGCCTCGACCTCGACGCGGTGCTCCGGGTGGCAGACGCCATCGCTTCCAGCCATCATGTCGACATCTACGGCGTCGGCGGCAGCGGCATCATCGCGCGCGAATTCCAGGGTCGCCTGTATCGCATCGGTGTGAATGCGCACTCGTGGTCGGACGTGCACGAGGGGCTGACAAGCGCCGTCATGCAGAAGAGCACGTCAGTCGCGATCGGCATCTCCAGCACCGGTCGCACCGATGAGACCGTGCAGATGCTCTCGCAAGCCGGAGCGACGGGCGCGTTCACCGTGGCGATCACGCATGACGCCGAGTCCTGGCTCGCGGGCATCGCCGACGTCTCCCTCGCCACGGCAGAGCCCTCGCGCTACCTGCGCCCGGATGACCTCTCGGTGAAGCATTCCCAGCTGCTCGTGCTGGATCTGCTGTACCTGCTCATCGCGCAGCAGATGTTCACCGAGGCATCGACCCGGCTCGCCGCCAGCGCAATGGCCGTGTCCGCTCACCGCAGACCGCCGCGGGCTGTCAAGAACACTCCGATCCTGGAGGAGACGCGATGAGCCCCACTCCCACCGGGTTGCTTCACGAAGCGACCAGCAGACTCGAACGGCTCGCATCGGATGCCGAAGCCGGCGCACTTGACGCCGCGATCGCGCTGATGGTCGCCGCGCTGGATGACGGCGGCGTGCTGCAGTCGTTCGGCACCGGACACTCCGAAGCGTTCGCCATGGAGATCGCCGGGCGCGCAGGTGGGCTCATCCCCACGAACAAGTTCGCGCTGCGCGATATCGTGCTGCACGGCGATCGTGGCATTGACGTGCTCAGCCCCGCGCTGGAGCGCGAGCCCTGGGTCGTAGACGAGCTCATGGCGACGGTAGAGGTCGGCCCGCGCGATGTCTTCCTGATCGCATCGAACTCCGGTGTGAACGGGTCGATCGTCGGCACCGCCCTGTGGGCGAAGGAACACGGTCATCCCGTGATCGCCATCACCAGCCTCGAGCACACGGCGCGCGTCGATCCGAAGCATCCGAGCGGCAAGCGTCTCAGCGATGTCGCCGACGTGGTGATCGACAACCTCGCGCCTTATGGAGACACGACTCTCGAGTTCGACGACGGCATCGGCGCCGGCGCCGTCTCGTCGATGACCGCCGCGTTCATCGCGCAACTGCTGACGCTCGGCGTCGCGCGCGCCATCGTCGAACGCGGCGAGACTCCCCCGATGTACATCTCCGCCAACATTCCCGGCGGCGATGACCACAACTCCGTCCTTGAGGACCGCTACCGCGGCCGCATCCGACGGGGAGCTTGATCTCCTGAGCTCACCCTGGGGCCCTGAACTCGTAGACGGGCCCGCAATCGACACACGATCACATCACAACGGAAGGTATAGAGATGGAACTCAACGAAGCATCCATCAGCCGTCGCAACCTGCTGCGCGGCGCGGCTGCCGCAGCGATGCTGCTGCCGTTCGGCATGACCCTCGCATCCTGCGCAGCGCCCGGGGGCGGCGGAGGCGGCGGCGGCGACAAGCCGAAGGGCGACGCGACTGCTGACAACCCGTTCGGTGTCGCAGCGAACTCGAAGGTCGACGCAGTCATCTTCGACGGCGGCTACGGCATCGACTACGTCGAGAACGCCGCGACGATCATGCAGGGCAACAAGGCCCTGGATGGCGTCACCGTCAAGGTCTCGTCGTCGACGAAGATCGCGCAGGAGCTCCAGCCCCGCTTCGTCGGTGGCAACCCGCCGGACCTCATCGACAACTCGGGTGCGAACTCGATCGGCTGGAACACGATCCTCGACCAGCTCGAGGACCTCAGCGATGTCCTCGACTCGGACAACCTCGAAGGCAAGAAGATCGCCGACACGCTCTTCGACGGCGTGAAGGCACCTGGCACCTTCGGTGACAAGTTCGCGGCGATCAACTACGTGTTCACCACGTATGGCCTCTGGTACTCGGGCAGCCTGTTCGAGAAGAACGGCTGGGAGCCGCCGAAGACCTGGAAGGACCTCAAGGCGCTGGGCGCCGCGGCGAAGGAGCAGGGCAAGTACCTGTTCCTCTGGGGCAAGGAAGCAGCGACTTACTACCAGACGTTCGTTATCGACTCCGCTGTCATCCAGTCCGGTGACGACGTGCGTCTGCCGTTGGAGAACCTCAAGGAGAACTGCTGGTCGCACCCGACCCTGCAGGCGATTCTCACCGAGCTGCACGACCTGATCCAGGCCGGTTACATGAAGCCGGGTGGTGGCGGCACGCAGTTCACGCAGGCACAGGCGCAGTGGAGCCTCGACCAGGAGGCGCTGCTGTACCCGTCGGGCTCGTGGATCGAGAACGAGATGAAGAAGACCACGGCCGACGACTTCCAGATGAAGGGCGTCCGCGAGATGCCTCTGGACGACAAGGCCACGACCCCGGCGGGCTTCATGCGCGCAGAGGCCGGCGAGCCCTTCATCGTTCCGTCGAAGGCCAAGAACCCCGCCGGCGGCAAGGAGCTGCTGCGCACGATGCTCTCCAAGGACGCGGCCACGGCGTTCTCGAAGGAGAAGCTCGCACCGACGGTCGTCAAGGACATCGTTCCGGATGACGGCTTCGGCTCGACGGCTCTCGTCTCGCAGGTGGAGATGATCGCCGCTGCCGGATCCGGCATGTTCACGATCATGTCGACCAACCTGTACGGCATGAACAGCGACCAGCTGCCGATCTGGAACTCGTTCCTGGACGGCAAGATGTCGGTCGCTGAGATTACCAAGCAGTTGCAGGCACTTGTCGACAAGATCCGCAACGACAGCTCCATCGAGAAGATCGAGATCAAGTGAGCTATTCCACCCCTAGCGGTGGACCGGGCTTTGAGACGGCCGCGGTCATCGCAGCTCAGGCGGGGCGGCGCAAGCCGCTCCGCCTCGGCGGCCGCAAGCTGACTTTCGATTACGTCTCGTTCCTGGCGGTGTTCCTCCTGCTGCCGCTGGCGATCTTCGTCATCTTCGTCATCTCGCCGTTCGTACAGGCCCTGTATTACGCGATGACGAACTGGACGGGCTTCTCCGACACGATGGATTTCGTCGGTGTCGAGAACTTCGTCAAGCTGTTCCAGGACACGACCTTCCAGCAGGCGATGCTGAACAACGTCGTGCTGGCGCTCGTCGTCCCACTGGTCACGATCGTCATCGCCATGACGTTCGCGAGCATGATCACCGTCGGTGGCCCGAGCCACGGACAGGTGCGAGGGCTTCAAGGCTCCAGCTTCTACCGTGTCATCTCCTTCTTCCCGTACGTGATCCCCGCCATCGTCATCGCGATCCTGTGGAGCATGATCTACACGCCCAGCGGTCTGCTCAACGGCATCCTGGGCGCGTTCGGCATCGATACCAACCAATTCGCCTGGCTCGGCGATGAGCGCACAGCAATGGGCGCGACGATCTTCGTGATCGTCTGGAGCATGGTCGGGTTCTACATGATTTTGTTCATCGCCGCGATCAAGGGCGTCCCGGGCGAGACTCTCGAGGCGGCGCGCATCGACGGTGCCGGTCGGTTCCGCACCGTGACTTCGATCGTTCTCCCGCAGATCCGCGACAATGTGCAGACCGCGTACATCTACCTCGGCATCATGGCCCTGGACGCGTTCGTCTACATGGCTGGTCTGAACTCCACCGGCGGCCCGGGAAACAGCACCCTCGTCATGAGCCAGTACCTGTTCCGCACGGCCTTCGAAAAGGGCCAGTTCGGCCTCGCTACCGCTATGGGTGTCGTCCTCGCCGTGATGACCCTGCTGTTCGCCGCGCTCATCATCGGCTTGTTCCGCCTCATCGGCGGCAAAGATGAAGGAGGACGCGCATGAGCACTGAGACGCGCGCCGCTGTCACCATCGATCGCCGCACGAAGCGGCAGGATCCACAGCTGCACACGAGGAAGGCGACCACCGGCGACAAGGTGGTCGGAGGCACTTCCCACGTTGTGATGGCGATCTGGTCACTGGTCGTCATCCTGCCGATGGTGTGGACTCTGATCGGGTCGTTCAAGACGACCAAGGAGATCTTCGCATCGCCCTTCGGCCTGCCCGCCGAGTGGAACTTCGACAACTACGTCAGCGCCTGGGTCGACAACGCCTTCGGACAGATGTTCGTGAACACGGTCATCGTCGTGGGCGTCTCGCTGGTGCTGGTGATGGTGCTCGGTGCGATGTGCGCCTACGTGCTGGCACGGTTCTCTTTGCCGGGCAGTCGGCTGATCTACTACCTGATGCTCGCCGGGCTCACCTTCCCGGTGTTCCTCGCCATCGTTCCGCTGTTCTTCATCCTGCAGGGAATGAACCTGCTGAACACGCTGCCGGGTCTGATCATCACGTACGTCGCCTTCGCGCTGCCGTTCACGGTGTTCTTCCTGTTCTCGTTCTTCAAGTCCCTCCCGTATGAGATCCAAGAGGCCGCCTATGTCGACGGCGCCAGCGAGTGGCGCACGTTCTTCACGGTGATGCTGCCCATGGCGAAGCCGGGCATGGCGGCGGTGGCCATCATGAACTTCCTGGGACTGTGGAACCAGTTCCTGCTGCCGATCTCGCTGAACGCCGAGAAAGACAACTATGTGCTGTCGCAGGGTATGGCTGCATACGCATCCTCCGCAGGCTACGCACTCGACTTCGGTCAGATGTTCGCCGCCGTGATGATCACGATCATCCCCGTGCTCATCGTGTACATCCTCTTCCAGCGCCAGTTGCAGGGATCGGTGTCGCAGGGCACATCGAAGTGATGGCTCAGCACTGATGGATCGCCCCTCCCCGCATCCCGCGCCGGACGGGCGATCCGGTGCGCGCCGGCCGGGCACACGCGGCCGAGTTCCTCCCGCACGATCATTCCCCTACACTCGCCTCATGACCCTGCATCCGCCGACCCGACGGCGCCGCGCGGCCCTCGCGGTCGTGGGCGCGCTGACAGTCGTCGCCGGAGCTGTTCTCGGCATCACCCGGCCGTGGATGCCGCCGGTGGAGACAGCACCAGTGGCCGCAGCCGTCGACTCGGGCATAGCGCCCATTCCGCTGGCGCTCGGCGAGCATCCGACCGTGCTCGTCTTCGGGGACTCCTGGACCTACGGGTCGGCCGCGACGGAGCCGACGCTCGGATACGCATACCTGCTCGCCGACCTGATCCAGGGTGAGACCGTCGTAGACGGCGTGCGTGGCAGCGGTTACCAGAAGCCGGGAGTGGACGGCCCGACCTACGGTGAGCGCATCGCCGCACTGGATGCCGACATCAACCCGGATGCTGTCATCATCGAAGGCTCCATCAATGACCGACGCGAGGATCCTGCCGGGTTCGTCCCCGCGGTGAACGCCGCCTGGGATGCTCTCACGACCAAGTTCCCGGAGACGCCGATCATCGTGATGGGCCCCGCACCGCACGAGCTGCCCGTCGGCGCCACGACCGCGCGCATCGACCGCGACCTGGCCACTTTGGCCGCATCCCGGGGCTGGTGGTACATCTCCCCCGTGCAGGACCGCTGGATCACGGAGGCGAACTACCTCGACGTGATCGACGTCGGCGCCGGACGAAAGCACCCGACAGATGCCGGGCATCGCTTTCTCGCCGAGAAGGTCTCCGATGCTCTGCAGCAGTTCAGCGATGCCCCGGTGACAGCCGCCGACGGCACTCGACTCGACCCGGCGAAATAGTCGCCGCTACCCCGCCTGCTCGGCCGGGTATTCGACCCCGCCCGATGCGACGACCGCTCCACGGGTCAGCTCTGCCGGCGTGACGCGGCCATCGGGCATGAGATGCCCGACCGTCATGTCACGAGCGAGCAGATGGTCGGCGATGATGCGGCGATGGCACCGCCACCAGACCGCTTCTGAGCACATGATGGCCACGTGGTGTTCCGCGTGTTCTCCCGCCGCGAGAGCGAGCAGCTCGTCGAGACCGCTGGCGAATTCGGAACCGAGCGCGTAGTCGGCGTAGTTGTGAAAGCTTCGGTTCTCCCAGAACCCATTCACTGCGTCATCGACGGTGTGCTGTCGATTGCGACGCCCTGCCAGATCAGCGATGCGCTGATACGAGATGCCTGCGTCGGGCAATGACGCCGAGAGCGCATCTTCGTTGAACCACGGATACCGATTCGAACCCGGCAGCCGCCGCACGTCGACGACAGCATCCACCCCCGCCGCCCCCAGCAGTGAGACGAAGTCGTCGAACGGATGCGTGGAATGACCGACTGTGAGAATCATCCGCTCAGTCTTTGAGATGCCTCAGCGCGTCACCCTTGTGCGCCGCGATGTGGTCTGTCTTGTCGCTTTTGATCTCATACTGCGGGTCTGTCTTGCTCGCACGATGCGTGTGACCTTTGTAGTCGAAATCGGCGGTGTGCACGGCCGTGATGCGTCCGTGCACGCGACCTGCCTCCGAATTCCAGCTGACGTGATCCCCGACCTTGAACTGCTTCGTCATGCGACGCTCCTTCCTGTGGGGCGCTCACCATCGAGCGCATCGATGGAGATGTTCAGCTCCTCCATCTTCTTTGCATAGGTGCTGCGGGCGGCTTTCGCCTGACCGTGGGCACCCAGCGCTGCGAGCGCATCGATCAGGCCCTCGTGCGCGCGTTGGTCATAGCCATCGATAGCGAGGATACGCCGATAGCACTCGAGCCGCGTGAGCTCATCATTGCTCTCCTGCGAGGCCTCTGCGAGAGTGTGCGCTGCCGCGAAGAACGCGGCGTGCACCTCGCTGCGCAGCTGCTCCGCCCAGGACTCTTCCGGTTCGTCGACCATCGCATCGCCTCGGTGCAGGTCGAGGGCTTCGCGCAGACGGTCGGCGCCCGTCGCGGTCAGCGGCGCCCCGTTGAGCGCCACGGCTGTCTCGGCGAGGAACCGCTCGACGTCGATGTCGATGCGCTCGACGCACAGGCGCACCGTCGAACCGGTCGTCTGCACGAACGCATCGCTCGGCAAGACGCGCTGCGGGTCCAGCACTCGGCGCACCGTCGTCGCCGCGACCGAGAATCTGTTCGCCACCTGCTGCGGTGCTTCATCGGGCCAGAGCAGGTGCATCAGGGTGTCGCGCCCGATCGCGACCCCGCGACGCGCGACGAGGATCTTCAGCAGCTGCCGGGCCTTGCGCGACTGCCAGCGGGCGACGGTGCCATCGTGCGCGGTGACCTCGAAAGTGCCGAGCACTTCGATCTTGGGCGCGGCGGTGACAGTCGGCTGCTCATCCGCAGCCACCGGCGCAGAATGCGGGCTGCTCAGCGAATCGACGAGCCCCGCGGCTGCGCGCTCGATACTGTGCAGGCCCAGCGCACCCGCGGTTGCCATCGCTTCCCGAGCGAGGTCGGATGCTTCGTGTCTCCCGGCAGGATCTCGCCGATCGGCGAGGATCGCGGCCAGTTCGACCTGCGCCTCGGCAAGCCACGGATGGGCACCGATCCGCGCTGTCACATCGATCGCGCGACGGTAGTGTCCGATCGCCCCGTCGACGTCGCCCGTGGCCTGCGCGACCAGCGCCAGCGGTCGCGATACCGTGCCCCAGCACGTGACGCCGAGCCCGATCGTGACGAGTCGGTCTTCGAATGGCTGCAGTGCCGCACCGACTTCGGCGGCGATCGCAGTCTCACCCAGCTCAGCGGCTGCGACGGCGAGGATGCACGCGGTGGACAGCCAGTTGCGGTCCAGCGGAAGCTCTGCGAAAGGCGGGAGGGTGGCGACAAGCGATCGCGCAGCACTCCTGCGGCCTTGGCGAAGCCACATCCAGGCGAGTGAAACAGCCCACACCGGCTCATGGGGTGCGACCTGTCTCGCATGCAGGAATGCCGGCTCCAGCTCGACGACGCGCCCCTGCATCCAGCGGATGATCGCGAGCTGTCCGACCCACACGCTCTTCGCGTCGGGATCACCTCCCTGCAGCGCGAGGCCCAGACCCTGATCAGCGATCTTCTCCGCTCGATCCGCCTGTCCGTCGATGGTCGCGCGCAAACACCGGAACCAGGTGACGTGCCGTTCCTGCTCGAGCCAGGGGAATGCGGAGAGCAGCTGGCCGCTCGTGCTGAGAGCATGGTCGAGCTCGGCGATCCGCCCCAACTCGGCGAGCGCACTCAGGTGCAGGAAGTAGGCCGTCGGCACGAACTCGAGTTCACCGCTGACCTGTGCGATCCGCAGGGCTTCCCTGGTTTCCACTAGCCGCCGCTGTACGCCGTCCGGCGAGACATCCACGATGCTCGATGCGATCAGCGCCCAGGCTCGCGAGACTTCGTCACCGGCGCTCGCTGCTTCGCGCTGAGCGTGCTCCGCAGCCCTCTCAGCCGCGGTGATGTCGGTGAAGATATGCGCCGAGGCGAGAATCGTCTGCAGCCGGGTCCGCACGGGGTGCGCTGTTGCCTCCACACGTTCGAGGATCTCTGGCACACGACGCACCTGCTCGCTGGCATCCTGGCCGGAGTAGTGGAGCACGAACCGCGTCGTCGAGGGCATAGCAACACCATAGCTGTGCTTAACGTCGGCGCTAAGAAGCCTTTAGAAACACCCTCATATGGTGATCGGAGTACCAGGGGGAAGCCTTGTCGATGCCTCAGCGCAGCGGAACAGCTTTTCACAACCGAACATGAGGAACCGACGTGACACAAAGACGCTTGAACCGACGCGCTGGCGTGCACGTCACCACATGGGCATTCGCGCTCGCCACGGCATTGATGCTGACGGGTTGTGCCAATGCGCTCGAGGCCCCGCACAATCCTGCGCCGGATACCGCCGGAGCGCCCGCTGCCAGCCAGGACGAGCAGCAGCCCGCAGCGGATGCTGGATCGGTGCAGGTATCTGTCGATGGTCGGGAGTTCACGTTCACGATCAAAAGCTGTGCTCGATACCAGGACAGCGAAATTGAAGTCTCAGGGCCCGGTGGCGAAGCCGGCTCGGACGTGCCGAGCTACTTCGACGGAGGGTTGATGGAGATGGACTCCACCCCGCGCGGTGAGTTCCGCATCGACATCGGCACGGATCAGCCCTTCGACTCCACCGGCGACTTCCTATCGATCGGCGATTCCACCGGTGGCGCTATCAGCGTTGACAACGACGGCGATGACTATGTCGTCACCGCGGCCAGTTGGGATGCCCAGGGCACCGACCTCGGCCAGGGCACGGTGCGCATCACATGCCGCTGAACGGCAGCATCCACCATTCTTTCCCCTCCTAGACATCTGAGAGAGATCATGAACCGTACCGTCGCCGTACTCGCGGCACTTCTGCTCGGCACGACCGGCCTCACCGCGTGCGCGGCCGAGAGCCCCGCTTCCCCGCCGAAGGAAGCGCCCACAACCCAGAGCTCAACCGATGCCGATCCCAAGGATGGTGACGAGCCCGCCGCCGCCCCCGAGGGCAAGGCCTCGGTCATGCCGCCTGGCGCACGTCCCGCCAGCGCCGAGTTCCCTTTCCCCGTGCCGGAGGACTGGGCAGAGAACTGGCCGTTCACGGAAGAGAAGATCGGCAAGGAGATGGGAATGGCCGGCTCCTTCGTCTACCCCGGCGACGCCGCCTCCGCCGCGGAGGAGTACAAGCAGCTGCTGCAGCAGGCTGGTTTCGAGATACACCCGAACCCCCTCGCCGAACAGGTCAATCAAGCAGCCTTCATCGCCAAGGGAGATGTCAATGGCGTGCGGTATTCCGGCACCCTCGATTTCGATACGGATGCCGAAGGCACGCAGAGCGTGTCGATAAACCTGAGGAAGGCTTAGGAACAGAAAAGACCGCCCTCAGGCGGTCTTTTCTTTCCGTGCCCCCGACAGGAGTCGAACCTGCGACCTACGGTACCGGAAACCGGCGCTCTATCCACTGAGCTACGGAGGCGTACCGATCAAGGCTATCAGTTGCAGCCGCGGCTCCCGCGCAATGGCACCGCCCTCAGAGCCGTCGGGTGAGGATCCATCTCAGACCAGGAACAGCGACATCATCCCGGGATTGTGCGCGTGCACGAGCACGGCGAACACCACCGCATCGAACAGCAGATGCACGGTGACCACATACGCGAGCGAGTGCGTCCGCACGAAGATGTACCCCTGCAGCAGCGCGAACGGGATCGTCAGCACCGGGCCCCAGGCACGGTAGCCGAGCTCCCACAGGAATGACACGAACACCACCATCTGCAGCAGGTTCGCGGGCAAGGTCGGCATGTGCCGACGCAACAGCGCGAAGACCGTGCAGATGAAGAACAGTTCATCCCAGATGCCCACCGCACCGACACCCACGAAGAGCCGCGCGATCAGATCGGAGTCGTCTACCACCGGCCAATTCAGGTAGACACCGCTGGTGATGAAGTAGAACGGCAGAATCAGCCATCCGAGCACCAGCACGGTCACCAGCCAGCCCCACTGCCACAGCGTCCAGCGTCGACCGGTGCGCCAGGGAAACGAGATCGCGCGATCGCGGAACAGGAAACGCGAGACGACGTACGGCACGAGCACGGCACCACCGAGGGCGAGCGTGAACCGCAGCATGGCGAGGTTGTCGAGCTCGGCTGCCAGCGGGATCGCGTGCACGATCAGCATCCCGATGCCGATGAGCGCAAGATCCCGGGTGAGCGACGGCCGGCGCTTCTCGCCGAGCTTCATGCCTCTATCGGCCCGGTGGCCGAACGATACCGCGACCATCGCGGGCTGACCGCGTTCGATCAGCGCGGCCGTCCCGACACCTGCCGCCAGCAGCACCCAGCCGACCCAGGTCCAGCCCAGCACGAAGAACGCGGGAGCTGCAGCGCAGACCAGCAGCGCGGGCGGGATGCTGCGCCAGGCGAGAGGCGTCACGTCCGCGGGGAGCGACGGTAGCTGAGGTCTCGAATCGCGCGACCCTTCGCGATCCCCTTGCGTTCGAAGGCGGTCATCACGCGGCCTTCGAAACGATCGGCCCAATCTCCGTCGAACGCACGCTCGAAGTCGGGAGCCTCATCGAAGACTTCGCGCATCTGCCGTGCGTAGTCCTCCCAATCGGTCGCCAGACGCACGACGCCACCGTCGGCCAGAGCACGGGCGGCGATCTCTGCAAAGCCGGTGCGCACGAGCCGACGCTTCGTGTGACGGTTCTTGTGCCACGGGTCGGAGAAGAAGATCCAGATCTCCGACACCGAGCCTTCCGGCAGGTACGGGTCGAGAACCTCGGGCGCATTCGCCTCGATCAGACGAAGATTGCGCACGCCGGCGTTGTCGGCATCGAGCATCGTGCGGGCGAGGCCCGCGCGGAAGACCTCGACCGCGAGGAAGTCGTCGTCAGGACGTGCGGATGCCGCGGAGATGATCGCGTGCCCCTGGCCGGACCCGATCTCCACGATCAGCGGCGCCGAGCGCCCGTAGGCGGATGCCACGTCGAGCCGTGCATCCGCGTGCACCGACGTCGTCGCGACCCCGCGCTCGACGTCGAGCAGATAGAACTCCGCGTGTTCTGCGAACGCCCGCTCCTGTCCGTCGGACATGCGCCCGCTGCGGCGGACGAAAGAGACCGGCTCATCGCGGAAGATGCGTGGTTCTGGCATTCCTCCAGAGTACCGGGCGACGGTCAGCGCGCCGCCGGTTCGGTCACGAAGTCGATGAGCTCTTCGACGCGGCCCAGCAGCGATGGCTCGAGGTCTCGAAAGGTGGTCACCTTCGAGAGGATCCGCTTCCACGCGTGCGCGATGTCGGTCTGATCCTCAGCCGGCCAGCCGAATGCTCGGCAGATGCCCGTCTTCCAATCGGTTCCGCGCGGGATCTGCGGCCAGTCCCGGATGCCGAGTGCCGCCGGCGTCACGCACTGCCAGACGTCGATGTACGGGTGTCCGACGATCTTGAGATGCGCCCCGTGCGGACCGCGCATGATCTGATCGACGATGCGCGTCTCCTTCGAGCCGGGCACGAGGTGATCCACGAGTACGCCGTAGCGTCTGGTCGATGAGGGCGGCTCTGCAGTCAGCAACTCGTCGAGCAGGTCGAGACCCTGCAGGTACTCGACGACGACGCCTTCCACGCGCAGGTCTGCTCCCCAGACCTTCTCGACGAGCTCGGCGTCGTGTCTGCCTTCGACGAGGATGCGGCTGGGCAACGCGACGCGCGCACGGTCATCGACTGCGGCGTACGATCCGGATGCCGTCCGGCGCGGCCCACTCCGCTTCGCTGCGGGAACCGCAAGCCGCACGGGTTTCCCCTCGAGCAGGAAGCCACCGCCGAGCGGGAAGCTGCGCCGCCGGCCCTTCCAGTCCTCGAGTTCCACCATGCCGGCCTCGACGCGGGTGATGGCGCCGCAGAAGCCGTCGTCGGCGACTTCGATCACGAGATCCTTCTCGGCCGAAACCTCGGCCGCCTGCACGGATCCGCGCTGTCGCCATCCGTCGGAGAGCACGTCGGTGCCATATCGGTCGTCCATGCCTTCCAGCGTATGCTCCTGCGCTGACGGCGAACGAAGATGGCTCGGATGCTGTTGCGTGTCGGGGGTCTTGCATAGACTCGTTGCGATGGGGGCACGGCTGTCGGTCGGAGGGAGCGCACTATGAGGAATCGGTGGCTGACGCTTGCCGCACTGCTGCTGGCTGTGGTGATCGGAGGCTTCACAGCATCCGCCGCCTCGGCCACAGACCCGGTCCAGCTTGACCCGGGCTATGTGACGGATACGGCCAGCGTGCTGTCCGCTTCCGAGAAGCAGGCGCTCGAATCGCGTCTGCAAGAGCTCGCCGAGAACTCCTCCGCCAGTCTTTTCGTCGTCTTCGTCGATGCCTTCACGTCTCCGTCCGACCGCATCCAGTGGGCGAACACCGCGGCCGAGAACAACAATCTCGGCACCAGCCAGTATCTGCTCGCCGTGGCGGTCGATCAGCGCGCGTTCTACATCTCCTCCGGGGTCGGCGGTCCGATCAGTGACAGTCAACTCGACTCCATCGAGAACAAGATCCAGCCGCTGCTCGCTCAGAGCGACTGGGACGGCGCGATCGTACTCGCCGCTGACGAAATCCAGGGCGATGGTGGTGCGGGCTTCATCCGCATCATGCTCGTGATCGCCGCCATCGTCGTCGTCGCGCTGCTGATCTGGATGACAGTGAAACTCGTTGCGAAGCGTCGCCGCGAAGCCGCCATCCGTGCACGGGGCGCCATGCCCGAGACACCCGACCCGAATGATCCGTTCTCCACGCTCACCGACGACCAGGTCGAGACCCAGGCCGGCTCCGCTCTGGTGCAGGCCGATGATGCGATCACCTCCAGCCGTGAAGAACTCGGCTTCGCGATCGCCCAGTTCGGTGATCAGGCCACCGACGGCTTCTCCCAGGTGATCGAGACGGCCAAGGCGAAGATGTCCGAGGCGTTCGATCTCAAGCAGAAGCTCGACGATGAGATCGAAGACACGATCTATGATCGCCGAGCCTGGCACATCCGCATCATCGAACTCTGCGATGAGATCGACGACGTGCTCGATGACAACACCGAGGCGTTCGACGAATTACGGTCGCTCCAGCAGAACGCGCCGCAAGAACTCGAACGCGTGCGCGGTGAGCGTGCGGCGCTCGATTCCCCGCTCGCGGCCGTCGCACCAGCCATGGATGCGCTGGCCGCTGAATACGATGCAGCAGCGCTCGACACGGTCGCCGACAATGCCCGCGAGGCACGAGAGCGCGCGGTGCTCGCCGACCGCTCTATCGATGCCGCCGCGAAGGCCATCGCCGCCGGCGAAACCGGTGAGGCCGCGTTCGCCATTCGCACGGCTGAGCAGTCGATCGCGCAGGCAGCGCAGCTCTGCCAGGCGGTGACCACCCTCGGCGGCGAGCTCACAGCCCTTGAGACCCAGGCCCAGGCGCTGATCGCCGACCTGCAGGGCGATATCTCGACAGCCAGCACCCTTCCCGACGCTGCAGGGACTCTGGCAGCCGCCGTCGCGGCCGTGCAGCAGCAGTTGACGCTCGCGCAGGCTGATCTCACCGGAAACGCGCGCAGCCCGCGCCGTGCTCTTGAGGCACTGTCGGCGGTGAACACCCAGATCGACGCGGCAATCGCACAAGGTCAGGAAGTCGTCGTGCAGGCTCGACGACAGCAGCAGCTGCTTGAGCAGACGCTCGGACAGGCCAATTCCGAGGTGCGAGCCGCGCACGAATTCATTCAGACGCGGCGCGGATCCGTCGGCTCCACAGCACGCACCCGCATCTCACAGGCCGAGGCTTCGCTCAACCAGGCTCTGAGCCTGCGCGCGACCGACCCGAAGGCGGCGCTCGTCGCAGCTACTCGGGCGCTCGACTTCGCGCGACAGGCCTCGTCGTATGCGCACAGCGATGTCGCGGCCTATTCTTCGCAGAGCGGCATGTGGGGCGACCCTTACCGCGGTGGATCGGGCGGCGGCTCCAGCATCGCCGGCGATATCCTCGGCGGGTTCATCGGCGGGCTCCTCGCCAGCGGCGGCACGTCCCGCAGAGGCGGCAGCAGCTGGCGTTCCAGCGGCAGCAGCGGTTTCCGCAGTTCCGGCTTCGGCGGCGGGAGCCGATCGATAAGTCGTTCCAGCGGCCGCAGCGGCCGTTCCGGAGGTGGTCGCTTCTGACGCCCCCGATGACCGACCTCACCTGACCGACTATCAGTGACACGATTCCGTCCCTCTGAAAGGAACAACCTATGGCCAAGCAGTCCATCTTCGGGCGCATCTCCACGCTCGTCCGCGCGAACATCAACTCGCTTCTCGACTCCGCCGAGGATCCGCAGAAGATGATCGACCAGCTCGTCCGCGATTACACGAACAACATCGCAGACGCCGAATCGGCGATCGCCGAGACCATCGGCAATCTGCGCCTGCTCGAGCGCGACCACGAAGAAGACGTCCAGGCGGCGACCGAGTGGGGCAACAAGGCACTCGCGGCGAGCCGCAAGGCGGACGAGCTGCGCGGGGCCGGCAGCAGTGCGGATGCCGACAAGTTCGACAGCCTCGCCAAGATCGCCCTTCAGCGTCAGATCAGCGCCGAGCGCGAGGCGAGGTCGGCCGAGCCGCAGATCTCTTCGCAGACCGAGATCGTCGACAAGCTCAAGAGCGGCCTGAACGGCATGAAGGAGAAGCTCGGCGAGCTGAAGACCAAGCGCAGCGAACTGCTCGCCCGTGCCAAGGTCGCCGAAGCGCAGACCAAGGTGCAGGATGCCATCGGCTCGATCAACGTTCTCGACCCGACCAGCGACCTGGGCCGCTTCGAAGACAAGATCCGCCGCCAAGAGGCGCTCGCGCAGGGCAAGGCCGAGATCGCGGCCTCCTCGCTCGACGCACAGTTCGAGAGCCTCGAAGACCTCGGCGAGCTGACCGAGGTCGAAGCACGCCTCGCCGAGCTCAAGTCCGGCGTCACACCGCAGGCTGCTCTCGAGTCAGACTGAGCCGAGAGAGTGGATGCTGCATCTGCAGCATCCACTCTCGACTTCTCCCCCGGAGAATCCAATGACCAGATTCCTCATCGTTCCGCAATGGCAGGGCTCTCCCGCCCCGCGTGCCATGCTGCTCGTCGACGGCGCGAACGCCATCGCCGGTGATCTGCCGCGCAAAGACACGGTCACCCTCGATGTGCCGCTGGAGGCGGGCGAATCTCTGACAACGGGCGTGCGCCGACTGAGTTCGCTGCTGCGCGTACGCGAATTGGTGCACGAGGCCGGAGCGGATGAGCCGACGGTCGTGATCGGCGGCGACTGCAGTGTGAGTGCCGCCGCTCTGTCAGCGCTCGATACCACCGACGTCGCCGTGCTGTGGTGCGATGCGCACCCTGACCTGCACGATCCGTCGTCATCACCGTCGGGAGCGTTCTCCGGCATGGCGCTGCGTGCCATCCTCGGCGAAGGCGAGGCGCAACTGGCGCTGGCACCAGGGATCGCGCGCGAGCGCGTGATCACGCTCGGCGCACGCAGCATCGACGATGCGGAGCAGCCCGAACTCGACCGACTCACGAGCCTCTCGGTTGACGACGCCCTCGATCCGGCTGCCGTCGCCGCCGCGATCCGCGCCACCGGCGCGTCACGCGTCTGGGTGCACATCGACGTCGACGTGCTCGACCCGGCCGACTTCGTCGGGGTCTCTGAACCGGCACCTTTCGGCATGAGTGCCGCCGACCTCATCGCTGTGATCAAACGGGTGCGCGAAGATCTGCCGCTGGCGGGTGCGACCATCGCCGGTTTCGCCCCCCGCAGCGCGGATGCTGCCGTGCAGGACCTCGGGTCGATCCTTCGTCTGATCGGCGCCGTCGCGTGAATGGCGGCTGGCAGGTCGACGCCGAACGCGCACTCGCAGATGGCCGGCGCTTCGACCGTCGCATCCCCGCATTCCTGCTGCGATCTCCGATCAGTCGCGTCGGCTACTGGTGGGGCACCGCCGTCGGCTGGCTATGGGGCTCGATCTGGAGCACAGGGCCGGTCGAACGTCGCAACGGACTCTGGGTCTTCCGCGGCCTGCCGGAGTGGGCGTTCGCGCGAGGCGGCGTCTGCGTCGGCGGATGCTACCTCACCGGCGACCGTGCGCCGACGGAGGCTGTGCTGCGCCATGAGGCTGTGCACAAGCAGCAGTGGCTGCGCTACGGGTTTCTGATGCCGGTACTGTACCTCTTCGCAGGGCGAGACGCACTGCGCAACCGCTTCGAGATCGAAGCCGGGTTGGAGGACGGCGGCTATGTGCGGCGTCTTCCGCGCGCTCGTCAGCGGACGGAGAGTCCGTAGCGCTCGGGTGCGTGAATCGCCGCGACGTCGATGCCGTGGCGTTCGGTGAGATGATCGATGATGTCGGCCGTGCTGAGGTAGCCGCCGAGAAGCGTCACCTCTGTTGCCAGCGCACTGTCGCTCTCATCGCAGAGCATTTCGTCGGCCCATGCGACGGCCGCGCGCGTCAGCGCCGCACCCATTCCGCACTTGCGCACACTGCCGAAGGCACCGGAGCGACGTGCCCGTGGCAGCCACGTCACAGTCATCCGCGGCGGAGCCGTGACAGCACTGACGTCGTCGCTGTCCGCGACCTCGATGAACACACGTCCGACGGCGCACAGCGGCAGCGTTGCGAGGAGAACCTCAAGCTCTGCGAGCGAGTTCTCGTCTGCCGTGATCAGGTGCTGCACCTGGGGGCGACGCGATGCCCTGCGTGCGGCGC
Organism: Microbacterium esteraromaticum; assembly: GCF_900163815.1. GTDB lineage: Bacteria > Actinomycetota > Actinomycetes > Actinomycetales > Microbacteriaceae > Microbacterium > Microbacterium esteraromaticum_B. The sequence continues at coordinate 412,900 of NZ_FUKO01000019.1, read as the reverse complement.
GTGCGCGAGCGACGGTTTCGACGGTGGTCATGATGAAGCAATCATAACACCCGATGAAGGCATGCCTTACCTACCTTGGGCGGAAAACGTCACTCGACCAGCGTCGTGCGCAGCCCCTTGAGCTCGGCATCCGTCAGCCCGGCGTTCTGCAGGTAGTCGGCCGCAGATCCGTACTCGTCATCGATCGCCGTCAACAGCTCTGCCATCACGTGCGCTGGCGACGCGGTGGCCAACTGGATCGCGTTGCGGGCGTTCGGCAGGTTCGCCGCGAGGTACTGCACGATCGCTTTCGTGCGCTCCTCGGGCAGTTGCGATGCGGTCAGGGCGTAGTCGGCGATCACCGCATCGCGGTCGGCGCCCACTGCACTGAGCGCCAGAGCGACTGTCACGCCGGTGCGATCCTTGCCGACGGTGCAGTGCACCAGTGTCGGCTCGTCTACGGCGATGATCCGGATCGCTTCGACAAGGCGCGAAGAAGCGTCGTCGACCAGATGCCGGTACATGCCCGCGAGGTCCATGTCCTGAGCGAAGAAGGACTCTACCGACCCGAGGAACAGCGGGATGCGAGTGGTCTGCACCGCGGTCAGCGCCGATGGCTCTGAGAACACCTCGGCGTCATCACGCAGATCGACGACGTGACGCACGCGAGTCTGCAGCATGGTGTCGCCTTCGCTGGTCAGTTTGGCGAGCTGCCCTGAGCGCAGCAGCATGCCCTCTCGCACGCGCCGAGAGCCAATGGGGATGCCGCCGACGTCGCGCAGATTGGCGACGCCGGGGATCTGGATGACAGTCACAGCGCGGCGCGCAGCGTGAGAAGCTGTCGAGGGGCCGAGAGTAGCGCGCGGAGATGAATCATGCTTCCAGCCTAAGCGAGCGGCACCTCGTCAACACCGTACGCATCAAATGCAGAGTGCGCACCAAAAGGGCCCTCATTGCTGTCATTCTGCTCAAAAAGTCACTGTGTTACTTGTTGTTTCGATCTGGCATTTCTGCTGGGGCTCGCTCGATAGCAGAATATGGCCGTGGCACACGACACCAGCGAGTTCCGATATCTGCCCGCACAGGCCGATGTTCTGCACGCGACCGTTCCGGCGGCGCAGCGTCTCTCGGTTGCGCTCCCCGATGGGCGCACGCTCAGCATGCTCCGCTTCGGCGAAGGCGACCCCGAGGTCACCCTGCTGCACGGCGCCGGGCTCAACGCGCACACCTGGGACTCCGTGGTGCTGCTGCTCGGGCGCCCTGCTCTCGTCATCGATCTCGCCGGACACGGCGATTCCTCTTGGCGAGACGATCTCGACTACTCCCCTGCTGCGCTCGCTGCCGACGTCGCACACGCGATCACCGCACAGACCGCGCAGCCGCAGGTGCTCGTCGGACACTCACTGGGTGGACTCACCGCGGCTGTCGTCGCGGCGCAGCATCCGGCACTCATCCGCGAACTCCTGCTCGTCGACATCGTCCCGGCCCTCGACACGGCAGCTGCCCCCGCCGTACTCCGCGAGTTCTACGGCGTCACAGACTTCGACACACGCGATGACATCGTCGAGCGCGCGATGTCATTCGGCTTCGGCGGCACGAGGGAAGACACGGCACGCGGCGTCTTCTTCAACACGCGCGTGCGCGAAGACGGTCGCGTCGAGTGGAAACACCACTTCGCGCAGATCATCGGCCATGCCTTCGACGCGCTGGCAGACGCCAACACGCGACCGGATGCCGCCGACCCCTGGACCGACCTCACCGCGGTCCAGGCACCCGTCACACTGATCCGCGGCACACACGGCTTCCTGCAGGATTCAGACGTCGCTGAGTTCACCAGGCGCCTGCCCACAGCATCCGTCGTCACCGCAGACGCCGGCCACAACGTGCAGGAGACATCGCCGGCGACGATCGCCGAGCTCGCCTCCGCCGCATTGATCCGACTGCCGAACTGACCCGATCGCTGTGCGAAACCGCCCGGCCCCGCACAGCACCTCTCCGAGAGGAACTCCCTTGCACCTCACCACCGCCCGCCGATCGGCCCGTCTGGCCGCAATCGGCATCCTCGCCGCCGGAGCCCTTGTGCTCAGTGCCTGCACGGGCGCACCCGAGCCCGCGCCGACCACATCGGGCAAGCCCGACCCCGATGCAACCCTCACGGTCGGTCTCGTGCTCGAGCCCACCAACCTCGACATCCGGCACACCAGCGGTGCCGCTCTCGAGCAGGTCCTCGTGGACAACATCTACGAGGGTCTCCTCGCACGCACGCAGGACAACAAGATCGAAGAGCGCCTCGCGAGTTCTTACAACGTCTCCCCCGACGGCCTCGTCTACACATTCACGCTGAATCCGGACGTCACCTTCCACGATGGCGCCGCGATGACGTCAGCCGATGTCGTCGCCTCCTACGAGACGGTGAAGACCGATGCCAGTGTGCAGGGCAACGCACAGTTCACCGGTGTGACAGCGATCACCGCCCCCGATGCAGCGACCGTTGAGATCGCGCTCGCTCAGCCCGACCAGAACTTCTTGTTCAACCTCACCGGACCAGGCGGACTCGTCTTCAAGAAGGGCGACGCGACCGACCTGAAGACAGCCGAGAACGGCACCGGTCCTTTCACGCTCAAGCGATGGACGAAGGGCAGCTCGATCACCTTCGATCGGTACGACGAATACTGGGGCGAGAAGGCAACGCTCAGCGAGGTCGTCTTCCAGTACATCCCCGATTTCACCGCAGGGGTGAATGCGGCTCTGGATGGCACCGTGGACGTACTCACCGCCGTCGACCCGAACCTGGTCTCGCAACTGGAAGACAGCGGCGAGTTCAAGATCACCAACGGTCGCACCACAGACAAGGCCACCCTCGCGTTCAACAACACCAAAGCGCCCCTCGATGATAAGCGGGTGCGTGAAGCGCTACGCCTGGCCATCGACCACGAGGCCCTCGTCGAGGCCGTCGGCGCGGGCGAAACGCTGTACGGGCCGATTCCCGAACTCGATCCCGGATACGAGGATCTGTCCGAGCTGGTTCCGTTCGATCCGGACAAGGCGAAGAAGCTTCTCAAGGAAGCCGGGCACGAAAAGCTCGATCTCACGCTGACCATCCCCTCCTTCTACGGCACCACGGTCGCACAGGTGCTCATCTCCGACTTCGCCAAGGTGGGCGTCTCGCTCGAGGTCAATCGCGTGGAGTTCCCGGCTTGGCTGGAAGACGTCTACACCAACCACGACTACGAGCTGAGCTTCGTACTGCACGTCGAGCCCCGTGATTTCAGCAACTTCGCGAACCCTGATTACTACTTCGACTACGACAACCCGAAGGTGCAGAAGCTCTACGAGCAGTCGCAGCTCGAGCTCGATCCGCAGAAGTCCGCCGACCTGCTCAAGAAGGCCGCGCGCATCGTGTCAGAGGATCACGCCGCCGACTGGCTGTACAACGGCGCCACGCTCACCGCGCACGTACCCGGCGTCTCCGGGTTCCCGCAGGACTCCATCAACTCGCGCATCAACCTCGCGGGCGTCACCAAGACCGCTGACTGACCAGCGAGCTGACTGACACGTGGCCCGCTACGCGCTCACACGAGGAGCCCTGCTCATCGCAGGGCTCCTCGTGTCGAGTGTGATCATCTTCCTCACGCTGCGCGTATTCCCTGGGGACGTCGCGCAGCTCATCGCCGGCACGCAAGCCAGCCCTGCCGTCGTCGAGGCGCTGCGTGAGTCGCTGGGCCTCGACAAGCCGCTCACCTCGCAGTATCTCGACTGGGTCGGCGGCATCTTCCACGGCGACCTCGGCACATCGCAGCTGAGCGGTGCGTCCGTCGGGGCCGAATTGCTGGAGAAATCCGCCGTCACGGTGCCACTCGGGCTGATGGCGCTCACGATCGCTCTGCTGATCGCCGTGCCCTTCGGCGTCGTCTCCGCGATTCTCCGCGGGCGCGCCGGCGGCACGGCCATCAGCGTCGGCGCGCAGACCATCGCCGCGGTGCCCGTGATCTGGGCAGGCATGATGCTGGTCGTCGTCTTCGCGCACTGGCTCGGCTGGCTGCCGGCCCAGGGCTTTCCGCGCTCGGGCTGGTCGACGCCGACGAAGGCTTTCGAAGCTCTGCTGCTGCCCGCACTGACGATCGGCATCGTCGAAGGCGCCATGCTGATGCGCTTCGTGCGCAGCGCTACACTGCAGGCCGCTGGCCAGGACTTCGTGCGCACCGCCGCGGCAAAGGGCCTCACGCGCAGGCAGGCGCTGGTGCGGCACGGCATCCCGGCTGTGGGATTGTCGGTGGTGACGGTGCTCGGTCTGCAGGTGGCCGGCATCATCGTCGGCTCGGTCGTGATCGAGCAGCTGTTCACACTGCCCGGCATCGGCCGGATGCTGGTCGCGGATGTCGGCACCCGTGACCTGATCAAGGTGCAGAGCGAGTTGCTCGTGCTCACGGGCTTCGTGCTGGTCATCGGCTTCGTGGTCGATCTGGTGCACCACATGGTCGATCCGCGGCAGAGGGAGGCGGAATGATGGCTGCTCGCGCATCGGCGCCGCGCTGGCTGCGCGCACTGCTCTCCTCGGCCACCGGGTGGTTCGGGGTCATCGTCGTCGTGCTGCTCGCGCTCACCGCAGTGGTGTCGCTGTTCTGGATGCCATTCGACCCGATGCTCTCCGATATTCGCGGCCGCTGGGCGACACCGAGCTGGCCGCACCTGCTCGGCACGGATGGCACCGGCCGTGACATCCTCAGCCTGCTGATGGCGGGCGCCCGGACCACGGTCTTCGTCGCCGTCGGCTCAGGCATCGTCGCCACCATCGTGGGCATCCTGCTCGCCGCCCTGGGTGCTCTGACAGCGCGGTGGATGCGCGAAACCGTCGCCGTCCTGGTCGATATCCTCATCGCGTTCCCCGTGCTCATGATCGCCATGATGATCTCCGCGGTGTGGGGCGGCTCACTGTGGGTGGTGGTGTTCTCGGTCGGCATCGGCTTCGGTGTGAGCATCGCGCGCGTGACCCGTCCTGAGCTGCGACGTGTGCAGCAGAGCGACTTCGTCGTCGCCGGGCGCGCCAGCGGCCTCACCAACGGCCAGAACCTCATCCGGCACCTGCTCCCCAACGTCGCACCGGTGTTCATCGTGCAGCTGTCGTGGTCGATGGCTGTCGCGGTGCTCGCCGAAGCAGGGCTGTCGTACCTCGGCTTCGGCGCCTCCCTCACGGAATCGTCGTGGGGGCTGCTGCTGGCCGATCTGCAGCGGTACATCGGCGTGCACCCGCTGACCGTGGTCTGGCCGGGGCTCGCCATCACCATCACCGTGCTCGGGCTGAACCTGCTCGGCGACGCGCTGCGCGAGGCGACGGATCCGACTCTGTCCCGCCGCGCAGCGCAGGTCCACCTGCCGGAGGCGATCGCATGAGCCTGGAAGTCAGCGACCTGGTGGTCGAGATCGGCGGACGCCGTGTGGTCGACGGCGTCTCGTTCGCGGTTGCCGACGGCGAACGTCTGGGCCTGATCGGCGAATCCGGGTCTGGCAAGTCGCTGACGGCGCTGGCCGTGCTCGGGTTGCTTCCCGATGAGGCCACGGCGCACGGCAGCATCCGCTGGAACGGCACCGAACTGCTCGGGATGCCGGACCGCGAGCTGGCTGAACTGCGCGGCGACGAGATCGGCATGATCTTCCAGGAGCCGCGCACCGCGCTGAACCCGATACGCACGGTCGGTCGGCAGATCGCCGAGTCGGTGCGCATCCATCAGAAGGTGAGCCGACGACAAGCGCGCGAGTGCGCAATCGCCGAAGCCGCCCGGGTGCGGCTTTCGGATCCGGAGCGGATCGTGGACCGCTACCCGCACCAGCTCTCCGGCGGCCAGCGCCAGCGGGTCGCGATCGCGATGGCACTTGCCTGCCGGCCGAAGCTGCTCATCGCTGATGAGCCGACGACCGCACTGGATGTGACGATCCAGGCCGAGGTGCTGCGCCTGCTGCTCTCGCTCGTCGAAGATCAGGGCATGTCTCTGGTGTTCATCACGCACGACCTCGCAGTGCTCGCACAGGTCGCCACCCACGGCGTGGTTCTCGAACACGGCCACGTGGTCGAATCCGCGCCCGTGCCCACGCTGCTCAGCACGCCGTCCTCTCCCGTCACGCAGGCGCTGCTGCGCGACGCCACGGCGACGCTGTGGCGTCCGGAAGGAGGCACAGCATGAGTCTGATCGTCGCCGAAGGCCTGAGCCGCAGCTTCGCGATCCCCAAGCGCCACCTCTTCGAGCGGTCCCGTGCGAACACCGCGCTGCATCCGACCGATCTGGAGATAGCCGAGGGCGAGTCGTTGGGGCTGATCGGCGAATCGGGGTCGGGAAAGTCAACCCTCGTCCGGCTGCTGCTGGGACTCGATCGACCCACCAGTGGTCGAGTGCTCGTCGACGGCAAGGAGGTGGATGCGACAGCATCCGCGCGCTCGCTGCACTGGCTGCGCCGACAGACCGGTCTCGTCTTCCAGGATCCGTACGCGTCGCTCGATCCGCGGATGACCGCGGGCCAGATCGTCGCCGAGCCGCTGTGGGCACTCGATATTCCCGGTGATCACCGCGCACGCGTGCGTGAAGTGCTCGCGCAGGTGGGGTTGGAAGCCGACATGGCCGACCGGCATCCGCACGAGTTCTCCGGCGGGCAGCGCCAGCGCATCGCGCTGGCGCGCGCCATTGCGCACCGCCCGCGCATTCTCATCGGCGACGAGCCGATGTCGGCGCTGGATGTCACCATGCGCGCGCAGATCCTCGAAGTGCTCGCGAAGCTGCGGGTCGAGGAGGGTCTGACCCTCATCGTCGTCTCGCACGACATCGGGCTCGTGCAGAATCTCAACGACACCGTTGCGGTCATGAAGGACGGCCGGATCGTCGAGCGCGGAACGATGGATGCTGTGCTGCAGCATCCGCGTGCCGACTACACGAAGGCCCTGCTCGCCGCGATCCCGGTGATCCCGCACCCCTGATCGTTCGGCGCGTCGTCGTCTGTCGATGGATGCTGCGACAGCATCCGCTGCAGGTATTCGCATCCGCGGCATCGATCGATGCAGCGGATGCGAGAAACTGGCGCAGATGCGGAGGTCAGCACGCCTCGCCCGCGACGCGCCAGTCGATGGGGCTCGCGCCCTGCTGCTCCAGCAGGGCGTTGGCCCGTGAGAACGGCCGCGAGCCGAAGAACCCGCGCCGGGCCGACAGCGGCGAGGGATGCGCGGATTCGATCGCGGGCACGTCCCCCAGCAGCGGCCGCAGCCCGGCAGCATCCCGCCCCCACAGAATCGCGACCAGCGGCTGCTTGCGGGCGACGAGTGCACGGATGGCCAGCTCAGTGACCTTCTCCCAGCCCCACCCGCGGTGGGAGCCAGCGTTTCCCGGCTGCACGGTGAGCACCCGGTTCAGCAGCAGCACGCCCTGGTCGCTCCACGCAGTCAGGTCGCCGTGCGATGCCGGTGGGATGCCGAGATCGCTCTCGCGTTCGCGATAGATGTTCCCCAGGCTGCGCGGCAGCGGGCGCACGTTCCGGTCGACCGCGAACGAGAGCCCGATCGCGTGTCCGGGAGTCGGGTACGGATCCTGACCGGTGATCAGCACCCGCACATCTGCCAATGGTCGCTGAAATGCCCGCAGCACGCGCGGTCCGTCAGGCAGATAGCCACGCCCCGCAGCATGCTCCGCGCGCAGTCTCTCTCCGAGTTCGGAGACCAGCGGCTGCACCGGCGCGAGTGCCTCAGCCCACCCCGGATCGAGCTGACCGGTCTCGGCCAGCTCCGCGAGCGTCTGCGACATCAGTCGACGCCGGTCTCAGTCGACGTCGGTGCGCACGTGCAGCGGTCCGCGCGCGAGCAGGTGCTGAGCGGACTGCGCGACCGGGCGCATAGTGATCTGATCGAGATTCACACGCCGCGGCGTGCTGAGCGCATACGCGATCACATCGGCAACATCTTCCGCGAGCAGGGGCTCGTCGACGCCGGAATAGACGGCCTCGGCCGCGACACTGTCGCCACCCAGTCGATTCAGAGTGAACTCCTCGGTGTGCACCATGCCCGGAGCGACTTCGACGACGCGGATCGGCTCGCCGTTGAGCTCCTGGCGCAGCACCTTCACCAGCATCGACTGCCCGGCCTTCGCCGCGTTGTATCCGGCCCCACCCGGATACGCGATCTGCGCGGCGGTCGAGGTCACGAAGATCGTGTCGGCATGGCCGTCTGCGGTGGCGGCTTTACGCAGCAGCGGCAGCATGCCCGCCACGAGCCGCTGCGTCGACAGAACGTTGGCATCGAACATCCACTGCCAGTCCTCGGCCGAGCCGCCCTCGACGCTGTCGGTTCCGCGGGCTCCCCCGGCGACCTGCACGAGCGCATGCACCGGACCGGAGCGATCGAGTTCTTCGATCAGCGCCGCGACGGCATCCGCATCGGTCAGATCGCACGCGATCGCCGAGGCTCCGGTCTCTGCGGCGAGCGCGGCCAGGCGCTCCTCCCTGCGTGCGACCCCGACAACTTCCCAGCCCTGCGCGCGCAATGCCCGCACGGTTGCTTCCCCGATACCGGAACTCGCTCCGGTCACCACGGCACGTCTGTTCACCATGCATCCACCGTAGGGCTTTTCATGCCGTCAGCCGATCATCACCACGACATGCGGGGCGCCGCTGTGTTACGTAACATTTCCCGGCGCTTGTTGACGGATGCTCGGCATCCGTACTCTCTCATCAAGGCAACTGCCAAAAGACCCCACCCGATTACCCTCTACGACTCCGGGAGAATCTCATGTCCGCACCCGAGAACTGGCGCTTCGAGACCAAGCAGATCCACTCCGGCGCTGCGCCCGACCCGGTCACCAAGTCGCGCGCCACGCCGATCTACCAGACCACCTCGTATGTCTTCGACAGCGCTGATCACGCGGCGAACCTGTTCGCGCTTGCGGAGTTCGGCAACATTTACACGCGTCTGCAGAATCCGACGCAGGATGTGCTCGAGCAGCGCCTCGCTGCCCTGGAAGGCGGCACCGGAGCGCTCGTGCTGGCGAGCGGACAGTCCGCGACCACGTTCGCAGTGCTGAACGTCGCGCAGGCAGGCGATCACTTCGTCGCATCCAGCTCGATCTACGGCGGCACGTACAACCTCTTCAAGTACACGCTCGCGAAGCTCGGCATCGAGGTCACCTTCGTCGAGAACCAGGATGACCCCGAGGAGTGGCGTGCCGCGGTGCGCCCGAACACGAAGCTGCTGTTCGCCGAGACGATCGGCAACCCGCGCATCAACGTGCTCGACATCCGCACCATCGCCGACATCGCTCACGAGAACGGTGTGCCGCTCGTCGTCGACAACACGATCGCCACTCCGTACCTGATCCGTCCGTTCGAGCACGGTGCCGACATCGTCGTGCACTCGGTCACGAAGTTCCTCGGCGGCCATGGCACGACCCTCGGCGGTGCCATCATCGACGGCGGCACGTTCGAGTGGTCGAAGAACGTCGAGAAGTTCCCCGGACTCACCGAGCCCGACCCGTCGTACCACGGCGCCAGCTACACGACCGCGGTCGGCGATGGTCTCGCGTACATCATCAAGGCGCGCGTGCAGCTGCTGCGCGACCTCGGATCGGCAATCGCTCCGCAGAGCGCCTGGAACCTCATCCAGGGCATCGAGACCCTGTCGCTGCGCATCGAGCGGCACGTGCAGAACGCGCAGGAGATCGCCGAGTGGCTGGAGAACCACGACGACGTCGCCTCGGTGAACTACTCGGGGCTGCCGTCGTCGCCGTGGTACGCCAAGGCGAACCAGTACGCACCCAAGGGTGTCGGTGCGGTGCTGTCGTTCGAGCTGAAGGGCGGCGTCGAAGCCGGCCGCGAATTCGTCAACAGCCTGTCGCTGTTCAGCCACCTCGCCAACATCGGCGATGTGCGCTCGCTGGTCATCCACCCGGCATCCACCACCCACTCGCAGCTCTCGCCCGAGCAGCAGCTCACCGCGGGGGTGACCCCGGGCCTGGTGCGTCTCTCGGTCGGACTCGAGAACGCCGAAGACCTGAAGGCCGATCTCGAAAGCGCCCTTGCCGCCGCCCGTCGGGTGACCGAGGCCGCTCGCGCCTGACCCGCCTCAGCACAGCCCCTCGGATGCCCCGGACCGCCTGGTCCGGGGCATCCGTCGTCTCCACTCGCGCTGCTCACCCGCATCCATTCTTCGCAGATCTGCACAAGTTCGCATGAATTCTGCGGTTTCTCTGCGAAGAACTGCAGATCTGCGGAGTTGCGCAGAGGCGCCGGACCGTAACGTGACGCGGTGCCATGGCGGCACAGGCGAGAATGGAGGCATGGACTGGCAGACGACCTCTGAGGACACGGTGCCATCGGCGCTCGTCTCCGAGGCCGATGTGCGGCTGCTGCGGGGCCGCCCACCCGCGACGGGGGCCTGGCGCGACGGTGATCCGGCCGGTGGCCGCCAGCTGACCTTCCTCGGCGACTTCCGCACCGAGAACGGCGAGAACCTGCCAGCGACTCGCCTCGCGTGGGAGTCCTGGGGAGAGCTGAACGAAGCACGCGACAACGCCGTGCTGATTCTGCATGCCCTTACCGGCGACAGTCACGTGCGCGGTGCAGCCGGTCCGGGGCACCCGACCGCTGGTTGGTGGGAACCCGTGGTGGGGCCCGGCGCCGGCATCGACACCGACCGCTGGTTCGTGATCGCCCCGAACATCCTCGGCGGATGCCAGGGATCGACCGGCCCGGCCAGCATCGCCCCCGACGGCAGAGAGTGGGCATCGCGGTTCCCCTACCTCACGATCCGCGACCAGGTGTCTGCGCAGATGCTTCTCGCCGACCAGCTGGGCATCAGCCGGTGGGCCGCCATCGTCGGCGGGTCGATGGGCGGGATGCACGCGCTGGAATGGGCGATCATGGCGCCGGAGCGCGTCGAGCGCCTCGCCGTGCTGTCCTCTCCCCCGGCGACGACGGCCGACCAGCTGGCCCTGAACTTCGTGCAGCTGGAGACCGTGCGCATGGATCCGCAGTTCGACGGCGGCGAGTACTACGACGCCGGCCTCGGTGACGGCCCGCACCGGGGGCTCGCCCTCGCCCGGCGGATGGCCCTGCTGAACTACCGCAGCCCGATCGAGCTGAACCAGCGCTTCCAGCGATCCTGGCAGTCCAGCGTGTCGCCGTTGGGTCGCGGCGGGCGCTTCGCTGTGGAGTCCTACCTCGACTTCCACGGCAACAAGTTCACTCGCCGCTTCGACGCGAACAGCTATGTCACGCTCGTCGAGGCCATGAACTCGCATGACATCGGGCGAGATCGCGGCGGCATCGAAGAGGCCCTGCATACGATCACCGCCAAGACTCTTGTGCTCGGCATCGACTCGGACCGCCTGTTCCCCGCCGATGGTCAGCAGCGCATCGCACGCAGCATCCCGCACCTCATCGACGAGGAGGCGATCGTGCTCACCAGCGATTTCGGGCACGACGGATTCCTCATCGAGACAGATCCGGTCGGCGAGCATCTGGGTCGTCTGCTCGACGCCTGAGCCTCAGCTGCGCTCGTACCTCCAGGGCAGCTCGCCCATCAGAAGCCGATGGCGCCCGCTCACGGGCCCGGGCGCGTCGGGGTACTCCTCGTCCCCCGCCCAGCACGCCAGTCGCCCGGTCGACGTCTGCGCCAGGCGGGTGGCGAATTGCGCGACCTCTCCGCGTGCCGCATACACGTCGTCGACACTGCGGTGCTCCCGCAGACCGTGCAGCGTGACCCAGGTCGGCGGAAACAGCGTCAGCGCGCCATCCGCGTGCCGTTCGAACGCTCCCTGCGGACTCAGCCACAGCGCCTCGTCGATCTCTCCGGCATTGGCCTGCAGCTCATCGCCCCGCTCGCGAGCGAGGAAGAACCACGTGCGGAACTTCACGGGAGTCTCCGCGGGCGGCATCCAGCACGAGATCGCCGCAAGGTCGTGCACGCGGATGCCGGCCTCCTCGCGCGTCTCGCGGATCGCCGCACGCTGAGCGGCATCCATCTCCGTCGCTGTGCCCTCAGCGTCACCGGGGTCCACCCGGCCGCCGGGGAACACCCACGCACCCGGGAAGGAGCCGGATTCCGGGCGCCGCAGCAGCAGCGTCTCCACACCAGCCTCACCGTCGCGCAGCACAACAGCGGTACCCGCGACGCGTATCGACGCCGGGGCGGCAGTCATCGGGTCACGCCTCATCGGCGCTGTCGATAGCGGCTTCCAGTCGCTCGATCTTGGCATCCAGCTCACCGCTGTAGCCGGGGCGGATGTCGGCCTTCAGCACCAGTGAAACCCGTGACCCGAACGGCATGACCGCGTCGGTCGCGCGCTTGACGACGTCCATCACCGTGTCCCAATCGGGGCCCTCGATCTCGGTGAACATGCTCGTCGTGCGATGCGCGAGACCGGATTCGCGCACCACCTTCACTGCTGCGGCGACAGCGTCGTGAACCGAGCCGTCTTCGTGGGCGTTGCCGGATGGGGCGACTGAGAATGCGACGAGCATGATTTCCTCCGTTAGCGCGTGCGGGTCAGGTGGGGTGAAACGGGTGCGTGCACGACCGAGCGCACCGCGTGGAAGAGCAGGATGACGAGCACCGCATTGCGTGCAGTTATCAACAGCACGGGGAAGGCCTCGGCCTGTAGCAGCCCATCGTATGTCAGCGGATAGATCGTGAACGTCAGCGCACACAGCAGCAGCACGAGCGCGGAGGGCAGCTGCGCTCGCGGGCGGTCGAAGACGATCCAAAGGATGGCCGGTGCGAACAGCCACGTCTGGAACTGCGGCGAGCCGACCTTGTTCGTCACGATCAGCGCGACGACGACGGCCATGGCGAGCGCCGGCAGCATCCGCTGCCACAGCACTCCGTGTCGAGCGCGCAGCACCGCCACGACGAGGATGCCGAGCACGACCACGCCCATCAGCGGCGTCAGCAGTGCAGCGACGACTTCGGCTCCCGGTGCGGTGATCTGATAGGTGAGGATGTCGAAGCTGTAGTCGATCGATGCGATTCCGACCATCGCCAGCCACAAGAACGGTGTCGCCGCGACGGCCTCGATCTGCAGCCCGCGTCCGGTCTGCTCGGTCAAGAAGCCGAACAGCGCCCGGTCTGCACCGAGCAGCACCAGAACCAGCATGATCACCGCGGTGACGGATGCTGCCGTCACCGCGGTGCTCCACGCACGGCGTCCGTCGGCGATGGCTGCCAGCACGATCGCGGCGGGCCAGATCTTGATCCATGCACCGATCGTCAACAGCGCCGCACCCACGCGGGGACGCTGTGCGAGCCAGAGACCGCCGACGATCGCCAGGGGCACAGTGATCGCGTCGATCCGGTACATCGCGATCGGGCCGAGCAGCACCAGCGCTGCTGTCCACATCCATCCCGCCGTGCGGCGTCTTCGTGTGCGGCCGCGTCCGACGAGGGCCGCGAAGCCGAACAGGTCGCACACCGTGACGAGAATCGCCCAGCCGATCAGATACGCACCGTCCCCTCCCATCACCGAGGTGAACGGCACCGCGAACAGCTGCGCGAGCAGCATGGGCACCAGGGCGAGCTGCGGATACACCCAGGTGGTCGTGATGCCCACCACCGCGCCGCCGTTGAGCGCCGCAGCCGACCATGGCTGATACACCAGCACCACATCGCCCATCGGCTGACTGGGCAGCACCCATCCCCACCACGCGACCAGCAGATGCGCGGCGAGGAATGCCGCCCACAGCACGCGCACGGAAGCCCTCATTCGTCGAGCGCCGTTCTCACGCGAGAAGTTCTGCGATGGCCAGCGGAAGAGCCTCTGCCACATCCAGCGCGACGATCGGATGCCCTGGTGCGCCGTCGACGGCACCGGATGCCAGGCGGGCGGCGTGGGCATGCAGCCACACTCCGGCTGCCGCCGTCTCATCAATCGGATGCTGCGGGTTCGCGGCGATCAAGGCACCGAGCACTCCGCCCAGCACGTCTCCCGTTCCCGCGGTGGCGAGCCATGACGGCGCATTCGAGACGGCGATCAGCTGCGCTCCCGGCGCGGCGATCAGCGTCGTGGCACCCTTCAGGAGCACTGTCGCCCCCAGCTTCTCCGCGACCTCCGAAACGATTCCGGCTCGATCCGCTTCCAGCCGGTCAGCGTTCATCCCGAGCCGCGTGCACAGGCGGGCGAGTTCACCCGCGTGCGGTGTCAGCAGCCGCGGCGCAGCAGCTTCTGCGACGAGGTCCAGTGCCCCGGCGTCGACCACGACGGGAACCGATCCGGCCAGGATCTTCTGCAGCGCATCGGTCTCATTGTCGCTGCGGTGCGCAGCATCCGTTCCCGATCCGATCACCCACGCGCCGATCCGCGTGCGGCCGAGGTCTGCTCCGGCGACCGTCTCCGGTCGACGCGCGAGAACGGCGTCCGCCGCGCCACCGATGTAGCGCACGTAGCCGGCACCGCTGCGCCAGGCAGCCTCCACACCCAGCACCGCTGCCCCGGGGTAGTCGGCCGATCCCGTGCGCAGCGCGACGACGCCGCGCGAATACTTGTCGTCCGCTGCGGTGGGTACGCGCAGCGCAGTCGCCATATCGGTTCTGGTCCACTCCCGGAGCATGTATCCACGGTAGCGCGGCACGCCCCGTTTTCCACGCGGTAACGTCGAGGTGTGAGCCTGCTCTTCTCTGCACTGACCCTGCGTGCACGCACTTTCCGCAACCGACTGTGGGTCTCGCCCATGTGCATGTACAGCGCCGTCGACGGCGTCCCGCAACGATGGCATCACTCGCACCTGGCCCAGTTCGCCTCGGGCGGTGCGGGGCTGATCATGGCCGAGGCGACCGCCGTGGTGCCCGAGGGGCGCATCTCGCCCCGTGACACCGGCATCTGGTCGGATGAGCAGCGTGACGCCTGGGCAGAAATCGTAGATGACGTGCACGATCGAGGGGCGCAGATCGGCATCCAACTCGCCCACGCCGGCCGGATGGCATCGACGTGGTGGCCATGGGCGGCTGAGCGGGGAACGGTGCCGCGGTCCGAAGGCGGCTGGCCCACGGTGGCGCCATCGCCGATCGGTTTCGACACCTACGCCGCTCCCGCGGAGCTGGACGTCGCGGGAATCGAGCGGATCGTGAACGCCTTCGCGGATGCCGCGCGTCGCGCTGTGGATGCAGGATTCGACGTGCTCGAAGTGCATGGCGCGCACGGGTACCTGCTGCACGAGTTCCTCTCTCCGCTGTCGAATCATCGCAGCGACGAATACGGCGGCTCGCTGGCGAACCGCGCACGGCTGCTGCTGCGGGTGGTGGAAGCTGTGCGCGAGGCAGCTGGTGCCGATCTGCCGATCTTCGTCAGACTGTCCGGCACCGACTACGCCGACGGCGGCTTCACTCCGGAGGAGGCAGCCGAAGTGGGACGCTGGGCGACCGCGCACGGCGCCGACCTCATCGATGTCTCCTCTGGCGGGATCGTGCCTCGCCCAAAGGTCGATATCCATCCCGGTTACCAGGTGCCGCTGGCGGCCGCCGTGCGCGCCGGAGGACGCGTGCGCACCGCCGCGGTGGGCCTGATCACCTCGGCCGAGCAGGCCGAGCAGGTTCTCGCTTCAGAATCCGCAGATGCGATCTTCGCCGGTCGCGAATGGCTGCGCGACCCGCACTTCGGGTTGCGCGCTGCGCATGAGCTCGACGTGGAAACCGAATGGCCGCCGCAGTACCTGCGTGCCCGTTGGCGCTGACCGGCGGTCGGCATCCGCTTGTCTGCTGAAGCGGATGCCGAACCGGATCAGCGTCCGGGGTAGCCGCGCCGCGTGGCGTCCTGCACCTCGCCGACGAGCTCTTCGAGGATGTCTTCCAGGAACAGCACCGCGGTCGTCTCGCCGTTCGCGTCGCAGACGCGGGCGAGATGGCGCCCCGCGCGCCGCATGACGGCGAGCGCGTCCTCGAGGTCGGTCTCCTCGTGGACCGGTGCCATGTGGTGGATGCGCTTGGCAGGCAGCGGCGCATCGACATGGTCGTCGACCGTCGGACCTTCGGATGCCCGCAGAACATCCTTCAGGTGCACGTAGCCGACCGGGTCGTTCTCGGCGTCGACGATCACGTACCGCGAGAAGCCGTAGCGGGCCACGGCGCGTTCCACATCATCCGGGGTGGCGGTTTCTGGCAGCGTGACCAGCTCGGCCAGCGGCACCGCCACATCGCGCGCCTTCTTGTCGGTGAACTCCAGCGCAGCGGCCACGGCTCCGGCCGAATCCGTCAGGAGTCCTTCCCGGCGTGAGCGGTCGACGATCGTCGCGACCTCTTCGATGGTGAACGTCGATGCCGCCTCGTTCTTGGGCTCGACGCGGAACAGCCGCAGCACCGCGTTCGCGCTGCCGTTGAGGGCCCAGATGATGTGCCGGAACACCCGTGACACCCACACCAGCGGCGGCGCCAGCACCAGTACCGCACGATCTGGAATCGAGAACGCGAGGTTCTTCGGCACCATCTCACCGAATACGACGTGCAGGAACGAGACCAGCGCCAGGGTGATGATGAACGAGGTCACCGCGACGACGGTCTCATCCCACCCGAGCGCGTGCATCGGGATCTCGAGCAGGTGGTGGATCGCGGGCTCTGAGACATTCAGGATCAGCAGCGAGCAGATCGTGATGCCCAGCTGCGAGGTCGCCAGCATGAGCGTGGCGTGCTCCATCGCATACAGCGCGGTCTTCGCCGCGCGCGATCCACGCTCGGCGAGCGGCTCGATCTGCGAGCGGCGCGCAGAGATGACGGCGAACTCGCCGCCGACGAAGAAGGCGTTGGCCGCCAGCAGCACGACCAGCCAGAACAGGCCTGCCCAATCGTTCATCGTTCGACCTCCGGCTCGGGCTCGACCGGGTCGGCGGTATAGCGGATGCGGTCGATCCGCCGCCCGTCCATCCGCACGACCGTCAGCGTGCCGGTCTCGACGCGCACTTCGTCGCCCAGCACCGGTACGCGCTCGAGCAGACTCATCATGTAGCCGCCGACGGTGTCGTAGACGTCGCCTTCCGGCACCTCGATGCCAGTGCGCCCGCGGAGCTCATCCGGACGGAACTCGCCCGGAAAGGTGACCGAGTCGCCGCGGCGCACGATGCCTGCACGCGAGCGGTCGTGCTCATCGGACACCTCGCCGACGATCTCCTCGATGAGGTCTTCCAGGGTGACGATGCCGGCAGTGCCGCCGTACTCGTCGACGACGACCGCCATCTGGTACCCCTTCGTGCGCAGCTCAGCGACGAGCACATCGAGGTGCACGGTCTCGGGAACGCGCAGCGGCTCGGTACTGAGCGCGCCGACCGGCACGTCGGTGCGCTTCTCGCGGGGCACCGACACGGCGGCTTTGACGTGCACGACGCCGGTGATGTCGTCGAGGTCATCGTCGTAGACCGGAAAGCGACTGTGGCCGGTGCGACGAGCGAGCTGGATGACGTCATCGGCGGAATCGCCCACGAAGATCGCGTGCATGCTCGGCCGCGCGGTCATGATGTCGTCGGCGGTGAGCCGCGCGAAGGTCAGGGTGCGGTCGAGGAGCGTGGCTGTGTCCTTCTCGAGCACGCCTTGACTGGCAGAGCGGCGCACCAGCGACGACAGCTCCTCCGCGCTGCGTGCGCCGGAGAGCTCTTCCTTCGGCTCGATGCCCATTGCGCGCAGCATCGCGTTCGCGCTGCCATTGAGTGCGACGACGGCCGGCTTGAATACGGCGGTGAAAGCGGTCTGGAACGGCATCACGAGCTTGGCTGTTGCGCGCGGCAAGGCGAGCGCAAAGTTCTTCGGCACCAGTTCGCCGAGAATCATCGACAGCACCGTGGCGATGATCATCGCGACCGTGACCGAAATCGGAACGGACACGCTGTCGGGCACGCCCCAGCCATCGAGCAGTGGTGCCAGCAGCTTCGAGATCGCCGGTTCCATCGTGTATCCGGTGAGCAGGGTCGTGAGCGTGATGCCCAGCTGTGCTGAGGACAGATGAGTCGAGGTGATCTTCAGCGCGCGGATGGTCAGGTTCAGGCGGGTTTCCCCGCGAGCCTGACGTGCTTCCAGATCGGCTCGATCGAGATTGACGAGCGCGAACTCACTGGCCACGAAGAGCCCGGTGCCCACGATGAGCAGAAGCCCCACGCCCAACAGCACGAATTCCATCAGCTGTTCTCCTCGAGAACTGCGAGGAGCGGGAAGTGGGGCGATGTACTACTAGAAGGAGGGTCGTCCATTGTGGTTCCGATGATACCGAATCCGACTGTGAGTCAGGCGCGTGCCCTTGCAAGATTCATGGCTCTCAGCATCCGCTGCAGGTTGATGCATCCGCTACATCGATCGATGGCGCGGATGACAAAAGGTGCAGCGGATATGACTTCACCCTCATCGCGGCAGGCGCAGGCTGCGCGGAGGCGGCGGAAGGCTACTCGGGAGTCCGTCGGCGATCAGGATGTCGTAGAGCTCCCGCGGGCGACGAAGGTTCGGCGTGCGCCATCGCGATACCCGACCGACCAGGCGGGAGATCGCATCCGCGCGGTCCTTCTCCGCAATCAGCGCCGCCTCCGGGCTGCGCCCCTGCAGCAGCTCGGGGTCGAGGTACTTGCCGATTCCATCGAACTCACCGACGTGATTCTGCTCCGGAAAGAAGAAGTCCGTCCGCGCGGTCGAGCCATCCGGAAGCTGAAACGGATGCTGCAGCACCGGCTCCGGGAACCCGAGTCTCTTCAGCAGCACTCGGCTTTGAGACTCGCGCACCGAATCCGAGAGTGATGTGGCTACCTCGAGCGCGCGCCGGATCCGGGCTGCGCCTTTAGGCGATGATCGTCGCTCGGCCAGCATCCGCAATTCCGCCATCGTTGCCAAGGCACCTCCGGGACGCCGCGCCCACAGCACCTGATCGAATACGACGACGGCGAGTTCATGGTCCGCTACAGCGGCGATATCGATCGCTGTCTGGGCAGGAGTCGTGATCCGATGCACACCCCAGTCGAGTGCATCCACGTCGACGACACCTATCCCGTGCCGACGGATCAGCCCGGACGACCTGCCGCCGCGACCGGCCGCCACCCGCACATCGATGCGCGACGGCCACGCCCCCAGAATCTCGATGCCGTGCACACTCGCGGCGGCGAAGTGCGAGATGACAGCAGGATGCTGCATCCGGGCGGTCGCTTCGACGACCTTCAGCCGATGTCGCTCGCGCGGAGGCAGCGCTTGCCACGCCGAGTTCGGTGCGTAAGCCCCGGGTGAGATCCGGTGTACCCGCGCGGTCTCAAGCGCCCTGCGGACTTTGCGGTAATCAGGGCGCTCGCCGAGATCGCGGACACGGCGGATTTCGAGTTCTGCGGGTCGCGCTTGTTCGGGCATGCTCAGCATCCTGCGCGAGCAGCGCTGCCTTGCAGCCCTGTTTTCCCTGCCCGCGCGAACAACTCACCGCGGATAGCCATTGTGCAGTCTGAACGAATCTCAGCATCCGCTGCAGATTGATGCATCCGCTGCATCGATCGATGGCGCGGATGCGAAAGAGTGTAGCGGATGCCGGGCAGGACGCTCCCGCGCGGCGCGGCGCGGCGCCGGCCGTCACCAGCTGACGGGCAGCGCCTTGCCCTCTTCATACCCGGCAGCGGACTGCAGACCGACGACGGCCCGGTCGTGGAAGTCCGGCACAGTCGCGGCTCCCGCATAGGTGAACGACGAGCGCACGCCGGACGTGATCATGTCGAGCAGATCCTCGAGGCCTGGTCGCAGCGGGTCGAGGTAGATCTTCGATGACGAGATGCCCTCCGCGAAGAGTTCCTTGCGGGCCCGCTCGTACGGGTCCAACCGCTCGAAGCGGGCATGCACGGCCTTGGTCGACGCCATGCCCCAGGATTCCTTGTACGCACGACCGTCGGAGTCGTGGTGCAGTTCGCCCGGAGCCTCGATGGTTCCCGCGAACCACGACCCGATCATGACGGAGGCGGCTCCCGCGGCGAGCGCGAGGGCGACATCCCGCGGATAGCGCACCCCGCCGTCCGCCCACACGTGCGCGCCGAGCGCGCGAGCGGCCTCTGCCGTCTCCAGCACCGCAGAGAACTGCGGCCGCCCCACCGCCGTCATCATCCGGGTGGTGCACATCGCTCCCGGCCCCACTCCGATCTTGATGATGTCGGCGCCCGCGCTGACGAGGTCATTCACTCCCGCGGCGGTGACGACGTTGCCGGCGACGATCGGAATGCCGAGGCCGAGCGCGGCCACTGCCGCAAGAGCGCGCAGCATGCTCTCCTGATGGCCGTGCGCGGTGTCGACGACGAGCACATCGACGCCAGCGGATGCCAGAGCGCGCGCCTTGCCGGCCACATCGCCGTTGATGCCCACCGCAGCCGCCACCGCCAGGCGTCCATCGGCGTCGACCGCTGGCCGGTACAGGTTCGTGCGCAGGGCGGTGCGTGCGGTGAGCGTGCCCACCAGGTGGCCGCGGTCGAGGACGAGGACCATCTCGGCATCCGCCGCATCGATCGCATCGAAAGCGCCACGTCCCTCACCGACCTCGTCGACGGCGATCGCGTGCGCATTCCCACGGACGAGGTCGCCGAGGGCAGCATCCGGCAGCGCCGTAGCGAGTCTGGTGGCCGGGAGGATGCCGCGGACGTCTTCGCGCCGCAGCGGCATCCCCGACGACGAGTCGGCGACGACGACGCCGTGGCCGGACACCGGTGGAAGCAGTCGCAGCGCGTCAGCGGCCGTCGCCTTCGCCGAGAGCACGAGCGGGCTGTCCCACCGGACCGGCTGCTGCTTCACCCAGCGGATCGCCGCATCGAGTTCCTGCAGCGGCAGATCCTGAGGAAGCACCCCGAGGCCGCCTCGGCGGGCGAGGCCTGCGGCCAGCCGTGGGCCCGTCACCGAGTTCATATTCGACGCCACGAGCGGCAGCGTGGCGGGCGTGCCATCGCACGGGGCAAGATCGACCTGCAGACGGCTGCCCACGTCCGAGCGCTGGGGCACCAGAAAGACATCCGAATACGTCAGATCCACCGCGGGGCGCTCACCGGAGAACTTCATGCCCGTCAGGCTACTCCGCGTGCCTTCCGAAACGGCCTGCCTGCCACGCAATCGAGAGGTGGAATGGCGTTAGGCTTGAGGACTGTAACAACATGTGCGTCTCGATGTGCAGTCGTCGTCGAGTCGCATGCACAGCTTCAACGACGAAAGAGGGCGATCGAGCGTGTCGAACCAGGTAACCGGCGTCGAGGGCGGCGGGGGGTTCGGAGCCAATTCGTGGCTCGTGGACGAGCTGTACCAGCAGTTCAAACAGGACCGCAATTCCGTCGACAAGGAATGGTGGCCGATCCTCGAGAACTATGTTCCGGATGCTGCCAGTCAGTCCGACGCTTCTGCTGCCGCGGCGCAGAACGCGAACCCGGTGACGGCTCCCATCCCGGTCATCGGATCGAAGCCCGTGGCCCGCACTACCGCGAAGCCCGCCAAACGCGCCCCGATCCCCGCTCAGGCTCCCAAGCCGCAGCCGCCCAAGGAAGACGCTCCCGCCCCCGAGCAGGAGAAGGTCACGACGCTGCGCGGCATGCCCAAGGCTCTCGCGGCGAACATGGATCAGTCCCTCACCGTTCCGACTGCAACGAGTGTTCGCACGATCCCGGCCAAACTGATGATCGACAACCGCATCGTCATCAACAACCACATGGCGCGCACTCGCGGTGGCAAGGTCAGCTTCACCCACCTCATCGGCTGGGCGCTGATCAAGACCCTCAAGGAATTCCCCAGCCAGAACGTCTTCTACGCCGAGATCGACGGCAAGGCGTCGGTCGTCGCGCCCGCGAATGTGAACCTCGGGATCGCGGTCGACGTGCCCAAGGCAGACGGCACTCGTGCACTGCTGGTGCCCAGCATCAAGCGCGCGGATTCGATGAGCTTCAGCGAATACCTCGTCGCATATGAAGAGATCATCTTCCGCGCGCGCAACAACAAGCTCACAGCTGACGACTTCTCCGGCACGACCGTTTCGCTGACCAACCCGGGCGGCATCGGCACGGTCCATTCTGTCCCGCGTTTGATGAAGGGGCAGGGCTGCATCATCGGCGCTGGCGCCCTCAACTATCCGGCCGAGTTCCAGGGCTCCAGCGGGAGGACGCTCACTGAGCTGGGCATCGGCAAGACCATCACGCTCACCAGCACCTACGACCACCGCGTCATCCAGGGCGCCGGCTCCGGCGAGTTCCTCAAGAAGGTGCACGAGCTGCTGATCGGCGAGCGCGGCTTCTACGACGAGATCTTCGCGGCGCTGCGCATCCCCTACCAGCCGATTCGCTGGAACTCCGATATCGCCGTCGACCTGGCCGAGCGGGTGGACAAGCAGTCCCGCGTGCAGGAGCTCATCAACTCCTACCGCGTGCGCGGCCACCTGATGGCAGACATCGACCCGCTCGAGTACGTGCAGCGCTCGCACCCCGACCTCGAGATCGAGAGCCACGGTCTCACTTTCTGGGATCTCGACCGCGAGTTCGTCACCGGCGGCTTCGGCGGCAAGCGCGTGATGAAGCTCCGCGACATCCTCGGCGTGCTGCGCGACTCGTACTGCCGCACACTCGGCATCGAGTACATGCACATCCAGGATCCAGGGCAGCGCCGCTGGTTCCAGGAGAAGGTCGAAGTCAAATACGTCAAGCCCGGCCACGGCGAGCAGCTGCGCGTGCTGCGCAAGCTCAACGAGGCCGAGGCGTTCGAGACCTTCCTGCAGACGAAGTTCGTCGGCCAGAAGCGATTCTCGCTCGAGGGCGGCGAGTCGCTGATTCCGCTGCTCGATGAGATCCTGCAGGGTGCGGCGACCGCCGGGCTCGAGGGCGCAGCGATCGGCATGGCCCACCGCGGTCGGCTGAACGTGCTGACGAACATCGCCGGTAAGACGTACGGGCAGGTGTTCCGCGAGTTCGAGGGTTCCCTCACGCCCGGCAATCAGCGCGGCTCTGGCGACGTGAAGTACCACCTCGGCACCGAAGGCACCTTCATCGCCGAGGACGGCTCAGAACTGCCGATCCACCTGGCCGCCAACCCCTCGCACCTCGAGACCGTCGACGGAGTGCTCGAGGGCATCGTGCGGGCCAAGCAGGACCGCAAGCCCATCGGCACATTCGCATGGCTGCCCATCCTCGTGCACGGCGACGCGGCGTTCGCCGGTCAGGGCGTGGTCGTCGAGACCCTGCAGATGTCACAGCTGCGCGGCTACCGCACCGGTGGCACCGTGCACGTCGTGGTGAACAACCAGGTCGGCTTCACGACGCTTCCGACCGACTCGCGCACCTCCATCTACGCCACCGATGTCGCGAAGACGATTCAGGCGCCGATCTTCCACGTGAACGGCGACGACCCGGAGTCGGTCATCCACGTCGCCAAGCTCGCGTTCGAATACCGCGAGCGCTTCCACAGCGACGTCGTCATCGACCTGATCTGCTACCGCCGCCGCGGCCACAACGAGGGCGACGACCCCTCGATGACGCAGCCGCTGATGACCGATCTGATTCAGGCAAAGCGCTCGGTGCGCAAGCTGTACACCGAGGCTCTGGTCGGACGCGGTGACATCACCGAAGAGGAATACGCTCAGGCCAAGGAAGACTTCCAGGGTCGTCTGGAAGTCGCCTTCGCAGAGACGCACGCCGCGGAGACCGGCGCGACCCCCATCGCGCCCGAGCTGAACGCGGTCGATGACCAGATCGGGTCCCCCGATGTCACCGGGGTGCCGCTCGAGGTCATCCATCTCATCGGCGACGCTCACGCCAACAAGCCCGATGGTTTCACCGTGCACTCGAAGCTGCAGCAGCAGCTCGACAAGCGCGTGAGCATGAGTCGTGACGGCGGCATCGACTGGGGCTTCGGCGAGCTGCTCGCCTTCGGCTCGCTGCTCGTCGAGGGCACTCCAGTGCGCCTGGCCGGGCAGGACTCGCGCCGCGGCACATTCGTGCAGCGCCACGCTGTGCTGCACGACCGTGCGAACGGCCAGGAATGGCTGCCGCTGGCGAACCTGTCCGACAGCCAGGGGCGCTTCTTCGTCTACGACTCGCTGCTCAGCGAGTACGCCGCACTCGGTTTCGAGTACGGCTACTCGGTGGAGAACACTGAAGCGCTGGTGCTGTGGGAGGCGCAGTTCGGCGACTTCGCGAACGGCGCCCAGTCCGTGATCGACGAGTACGTCTCGGCGGCGGAGCAGAAGTGGGGCCAGCAGTCAGGCGTCGTGATGCTGCTGCCGCACGGCTACGAGGGCCAGGGCCCGGATCACTCGTCGGCACGCATCGAGCGATTCCTGCAGCTGTGCGCGCAGCAGAACATGACCGTCGCTCGCCCGTCGACGCCGGCGTCGTACTTCCACCTCCTGCGCCGGCAGGCATATGCCCGTCCGCGCCGGCCGCTGATCGTGTTCACCCCGAAGGCCATGCTGCGCCTGCGCGGAGCCACCAGCGCGGTCGAGGACTTCACCCAAGGTCGTTTCGAGCCGGTCTTCGACGACGACCGCGGACTCGACCGCGCCGCAGTCAAGCGCGTGCTGGTGCACTCCGGCAAGATCCACTGGGATCTGCGCAGCGAGCTGGACAAGAACCCGAACCCAGAGATCGCTCTGGTGCGGGTCGAGCAGCTGTACCCGACCCCGATCGATGAGCTGAAGGCGATCACCGACACATACCCGAACGCCGAACTGGTGTGGGTTCAGGACGAGCCGGAGAACCAGGGCGCATGGCCGTTCCTGGCGCTTGAGTTCGCCGAGGTCCCTGGCGACCGTGAATTCCGCGCGGTCTGCCGCGCAGCGGCGGCATCCCCGGCCACCGGGTCGTCGAAGGTGCATGCCGTCGAGCAGGCGGCCCTGCTCAAGGAGGCGCTGACGCTCGACTGAGCAGTCGCAGAACAGAAGCGGATGCCGCACTTCCCGAACGGGAGGCGCGGCATCCGCTGTTCGACGAGGGAGTGCGCGTCAGTACCAGATGCCGAGCAGCGGAGCCGCATCAGCCCGGAATGCCCGGCTGAGCGAGGCGACAGCGTCGCTGTCGCCCTGCACGCGTCCGGCCGCGGCGAGACGCAGCAGCGGCTCTCCACCGGCGTAGACGGCCGAGAGCTCGACCACTCCGAGTGTGACCTGCGGTGCGGCATCCGTCGCCTCGACCGTCGCCGCGCCGTCGGCGATGCGCACCCGCCAGGTGCCGTCGGCGAAGCCCAGCGCATCCTGTACGCGGACGACGACGTCGGCGGCGGCGTTGTACGAGCGCGCCTCGATCGCGGCGGGCACGTCGAGCACCCGGAGCCAGCCGTGATCGTGCACACGGGTGGTGATCGCTCGCTGATTGGCGACCAGCCAGTGCACCGGGTCGTCGGTCGGCCTGAGGTCGACACTCGCCCGGTCGACGAGGTCATGCTGGACGACGAACTGCCAGAGAGCGCGCAGCGCCTCATCCGTCTCCGTGATGATCGTGCGGATCTTCAGCTCGGAGCGGAACGTGCCAGGCATCTCGTCGACGGTATAGGCCATCGCGCCGCGCACCGTTCCGTCGGCATCCAGATAGTGGACGCCGCGCACCTTGCTGGCGTCCTTGTCGGCGACGGAGAGCCCCGCCATCCGCTCCCACCTGCCGCGCCACCCCTGAACCTGACCGGAGCGAGAGGAGCGAGCAGCCTCGTGCAGACGCTCGAGGTCATCTGCGAGAGTCGCCCTGTCGGTGTAGAGAAGGCGGCCAGGCACGGGCGCACCGACCCATCCGGTCTGCTGCGTGTCGATCGTCAGGTTCGCAACAGGAACGGCGGATCCGAACCCGTACCGGCTGTAGATCGTGGCCTCGGACACGGTGAGCCCCACCAGAGGGATGCCCGCAGCGGATGCCGCCCGCAGCTCCCCCTCCAGCAGTGCTCTCGCGATGCCCCGGCGCCGGTGCGTGCCGGATACGGTGACCGAGCTGATCGCCCACATGTCGATCTCACCACCGGGCACGGTCATCGCCGTCCGCCAGCCGTTGACGGTGGCGATCGGCCAGGAGCCGGCAGTCTCGTCGTAGACGCCGATGTTGCGGCGCGCGCGCATCGTCTCGCGCAGCTCTGCCGCGGCGGCATCCGTCGGGTCTTCATCGAGGAAGCCACGGGCATCTGCACGGAGGAAACCTTCGGCATCCGCATCTATCGCCATGTCGGCGATGCGGTAATCCAGGCCGAGGTCGCGCAGGCGGCGCTGCGATTCTGGGTCGACGGGAACGGAGCGATCTTCCGGTGCTGTCATCATCCCAGACTACGGGGGTGACGACAGATATCGCTCAGTGCGCGGCGCTCTGCAGTGCTCGCAAGCGCGCAAAAACCTGATCACGGAGCTCTTCGGGAGCCGTCTCCCTGCAGGCGCGGGCCACGACTTCGGTGAGGGTCTTGGCGACCAGGGCCTCGTCAGTGCAGGAGACGCAGTTCTCCAGATGCTCACGGATCTCGGTGTGCTCGGTGTTGCACACCTCATTGCGGAGGTACTCCTCCAGATCCCGACGCGCCTTCTCGCAGCCGCAGTCGCTCATTTCGTGCTCCTCGGTTCGGCCGCGACGATTCCTCGCTCCGCGGCGTAGTCGGCCAGCAGCTCCCGCAGCATCCGCCTGCCACGGTGCAGACGGCTCATCACGGTGCCGATGGGGGTTTTCATGATGTCGGCGATCTCTTGGTAGGAGAACCCCTCCACGTCGGCGAGGTACACCGCGAGACGGAAGTCTTCGGGCACCTCCTGCAGCGCATCCTTCACGACGGATGCCGGCATGTGATCGATCGCTTCAGCCTCTGCCGATCGACTGTGCGATGCCGTCGTCGACTCCGCACCGCCCATCTGCCAGTCCTCGAGTTCGTCGATGGTGCCCTGGTACGGCTCGCGCTGACGCTTGCGGTAGATGTTGATGTACGTGTTCGTCAGGATGCGGTAGAGCCACGCCTTCAGGTTCGTGCCCTGGGTGAACGACGACCATGCGCCGTACGCCTTCACGAACGTCTCCTGCACGAGGTCAGCCGCATCAGCGGGATTGCGCGTCATGCGCATCGCCGCCGCATAGAGCTGATCCATGAAGGGGATCGCCTGCTCCTCGAAGTCGCGTCGAGGGTCACTGGGAGCTGTTTCGTCCATCACTGGCCAGTCTAGGCGGGCCAGCGTCTCGACAGCGGAGAGAGTGGCCCGCGGGTTCAGGACCATCACTGACATCTGTCACCTCTTTCTCCGCGTGTCGCAGCCTTCACTAGGCTAAGAACCGATGAGCACTGAACGGTATTCCCCTGCCCCCGCCCGCGGTTCGTACCGCGCGCCGGATGTCGACCTGCCTGTGCACGCCTCCGTGACGATCCCAGGGTCGAAATCTCTCACCAACCGCGAGCTGATGATCGCGGCGATCGCCGATGGGCCCGGACGTCTGCTGGGCCCGCTGCACTCCGATGATTCGCGTCGCATGATCGACGCGCTTCGACTGCTCGGCGTCGGAATCGAAGAAGCGGCATCGGATGGTGAGTTCGGGCCGGACCTGATCATCACCCCGGCCCCGCTGCGGGGCGGCGCGACCGTCGACTGCGGCCAGGCAGGCACCGTCATGCGCTTCATCGCGCCGCTGGCAGGTCTGGCGTCCGACGACGTGCACATCACCGCAGACGCCAACGCGCTGCACCGCCCGATGGGAGCCCTGATCAGCGGTCTGCGCGATCTCGGCGTCGACGTCGATGACGAGGGCACCTGGTCGCTCCCGTTCACTGTGCGCGGTCACGGCCGCGTGCGCGGCGGTCGCGTCGAGATCGATGCTTCGGAATCGAGTCAGTTCGTGTCCGGCCTGCTGCTGGCTGCACCCCGCTTCGATGTGGGCCTACACCTCGTGCACACCGGCGACCATCTGCCGAGCCTGCCGCACATCGACATGACCATCGAGTGCCTCAGTCGCCGCGGCATCCGCATCGAACGTCCCGCCGTCGGCGAATGGCTCGTCGAGGCCGGCATTCCTCGGGCGAAGGACATCGCGATCGAGCCCGACCTGTCCAACGCCGCACCATTCCTGGCGTCGGCGATGGTGACCGGCGGCGAGGTCACGATCGCAGGCTGGCCCTTGCATTCCACCCAGCCGGGCGCGCTCCTGCCCGAGATCCTGCACGCCATGGGCGCGCACACGAGCCGTCACAGCGGCGCGCTCACCGTGCGCGCCGGAGACAGCATCCGCGGACTCGACCTCGACCTATCGGCGGCGAGCGAGCTGACTCCGACGATCGTCGGGTTGGCGGCGTTCGCCGACGGTCCGACGACGATCCGCGGCGTCGGCCACATCCGCACGCACGAGACCGACCGCATCGCCGCTCTGATCGGCAACCTGCGGGCGCTCGGCGGAGAGGCCGAGGAGCTTCCGGACGGTCTGCGCATCTTCCCCAAGCCGCTGCACGGCGGCGCATGGCCAGCACACCACGATCACCGGATGGCGACCACCGGAGCGGTCATCGGTCTGCGCGTGCCCGGCGTCGAGATCGACGATATCGGCACGACGGCGAAGACGCTGCCCGAGTTCACGCTTCTCTGGGAGCGGATGCTGAAGGGCGCGAACGCGTGAGCTGGCTGGGCGACGACGATGACCTCGACGAATTCGATGAGTTCGACGAGAACAGCATCCGCACTCGCCCGAATCCGAAGGCGAACCGGCCGCGCACCAAGCGCCGGCCGGCGCATGAGGATGCCAAGATCGCCCGGATCCTCGGTGTCGACCGAGGCCGCTACAACGTGCTGCTCGGCGAGGACGAGCCGGACGAGCACACCGCGACGGCCACACGCGCCCGCGAGCTGCGACGCACGCCGATCGTCACCGGCGACCGTGCACGTATCGTCGGCGACACGTCGGGCGACGCCGGCACGCTCTCGCGCATCGTCGGCATCGTCGAGCGCACATCGCTGCTGCGGCGCAGCGCCGACGACACCGACCAGGTCGAACGGGTGATCGTCGCCAATGCCGATCAGATGCTGATAGTGGTGGCTGCCGCTGATCCCGAACCGCGCGCCCGCCTCGTGGATCGCTATCTGGTCGCCGCGCTGGATGCCGGCATCCGCCCGCTTCTCGTGGTCACGAAAACCGACCTCGCCGATCCGGCGCCCTTCCTCGCCCACTTCGACGGGCTCGATCTGACGGTTTTCACCAGCGCCCGTGAGCAGATGCCCGTCGATGAGATCGGGGCCGCACTGGTCGGTCACTCCACGGTCTTCGTGGGGCACTCGGGCGTGGGTAAATCGACGCTCGTCAATGCGCTGGTCCCCACCGCCGATCGTGCCACCGGGCATGTGAATGAGGTGACCGGGCGTGGACGCCACACCTCGTCGTCCACCGTCTCGCTTCGATACTCGGGTCAGGAAGGGAACGGCTGGGTGATCGATACACCCGGTGTGCGCTCGTTCGGACTCGGCCATGTCGATCCCGCCAACATCCTCGCCGCGTACACCGAGCTCGCGACGATCGCTGAAGAATGCCCGCGCGGATGCACGCACCTTGCCGACGCCGCCGACTGCGCGCTCAACGAGGCCGCAGCCGACGGACGGTTGAACGAGATCGGCCGGTCACGGCTGGAGTCCCTGCAGCGACTGCTGACGACGTTCCGCGGCTAGGGTGAAAGGGTGACGAATACACGCCTTGAGCCCGGTACCCCCGCCCCTGACTTCGCCCTGCTCAACCAGGACGACAAGACCGTCTCGCTCGCCGATCTGCGCGGTCAGAAAGTCATCCTGTACTTCTACCCCGCTGCGATGACGCCCGGCTGCACCACGCAGGCATGCGATTTTCGCGACAGCATCGCGTCGCTGCAGGGCGCGGGCTACACGGTGGTGGGCGTATCCCGCGATGAACCGGCCAAGCTGCGCGAGTTCCGCGAGCGCGATGGGCTGCCCTTCGATCTGCTCAGCGATCCCGACCACGCCGTGCACGCGGCGTATGGCGTCTGGGGCGAGAAGATGAACTACGGCAAGGTCGTCGAGGGCGTCATCCGCTCCACCTTCGTGCTCGACGAGCAGGGCATCATCGAACACGCTCAGTACAACGTGAAGGCGACCGGACACGTCGCACGACTGCGCAAGACGCTGGGCCTCGACGCCTGATCGCTCCACCGGCGCCGCGCACGGCCGAGTTGTTCACGGTCGAAGCCGTGTCAGTCGTCGAGGTCGTCGTGCCCGTCGTAGCCGCGGCTCTGCAGGCGCGGGTCTGACCCGCCGTCTCTGCGGACTGCGGCGATCAGCAGCACCAGTCCGACCACGCCCGTGCCCCCGACTGCGAGGGTGAACAGCCAGGGAACGGGGTCGATGCTCAGTGATGCCAATCCGAGCGCGATGCCGAGCACCTGGAAGACGATCGCGCCCGAGCGCGCCCACGATGCGCGGCGCAGCGTGCCATACGCGAATGCGATGAGCGCACCGGCTGCGAGGAGGGTCAGCACGATCATCGCGATGCCCCCGACCGTCGATGAGGCCTCCCCCGCGCCGAGCGCGAAGAGCTCGAGCAGGCAGACGACGGCGAGGGCGATGCCCTCTGCCGCCAAGACGATCGCCGCCGCAACAGCGGGTCCCGATGCGCGCACGTGCACTCCTCCCAAGAGCTGGCAAAAAACCCTTGATTTCAGATGGTTTATGTAACACAATGGTCAAGGCCATGTGCTCCCACATCGGAGTGGGGCGAGCGTAAAGCTCGCATCACCAGGGTAGCCGACCCCGATCGGCTCCCGAATTCGAGCGCCGCGAAAGTGGACGCCCACACCGAAACGATATCTGAGGAGCCCGTAAATGGATTGGCGCGATAAAGCTGCCTGCCTGACTGTCGACCCCGAGCTGTTCTTCCCCGTGGGGAACACCGGACCGGCCGTCGATCAGATCGAGAAGGCGAAAGCCGTGTGCGCCACCTGCACCGTGACCGAGATCTGTCTGCAGTACGCACTGGAGTCCGGTCAGGACTCGGGCGTGTGGGGCGGTCTCTCCGAAGACGAGCGTCGCGCCCTCAAGCGTCGCGCTGCGCGCGCACGCCGCGCCGGCTGACTCACCGCCGACCGCACGCACCTGCGCGGGCCCCGCTTCGGCGCGGCCCGCGTTTCTGCATCCGATCAGGCGAGAATCCATCGCATCGGAATCTCGATGGTCACCTGCGTGCCCTCGCCCGGGCTGCCCTTCCAGTCGATGCTGCCGCTCAGCTCGCCCTGAATCAGTGTTCGAACGATCTGCGTGCCGAGTCCCTGACCGACTCGCCCCTCGGCGAGCCCATGCCCGCTGTCGCTGACTGTCACCCGAAGAATCTCATCGGTGCGCTCGGCGGCGATGCTGACGATGCCCTCTTGCCCGGCGAGTCCGTGCTCGACCGCATTGGTCACTACCTCGGTGAGCGCAAGGGCGAGCGGGGTCGCGTATTCGCTGGGGAGCACGCCGAAGCGTCCTTCGAGCTGGGTGCGGGCCCGTGTGTTGGGAGCCGCGGCCACCTCGGCGACGAGTTTGAGCACACGGTCGAAGACCTCGTCGAAATCGACCGTCTGCGACAGTCCGCTGGCGAGGGTGTCGTGCACGACGGCAATCGCCTCGACCCGCCGCATGGCCTGGGTCAGCGCATCGCGGGCCTCGTCGGAGTGCGTGCGGCGGGCTTGGATGCGCAGCAGCGAGCCCACCGTCTGCAGATTGTTCTTGACCCGGTGGTGGATCTCGCGGATCGTCGCATCCTTGGTGATCAGCTCCTGCTCCTGGTGGCGCAGCTCTGACACGTCACGGCAGAGCACGATCGCCCCGACCCGCGTTCCATGATCCTTCAGCGGGATCGCTCGCAGCGAGACGGTGACGCCCCGTGCCTCGATATCGGTGCGCCATGGCGCGCGACCGGTGACGACAACGGGAAGCGACTCATCGACCTGCCTGGACGGCGGGATGATCCGCGTTGTCACCTCGGCGAGGGACTCGCCCTCCAGCTCATCCTCGAAGCCCATCCGGTTGAAGGCGGACAGCGCATTCGGGCTCGCGAAAGTGCTGATGCCGTCGACATCCAGCCGGATCAGCCCATCCGACGCACGCGGGGCCCCGCGGCGGGGAGCCGTGGGGGCGGACAGGTCGGGGAACTCCCCCGACGAGATCATGCGCATCAGGTCGTTGGCGCACTCATCGAAGCTGATCTGCTGACGCGATGGCATCCGCGCCTCACCGAGGTTCGTGTGCCGGGTGAGCACACCGAGCACGACTCGCTCGCCCTGATCGCGCACGATCGGCACCGCGCGCACACGCGTCGGCGTCTCCTCGAACCAGTCCGGAGACGAGGAGTCGACGATCTCGCCCGATTCGAAGGCCGCCTGCACCTGGGTGCGCCACTGGGGGCGGACTTTCTCGCTCACGATGTCGCGGTAGAACAGCGTCGCTGCACCGCTCGGCCGCGAGTGCGTGACGGCGATGAATGACCCATCCGAGGTCTCGATCCACAGCACGATATCCGCGGATGCGAGATCGGCGAGCAACTGGCCGTCCCCCGCGAGGCGATGCAGCCATTCGACATCGGCATCGGTCAGGCGGCCCTGGGCGTGGACGAGATCACTGAGCGTGGACACCCTCCAAGCCTAGAGCGTGGCTGAAGCCGGCACCGACAGCGGGGTCAGAGCACGGCGAGGGAGCTGGCCCGCCAGCGGCCGTCGAGGCCCTCGAGGCGCACGGCGACAGCGCGGGTGCGGCCGGGCCCGGCGACGACGATCGCCGCCTCGATCACGCCGTCTGCCGGTGCGCTTTCGCGAATCGACAGGATCTGAAAGTTCGGCCGCGCGGGAGCGATTCCTCGGGCGCTGCGCGCGCGGGCAGAAAGATTTGCGCGGGTGACGAGCACTCGGAATGCGTCTTCGCTGAACCAGCGCGCGAGTTGATCGACTTCGCGGACTCCGGCGAGAACCTCCAGCACGCCCTGCGTCAGACTTCGCAGCAGCGGGACGGGGTCCGGAAGCTGTGATGCCGGCGTGGGCTGCGGTGCGAAGTACTCACTCAATGTCGTCGTTGTCATTCCGCGATCCCCCCGGGCCGTGGTGCGTCTCGATATCTGAAATACGTAGCGAACTCCCAGAAAAAATACCTCATCGAGCACCGGGGCGGGAAGGAAGACAGCAAAATCTGTGGATAACTTCTCGTACAGCGCTCGTGATCCCCTACTGTCGATCAAGTGGAATGGGAGCACCTCTTCGATGACCTGGAGGGTCAACTCGCTGCCGAGTGGGATGCAGAGCGCGCAGCGCTGGATGCAGAGTCCGAGCGGCTGCGCATCTCAAAGCTGAGCCTGCACGAGCGGCTGCGCTCGATGGCCGGCGATCAGAGCAGACTCCTGCTCGAACTGACCGGAGGAGAGCGGTGGGATGCCTCCATGCAGACCATCGGCGCCGACTGGATCGGCGTCTGCGCGGGCGATGACCGACGGCTGCGCCTCATCCCGGTGACCGCGATCGAATCCGCAGCCGTCGATCATGGCACCCTGCTGTCGAGCGTGGCCGACACACGGGTCGAGCCCGGGCTGCGCGCACGGATGTCGTTCGGTTTCATCCTGCGCGACCTCGCCCGACGCCGCGGGCCCGTCACGATCGGTACCCGCGGAGCAGATCCCGTTCAGGGCACGATCGATCGCGCGGGAGCAGACCACCTGGATCTCGCGCTGCACGATCTGAGCGAACCGCGTCGCACCCGCTCTGTGCGCGGCTTCCGGATGATCCCCTTCACGGCGATCGCGTGGGTGCGGATAGAAGGCGGAGCCTCCACCGCGCTGTGAGCGCGTGAATCAGTCTCGGCCATAAGGAGTCGTGCCCCAGACCTCGGGGAAGCTCGCCTCCTGGGCTTGACGCCAGAGTGCCATGCGCCGCGCTTCTTCTGACTGCGCCGACAGATAATCAGCGAGGCTGGATTCTTCGATCCGCCACCGCGGCGGGGAGCCGAGTTGCGAACCCCGCAGACGCCCTTCATGCACGAGAGCGATCACTTCATCGACTTCGATGCTCAGCAACTCCGCGACCTGGGCGGGCGCGAGAAAGCGAGGCGTGGCATCGGAGGCTTCGGGCATGCATTCATTGTCTCCCGCCTGGGGACCAGGGAGGACGGGGAACACTCCCTGTGGATAACTTTTTCGGCGCGGAAGCGGAATCTGTGACGATTGCTGCATGACGCGCTCCCGTGCCCGCCGTCCCGTCTTCGGCGACATCCGCTTCCTGATCGGCATCGTCCTGGTCATCGCATCCATCGCCGGAGTGTGGTTCCTCGTCTCGACGTCGCGCCAGACCACGCCGGTCCTGCAGGCGACGCGCACGGTGGTGCCGGGTGAGACGATCAGCTCCGCCGACCTGCAGGTGGTCGAAGTCGGGCTCGGCGCCCTCGCCGACAGCTACGTCGCCCCGCAGGATCTCGAGCCCGGTTCGGTAGCCACCCGCACGCTCGCGAAAGGGGAGCTGGTACCCGCATCCGCCGTCGGCGATGCCAGTCGCTCGCGAACAACCACGGTGGTGGTCAACAGCACGGCCATCCCCGCCGGCGTCGGTCCGGGCACCGTCGTCGAGCTGTGGCACACGCCACTGCTGAAGGATGGGCGCACCTTCGACAAGCCCCGCATCCTGGTCGGAGACGCGACCGTCGCCACCGTCGCCGAGGCAGACGGCATGCTCAGCCAGAATCGAACCGACGTCGAACTGGTGATCGACCGCGCCGAGGTCGCCGATGTGCTCACCGCGATCACCGGCGGCTCCGTGATCTCGATCATTCCCGCAGGGGGCGGCTCGTGACCACGGTCATCATCGCCGCTGCGCGCGAAGATGCGGGAATGCTGGCATCCGATCTGGAACTCGAGGGAGTCGAGGTCCGAATGGTCGAGCCGCAGACGCTGCCTGACGTCGCCCTCGATGGGGTCGACGCGATGCTGATCGTGCCGACGCGCGACGCACTGACGGCCGAAGTGGTCAGCGCGTGCGATCGCGCTGGGGTGCGCCTGCTGCCGATCGGCACCGCCGATTCCCGAGCAGTCTCTCGTTTCGGATTGCCTGCGCCACTCCCCTATGACACCCCCGCCTGGCAGATCATCCAGTCCCTGTCAGAGAGCGCGGTGCCGGCCGCAGCCGCGCCCGATCACCCGGCGCGAGTGATCGCGGTCTGGGGTCCGCACGGGGCGCCTGGGCGGTCGACCCTTGCTATCCAGCTCGCCGTTGAGTTGAGCCGCGCGGGGCGCCGCACCGGTCTCGTCGACGCGGATAGCGTCGCCCCCTCCATCGCCCTTCAGCTCGGACTCGGCGACGAGTCTCCCGGTCTCGCAGCCGCCTGCCGACGTGCGGAACTCGGCAGCCTGGACGTCGCTGAGTTGGCGCGGCTGTCCACCCCGGTGGAGACATCAGGTGGCACCCTCGAGGTGCTCGGCGGCCTGAACCGCCCCAGTCGATGGCCCGAGCTGGGTGCCAGTCGGCTGCGCACGACACTGGCCGCATGCCGACATTGGCTCGACGAGACCGTCGTCGACGTCTCTGCAGCATTCGATGAAGACGACGACCCGCTCGACCCCGGCCCCTCTGCGCGGCACGCCGCCACCACGGCCACGCTACTGGAGGTCGATGCCGTGGTGGCGGTTCTCTCTGCGGACCCGCTCGGCGTCAGCCGCTTCCTCCGCGGGTACGCCGAGCTGCGGCACCTTCTCGGCGGTACGCCAGTCACCGTCGTCGCAAACCGCGTGCGCCCCGGTCCGCTCGGCATCGATGCGCGCGGGCAGATCCGGCGCACGCTCAATCGGTTCGCCGGGATCGAGGACGTCGCCTTCGTCCCCTACGATCAGCGCGGCGCAGATGCATCCGCGCTGCACGCACGCGCCATCGCCGACGTCGCGCCGCGTTCGCAGCTCGTATCTGCCGTGGGTCGAGTGTGCTCAGCCCTCGGCGCGCGAGCCGCGGTCACTGCCGATAGCTCGCGAGGAAGTTCCCGAGCCGCTCGACGGCTTCGCTGAGCACCCGCGCCTCGGGCAGAGTCACCACGCGCAGATGGTCGGGTGTCGGCCAGTTGAAGCCGGTGCCCTGCACGAGCAGGATCTTCTCGGACATCAGCAGGTCGTACACGAGCTTCTCGTCATCGCGGATCTCATGCACGTTCGGATCGAGCCTCGGGAACGCGTAGAGCGCCCCTTCCGGCTTCACGCAGCTGACGCCGGGAATGGCTTCCAGGCCTTCCCAGGCAATGTCGCGCTGCTCGTGCAGCCGCCCGGTGGGGGCGATGAGCGCGTCGATGGACTGCACTCCGCCCAGTGCCGCCTGCACAGCGAACTGGGCCGGCACGTTGGGGCACAGTCGGGTGGAGGCCAACAGCGTGATGCCCTCGAGAAAACCCTTCGCATGCGACTTCGGACCGGTGACCACCAGCCAGCCAGAGCGGTAGCCAGCAACGCGATAGGTCTTGGACAGGCCGTTGAACGTCAGGCACAGCAGGTCTGGAGCGAGGGTCGCCGTGGGGATGTGCACTGCCTCGTCGAAGAGGATGCGGTCGTAGATCTCATCCGAAAGCAGCAGCAGTTGATTCTCCCGGGCGATCTGCACGATGCCTTCCAGCACTTCGCGCGAGTACACCGCACCGGTGGGGTTGTTGGGGTTGATGATGACGATGGCCTTCGTCTGCGGCGTCACTCGCGCGCGGATGTCCTCGAGATCCGGTTGCCAGCCGTTCTCCTCGTCGCAGACGTAGTGCACCGGTGTGCCGCCGGCCAGCGAGGTCATCGCCGTCCACAGCGGGTAGTCCGGCGCGGGAATGAGAACCTCGTCCCCCTCGTCGAGCAGCGACTGCATCACCATGGTGATCAGCTCGGACACCCCATTGCCGAGATAGACGTCATCAGGGTCGAAGCGCGGGAAATCGTCGATCTCCTCGTAGCGGCTCACCACCGCACGGCGGGCCGAGATGATGCCCTTGCTGTCGCTGTAGCCATGCGCCGTCGGCAGCGCGGCGAGCATGTCGCGCACGATCTGGTGCGGTGCTTCGAAACCGAACACGGCCGGGTTGCCGGTGTGCAGCTTCAGGATCTGATGCCCCTCAGCCTCGAGCCGGGCCGCCTCGACGAGTGCCTTGCCGCGGATCTCATAGAGAACGTTCTTCAGCTTCGAGGACTGGTCCAGTGTGCGCCGGGTCATCCGCCCAGGATACCGGTCGGCGAACGGTCAGCGTCCGCGGTGCGACGGTCACCCCCGGCGCGCTCCCGGTATGCACGACGCACTCGGCGGCTGCTCTCCACGTGCTCGATGGCCAGCGCGCTCGCACGATCACCATCCTGGTCATGCACTGCCTGGTAGAGGGCGGCGTGTTCGGCGGTGATGTGCTGCAGGTCGTCGTGCTGCACGAGAGACCAGCGCATGCGGCTGCGGATGCTGCCCATCAGCTCTGCCAGCAGACGGTTTCCGGCGACCTCGACGACGATCTCATGGAAATCGACCGCAGCCTGCCTGGACAACATCTTGTCGCCGAGGCGAGCGCCTTCCTGCTCGAGAACGACTGCCGCCTGTAGCCGAGCGAGCCCATCGCTGCGACGACGCTCTGCTGCAAGGCGGAACGCCATCGGCTCGAGCACCAGTCTGACCTCGTCAAGGTCTGCGAGGTCAGTCGCGGTGAACTCGCGAACGACGGCCCACGTGCGCGGGCGCAACTCTACAAGTCCCTCGCCGTCGAGCATCTTCAACGCGTCGCGCACCGGGATTCGGCTCACACCGAACTCGGCGGCGAGGTCTCGCTCGATCAGCTTGCTGTCCGGGGTACGGACCCCGTCCAGAATCGCGTCGCGCAGCCACGCCGCAACGCGGCTGGATCCGAGCTCTCGTTCGTCTGCTCCGCTCACAGGATCGTCCTTGCCCCCTCGACCACCGCTGCCGCGCGACCCCGCTGACCGCCTACTTCTTCTTGCGGTTCTGCGCGCGACGCTGCTCGCGGTTGCCCGCGGGCGCGTCGGCGGCAGCATCCGTCTTCTGTCCGAAGGCACCGCGCGGTGCCTCCGCCGCATCGGCGGTCTTGCGCTCACGGGCGGTTGCCGCCTGCTGCACCTGGCCGCGCTCATTGCGCACCTCGACGTCGCCGGAATCGTTCGGCGCCGAGTACTCGAGCTTCTGCTCGGGCTGCTGATCGACGAGACCCTTCGCCTCGACCTCGGTCTGATCGTCGCCGGCACGGCGCACCTCGACCTCGAGGTTGTAGAGGTAGCCGACCGACTCCTCCTTGATCTGCCCCATCATCGACTGGAACATCGCGTAGCCCTCGCGCTGGTACTCGATGAGCGGATCGCGCTGTGCCATCGCACGCAGGCCGATGCCGTCCTTCAGATAGTCCATCTCGTAGAGGTGATCACGCCAGCGGCGGTCGAGAACCTGTAGCACCACGCGGCGCTCCAGCTCACGCGTGGCCGCCTCACCGAGCATCTCCTCGCGCTTCTCATATGCGATCAGCGCATCGGAGAGCAATTCCCGCTTGAGTGCTTCCGCGTTGATGCCGCCGCGGCGGTCACCTGCCTCCGAGACGACCTCGTCGATGCTGACATCCATCGGGTACAGCGTCTTGAGCTCGGTCCAGAGCGCGTCGAAGTCCCAGCTCTCGGTGTGGCCTTCGCCGGTGTGGTCGTCCACGACACCTGCGATGGCGTCTTCGATGAAGTGGTGCACGCGATCGGCGATGTCGTCACCGTGCAGAATCTGACGGCGGTCGGCATAGATCGCCTCGCGCTGGCGGTTGAGGACGTCGTCGTACTTGAGGACGTTCTTGCGCATCTCGGCGTTGCGCGCCTCGACCTGCGACTGCGCACTGCGAATCGCGCGGCTGACGAGGCCCGACTCGATCGGCACGTCATCCGGGAAGTTCGTGCGCGCGAGGATCGCCTCAGCGGCACCGGACTGGAACAGTCGCATCAGGTCATCGGTGAGGCTCAGGTAGAAGCGGCTCTCACCGGGGTCGCCCTGACGGCCAGAACGGCCACGCAGCTGGTTGTCGATGCGCCGCGATTCGTGGCGCTCGGTGCCCAACACGTACAGGCCACCCGCGGCGATGACCTTCTCGCTGTCCTCGGCGACCTGCTTCTTCATCACCTCGTAGGTCTCGTCCCACGCGGCCTCGTATTCTTCCGGAGTCTCCTCCGGGTCGAGCCCCTTGGCCTTAAGTTCCTGTACGGCGAGGAACTCGGCGTTTCCGCCGAGCATGATGTCGGTGCCTCGTCCGGCCATGTTCGTGGCGACGGTGACGGCGCCGAGCTTTCCGGCCAGCGCGACGATATCGGCCTCCCGCGCGTGGTTCTTCGCGTTGAGCACCTCGTGCTTGATGCCCTTCTTCGCGAGCAGGCGCGAGAGGTATTCGCTCTTCTCGACACTGACCGTTCCGACGAGCACCGGCTGGCCCTCGCTGTGGCGCTCCGCGATGTCTTCCACGACCTGGGCGAACTTGGCCTGCTCGTTCTTGTAGACGAGGTCGGCCTGGTCCTTGCGGATCATCGGCCGGTTCGTCGGGATCGGCACGACGCCGAGCTCATAGGTCGACATGAATTCGGCCGCTTCGGTTTCAGCGGTACCGGTCATGCCGGCGAGCTTGCCGTAGAGGCGGAAGTAGTTCTGCAGCGTCACAGTGGCGAGAGTCTGGTTCTCGGCCTTGACCGGCACGTTCTCTTTGGCCTCGATGGCCTGGTGGATGCCCTCGTTGTAGCGGCGTCCGACCAGGATACGACCGGTGTGCTCGTCCACGATCATGACCTCGTCGTTCATCACGACGTAGTCGGTGTCCTTCTTGAACAGTGCGATCGCCTTGATCGAGTTGTTCAGGAACGAGATGAGCGGGGTGTTCGCTGACTCGTACAGGTTCTCGATGCCGAGATAGTCTTCGACCTTCTCGATGCCCGGCTCGAGCACGCCGATGGTGCGCTTCTTCTCGTCGACCTCGAAGTCCACGCCGGCTTCGAGCGTGCGGGAGATCTTGGCGAACTCGGTGAACCAGCGGTTCGCCTCGCCCGAGGAGGGGCCGGAGATGATCAGCGGCGTGCGCGCCTCGTCGATGAGGATCGAGTCGACCTCGTCGACGATGGCGTAGAAGTGCTCGCGCTGAACGAGGTCTTCCTTGCGCCAGGCCATGTTGTCGCGCAGGTAGTCGAAGCCGAACTCGTTGTTGGTGCCGTAGGTGATGTCGGCGGCATACTGCGCGCGGCGCACCTCGGGGTTCTGACCGGAGACGATGGTGCCGGTGGTCATGCCCAGCGCGCGGTGCACGCGGCCCATCAGCTCCGATTGGTACGACGCCAGGAAGTCGTTCACCGTGATGATGTGCACGCCCTTGCCGGCGATGGCATTCAGGTACGACGGGAACGCCGCGACGAGCGTCTTGCCCTCACCGGTCTTCATCTCGGCGATGGCGCCTGAGTGCAGTGCCGCGCCGCCCATGATCTGCACGTCGTAGGCGCGCATGCCGAGCGTGCGGCGAGCAGCCTCGCGCACCGCAGCGAAGGCCTCGGGCATGAGCTGATCGAGGGTCTCGCCCTTTTCGAAGCGCGCGCGCAGCTCTTCGGTCTCGCCGCGCAGCTCTTCATCGGTGAGCTTCTCGAAGTCGTCTTCCAGCGCGTTCACGGCCTTGACGACCTGCCTGAGCCGACGAAGGATGCGTCCTTCGCCTGCACGAAGCATCTTCTCGAGAGGATTCGCCACGGATGTCTCCCTTGATTTTCGGGTGCCGGCGAGGGTAGCCGCCGGACATACTGTGCCATGTTACCGGCCCGTGACCTGCGTCCGCTGTGCGCCCGGCGCCGCGTGGTGACGCTGAGCGCGAACGAACACGCGGATGCCGAATGCTGGTGATTTATTTCCCGACATGCATATACTCAGAAACGCAATACCCGGAAACGCATGAGGGAGATCACATGTCAGTTCGCCAGAGCCTGCTCGCCATTCTCGATCAGGGTCCGTGCTACGGCTATCAGCTGCGCACCGAGTTCGACCGCCGCACCGGTTCGACGTGGCCGTTGAACGTCGGCCAGATCTACAACACCCTGGAGCGCCTCGAACGCGATGGGCTCGTCGAAAAGGGCGACGTGAACGAGCAGGGACACGTCTATTACGAGATCACGGAAGCCGGGCGTGGCGAGGTGCGGGAGTGGCTGGACTCTCCCGTGCCGCGGCAGTCCGGAACGCGCGATGAGCTGGCGATCAAGCTCGCTGTCGCCGCTACCTTGCCCGGCGTGGATGTGGCCACTGTCATCCACAATCAACGCCGCGCATCGCTCGCGCAGCTGCAGGAGCTGAACCGCGCCAAGTATGCCGGAGCGGATCCCGATGGCCCGGAGGAGTTGGCCTGGACCCTCGTGGTCGATTCGATGATCTTCGCCGCAGAAGCCGAAGTGCGCTGGCTCGACCACACGGAGCAGCGCCTGAGCCTGCATCCGCAACGAGCGCTGGAACTCGAGCTCTCCACCGAGCGTCCCAAGCGCGGCCGCCCGGCGAAGGCACGCGCATGAGCGAGGCGATCCTGCGACTGGTGGGCGTCTCCCAGCAGTACGGCGCAGGAGAACTCGCAGTATCGGCGCTGAGCGGCATCGACCTGGAAGTCGCACCCGGTGAACTGGTCGCGGTGATGGGCGCATCCGGATCCGGCAAGTCCACTCTGCTGTCGATCGCGGGCGGGCTGCAGACGCCCACCTCCGGCGAGGTCGTGATCGATGGCGAGCACCTGAGCACGGCAAAGCCCGATCAGCTCTCGGCATTGCGCCGCCGATCTGTGGGATTCGTGTTCCAGGACTACAACCTCATCCCCACCCTGACCGCGATGGAGAACGTCACCCTGCCGATGGAGTTGGACGGCGTCAGCCGGCGCACGGTACGAAGGGCCGGTCGGGATGCGCTGAGTATGGTGGGCCTGGCCGAGCGCGGCGACGCGTATCCAGATGACCTGTCCGGCGGCCAGCAGCAGCGTATCGCGATCGCGCGGGCCATCATCGGCGGACGCCGGCTGATCCTCGCCGATGAGCCCACCGGCGCACTGGACTCGGTCACCGGCGAGCAGGTGATGAAGACCATCCGCAACCGGATCGACGCCGGCGCCGCTGGCATCCTGGTCACGCACGACCCGCGCCACGCCGCTTGGGCGGACCGGATCGTGTGTCTGCGCGACGGACGCATCATCGACGAGTCGCGGCGTGATTCCGCCGAGACCATCCTGGCGGCGCGCACATGAGCAGGCGCGCCCGGCCGAGCGTGACGCTCAAGCTGGCCTGGCGGCAACTGCTGCGGACGAAAGGGTCGTCGGTGCTGGTGGCGGCGCTGATCGCCGCCCCGGTGGCGGGAGCCGCCGGAGTCCTGACCTTCATCGAAGGGCGTACCCCGAGCACAGCACAGACGGTGCACTACGAACTCGGCGCCACGCAATCCTGGATCCGGATCGAGGGCGGGGCGGATCCGTCGCGAGTGCAGGCGGTCGATGCCCCGTTCATGACCTGGATCGAACGCGATGACAACGGCTCGGCGACGAATCCTGAGCTCCCGCCGCCGACCGATCTGAGCGTTGCGCAGTTGCCCGCGGGCACCGAGGCGATCCCGCTCACCGAGGGCTATGAGCGTCTGACCACGAGGACCGGGATCGCCGGGTTCCCCGTCATCTACGGCAACGCGTGGGATCCGCGCCTTACCGGCAGGTTCGAGATGAGCTCGGGTCGAGTTCCACAGGCCTCTGATGAGGCGATGGCCTCCCCTGAACTGCTGCAGCGACTGGGAAGGGCCGTCGGTGACGACATCGAGCTGCCCGATCGCGGAGTGAGCGTGCGGGTAGTAGGAACCCTTCGCGCGATGGACGGCGGCACCTATCGCATGCCGCTCTTCCTTCCGGCGAGAGCGATGCCCGCGGAGCAGGAGGCTCCACCGTCACGGCCGGACACGATCTGGTTCCTGCCGGACTGGCAGCCTGATCCCGCCGAACTCGCCGATCTGAACCACGCCGGTTACGTCGCCTACGCCCGTGATCTCGTGCTGGATCCGCCGTCGGGGGCCGAGACATCGGCCACCATGATGCGCGGGCAGACCGATTCCGCGTGGGTGACGCTCATGCTGGTCTCGCTCGGTCTGGTGTTCGGCGGGCTGCTCGTCGGTCTGCTGGGCGCGGCTGCGATGGCGGTCAGCGCTCGTCGCCAGCAGCGCTCGCTGGCGGTGCTGGCGACAGTAGGCGCACGTCGTCGCGATGTGTTCCGCACGGTACTCATGCAGGGCGCGTTGCTGGGCCTGGCCGGTGGTCTAATCGGCACGGTGATCGGCATCGGCGGGGTCGCAGTGTTGAATGCGATGACGGACCCCGGCGTCAAGAACACCTTCTGGTCGACGTGGGGGCTGAAGGTTCCTTGGTCGGTTGCGGGCGTCGTCGTCTTCGCCGTCCTCGTGGGACTCGCCGCATCCGTCATTCCTGCGCGCAGCGCC
Source organism: Microbacterium esteraromaticum (assembly GCF_900163815.1). Taxonomy (GTDB): domain Bacteria; phylum Actinomycetota; class Actinomycetes; order Actinomycetales; family Microbacteriaceae; genus Microbacterium; species Microbacterium esteraromaticum_B. The sequence continues at coordinate 369,570 of NZ_FUKO01000019.1, read as the reverse complement.
ACCCGTGGCGACGCACTCGCGGCTTTGCGCGGCGCACGCCGTCCGGTCAGCATGTCGCTGCGGCGTCCTGTCGTGGGCATCCTCGTAGGAATGATCGGCGCCGGCTCGGTCGTGGCCGGAGGCGTGCTCTTCGGCGTTCTCGCGGCAACCGACGCGTGGAACCAGGGGCTGCAGACGACTGCACTGTGGGCATCGATCATCGGCGTGCTGCTGCTTCTACTGAGTGTCACGCTCAGCGGGCAGGGGGTCCTCGCCCTCCTGGCCGGAATGCTGGCGCGGTTCGGCTCGGCGGCCCGGCTCGCATCCAGGGATGCCGTTGCCAACTCGCCTCGGACCGTTCCCGCGTTCGTGTCGATCGCCGCCAGCACCGCCGTCGCGGTCTTCGTGCTGTGCGCGATCGCCATCCCGCAGGCGCAGTCGGCGCGCAGCTGGGCGTGGGCGGCACCGAAGGGCGCGGTCATCGTCTCCAGCTGGGGGGAGGCATCACCGTCGCAGGCTCCGGCGTTCCTCTCGGACGCACATCCGGACCGGATCATCCCGGTGTCGTCCTCCGTCGATCCCGTCATCGACACGGAGGACGCGTCGGAGCCGCCCTCGGAGGTCGCCTACACGTCGATGTGGGCGAAGGAGACGGGAGGCTGGATCGACGTGCCCGGCCAGCCCGTGACGATCGTGGAACCCGATGACGTCGAGACTCTGACCGGTCTCGTTCTCAGCGATGCGGAGCAGCGCGAGTTCGCGGAAGGCGCCGCGATAGCGTCGTTCCTGCAGCGTCCGGTCCCGCAGGGGTTCGCCGAGTACATCGACGACGACGACAAGGCACGGCTCGCGTTCTGGGATGCGAAGGATCTCTACACGGGGGAATCGCCGGAACCGGTGCGCACCGAGGCCTTGTCCGTGCAGGTGCATGTCGGCACCAGTACGGCCTACCCACTGATCCTCTCCCCCGCCGCCGCGGAGGAGTACGACGTGAAGACGCACGTGAGCAGCTGGGTAGCGCTGTTCGACGATCCGCCTTCGGACGCCATGATGGACCGGCTGCGAGCGGACGCTGAGACTGCCAGCACGGGAGGGGCGGTGTTCGACGTGCGCGTGGAGAACGGGCCGGACTCGTCGCTACCGTGGCTGGCTCTGGTACTGGGCATCCTCAGCATCATCGTCGTCGCGGCGGCGACCATCAGCCTGGGCCTGGCCCGCATCGAACGCCGGGAGGACGACGCCACTCTCGCCGCCGTCGGCGCCACGACGGCACTGCGGCGTCGGGTCGCGGCATGGCAGGCGATCATCATCGCCGGCGTAGGGTGCGTGATCGGCGTGCTGCTGGGTCTCGCCGGTGCGTGGGCTCTCACGCAGGCCATTTCCGGATCCCGCCTGAGCGATGCACCGGTGCTGTGGCTGCTGGGCATCGCGATCGGCCTGCCCACCGTGATCGCGCTGGTATCTCTGCTGATCCGCCCCCCGCATCCGGACCTCACACACCGCACCGCGATCGCCTGACACCACACACCACGCGCCGACACCCCGTGCTGCCATCGACACCCCGTCTTGTGGACGTCCACAGGACGGGGTGTCGGCGATATGGCGGGTGTCGGCGATACGGCGGGGTGTCGGCGAAGGCGCTGTTCGCCGAATCGCATCGCATCGCATCCACAGCATCCGCACGCGCCGCGAAAGTAGGATCAACCCATGGCCGGATTCTGGGGCAGATGCAAACGTGAGCAGGAAGAACTTGCCGCGCAGGATGCTGATCTCGCCCGCCGCGCCGAGCGGGCCCTGGTAGCGGCCGATGAGCGCATCCGCACGACCTCCGATGAGCTGGCATTCGCACAGGCCGAGCTCGGCGACTCGCTGACATCTGATCTGAAAGCGGCGCTGGGCGCCGTGCGGACGCACCTCGGCGAGGCATTCCAGCTGCATCAGCTCAATCATGATGAGATCCCCGACACTCTCGAAGAGCTGCGCACCCGCAATGCGCGCATCGCTCAGCTGTGCGACTGGGCCGAAGACCTGCTCGACGAGAAGACAGCCGTACTGGCCGACAACGTCGCGAAGGTGCGTCGTGCCCCAGAGGTGATCGCGCAGGTGCGGCGGGATGCTGAAGAGCTGACCACCCGCATCCCGCAGGCCCGCACCACCATCGAGCGGCTCACTGGTCGATACGCCGAGTCGGCCATGCGACGCATCGCCGCGTCGGCCGATGAGGCCGAGCAGCTGATCGCCTTCGCACTGCACGGCGCTGACGTCTGCGAGCGCCGCCGCACGGCACACCGCAACGACGAGGCGAATCTCGCATTGGAGACCGCCACCGAGGCAGTGCGCCGGACGACGAGCATCCTCGACACCGTGGAGGACTTCGAGATCGAAGCGCTGCGCGCGGAATCCACGCTCGCTGATGTCGTCGCCGACTCCCGAGGTGACATCGTCGCCGCGCGCTCCGCTCCGCAGACTCCCGAGGTGGTCGCCGCGGCCGCGCAGCTCGAACAGGCGCTGAATGCGCTCGCGCCTGCCGGCGTGCACAATGATCCCTTCGCTGAGCTCACGCAGCTGCGCACGGCGAACAGCGCATTGGATTCCGCGATCGACAAGGCGCAGTACCGGGCGCAGCATCCACTGCCCTCTCTCGATCAGGTGCAGCACTCGCTCGATGACGCCGACCGGCAGCTCGGCGTCGCGCGCAGTCTGATCTCCGGCCACCGCGGCTGGATCGGCGCCGATGCGCGCACGAGGCTCGCCGAGGCCGAGAGGCTGCGCGTCGACGTGCCCGGGATGCTGCCTTCCGAAGACACTCGCGAGCTCGCGCTGTCTTCTTCACGTCGCGTCGCGCAGCTGGCGTCCGAGGCCCTGCAGCTCGCCCAGCACGACATCGACTCGTCACGGCCCCAGAATCAGGGCTGGGGCGGCGACGGCTGGGGCGGCGGTGGCCGACGCGGTGGCGGGGGCGATATCGTCAGCGGCGTGCTCGGCGGCCTGGTCATCGGCAGCATCCTCGACGGCATCTTCGACTGACCACTGGCAGCGTCCGGAGGACAACGCGCGCTGCGGAGGAGATTCCCGCAGCATTCCTCCTCCGAACGGCGAGAACTCCTCCGAGCAGCGCGGCGCGCTTTGCCCTGCACTGTGCCCGGAGCCGAGCAGTTGTGCACGGATAGCGGTGTCGGCCCCCACGGGGACGGCCGGCATCCGCCATTCTCAGACCATGAATGCGCGCCAATGGACCGAGATCGGACAGGAGATACTTGCGTTCTTGCTGGCGGCCAGCTGCCCCGGATGCGATCGCACCGGCACCCTGCTCTGCGAACAATGCCACTCGGCCCTGACCGCCGCACCGACCGAGGTGATCACACCCGGAGGTCTGCGCGTGCAGTCCGCCCTGAGCTATCAGGGCGTGGTGGCGCGCAGCATCCGCCGGGTCAAAGAAGAGGGCGCGACGATGCTCGCCCGGCCACTCGGGAGGGCGCTCGCGACGGTTCTCGCGCCCGCCGCTGCCGGCGGCGCGCTCATCGCGACCGTGCCGACCAGCCGCGCCGCCTTCCGCCGCCGCGGGTTCCGGGTGCCAGAGCTTCTCGTGCGCCGCGCTGGCTTCGCTGCTCAGCGGATGCTGCTCCCCGCGCGCGCCACCGGCGATCAGCGCGGCCTCAGCCGCGACGAGCGCGCTCGCAACGTATCGGGCAGCATCCGCACCCGAAGCCCTGCCGAACGCGGTCGCCCGGTAGTGATCGTCGATGATGTGGTGACCACCGGCGCGACGCTCGATGAAGCCGCGCGGGCACTACGGGCAGCCGGTTTCCGATCGGTTCGCGCTGTCACGCTCGCTGCGACGCCGCGGCATTGCGACACGCCGAAATCCGATGCCGTCGGGTAGTGACATGGGCCGATCAGGCGACTAGCGTAGGGGGTCACAAGGCGACCGCGGTCCGCCCTTGGCCGGGAGGACCGGGACAAGGAGGCAGTGATGGAAACAAGCATCGTTGGCGTCGGAGTGAGCATCTCCGATCGTTTCCGGACAGTAGTCGAAGAGAAGACAGCACGTATCGAAACGCTCGCACCGCGAGCACTGCAACTCGAGATCAAAGTCACTCACCGGGCTTACCGAGGCGGCAGGGTCCCCGACGAGACTGTTGAGCTCACGCTTCTGGGCAAGGGGCCCGTGGTACGCGCAGAAGCTGTCGATTCAGACAAGTTCGCCGCCTTGGACATGGCGCTCGACAAGCTCACCGAGCAGCTTCGCCGGGCGAAGGAGAAGCGCATCGACGGGCGCAATCAGACCCGCGGCCCGCACTTCGAGAAGGGCACCGGATCCCTCGCCGGCATCGACGTGCAACCTGCATCGGCCGATGTGCTGCAGGCCGTCGCCACCGGAGCGATCCCTGTGCACGAAGACGACGAAGAGGACTACTCCCCCGTCGTCATCCGCACCAAGAACTTCGGTGCGGAATGGATGACCGTCGAAGAGGCCGTCGACCGCATGGAGCTGGTGGGCCACGACTTCTTCCTCTTCGTCGATGTGCGCACCGACCACCCGAGTGTCGTGTATCGCCGCAAGGGCTGGGACTACGGTGTGATCTCACTGACCACGCAGGCTCCGCCGACCGAGGCGCTGGCCTCCTGAACTGAGCAGAGGCGCCCTCCCACCGGGAGGGCGCCTCTGCTGTGCCGCGAGCCGATGACTCAATAACCCGCGCGCGTGCCCAGTACCAGAATGTCTGAGATCGATACCTGCCACGACGAACCACGCAGCGCGTACACGCTTCCATCGGAGGCCAGAACGCGCAGTCCGGTCGTGGTCTTGGCCCCAGCCAGAGCCGTCGCCCCGGCGGGCGCGGGCGATGACGTTGACGGTCCACCGACGATGTAGGTCGTCAGCACCGGATCCGGCGCCGCAGACAGCACTGCGAGCGAGTCCGATCCCACCCACGCCAAGCCCTGGGCCGCACCGTCCAGGCGAGCGATCTCATATATGTCCCCCAAGCCCACCGGCACGGAGTTCTCATCGCGGAGGATCGCCGCGATGACCAGTCGACGGTGTCCGCCCCGGGTGACCACTGCTGCGACGCGCGCGCCGTCCGCCGAGACGCGCAGATGACTGACCGAGCCGGCATCGGGCCACGCATCGGCTACCTCGTGCTGCACGACCTGCGAATCCCACGCGCTCAGGGCTTGTGGGTCGTCGCGCGGGACAGTCCACGTGAAGCCGAACGGATCAAGGGTTGGGCTGACGAGCCCGGGCCGACTGTCAAGCTCATCCGAGTTGCCGTCCTTGACGGCCCAGACACCACCATCGGCCAGTTGCACGGCCGCCAGCGTGCCGTCGATGGACACATCGATCGCAGAGATCGGGTTCGAGATCTTCGCGATCTGCGCCGTCAGCCCGGTCACCGGCATGATGTCGCCACCCGCCGACGCGGCACCGAACATCTCGTCATCGAGCACCAGAACCCCCGGGTCGACGATCGCTTCGTCCACCTTCACGGTCTCGGCGAGCAAGGGTGCACCATCGACGGTGAAGCGCACTTCTGCGACGCCCGCCCCGGCCAGACTCGCCTCCAGCTGGGTGCGCATGCGCGCAAGAACCGAGCCGGATGCTGCCAGCGCTGTCCGACTGAGCGAGACCGACGCGACCTGGGACGGATCGACCGGGACCGCATCACCGACCAGCACCACATCCGGCGGGAATGCCGTGCGAACGGCCGGAGCCAGCCATCCACTGGGCTCACCCGAGAGCACCGCCCGCGTGATCGTGGTCGCCATCGCCACCCGACGCGGGAACCAGCGCACATCCGGTACCAAGTGCGTCCAGCTCTGATCGAAGTACTTCAACGAGTATTTGCGATACACCTGGTTCAGGTTGTCGGCATCGAGCACGATGCCATCCTTCGCTTTGGAGATGCGCCATTCCCCGCCCGGCTCCCGCACCACGCGGTACACGGCCTTCGCCGTTCCGCTGGCGGCGCTGTACGCTCCATCCGCATCGATGCTCGCGATCTGGTTCCATTGCACACGCACGTCGGCAGAGGTCGCGGACTCGTCTTCGGGATCGGCACTCGAGGCGAACTCGCGATTGAGGACGGAGTCGTCGATCGCGACTCCCACATTCGGGTTCCACACGTGGGCGAAATCGTCCGTGAGGAATTCCTGCGCGATCTCCCAGTTGCCTGCCGGGGTGATGGATGCTTCGAGGAAGCCGGCAACGATCTCCTCCGGGCTGCCGCCTGGCAGCGGCGCCTTCGCGATCGGAGTGAAGTCGACAGGGTCACTCTCCTCGCCGATCTGAAGTCCCGCGTTCGGCGACCCGGACGTCGGCAGCCCGGTACAGGCGGTGAGCAGGAGCACCATCGCGGCGGCGGCGGCGAGGCGGATGCTGCGTGCGACCCTCATGACAGCCCCCTCGATCCTGCAGAAGGGGCATCATCATCGCGCCGCAGCACGATCGGCTCGGTGACGTTCGCAATGTCCAGAATCGACTCCTGCGGCTCCAGCGGTACCGGGCTCGGACCGCTGAGATCGCCGCCCCCGCGCGGCAGCGTCAGCACGAAGTTCGTGCCGACGCCCAGCTCCGACCACACGGCCAGGGTACCGCCGTGCAGCTTCGCGTCGCCGAGCGCGATCGACAGCCCGAGGCCGGTGCCGCCGATGGTGCGCTTGCGCGACGGGTCGGCCCGCCAGAACCGGTCGAACACGTGCGCGGCGTCTTCCGAGCGCATGCCCAGCCCGAAGTCCCGCACGCCGATCGCCACAGCGTGCTGGTTGCTGTCCACCGTGACGACGATCGGCTGTCCCTCTCCGTGCTCGATGGCGTTGCCGACGAGGTTGCGCAGCACCCGCCGCACCCGCCGAGGGTCCATATCCACCGGCGAGTATCCCCCGGGCGCGACCATCCGCAGCTCGGTTTCGTGCGTCGCAGCCAACGGGCGCAGCTGTTCGACGATCTCCTCCGCCAGCTGCGCGAGGCTGGTCGCCTCGACCTCGAGCTGCACGGAACCCGCGTCGTAGCGACTGATCTCCAACAAGTCGGTCAGCAGCGTCTCGAACCGCTGCACCTGAGTGTGCAGCAGCTCTGCGGTGCGCGCTGTGGTCGGGTCGAACTCGTCTCTGTTGTCGTTGATCATCTCCGCCGCCAGCCGGATCGTCGTCAGCGGGGTGCGCAGTTCGTGCGAGACGTCGGAGACGAAACGCTGCTGCACCAGAGACAGCTCGGCGAGTTCGCCGATCTGACTCTCGATGCTGTCGGCCATCGCGTTGAACGAGCGTGCGAGTGTCGCCAGCTCGTCTTCGCCTCGCACGGGGAGCCGCACTTCCAGATCTCCGGCTGCGAGGCGGGCACTGGTCTCGGCCGCCTCGATGATCGGGGTCGACACCGATCTGAGCACCAGCCAGGATATGGCAGCCAGGATCGCGACCAGCGAGATGCCCGCCAGCCACAGAGTGCGCTGCACGAAGATCAGCGTTTCATCGGCATCCGCGAGGTCGTACGCGATGTATACGTCATAGCTGCCGGCGTCTGGCACCACGAGCTGCTGGCCGACGACGATACCGGCGGTGGTGGTGCCGTCGTCCTGCGGCAGTGCAATGGACTGCCATGCCTGTCGTCCGGGCACCTTGATCACGCGGGTGCGCAGCTCGTTGCTGAGCTGCTCGCTGGAGAGCTTGTTAACGAACCCCGGAGGCGCGAAGCCGTCGCCATCGAGCGTCGCGGGGAATCCGGCGATGCGATTCGACGACGCGGTACGGGCGAGAACGTTCTGCGCTTCGCGCCACAGCGCCAGCTTCTTCGATCGGTCGTCGCCGGACTGACCGGAATCGAGCAGAGTCTGCGCCTGGGAGACAGCAGCCCGGGCGTTGTGCAGCGCCTCGTCCTTGCGCGATTCGAAGAGGTCGTTGCGAATCACCAGCGCCATGATCACACAGGTGATGAAGATCGCGAGCGAAGTGAGCAGCAGTGTGATGGCGATGGTGCGAAACCGCATCGAGCGTCGCCAAATAGTCGCCAGCGCATCAGCCCACTGCCGTGGGTCGCGCCAGATGGCGACCTGCACGCGCGTCGCGTTCGTCGCGATCACCTCGTGCTCCTAGCCGATGCTGCCGGCTCGGTACCCCACGCCGCGCACAGTCATCACGATCTTGGGGTTGTCGGGATCGAGCTCGACCTTGGCACGCAGCCGCTGCACGTGCACGTTCACGAGACGGGTATCGGCCTTGTAGTGGTAGCCCCACACCTGCTCCAGGAGCATCTCCCGCGAGAACACCTGCTGCGGCCTGGACGCCAGTGCTACCAGCAGCTGGAACTCCAGCGGAGTCAGCGCTATCGGCGCCGTGCCTCGGCGGACTTCATGCGCGTCGACATCGATGGTCAGATCGCCCACGCGCAGCACCTCGGCGACGCTCTGCGGGGTGGGCCGCAGTCGCGTGCGGATGCGGGCGACGAGTTCTTTGGGGTTGAAGGGCTTGACGATGTAGTCGTCAGCCCCGACTTCGAGGCCGCGCACGACATCGGCGGTGTCAGTGCGAGCGGTGAGCATGATCACCGGCACACCGGATTCCGCGCGGATGCGGGTGCAGATCTCGATCCCGTCCATTCCGGGCAGCATCAGATCCAGCAGAACGAGATCGGGTCGGGTCGCGCGCCACTCGTCGACGGCACGGGCGCCATCGGCGCAGAACAGCGCTTCGAACCCCTCTGTGCGCAGCACGATGCCGATCATCTCGGCCAGAGCCGTATCGTCATCGACCACGAGGATTCGAGAGGTCATGTTCTGCCCAGCCTCAGCTTTCTCTTCGATGCGGTCGGTGATTCTCCCAGCTCGCCCGCAACTCGGTTCAGCCTACTTGAGAAAGTCCCTGAGAACCCAGAGGGCGTGGGCGTGTGGATGGAGGGGGTGGATATGCCACGATGGGATGGCACACGGGAGGGAGTGCGAATGAGCGGTCAGATCTGGACCCCGGCGCCGAAGAAAGGCGCCATTCCACTGCATCCGATGACCTTCGGGATGATCCTCGGCAAGTCGTTCAGCGCGTTGCGCCACAACCCCAAGGTGCTGTTCGGATTCGCCATCGCGGTGCAGTTCGGCGTCTCAGTCGTCGCCGTCGGCGTCGCTCTGCTGGTCGGCGCCTTCACCGCGCAGCGGATCGCAACCGTCCCGGTCGGGTCGCCCGACTACGGGCCGATTGTGGCGGGCTCAGTCGCACTCGGCATCCTCGTCGGCGTCATCGTGGCTCTGGCCAGCGTCGCGTTCACGGCCGTCGTGCAGGGCCTCGTCGCCGCGGACGTCTCTTTCGCCGCCATCAGGCGGAAGGGTTCGCTGCGGATGCTGTGGAGCCGGGTCCGCCCGGCCTTCTGGCGCCTGTTCGCGTACGCGCTGCTGCAAGCGCTGGCTGCGATCGTGTGGTTCGCCATCGGCGCGGGCATCGTGATCGGCGTGATCGCCGCCACAGATTTCGTCGGCACTGGCATCGCCATCGGCGTCCTCCTCGCCGTGCTGTTCGGTCTGGCCAGCGTGCCGCTGTTCGTGTGGCTCTCGACCAAACTGCTCGTGGTGCCGTCGGTGCTGGTGCTCGAGCACGCGTCACTCCGATCGGCCATCGTGCGGTCGTGGCGGCTGATCCGCGGCCGCTTCTGGCCCGCACTCGGGGTGATGTTCCTCATCGGCGCGATCATGGGACTCGCCGCGCAGGTCGTGAGCATCCCCGGGTCGCTCCTCTCGGCTGTGCTCGGCGGCGTGATTGCCCCGACGGGTGCCGACGACCCGGCAGCCGTCGTCGCGGTTCTGGCCGCGACAGTGCTTCCGCAGATTCTCGTGTTCGCTCTGCAGGCCATCACGCTGGTGGTCCAAGGCACCGGCGCGACTCTCATCTATCTCGACAGTCGCATGCGATACGAAGGCCTCGATCAGACATTGATCAGCTATGTGGAGCGCAGCGAACTGGGCACGGCGGATGCCGACCTCGGTGACCCGTATGAAGTCGACGCCGAGCGTGCCGTCTCCAGTGCCCCACCACCCAAGCAGACTCCCGTGGTTCCGGGTTACGTCGGATACGGGACGCAACCAGGGTATGCGCAGCCTCCGGGCTACGCGCCACAGCCGGGCTACGCACCACAGCCGGGCTACGCGCCACAGCCGGGCTACGCACCACAACCCGGATACGCACCACAACCCGGATACGCACCACAGCCCGGATACGCACCACAGCCCGGCTACGCACCACAGCCCGGGTACGCACCACAGCCCGGATACGCACCGCAGCCCGCGGCCCCGGACCCGATCGCAGCGAATCCCGCAGCGCCGGACGCGACGCCCTCGACTCCGGCCGCAGCACCGCCGGTACCGCCGGCAGCACCGGGCCCGGATCCCTGGGCTCCGCCCGGTGGAAGCACATGATCGCATTGCCCGCCGTCTTCATCCCCGACGGGGACGAAGCCCGACAATGGGCGCAGGATGAGCTGTCGAAGTCCAGTTACCAGGCCGCGAAGCCGACCTGGTTCGACCAGATGATCGCCAACGTCATCGAATGGTTCATGAGTCTGTTCAGCGAGGATGGAGCCGGCAGCACGGCGCCCGTGGCCATCACTGTGGTCGTGATCGTCGTCATCGCGGCCCTCGTCGTCGCGCTGCTGGTCTGGGGTCGCCCGCGTGCGTCGCGAGCGGTGCGTCGACGGGCAGACCTTCTCGGCGAGCGCGATGACCGCACAGCTGCCCAGCTGCGCGCCGAAGCGGAGCGGTGTGTGAAGGAAGGCGACTGGGATGGCGCCGTCATCCTGCGTTTCCGCGCGCTCGCACGGTCTCTTCTGGAGCGCGATCAGATCGATCCAGCGCCTGGCGCAACCGCGCAGGGCATCGCCCGCGAGGCCGCCGGCCCGTTCCCCGGCTTCAGCGATCGTCTGCACGCCGCCGCCACATCTTTCGATGCTGTGCGGTATCTGCGCTCGCCCGCCAGTGAATCCGACTATCGGGAATTGGCCGCAGCCGATGATGCGCTGCGGTCTGCCGCACCCGCGATCCCTGCGTCCGCGCCACAGGCGGTGCTGGCATGACCGTCCCCGGTCCGACCCTTCAGCCACTCGCGTCATCGGCATCCGACGCCGACCAGAGACCACCGGCTTCCACTGCGGCTCCCCGGCCCCGAGGCCGAACAGGACGCATCCTCGGCTGGGTCTTCGTGATCGCACTCCTCATCGGAATAGCACTGCTCGCCACGCGTTTCGTCGCCGCAGCGCCCGAGCTCGGCGGCACCCTCAACCCGGAGAGTCCCGGCCCGTCCGGAGCGAAGGCACTGGCGGAGATCGTTCGCCAGCAGGGCACCGACATCGAGATCACCCGCAGTCGCACGCAGGCCGAAGCGATGATCGGCACCGATACAACACTGGTGCTGACCGACCCGCTGGCGCTCAGCGACGAGGCTGCGCTGCAGCTGGTCGAGAGCGCCGATCGCGTGGTGATCCTCACCAGCAGTTCGCGGATGCTGCGCCTCCTCGACCTCGGCGAAACGGTGTTCAACGCCGATGCCGTCGACGCACAGTGCAATCTTCCGGAGTTCAGCCGTGTCGGCGACATCGACGCGACTCGCCTGTTCACACCAGCCGCGGGCGTTGACGGCTGCTTCCGCGACAGCGCGGGTGATGCCGCCGTGCTGCGCACCAGCCAGGAGGGCCGCACACTCACTCTGCTGGAGGGCGGCTCACTGCTCTCCAACGAGCATCTTGCCGAGAACGGCAACGCTGCGCTCGGGCTTGCACTGCTGGCGCAGACCGATCACGTCGTCTGGTACGTCCCCTCGTTCCAGGACACCGACCGTTCCGATGACGCGCCCGACACGCTCGGCACCCTCACCCCGGACTGGGTGACGCCGGCGATCCTGCTACTGCTGCTGGCAGGGCTCGCGGCCATCTGGTGGCGCGGTCGACGCTTCGGCGCCCTCGTCGCCGAGTCGCTGCCCGTCACCGTGCGCGCGTCGGAGACCATGCACGGGCGCGCCCGGCTGACGGCGAAAGCGGCCGACGCGCCCCACGCGGCCGAAGCCATCCGCGCCGGAACACAGACCCGCCTCGCCACGCGCCTGGCCCTGAGCCCGCGCGCCACCGCGCAGGAGGTGGCCGATGCGGCATCCGATCGTCTGGGTGTTCCGCGCGGCTCGCTGTACGACCTGCTCGGCGGCCCGCTGCCGCAGAGCGACCGTGACCTCATCGACCTCGCCCGCAAGCTCGCCGAACTCGAGACTGCGGTCGAGAACACCGTCCACACCGAAAGGAACCGCCCGTGAGCGACGAGAGCATTCCCTCCGCCACCCCCGCCGACGACGAGGCGCTGCGTCAGGCGATGCACCGCGTCAGAAGCGAGGTCGACAAAGCTGTAATCGGCCAGGCCGGCACCGTCACCGGTCTCCTCGTTGCGCTGCTCGCCCGTGGCCACGTGCTGTTGGAGGGGGTGCCAGGCGTTGCCAAGACCCTTCTCGTGCGCAGTTTCGCGCGGGCGATCGGGCTCGACACGAAACGCGTGCAGTTCACTCCCGACCTGATGCCAGGCGACGTCACCGGCTCGCTGGTGTACGACGCACGCACCGGCGAGTTCGAGTTCCGCGCCGGACCGGTATTCACGAATATCCTCCTCGCCGATGAGATCAACCGCACTCCGCCGAAGACGCAGGCGGCGCTCCTGGAGGCCATGGAGGAGCGACAGGTCTCCGCCGATGGCCTGAGCCGTCCGCTGCCGGACCCGTTCCTCGTCGCCGCGACGCAGAACCCGGTCGAGCACGAGGGCACCTACACGCTTCCCGAAGCGCAACTCGACCGCTTCATGATGAAACTCGTCGTCGGCATGCCAGAGCGCGATGCCGAGGTAGAGGTGCTGCGGCTGCACGCCGGAGGCTTCTCGCCCCGGCTGCTGACCGGCATCGAGGCCGTCGTCAGCGGCGATGAGATCCGCGCCGCGCAGGATGCGGCGGCACGGGTGCGCGTCACCGACGATGTGCTCGGCTACGTCGTCGACCTCGCGCGCGCCACGCGGCTGTCGCCCTCGGTCGAGCTCGGCGCCAGCCCGCGCGCGTCCACGGCACTCCTCGCCGCCGCGAAGGCGTGGGCATGGCTGAACGCCTCGTCCGCGGTTACCCCCGACCACGTCCAGACAATGCTGATGCCCACCTGGCGGCACCGTCTGCAGCTGCGGCCCGATGCGCAGATGGAAGGCGTGTCAGCGGATGCGGTGCTGCAGTCGGTCGTGCAGCAGACGCGGGTGCCGATCTGAGATGTACGTCACTGCCTTGCTGGCGCCGCTGATCGCGCTGGGGATCGTTCCGACCGTGCTGCTGAGCGCGGCCGGCGTGCCGGCGTGGGCGGTGTTCGGTCTCTGGATGCTGCTGTGCGCGGTGCTGGTCACACTGGATGTCGTCCTCGCTGCCAGTCCGCGCACCGTCGTGATCACCCGGCGGGTTCCCACGCGTGCACGGCTGGGAGAGCCGGTGATGACCAGCGTCGCCGTGCAAAACATCGGCAGCCGCACCATCCGCGGGCAGCTGCGGGATGCATGGCAGCCCACCGCCGGCGCCCCGCAGCGTCGAGAGCAGATCACTGTTCCCGTCGGTGAGCGCACTCGCGTGCAGGTGCCGCTGCTCCCCCGGCGTCGCGGTGAACTGACGAGCGACTTCGTCGTTCTGCGCGCACGCGGGCCGCTCGGCATCGCCGGCCGTCAGGCGCGGCATGATGTGCGGGGTCCGCTGCGGGTGCTGCCCGCGTTCACCTCGCGCAAGCATCTGCCTTCGAGGCTCGCCCGGCTGCGCGAGCTGGATGGGAACACGTCGATCCAGGTGCGCGGCCAGGGCACCGAGTTCGATTCGCTGCGCGAGTACGTGCGCGGTGATGACATCCGATCGATCGATTGGCGGGCGACCGCGCGCGCAGGCACGACGATGCTGCGCACCTGGCGACCGGAGCGCGACCGGCACGTGGTCATCCTCATCGACACCGGGCGCACGGCCGCTGCCCGCGTCGGCGACGGCACGCGCCTGGACGCCTCGCTCGAGGCCGCACTGCTGCTTGCTGCACTCGCCTCACGCGCGGGTGATCATGTGCACCTGCTGATGTATGACCGCGTACCGCGCGCCCGTGTCACGGGTGTGGACGGCGTCGCGCTGCTGCCGGCGCTCACCGATGCGATGTCGCCTGTGCATGCGCGCCTGGTCGACACGGATTGGTCGGGGGCGTTCGCCGCGATCCGCACTCTGACGACCCGGCCGTCGCTGATCGTGGTGCTGACCGCGCAGGATGCAGCGGAATCAGCGCGCGGATTCCTCGGTGCTTTTCCCGATGCCTCTCGTGCCACGACCGTGCTGGTCGGCTCCGTCACTGACGATTCGATCGGGGACCTGGCGCGCCAACGCGACTCTCGGATCGACGTCTATCTCGCTGCGGCCGCCGAGCAGACCATGCGTGACGCGCAGAACGTCGCGGATGCGATCCGCCGCGCGGGCGGCGAGGCCATCGCTTCTGATCCCGACCAGCTGCCGCCGAAGATCGCCGATCGCTACCTCGAGCTGAAGGCAGCCGGGCGGCTCTGATCGGAATCGTTCCTTTTTACGAATTAGTCAGAATAAGCTAAGGTGGAGGCATGCCCGCCGACACCGTCATCGACTTTCCCACGCAGCTGCGCGGGGCAGGACTGCGCGTGACAAATCAGCGGGTGCATGTGCTCAGTGCGCTGCATCAGCAGCCGCATGCCTCCGCAGAAGCCGTCTTCTCCGGCATCCGCCATTCCCTGCCCGGGATCGCGCAGGCCACTGTGCACGGCATCCTCAACGACCTCACTAGCGCTGGCATCGTGCGCCGAGTGAGCCTTCCCGACGTCGGCAGCGCGCTCTACGAGCTGCAGCACGACGACAATCACCACCATGTGCAGTGCGTCAGCTGCGGCCGCGTCGAAGACGTGGCCTGCGCGGTGGGCGCGGCCCCCTGCCTGCACCCCTCTCACGACCACGGCATGCGAATCCTCGAAGCCGCGGTGACCTACCGAGCTCTCTGTCCCGAATGCGAAAGGAACGGCAATGGCTGACAAGCCCGCAACCACCACACAGACAGGCACTCCCGTCGCGAGCGATGCTCATTCGCTCACCGTCGGCGCCGACGGCGTCACGGCGCTGCACGACCGGTACCTGGTCGAAAAGCTCGCCTCGTTCAACCGCGAGCGCGTGCCCGAGCGCAACCCGCACGCCAAGGGCGGCGGCGCATTCGGCGAGTTCGAGGTGACCGAAGACGTCTCGCAGTACACCCGTGCGGCCGTGTTCCAGCCGGGCGCCAAGGCAGAGACGCTGCTGCGCTTCTCCTCCGTCGCCGGCGAGCAGGGCTCTCCGGACACGTGGCGCGACGTGCGCGGCTTCTCGCTGCGCTTCTACACGAGCGAGGGCAACCTCGACATCGTCGGCAACAACACCCCGACGTTCTTCCTCCGCGACGCGATCAAGTTCCCGGACTTCATCCACTCGCAGAAGCGACTGGGCGACTCTGGGCTGCGCAACGCCGACATGCAGTGGGACTTCTGGACCCTCTCCCCCGAATCCGCACACCAGGTGACGTACGTCATGGGCGACCGCGGCCTCTCGCAGAGCTGGCGTCACCTGAACGGCTACGGCTCGCACACCTACCAGTGGGTCAACGCCGAAGGCGAGCGCTTCTGGGTCAAGTACCACTTCCTCTCCCAGCAGGGCGTCGAGCGGATGTCGGCCGGCGAAGCCGAGCGCATCGCCGGTGAGGACTCCGACTACTACCGTCGTGACCTCTTCGATGCGATCGACCGCGGCGACTTCCCGAAGTGGGACGTCTACGTGCAGGTCATGCCCTATGAAGAGGCGAAGACCTACCGCTTCAACCCGTTCGACCTGACCAAGACCTGGTCGAAGAAGGACTACCCGCGCATCAAGGTGGGCACGTTCACTCTGAACCGCAACCCGGAGAACTTCTTCGCCCAGATCGAGCAGGCGGCATTCTCCCCCGGCAACCAGGTGCCCGGCACCGGCATCTCTCCCGACAAGATGCTGATGGCTCGTGTGTTCTCCTACGCTGACGCGCAGCGCTACCGCATCGGTGCGAACTTCAACCAGCTGCCGGTGAACCAGCCGCACGCGGCTGAGGTCAGCAACTACATGCACGAGGGCCAGATGCAGTACCACTTCAATGGGCCTGCGCACCGCGTGTACACGCCGAACTCCTACGGCGCCGCTGGCGGCCCCGAGGCCGATCCGGCCCGCGGGGTGGAGGCCAGCTGGGAGAGCGACGGCGACCTCGTCCGCTCTGCTGCCACGCTGCGTCCCGAAGACGATGACTTCGGCCAGCCCGGCACGCTGTACCGCGAGGTCTTCGACGATGAGCAGCGTGAGCGCTTCGTCCAAACCCTGGTCGGCCAGTACAACGCCCTGACCGTCCCCGCCATCCAGGAGCGCTTCTTCTGGTACTGGGGCCAGGTCGACGAGCAGCTCGGCCAGCAGCTGCGTGCTCTCGCGGGCGCACCGGTCGGCGAGCCCGAGCCGGTCGGTGTCGGCGACTGAGTCACCCAAACGATCCGAAGCGCCCTTCTCCCGCACCGCGCGGCGGAGGGCGCTTCGGCGTGTCCGCGGCGGAGGCCGATGACGATGGGCCACGATGTGATGGTGCTCGACACCCGCCGAGTGCGCATGAGAGGAACACGAAGAGATGTCTGTGTCATCCACCGCCGCGGCTGTCCCCTCGCTCGGCGCGAAGCTCGCCGCTGAGGGGTTCGGCACATTTCTGCTCGTCTTCGGCGGCGTCGGCACAGCTCTGTTCGCCTCGAAGCACTTCACCGATCCCGGTGCGAACTCTGCGGTCTACGTTGCGATCGCACTGGCCTTCGGTCTCGCGCTCCTCGTCGCCTTCTACGCGTTCGCACCGCTCTCGGGCGGTCATTTCAACCCTGCAGTCACCCTGGGGGCGGCAGCCTCCGGGCGGATTCCGTGGCGCGACGCCGCACCCTACATCGTGTCGCAGGTCGTCGGCGGAGTGATCGCCTCGACGGCGTTGAACCTGATCGGCATGTTCGGTCCCGACGCGTGGCTGACCACCGCGCAGGATGCCGGATTCGCCAGCAACGGCTGGGGCCCGCTCTCGCCGGGCGGGTTCGGGATGCTGGCGGCGATCATCATCGAAGTCATCCTCACCGGCTTCTTCCTGCTGGTTTTTCTTGGCGTGACGCATCCGGAGCGCGGCACGCCGTTCGCCGGCATCGCCATCGGTCTGACGCTGACGCTGATCCACCTGGTCTCTCTGCCGGTGGATTTCAGCTCGGTGAACCCTGCTCGCTCGATCGCCACCGCCATCTACGGCGGAGTGGAGCCGCTGTCGCAGCTGTGGGTGTTCCTGGTGTTCCCCGTCGTCGGTGCGATGCTCGCCGGCTTCGCCTACAAGGCGCTGTTCGACAGCAAGCCGATCGACTGATCTCGCGGGCTCGGGCGTCGACCTCAGCCGGCCGTGAGGGTCGGTGTGCCCGCCTCGTATTCGATCAGGTCTCCACTCTCGCCGCCGCGGACAGCACGCCGCCCGATGATGAGCATGTAGCCGAGGAACACCGCGAGTGCGGCCGCGCCGATGCCGATCTTCACGGGCCACGGCAGCGCAGAACCGGTCACGAATCCTTCGACGAGACCGGAGAGCAGCAAGACGAAGACCAGTCCGATCGCGACGGTCGCGAGTGCCCGCCCCTCGGCGGCCAGGGCCTCACCCCGAGTGCGCCGTCCAGGCACGGCCCATGCCCAGAAGACATGCAGACCGGCTGCCGCCGCGACGAAGATCGCCGTGAGCTCCAGCATCCCGTGCGGCAGGATGTGCAGGATCATCGTGTCGAGCTGTCCATACGCGGACATCACCGCGGTGGAGACGCCGAGACCGACGGCGTTCTGCATCAGCATCCACAGCGGCCACAGCCCCGTGACCCCGAAGAGCACGCACTGCATGGCGATCCAGGCGTTGTTGAACCACACCACTCCCGCGAACGAGGCCATCGGCTCGTAATAGTTCACGAAGTCCTCTTCGGCGTATTTCTTCAGCACCTCCGGTTCGCCGAGCGCCGCGATCCGCGACGGATCCGAGGCGATCCACGCGGCCGTCAGCACGATCGTCAGCACGAAGGCCACGGCGATCACCGCTGTCGTCCAGCGGATGCGGTACAGCGCCGCCGGCAGCTGCAGGGTGAAGAAGCGCGCGGCTTGCGCGAGGAAGTTGTCGGACGCACCGGTGAAGCGCAGACGCGCCGCTGCCAGAATGGTCGAGAGATAGGCGCCCTGCGGTGAATCGCCGACCGAGGTCTTCAGCTCGGCCAGATCCGCGGATGCTGCGCGATACCGCATGATCAGCTCGTCCACCTCCGCCCCGCTGAGATCGCGCTTTCGGCTGAGCGCATCCAGCCGTTCCCACTCGGGTCGGCGCGCATCGGTCAAGGCATCGGCATCCACCTGATTTACTGTACTCATGTCCACAGCGATTGCCGATGAACAGGAGATCCTCTCCGGAGAAGCCGTCGCGATCGACGTGCAGCCAGTGGGGTTCATCCTTCGCGCGGGCGGCGCGCTGATCGACATGCTGATCAGCTTCGCGGTCTTCCTCGCGTTCATCTTCCTGCAGATCTGGCTGATGGCGCAGCGTCTGATGGACGAAGACCTGTTCGCCATGTTCTCGATCTGGGCGGTCGTGGTGAGCTTCCTGGTGCTGCCGATCACCGTCGAGATGGCGATGCGCGGCCGCAGCGTGGGCAAGCTCGCGGTCGGCGGTCGCATCGTGCGCATCGACGGCGGCGCCATCACCTTCCGGCACACGTTCATCCGCGCGCTGATCGGCGTGCTCGAGATCTATTTCACGTTCGGCGGCGCCGCGGTGATCACCGGAGCGCTCACGTCGCGGTCACAGCGCCTCGGCGATCTCGTCGCCGGCACCTATTCGCAGCGCGTGCGCACGCCGGCTCTCCCCGATCATCAGCCCTACCTGCCCGCATCGCTGTCGGAGTGGGCCCCCATCGCCGATGTGGCGCGTCTGCCTGATCGGCTGGCGCGACGCATCTCGCAGTTCCTCGCCAGTGCACCTCGGCTCTCGCCCTCAGCACGGGTGCGCGTCGCTCAGAGCCTCGCCACCGAGGTGAGCGCGTTCGTGTCGCCCATCCCTGCGGTCTCTCCCGAAGAGCTTCTGCTGGGTGTGACCGTGCTGCGCCGTCAGCGCGAGCAGCGCGCCTTGACCATCGCCGATGACCGGGCTGAGCGTCTGACCGGCCGCCGCATCCGGATCTGATTTCAGCTGCGCAGCGCCTCGTGGCGCACGACGAGCCAGCCTGCCGGGACCGAGAGACGATCGGCGTGCTGGGCGCACAGATCATGCGCGTGCGGATCACCGCCGGGGCCGAGCGGGCCGAGAGCGGCCATCTGGTCACCGTAGTCGAACGTCAGCGTCGCCACGGCCTCGCGGGCACAGGCCACCTTTGAGCACAGTCTCTCGTCCATCTCTCTCAGCGTAGGCGGCGAGCCGTCAGATGCCCTGCTGCCGCGCGGCAGCGCCTAGACTTTCGGACATGTCCCCTCGTCGCCCGCTGCACGCCGATCGGCCCCGCGCAGCACGCCACGGCCGACATGGCCGCTTGGGGCGCAGCGAAGTCGTGCGCCCGCCTCTCGCGCCGTTGGATGGGCGGCTGGATCGCTTCGAGATCACCGTCGGCAGCGCGGTCGAGTTCCTGCGCAGCGCATGGGAAGAGCTCCGTGAGGTGACCTTCGACATCACGGCGATGCCGACGCATGATCGCGACGACGGCATCCCGCGCTGGCGGGTCGACCATGCTGCACGCCGGGTTTCGCTGTATCGGGTTCCCATCGAGCGGATGCTGCCGAAGGGGCACGACGACGCACTGCACCGCCGAATCGCCATCGAGAGCGCCGTCTTCCATGCCGCCGCTGAGTACGTCGGCCGTGAACCCTGGGAATTGGGCCCGGAAATCCGCGACTACTGAGCCCTGTGCAGTCGCGCATCAGTGCGTGGCTGCGCGGCTGACGGCGCGAGCGCTAAGTCCCTGTCAGGGCCGCACGACGATCGGATGCTGGGTCGCAGCCCCCGCCCACAGCGGCCAACCGGCAATCGACGCCGACCCCTGACCGCCCTGCATGCTGATCGCGGCATGCAGATGCCCGGTCGACTGAAGCGTGTGACCACCGGTCTTCAGCGGCACTGCGGTCGAAGCCGATGCGGCCAGCTCCACCGTCCGGCCGTCGGGACCGTCGATGGTGACCGTGATCGGCTCGTCGGCGGTGTTCCGCAGATAGAGCGTCGCCTGCGGACCGTTGGGGACCGAGAACATCATCGGGGCATCGGCGGCGAGTTCCGGCGCCGGCAGCATCCACGCGAAGTCTTCCTTCGAGCCGGATCGCGCGGTCTGCCGAGCGCCGGCGACGATCGGCTCGGAGGCCGCGATCTCGATGTCGTACGCGCTGCTCGCGCTGCCGGCGAGAGCGATCTCCATCGGCTTCGCGCCTTCCAGCTCGACCTCGTACTCGTCGACGAGTGCACCCGACACGGCGTTGCGCACGGTCACGACGGCCTGAGCATCCGCATCTGGTGCCAGCATCCGCACGACGATGCCGGTCGAATCGTCGCCGTCGGCTGCCTGCGATGAGCGCACCCCGAGCAGCAGCACGTCCCGCTGGGCTCCGCTGACGCCATCCTGCAGGTCCGCGCCGACAGCATCCAGGGTGCGCACGAGCGTCGACTGCAGGGTCGCGCGCACCGGCGCACCGGTGCTGACGACATCGATGACGGGGCGCCGCTCGCCGGCCGCGACGGATGCCAAAGGCACGCCGATCTGGGTCATCGGCGGCACGACCACGGTCGACGCGGCACGCTTCTCGCCGTAGATACTGAGGTCAACGGTCGCGGGCACGCTGCCGGGGTTCGAAAGCAGAATGATGTCTGACGCACCGGTGGTCACGTCTCCCCCGACGAGCCAGCTCCGCATAGAGGCTTCGCGGCAAGGAGCCGCAGCGAATCCGCGGGCGTCTTCATCGGACAGCTGCATCGATTCGGATGCTGCGATCAGCGGCGCCTCGCGATCCTTCACCTTGGCGATGATCGCCTGTGCTCCCGCGCCGCCAGTGATGTCGGGCATGTTCAGGTCCGTCGCATCCGCATCGTCGGCAGCGCCGTCGACTCGCAGTCTTGGGGCGCCCGCGGAGTACATCGAGCCTGCCTTGCTGGAATCACGCCCGAGGATGCGAAAAGAGCCGTTGCACACCACCAGTGCGTCACCGGGCACGGGAGTCACCGTCGTATGCGCCGATGTGCTCTGCACCTCGGGCCAGGGAGCGGCCACCGCCGCGACGACGCCAAGGACGCACGCGGCTGCCACCACCGCCCCCGTGGCGACGCGAGCACCGGTGGCGGCCAGATGAATCGTCCGCTGCTTCATCGTGCCCCCTCCGTGCCGCTCGACGACGGTTCCGTGTCGGCCGGCTCGGTGTCGGCCTGTCCTGTGTCACGCTCTAGTGCTGTGCCACGCTCCGGTGCTGATTCCTGCGGCTCTGCGGTCGCGGGTGGAGAGTCGGCATCGGCATTCTGCTCGGTCTCGGCACGCGGCTCGCTGACTGCCGCTGGGGGTTCCGCCAACTCGTCGTCATCGTTTCGAGCTCGCAGGCTGCGTGAGGCAAGCGATTCTTCGGGAGTTCTGCCGACCACCCGCGACTTCGCGCGTGCGGCGCGGCGCGACGCACGAGTGGGAATGGCCAGCAACAGGGCGGCGAGCAGAATGATGGCCTGCGCGAGCGCGACTGTCCGCGAAATCGCCTGCTGTCCGTCGCTCGGCTGCGCGCGCTCGGCGATGGTGATCTCCGCAAGAGCGTCGTCGACGCGCCACAGCGTCCCGCGAGCGGTGTCACCGGCCTTGACGAAGCCCGAGCGCTGATCGATCGCGGTGGTGGCCTGCTCACGCATCATCCGCGCGCGATCCTTCTCATCTGCCGTCTGCGCGAGCAGAACGAAGCTGATGCTGTGGTCAGCGAGCGCCTGTGCGGCGTCGAAGCTGCGCGCCGAGAGCAGATCGACGGCGGTGACGGAGATATCTGTGCCTGCGGGTCGCGTCGCGGTGCTGTGCAGAGTGGACTGCGCGCCCAACGTGGCGCTGCTGCCCCAGACCAGATCGATCGACAGCGAGCCGTCGTTCAGCGCGGTCATGACGAGCGTGGCCTGGTCGGAATCGGAGCCTGCTTGCGCCGCGACGAGAGCGGGCAACGTGCTCTTCGGCCCGTTCTGCAACTCCGTGTTGCCGTCGTTCACCGCCAGCAGTGCCGGCAGTGCGCAGACGCCGACTGCGACACCGGCGACGAAGGCGGCGGTGATCCGCAGCGGCGCCGCGGCGACAACAGTGTCGAGTGTGACCAGCGCCGCCCCCGCCACGCCGAGCCAGGCCAGGCTGAGGCCGGTTCCCGGCCAGATGGCAACACCGATGCCGTCCGCGAAAGAGACGACCACGCGCGCAGCGGCCAGCGCCGTCGCGAGACCTGCCAGTCCGGTGGCCAGCATTGCGAAGCCAGCACGCCAGCGCGGCGACAGCGCGGACATCAGCGCCAGCAGGGCGACCGGTGCGAGCAGCAGGGAGACCCAGGCCGAGAACCCGGTGCCGGCGAACCACTCCCAGCCAGCCCGGTCGGGTGAGGGGAAACCGGATGCGATGACAGCGCGACCGGCAGCATCCGCCCCGGCCTGGTCGAGGATGCTGACCGCACCCGGATCGGCGAGCAGGGCCCAGGGATTGCCATGTCGGAGCTGCCAGATGACCAGCGGTGCGAACATCACCGCACTGGGAATGAGCACCCAGAACAGCCGGGCAGCGCCCCGCAGACGACCGGTGGTCAGCATGATGATCAGCGAGAGCGCCCAAAGCAGAACGAAAGCCGGTGCAAGCGATGGAGCGCACGCCAGGGCCGCGGCAGTGAGCAGCGACGCGGCTCCGGCTGCCCCCCACGAGCGGTGTGCCACCACTGCGGAGTGGAAGACCCACGGCAGCAGGAGGTGCAGCAGAACTGCGGCGGGGCGGCCTTGCACGAGGGCGGTGAGGAACGTCGGCGCGAGAGCCCAGAGCACGCCACCGAGGATGCGCAGACCCGCCCGGTCGGTGATGCGGGTCGCGGCGAACCAGCCGCCCAGAACACCCAACGGCAGTGCCGCAAGCCACAGCAGCACGAGAGAGAAGGAGGGCGCAGCCGGCCAGAGCGTGCCGAGTACGGCGATCACCGCGGCGAAGGGATCAGCCGGACCGATGATGCCCAGGCCGACGTCACGCAGCCCCCAGGTCGTGTCGCTCCAGAGTGCTGCAACGGTCTGCTGCAGCGGAAGGAGCTCTCCGCCACCGAGCGCCGGCCAGGCCAGCATCGACACGAATGCGGCAACACTCACGACCAGCGCCGCGAGCACCGCCCAGGCGCCGCCGCCGCTGAAGAAGTTCAGTTCGCTGACCACACCGCGTTCGCTGCCGTGGCCGTCGTCGAGTCGCTGCTTGAGCTGTTCTCGCGTCACCCGCAGCGCGGCGATGCTCGCCCAGGAAGCAGAGCGGAATGAGCGGATCGCAGACCGCGAGCGGGCAAGAGCACCCAGGCGCAGCATCGTTGCGAGAGCCGCCCCCCACTCAGGTGCGACCTCGGCTGGGCGCTTGGCGATGAGATGCGTGATGGAGCGCCACAGCGCCAGGGGAAGCAGGCTCAGCCAGTGCAGCGGCACGGCCAGAGCGGGCGCATACGCAAGCCGACGGTGCAGCTGCGCGCGACGGGTCGCCCATGCACGCGCAACCGGGCTCAGCGGCACGGCTGCCGGGCCGTTGGGGCGCACTCCGATGCGCGCCTTCGGGACGAGCACGAGGCGAGCGCCACCGAGGCGCGCCCGCACACCGAGATCGAGGCCCTCATCGGCTCCGGCCAGTGCGGTGTCAGGGCGCAGCACCCGTGGGGCCTCCCCGCGGATGAGCAGGCCGCGCACGTCTGCGCCGAGTGCGTCTTCGGTGGAGTCGTGCTGACCCTGATCGAGTTCCTCGGCGGCCAACTCGACCGTCCGCCCGAAGCGGGTCATGCTGACGCCCATAGAGACGATCTCGCGATCGTCGTCGGCGCGAACGAGTTTGGGTGCGGCGATCGCGGCGGAAGGCGAGCGCTCCAGTGCGCCGGTGAGCTGTCGCAGCGTATTGCGCTCGGGAACCGTGTCGTGAGCGAGCAGCCAGACAGAGCGGCCCTCCGCAACGCGAGGCGCGGCGAGCGCCACCGACTCTGAGTAGCTGGTGCTGGGACGCGCTTCGATGATCGCCTCGACCGCGTGCCCGATGCCGGGAAGGCTGCGGATGCGAGAGGCATCGCCCTGCACGACCACGGTCATCGCCGCAGGAGGGATGCTCTGCGCGCGCAGAGCCTCAAGGGTTCGGGCGAGCTGTGCGCTGGCTGATTCACCGGAACGCGCGACGATGATGGCATGGACTCGGGCTGGCATGGCAACAGCCAGCCTAAGCCGCTGATGCGCGCTGTCCGTCAGTGGGCTCGGCGCGCCCACCAAGAATCAGCCACCGCGTCGAGCCGCTGCCGCGAAGCGTTCGGCCGGTCGGAGAAACTCGACCGGCCGAAAACCGCGGTCAACTCGCGCGGCGCTTGAGCTTGCGGCGCTCGCGTTCGCTGAGTCCGCCCCAGATCCCGAAACGCTCGTCGTTGTTCAGCGCGTACTCGAGGCATTCGCCGCGCACATCGCACGTCGTGCAGATGCGCTTCGCGTCGCGGGTGGAGCCGCCCTTCTCGGGGAAGAACGCCTCTGGATCCGTCTGTGCGCACAGTGCATCGGCCTGCCAGGCCAGTGCACCGCCGTCTTCTGCCTCGACTCGACGAACGCCTGGTACGCCGAGATTAACTGGATCGACGAACCAATTTTCGGGAACGTCTGAACGATAACCCGTCATCTTGATCTCCCAACCCCTGACTTTGCCCCCCACGGGCCGTGCTTTCACCTAATTACACCCGTGTCATTCGCTGTGGTCAAGTCGCAGATGGTAAACCCTCAATGGCAGATTTAAGGTTCATTGGCGCGTTACCGGCGTGTCGCGCAGTGGACTCCGCCGACAGAGCTCAAGAACGACCGGGCTCGGCGATGAAGATCTCGCCCTGTCCGCGCACGACCAGTTCGCGCTCATCGGCGGTGGCGAAGACGGCGGTTCCGATCTTCACCGGCAGCGCGTGTCCCCCCGCGGTCGACACAGCCACCACTCCCGAGGTGGCCAGCACCATGGCCGGGCCCGCGACCGACAGTCGCTGCTCTCCGTCCACCTGCACGCGACGCAGCGCGAAGTCCGCCACCGGCACGTCATACGTCGTGATCGCGCCGGAAGACCTCTGCACCGGGACCGCGCCAGGCTCGGTGTCGACGATCGCGAGCAGTTCGGTGACGTCGATGTGCTTCGGGGTGAGCCCGCCGCGCAGCACATTGTCGCTCGCGGCCATGATCTCG
The DNA here is from genome assembly GCF_900163815.1 of Microbacterium esteraromaticum. Classification (GTDB taxonomy): domain Bacteria; phylum Actinomycetota; class Actinomycetes; order Actinomycetales; family Microbacteriaceae; genus Microbacterium; species Microbacterium esteraromaticum_B. The sequence continues at coordinate 344,087 of NZ_FUKO01000019.1, read as the reverse complement.
ACGCCGAGTCCTGACACGTAGGCGTGCAGAAGGCCTGCGCGCAAGAAGATCGCTTCGCCGGGTCGCAGCACGATGAAATTCATCAGCAGTGCGACGACCACGCCAGGATCGCCGGGGTTGTGCTCGGCAATCTGACGAATGGCCGAGAGGGCCTCCCCGAACTCGGTAGATTGCGCCTCGCCGAGGGCTGCAATGATGTCGTCGACCTCGGCCTGGGCAGAACCGGACAACAGCCATGCCAGTGTTTCGCGCAGTGCATCAGCATCCGATCCGACATCGAGGCGCGCGCGCAGCGCGATCACACCATTCGTGTCGGGGAAGGACGCCAGCAGCCGCTTGGTGTCGACCAGCGGGCGCAACCCGCTGAGCGCTTCGAAGCGATCGCTGAGCGCGACCATGAGCTCGGGCTTGTGATTAGCGTCCCGATAATTGCGCGTGGGGTCGGCAGCATCCATCCCTCTCTCGCGGGCGAACCCCTCCTGGGCCTGCGGGCGAGTGGGGTGCACCTGGATGGACAGCGGTGCGGCCGCGGCCAGCAGCTTCAAGAGATAGGGCAGCTTGCCGCCGGTATGCGCGTCGAGCGTTCCGCCGCCGGCGACATCCGCCGGGTCGGAGGGGTGGTCCCCGAACCATACTTCGGCTTCGGGCGCGGCAGACGGCGCGCGTCCTTCGAGACCGGCTATCAGCGTTGTAGACCCCCAGGCGTAATCGCGGGGCTCATTCGTGATCGAGAGCAGCATGCCCCCAGCGTAGGTCGTGCGGTGTCTCTCAGCGGCGAGGGGCACGCGGCGCGGTAGCCTGAAGCCGATGGCCGTGTACTCCAGACATCCGGTGGCAGCGCCACCCGCCGCCCCCGCGCGCGAGACGACGGGTCACCTCTTGGTGCGCGGTTACAGCGTGCTCACTCTGTTCGCGATCTTCGCGCACACCGCCGTGTACAACCTCGTGGGCCCGGTCGGCTCCGTAATCGTCATCGTCGTGCTGACTCTCGGCGCACTCGGGATCTGGATTCCGGTGATCGTGCGCGATCCGATTCGATTCCGCTGGCGCCGCCTGCCCTGGGTGGCTCTGGGGTACGCCGCACTGGCGGGGGTATCGACGCTGTGGTCGCGCTGGCCGGCTGCGACCCTCTTGACCTGGATGCTGCTGCTGGCCGTGACCGTGACGGCCATGCTCGTGGCGACGGTGCTCACCTGGGACGAGATCGTTCGTGCGCTGTCCACAGCGATGAAGCTGATCCTGGGCTTGTCGCTGGCGATCGAGCTGTGGGTCGTGCTGATTCTCCGGCATCCGCTGCTGCCGAACTTCGTCGACGCGCCTGAGGGAAAGATCGACCCGCACCTGTACTGGGTGCGGGGCAACCTCTTCAACGAGGGCCGCATTCAAGGCGTCGTCGGCAATGCGCATCAGATGGCGATGATGTGCCTGTTCGCGCTGATCATCTTCGCCGTGCTGTACGCGGCTCGCGCACGTCGCCGCGGGTTGCTCATCGGCTGGGCCGTGCTGGCCGTCGTGCTGATGGTCGAGGCCGCGTCTGCGACCGTTTACCTGAGCGTGGCCGTCGTGCTCGCAGTTCTCGCCGCTGCTCTGATCGCTCGCGCTGCGCAGAAACCCGACCAGCGCCGCCTCGTCTACACGGTCTTCGCCGCCATCGGAGTGCTCGGCGTCATCGCCGGAGTGGTTCTGCGTGATCGCCTGCTCGGGCTGTTCGGAAAAGACTCCGACCTCACCGGTCGCATCGAGATCTGGCAGGCGGTCTGGGAGAGGGCGATCTCGCGTCCGGTCTTCGGCAACGGCTTCTCCTCGCCATGGGTGCCATGGGATCCGGCGTTCCAGGGGTGGATCCTCAATCATGGGCTGACGGTGTTCCATGCCCACAACATGTGGCTCGACGTGTTCCTGCAGCTGGGCATCGTCGGCGTGGCCCTGATTGCCATCGCCTGGCTCGCGGTCACGTGGCGTGCGTGGTTCTTCGCTGTGGATCGTCCACGGTGGGATCTGGATGCCAGCCGCACGTATTCGCCGGTATCGCTGCTGCCGATTCTTCTGGTGGCGGTGCTGCTGGTCGAAGGGCTGGCCGAGTCCGCACCGATCATGCTGTGGGGCTGGCTGCTGTTGATCCTGCTGTCTTTCAAAATGAAGTCGGTTCCGCTGGTGGGTGTCGGCGTCAGTGAGCGCACGCCGGTGATCTCCCACGGACCGAGGGCGCGGCAGGTGCCATGACGCCCCGGCGCTACGTCGTCTCGCTGATCGGTTCGGCGGAGTTCGCCCGCGCCTATGCGCTCACGGGCCTGACTGCGGCGTTCGCCTCGTTCGCGATCGAGCGGCTGACGTCGACCACGACGTTAACGACGATCATCATCCTGCTCGCACTCATCGGTGCTGCGATGCTGATCGCACGTCGCGCCGAATTGTCGCTGCTGCGCTTCGCACCGACCTCGCTGCTCGGTTTTCTGGCGCTTGCGCTGATCAGCGTCATGTGGAGCTCTGATCGCTCGCAATCGCTGGCGGGTTGGGCGACTCTGCTCGGATACGCTGTCATCGCGATCACGATCGGCCATGTGCGCGACACGCTGCAGACTGTGCGCGCCATCGGCGATACGCTGCGCTGGCTGCTCGGCCTCTCGCTGGCACTGGAGATCCTCTCCGGCATCCTGCTCGATACGCCGCTTTCCGTGCTGGATATCGCGGGAGATCTCGCGAACGGCGGGCCGGTGCAGGGAATCTTCGGCACCCGCAACATGCTCGGCTTCATCGCGGTGATCGCGCTGATCACGTTCGTGATCGAATGGCGGACTCAGTCGATCAACCGTGTCGTCGGAGTGCTCTCGATCGCACTGGGTGGCTTCCTGGCGCTGCTGTCCGCTTCACCGACCGTGGTCGTGCTCGCCGCCGCTGTCGGAATCGCCACGGTCGCGCTCACGATCGTGCGACATGCGAAGCCGACCAACCGACTCACGGTGCAGTGGGTGCTCGGCGGACTCGTGACGGCGGGGTTGGTCATCGCGTTCGTGCTGCGGCATCAGATCATCCGCATTCTGGATGCCGGCTCTGACTTCTCGACCCGCGCCGATCTGTGGAACGCCCTGCTCGACTTCATCGCGCAACAGCCGGTCACCGGGTACGGCTGGTTCGGGCCCTGGGTGGGCAGTGACTACCCGTTCATCTACATCAACTTCCTGCTCGACGATCACCACCAGTCGGCACTGAACGCGTATTTCGACACTCTGCTGCAACTGGGGTGGATCGGTCTTGCGCTGTTCGCCGCCCTCGGCGGGGTCGCACTCGTGCGGTCGTGGCTGGTCGCCAGTGTGCGACGCTCGGTCGTCTATGCGTGGACGCCGCTGGTGCTGGTGACGCTCGCGGTGGAGTCGATGTTCGAGAGCTTCACTCTCACCGGCATCGGCTGGGTGCTGCTGGTGCTGTGCGCGCTGCGGGCCGGGCAGAGCCGATCTTGGCGCGAGAGCATGGACGCGGCGCACACGGGTGCGATCCCGACGCTCGGACACGAACGGTTTGAGACGTAACTCAGGATCGGTTCAGCGTTTTCAGTTTCTCGGCCCACGCAAGTGCGTCACGCACGCCGTCCTCCACCGAGCGGTCTGCCTTCCAGCCGAGTCCGGCTTCGGCACGACCTACGAGCGCAAAAGCTCCCGCCTGGTCGCCTGGGCGGCGACCACTTTCAATGACCTCGAGCGGCTCGCCGGTCACCGCCTCGAACGCTGATACGAGTTCACGCACAGTGACACCGTGGCCAGTCCCGATATTCATCGCCGAATAAGGGTCATCAGCATTCACAATCCCATCAAAACGCTGCACGGCCGCGACGTGTGCGCGCGCTAAATCCCATACATGGATATAGTCCCGCAGACCTGATCCGTCGCGAGTGTTCCAATCGGTCCCTGTGAGTGTGAATGGTGTGGCGGTGGCTCGGGCCGTCATGATCTTCCCGAGAGCATGCGACGGCGCCAGGCTCTGCAACCCCGTGCGCAACCGCGGGTCCGCACCGATCGGGTTGAAGTAGCGCAACGCGACGGCACGAATTTTACCTGCTTGCGCCGAATCCCGCAGGATCTGCTCGACCATCCATTTGGTGCTCGCGTAGGGGCTGCCGGGGGCGATCTCTGCGTCCTCGTCGACGCCTCCCCCCGAATCCCCGCTATAAATGGCCGCTGACGAACTGAACAGCACTCGAGAGACTCCGAGAGCGGCGAGTAGGCGAACCATCGTCAGTGTGCGTCCGACGTTGACGTCGTAGTAGTCGAGTGGCTCAGCCACGGAATCAGGAACGACAATTCGTGCAGCGCAGTGAATCACCAGATTGATATCAGGATGCTCCTTGACGATGCGCTCCAGGAGTGTTGCATCGGCAATATCGCCTCGATACAGATTGCGCTCGGCACCGAACTCTGCTCGTCCCGTGGATAAATCATCGAGGACGACCACCCGAATCCCGGCGTCGAGGCACGCGCTCGCCACAGTGGATCCGATATAGCGGGCGCCGCCGGTGATCATTACCTTCATCCGTCCCATGCTCACGCCCGACCCTGCAAACGGATATGCGGCACCACGCACTCGCTTTGCGACGTTCCCAAGGTAGTCACCGGTATGCTGTCACCTCGTGACCCACGTGCTGCAGAACGTCGTCTTTCCGCTCGATCGAGACCCCGATCTGCTCCCGCTGTATGCCGCCCCGGAGACCTGGTCGGTAATCGATGAGGAGCCGGTGCGGGTTTCCAATCGTGCCCACCTGGGCAATATACTCGGCCGCAATCGCGCGCGCGTCGTGTCGGGACGACGCGTGTCACTGGGGACATATTTCAATGCCTTCCCCGCCTCGTACTGGCAACACTGGACGAGCGTCCGCCAGATCACCCTGACGGTGCACACCAGCGGCCCGGCTACCGTCTTGATCTACCGTTCAAATGGCGCCGGCGTGCGCCAGCGGATCGACACCCGTGAGGTGAGCGGCGACACCAGCACCTCATTCAACCTCTCGCTGACCGAGTACAGCGACGGAGGATGGATCTGGTTCGACGTTGTCGCCGATGAGAAGCACGTCATCCTGGAAGGCGCGGAGTGGACGACCGAGCAGGAGCCCGCGCGCGACGGCAAAGCCTCTCTGGGCATCACGACCTACAACAAGCCCGACTACTGCATCGACACGCTGCGCGCCTTGGCGAACTCGCCGGACGCTCTGGAGTTCGTGGACCGCATCTTCCTTGTCGATCAGGGAACGCAGCTCGTCGCGGACCAGGACGGGTACGACCTGGTTGCGGCGGAACTCGGAGACACGCTACAGGTGATCCGTCAGCCGAATCTCGGCGGTTCCGGTGGCTTTGCCCGTTCGATGCACGAAGCGCTCCAGCGCTCGGAGAGCGACTTCGTGCAACTGCTCGACGATGATGTGCGCCTCGAGCCGGAGTCGTTGCGCCGCTCGATCGTCTTCGCGCGGTACGCGACGACTCCGGTGCTCGTCGGCGGCCACATGTTCGATCTGCTCGATCGCCCCAAGCTGCACGGCTGGGCCGAGGTCGTGGACGAGGTTCCGTTCATGTGGCGCAACCTGTACCAGGAGAAAATGCCGCACGATTTCGGCGTTGCGAATCTGCGCCAGTCCCCCCTGCTGCACATGCGCATGGACGCCGACTACAACGGCTGGTGGATGTGTCTGATTCCTCTCGACGCCATCCGGAAAGTGGGCCTGTCCCTTCCCGCGTTCATCAAGTGGGATGATGCGGAGTTCTGTCTGCGCGCCGGCGAAGCGGGGTTCTCGACCGTGTCGCTGCCCGGAGTCGCCCTCTGGCACGTCTCCTGGGTGAACAAGGACGACACCATCGACTGGCAGGCGTACTTCCACGCCCGCAACCGCATCGTGGCGGCACTGCTGCATTCGAACGCACCGCAGGGCGGACGGTTGCTCAAGCACAGCCTGCGCGTGGATCTCAAGCATCTGATGATGATGCAGTACTACCCCGTCGCCCTGCGCGCGAAAGCCCTGCGGGATGTCCTCTCGGGGCCCGAGCACATGCGCAGGAACCTCGCCACGGCGATGCCGGAAGCTCGCACACTCGCAGCAGCATTCGCCGAGACCGTGGTGCACCGCGACCCGAGCACAGTGCTGCACTCACGGCGCGGACGACAGGTCTTTCCGCCACTGAAATCGCACCAGCTCGACAGCCCGACCGGACTGCGCCTGCGCCTCTTCACTGTTCGCACACTGCTGTTGCATTGGCTGCACTCCCCCGCCCCTGAGAACGTCGAGCGTCCGGAGGTCGAGTTCGGCAAGAGCGACGCGCAGTGGTGGCGCATCCCCTCTTTCGACAGCGCACTGGTCAGCGCGGCTGACGGGTCCGGCAAGAACGTCTACACTCGGGACCGCGCACAATACCGCCGGATGCTGCGCGACTCGTTCCTGCTGCATCGGCGCCTGCGGCGCAACTGGCCCACGCTACGGAGTCAGTACCGCGCGGCGCTTCCGGACCTCGTCTCGGACGCCTCCTGGCAGAAGACCTTCGAGGAGCAGGCATGACCCCCGCTGAGTTCGATCCCGCGTCCGCGACGATCGTCATCGTCACTTTCAACCGCTCGCACCTGCTGAGCGGGCTGCTCACCAGTATCCGCTCAATGGACCCGAAGCCCGGACGGGTCGTGATCATCGACAACGCCTCTGCCGACGACACCACAGAGGTCGTCGAGTCATTCCGAGCGGACATCGGCACCGAGATCGTGTATCGGCGTCTCGCGACCAACACCGGCGGATCGGGGGGATTCAGCGAGGGGATGCGCACGGCATACGATCTGGGTGCCGAGTGGATTTGGATGATGGATGACGACGTCGAAGTGCTCCCGGACGGACTCGCCCGGATGGGCCACTGGTCGCGCCGCTTCAAGAGCATCCAGGGACGCCGCTACGACTACGACGGCAGTGAATTCTATTGGCAGTACCGCATTGCCGATCGGATGGCCATCCCGATCCCGTTCGCGCCGTCGAAGTTCGATGCTTCCGGTTACCGGGAGATGAACAGCGGATGCTTCGAGGGCATGTTCATCCACCGTTCGATCGTGCAGCAGATCGGGCTGCCAGACCCGCGGTTCTTCATCTACTGGGATGACCAGATGTACGGCTGGCTGGCCTCGCGATTGACCACAGCGGTGATCGTCGATGAGTTCGTGCTGCGCCGCACCCGCGAAATCAGACAGTGGGACATGGGGATCCGGCACATGAACGCCTCCAGCAATGCGTACCGGTACTACATCATGCGCAATCGCGCGTTCATCAAGCACTACTATCGCGTGCACGACACATACAATCCGGTGCTGTTCGGACTCGGGACCACAGCCACCTTCTTCAAGGAACTCATCCGGCTGGTCTTCGTCGAGCGCACCCTACGCGGCACCAGTAACCTGATCCGAGGCCTCCGCGACGGTGGAAGGATCGGGCGCGACAACAGCTGGCGGCCGATGCCGGCATTGGAGGCAAAATGACCGATCCACAGCCCGAGTACGTCTGGGCGTACTCGGATGAGAAGCCCAGGCGCGGCCGCGTTTGGCTGATCGTCGGACTTGCCGTCGTGGCCGTCCTGATCGCAACTGTCGCATTTTGGCTGTTCCTGCGTCCAGGCGCGCCGAGCGCGGACCCCACTACGACAACCAGCGCGACGCCTACCGCGATCCCATCGGCATCGTCGACGCCACCGATGACACCGGAGCCTGCTCCTGTCGAGACACCACCCACTCCCCCGGAGCCCGATCTGTCGGGATTCCGCGAGCAGGTGCGACCTTGGCTCGACGATGCCCTGACTGGACTCAGTTTTCTCACCGATTCGGGCCCCGAGGAGGCTGCCTCGATCGTCGATTCACTGCGCGGTGACGCACAAAGGTTGGCGGACGCCCAAGTTCCCGCGTCGATCGGCACGGACTGGCAAGATCACCTGACCGCTTACTCGCAGCACCTGGAAGTTCTGCGAACCGCTGTATCGAGCGGCGCCGATTCAGCGGACGCCATGGTTTCCGCTCGCGCCAGCGTCGAAGCGCTCCGAGCCGTCGCCGGACTCTGAACCTAGCTGTTGTAGTCGGTGTTGTAACGATCGAGAACTTCCGTGATGCTCGCATCGAGCACGAGGGAACCTCTGTCGAGATAGAGGCCACGAGTACAGAATCGACGCAAGTCGCGCTCGTTGTGGCTGACGAAGAACAGAGTGCGCCCCTCGGCGAGCAGCTCGTCGATTCGCTTATAGCACTTCTCGCGGAAGGCCTTGTCGCCGACGGCAAGCACCTCGTCGACGAGCAGGATGGGCTCGTCGAGCTGCGACACGACCGAGAACGCTAGCCGTACTTTCATGCCGTTGGAGAGGTGTTTGTAGGGCGTGTCCTCGAACCCGGCGAGTTCGGCGAAGGCGATGATGTCGTCGTAGCGTCTGGCAACCTCGGCCCGGGACATCCCGTGCAGACCGGCGGTCATCTTAACGTTCTCGCGCACAGTGAGGTCACCGACGAAGCCGCCGGTCAGCTCGATGAGCGGCGCCACCCCTCCGTGCACCTCGACATCGCCCTCGTCGGCGAGCAGAACTCCTGCGACCAGCCGGAGCAGCGTCGACTTTCCCTGACCGTTCCGTCCGACGACGCCAATTGACTCTCCAGGCTGCACCGAGAAACTCACGTTCCTCAGGATCCAGAACTCCTCCGGACGCGACCGTCGGGATGCCCCGGCGAACAGATCCTTGAAGCTTCGGCGTCCACGCCGATTGCGGCGGAAGTGCACCCCTAGTCCGTTCACCTCGATGGCAGCCGACATCACAGCTCCTTAAGGACAGGACGTTCGAGCTTCCGGAAGACCCAAGCTCCCAACCCCAGAATAAGCAGGCTCATGACAACGCTGATGACGACCGTCAAGGCGTGCCACTGGTCGGGAAAGAACGCCATCCGGTACAGGGTGAAGATTCCCGCAAGCGGGTTGAAGGCGCCGAGCGTCTCGAACACGCCGGGCAGATTCGAGACGTTGTAGATGATCGGCGTGGCGTAGAACAGCGCACGCAGGATGAGTCCCGTGGTGCGCTCGAGGTCGGCGTACAGTGCGCACAGCGGAGCGACGAGCAGCCCCAGGCCGACCAGCAGAATCGTCTGCAGCACAACTGCCACCGGCAACCAAAGAATTCCCCACCCGATGTGCGCGTGCTGGGCAGTATCCGTCTCGACCAACATGTTGATGATGACGAATATGGCGAGCACCGGCAGCGAGAACAGGAACTCAATCCCTTTGCTCAGCACAATGCGAGTTACCCAGATGGACCGCGGAATCGCGGTGGAGCGGACCAGTCTGGAGTCACGTTTGAAGGCTTTCGTGAAGTCGGAAACGCAGGAGTTGAACCACACCCATGGCAGCAGGCCGCTGATCAGAAAGATGATGTATGGGTCCTCGCCGACATCGCGTTGAAACACACGGGTGAAGACGAACCAGTAAATCGCACTCATCACGAGTGGGTCGAGCACCGACCACAAGTAGCCGAGCACGCTCGTGGAGTAGCGCACCTTCAGATCGCGGGCCGAGAGCAGCCATAAGGAATGTGCGTAGCGCTGTGGCGTGCCAGGGGCTCCGACTGAAGACCTGCTCATCCGTGCGTCAGTCGTCTTGGACGGCGAGGTCGTTGCGCCACATCGACAGCGCGGAGCCGATGGCCATGTGCATGTCGAGGTACTGGTAAGTGCCCAAGCGCCCACCGAAGTGCACGTCCTGCTCGCCCTTGGCGAGCTCGCGGTAGGCCAGCAGACCGTCGCGGTCGGCCGAGGTGTTCACCGGGTAGTAGGGTTCGTCGTCTCGGTTCGCGAAGCGCGAGAATTCCCGCATGATGACGGTCTTATCCTGAGCGAAGATCTCCTTGCGTTCGGGATGGAAGTGCTTGAACTCGTGGATGCGGGTGAAAGGCGCGTCCAGATCGGGGTAGTTCATGACGCTGGTGCCCTGGAAGTCGCTGGTATTCAGCACCTCCTGCTCGAAGTCGAGGGTGCGCCAACTGAGTGCGCCCTCTGCATAGTCGAAGTAGCGGTCGACGGGACCGGTGTAGACGATCGGAAGCTGTCCGACGGTGGCCCGCCTGTTGAGCGGCTGCGACTCGTCGAAGTAGTCGACGCCGAGCTTCACATCGATGTTCGGGTGATCGGCCATCCGCTCCAGCCATGCCGTGTAGCCCTCGGTCGGCAGACCCTCCCACGTGTCGTTGAAGTACCGGTTGTCGTATGTGTAGCGCACCGGAAGGCGGCTGACGATATCGCCGGAGAGCTTGTGCGGGTCGGTCTGCCACTGCTTGGCCGTGTAGTCGCGGAAGAACGCCTCGAACAGCGGGCGCCCCACCAGGGCGATGCCCTTCTCCTCGAAGTTCTGCGCGGTCTTCACGTCGAACTCGCCCGCCTGCTCCTTGATGAGCGCGCGCGCCTCGCTCGGCGAGTAGGCCGCCTGAAAGAACTGGTTGATCGTGCCGAGGTTCACCGGCATCGGGTACACGACGTCCTTGTGGTGCGTGTAGACCCGGTGCACGTAACTAGTGAAGGTCGTGAAGCGGTTCACGTACTCCCACACCGTCGGGTTGGACGTGTGGAACAGGTGCGCACCGTAGCGGTGCACCTCGATCCCGGTCTCAGGCTCCGCTTCGCTGTAGGCGTTGCCGCCGATGTGCGGGCGACGGTCGATGACGATCACCTTGCGTCCGGCTGCTGCCGCACGCTCAGCGACGGTGAGGCCGAAGAAACCCGATCCGACTACGAGAAGATCCATGGCTTAATCCTATCGGCGTGCGCGGCGCACGCCGGATTCGTATGCTTGGTGCAGTGACCATCGACATTATGCTGCCGTTCTGGGGCGAGCCTCGACTTCTGTTCGAGACCGTGACCTCCGTGCTCCGCCAAGACGACCCCGACTGGCGGCTGTTGGTCCTGGATGACGGATACCCCGACGACTCGGTCGCCCCGTGGTTCGAAGCCGTGCAGGATTCCCGTGTGCAGTATCGACGCAACGAACGCAATCTGGGGATAGTCGAGAACTTCCGGGCGAGCGTGGAGGCTGCTGAAGCCGAGTACCTCGTAGTCCTCGGTAGCGACGACCTACTGCACCCGGGCTACGTTCGCGCAGTCCACGCTCGGATCGAGCGGCACCCCGACGCCGATATCTTTCAACCCGGTGTCGTCGTCGTCGACGGAGAAGGACAGCCGAGCGAGCCCCCGGTCGACTGGGTAAAGCAGCGTATCCTGCGTCCGAAGGCGACTCACGGAGACGTCGTCCTGCAAGGCGAGGCCCTCGCGTCGAGTCTTTTACGCGGCAATTGGCTGTATTGGCCGTCCCTGGTGTTCCGGACTGCCGCAATACGCCGACACGATTTCCGGGACGATCTTCCGGTCATCCTGGATCTCGCGATCATTCTCGACATAGTGTTCGACGGCGGCTCCTTGGTCGCGATGCCGGAGACGGTCTTCTCGTATCGACGCCATGGAGCGAGCGCCTCGCAGAGGTCTCTGCTGGACGGATCGAGGTTCGCCGACGATCGAAGATTCTTTGACGAAGCTGCGACACGGTCGCGAGAGGCCGGTTGGCGCAAAGCCGCGCGGGCGGCGAGGATCAGGGTCTTCGCCCGACTTCACGCCTTCACGCAACTGCCCGCCGTGTTGCGGCGCGGTACACAGGCAGGACGGCGCTCCGCTCTGCGCCATATCTTCGGCGGGTGAATCTCCGGATTCAGTCGCCCGCGGCGCGGTACTGATCCTCGAGGGCGGAGACGCGATCCTCGAGCTGCTCCACGTTCGTATAAGCGATGGCAGTCTCCTCTGCGAGACGACGAACCTCGTCCTCAGCGGAGCTAAGCTCCCAGGACAGATGAAGAGCGACTCCCAAGAGGAGCAGAATCGCCATCGCGAAGAGGAGATTCGAGGGTAGCTGCACGCCCAGCAACTCCGTGAGCCTCAGGAGCAGATCGGGGAAGATCCCGACGATGATTACAGCGAGCGCAACAGCGATCCAGAGCACCGCGTATTTCTCGCGGAGTCGTCGGGTGAGAAGCATCCAGGTGACGATCGTGAGGATGCTGAGCGCCCCAATCACGCCGAGCACGACGATCATGCGGAGGCTTCCTCTCTGCTTCGCGGACGGCGCAGGATCGCGAGACCCAGCGCGAACACGCTGCGCATCAGATACACCGTCGCACCGAACGCGCCCTGACTAGGCCGTCCATGTTGCCGGGGCCGCATCGCGACAGGGATCTGCGTGACCGTGAGGCCGGCATGAACGGCTGTCACCAGCGAGTCCAGGGTGTCGCCGAGATACTCGGCCGGATAGTAACGCACATACTGATCTATCGCCCGGGTGTTCGCCGCCCGAAAGCCGCTGGTGACATCCGTGAGACGCGCCTTGGAGATCCGAGAGACCACGCGCGCCAATACGACCATCGCCCACCTGCGCGGCCCGCGCACACTGTAGGTGCCGGTGTCGGCAAAGCGCGCGCCGATGGAGATGTCGGCGTGGTCGAGACCGGCGAGCACGTTCGCGATGTCTTCCGGGTCGTGCTGCCCATCGGCGTCCACCTGAATGACCCGGCGATATCCGTGTCGCTGAGCGTAGGTGAATCCCGCGCGCATGGCTCCGCCCACTCCGAGGTTGAAAGGAAGCCCGAGCACCGTCGCCCCGGCTTGGCGCGCGACACTGCCGGTGTCGTCGGTCGAGCCGTCGTCGATGACGACGACGTCGTATTGAGCTGATGCGGCGTAGATCTCACGGACGGTCTTGCCGACGTTGTGTTCCTCGTTCCACGCCGGAACCAGAACCAGAACCCGATCGTCCATCGCCGTCATCAGGTCCCTCTCCGTTTCGTCAACCGCACGCAACCACCTCATACAGTCTCGCATAGCCCTCGCTGTCGACGAGACGTACGGCCGTTGAGCCTGAGAGCCCCTGCAGTCCCGGCAGCGGATGACTCCCGCCATGCACCTCGCGCTCCCCGAAATCGAGCACGTAACCGACGCCCAGGCGATCGACGGCTTCACACACCTGCGGCACGCGTGCGGCGTCATCGAGGTTCTCGTTGATCACATCCACATCCGGCGCACTCTCCATGAGTACATGCGGCATGAGCACCCTGCGGTTCGCGATCGCGAATGCGAGACTTGTGCCCGTGTAGGGGTTGCCCGCCACTACAGCACCTGTGGGCACGTGCTTGTCGAGCCGTTTCAGGAGCGTCAGCTCGTCCACGCTCAGCAGAGGGGAGTCAGCCCCCAAGGCGAATGACTCGGCTGCCTGCTGTTCCGCATCGGGCAGCGCCTGAGAAGCGAACGCAGGCACCGCGAGCACCGTCGCGAGAACGCCGACCGCGAAGCGACCGTAAGCAGGAACGGCCATCCGCCTCAATATCGTGTGCACCGCCTCAGCCGTGCGTGCGATTCCGAGCGCCGCGAGCGGAACGAGAGCGATGACGAACAGGGAGGCCAACCGCGGCCAGTTGTTGTACCAGCTGCCCGTGAGCGCATCTCGCAGCGTCTGCCAGATGACCGCCGACACGACGACAAACAATGTCGCCCCCACCAGCCAGATGCCTGCCACGACGAACCCTCTCGACGACTGTTCGCGCAGCACCCAGGCGAGGCCGATCAACACGGACAGACCGACGAGCCAGGCTGCGGACGGATAGCCCACCTGGACCATCAGGGCTCGCATCGCCGCCGTCGGCAAATCGGTCACCGTGGGCCAGCCTCGCGTGGACAGCGGCGGGCGCAGAACACGCAGCAGCAGGATGCCGAGGATGGCGTACGCGAGCAGCATCGCCACTATCCACGCTCGGATCCCTCGCCCAGGGGCTCGTCGCCACAGCTCGGCTGCGAATGCCAGCACCATCGGCAAGGACAACGCCATCCAACCCACGAAGCCACCCGGGTGCGCGATGACGATTCCTGGAAGGGCTCCGACGAGCAGCAGCCCCCAGTAGCCTGGTGTCACCGATCCGCGGTCTCCGATGCCGAGCAGACAGGCCGTCACCGCAAGCGTCGCCGGCAGCAGTGCCAGCGCGAGCTGGTATGGATAGAGAACCCCGTAGTCCATCATCAGCAGAGGGAACGCCGGCACGGACACCGCCACGACTCCCGCAGCGACGATCACGGCTGGAGTGGTCCCTATCAGCACGCGTGAGAGCAGGATCGCTCCAAGAGGCCAGATCACCGCTGCGATGATGATGGTCTGCGCGTTCACTGCAGCGAGGATGCTGGATCCGGACAGTTGGACTACGAGGGCTGCGGTCGAGTGCCATCCCGTGGGGTAGAACTGCGGCGTCGCTTCGAAGCTGGTCATCCGGCCGATCGCCAATGGCGAGACATCCCCGGTGTCCAGCGCGTACCGGATGGCGTTCAGGTGGAAGATGTTATCGAACGTCTGCGAAAGCGCCTCCGGGCGTCCGATTACGCTGCCTGCGGCGACAGCGAGGACGATCCCCGCCACGGCTGCGACTCCCCACGTCCACCATCTGTGGCGCGCGGGAAAGCAGACCGTGCCTCGGGAGCCGCTCAGGCCTCTGACGACGACGATTCCGGCGGCGATGATCAGGGCGACGATGACGGGTGGCAGCAAGGACCAGCGGAACCCGACCCAACCCGCGACAGTGGCGGAGATGCCGATCACCGATGTGGCCAGCAGCGGTGTGAGAGCGGCGGCCCAGAGCCCTCTCAGCCCGATCAGCATGGCGAGCGGAAGCCCGAGTCCGGCGTAGCAGCCGACGAGCGCAAGGGCTGGGCAGACCAGGCCGATCAATTCCATGTAGGCGCATCCCTTCGACGTTGCCACGCCAAGGATAGGGCGCGACGGCTGACAGTCCGAACGATGTGAAACGATGGATGCATGCTCGGCCTTGCCACAGCCTCACACATCACTGATCGACAGTGCCGTGTCTGGCGATGGCCATCCGCCGTCGGTCGGAACAGCCGATGACGCCTCCCGCACAGGGTGTACGCGGCGGTCTCGGATGGGTAGTGCTGGCGACCGCTGTCGCAGGGATACTCGGTTATGCCGTGCAGGTGCTCGCTCCCGCGCTGCTCGTGGACCGCGGCACGTATATCGCGTTCTCCGTCCTGTGGTCTGCCGTGTATCTGTGCGGCTCCGCGATGTCCGGCGTACAGCAGGAGATCAGTCGCGCCGTACATCCCGCGCTCGAGCGCATCGTCGATTCGCCACTACGGTCATTCACATGGGGGGCTGGGATTGTCGCAGTCCTGATCGGACTGCTCACCGGGGCGGGACTCGCGCTCTCGGTCGTACCCGGTGATCTTATGGCCCTGTCCGGCGCAGTGGGGATCGCACTGGTTGGATACCTCATTACCACGGTGCTCACCGGGGTCCTTTACGGCCTCGCGCTTTGGCGCCAGGTGGCCGCACTGGTGATCCTCGATGCGACTCTCCGCGCCGCGGCGTTGACGCTCGCATTCGCTTTCCAGATGCCGATCGAGGTGCTCGCGCTCGTGATCAGCTTTCCCTTCGTGCTGGCCCCCGCGGCGGTGTGGCTGATCGTGAGGAGCCGCATCACCGGCGGCCACATCCTCGATGTCTCGTTCATGGAGCTGGTCGGAAACATCCTGCGGACTGTCGCGGCTGCGGCGTGTATGGGTGCGATGATCAGTGGGCTCCCTCTGCTCATCGGCCTGACGAAGGGATCCTCGGCAGAGGCAGTGCTGGGCGCAGTGATACTCGCGATCACACTCACGCGCGCCCCGATCGTGGTCCCGGTGATCGCCCTGCAGAGCTTTCTCATCTCGGCGATCTTCCGCGGTCGCCCGCACCCCGCTCCGAGGATCGTGGTGCGCCTGCTGCTGCTCGCGCTCGTGGGGATCGTCGTCCTCGCCGGGCTCGCTTCCCTCATCGGCCCTTGGATCATCCAGCTGGTCTCCGCGGGCAGGTTCGAGGTCTCGCCCGGGATGATGGCGATCATCGTGCTCAGTGGCGGCCTCGTGGCCATCATGTGCATCAGTGGTCCCGCACTCATCGCCGCGAGACGGCATACCGCGAACCTCATCGGCTGGGCCGTCGCCGCGGCGCTGACGATGCTGTGTCTGTTGTTTCCGCTCGAAATCCTGCTGAAGGTGAGCATCGCCATAGTCGTCCCTGCGATAGCGGGCATCTCGGTGCATCTGGTGTCTTTGCTGCGCCGCACTGGCACCGCGTGAATCGGCTTTCCGCGCCCCGCATGAGAGGATTCTCTTGTGAAGGGCATTATTCTTGCGGGAGGTTCAGGGACTCGTCTGCATCCGATCACACTCGGTGTGTCGAAGCAGCTGGTCCCGGTGTTCGATAAGCCGATGGTGTACTACCCACTGTCGACTCTGATGCTCGCAGGCGTGCGTGAGGTGCTGGTGATCACAACACCTCACGATGCAGAGCACTTTGAACGGCTCCTCGGCGACGGCTCGCAGTTCGGCATCTCTCTGTCGTTCGCTCAGCAGCCGTCGCCGGACGGACTGGCTCAGGCGTTCACGATCGGTGCTGATTTCATCGGAGCCGACAGCGTGGCTCTGGTGCTCGGGGACAATCTCCTTTACGGCCCGGGGCTGGGAACGCAGCTCGAGCGCTACGCAGAGGTGGATGGCGGCGCTGTATTCGCATACTGGGTCGCGGAGCCGTCCGCATACGGAGTCGTCGAGTTCGATGTCGGCGGCGCTGCAGTGTCGCTCGAGGAGAAGCCGCAGCAGCCGCGCAGCAATTACGCGGTGCCCGGACTGTATTTCTATGACAACGACGTGGTCGAGATCGCCAAGACTCTGGAACCGAGCGAGAGAGGTGAGCTCGAGATCACAGATGTAAACCGGGCATACCTGGAGCGTGGAAGGCTGCAGGTGGAGGTGCTGCCCCGGGGCACCGCCTGGCTGGACACCGGCACTTTCGATCAGATGCTCGATGCCGCGGAGTACGTCCGCACGATGGAGCGACGCACGGGCATGAAGATCGGGGTGCCGGAAGAGGTCGCGTGGCGCAAGGGGTTCTTGAACGACGATGAGCTTCGGGAACGCGCCAACACACTGGTCAAATCTGGGTACGGCTCCTATCTGCTCGACCTGTTGAAGCGAGGACGCTCATGACCCATCTGCTGATCACAGGCGGCGCCGGATTCATCGGCTCGAATTTCGTGCACCACGTGATCGCTCGCACGGATCACACAGCGACCGTCCTGGACAAGCTCACCTACGCCGGCAATCGTGAGTCCCTGGCGGGGCTTCCCGAGGATCGGGTCGAATTCATCGAGGGTGACATCGCGGATTCCGCCTTGGTAGACTCACTTGTGGCCGACTCAGACGCGGTCGTGCACTACGCAGCGGAGTCGCACAACGACAACTCCCTGCACGATCCGCGTCCTTTCCTCGACACGAACATCATCGGAACTTACACACTGCTGGAGGCCGTCCGGCGGCACAATACGCGGTTCCACCACATCTCCACGGATGAGGTGTACGGGGACTTGGAACTCGATGATCCGCAGCGCTTCACCGAGCAGACAGCGTACAACCCGTCTTCGCCGTACTCCTCAACCAAAGCGAGCTCCGATCTGCTGGTGCGCGCGTGGGTGCGCTCGTTCGGGGTGAGAGCCACGATCTCGAACTGCTCGAACAACTATGGCCCGTACCAACATGTCGAGAAGTTCATCCCACGCCAGATCACGAACGTGCTCCGCGGCGTCCGCCCGAAGCTGTACGGAGCCGGTCACAATGTCCGGGACTGGATTCACGCGGATGATCACTCCTCTGCTGTGCTGACGATCCTCGAGAAGGGACGCCTCGGTGAGACCTACCTAATTGGCGCCGACGGCGAGAAGGACAACAGGTCCGTCATCGAGCTCATCCTCACGCTAATGGGCGAACCAGCCGATGCGTACGATCACGTGACGGACCGACCGGGACACGATCTGCGCTATGCCATCGACTCCACCAAGCTCCGCGAAGAGCTCCGCTGGATGCCGCAGTACGGCGACTTCGAAGCAGGGCTGCGCGCAACCATCGAGTGGTATAGGGAGAACGAGAACTGGTGGGCACCAGCCAAGGAGGCCACCGAAGCCTTCTATGCGGAGAAGAGGCAATGAGCATCGACTTCGGCAAGACCCTCAGCTCCGCGCCGACGACGATCCCCGGGCTCACGGTGATCGATCTTCCCGTCCATGGCGACAGGCGGGGCTGGTTCAAGGAGAACTGGCAACGCGAGAAGATGGTCGCCGCCGGGCTGCCGGACTTCGGGCCAGTGCAGAACAACATCTCGTTCAACGATGCTATGGGAACCACGCGCGGCATCCACGCCGAGCCGTGGGACAAGTATGTCTCGGTCGCGACCGGCTGCATCTTCGGTGCCTGGGTGGATCTGCGCGAGGGTCCGACATTCGGCACGGTGTTCACCACCGAGATCGATCCCTCACGCGCGATCTTCGTGCCGCGAGGCGTCGGGAACGCTTACCAGACGCTTGAAGCGGACACGGCATACGTCTACCTCGTCAACGATCACTGGGCTGCGGAAGGCACCGACTACGCATTCCTCAATCTTGCTGACGAGACCGTGGAGATCGAATGGCCGATCCCGCTCGATCAGGTCGAGATCTCGAACAAGGACAGGGATCATCCCCGCCTCGCGTCCGTGGCTCCCATCGCACCCCGCAAAATCCTCGTTCTGGGTGCGAACGGTCAGCTCGGCCGGTCGCTGCGCGCGGAGTTCGGAGATGCAGGACACATCGAATACATGAGTCGCGCGGACCTCGACGTCACCGCACGTGGCCTGGAGTCCGCCCGCAGATGGCGCGACTACGGCGTCATCATCAACGCCGCAGCACATACCTCCGTCGATGAGGCTGAGACGGCCGAAGGACGGTTGTCGGCCTGGGCCGCGAACGCAGCCGCACCCGCATCGTTGGCTCGCATCGCCGCAGAGAACCGCATCATCCTCGTCCATGTCTCCAGCGACTACGTCTTCGACGGATCGTCTGAGCGCCCCTACCGCGAGGATGACCCTATGACCCCGCTCGGCGTCTACGGCCAGTCGAAGGCGGCCGGCGACCTCGCTGTCGCGACCGCACCGCGACACTACATCGTCCGCACGTCCTGGGTGATCGGCGACGGCGACAACTTCGTGCGGACGATGGTGTCCCTCGCCGAACGCGGCATCGATCCGAAGGTCGTGGATGACCAGTTCGGGCGTCTCACCTTCACTGCGGACCTCGCGCGCGGCATCCGCCATCTCCTTGATGCCGACGCTCCGTACGGCACGTACAACTTGACCAGCGGTGGTGACACCGTCAGCTGGGCGGACATCGCTGAGGCGGTGTTCGAGGCCACCGGACACGACCCCGCGCGCGTCAGCCCCGTGAGTACAGCTGCCTACTACTCGAGCGCGTCAGGCCCGATCGCGGTGCGGCCGCGGAACAGTACGCTGGATCTCAGCAAGATCGAAGAAACCGGCTACTCACCGGGTGGATCGGCTGCGCTGTCCGTCTACCTTGAGAACTCTGGATGAGGGCCGCACGGAGCATCCGCTCTGATCGGTTCCTGCACTGGTTGCGCGATGACGATCGATGGGCGCGCGTCCTGCTGCTGTTCCTGTTCATCGTGCTGGTGCTGACCGGCACGACGACGGCAAACATCACGCAGGAGTATCTGCAGCCGACCGTCGGCGGTCGTGCGGGTGTGCTCTTCGGCACTCCTCAGGAGATCCGATGGGATGAATACCTGTCCGGCAGCCCTCTCTACATGTCGATCATGGCAACGCATGGGCTGCCATCACTCTCGCCGCTCGCCGAGCAGGCCGGCCTCGCCATGCGGTACAGCGAGGGTGGAGTATTCGGCTCCATCGTCTTCCTCGACGGCACGATTCTCCGCCTCGCCGGGTTCCTGCCCGAACCGCTCCTGTTCAGCCTGCACTGGTGGCTGCCGACGTTCCTGTTCCTCTGGGCTCTGCCCATCTGGTTCCGCCAGCTGGGCTTCAGCAGCCGGGCAGGCTGGCTGGCCGGACTCATCATTGCCACGTCGCCGTCGGTCGCGTGGTGGTCCCTTCAGCCGGTGAATATCATGGGCTTCACCCTCGCGGGGTGTACTCTCCTTCTGGCCGGCTTCCGTCGTGTTCGTAATGGCCAGATCCTCAGAACCGTGCCTTTCGGCGTCCTGTCCGCCACCCTCCTGGCCAGCATGCCGTCCGCTTACCTGATCTGGTCCCTCATCCTGGGATTTCCGCTGCTCGTCGTCAGCGTACTCAGGATTCTGCTCGACCGAAGCACTCGGGTCGCTGTCCGCTGGGGATACGCGGGATCAGTCGGAGCCGCAACGCTCGGCCTCGCTTTAGGCGCGTTCCTCGACGTCAGCAGAGGCGTCTCGGCTCTTTCCGGGACGATCTATCCGGGTGATCGCAGGACTCCGTCCAGTCCCACGCCTTTCGAGGCGATGTTCGGCGCTTCTGCATCCCACGCAGCCTCAAACGGCGAGATCTCTCCGCAGTGGAAGGCGCTGACGGGAATCGGCAACCACAGCGAGCTCGCCATGTCCTGGGCGATATCTTTCGTCGTGCTCGCGCTGCTGATCACCCGCATCTGGCCGCACCTCACCGGGCGCTCCTGGCGCGGATGGCTTCCGGTGAGCCTGCTTCTCGTCTGGGGGCTCATCTGGCTCTCCTGGTCTGTGCTGTCGTTCGGCGATCTAAGCGCCGGCCTCCCGGTCTTCGCGCAGGTTCCGTCACTCCGGGCTGCCCAAGTCGTCGGGATCATCGGTGTGCTCGCGATCTGCCTGGCGATCCCCGAGCTGCAGCTCTCGAACTGTCGCATCGTGGTGACAGCCGTCGTCGCAGGAACGGTGACGCTGTATGCGTCCTCGCTGCTTCAGCGGCTGGCCGTCCCCGACATGTCCACGCTTTGGGTCTGGGCGGCAGGAGTCGGCACCGCACTCGCGGTATACATCGCCTTGCGCTGGCCCCGCAGCATGTGGGCCAGCGCCGTGGTCGCCGCACTTGCTTTCGTCCAGGTCGCCGGTGCCGTCGCCGTCTCCACCGGAGTCGGCTCGTATCGCGACTCGGCGCCGGCTGAATACATCTCTGCGGCCGCTGCCGACGCGAGAGCCGACGGTTCTGTGTGGGCCAGCGACTTCCGCGCCATGGATGCCATGATGCTCGCCAACGGGATGCCATCGCTCACGGGGCAGCAGCTGTCCGGCCCGGTCCGCTCCGAGTGGCTGCGCCTGGATCCGTCCGGCTCGGCCGAGAACGCCTGGAACCGCGGCGGAAGCCGCATCCGCGCCACCTGGCGCGATGCGCCCGGCATCGACATCACCAGCAACGGATACAACGTGATCACGATTGATGCGAATCCGTGCAGTCTCCGTGATGCGTACCCGGATTTGACCACGATTCTGTCCAAGCAGAGCCTCATGCAACCGTGCCTTCACGAAGTCGCGATGATCTCGTGGAAGGATGGAGCCGTGCATGCATATGAGTTCACAGGAGAGGACTGAGATGTCCACCGCGCTACTCGGCCACACAGGTTTCGTCGGATCGAACCTTCTCGACGCCAAGGGGTTCGACGATCTCTACAACACCTCGAACGTCCAGGACATCGTCGGCCGCGAGTACGACCTCGTCGTCGTTGCAGCCAGTCGTGCCGATTCATTCCGGATCAACAACCATGGCTCTGACGATCTCGCCGAGATCGACGCCCTGATCGATCTCGTCGAGAAGGCCCGGGTCCGCAAGCTCGTGCTGATATCCACGGTCTGCGTATATCCCGCGGGTGGCGCACCCGATGAGAAGATGCCGCTAAGCGCTTCCGGTCTGACGCCATACGGAGCGAACCGTCTCCACCAGGAACGCCGTATGCAAGCGGCGTTCGACACGCTGGTGGTCCGCCTGCCTCAACTCTACGGATCCAGACTGCGCAAGGGCGTCGTCTACGATCTGGCGAACGAATACCGCGTCGAGTACATCCGCCCTCAGACGGCTTACCAGCATTACGACGTGCGAAACCTGTGGCGAGATGTGAGTACGGCGCTGACTTCCGGACTGGAATCCCTGAATGTCGCGACGCCTCCCATCACCAATGCTGAACTCGCCCGTGAGGTGTTCGGTCTCGACCTCTCCGGCCAGATTCCCGCTGAACCAGAATCGCCTTTCGCGCAGCAGTACACGCGGAACATGACCACCAGGCACTCGACACTATTCGGCGGCGAAGGCGAGTACCTGTGCAGCAGGGACTCGGAGATCGCGCAACTGAGTCGGTTCGTCCAGGGTATGCGCACAATCGACGAAGGGACTCGCTGATGTACCGTGACCACAAAGTCTCCGCCATCGTCACGTGCTCGGGAAAGGGAACGCGGTTCGGCAGCAATAAACTGCTCGTCGAACTCGGCGGAATCACCATCCTGGAGCGTACGGTGAGGGCGATGCTCGTGCCGGCGGTCGACGAGCTGATCGTAACCATCAGCAGTGAGAACGAAGAGGTCTACCGGCGCATACTCATCGATGATGCTGCACTCCCGGTGTCGCTTGTTCCTGGCGGCGCGGAGCGTCACATCAGTGCGATGAACGGTCTGGAGGCGACCACGGGCGATATCGTCGTCGTGCACGATGGCGTGCGCCCCTTCGTCACGGAAGACCTCATCATGAAGGTGATCGATTCGGCGATCGACCACGGCTCGGCCATGCTCGGCATGCCCAGCACTGTTCAGGTGAAACTGGTCGATGACGAGGGGTTCATTCAGGGGTCCCTCGATCGTGAGCATTCCTGGTTGGGGCAGACGCCTCAAGCGTTTCGGCGTGATCTGCTTCGCGCCTCCTACGAGTCCGCCGTAGCCGATCGGTACCAGCGGGTCAGCGATGATGCCGACCTGGTTCATGAGTACACCAGTACCCGGGCCCGCATTCTGCCCGGGCACGTCAACAACATCAAGATCACCACTCCTCAGGATCTCGGGACTGCGCGTCTGATCATCGAGGAGAACGACCGGACATGACCGGGCCCTCAACGCTCAAGGTCAGCGTCGTCGTCGCAACCTACAAGTCGGGCGGTGGTCTCGATCGCCTGGTCGCATCCTTGGATGCGCAATCGCTTCCTGCTGCGGACTGGGAGGTGATCTTCGTGGATGACGGCTCACCGGACGAGACCTGGGACCGGCTGCTCCGCATCCAGGCGGATCGGACGAACGTCCGCCTGGAGCGGATCGAGAACTCCGGCTGGCCGTGCCGACCTCGCAACGTGGGCACCGATCTGGCGCTCGGCGAGTACGTGGCCTACATGGACCACGACGACGAGCTGTACCCGAACGCACTCCGTGACGCCTACGCGTTCGCGAAGGCCCATGGTGCCGATGCGCTGAACGGCAAGGAAGCCAGGACGACGGACATCGGCTGGGCTCTCGACTCGTACCCGATGGACATGCCGCAGACGCTCGACCGCACCGAACAGTTTTGCCTTTCTCCCACCAACCCCCACAAGCTGTACCGCAGGGAGTTCCTCAATCAACACGGAATCAGGTTCCGCGAGGGTGGCCGCGTGCTCTGGGAGGATGTCTTCTTCAACGTGCTGGTCGCCAAGTACGCCGAAGTCATCTCGACAATGGCGGGCACCCCGTACTACCACTGGTGCACCACGAAAGGAAGCGGCTCGACGTCGTTCCTTAGGTCGCAGACGGAATGGTGGCGCTGGCTCGAGGAGATGGTCGTCGCCATCGAGGGCGATCTCACCTCCGACCATCTCCTCGCCCAGAGAACGGTACTGATGGAGCATCAATACCGTTCACGTCTTATCGATACCTTCAATAACCGCTATGCACTGCGGGCTCCCGACGAGAAGAAGATGATCTTCGAACGCGCCCGGAGGATCCAGGCGCTGCACTTCCCCGAACGTTACGATCAGGCCCTCAGCACCAGTGGGCGAATGCGGGCGATTCTCTTGAGGCGGGGTTATCGGCACCTCTTGGAACGCCTGACTGTCGACGATCCGAACATCCCTGGTCGCCCTCGGATCACCGAGGTGAAGTGGGAGCAGGGCGCCTTTCGGCTGAAGACGATGGCCGACTGGACAGACGCGAACGGAAACAGTTATCGACTTCGACGTCAAGGCGATCGCTTGTTCAGGGACATCGATCCCCGCTACGGCGACGTGGTTGGAAGCCATCTACTCGACATGACGGATGAGATCCGCGCCTCGAGCCTCAGTCTCCTCGTTCGATCGGTGAGGACGAAGGTGGCGTGGGCGGTCCCTTCGGAGAGCGTCCCATGGCTCGCCAAGACTGGTGTCGATTGGGGTGTGCGGGGTCACGCGACCGTCGACCCTGTTTCCGCCGCGATGGGACAGCCTCTGGAGCGTTCCGTGTGGGAGCTCGGCGCACGTTGCGCACTTCCCGGTTCGTCCCAGTATCGGCTGGCTCGCTCGCAGACGTTGCGCCCCGCAGTGCATGTCGACGCAGACGGCGCCATGGCCGTGTACGCACGCCAGGATGGCGTCGTCATCCTCGACTTCGATCAGACCGAGTCCACCCTGGTCCGACTGCTGCAGCCTGTCGGTGCGCCGACGCGCGACGGAACGACGCTTCGGATCGAACTGTCGGGCCTAACCGCGGATGTCGACACCCGGATCAGCACCAGGGTCGATATCGACCCGCGAAGCACAGTCCACCGTGCCGCTGCGTTGCTCGGTTCTCTGCTCCGCCGCCCGCGCAACGCCCACACGACCGATCGCAGCGGGTGGCGCACAATCGACGCGGTGCTCCACGTCGAGTCCGGCCGTGGCTTTCTCGAGTTCGAGGCCGCACCGCGTGCGAGCATGCGCATCCGCCTCGGAGAACGCGTTCCGGGTTCACGTGGGGTGTACGGGCTACGCAGTTTCGGCAGAACGTCTCACACGGGTCGACGCCACGGCTGAGCCGCGCGACCTCATGCCTTGAGAGGGTTGTCCTCCTGCAGCCTGGCGAAGACCAGGTCGTACAGCTCCGCCACCCGTCGGTTCTCCTGACGGAGCTCGAAGATCTGCCTTTCGAGCTCCGCCACCTTGAGAACCAGGTCGGCGGACGAACCGGCCTCGATCGCGTCGAGATCCAGCTTATTGACCTTCACTAGCGCGGCGTACGCCCCGGGGGCGACCTTACGCGCCAGTCTCCTCAGATGCTCCCTCATGAGTTCTCCCTCCGGTTCGATGTAGAGCGACCACCGGCGGCGATTCGCACCGTCTCCACCCTTCGAACCTGACCTGTGTCGATACGCCAGCCCTGGCGAAGAGTGTTCAGCGCCAGGCTGCAGTCCTGAATCTCGTCCTCGAGCCATTCCGTCGGCAGATGCCATGTGGAGGGGCGACCGTGCTCATAGTGTTTCGAAAAAGTCGAGTCGCTGATGATCTCGGCAAAGCCCTGCCCGCGAAGAACCAATTCGAGGAAACGGTAGAGTCCTCGGCGGCCCGCCTTGGGCAGCGCCTGCACGGAGTGGTGGGCGAACACAAACCACTCATCGCCGGTGCCGAGCATCCGTGCTCCGAACTCGAGAAGCGAAGCGGAGTCGTTGACGTTCAGATAGCGGAAGTCCACGAGGCCTTCGTCATCGTGTGCTCGAGCGAGGCGTAGCGCTTCGTGGCTATAGTCCACCGCGGTGACGCTGTGTCCGGACTTTGCGAGCTCCACCGACCAGCGACCGTCGCCGCAGCCCAGGTCCAGAATGCGAGCGTCGGGCGGCACATTCCGAAGGAACATCCTGATGGGTCGCCGCGCATCACCGAACCCGCGCGAGTCCTCGTTCTCCAGATACGACTTGTCCCAGTAGACGCGCCCGCTGTTGAACACGCCGAACCACGCCTCGAAACGTCGGCGGGTCGGGCGCGGTGTCTCGAACTTGAACGTCGGATCCGGTACTCGCCAGCCTTCTCCATAGGCGTATCCGAGCCACGCTTCGGGGACAGCGGGCCCTGGAAGTTCGATGCCATCGACCGTGTACGGACGGACGGGAACCAGATCCGACTCGGACACCTCCGGCCCGCGGAGCGCGAACGGCTGGCAGTACAGACCTTCGTGGAAGAATCCCGTGAAGATGTCGACGTAGTGATCCGGTTCCCCGGCGTCGTTGAAGAACTCGATCTCGAGGTGCGCCAGGCTGTGGCGAACGACGGTGTAGCCGCGCCGCTGAAGCGAACGCTCCATCTTGTAGGACGTCAGGCCGACGTCGATCGGATTCTCGGCCCGGCAGTAGAAGGCGAGGTCGACATCATCGTCGTGCGGCATCAGTCCGCCGTCGCGGACGATCCCCAACAGCGTGCCCCCGACGATATAGACCTCGTAGTCGCCCGCCTGCAGGTCGTCGACGAGCCGGCGGGCGCTTTCGAGAAGCTGGCGACCGATCTCCTCATCGCGTCCTTCGAGAACCGGCCCGAGACGATTCCACTTGGTCATCGCCAGCCAGCGTCCGCGGGCGTCCGTGAGCTCCAGCCGCTGCCGCGAACGACCGAACCGGATCTCGCGTGCATCCAGTTCGCGCCCCGTGGCCGAATCCGCGATCGTGAGTGAGGTGGCGCCTGAGAGCCTCGAGCGCAGTGCTTTCGGCCAGTCCAGGGCGATGACGCCGTCCTCCGCGTAAGGCACCCGCGCGGACCAGACGCGATGTCCGTCCATCCGGACATCCACGACGTCTGCGTCCTGGATCGTGAACGGATCCAAGATTATGCGTTGCTTGTCGACCTGCATCAGACGCCCAGAACCTCTACCGCTTCGTCGATCGGCCCATCGAAGATCTTCGTGCCCTTCTTCAGGACGATTCCGCGCTCGCACATCTCCTTGACCATACTCGTGCTGTGGCTGACGACCAGCATCGTGACCCCCTCGGCGGACAGTTCCTTGATCCTCGCCGCGCATTTCGCACGGAACGGTGCGTCTCCCACCGACAGCACCTCGTCGACCAGCAAGATATCGAGCTCGACGTGGATGGCCACGGAGAACGCCAGACGCATGAACATACCGGACGAGTAGTGCTTCACCTCTTGATCGATGAACTCGCCGATCTCGGAGAACTCCACGATCTCGTCGAAGCGACTGTCGATCTCGTCCTTCGACATTCCGAGTATCGCGGCATTGAGATAGACGTTCTCGCGCCCCGAAAGCTCCGGGTGGAATCCTGCACCGACCTCGATGAGTCCGGCGACTCGTCCCCGCGTGTACACGTTGCCGTCGTCGGGTTCGAGCACACCCGAAATGAGCTTCAGCGTGGTCGACTTACCCGAGCCGTTCAAGCCCATCACGGCGACGGCCTCACCCTGTCCCACCTGGAAACTCAGGTCCTCCAGCGCGCTGAACCTGTCGGCCCGGACCTTCTTGCCGCGAATCCAGCCGACGAAGGCTTCTTTGAACGAGTGAGTGTTGCGCTTCAGGAAGCGCTTGGAGACATGGCTCACCACGATGCTCGGGTGAGCGACCATTTGAGGGATATGAGGCGACATCACAGGTCCTGCGCAAAAGATCGTTCGAAGCGGCGGAACGTCGTCTGCCCAATCACGAGCATGGCCGCACAGAGCACCAGGGCAGCCAGCAGAGCGACGCCGAAGTCGGGCATGATGCTGTCCGTGGTGTCCCCCGTTCCGGTTGTGGGAGCCCAGAAGCCCTGATGGAACAGCTCCACCGCGACCGTCAGTGGGTTCCAGGTGTAAAGAGTGAACAACCAATCGTGGTTGGAGAGAGCGCCCTGCACGAGAATCCAAGGATAGAGCACCGGAGAGGTCCAGGTGGAGAACATGCGGATCAATTCGACGAAGTTCTGTGCATCGCGGAACCGGACGTTCATCGCCCCAAAAAACAGGCCGAGACCGAGCGAGAAGATCTGGATGATCACGATGCCGAGAACGACCCCTGCGAGGCCCATCATCGTCGGCTGCCAGCCGACGACCAGGCAGACGATGAGCAGAATCGCCACCTGCGGGAGGAAGTGCACGAACGCGATGATGATCGACGCGATCGGGAACAGCTCCCGCGGAAGATAGATCTTCTTGACGAGGGCACGATTGTCCACGATCGACGACGTCGCATTGCCGAATGCCTCGTTGAACAGGTTGACGGCGACGACGCCAGCGAACAGGTAGATCGGGAAGTTCTCGATTCCCCTGTTCTGGTTCATGATGACGCCCATCACGAAGTAATAGATGACGAACTGGGCCGCCGGCTTGACGTAGGACCATATCCACCCGAGAAGCGAGTTGCGGTATCGGGTGGCGGTTCCCTTGCGAATGAGAAGGCGCAACAGGTATCCGCGGGTGAAAACGTCGAGCAGGCCTCGGCCTCTACCGGGGACCTCGAATCCGCTCAGATCGATGGGCGCACCAAACGTCAACTTATCCGCCCTTCTATTCAAGTGTGCGGCATGCTAACCCGCAAAGCAACTCGGAAAGTATATCCAATATTGTCCGGGCAACCTGAGAGTCCGTGCGCATCACCCCGTGGGCATTCCATCGATCGTCCGAGTATCCACGGTCAGCCACAGGATTGCGGGGTTCGGACGCGCCGCAGGCACAAGTTTCCCCCCTGTGAGTGCATAGACGATTCCGTCGCTGGATGTGAGCAGCAGGCCTGTATCCGGCGATCCAGCACGCACCTGAAGGGTCTTGCACGTGGCGATGGACAGCGGAAGCGGCACAAATCCCCCGATCGCGGCTTTTGTAACGGGGTACAACTCACCGCGAGACGCCGTATAAGTTTGCGATCCACAGGTGACGAAGATGCCCACCGCGGGACCACCGACCGCTCGAGACGCGATGGCTTCCGGCGCTACCACCTGATAGCGCCCCAATACACCCAGATCCGCTGCCACACCCCAGTTCGGCAGGTGCATGCGGAACTCTCCATCTATCAGAGTCACGGCCGACTCAGCAGATGACCTGACCAGGGCGCCCTCGCCAGGGACGTCCGATGCGGGTAGAGCCGACAGATAGGCAGCGGATACCCGATGCAGGATCACCGGCGTGCCCGCTGCCGCCCTGCTGACGGCCGTAGCGTCCGGCAGCGCCGAGAACCCCCCGCCGACCGCAACCGACGTCCGTAACCCATCACTGAGGAATACCGGCGCATCGACTGCTGTACCGCCGATGCGTCCAGCGCAGACTTTCGAAGAGAGCGCGGTGACGGAACCTCCGGCAACCCGCGCCTCAGGTACCGCGCGAAGCCTGCCGCCGGCAGCCACGAAAGTCGAATTGCCGCATTTCGCGAACGGTGTGAGCGAAGCCCGCTTCTCCATTCCTGCGATGGCCGATGACGCGACGACGTCCGCACGGGATGGTAGACCGTACTCGACTGCCGTAGCCCAGTTAGGAAGGTGGATCAGCGTGTCGGAATCAACGAGCCACACCTCGGGTGTTCCGTTGACGCGGACGAATGTCCCAGTTGCGGGATAGCGCGACCCGATCGACACGCGTGACTTAAACGCGGATCCAGCTGTGAGTATCGTTGGCGCGATGCCGCCGTTGAGTTCACGCTGCTGCGCGTCGGTAGGTATCGGGCGATACTGCCCTCCGGCGAGCAGATAGACCTCACTCGAGGCCCCGAAACGGACGAAAACACCCGTACCGCGCAAAGCCGGTCCAGTCAGATCGAGGTAGGAGCATGTTACATCGGTAAGTGCTGTGGTCGTGAAACCGAGTGGGACATCATCTGACAGCGGACTCAGCTTGCCACCGGCGGCCACATAGTCCTTCCCCGCGCATCGCACGAACACGCTCAATGAGGTCGTTTCCTTGTACCCGGTGAGATCGACAGCCGGAACTACCGTCCCTACCTGCCTCGGCAGCCCGAGTTCAGCAGCGAGAGGCCACGATACTAAATGGTGAAGTACGCCGTCCTCATCCGGCAACCACACTTCGGGGGCGTCGGAGGCTTTCACAAATATGCCCGGCAAGAATCGCACCTGCTTGTCGATCGCCTTCGCGGTCTTCGCCGCTGCTGGCAACACGGCTGCGTATGGTATCTCTCCACCATTGCGCTGCTTAGCGACGGCATTGTCGTACAGCGGCGTGATCTTCGAACCGGCCAGTTCGTGAATTCGGCCGCCCGTCGTCAGACGCCCGAAGGATGTCATCTCCGCGCCAACCGCGAATCTCCCAAAGTCGTCGTCTGTGAGTACGACAAGAGCGGCGCCGCAGGCTCCGCCCCAGTCGGAAACAAGCCCACAGGAGGCGAAGCGATGCGTCTGCCCATCCTGCAGCATGGCCACAGTACCACTCGACGCGTTCTTCACATACAGATCCGCGAACGACCCTTCCTGGTATCGGGTCAGAACATTGGCGTCAACGTTCACCGGTGAATCGAACACCCGCTTGTACTCCGCATAAGCGACCGCAGTCACGTGATATCGATTTTCGCCGGAAAGCAGCCACACGGCAGGTCCGACCTTCACCAGGCCCTGATTCGGGCTAGCGGCAGCCTGCGTCGAGCCGAACCAGTCCGTGAAGTAGTTGTAGAAGTTGCGGTTTCCGTAGGCACCACAGGGTTTGGCTTCCCCGTATCCGGCGGCGAGAGCTGCCGCATTCGGCTGATACGGCGTGTAGTAGTACATAGCAGAAGTCGCCTTGTTGGCGACGTACACGGGAGCTCGACCGCATGACGTGTTCGGGTTGTAAAGGATGTTCCAAGTCTTACCAGGCGCATACCACGTGAAGTACCTGCCCTCCATGTACAGCTGCATCTGACGAGCCGCCCCATACATCTGTGTGAAGAAACCTGCAGAACCCGGGTCGCAAGGCGCTGTATCCGGACAATTGAACCCCATGGCGATGCCATATCGCCCCGGGCTGGGGTAGGTGTGCGAGACGAGCCCCTGCTCCTTCTGCAACATGACGATCAGCACCTGGGGATTAATACCGCAGGACTGGGCGACCTTGTAAATGATGCGCGCGGCGGACTCGCTCGAGGCACCGGCATAGCCGTTGCAGTACGCGTCCCCGCTCCGTGTCCTCGTCGAGATCCTTAGGTCCTTCAGACATGTGTAGCCGGACCGGCACGTCCTCACCTTGGAGTTCAAGAACGCCTGGATCTGCGCCTCCGTCATGGACGACTTGGCGGTGAACACCGCATCACTGATTATGTTGCCGGGATTGAACCCCGCCAGTGATGTCTTGACCGGTCCGCCCGCAACACCCGCTGTCACCGTGGACGACACGCCGACAGAGCTCGCAGCGACGGGTGCGGATGCCGCCGATGCAGGCACCGCAGTGCCGAAGATCAGCGCGACTACGGCGGTGATGGTGGCGGCCCACCGGGCCGACTTCAAGGCGCGTCGGGACCGCGAACCATGCAAAGACATGTGACTAGTGTGACGGAAGATGCAGAATGATGCCACTGTGGCAACGGCATAGCAAACCAACGATCCTCTGCAGTGTCTCTACAACTCGGCATGCAGCGCCCACACGCGCTCCGCTGAACTCGCCCACGAGAACGCTCGCGCGCGGTCGGATGCCAGCACCCGAAGGCGGTTCTCGCCGGACCCCAAAGCATCCGCCAGCGCATCATCCAACTCCCCGGCATCCACCACCACTCCCCCGTCGGCGATCACGTCGTGATGCACTCCAGAGTCGACTGCGATCAGCGGAACACCGAGCGACATCGCCTCGATCACTCGCCACGGCCACGCCCTCGCGGTCGACGTCGCAACAACCGCCGCCGCACCACCGAGCACCGCGGCACGATCGCTGTCTCCAAGCACGCCACGGATGTGCGCGCGCCGCTCGGGGACTCCGGCAGCCGACGCGGCGTCCGCCAGAGCAGGTTCGGTTCCTTCGACAGCATCGATCATGACGACAGCCGTATCGGCTCGTGCCGCAGCACGGAAGCCCGCCGCCAGCGAATCACCATCGCCAGTCACGACTACATAGTTCTCAGGCAGTTGAAGGTCTTCGCGGCGCAGGACGGCGTCATCGGGCACCTGGAACCCCTGCGGTGCCGCGCCGGCGATGACGCGGATCCGTGCGCCCAGTCGGGTGATGTCCGACAGCTTCTCAGCCATCGCGTGTGTGGGCACGACCACAGCATCCGCATGCTTAACCGCCCGCTTGAGCATCGCCCGCTGCCAGGTCACGCTCGACTTCGGGAGAGTCTCCGGTGACTCCCACGCGCGCAGATCCCACACCGTGACGGTCGTCTGGTCGCTGTCGTGCGCACGATCATGTTTCACCAGTGGCGCCATCAGACTCGGCGCATGGATCAATCCGCCACCGACCCCAGGTGCGAGTCCCACCTGCCAGGCCGCCGCGAGTTCACGTCGCGCGAGGTGTAGGGCTCGCACATTCTGTAGACCAGGAATCTGAAGGTCAGCGCCCGTGGGCGTCAACGCGGAAACGACGCATCCGCGCGGGGCCGTCGCGACCAACCCAGCCGCCAACGACATCGCGGCTCTGGCCTGATCAGCGTCGACGACCTGTACCGCCTGATCGAGCACGATCCGCAGCTGCACACTCATGAAATCAGCGTAGCGGCGGCGGCGACGATCGCCCCGAGGCGGGGCCGATCAGCATCCCTCATTCGGCTGGAGTCTCCTTCTTGGGCGGATGCAGCGCCACAGCCACCATTTCATGGATCACCCCGTAGTCCGGGTCCGTCTCGCTGACGCCGTTGTCGGGCGTCAACTCGATCTGCGTCACCTTCTGCTTCTTCGCCTTCAGCATCAGGTCGAAGAACTCCGGCAGCTTGTCCTTGGGCAGATCTGTGTCGATCAGCACCGTGCCGGCAGATGCGAGCTCGTTGAACCGCGCCAGCACGTTCTCCGGCGTGAACTGGTCGAGAATCGCGACCTGAAGCTCGCGCTGACGCTTCATGCGGTCCCAGTCGCTGGTCGTATAACGTGACCGCGCGTACCACTGCGCGGTATCGCCATCCATGTGCTGCAGTCCGGGTTCGATCCAGCCGATCGCCCAGTCCGCGGCAGGCTGATCCTTGTATGCCGGTCCGCCACCCTTCGGCAGCCGCTCAGTCACCTCGATCTGCACACCACCGAGCGCATCGACGAGTTGCGCGAACCCGTTCATGTCGACGAACACGTAGTACGGGATCTCAATGCCCAGCACGCCCTCCGCGGCGTCCTTCGTGGCTTCGATGCCGGGGGCGGAACCGTGCGCGGCGGCATCCGGATACAGGCTGGCACCTTCGTCCTCACGGCACACCTCGGCCGCATAGCGCACGAGGTTCATCCACGGATTCCAACCGCAGGTGTCGCTGGAGTGTCCCTGGAACCCATCCGGGTACAGCTCGCGCATAGGGCTGCCCTCGCTGAACGGTGCGTGCGGAAGCTCGCGCGGGATGCCGGTGATCGTCACCGCTCCGCTGGCGGCATTCACTGACACGACCGAGATGCTGTCGAAACGCATCGAGTCGCGTCCGTCGCCGCTGTCCGCACCCAGGAGCAGGATGTTGTAATAGCCGTCGCTGGGCGGCAGGCTCGGCCCGCTGTTTCCGAAGATCGTGCCGAGCGCCCCCCGGCTCGACGCGGCGACCGTCGATCCGTAGACGGCTCCTGATCCGATGAGCGCGAGCACGAGCACGGATGCCACTGGTACGGCCCACCGCGAGATCGGCGGCACCTTCACCAGCCGCACCAGCCGCACCGTATCGATGGTCAGCACGACCCACAGCACGGCGTAGCCGATCAGCAGCAGTTGCACGAGCGTCAGCACGATCCACGAGAGTGCGCCGGTGAAGATCGACACCAGCACGCCGCGTGCGAAAAGGCCGAGCCCTGCGGCGACGACGATCAAGAACCAGCCCAGCAACGTCGCACCGAGCCCGAAGCGGCCGAGTCGACGATTTCCGGCCAGCACCTGCGCGGAGCCCGGTACGAGTACGTTCCACACGACCAGCCACCACGCGCGCCGTCCCATCAGCGCAGGATCAGCAGCATCCGGGTGTCGCAGCGGTTTCGTCTCGACGAGCGGGCGCGCGCGCTCTGAGGAGGCGCGCGGAGCCGCCAAGATCACAGCGAGTCCTTCAACCGCTGGTTCTTCTGCTCCACCTGCGCTTCGAGTTCGTCTGCGTATGCCTCGACCTGATCGGCGAGACCGGCATCGGAGGTAGCAAGGATGCGCGCGGCCAGAAGCCCCGCGTTGCGTGCCCCGCCGATGGAGACCGTCGCCACCGGAATACCGGCGGGCATCTGCACGATCGACAGCAGCGAGTCCATGCCGTCGAGGTATGCCAGCGGGACGGGCACGCCGATAACAGGGAGCGCAGTGACGGATGCCAGCATCCCCGGCAGGTGCGCGGCTCCGCCGGCGCCGGCGATGATCACTCGGATGCCGCGCCCGCGCGCCTCGCGGCCGTAGGCCATGAGCTTCTCCGGCGTGCGATGTGCCGAGACGACCTCGACCTCATGCGGGATGCCGAAGTCGGAGAGCGCCTGGGAGGCGTCGCTCATGACCCGCCAATCGGAGTCGGAACCCATCACGACACCGACCAGGGGCGCGCTCGAGGAGTGCAGTGGCTCAGTCACCTTGACAGGCTACGGCCCGCCGCTGGGAGAACGTCGCAACGGCACGCCCCGAGCGTTCAGTCGAAGTGCGCAGCCGCGGCACGCGCGACATAGACGACATCATCGAGGACATCCCCGGTGACGTTGACATGACCGACCTTGCGGCCGGGGCGCGGTGCTTTGCCGTAAGTGTGGATCTTTGCTTCCGGATACTCGGCCATCGCCTGTGCGAAGCGATCCTCCAGTGCCCCATCGAGCGGGCCACCGAGGATGTTCACCATCACCGTCCACGGCGAGCGCGGCTCGGTGCGACCGAGCGGCAGGTCCGCGACAGCGCGCAGGTGCTGCTCGAACTGACCGGTGACCGAGCCGTCCTGGCTCCAGTGGCCGCTGTTGTGCGGGCGCATCGCCAGCTCATTGACGAGAATGCGCTCGTCGTCGGTCTCGAACAGCTCGACAGCCAGCATCCCGGTGACCCCGACCCCCGCCGCGATCTGGCAGCCGATCTGCTCGGCGACCTGCACGAGTCGTCCGCTTGTCGCCGGCGCCGGCGCGATGACCTCAGCGCACACACCGTCGCGCTGCATGGTCTCCACGACGGGATACGCGATCATGTCGCCGTTCGGGCGCCGCGCGATCTGCTGCGCGAGCTCACGAGTGAACGAGACCAGCTCCTCGACCAGCAGGGCATCGCCTTCCGCAAGCTCGGCGAGCCAGTCGGCGGCATCCGTGCCGGCACGCACCACGCGCACACCCTTGCCGTCGTACCCGCCACGTGGCGTCTTGACGACGGCTCCACCGCCGTGATCGTCGATGAACGCCTGCAGCTGGTCGGCGTTCTGCACGGCTGCCCAATCCGGCTGCGGAACCCCCAGCTCGGCCAGGCGCGCACGCATGACGATTTTGTCCTGCGCGTACTGCAGGGCATCCGGTCCTGGATGCACCTGCACGCCGTCCGCGACGAGCGCCCGCATGATCTCCTGCGGCACATGCTCATGGTCGAACGTGACGACATCCACGCCGCGCACGAACTCGCGAACGATCTCCAGGTCGCGATAGTCGCCGATGGCCGTGGCAGCCAGCTGCGCGGACATGCCTTCGCCTTCAGCGAGAACCCGCAACTCGATGCCGAGTTCCACCGCCGGAGCAATCATCATCCTGGCGAGCTGTCCTCCGCCGATCACGCCTACGCGCACCGTCATCCGCGACCCCTTTCGTCAGACCTATTCTCGCGCACTCGGCGACGCAGGATCACCGGGCCGTGCTCACGCGGAGAAGTTGGAGTGCTCGTCGCGGTGCGCGAGGATCTGATTCACTTCGATCTGATCAGCGAGAACCTCGTGCACGAGACTGGCATTCGGCACATTTAACAGGCGCAGCGGCGCATCGACGCCGTTGCTCAGTGCGATCGTGCCAGCACCCCACATCCGCTGGAAGAGCCCGCGACGAACGGCGATGGAATACCCACGGGTGTGCGACAGCTCGCGTCGGCGGCGCGCGCCAAGACCATCGCGCACGATCACACGTCGTGTGGTCACCGTGTACGTGCGCGACAACCATACGAGAAACGGAAAGACGACCAGCAGCATCACGACGAACGCGGCAGCGGCGAGCAGCATCCAGTTCTCGAAACCAGTCGGCAGGTTGTCGTAGAAGAACGCTGTCGCTCCGCACACGCCGATCATCACCAGCGCCGACCAGAACAGCCGGCGCGCATGCCCGCGGAACCGCGCCACCAGAAGCTCCTCGACGGGAGCGCCCGGGGGCGGCATCATCGGCCGTCCTCCCAGAGTCATGGGTTGGGTCACACCTTCATTGTGCCTGCGCGATGTAGGAACAATGGTCGGCGCGCCGTCCTTCGGGTTGGGCAGCACCCTTCGACAGGCGCAGGGACCCAGTAGGTGGCTCCGGGACCCAGTAGGTGGCTCCGGGAAGTCAGGCGAGTCGCGCGTGGACGACGTCACCGGCGGAGATGATGTGCTCTTCGGTGCCGTCATCGACGACGAGGCGGCCGTCATCAGCGAGGCGCTGGGCTCGTCCGCTGAGGATGCTGCCGTCCGGCAGCGAGACGTTCACCTGCTGCCCCAGGGTCACACAGCACGCCACGGCTGCAGCATGCAGGTCCGAGGCGACGGCGTCCTCTTCGCCTCGCAGCGCGCGCACGAAACCGTCGAGACGAATCAGGTAGTCCGCGAGCAGCCGGTCGACGTCCACCTCGACGCCGAGTACCGCGAACGAAGTCGCCGTGGGCACCGGCAGCTGCGGGGCCGTCATCGCCGTGTTGACGCCGGTGCCGATTATCACGGCATCCCCCGCGACCTCCGCGAGGATGCCGCAGATCTTGTCCCCCTCGACGAGCACGTCGTTGGGCCATTTGAGCCCCACGTCTCGCCCGGGCAGCTGGTCTGCGACGGCACCGGTCATTGCGACTCCAGCTGCGAGCGGAAGCCAGCCGCGCGCCTCCATCTCTGCAGGAAGTTCGCGAAGCAGCACCGAGACGGCGAGCGCCGTACCCGGCGGAGTGGTCCACTGCCGATCCAGCCGACCCCGACCAGCGGTCTGACTGTCGGTGAGCAGCACCGAAAGATGCGGCCAGGCCGCCGCATCCGCTCCCCTGCCACGCAGTTCTGCGTTCGTCGAGCCGCACTCACCGAGAACCAGCACGTGCGAGGCGATGGATGCCGTCCGCGTCAGTTCCATTCAGTCCTCGTCATCTGCATCGTCATCATCGTCGTCATCATCATCCACATCGATGTCGTCGGCATCGCGCACATGCCACTGATCCCACTTCTGCATGAGCTGCTCAATCGCTGCGTGGAATTTCGCGGTCGCGACGCCCTGTGTGGTGTCGCCGAAGTAGTGCTGCACCCAGGTGTGCAGTCGCGCCACGGCATCGTCATCGACGCTGACGCGATCGACTTCACCGACGATGTTCGCGGCGCCGCCGACGGTGAGCCATTCGCAGGCCGACAGGTAGCCCTTCACATCGATGGATGCCCGTTCGTCGGCAGGACGGGTGATCAGCAGCGGCTTGCCCGCCGCCAAGCGGTCATAGACCATCGCGGAGATATCCACGATCGCGACGTCAGCCGACGCGAGTTGCCAGCCGAGCTCTGGACCATGATCGTAAAAGTGCTGAGCCGCGGGATCGGAGGCATTGGCCTGCGCGATCGCGGCGAGGATGCGTCGATGCGCGGCACCGTACTCATCGTCCACGACACCACTGCGCGGATGCGGCCGGTAGATCACCCGATGCCGGCCCGTGCCGAGCAGCCCGTTGACGATCGCCTCACCGTGCGTCGCCACCGAGCCGTAGTGCGCCGAAGGCCGATCACCCTCCCAGGTCGGGGCGTAGAGCACAACCATCCGCTCGTCGGGCGTGTACGGCAGCACACCCGAGTAGTGGTCGGCCTGCGGGCGCCCGATCTCGATCGTCTTGCGCTCGATGTCATAGTCCCAGAGGGTGCGGGTCAGGCGGTCGCGTGCGGCTTGACCGGCGACGAGCGCGTAGTCGTACGCCTTGTACTGGTTCGTCGTCATGTACGTCTTGTCGGACTCGCCGTGGTTGATGAACACGTGCCAGCGGCGACCGTAGCGGAACATCTGAAAGTTGCGGGTGTTCTGGTTGACGTACAGCACCACGCGGATATCCTGCTTCGCCAGGAACTTCTCGAGGTTGCGCACCGTGGGCACGAAAGCCACCGGCGGCCCGTCTTCCGCCAGAAGCTTCTCGGCCGCGGTCGCGCTGCGCGCCAGCACAACCACCGGCCACCGCTCGGCGAGATCAGCCAGCGGTCGATACCACTGGCGCATCTGGTACATGTTCACGTCGCCGTCCGCGAAGTACACCGCGACCTGGAAACGACCTTCCGGGTGCGGCCCCTGCCCGGAGAGGGTTCGTCGGACCCGCTGCACCGCTGAGCGTGACGCGAGCGCCTTTCGCAGCAGCCGATATGCCTTCTTTCCATCCGAGACGACACTCATCCCTCCAGAATACTGGCCGACCGTGCGCTCTCACTATGGATCGACTGGCACGCGATCCTGCATACCCTTCGCATTTGCACCCACGCCCGCATGACATGATCAACGGATGAGCGCGAATGACAGGACCGAAGCCGAGGGAGTGTCGTTCGTCATGCCCGTGCTCAACGAACGCGACTACCTGGAACATGCTGTGCGGTCGGTGCTCGCACAGGACATCGATGGTCCGACGGAGCTCGTGCTGGCGCTGGGCCCCTCCACCGACGGAACGACCGAACTCGCACAGCAGCTGGCCGCAGGCGATGAGCGACTGCGCCTCGTCGACAATCCGGCGGCTCACATTCCCGTCGGCTTGAACGCTGCCATCCGCGCGAGCCGCTACCCCACGATCATCCGTGTCGATGCGCACTCCGAGCTCTCCCCCGGCTACGCCAGCCTGGCTCTGGCCACGCTCAACCGCACGGGGGCCGCGAACGTCGGCGGCGTCATGCGCGCCGAAGGGCGCACACCTTTCCAACGCGCTGTCGCGAGGCTGTACAACTCCCCGATCGGGCTCGGCGGCGGCGCCTACCACGGCAGTGATCGTGAGGGCGCAGCAGAATCCGCCTATCTGGGAGTGATGCGTCGCGACGTTCTCGATGAGGTCGGCCTGTTCGACGAGACAATCCGCAGAGGAGAGGACTGGGAGCTGAATCTGCGCATTCGTCAGGCTGGACACCTCGTCTGGTTCGATCCCCAGCTTTCGGTGACCTACTGGCCGCGTGAGAGCTGGTGGCGATTGGCCAGGCAGTTCCGTGCGACCGGCGCCTGGCGCGGCGAACTCGTGCGTCGATTCGGCCGCAGCAACGGGCTGCGCTTCTTCGCGCCACCCGCGCTGGTGATCGTGACGGCACTGGCTGCAGTCGTCGGACTACTGCAACTGACCGGCGTGCTCTCCGGCATCGCGCGTGTTGTCGCGTCACTGGTCTACCTGCCCCTGCTCGCCTACGCGATTCTGATCGTCGCGGTCGGCGTCTCCGGTGGCAAGGGGATGCGCGAGCGGTTGTGGACCATGGCAGCGCTGCCCACCATGCACATCTCTTGGGGAATGGGATTCCTCGCCGGAGTCATGCGCGGCGCGGGCGACACCATCGATGCGTCCCGCCTGGGCGATCGCAACACACCGCTGCCCTGAGCATCGCGGCTTGGCTCAGGGCGTCAGCCAGCCCTGATCGAGGATGCGGCAGACCACGCGCTCCGCGGCGTCGCCGTCGTCGAGCTTGTTGAACTGCGAGACCCACGCGGCGTACCGTTCGCGGTAGGCGACCGCGACTTCCGGCTCTTCCAAGGCCCGGACGAGTTCTTCCTGCGTGTGCACGAGCGGACCGGGCGCGCGCTCAGAGAGATCGAAGTAGAAGCCGCGCAGCTCGCCCCGGTAGTGCTCGAGATCCGGCACGAGGAAATACATCGGCCGTCCTGTCACGCTGAAGTCGAACATCACCGAGGAGTAGTCCGTGATGAGTGCATCCGCGATCAACAGCAGGCGTGCGGTCTCGGGGAATCCCGTGACGTCGATGACCCGCGCCCCGGTGTGGTCCCGACCGGGCTTGATCGTGCGCGAATGCCCTCGCACCAGCACGACCGAGTCAGTCTGGGCCGCGAGTTCCTGCGGGTCGATGAAGTCGACCATTTCTGAGCGATCATCGCGCCACGTGGGCGCGTACAGCAGCACCCGCTCCTGTTCGCCGATTCCGAGCGCCTCGCGGATCGGCGCCGGGTCCCCGGTGGTGAACAGGTCATTGCGCGGGTATCCCTCGGTCCAGATCGGCTTTCCGAAGAACGCATATGCCTTTTTGAGAATGTTCGCCGCGTATCCGTTCTGCGCGAGCAGAACATCCCATCGGCGCGATTCCTTGACCACCGCCGCCATGCGCCTCGGGTCGAAACCCGGGCGGTGCAGCGCGAGACGCTTGAGCGGGGTCCCGTGCCAGGTCTGCAGCACGCGCTGGCCGGGTTTGCGCACGAACCGACGACGCAGCCAGTCGTTGACGATCAGCATCCGCGATTCTGCTCGTGCCCGCCACCACTCCGGCCCGCCCTCGACGACAGCGACAGCCCCCTCGGGGATCTCTACAGAGAGATCAGTGACGCTCCAGTAGCGTGTGACGGCGGGCGCCCGTTCGGCGATGACGCGATCGATCGCCCGCGGGTTGCAGCCAGCAGTCTGCCCGTAGAAGCTCTCGAAGAACACCGCGTTCTCGCCGGCGCCGATCTGCGACGCGTACCGCTGCTCGAGGGTGCGCTGGCCCTCGGGCGTTTCGTAGACCGGTGCGAGCGGCGGGGCGATCTCGACGCTGCTCCCTTGCACCTCGATGCGCAGAATCGGCAGCAGGGTCGGCGCGATCTCGATACCGGACAGGTCGATGCCCGCGACAGTCAGTTCATACGCTCCCGAAGGCAGCGGCAGGTCAGCACCGCCCCACCGCGAGGCACGAAGCACGAACGTCGCCTTCCACGTCTTGCCGCCGCCGGTGAGCTTCGCGACCACGCGTGCACGTGGCCCCTCGAGCACAGCGGATGCTGGCCGCTCCCCCGTTCCTGCGATTATCAGCGTCTCGGCGTGTTCATCGATCCGGGCAGTCGTCATCGTTCTCCCTTCGGCGCGGAGATGCCTCTCGCGCGGATCGCCTGGTATACCCGTCGGGTGTTGTGGCCATCGTTGTATGCGTGAATCTGGGCGCTGAGTGCGGTGGAGCGTGCCGCACGCGCGGCCATCGATCCGGCGTCACCGAGCAGCTGGTCGAGCTGATCGATGGCCTCTTCCCAGCTGCGTGCGTAGTCGTCGCCGGCCACGTCGGTGTAGCTTCCGTAGAAACCCCGCTCTTGACCGTATTCCTCGGCATCCGGAGCAAGGTACACCACCGGCATGGCCAGCAGTCCGACGTCGTATGCCATCGACGAATAGTCGGTGATGAGAGTGTCGATTCGAGGCAGAGCAGGTGTCGCATCGGGCAGCAGGTCAGCGCTCAGCATCCGCACCCTTCCGCTCGACCACGGCGGTGAATACACGCCCTCGCCCAGCGGGTGGGAGCGGATGAAC
Organism: Microbacterium esteraromaticum; assembly: GCF_900163815.1. Lineage (GTDB taxonomy): Bacteria > Actinomycetota > Actinomycetes > Actinomycetales > Microbacteriaceae > Microbacterium > Microbacterium esteraromaticum_B. Next base: position 302,595 of record NZ_FUKO01000019.1, on the reverse strand, counting down.
AGGATGGCGTCGTGCTCCTCGAGCATCCGCACGATCCGCACCCATTCGGCAGCGCGCGGAACGGCCGGGTCTGTCGCCCCGTCGCGCCAGGTCGGGGCATACAGCAGCGTGCGCTGCGACGGCAGCAGAGGGCCGGTGCGGGTGAGCAGAGCGGATGCTGCGGCACGTCGCTCCGCCGCGCCGCCCGCTGACAGCACATCCACGCGCGGCTCACCGGTGACGACCACGCGGTCATCGCCGAGACCGAACGCCGATTCGAGACGACCTCGCGATCGATGCGATGCGGCGGGCAGCACGCGAATGCGCTGAGCGGCTGCCCGGTATGCGGAAGTCAGGAGGCGTCGCACCAGCGACGCTGCGGGAATGCCCGCGGGCACCTGCACCGTCACCGGAGAATCCAGGCCGATGCGCTTGAGCGGAATGCCATGCCAGAGCTGCACCACGAAGCCGCCGGAGCTGGCGTAGCGGTTCACGTCGCCGAGCCCGTGCGTCACAACGATGACCCCGGCGCGAGCGGTCGCCCACCATCCGAGCAGGCCATCACGATTACGCGTGCGGATGCCGAGTGCTCGCGCGTCGGCCTGCTCTCGCGGCGACCGCACCAGCCACAGTGTGCGGTGCCCGGCCATGGTCGCTTCGCGATGAAGCGCAAGCGCTCCGTCGCCGATGCCGGCACCGCATCCGAATACCCAGGTGCGGCCACGCGGCACGATCAGCGTTCCTATGCGCCCGATGGCATACATCGGCATCCGGAGCAGCTTCGCCGCGTTGCCGGTTCCGAACGAGAAGGACGCCACCCCGCGAGCTTATCGCGGGGTGACGTCCGAATCGGTACGCGAAAGCGAGATCAGAGCTTCAGTTCGCCCAGAGTGACATCCGCCGTATAGGACTTGCCGGAGCGGACGTACGTGACTGTCGCCTTGCTGCCCGCCGCAGCCGCACGCACCTGCGCCGTGAGGTCGCTGGCGTTGGTGATCGGCACGCCGTTGAACTCGGTGACGACGTCGCCCTTCTTCAGCCCTTCCTTGGCTGCGGCTCCGCCCGGCGTCGGGTCGACGATCACAGCACCGGCAACGGTCGCATCCTGCATGCTGGAAGCGTCGCGCACGGTGGCGCCGAGGAGACCGTGGGTCGCCGAGCCGTCGCTGATGATCTCGTCGGCCACTCGCTTGGCGATGTTCGACGGGATCGAGAACCCGAGACCGATCGATCCGGACTCGCTGGACGACGATGAGCCGCCCGCGGTCGCGATGGCGACGTTGATGCCGATGAGGTGGCCTTCACTGTTGACGAGCGCACCGCCGGAGTTCCCGGGGTTGATGGCGGCGTCGGTCTGGATCACGGCGATCGAGATCGACTGCTTGGCCTGCTGGCTGCCCATGCCGGGGATATCGAACTGGAACGGTCCGCCCTGCGACCCTTCACCACCATCGCCCTGCTGGTCGGGCTGCTGGTCTTCAGTGCCCTGCTCGGGAAGAGCCGACGAGGCGACCTGAATGCTCCGATTCAGCGCGCTGACGATGCCCGTCGTCACGGAGTTGGCGAGGCCGAGCGGCGCTCCCACCGCAACCGCGGTGTCGCCGACGTTCAGGTTGCCGGAATCAGCGAATTCGATCGGCTTGAGATCCTTCGCTCCCTTGAGCTTGATGACAGCGAGGTCGTAGATCGGGTCGGTGCCGACAACGGTGCCCGTGTAGATGCGCCCGTCGGACGTGGTCACACGGATCGTCGGATCCGCGACAGCGCCGCCCAGCGTGACGACGTGGGTGTTGGTCAGCACGTAGCCGTCCTTGTTCAGGACGACGCCCGAGCCACTGCCCGATTCTTTGCTGCCAGCGACTTCGATCGTGACCACCGAGGGCAGCACGTCCGCAGCGATCGCGGTGGTCTCGTTGACCGAACCGGGGTTGTTGACGGTCACTGCCTCGGGGCCGGATGCCGACTGGGAGGTCGGCGGGTTGAACACTGCACTGCCGATCGCGCTGCCGCCGAACCCCGCGACACCGCCCACGAGGGCCGCCGCCAGGATGAGGCCGGCGATCTTCACCGGCGCACCGGACTTCTTCTGCGTCTCAGACGCATGGGTTTGGGTCGGCGTGAGCAGCGACGGATCCAGCGGAGAGGTCGGCTGCGTGGCGTACGCGGCCTGCCCGAACGCGGTGCCCAGCGCCGGCTGTCCGGACGTAGCGTGCAGCGGCTGGCCCGAGGGAGGCTGCGGAGCGGAGCCGTACTGCTGAGTCGGCGAGCCCTGCGCGGCCCACTGGCTGTACCCGGGGTGGGTCGGCTGCGGCGATGCGCCGGATTGCGCCGGGTGCGGAGGCTGGACAGGCTGGCCTGCCTGCTGCGGCGCGACATAGCCTGGAGCGCTTCCCTGCTGGGCAGGTGCGCCGTACGGAGGCTGCCATGTGGGAGCGCCCTGGCTGCCCGGCGTCTGCGCGCCAGCATCCGGAGCGGATGCCCGGGGAGATTCGGGGGACGACGGAGTCGCACTGGCGTTCGGCACCTCGGGGTTCGAGGCTTCGCCGTGGTTGTTGTTCTCGTTCATGATCTGCTCCTTACAACGCCCTAACAGCGTGACAACCGAGGCTGTGCGTTTGATATGGTGCGGATGCAATTCTCCTATGGTCTTAGCCTGTTCTGCATGGATAACATTCCCGGCGCTTGGCGGCGCACCGCCTCAGGGGCAGGCCTTCTCTCTCCACAGGGCGAGGTTGCGCCCACCATCTTCGCAGAGATGTCTGCGTTCGCGGCGAGAACCGGAGCGATCAACCTCGGGCAGGGGTTCCCCGATGAAGACGGGCCGTTCGAGGTACTCGAAGCCGCGCGCGAGGCGATCGCGCATGGTGCGAATCAGTACCCGCCCGGCCGCGGCATCCCTGATCTGCTCGCGGCGATCAGCGAGCACCAGCAGCGCTTCTACGGGCTGACCGTCGATCCCGACCGCGAAGTGATCGTCACCGCCGGCGCGACCGAAGCGCTGACCGCCACACTGCTCGCGCTGCTCGACTCTCCAGACGACGAGGTCGTCGTCTTCGAGCCGTACTACGACTCGTACGCCGCGGCCGTCGCACTGGCAGGCGCGAAGCTGCGCACCGTGCGGTTGCGAGCACCCGACTTCCAGCCAGACCTCGACGAACTCGCGGCCGCGGTGTCCGATCGCACCCGCATCATCCTGGTCAACAACCCACACAACCCCACCGGCACGGTGTTCGCCCAGGAGGTGCTGAGCGAGGTCGTCCGGCTCGCCGACCGACACGACGCGACGATCGTCACAGATGAGGTCTACGAACACCTTTCTTTCCACCAGCCGCACACCCCGATCGCGACTCTGCCGGGGGCTGCAGCACGCACGCTCACGATCTCTTCCGCGGGCAAGACGTTCTCGGTGACCGGCTGGAAGATCGGCTGGGTGCACGGCCCCGCCGAACTCATCACGGCCGTTCTCACGGTGAAGCAGTACCTCACCTACGCCAACGGCTCCGCATTTCAGCCGGCGATCGCGGTGGGGCTGCGGCTGCCGGATTCCTACTTCGCGGATGCTGCTGCTGCGGTGCTTCGAAAACACGAGCTACTGGGGTCAGCCCTGCGCTCCGCGGGGTTCGAGGTACACGCGCCGCAGGGCGGGTATTTCACCGTCGCGGATGCCACCGCGCTCGGCGGATCGGATGCCGCGGAGTTCTGCCGTGAGTTGCCGGAACGCGCGGGAGTCGTGGCAATTCCGATCACCGCATTCGTCACACCCGAGCACCGCGCGAACTACGCCGGTCTCGTTCGTTTCGCGGCGTGCAAACGAGTCGATGTCCTGGAAGAGGCCGCCCGCCGACTCAGTGCGCTGAGTTAGCACCTGTTGCCGCTCGGAAGTCAGTCTCGCGGAACGACCCCGTAACGCCGCAGACGCAGCGCGGGATTGGTCTCACGCACGCTCGCGATGAGCACCGGATCGACGGATGCCATGGCGATGCCCTCCCCCGAGCTGGCTCCCGCGACGACAAGCCCCTGTGGATCGACGATCTGCGACAGTCCGACGCCGATCGGGCCCGGATGATCTGCCGCGATGACGTACGCCGTATTCTCGATGGCCCGCGCCGCGAGCAGAGTCGTCCAGTGGTGCTCCTTCAGGGGGCCGCGCACCCATTCAGCTGGCACGACGATCGCATCGACCGCGGCATCCGCCAGCGTGCGCGCAACCTCAGGAAAGCGCAGGTCATAACACGTCATCAGTCCGAACCGAAGTCCAGCCGCTTCGAACACCGACGCTTCGCCGAGCGGTCCGGGTGCGATCCAATCCGATTCGCTCTGCCCGAACGCGTCGTACAGGTGCTGTTTGCGGTAGACGGCCAGCACTCCGGCATCCGATACCGCGACGACCGTGTTGAAGACGCGGCCTGCGTCGGCTCGCTCAACGAGGCCGGCGACGACCACCACCGCATGTTCGTGGGCGAGAGCCTGCAGAGCCTGCACGAACGCGCCGTCGATCTCCTCGGCGTGATCTGCGAGCCGCGCGTCCATCGGGTTGGTGAAGTAGCTCGAATACTCCGGCAGCACGATGACCTTCGCGCCGCGCCGCGCAGCATCCGCGACGAGCTCGGCGACTCTTGCGCGGTTGGTTTCGGGAGTGTCTCCGGGTGCGAACTGGCAGACGGCGACGGGCAGAGCGGATGCTGTCATGCCTCCATCCTGCCTCGATTCGCCCTCCCCTGTGAGCCGTGTTAGGCTATTCAACGTGCCGCGGGGTGGAGCAGTTCGGTAGCTCGCCGGGCTCATAACCCGGAGGTCGTAGGTTCAAATCCTGCCCCCGCAACCAGTGAAAGAAGACCCGGTCTCATTGAGACCGGGTCTTCTTGTTTGTGTCCCCACATCCTCTGCGGAGCGGGGCGGATAGCCCCGGAGCGACCGCCGGCGTGCAACGCGAAGAGGGCGCCCCCTCAGGGACGCCCTCTTGCACAGCTCAGCCGATTACTTGCCGGCTTCGTCCTCCAGCGCGAGAAGCTTCTCGATCGCTGCGGTGAGCTTCTTGTCCTGCGCGGCGAACTTCTCCAGGTCACCGGACTTCAGGGCCGCCTCGCGCGCGGTGAGCGCCTCCTTGGCGTCCTGCAGAGCCTGCGCCATCTCGCTGCCGGGCCCCGGCACATCGGTGCCGCCCTCATCCGGCGTCGTCGGCTCATCGGGTTCGGTCGGAGTATCCGGATCGGTCGGCGTCACGTCGTCATCGCCACCCGTGGCACCGGCGTCTCCCCCGAACAGCACATCGAGAGCCTCGGTGAGGGTGTCTTCGAACGCGACGCGATCACCGAAGGCGACCAGCACCTTGCGGAGGTTCGGCAGCTTCGTGCCCTCGGACGACTGCACGTATACCGGCTGGACGTACAGCAGTCCGCCACCGACAGGGAGCGTCAGCAGGTTTCCATACCGGACGTCCGATTTACCGAGCGTCAGCACGTTGAGCTTGTCGGCGATCGAGGTATCGGAGTCGAACGTGTTCTGCACTTGGCCGGGGCCGGGCACAGTGGTCGCCGTATCGATCTCCAACAGTCTGAGCTTGCCGTAGCCGTCAGACTTCTCACCTGCCTTCGAGCCGGCATCGGAGTCGACGGCGAGATAGCCCATGAGCACCTCGCGGCTCTCACCCTGTCCATCCGCAGGGATGAACGTCGAGAACATCGAGAAGCGCGGGTCATCCTGACCGGGCATCTTCATCGAGAGGTAGTACGGCGGCTGCACCTTATCCTTCGTGCGTGGATCCTGCGGCGTCTGCCAGCGGTTGTCCTCCTGCGCGAAGGAGCTCGCATCATCGATGTGGTAGACGCCGAGCACCGAGCGCTGCACTTTGAACAGGTCCGTCGGGTAGCGCACGTGACTCATCAGATCACCGGACATCTCGGTGTACGGCTTGACCGTCGACGGGTACACGTTCTGCCAGGCCTTGAGGATCGGATCCTCGTCGTCCCAGGCGTACAGGGTCACCGAGCCGTCATAGGCGTCGACGGTGGCCTTGACGGAGTTGCGGATGTAGTTGATGTTGTCGAACGCGACCACGGATGCCGGAGTGCGCGAATCGGCAATGGCATCCCGCAGGCTCACCGTCGTCGAGTACGGGTAGGTCGCACTCGTCGTGAACCCATCGATGATCCAGACGATGCGGCCGTCGACGACGCTGGGGTACGGGTCGTTGTCGAGGGTCAGGTACGGAGCGACCTTCTGCACGCGCTGCTTCGGGTCACGGTCGTACAGGATCTGCGAGTCCTCGTTCACGAGGTTCGAGAAGAGGATCTGCTCCGACTGGAACTTCATCGCGTACAGCAGCTTGCGGAAGGTGTTGCCGATGCGCGGCCCACCATTGCCCTCGAACGTGGTCTTCGTATCGCTCGCGCCATCCTGACCGCGCGGGTAGTCGATCTCGACCGGCTTGCTGTCCTTCGGAGCACCGACGATCGAGTATTCGGGCGAGGTCTCGCCGAAGTAGACCCGCGGCTGGAACTTCTCGGTCTTGGTGAGGAAGCCGGAGGACGGGATGCCGCGCTCGAGGAACACCGGCTCGCCATCGCTGGTCCGCTCGTTTCCGGCGAGCGCCACCAGGCCGTAGCCGTGCGTGTAGACAGCTGCGCGGTTGTTCCAGTTGTCTCCGCCGCCGAGCTTGGCCAGGTCGAGGTCGCGCACCGAGACCACGGTGTCCTGCGTCTTGCCGTCGATCTCGTAGCGGTCGATGTCGAGCTCAGGAGAGAACTGGTAGTAGGAGCGGTACTGCTCGAGCTGGCGCACGGTGGGTCCGATGATCGCCGGGTCCATGATGCGAACGGATGCTGTCGTCTCGGCATCTGCGCGCAGCTGACCGGGCTCGGTGTCGGTGACCGCCTTGAACGGCGTGACATCCATGTCGGCGACGCCGAACGCCTCCTTGGTGCTGGCGATGCTGCGGTCGTAGTACTGCGCCTGATACGAGTTCTCGTTCGGCTTCACCTGGAACGTGGTGACCACCCAGGGGTAGCCCATGCCCACGACCAGTGACGCGACGATGAACAGCGCCGTCGCCGCCAGCGGGAAGCGCCAGCGACCGATGATGGCGGTGACGAAGAACAGCACGGCGACCACGGCCGCGATGATCGAGAGGATCGCAAGGCCGGGGATCGTGGCGTTCACACCGGTGTACGCCGCACCGGTGATGCGGCCTTCCGGCTGCACGAGTGTCAGGTAGCGATCGAGCCACAAGCTCACCGCCTGAACCGCCAGATAGATACCGGCCAGCACCGCGAGCTGGATGCGCGCCGGCTTGGAGATGCGCAGCTCGCGGCCGGCGATCTGCACCGATCCGTACAGGTACGACACGAGCGCGGTGATCACGAGACTCAGCAGCAGCACGGCCGAGACGAACGCGAGCAGCATCGAGTAGAAGGGCATCGCGAACAGGTAGAAGCCGGTGTCGACGCCGAACTCCGGATCGACGGTTCCGGTCGCGACCCCGTTGGCCCAGAGCCAGACGACCTTCCAGTTGCCTGCGGCGGCGAAGCCCGCGAAGACGCCGAAGAACACCGGCATCCCCCACATGGCGAGGCGTCGCAGCGGCTCGATGACCTCCTGGTAGCGGTCGAGCTGCGAGCTCAGCCGCACGTAGACCGGCCGCAGACGATAGGCCAGCTGGATGCAAAGGAAGATCGGCAGCGCCATGCCCAGGAACCCGACCACGAACATCGTCGCCGTAGCGATCCACTGCGTGGTCAGCACCGATGCGAAGTTCAGCTGGTCGAACCAGAGGAACTCCGTATACAGCGACGCGAAGACGAAGAACGCCGCGATCAGCGCGGCGATGATCGCCACGGAGATTGCGAGAATCCGCCGAGAGGGATGGGCTGTGGCCGGAGGGGGCGCAGAGTTCGAGGTCACCGTTCCATCCTAGGCAGGCCAGCTATGTGCGGCCCCCAGGTACGCTCAGCGCTGAACAGGGCTTTCCTGCTCGCGCAGGGCGGCGCTTTCTCAGCCCGCTTTCACCGTGCAGACCGGCAGCTTCGACGTGTCCCCACCCTCGGCGATGACGTCGAGAATGTCGAGCGACTGCTCCAGGGTCGAGGTGCTGAACACCTGCAGCCCATCGGGAACATGGCCGACGACCTCATTGCAGTTGCTCTCCGGAGCAAGGAAGATCGTCGCCCCGGCATCCCGCGCGCCGTATAGCTTCTGACGGATGCCGCCGATCGGGCCCACCGTGCCTGCGGCATCGATGGTGCCGGTGCCGGCCACGTTCTTCCCGCCGTTGAGCTTGCCTGGTGTCAGCGTGTCGACGATTCCGAGCGCGAACATCATTCCCGCACTGGGACCGCCCACATTGTCGAGCTGCAGCTGCACGTCGATCGGGAAGTCGTACTCCGTGGTCAGCGAGATGCCGATCAGCCAGACCGGCTCACCGGCAGCATCCGTGGTCTCCTCCGGCGTGATCGTGACATCTTGCGTCTCGCCGTTTCGCTCCACGCTCAGCGCGACCTCGGCGCCCTTCGCCTCTTGGATCGTGTCGCGCAGCACGGTGGCCGAGTCGACCGCAACGCCATCGATCGCGAGGATCGTGTCGTCGGCCTCGAGCTTGCCGGCCGCCGGGGTATCCGCGATCGCCTCGACGACCTTGACGGTCGCTCCGACGTCGTAGCCGAGTTCCTGAAGGGCTGCCGCTGTCGCCTCGTGCTGCGAGTCCACCATCAGTGCGGCATTGCGCTCCTCACGCTGCTCTGAGGTCACTCCTTCGGGAAAGACGGTGTCGATCGGCACAACAGCGCGCGTGGGATCGAACCAGGTGAGCGCCAGCTCGAACCAGGTGGGAGTGCGCTGGCGGTTTCCCACCACCTGAACCGTCGTCAGATCGAGAGTTCCGCCCGTGGGGTACGACTTCGCGCCATCGATCTCGATCAGCGGAACCTTGTCGCCGTCGGCACTGATGGCGGTGCCCAGCGTGTCGAACACCGGGCCGGGTCGCTGGATCACGTACTGGGTCGGCACGAAGGTGAGGCCGACGAGGGCGATCAGCGAGACACTCAGAGCGCTGAGGCCGACAACCGTGCCGGTACTGCGGCGTGATGACACGGGTCCTCCGGGCGTTCGCGAGCGGCGTAGAGCGATCCGCGCTCACAGGGTCTGAGCACAGGATCGTGTGACTAGCGTAGAGCGCACACGCTACGGGCATGCTGAGAGGGCGATCGCATGGCAGATGACGAACAGGATCCGTCGGATTTCGAAGAGATGCTACGACGCATGATGTCCGGGGGGCAGATCGACCCCGAGGCACTGCGCGACGCGCTCTCGAACATGGACGGAATGTCCATCGACCCCACGCAGATGGCGGGGTTCATGTCGCAGATGCAGGGAATGTTCAGCGGCGACCCATGGCAGAACGCCGAGCGGTCGGCACTGCACATCGCGAACCGAGAGGGCCAAGGCATCACGGACGGCTCTCGCTCGTCGGTGGTCGATGCATTCGGCCTGGCGAACCTGTGGCTGAGCGAAGCGACCACGATCTCGGAACTCTCCTCCGCGCCGCAGGCGATGACCCGCGGCGAGTGGGTGCAGAAGACGCTTCCGGTGTGGAAGGAGATCGCAAGCCCCGTCTCCACCTCGATCGCGGATGCGCTCACCGATGCGCTCGAGTCGCAGGTGCCCGAAGAGATGCAGGGAATGGTGCAGGGTGCGGGCCAGCTGATGCGCGGACTCGGAGGCACACTGTTCGCCTCGCAGTTCGGTCAGGTTCTCGGCCGGCTCTCGCTCGAGGTCGTCTCCGGCGGTGACGTCGGCATTCCGGTTCTGCCGCCGGGAACCGCAGCGGTGATCCCGCAGAACATCGCCGACTTCGGTGAAGGACTGGAGATTCCCGAAGATCAGATCGCGCTCTACCTGGCGGTGCGCGAACTCGCGTACGCCCGGCTGTACCGGCACGCCAAGTGGCTGCACCTGCATGTGCTGTCGCAGATCACCGACTTCGCCCGCGGGGTCACCGTCGACATCGATGCGCTCGAGGACATGGCTTCCCGGCTCGACCCGAGCAACCCTGAAGAGCTGCGGGCCGCCATCGAGGGCGGTGCTCTGCTGCCAGCGCAGACCGAGGCGCAGCGCGACGCGCTCACCCGTCTGGAGAACCTCATCGCGACGATCGACGGCTGGGTGGATGTCGTGACCGGTGAGGCCATTGCACGCCTGCCGGATGGCGCACGCCTGGCGGAGGCTGCGCGCCGGCGCCGTGCAGTCGGCGGCCCCGCAGAGGACGCACTGGGCGCGCTGGTCGGGTTGAAGCTGCGACCGCGACGCCTGCGTGAGGCTTCGGCGATGTGGCGGGCAGTGACGGATGCCGTGGGCATCGCGGCCCGCGACACGCTGTGGGACTACTCCGATCTGATGCCGGGCTCCGCCGATATCGATGACCCGGCTGCGCTCATCGAACGGCTGCAGGCGATGCAGCGCGGTGAGGCTCCGGTCGCCGACGAGTTCGACGAGGCGCTGGCGCGCCTGCTCGATGGGGATGACTTCGGCGGCGCAGCGGACGAAGATGTCCAGCCCGACGACGCGACGCCAGCCGACGACGCGACGCCAGCCGACGACGATGCGCCGAAGGGCGAGAAGACCGACGACCAGTCTGACGACGACCGCCCGGAAGGCGACCAGCCCGTCTGACCGGTAACCACGGACCGAGCATTCCCTCTGCACAATCGAGCGTTTCAGGGAATCCATCCACAGATCGCGCAGCGGCGCCCCACGGCGTCCGCTGCGCGGTCAGACTCGGGGAATGAGCCCGCTCACCGCGCCGACGATCACTCGCCTGGACCCGCGATACCCCCTGCTGTGGCGCGATGAGTCCACGGTGCAGTTCGGGCTCGAGAATGTCCTTCGTGTCGATGCGAATGGCCGCTGGGTGGAGCCGCTGCTGATGCGTCTGCGCTCCGGCATCCGGCGCACGGCCTTCGACGTGATTGCACACAGCGTCGGCGCTCCTCGAGAAGCTGCCCGGCGGATGCTGGCTGACCTGCGCACCGTGCTCATCGAGGATGCACCGGCCGCGCCCGCGATCTGGGTCGATGATGTCAACGTCGCCGATGGCCGTGCTCAGGAACGGATGCGAGTGGCATTGCACGAAGAGGGCATTCCCCAGGCACCACGGGGCGATGCCGACGCCATCGCGGTCGTCGTGGTCGCAGGGGCAGCCGCAGCCTTGCAGTTGGCGCCATATCTGCGCGACGACGTTCCGCATCTTCCTGTTGGCTTCGAGCAGGAGGCGGCGGTGGTCGGGCCACTCGTCATCCCCGGCGAGACGCCATGTCTGTCGTGTCGAGATGCCCATGAGCGTCGACGAGACCCGGCATGGCCCTTGCTGCACGCTCAGCTGGTGGGTCAGCGGGTGACGATCACCTCAGCACACGTGGCACGCGCGGCGAGCCTCGTCGCCCGCGTGCTGCGCACGCCGACTCCGGGCTCGGGGCTGATGGTGCGAATCAGGCCCGACGGGCGGCAGGTCTGGAGGTCGGTGCGACATCACGCAGAATGCCCGTGCCTCGAGCTGTCGTCCCGATCTCTGCGAGGAAGCGAGACGGCGCCCGCTCCCCGCGTCCCGACGATCGCGACCACGAGACAGCCAGCGTTCGCGCAGCCCGCGTGATGCCCACGTAGGCGAGTCGCCGCTCCTCATCGATCTGCTCGAAGGTGGTCGCGTAGGAGATCGGCAGCGCGCCCTCGGTCCAGCCGGCGATCAGTACATGCGGCCATTCCAGTCCCTTTGCGGCGTGCAGCGTCGAGAGCGTGACCGTGTGCAGCGTCGGCTCGTGCTGATCTTTTGCGCGGGCCATGAGGTCGTCGGCGAACTCGCGCAGCGTCGTCCCGTCCGGGGCTTCCTCGGCCAGGCGCAGAATCGCGCGGCGCGCCTCCCATCCGTCGCGCTGCGCGCCGCCTGCCTGCGGCGGTTCCTCTGTCAGTCCGAGCCCGCGCAGCACGTCGCGCACCGTCGGCAGGAATCCCACGTCGGATGGAGCGACCGCAGCTCCTCGCAACGCCAGCACGGCCTGTCGAGCCTCTGGCATGTCGAAGAAGCGAGTGCCGCCGAGGACTGTGGTTGCGACGCCGCGCGCGGCGAGCGCCTGCTGCAGCACGGCCGACTGAGCATGCGCCCGGTAGAGCACGGCGATCTCAGCAGGAGACGTGCCAGCGGCGATCCGCCGCACGATCGTGTCGGCGATGCCGTCGGCTTCACCGCGCTCACTGTCATACGCGGTCACCGTCGGCGGCTCGGCGTTCGATTCGTCTCCAGCAGGGGCGAGGTCGAGCGCGCCAGCGCGGCCGCGCATGAGCGCATTGGCTGCAGTGAGGATGGGCGCGTGCGAGCGATAGTTCTTCTCGAGCCGCACGACTGTCGCCCCTGGATGGTTGCGTTCGAACTCCAACAGGTAGCGCTGCTGAGCGCCGGCGAAGGAGTAGATCGTCTGGCTGGCGTCGCCGACCACGCAGATGTCGTTGCGATCGCCGAGCCAGAGCTCGAGAAGCCTGTTCTGCAGGGGCGAGACGTCCTGGAACTCATCGACGGTGAAATGCCGGTACTGCTCGTGCACCGCGGTGGCGACGCGGGGCTCGGCCTCGAGCATGCCCGCGCACGCCAGCAGCACGTCCTCGAAGTCGAGTTGACGACGCTCGTCCTTCAGCGCCTCATAGGAGGCTTGCAGTTCCAGGAGTTGTTCCGGGCGGATGCCGCTGACCGGCCGCCCCTGTTCGGCGTACTGCTCGATCGACAGCATCGAGACCTTGCGCCATTCGATCTCGCTGGCGATGTCGCGCAGGGTCGCCGTGCTGGGCCGCAGGCGCATCGCGTCGGCGGCTTGCCCCAGCATCCGCACCTTGTTGTCGATGATCTTGGGAGCGGTGTCTCCGGCGACCGTCGGCCAGAAGAAGTTCAGCTGCGCGAGTGCCGCGGCGTGAAAGGTGCGCGCAGACACTCCGCGCACACCCAGTTCCCGCAGGCGACCTCGGAGCTCTCCAGCGGCTTTGGCCGTGAAGGTGACCGCGAGCACGCGAGAGGGTGTGTATGCGCCGGTATCGACGCCGTGCGCGATGCGGTGCGTGATGACCCGGGTCTTTCCGGTGCCCGCCCCAGCAAGCACCGCAACCGGACCGCGCAGGACGGATGCCGCCTCACGCTGCCTGTCGTCAAGAGAATCCAGCGCGCTCACGGCCGCTCCTCGTACCACTCCCGGATGAGTCGGCGCGCGATCGAGGCCTCCCCCGGCAGGCCCACCGGACCATCTCCAGCCAGTGACCGGCCGATCTCGTCGCGGGTCAGCCAGCGCACGTCGATGATCTCCACACCGTCGGGTTCGGTGTGCTCATCGACGGCAGTGGCGCGGAAGCCGATCATCAGCGAGCGCGGGTAGGGCCACGGCTGCGAGGCGACATAGCGGATGCTCCCCAGCTGCACCCCTGCCTCTTCGGCGATCTCCCGATGCACGGTCGTCTCCAGCGACTCCCCCGCCTCGACGAAGCCGGCGAAGCAGGAATACAGCCGTCCGCGCCAGTTCGCGTTGGCGCCCAGCAGCAGTCGTTCGCCGTCCGGACTCTCGACAGCGACGATCACCGCAGGGTCGGTGCGTGGAAAGTGCTCGCGGTCGCAGCGCGTGCAATGCCGGGACCACCCCGCCTGCCGCAGCTGCAGCTCGGTGCCGCATGCCGTGCAGCAGCGGGTGTCGACCAGCCAGGATGCCAGCGCGACCGCCGACACGAACAATTCCGATTCGTGTGCATCGAGCCGGCCGCCGACGTCACGCAACCCGAGCCAGGTCTCTTCCGGTGCCGTGTCGATGCTGTCGCACTGAACAGCGACCGAGGCCAGCAGAAGGGGCGCGCCGTCGCGGTCTCGTCCCAGGAGAGCCCAGTCAGCATCGCCGACGGTGGCAGGGTCGCTGCGCACCAGAGCATCCGACTCCACCCGCAGTCGTCCGCCGCGGACGACGATCACGCGGGTTCTCGCATCGCTGCGCAAGCGGTCGATGAGCCCGTCTTCGTCTCGCAGCTCGGCTGCGCGATCGAGGATATCCGGCTCCGCCGTCATGCGTTTCTCCCGCTCTCGTGCCGCTCATCCCCTCTGCCTGCGCGAAACTAACCGAGACAAGGGCGTGGCGTGGGCGCCCCCTCGCGGGTGCAGACCTAACCTGGAGAACATGGCACGCTCTCCTTTCACTCTAGTGGCGGCGGTCACGGCTGCACTGCCCGGGGCGGAGGTCGTGGGCGCACGCTCACTGACCTCGGACGGCGACGGGAGATTCGACTCCGCCGTCGCCACTCTCACCGACGGTCGCGAGCTCGTGATCCGCGTCGCCGACGATGACGCCGCTGCCCGTGAGCTGGCCGAGGAGGCACTCGCGCTGCGTGCGCTCACGCCCGGTGCCCGTGAGATGCTGCCCTTCCAGGTGCCGACGCACATCGGCGAGACGCGTGTCGGCGATGGCCGTGCGATGGTCACCGATCTGATGCCGGGCTTCCAGGTCGATGCTGCTGAGATTCCCGGTGGCCGCGGAGCCGCCACCTCGATCGGCGCAGCGATCGCCGCCGTGCACGCACTGCCGGTCTCGGTCGTCCGCGCCGCGGGCTTGGCGGTGCGGGATGCCGACGACGTGCGCACCGAGATCCTTCGACTCGTCGACCGTGCTGCGGCAACAGGTCGGGTGCCCGCCCGCCTCACCGTCCGGTGGCGCGATGCCGCCGCCGAAGATGACCTGTGGCGATTCGAGACCGCCGTCACGCTCGGCGGAATGCAGTCGCAGTCATTCCTCTTCGAAGACGATCCGGATGCGGGACCGCAGGTGGTCGGCGTACTCGGGTGGCGTGGGCTGAACGTCGGCGACCCCGCAGACGATCTCGGCTGGCTGTCGGGTGCACCGGAGGCGGCTGCAGATGTGCACGCAGCCTACGTCGCTGCATCGTCGCGCGCAGCCGATGATGCGCTGCAGGTGCGAGCGCGACTGCACGCCGAACTCGAGTTCGCGCGCTGGCTGGTGCACGGCGACGAATTGCGCAGGAGCGACATCGTGGATGATGCGGCCGCGCTGCTGGAGTCTCTTGCCCAAGGCCTGCGCGACGACGACCTGCGTGTCATCGCCTCGTACACCGGCGGCGTGGACTCCGCTCTCGACGTGCTGGATCGCGTTCCGGATACCGCTGCGACAACGATCGATACTTCGATGCAGACCGACGCCTATCGCCCGGAGGATCTCTGGCAGGACGAAGATCGTGCCGATGATCAGGACACGGCGACTGAGGCAGACGGTGGCCCAACCGCCGATGCGGATGCGGATGCCGATGCGGATGCCGATGCGGGCGACCATCCCGCGTGGGAGCAGCCGACGCAGGATCTCACCGACGTCACCGGCGTGCGCGGTTCTTCACGCCCGGAGACCGGCTCTGCACCTGCCGACTCGGCGGCCGCTCCCGATGAGCGCGAGCCGAGCGACATGGAATCCGCCGATGAGGCTCAGCGAGCCGCGCGCGCGGCGCTCCAGCGCTGGACCAGCTCCGACTCCGAGTAGATCCGGTCACCACGGATGATGAGGTCGTCGGCCACGTAGTACAAGACGACGTCGATCTCATCGAGGGGCACGCCGAATCGACGATGGTATGCGAGCCGGTAGAGGGCGAGCTGCAGCATCCGCTCTTCGCGTTCTTGCGCTGTTCGGGGCGCTTTTCCGGTCTTCCAGTCGACGATCTCGATGCGACCGTCGCGTTGGTACACCGCGTCGAGCTTGCAGATCACGATATGCCCGTCGCCTTCGGACCGGTCGGCCACGTCGGTGGCTCCCAGCGCGAAGTCGATCTCGATCTCGACATAGAGCGGCTGCAGAGCAGCCCACTCGCTTCGCTCGAAGATGTCCTGCAGAACAGTGAGATCCGCAGCATCTGCCGGTGAGACATCAGCGGCATCCGGCTCGTCATCGTCGAGCTCCCACAGTGTTTCATCGATTCGCGTGCCGACGCCGACGAGCTCGCTCCGCCGCTCCACCCAGGCGTGGAACAAGGTGCCCAAACGCGTCTGCCGATACGGTCGCTCCGGCATCGGACGCACGATCGCCGCGAGCGTACCGTCGAAGTCGGTCACGTAGTCCTTGAAGCGGGAAGCGGGCACCCTCGTCGGGGCTGCGGCGTCGGTACCGCGCTGTCGAGCGGCACGTTCTGCGAGCAGTCGGGCAAGCTCCGGTGACGGTGCCGGCGGTTCCGTTGCCGCCGCGATCGTGCGCACCGCCTCGGCCGCTGCGGTCACGACCGCGCGCCGACCGCCGAGCGGATCGAGCGGCCAGGTGAGAGTCTCGCCGGGCCCGTCATACGGATTCTCATCCTCATCGACCGGAGCAATCGGATCGAGACCGAGCTGCTCCATCGCCTCGACGAGATACGGGCTGGCCGAACGAGGCTTCTTCTGCCCGGCCCAGTGCGATCCGCTGAGCAGCAGGTCGGTGCGGGCACGAGTGAAGGCCACGTACGCGAGGCGACGCTCCTCCTGCTGCTGATAGTCGCGGTACGCGCCTTTGAACCGAGTCAGCGCCCCGCCGTGAGGGTGGGCCTTGGTGATGCCAGCGCTCAACGACGACTGCACCAGACGGTGCTGCTTGCCGGGGTCCGGCTCGTCTGCCGCGATTGCCGCGGGATCCCACTCGAATCGCGGAAGGGCATCGCGATCGCCGCGCAGCGCGAACGGCACCACGCCGAAGCCGAACCAGCCTGAGGTGTCGGAGGCCCGACCGGGCAACTCGTCCACGACGAGGCGCACCACTGAGACGGCATCCCATTCGAGCCCCTTGGACCCGTGGATCGTGAGCAGCTGCACCACACCCGGCTCGGGCGGTTCGGGCCGCGGCATGAGCTCATCCGTGCTCTCTGCCTTGTCGAGCCAGGCCAGCAGACTCCCGATGGAGCCCCGGTCGTCGGCCGCGAGGAAGGCGCGCACCTCGTCGGAGAACGCGCGCAGCTGTGTGGCAGCGACGCGTGCGGGGCCTCGGGTCTCATTCGCTGCGAGCTCGATATCCAGCCGCAGCTCGAGTTCGATGAGCCGGATGAGATCCGGGATCGGCTGCGAAGAGGCGCGGCGGAGCCGTTCCAGCATCTCCCCCA
The DNA here is from genome assembly GCF_900163815.1 of Microbacterium esteraromaticum. GTDB lineage: Bacteria > Actinomycetota > Actinomycetes > Actinomycetales > Microbacteriaceae > Microbacterium > Microbacterium esteraromaticum_B. The sequence goes on along the minus strand of NZ_FUKO01000019.1, from coordinate 285,492 downwards.
CACAGCGGATGCGGGCCCGCCCCTCAGCGGTGATGCCAGCCAGCATCCGATACTCATCACGCACGGCGCGGACGACGTCGACCGCATCGATGATCGATACCGCTTCGTCTGCGCCGCGGGAGGAGCGCAGTCGTGCCAGTACCTCGTCCGGCAGCGGCGACATGGCGGGGTCGCGTTCGGCAAGCGTGCGACCGAGGTCGTACAGCGCCGCCATATCGGCGACCCCCACGCCGAAGCGGGGGCCCGTGAGAAGCCGGATCAGCGCCGACCCCGCGGTGGGGTCGTGCACCACGCGCAGCGTGGAGACGACATCGACGACCTCGGGCGTCGACAGCAGTCCGCCCAGCCCCAGGATGCGATGCGGAATGCCGCGCCCGGCGAGGGCCGCTGCGAAAGTCTGCATGTGCCGCTTCGAGCGGAACAGGATGGCGCCGGTATGCGGCCGTCCTGCTGCCTGTTCATCGTGCGCGGCGCGACGCTCGGCGAACCATGTGGCGACGTCGGCCGCCTCGCCATCGACCGTGAACGCATACCGCACGTCGACGGTGCCCGCTCCTGCTGCCGGACGCGGCTCCAGTTCGGGCACGTCCAGACCGGGCCGCTGCAGCGGCTCGAGTACGCGGTTCGCGATATCTAGGATGCGGCGATCATTGCGCCAGCTCGTCATCAGGGTGTAGGTCTGAGCGGGTTCTGTCCGCGCGAATGAGCGCGAGAACGCATACAGGTTGTCAGCGCTGGCACCGCGCCAGCCGTAGATCGACTGGTGCGGATCGCCCACGGCCATCACCGCGGAGTCTCGGAACAGCTCGGCGAGGAACTGCGTCTGGATGACCGAAGTGTCCTGGTACTCGTCCAGCAGAACGACGCGATGCTGCTCGCGCAGTTCGGCGCGCACGTCGGGTGAGGATTCGACGATGTCATAGGCGCCGGAGACCTGGTCGGCGAAGTCGAGCACACCGCGCCGCTGCTTCTCTGCGATGTAGTCGCGCACGAGCTGAGCGAGCACGGGCAGACTCAGCAGATTGGCTGCGGCTTTATCAACGTCTTTGTTGCTGCGGTACGGCTCGAACGCCGCCGCCTGCTCGGCGGCGATGTGCACGGCTCGCTCGAGGTCGACGCGATGATCGAGGGTTTCTCCGGCGAGGCGCTGCACGGCGTCGATGATGGTGCCGAGCGCGTAGTCGATGCCTTCGAGTTCTGGCAGATCGGAACGCAGCACCACTTCTCGGGCGAGCATCCACGATGCGGCCTGACTGAGCATCGCCACGTCGGGATCGCGCCCGATGCGGGCCGCATGCTCGCGGACGATGCCGTCGGCGAAGGCGTTGTAGGTCGATACGCGGGGCCGAATGAGCAGCTCCTGCGCGGCCCGAGGCACCGCCGGATTCCAGCCTGTGTCGTACTTCTCCGCGAGCTCATCGAGCACGTGCGGGCGCACCAGTTCGCGCTGTCGTCCGGGCGCCGCGTCGTCGACACGGCGCAGCGCACCTGCCGCGATGATCTCGGGAAGGTGCGGCAGCAGACCGCGGCGCCCGAACTCGTCGATCACGGCCAGTCTCGCGGCGATCCGCTCGGAGAGCTCTCCCGCCGCCTTCCGTGTGAACGTGAGGCCGAGAATCTCGTCCCGGCGAACATGACCGTTCGCAACGAGCCAGACCACCCGACCCGACATCGTCTCGGTCTTACCGCTGCCCGCACCCGCCACGACGAGTGCAGGCGTCGGGGGCGCTTCGATGACTCGCTGCTGTGCCGGGGTCGGCGAGGGTTGGGCGAGAGCCGCGGCGACGTCGGTGGCGGAGATGTTCAGCGTCCCGGCCCATGTGGTCGACACGTCGACGCCGGTGGTGACGGCGGACGGCATCACGCGCTCACCGCCGCAATCGTGTGGATGCGACAGGGCTTGACGTGGCTCTGCGTGTCAGCGCAGTGCATCTCGACCTGTGCCGTGAAGCTCGACGCCGACATGCCTCGCGCAGCATCAGCCACCCGCCGCAGAAACGCCGTGCGTGCATCGTCGTCTAGCGTGTGCTGGTGTGCGATGCGGTAGTCGCTCTTCGCGAGGGTCTTGGACACGATGACCAGGCGCGCACCGGCGAGCGCTGCCGGGTCTGCGCCGTCGATCAGCCCCTCTTGCACAGCGACCTGGTACGCCGCCAGCTGTGCATGATCGAGCACGCCCGAATCGGATTCGGGATCTCGCTTGCCCGTCTTCAGATCGACCACGACCACTCTGTCTCCATCCGCACCGGCCGTCATCTTCTCCCACCCTCGCGCACGCCCATTCGCGTCCTCTCCTGCGGCCGCGGGATAGGCCTCGACCCGGTCGATGTAGCCGGTCACGACCGCGTGCGGGCCGAGCTCAGCATCCGCACTCTCGCCACCCGCAGCGGCGATAGCGTGCACGCGCGGAACCGCTGCTTCGACCCCCTGTTCCACTCCGCTGTGGTCATCACCGGAGCGTTCTTCACCGGGTTCTCCTGAATCGAAGGTCACGGCGAACGCGAATTTCGCTTCGCTTCCGACTACCCGACCACCGTCTGCCGTGACAGCTGCGAGGTAGGCGTGCAGCCGGTCGATGAACACGTCAGCCCGGCGGCGCTCCTTGCGGCCGATCCACTCGGTCTCGAAGTCGAGTTCGGGCCAGTGTTCGGCCAAGATCGTGCGCAGTTGCTCGATTTCTCCGTCTGGAACGCGCTCCATCGCCTCGTGCACGATCGTGCCGATGCCGGCGGTCGGCGGCATCACCGTGTCGCCCCCGAGCGAAGCGATCACCCAGTTCAATCCGCACTCCTCGAAGGACTCCATCTTCGATGGCGACACTCGAGCGCCGGCGACAGTGAGGTCGCGCAGCGGCGCGTCGGTGGAGACCGGACGCACGCCATACCAATCTGCCGGGTCGGCACCGGCAACCCCCTCGCGCGCGAGAACGGCCAGTTGCGCAGCCGCATCCGCGCGCACAGCGGTCGCACGCGGGGAATCGGAGCGCACCGTGGTGAGCACACGTCGATGGCGTGCGACGAGTCCGCGCAGGGTGAGCGGATGCTCGGCAGAGGCATGCTGCTCAGGCGGGCCGGGCCTCGGCAAAAAGGCGAAGAACGGGCTCGGCGTCATGTCATCGTCATCGACAGCGGTGATGAGCAGTCGGGCGCCCGCGCGCGAGATCGCTCTGACGAACAGGCGCAGCTCATCGTGCAGTGCGCTGCGACGTCGATCCAGCGAGTCGGGGATGGTGGCGGGGTGTCCCCCGCGCGCAGCGGAGATGGCATCTGCAAGGCGCCAGGTCTGCAGCATCCCGCCGCGCAGCCGCACATTCGGCCAGATGCCGTCTTGCACCCCGGCGACGACGACCGCCTCGAATTCCGTGCCCAGCGCCGTTGCGGGTGTGAGCAAAGTGACGCGACCGGGGCGATCAGGAGTCGATAGCGAGTCCTCGGGAACTTCGCTGTCGAGAATGTCGCGAACGAAACGATCCGGCGTTTCGTTGGGGGTGCGCTCGACGAAGCGTTTGGCCGCGTCGAACAGCGATACCAGGGCATCCAGGGCCCGAGCTGTCTCCGCGCCGGCGGCCTGCAGCGCTGTCTCTCGCCAGGCTGCATGCAGACGACGCCCGTCGACGGCGCGCGCCTGATCCCAGACTCGCCAGAGCAGGTCGTGGATCGTCTCCCCCTCGGCGGCAGCCGCTCCGACAGCGGCGAGCGTATTGGCGAAGCGCTCGGCGACTCGGGATTCCGGGGCGTCGATGAGCGTGAGATGTGTCGGCTGGGCCATCGCCTGGCGCAGCAGTTCGCGCGCGGGGGTGGAACCGCCCTGCTCGAGCTCGAGGTGTCTGAGCCTCGCGCGTAGTCGGCGCAGCCCGATCGCGTCCATCCCGCCGAACGGTGTGCGCAGCGCCTCTTCCAACTGCTGCGGAGTGCGCTCGGCCACCGGGGTGAGAGCGAGATCGATGATGCCGACGATGTCGCGGACCACCGTCTCGCTGCCCAGCGGACGCTGCACCCCCGCCGCTCTGGTGGGAATCTCGCGAGCAGCGAGTTCGGTCTCGAGCTGCGTCACTTGCCTCGTGTCGTGGGCGATCACCGCCATGTTCTCCCAGCTGATGCCCTCGCTGAGATGCCAACCGCGCATCACTCCGGCGATGCGGTCGAGCTCTTCGTGCGGTGACGGCGCGATGAACGTGCTGACTGCGGAATCGATGTCTTCATCGACCGGGGCGGGGGCGCGACGATGCTCGACGCGTCCGGAGACGCCGATCGCCTGAGTGAGCGTGCGGGTGAGGGCGGTGAGTGCCGGCGCCTGACGATGCGGGCCGTCGAGCACGTGCACGTCGCCGAGTGCTCCGACGAGCTGGGCGAACAGCTCTGGACTCGCGCCGCGGAAGGCTCCGGAGGAGATGTCAGGGTCGCCGAAGGCGAGCACGGCGATGTCGCGCTCACGCAGCGCCTGCACCACTGCGACGCCACCACGCGTGAACTCCTGCGCGTCGTCGATGAGCACGACGCGCAGCGGTGCGAGCGGACCGAGTGATGCGGCATCCGCAGTGCGGAGAATCGCGCCCGCCTCGGCGAGGAGGTCTGCGGCATCGCGATGCGCGAAGCGCAGCGCATTGAGCACCGAGCGGTACTCGACGAGGAAATCTGCGGTCGCCGCCCATGTCTCGCTGCCCGATGAGCGCAACTCTTCGGCTGTCACGCCGAGTTCGGTGCACTCGGCGAGGAACGCACGCAGCTCGGAGCGAAAGCCCTTCGACGCCCGCACAGATGCGCTGAGCATCTCGGGCCAGGTGATCGTCTCGTCTTCGGCATCACCGGCGAGGAGCTCGGCGATGATGCGATCTTGATCGGCGCCGGTGAGGAGTGCCGGCGGCTCAGCACCCGCGCGGACCATCGCCCCGCGGACGAGCTGGAAAGCGAACGATCCCAGTGACCGCGCCAGCGGCCCCGGTGTGGCCTGGCTGATGCGCACTCCGATCCGATCGCGCAAAGCGGTCGCGGCCTGGCGGCTCGCCGTGAGCACGAGAACCTCTTCCGGTCGCAGGGTGCCATCGCCGAGCAGATGCACCACGCGGTCGACGAGCGCTGTCGTCTTGCCCGTGCCCGGAGCGCCGATGATCACCCCGCAGGCCGTTACGTCGGCATGCACGATGGCGTGCTGAGCGGCATCCTCTGTCATGCCCTCCACGCTAGCGGCGCACTCCGACATCGCGGTCGCCCTTCCACCGCGCTCCTGTCGGGTAACTGTGCGCCCAGGGCGAAATCGGCCCGGGCGTCCGGCTCGGTGGCGAGGTCAGCAGGTAGAGTTGCCGATGTTCGCAGAACTGAGGAGATCGCGTGGAAATCCGCATTGGCATCGTCAACACTGGCCGTGAGCTGAGCTTCGACACCGCAAACAGCGCCGACGAGGTGCGCGCCGAGGTCACCTCTGCTCTTGAGCAGAATGCGACCCACGTCACCTTCGCCGACACCAAGGGCGGATCATTCATCGTCCCCACCGCGAACCTCGCGTACGTCGAGCTTGGCAGCGAGGAATCACGCCGGGTCGGCTTCGTCGCCTGACATGTACATTCTGCTCGCGCTGATCTCGGCCTGCGCACTCGGAGTTGGACTGCACTACCTGATGCCGCACCGGGAGCTGCGTGGCGTCGCCGTCACCCCTGCGATCGCCACGGCCGTCGCGGCCGCGGTCTACACGATCATGCAGTGGTCGGGCGTGGGCGAGGGAAACGTGTGGCTGTGGGTCGCCAGCATCGGCGGCGCGCTCGTCGTCTCGGCGATCTTCACCGCCACGATCAGCGCGCAGCGCATTCACCACGACACCGCGGCCAAACAGGCACTCGGCATCTGACAGCAACCCGCTGACCGCGCCGGGGCGGATGCTACGAAGCCAGCCCCATCGCGTCCATGCGGCGTGCGTGCGCGCCCATCAGCTCGGTGTAGACCGGCTCGATGCGAGTCTCATCGGCGTCGAGCCGCTCCGGACGCAGTGCACCCCGGCAGACCAGCAGCGTGTCGCCGACCAGGCGACGGCCCCACATCGACAGCAGCGACCGCCACTCGTTGTCGCTCTCGATCGTCTCCTGGATGATCGAGACGATCTCGCTGCCGCCGTCACCCTCGCGGAGGATCGCAGCCACCCGTTCGCCGATCTCGCCATAGCTCGATGCGAGCGCCAGGTAGAAATCGTCCAGCATCCCAGCGGTCAGGTAGACGGCCAGCAGGGTCTCCTCGGGGCGTGCACCGATCGTCTTGCGACGGAAGGCATCGAGGTTCTCGCGGAACGGCAGCATCACCTCGGTGGGGTCGTCACCGTGCTCGGTGATGACGGCGACGATGCCGCGGTGCTTGTCGAGGGCCGCCCCGGCGGCGCGTGACAGCGCCTCCTTCCGCGAGAGCTCGAGCGTTCCGCGGATGCCGCGGGTCAGCGTCTCGAAGTAGCCGAGCTGCAGATAGGCGGCCTGCCCGAGAAATCGGTGCAGCTCGGGGGCGAGCTCGGCGAAATCGACGCGTGTCGTGTCGCCGCTGTCGCCTCTGCTGCGCAGCGCGAGGCTGCGCCGCTGCGGCTTGCGCTTCCAGAACCAGTTGACCACCCGCCCAGACTACTCGGCGCTGCGCTCTGTGCCGGATCGCGCCGCTCCGGTAGGCTAGTCCCGTCCTGCCATTGGAGCAGGGCCCCGCGCCTGTGGCAGCAGTGAGACGGCGTGGATCCGTTACGAGGCGCCGCTCGCATGGCTCACCGCCGCGCACGCGCCGGACAGGCAAACATACTGTGACTTCATTCGCTGATCTGAATATCGATCAGGACATCGTCGACGCACTCGCCGCCAAAGGCATCGTCGACGCGTTCCCCATCCAGGAGCAGACCATTCCCCTCGGCCTTCCTGGCCAGGACATCATCGGCCAGGCCAAGACGGGCACAGGCAAGACCTTCGGCTTCGGCATCCCCGTCGTCCAGCGTCTCGGCCTGAACCCCGAGCCCGGCGTCAAGGCGCTGATCGTGGTGCCGACGCGTGAACTCGCCGTGCAGGTGTACGAAGACATGGACCTGCTCACCAGCAACCGCGCCACGAGCGTCGTGGCCATCTACGGCGGAAAGGCCTACGAGGGCCAGATCGACCAGCTGAAAGCCGGCGCGCAGATCGTCGTCGGCACGCCCGGTCGCCTCATCGACCTCGCCGGTCAGCGCCTGCTCGACCTCTCCGGTGCGGTCGAAGTCGTCCTCGATGAGGCCGACAAGATGCTCGACCTCGGCTTCCTGGCCGACATCGAGAAGATCTTCCAGCGGGTGCCCGCGGTACGGCACACTCAGCTGTTCTCGGCCACCATGCCCGGACCGATCGTCGCCCTGGCGCGCCGCTTCATGTCGAACCCGATCCACATCCGCGCCAACGACCCCGACGAGGGTCTGATGCAGGCGAACATCAAGCACCTCGTCTACCGGGCGCACTCGCTCGATAAGGACGAGATCATCGCCCGCATCCTGCAGTCCGAGGGCCGCGGCAAGACCGTGATCTTCACCCGCACCAAGCGGGCGGCGCAGCGTCTGGTGGATGAGCTCGGTGACCGCGGGTTCAACGTGGGCGGGGTGCACGGCGACATGGGTCAGGAGCAGCGCGAGCGCTCGATGGCTGCCTTCAAGGCGGGCAAGCGCGATGTGCTCGTCGCCACCGATGTCGCGGCGCGCGGTATCGACGTCGATGATGTCACGCACGTCATCAACCACACGATCCCCGACGATGACAAGACCTATCTGCACCGTGTCGGCCGCACAGGCCGCGCCGGCAAGACGGGCATCGCGGTCACTTTCGTCGACTGGGAAGACCTGCACAAGTGGGCCCTCATCAACCGTGCCCTTGATTTCGGCCAGCCCGAGCCCGTCGAGACCTACTCGTCGAGCCCGCACCTGTTCGCCGAGCTCGGCATCCCCGAGGGCACGAAGGGTCGGCTCGTCACCGCGCCGAAGTCGGAGAAGCCTGCTGGCGAGCGCAAGCAGCGCGCGCCGCTGAAGGCAGCGGATGCCGCCGCTGAGGGCACCGATGAAGGCACCACGCGCCGTCGTCGCCGTCGCCGTCGCGGCTCTGAGGGCGACAAGGTCGGCGCGACCTTCGCTGAGGGTGCCGAAGGCGCCCAGAAGTCGGCATCCGGATCGGGCCCGGACGCCGACCGCGATGCAGAAGGCGCTGGCACGCACGATGGCGATGCCACGAACGAACACCGCGATGGCAAGTCTGCTCCGCAGCGCCGTCGCCGTCGCCGTCGTTCCGGTGGCGCGGCTCCCGCGGGCGCCTGAGATCTCGCGCTTGTTCTGAGCGCTGCAGAAAGCTGCATCCGCGGCATCGATCGATGCGGCGGATGCAGCTTTCTGCGTCCTATGCGCGTCGGGTCTCGGCGAACCGCGGCGGCGTACCCGTCGCACGCTCGACGATGCGGGCGACCATTTCGTCGGGCGTCGTGTTCTCGCCCGGCCGGTTCGGCTTTCCGGTGCCGTGGTAGTCGCTCGAACCGGTCATGATCAAATCGTGCTGCGCGGCGATCTCGCGCAGCATCCGCTTGCCGTCTTCGGTGTTCTCGCGGTGATCGACCTCGAATCCGGCGAGGCCCTCCGCGATCAGCCGTTCGATGAAAGAGAGCGGCAGCATCCGATCCCGGCCCGACGTCACGGGGTGCGCGATGATCGCGACTCCCCCGGCCTGGGTGATCAGCCGGACAGCCGTGAGCGGGTCCGGTGCGTAATGCGGTTCGTAGTAGCCCTCGCGCGGATGCAGGATTCCGGCGAACGCCTCCGTCCGGTCACGGACGATTCCCCGGGCGACAAGAGCGTCGGCGATGTGCGGGCGGCCGACCGTGGCATCCGCCGTGGTCTCCTTCAAGACGTCTTCCCACCTGAGGTCGTAGTCGCGTGAGATGCTGCGCACGATGCGCTCCGCGCGACCGAGCCGATCCGCACGAATGCGCTCGGTCTCAGCGACGAGCTGCGGGTTCTGCGGATCGAACAGGTAGCCGAGCATGTGCACGCTGCGCCACTCATGCCGGGCCGAGAGCTCCATCCCGCCCAGGAACGTCATGTCCAGGGCTGCGGCGGCGTCGGCTGCCTCGCCCCAGCCGGTGGTGCGGTCATGGTCGGTGAGAGCGGCGGTGCGGATGCCGTGCGCGTGGGCAGCGCGCATCACGCCAGCCGGAGAGTCGGTGCCGTCGGAGTGGTTCGAGTGCAGGTGCAGATCGCTCGGCCCCCGGAAGCGTCCGGAAGGGGTGGAGTGCGCGCCTGAGGTCATGTTCTGAGGCTACCGCGCGCAGTCGCATCGCCTCAGGGGCGTCACAGCCGATTCGCTTAGGCTTTGTGCCGATGATGCGTCTGGTCGGGGTTCTGGTGACAGTGCTGTTCGCGATTGCGACGGCTGTACTGGTGTGGCCGCAGTTCTTCCGCCTGGAGACGACCTACCCGATCGCTCAGATCGTGTCAGCGCGTCTGATACTGGTGGCTGCGTTCTTGGCGATCGCCGTGCTGGCTGCGCTGCTGCTGTTCTCGAAGCGGATGCGCGGGTTCGCGGCATCCATCCTCATCGTCGCGCTGCTGGGCGCGGCCGCGGTCGGTGGGATCGGGATGCTGCGCGGTTACGGAGCTGACACCATGCCGCAGAAGGCGGATGCCAGCATCCGCGTCCTGACATGGAATACCGAGGGAGCCGCGGTCTCGGCTGACACGATCGCCGGGGTGATCACCGATCAGCAGATAGATGTCGTGACACTGCCCGAGACCTCGGAAGAGGTCGGCGAGCAGATCGCCATCAAGATGCGCGCGGCGGGAAGCCCGATGTGGGTGCACCACGTGAACATCCGACCTGATGTGCCCAACGGCCCGCAGGCGTGGCAGACGACCATCCTCGTCTCGACGCGGCTCGGCGAATACTCCGTGATCGACTCTTCCCTCGACGGATCGAGCAACACCGGCTCCGTGCCCAGCGCCGTCGTGATGCCCGTGGACGGATCCGGGCCGACGATCGTGGCCGTGCATGCGGTCGCACCGCGCCAGGATGCCATCGCCAAATGGAACTCCGATCTCGCGTGGATCGCTGACCAGTGCCCTGCGGGAGATTTCATCCTCGCGGGCGACTTCAACGCGACGCTCGACCACATGGCCTCCTTCGGCAGCGAAGGCGGCGACATGGGCCGCTGCGTGGATGCCGCCCGCACCACGGGCAACGGCATGGTTGGCACATGGCCGGCGAATCTGCCGCGGCTGATGGGCGCGCCCATCGACCACATCATGGCGAGCCAGAACTGGACGGCGACGGGTTCCGTTGTGCTCGAGGATGCCGGAGGCAGCGATCACCGTGCGCTCGTCGCGCAGCTGGATCCGGCGCACCCGTGACGGCGACTCGTCTCGGGTTGCGCTAGCTTCCTGACCCTGCCCACGCCGAAGCGACCACGTGCGACCCGCGAAGCACGGCTCGGGCTCTTGAGCCCCAGCCACAGCACCACCCGTCGATGAGAGGATAGAGAGATGAGCAACGCAGAGCACGACGTCGTCGTCGAGACCCCGGACACGACTGTCGCGGAAGAGAAGAGCAACCGCAAGCAGCCCTTCCCGCAGGGGTTCCTCGACACCATCTCGACCGGTTGGGCGGAGCGCCCCGAGTCGATGCCCGCTCCGCGGGCACAGGCACCCTATGCGGCAGCTCGCCGTGACAAGGTCTCCGAGGCTTTCCCCGGCAAGCGCATCGTCGTGCCGTCGGGATCGTTCAAGCAGCGCAGCAACGACACCGATTACCCGTTCCGGCCGCACTCGGCGTTCGTGCACCTGACCGGGTGGGCCAACGAGTCAGAGCCCGACTCGGTACTCGTCTTCGAGCCGAAGGACGACCGGCACGTCGTCACCCTGTACTTCCGCGAGCGCGCGGATCGCACGACGAGCGAGTTCTACTCGGATGCCACGATCGGCGAATTCTGGATCGGCGCCCGACCCTCGCTGGCCGGCGTCGCCGCCGATCTCGATGTCGCAACGGCCCACATCGACACGTTCGTCGCGGGCGACGACGACCTCGTCGTCGAGGAGTCCGACGAGCTCACCCGCTTCGTCTCTGAGCTGCGCCTCGTCAAGGACGAGTTCGAGGTCGAGGAGATGCGCACCGCGGTGGCGGTGACTGCATCCGGATTCGACGACATCATCCGCGATTTCGACCGTGCGATCGCGCACCCCCGCGGCGAGCGCATCGTCGAGGGTGTCTTCCACCAGCGTGCCCGCAGCGATGGGCACTGGGAGGGCTACGACACCATTGCGGCATCCGGCCACCACGCCTGCTACCTGCACTGGACCCGCAACGACGGCGCAGTCGTGCCCGGAGACCTGATCCTGATCGACGCCGGTGCGGAGATCGACAGCCTGTACACCGCCGACATCACGCGCACGCTGCCCGTGAACGGCAAATTCTCGGAAGTGCAGCGCCGCGTGTACGAGACCGTGCTCGAGGCCGCCGATGCGGCGTTCGCCGTCGCGAAGCCTGGTGTGAAGTTCCGCGCCGTGCACGAGGCTGCCATGCAGGTCATCGCGCGGCGCACCGCCGAGTGGGGTGTGCTGCCAGTGACCGCCGAAGAGGCTCTCGACGCGGATGCCGGTGGCCAGCACCGTCGCTACATGGTGCACGGCACGAGCCACCACCTCGGCATCGACGTGCATGACTGCGCACAGGCGCGTCGCGAGATGTACTACGACGGCGTCCTCGAAGCCGGCATGGTCTTCACGATCGAGCCTGGCCTGTACTTCCAGATCGACGACCTGACGGTCCCTGAAGAGCTGCGCGGAATCGGTGTGCGCATCGAGGACGACATCCTGATGACCGAAGACGGTGCCGTGAACCTGTCGGCCGACATCCCGCGCACCGCAGACGAGGTCGAGGCGTGGATCGCGCGTCTGCAGGGCTGAGATGTTCTCGCTGCTCACCATCGGCGTCTTCATCCTTCTGGCGCTGCTCGTATTGCTGGTAATTGCGGGCATCGGCGTCGGGCTGTTCTTCTTGTTCCGACGTAACCCGCGGCCCCGGTCTGCCGCGACAGAAGCACGTCAGCGGGACCAGGGCGCGCTTTAGCGACTGCACACGGATGCCGAGGGCCGGTCAGGCTCTCGGCATCCGTCGTCGACGACAGACCGGTCAGCCGCGCTTCACTGGCTGCTGCAGTTCGGTCACCCAGTCGGACTGATCTTCAGAGATGGCGCGCACATACAGTTCCCGGCATGGTCCGTCGAGTGTCAGTCCGCGGGCAAGAGTCTCGTTGTGGACAGCCTGCCAGCTTTCGCCGATTCGATCCATGGAGCCGAGATGGATGCCGCACACGGCATCCTCGGCCGCAGGCAGTTCGATGATCTCGAAGCTATCCCGCGGCGGCCCGCCATATGCGTAGCCGATGACGATCTGCAGACCGTCTTCGATCATCTCGTATTGCGCGATCGGCGTCGTCAGGGAGCCGGACTCGTCGCCGATGATCGCTGCTATGGCATCGAAGGCCGGCCCGACGACCGCTGCCACGGCAGGTTGATCCGCCACGACCGTGCGACGGGCCGCGAGGCGGACAGCCGGCAGGGACTTCTCGATGATCTCGAGCTGGGACATGTGATTCTCTCTTTCGATGAGCTGGAGCCGCCGTTCCACGTCGACGAGTCTGGATGCGGCGAGCTGTTGCTCCTGTGCGACCTCGGCGCGTCGAACACGCAGCAGGGAGGCGATGCGATCAGCATCGACTCCCTGCTCAAGGATCGACGAGACGTCTTCGAGGCCGAACCCGAGCTGACGCAGCGCCACGATCCGATGCAGTCGCTCCAGTTGCGATGGGTCATACGAGCGGTAGCCGCTGAACTCGTCCACGTGAGCAGGAATGAGCAGACCCGCGGTGTCCCAATGCCGCAGCATCCGGTGGGTCACCTGCCCGATCTGCGCGAAGGCTCCGATGGATAACATGTCTCAGTTCTCCTGCCTGCCACAGTGTCAGAGTCAAGTATCTCGTCCTGCCTATCGACTCACCACAACACCCGCCGTGCGCAACGCGGCGCGCAACCCGTCGATTCCGGTGAAGTGGTGCACCGTCATGTCGAGAGCCTCGGCGCCGGCGAGTTTGCTCGCCGAATCGTCGGTGAAGAACACCTCCTCCGGTTCGAGTGCCAGCGCGTCGAGCACGTGCTGAAAGGCGCGCACGTCGGGTTTGGCGATGCCGATCGCGGCCGAATTGAAGACAGCGTCGACGCGAGTGTCGATTTCGAGCTCTCGCAGTTCGGTGGTGATCGTGTCGGTGCCGTTGGTGAGGATCGCGGTGCGGATGCCGGAGGCACGCAGCGCATCGCTGAGCGCGAGCATCTCATCATCGGCTGTCGATGGATGCACGCCCCATTCGGATGCTGCCTGCGAATGCCCGATCCGCTCGCCGACCTGTCGCACCCACTCTGCCCGCGTGATCTGGCCAGCAGTGACGGCGGCGAGCAGCGGCTCTGCGAACGCGGCCGCATGAATGCTGCCGGTGGGCAGCCGATGGCGCGCCTCGATCTGCGTGACGTGGTCGGGGTCGAAGTGCCGCAGCACTCCGTCGAGGTCGAAGACGACGGCTCGGATCATGAGTCCATGGTGACATGCGGGATCAGGGCGGGTAGCCGATCATTCGATACCTGTTTGTGATCTCTCAAGGGGTGAACCTGCATCGTATTTTCATTCGAATGTCGGTGGGTGTCTTCATGATGGAGGTATGGCCCTCTTCACCGATATCGACGCCCGGATCTCTGCTCTGCGCGACCTGTTCGGCGACGATGTGGAGATTGACGACCTATCGTCGCGGATGATGGCTTTCAGCGGCGACAAGCTGGTCGAGGCGGTCACTGCGGTGTCTGCGCTGGTGCGGTGCGTGGAGCGGGTGGGAATCGTCGGCGCCGGAATCACCGCGGCGCGATCGACCCGTCAAGCCGGCCGTGACGGGCTGGCTGCGGGGCGTGGGCACCGCACTCCGGCAGCGCTGGTGCAGGACATCACCGGACTGACGCACGCGGATGCGCAGCGTCAGGTGCGGATAGGACTGTCAATTCTCGACTCCGAGGCCGCGGAGGATGCGGGAGGGCACGACGGTGCGAGCAGCCCCTCCGTCGGCACGCCTTCCGCTGGCACATCGCGGGCGCGGGTTCCGTGGCACACGCCGCTGGCGACCGCCATGCTGTCGGGGCAGATCTCCGTGTCGCAGCAGGATGCCATCCAAGGCGGCCTTGGCCACCCGATCGACGACACCGACCACACCCACGACGTGTGGAGCGCTGCCGCCGAGCAGCTGGCGGCGGAAGCACGTGAGCGGACTGTGGAAGAGCTGCGCATCCAGGCGCGGGCGATCCGTGATCAGCTCGATCCGGAAGGCGCAGAGCGCCGCTTCACCGAGCGCTACAATCGCCGCTCGTTCCGCACCTGGGTCGATGCGGATGGGCGAGAGTGCGGGCGGATCGAGTTCGAGGACGACGGCGCTGCGTGGATGCGCGCCATACGCGACGCGGCCCTGCGCCCCCGCCGCGGCGGACCCCGCTTCGTCGACTCCGCCGAGGCGAAACGCGCAGAGGATCTGACCGCCGATCAGCGCACCAACGATCAGCTGTCGTACGACCTGCTGATCGACCTGCTGCGGGCCGGTGCCCTCGCCGACGCCAAGGACGTCTTCGGCGGGCGACAGCCCGGGGTGCGAGTCGTCAAAGTGCATGACGGCAGCGGTGTGCCCGTGAGCGCACGCACCGAAGATTACGGCTTCTCTGTGCCGTTGGCGAGCGCAGATCAGCGGATCTGCGAGTCCGGGACGGTGAACGTCACCGTCGACGTACGCGGCAACCCACTCGATGTGGGGCGGGAGAGTCGGCTGTTCACCACCGCGCAGCGGGTCGCGCTCGCGATCAGGGATGGTGGCTGCCGGTGGCGGGGATGCGATCGCCCCGCCTCGTACTGTGAGGCGCACCACATCGACGAATGGGCTGCCGACGATGGCCGCACCGACATCGAGCGCGGCATCCTGCTCTGCCGACACCATCACATGCAGCTCCACCACGGCGGTTGGCGCATCACCCGTCACGGCTCAGATGACTTCCACCTGCATCCGCCCGGCGGCAAACATCCCGTCACTCTGCGACCCCGTGTGGCTCTGACAGCCGCCTGGGCTGGCATCGACCCACCACCCAAACGCTTCCGCGAAGATGCCGCCTGAGTTGAATCAGCCCATCGCACAGCGTTCCGCACAGAAAGGGCCTACGCTGACTCGACCTTGCTCCCGGACCGGAGCAAATACGCTGAAGCGGGTTTCGTGTTTGCTGGCCCGGTCGCGCGTCAGCCGGGCACGGATCAGCCGGTCGCGGATCGGCCGGGCGCGCTCTCTGCGATGAAGCCCGCCACCAGCGGCGCCAAGGACGCGCCCACCTCATCGGCTGGCCGCTTTTGCCCCTTCACCTCGAAGGAGTGCCCGCCGCCCTCGATCCACACGATCCGAGCGTCCTGACACGACGCCACGGCGGCCTCCAATTGCTCTCGTGGTTGCACGAAAGGATCATTCGTCCCTTCGATGAACAGCTGAGGCACGCGCACCGCGGGCAGGTGATCCGCGCGGGACTTCTCCGGCTTGCCGGGCGGATGCAGCGGATAGCCGAGATACACCAGGCCATCGACTTCGAGCCCCTCGGCGACGGCCATCGACGCCATTCGGCCACCGTAGGACTTGCCGCACGCCCAGATGCGAGCCTCCGGCACCTCGGCACGGATCGACTCCACGACGGCACGCCACGTCAGAATCGCGTGCGCCGCGGGCCCGGGCATCCGCCGCCCCGCCTCGACGTAGGGAAAGTTGAACCGCACCGTTGTGAACCCGGCCTGCCGCAGAGCGGCTGCGAATCCGATGAGGAACGGATGATCCATCCCCGCCCCCGCGCCGTGCGCGATCGCGACGACTCCGCGCGACTCGCCCGCCGGTGCTTCCCATGCGGTCGTCACCGACACGCGCCCCGTTGGCAGCGCCACTGTCGCCGTCACGACGCAGCTCGCGAGAATGGCCCTCGAACCAGTTCACCGCGACGCGCCTGCACCGTGCCCACGGTCACCACGACCAGATGCACGACACACACCAGCGCGTAGAGCACGATCGGAATGCCGATCGGGAAGAATCCGGTTGTCACCGGACCGCTCCACCACCGCGGCAGCGTCAATGCCAGCTGCAGCACCAGCAGCGCGGTCGACGAGACGAGGAAGAACCGCCCCCAGCGCCGCGCGGAGGCGGCATTCGCCTTCGCCAGCCGGCCCTGCCGAGACAGCGTGCCATATGCGGCGATCATCGCCCCGCCGGCAGCCAGCGGACCCATCAGCGGAATCGGCAGCAGCACCAGCAGCCCGAGCGCCCATGCTGATGCACCGGTCGCCTGCTGCGTGTCACCGCCAGTGCTCATCGGTCTTGCGTCGAGGTCTCACCCGAGTCGTCTGCATCACCATCGACGCCAGAGCCATCGGCATCGGCAGCACCATCAGCACCATCAGCACCATCGGGACCCGCCGCGCCGGCAGCATCCGCTCTCACGGCATCCGGGTCGGCGGTCGCCGCAAGATCATCGGCGCCGGGGGTCGCGTCCGGTTCCGGAGCCCCCGCACCAGCAGCAGGTACCGGCGTCGCCGTACCCGGTGCGGGCAGTCGCTCGCCGTACCGCGGCGGCTCGCTCATATCCACCGGAGGCCGCGTCGAGGCGGGGCGCTCAGCGCCGCCCACGACCTGTCGAGCCTTCGCCAGCGATGCAGCTTGCACGCGCACCTCATAGTGATCGGCGATCATCTGCGTCACACTCGCGAAATCCCGCCGCCGACGCACGATCGCGTAGGTGACCAGACTCATGATCATGCCCAGCGCCACTCCGACGAAGAGGAACCCGAGGAACAGTGAGATCGGCGCATCCGGGTTGCCGAACAGCATGATCGCTGACAGCACCAGCCCGATCAGCACGCCGTTGATCGCGCCGGAACGAGCCGCAGCGGCGTAACCGAGCTTGCCTGTCACCCGCTCCACCGTGCGCACGCTCTGGCCGACGATGGCGATGTCGCGCGCGGGGACCTCGCCGGCGATCAGCTTCGAGACGGTCTTCTGCGCAGCCTCGTAGTCGCGGGTCGACGCGATCATCTCGCCGACGTCTTTGCCGTTCGCCTGACGGTTCAACATGCTCATCCCGCCATTGTCCCATCGCCAATGCAGAAGAGACACCAGACTGAGGCACAAAGCACGGCGCGCACTACGCTGGAAGCGTGACCACACAACGGGTTTTCGTCGCGCGATTGGCAGGCTGCGCCGTCTTCGACCCCGCAGGCGACCGGCTCGGAAAAGTCCGAGACGTCGTCATCGTCTATCGAAAAAGCGCGGCCCCCCGAGTGATCGGACTGGTCGTCGAGATTCCCGGCCGCCGCCACGTCTTCTTATCGATCGGCCGGGTCACCTCCATACGCCCCGGCCAGGTGATCACCACCGGTCTGATCAACGTGCGGCGATTCCAGCCACGCGCTGGCGAGGTCCGCGTGCTCGCCGAGTTCCTCGGACGCCGGGTCAACTTCGTCGACGGCAGTGGCGATGCCGTCGTCGAAGACGCCGCCATCGAACAGGACCGCCATGGCGAATGGTCGGTCACCCAGCTGTTCCTGCGCAAGCCGAAGACCGGTGCCTCCCCCTTCGCGAAAGGGCCCACGACGTTCGCCGCGTGGAGCGAAGTGGCAGAACTCCGGATGCCGGGTGAGGCGCAGTCCGCAGAGCGTCTCATCGCCACGTACTCCGAACTCCACGCCGCCGACCTCGCCACCACCATGCTCGACCTGCCGCATCAGCGCATGATCGAAGTCGCCGAAGAGCTGCCCGATGAGCGCCTCGCCGACGCGCTGGAGGAGATGCCAGAAGACGAGCAGATGCACATTCTCGATCGTCTCGGCGATGAGCGCGCCGCCGATGTGCTCGACCAGATGGAGCCAGACGACGCAGCAGACCTGCTCGCGCAGCTTCCACCGCAGCGGCTCGAGCAGCTGCTCGAGCTGATGGAGCCGGAAGAAGCCGAAGACGTCCGGATGCTGCTGCGCTACGGCGCCGACACCGCCGGCGGCCTGATGACCTCCGAGCCGATCATCCTGTCGGCCGATGCCACCGTCGCCGAGGCGCTCGCCGTGATCCGCCGCCATGAGCTGCATCCGGCACTCGCGGCAGCGGTGTTCGTCACCCTGCCGCCGTTCGAGACGCCGACCGGCAGACTGCTCGGCGTCGTGCACTTCCAACGGATGCTGCGCTATCCCCCGCACGAGCGCCTCGGCGCGATCCTCGATGACAGTCTCGAGCCGGTTTCGGTGACCGCGTCGGCCGCCGAGGCCGCACGCACCCTCGCCAGCTACGACCTCGTCTCGCTCCCGGTCGTCGATGCCGCGCATCGTCTGGTCGGGGCGATCAGCGTGGACGATGTGCTCGACTATCTTCTGCCCGACGACTGGCGCACCAACGACGCCGACGAGACCATCGCAGGAGGTGCGTGATGTTCGCCCGCGCAGCTCGACTCGACACTCCCGGCAGCCGCAGCGCTGTCAGCCGCAGGCCATCGCCATCACGCGACCGCTTCGGCCGCTTCACCGAATGGGTCGCCCGCGCGATGGGCACCCCTGCGTTCCTCGCGATCCTGACCGTGTTCTGCGTGGCCTGGCTGGGGTGGAACACGCTGATGCCACGCGAAGTGCGCTTCGACGACGCGGCGCTGGGATTCACCGCCCTGACACTCATGCTGTCGCTGCAGGCATCGTACGCTGCGCCCCTCATCCTGCTCGCGCAGAACCGTCAGGACGACCGCGACCGCGTGCAGATCGAGCAGGACCGTCAGCGCGCCGAACGCAACCTCGCCGACACCGAGTACCTCGCCCGCGAGATCGTCGCACTGCGTCTGGCCCTGGAAGAGCGCACTTCGCAAGCGGTCACCCGTGACGTACTGCGTCAAGAGCTGAAAGCGCTGCTTGCCGACTTGAACGACGACGATGGGAGCCGATCCGATGACTCTCGCTGACCAGGTGCGCACGGCCGTCGCCGCGGTGCCCGATCCTGAACTCCGGCGCCCGATCGGCGACCTCGACATGCTCCGCGAGATCACCGTCGATGGTGCGACCGCGCACGTCGCGATCGTGCTGACGATCGTCGGATGCCCCGCCGCGCAGCACATCGAACAGGCGGTGCGTGATGCGGCAGCATCCGTCTCCGGCATTTCCGACGTGGTCGTCGATGTCGGCGTGATGACACCGGATGAGCGCCGTGCCCTAACCGAGAAACTGCGGGATGGACGCCCGGCCCGACAGATGCCGTTCGGTCCGGATTCGCTCACCCGCGTCATCCTCGTCTCCAGCGGCAAGGGCGGCGTCGGCAAGTCGACCGTCACCGCAAACCTGGCCGTCGCCCTCGCCCAGCAGGGGCTGCGCGTGGGCCTAGTCGACGCCGACGTGCACGGCTTCTCGATCCCCGGCCTGCTCGGCATCGCTCCCGGCACCCAGCCGACCCGCATCGACGACCTCATGCTGCCGCCGGTCGCCCACGACGTGAAGACCGTCTCGATCGGAATGTTCCTGCGCGAAGGCGAGGCCGTCGTCGCATGGCGCGGACCGATGCTGCACCGCACCGTGCAGCAATTCCTCACCGACGTGTTCTTCGGCGACCTCGACGTGTTGCTCATCGACATGCCACCGGGCACCGGCGACATCGCCATCTCGATCGGTCAGATCCTGCCTCACGCCGAGGTTCTGGTCGTCACCACACCGCAACCGGCGGCGGCGGATGTCGCAATCCGCAGCGGACTCGTCGCCCGTCAGACCGGGCAGCGGGTGATCGGCGTCATCGAGAACATGACCGCCTACGCTCTCCCTGATGGCGCCCTCCTCGACCTGTTCGGCGCCGGCGGCGGGGCCGAAGTCGCGCGTGCGCTCAGCACCGACGGGTTCGACGTGCCGCTGCTGGCATCCGTCCCGCTCAGTACTGCGCTGCGGCAAGGCGGAGACAGCGGCGTGCCGGTGGTACTCGGCGATCCGACGGATGCTGCCGCACAGGAGATCATCGATCTCGCGCGGACCATCGCGCATCACGGCCGGGGACTCGCTGGCCGGTCGCTTCCGCTGCGGCTCTCCTGATCAGCGGACGCGGCAGCCACCTCTGGTGTCTAGAAGTCCCGGCTCCGGGGCCGTTCAGTCCGGGACCGCTCAGGTGGCTTCGACGTCGTATGGCGGCGGAGCCGCCCGCGTGAACGCGGTGCGCGCCATCGGCGTGGTCGCCTGAGACACCGTATCGGTCACGACTGCAGGGGCTGCGGGAGCCGCATCGAAGGCCGGCTCCTCGAACAGCGCATCGCGGATGATTCGGCGCGGGTCGTACTGGCGCGGGTCGAGCTTGCGCCAGTCGACGTCGTCGATCTCCGGACCGAGCTCATCGCGCATCTTGGTCTTGGTCTCGCGGAGATACTCGCCAGCGCGACGCACGAACTTCGAGAACGCCTCGGCGGCCTTCGGCAGCCGCTCGGGGCCGATGATCAGCACAGCGACAAGGCCGATCAGCAGCAGCTTGTCGAAGGTCAACCCCAGTTCCATCCCCCCAGGCTACCCGCCGCGCCTCCCGTTGTGAGACACCGGCGCCGCTTACGCTGTCAGTAGCCCACCTTTCAGGAGAATCCCCATGAGCGAGCACGACGCGAACGCCCGATTCATTCGCGAGACCATCGCGGAACCCGCCGCGATCGCCCGCGCGCGCGCCCATGCGGTAGAACTCGGCGCCGCACCCATCAGCGCGGTGGTCGGCGCACAGTGCGCGGTGCTCGCAGCCTCTTCCGGCGCACGCTCGATCGTCGAGATCGGCACCGGGGCCGGCGTCTCCGGACTGTGGCTGCTGCGCGGCGCGCCGCAGGCGGTCCTCACCACGATCGACAACGAGCCCGAGCACCTCGGGGCGGCTCGTCAGGCCTTCGCCGAGGCGAAGATTCCCGCCGCCAAGGCCCGGTTCATCACCGGTCGCGCCGCCGACGTGCTGCCGCGGATGAATGAGGCGTCGTACGACATCGTCCTCATCGACGCCGACCCGGAGAACGTCATCGAGTATGTCGAGCACGGGCTGCGCCTGGCTCGTCCCGGCGGACTGGTGCTCGTTCCTCGCGTGCTCGCCGGCGGAAAGGTCGCCGACCCCGTTCAGCGAGACGCGGTCACGACCGCGTACCGTTCACTGCTGCAGGAGACGCAGGAGTCGCAAGCCGTGCTGGCGGCCGTGTCGACCACCGGAGAGGGACTGCTGCAACTCGCCCGCACCTCCGAGTGACGACGACGCGCGGACACGTCCCCCAGACGTAGAAGAAGGGCGATGGAATGATCCATCGCCCTTCTTCCTGTCAGTGTCTCAGGCCGGGTTCACAACGGCGTCGAGCACGCCGTGAAGCTCCTTCGCCTCAGCGTCGTTCACGGAGACGACCAGGCGTCCGCCGCCTTCGAGCGGAACCCGCACGATGATCAGTCGTCCTTCCTTCACGGCCTCCATCGGCCCGTCGCCCGTCCTTGGCTTCATCGCTGCCATCGTGGCTCCCTTTCCCTCGGTGGTATATGTCGAGTTTATCGGTAGCCGCCGACCTCGGTGCGCCGCCACGACACAATCGAGGTGTGAATCGTCGGTTACCGGGTCTGCAACGGCTACGGAACCTGCCAGAACGTCTGGGCAAGGCCGTACATCGAATAGATCCACAGCCACTGCCCGATCAGGCATGCCAGCAGCAGCCCCCACCGATACAGCCGCGATCGGGGCACCGCGAGCGCTCCCCACAGAGGCGTGAGCGGCATCAGCAGTCGCAGCGTGCTGGATTGCGGAAAGAACACCGCCAGCAGGTACAGCAGGTAGCTCGCACTCCACAGTCGCACGTCCGGCCCGAGCTTGCGCACGGACGGCGAGCGCAGCAGAAGCAGCGCCGCGCCGACGACCAGCACACCGAGTGCAGCCACGCCGAGCCAGTCCGCAAGCCCCCATTGCGACGCCCAGAACTGCGCGCCCCGCACGAAGCCGTCGAACGGCAGGAAATCAGCGGGTGGGTCGTCGATCCAGTTGCGGCGCCACGCGAGCTCGGTCTGCAGGTACGCTCCGGGTTCTCCGGTCACCACCGCGGCGATGACCTGCCACGAGAAGCCCACGACGGTGGTGAGCGCACCCAGCGCGACGATGTGCACGATATGCCGGGTGGGCAGCGGGTCGTCGCGCCGTCGCCTCCAGCGCATGATGCCGTGGAGCCCGAGGAACAGAGCGAATGCCAGGATGCCGGGGCGGGTGAAACCCATCACCGGCACCACCAGATACAGCAGGCCGTACCGATGCCGAGCGACAAGGTCGAGGGCTACCAGCAGCAGCAGGACGAAGAGCACCTCGGCGTATCCGACCTGAAACAACGCGGCCAGCGGCCCGCAGGCGAAGAACGCGACCGCCCACATCGCCGCCGTGCCTCCGATCCGATCGCGCAGCAGACGGTGCAGTGCCAGACAGGCGAGAAATCCTGCCACCAGCGAGATCAGCAGCGCGCCGGCCCCCCAGTTGCTGAACCCCGCCGCCTTCGCGACGAACGCATACACCGGCATGAACGCCCAGGCGTTCTCGGCCACCGCCCCGGTGTCGATCGTCGGCAGTGTGCTCGGGTAGCCGTTCTCGGCCACCCACCAGTACCACTGCGCATCCCATCCGAGCACGTAGTCGCCCAGGCCAGGTTGCATGCCGAAGCGAGACGATGGAGTGGAAAGCGATGCCGCGAGCACGAAGAACGACGTCGTGACCAGCCGCGCGAGCAGGTAGATGACCGCGATCCGCCCGGTGACGGGCAGCTGCACCCAGTGACGGATGCCAGCGGTCAGGAGGCGGTGAGCCACGCCCGCAGTCCGCGCTCGACGTCGTTGATCTGCGACAACGGCACTCGCTCCTCGTCATGATGCGCGAGGTGCGGGTCTCCGGGCCCGTAGTTCACGGCGGGAACGCCCATCGCCGAGAAGCGCGCGACATCGGTCCACCCGTACTTGGCGTGCGCCTCTCCCCCGACAGCAGCGACGAAGCGCTGCGCGATGGGCGCGTCGAGACCCGGGCGCGCGCCGGCTGCCGCATCCGTGATCTCGATCTCGAACCCGGCGAACGCCGCGCGGATGTGCGCCTCGGCGTCGTCGACGCTCTTGCTCGGAGCAAATCGGTAGTTGACCTCGACTTCGCACAGGTCGGGGATGACGTTGCCCGCGACCCCGCCGCGGATGCTGACCGCGTTCAGCCCCTCGCGATAGCCGAGTCCCTCGACCTCGATTTCACGGGCACGGTACTCGGCGAGCCGAGCGAGGATGGGCGCCGCGCCGTGAATCGCGTTCTCCCCCACCCACGAGCGCGCGCTGTGCGCCCTGACGCCGTGCGTGCGGATGATCGCGCGCATGGTGCCATTGCATCCGCCCTCGACGCGCCCATCAGACGGCTCGCCGAGAATCGCGAAGTCGGCGGCGAACAGCTCGGGTCGCGCCGACGCGAGAAGGAACAGGCCGTTCTGCGCCTCGTCGACCTCCTCGTTGTCGTACCACATCCAAGTGATGTCGACGGCGGGGTCGGTGAGTTCTGCCGCGAGTTTCAGTTGTACGGCGACGCCGGCTTTCATATCGACCGTGCCGCGGCCCCAGAGGAAGGCCGTGCCGTCTATTTCGACGTCGCGGGTGGGCACATTGCCGTTGATCGGGACGGTATCGATGTGTCCGGCGATGACCACCCGCTGTGGGCGGCCGAGCTCGGTGCGAGCGACGACGGTGTTGCCGTGGCGAATCACCTCGAGGTGATCGAGACCGCTCACCGCCGCCTCGATCTCGTCGGCGAGGCGCGCTTCACCACCCGAGACGCTCTCGATATCGCAGATCATGCGAGTGAGGTCGACAGAGGATGCGGTCAGATCGAGCACCATGGCCCCAGCCTAGCGACGTCGACATCGCGCATCGTGTGCGAGTCGGACGGCGCTACCTTAGACGGATGAACAGCGCGCGCACGGTGTGGGGAATCGGCCTGACCACGGTCGCAGCGGAAGACATCGTGCTGGACGCCTGGTTTCCCGAACTCGGCCTCGGCGCGGCAGAGCTCGAAGGAGCGGATGCTGACCGTGCGGAGGCCTGGAATGCGCACACCGGCGCAGACGAGCGCCGTGCCGTCACTGTCGCAGCAGTACGGCTGAGCATCGACCTCGATTCGCCGCCGGCATCCACGGCAGACGCCTACCTGCGACTGCATGCCCTGTCGCACCTCCTGGTGCGACCGAACGATCTGAACCTCGACGGCATCTTCGCGCACCTGCCGACCGTCGCGTGGACGAATGCCGGTCCCCTGCTGCCAGCGGATGCTGCGCGGCTGCGTCCGCACCTGCAGCGCAACGGCATCCAGGTGCAGGGAATCGACAAGTTTCCGCGACTCACTGACTACGTGCAGCCCAAGGGCGTGCGCATCGCCGATGCCTCCCGCGTGCGCCTGGGTGCGCACCTCTCCCCCGGAACCGTGGTCATGCACGAGGGCTTCGTCAATTTCAATGCCGGCACGCTCGGCGCCGCCATGGTCGAGGGCCGCATCTCGCAGGGCGTCACCATCGGAGATGGCAGCGACATCGGCGGTGGTGCGTCGATCATGGGCACCCTCTCGGGCGGCGGTGCGCAACGCATCACGATCGGTGCGCGCACGCTGCTCGGCGCCAACGCCGGAATCGGCATCTCGCTCGGCGACGACTGCATCGTCGAGGCAGGGCTTTACCTGACTGCCGGCACGAAGGTGGTGCTGGTGGATGCTGCTCCCACGAACGCCGGGACGCAGCCGACGGTCAAGGCAGCAGAGCTCTCCGGTGGCAACGGTCTGCTGTTCCGCAGGAATTCACTCTCCGGCGCCGTCGAGGTGCTCCAGCGCGCGGGCCGCGGAGTCCAGCTCAACGACACCCTGCACGCCTGAACGGCACTGCCGTCGGACTGCCTCCAGGCTCGCGGCACAGTCGGTGCACAGCCGTTCCTGTTAGTGTTGAACCCGACGCCCCTCGCTCTGCGAGACGTCTGCGTCGTCGAAACACTTCCGCACCGGCATCCGGCCGCGGCATCTCGAGCGGCGAAACGATGCGCGATCCCGCGCCGTCGCCCCATTACCGCAGCAGATTCTGCCTGCGCTTTCACGGAGATTCTTCTACTTCTATGCCTTCTTTCCTCGATCTCGGCGTGCCCGCCGCCCTCGCCACCGTTCTCGCCGCCGACGGCAAGACCGAGGCGTTCGCCATTCAGCGCGACACGCTCCCCGATTCCCTCGCCGGCCGCGACGTGCTCGGCCGCGGCCGCACCGGCAGCGGCAAGACCATCGCCTTCGCCCTTCCGCTCGTTGCACGCCTGTCTGCCTCCGGCAAGAAGACCCAGGCCAGCCGCCCACGCGGTCTCGTGCTCGCCCCCACCCGCGAACTCGCCTCGCAGATCGCCGCAACCATCTCTCCACTCGCTGCCGCCGCCGGCATGCGCGTCACCACCGTCTTCGGCGGAGTCAGCCAGCGCCCGCAGGAGCAGGCGCTCCGCTCCGGTGTCGACATCGTCGTCGCCTGCCCCGGCCGCCTCGAAGACCTCATGAAGCAGGGCGTCGTCTCGCTGAACGCGGTCGAAGTCGCCGTGCTCGATGAGGCCGATCACATGGCCGACCTCGGGTTCTTGCCCGGTGTCACCCGCATCCTGAACGCAACCCCGGCGAACGGACAGCGACTGCTCTTCAGCGCCACCCTGGATCGCGGCATCGACTCGCTGGCCAAGCGCTTCCTGCACAACGCCATCAGCCATGAGGTCGATGAGTCGAGTGTGCCGACCGGCGAGATGACGCACCGCGTGCTCGTCGCCGCCGATGCCGACGCCAAGAAGCACCTCATCGAAGACCTCGCATCGGGCCTCGGCCGCCGCATCCTCTTCACCCGCACGAAGCACCAAGCGAAGAAGCTCGCCAAGCAGCTCACCGCCTCGGGCATCCCGTCGGTCGATCTGCACGGCAACCTCGGCCAGAACGCGCGTGAGCGCAACCTCGCCGCGTTCAGCGCCGATCCGGCCAACGGCGGCGTGCGCGTCCTCGTCGCAACCGATGTCGCAGCCCGTGGCGTGCACGTCGACGAGGTGGAGCTCGTCGTGCACGTCGACCCGCCCGTCGAGCACAAGGCATACTTGCACCGCTCCGGTCGCACCGCTCGCGCAGGCGCGGCAGGCACCGTCGTGACCGTGATGCTTCCCGAGCAGCGCCGCGATGTGAAGGACTTGCTGCGCAAGGCCGCCATCGCCGTGCTGCCGGAGCCCGCCACTGCGGAGGCCGTGCACGGCCTCGTCGGCGAGAAGGCTCCGCATGTGCGCCCCGCTCCGGTTCAGCCGCAGCAGGTGCAGGGCAAGCCGAAGGCCGGACGCAGCGGCTCACGCAGCAGCCAGGGCGGCGGCAACGGCCGCCGCGGTGGCCAGTCCCGCGACCAGGCAGCCGCCGGAACCGGTGGACGCCGTCGCTCGACTGGCGGCTCGCAGGGCCAGGGCTCGCGCGACCAGGCACAGCGCGGAGAGCGTCCCGCGCACTCAGATCGCGTCTACAGCTCGTCGTCGCGTCCCGCGCAGGGCGCCGGGCACAGCCGTCCGCAGGGATCGCGTCGCGTCAGCCGCCCGCAGGGGCACTGACCTCAGCTCTCATCCGACGGATGCCGTGCAGCGCTCAGCTGCCGGCATCCGTCTGCTGTTCGCGGACGGCGGCCAGCACGACCGGGTCTGCGCATCCTTTTGCGAAGCCGCGAATGCGAGCGCGAATCTCATAGCCCAGCACGCGGGCGCCGATCCACTCGGCGATCGGCGCGAGCCAGGCTGGCCGGCACGCGAAGTTGTACTTCCAGACGGCCAGCGTCGAGGTGCCGTCATCGGTCGGCGTGAAGCGCCAGCCACCGCCGAGCTTCTCGAAGAACCAGGGCCCGGACTCCATCATCATTCCCGCGCTCGTCGGCGGTGCGAATGACGCGTAGCGGCTGATCATCGTGAAGCCGAGGCGCTGACGCGTGAACGTCCGCACACCTTTGGCCGCGACCGTCTTGCCGTCGAGGTGGCGCTGTTCGCTGATGAACGGATCCCAGCGCTTGCGCAGCACCCCCGTCGTCTGCGAGACGGCGAATGCCGTCGCCGGATCCACCGGGACGACGATCTGAGCGCTGACGAGCGGCACAGCCGACTCAGCGGATCGGGAACTGGCGCTCGGGCGAGCCGGTGTACAACTGCTGCGGGCGCCCGATCTTCGTCTGCGGGTCAAGATTCAATTCGCGCCACTGCGCGAGCCAGCCCGGCAGGCGCCCGATCGCGAACAGCACGGTGAACATGCGCGTCGGGAAGCCCATCGCCTTGTAGATGACGCCCGTGTAGAAGTCGACGTTCGGGTACAGCCGGCGCTCCTTGAAGTAGTCGTCCGCGAGGGCAATCTCTTCGAGTTCCTTTGCGAGGTCGAGCAGCGGGTCGGTGACGCCGAGTTCACGAAGCACCTCGTCGGCTGCTTCCTTGACGAGCTTGGCGCGCGGGTCGTAGTTCTTGTAGACCCGGTGGCCGAAGCCCATGAGCTTGACGCCCTCTTCCTTGTTCTTCACCCGCTCGACGAAGCGCTGCACACTCTGACCCGACTCGCGGATCTGCCCGAGCATGGTCAGCACGGCCTCGTTCGCACCGCCGTGCAGCGGCCCGGAGAGCGCCTGGATGCCGGCGGAGATCGAGGCGAACTGGTTCGCGCCCGTCGAGCCGACCAGCCGCACGGTCGAGGTCGATGCGTTCTGCTCGTGATCCTCGTGCAAGATCAGCAGCAGCTCGAGCGCCTTGGACATCACGGGGTTGACCTCGTACGGCTCGCTGTGCACGCCGAAGTTCAGCTTGAGGAAGTTGTCGACGAAGCTCAGCGAGTTGTCGGGGTAGAGGAACGCCTGGCCGACGCTCTTCTTGTGCGCATAGGCGGCGATGACCGGCAGCTTCGCGAGCATGCGCACCATGTTGAGCTCGACGTGCTCGGGGTTCGCGGGATCGGTCTGGCCCTCGTAGTACGTCGACAGTGCGGCGACAGCCGACGACAGCACAGACATCGGGTGCGCCGTGTGCGGGAGCGCCGAGAAGAAGTGCTTGAGGTCTTCGTGCAGCAGGGTGTGCCGGCGCACGCGCTCGTCGAAGTCGGCGAGTTCGTCAGCGCTGGGCAGCTCGCCGTAGATCAGCAGCCAGGCGACTTCGAGGTAGGTGCAGTTCTTCGCGATCTGCTCGATCGGATAGCCGCGGTAGCGCAGGATGCCCTTGTCGCCGTCGATGTAGGTGACGGCAGACTTGGTGGATGCCGTGTTCACGAATCCGTAGTCGAGACCGGTGTAGCCGGTCTGACGGGTCAGCGTCGAGAAATCGATGCTGTCGACACCGCCGGTCGAGCGCAGGAGGGGGAACTCCGCCGTCGTATCTCCGATGGAAAGAGTCGCCTTCTCGGGCTGAGCTGCGCTCACGCCAACCTCCTGCTGCGTCTATGTCGTCGTGGGCGATGTCCGGCGTCGAGCGCCTGCCGGCATAACCCGGCCCCATCGCCTTTACAGCCTAGCCGCGCGCTCGGCCTACTGTGACATCCGCCAAGAGATCGACCGATCGGCGAGAGATGTTCACAGTCCAGGGGTGGGCGCCGAAGTTGCGAGGCGGGTGGCCGCCGCGTGAATCCGCTCCAGCGGAGCAGTGAGCGAGAGCCGCACGTGGTGCGGAGAGCTCTCTCCGTAGAAGTGGCCGGGACCGGCGAGGATGCCGAGATCGGCGAGCCGCCCCATGCTGTCCCACGCGTCACGATCTTCTGTCACCCACAGGTACAGTCCGGCCTCTGAGCCGTCGATGCGGAATCCGGCATCCTGCAGCGCGGGGATGAGCGCGTCCCGCCTCTGCCGGTACCGCTCTTTCTGCTCGGCGACGTGCGCGTCGTCACCGAGCGCGATCGCCATCGCATGCTGCACCGGGGCGGGTGGCATGAGACCGAGGTGCTTGCGGGCGGTCAGCAGGTCTTCGACGATGCGCGCGCAGCCCGCGACGAAGGCCGCGCGGTAACCGGCGAGGTTCGACTGCTTGCTCAGCGAGTAGACGCTGAGGAGCCCCGCCCGGGTGCCACCGGTGACGCGCGGATCGAGCACAGACGGAATCGGGTCCGTCGCCCAGGCGCCGCTCCAGCCGAGTTCGGCGTAGCATTCGTCGCTGGCCAGCACGGCGCCCAGTTCGCGGGCGCGACGAACCGCTGCCGCGAGCTCTGCAACCGTCCAGGTGCGACCGTCAGGATTGCCCGGAGTGTTGACCCAGATCAGCTTCGCGCCCTCGGGCCACTCCGCCGGGTCATCGACAGCGACCGGCGTCGCTCCGGCGACGACAGCGCCGACCGCGTAGGTCGGGTAGGCGATGCGCGGGTGCACGACGATGTCGCCTTTGCCGAGTCCGAGCAGCGTCGGCAGCAGCGCGACCAGCTCCTTCGAGCCGATCGTCGGCAGCACGTTGTCGATCCGCAGGTCTGACACGCCGCGGCGCCGGGAATACCATTCGACGATCGCCTCGCGCACTGCGGGCGTGCCGGTCGTCTGCGGGTACCCATGCGCGTCGGTCGCTTCGGTGAGAGCGGCCCTGATCAGCTCAGGGGTGGAATCGATGGGAGAACCGATCGAGAGGTCGACGATGCCGTTCGGATGCTGCGCAGCGCGCTCGCGATAGGGCTCGACTGCATCCCACGGGTATTCCGCGAGATCGCGAACCCCCACTCACTCCCCCTGAGGAGGAAGCACGGAGACGACCGGGTGGTCGAAGGGGAGCACACCGGTTTTGGCTGCGCCACCGGGAGAGCCGATCTCGTTGAAGAACTCGACGTTCGCCTTGTAGTAGTCCGCCCACTCTTCGGGCAGATCATCTTCGTAGTAGATCGCCTCGACCGGGCACACGGGTTCGCAGGCACCGCAGTCCACGCATTCGTCGGGGTGGATGTACAGCATCCGGTCCCCCTCGTAGATGCAGTCAACGGGGCACTCATCGACGCAGGCGCGATCCTTGACGTCGACGCAGGGAAGGGCGATCACATACGTCACGCCTTCAGTCTACGTCGGGTCCGACCTGTGGGCTTCGCGTGGCGGCCGGTTTCGCGGAGATGTTCCGCAGGTGCGACAGGTCGGGCCAGGCGACCACGAGCACGACGATGCCCGCCGCCGCATACATCCAGATGTTCCCCAGCAGCGTGTCAGGGACGATCACCGATCCGCCTGGTCCCCGCTGCGAGATGACGAAGATGAGCGCCATCATGCCGATGCCTGCGGCGAGAACGGCCCACCGGTCGCCCGTCAGCGAACGCAGAGCGATGAGCAGCGCTGCGCAGGCGATGGCCCCGACGATGAGCCCGAGCGGAAACCAGCCCAGCACGAAGCTGTGCGCGATGGTCGCCGCGACGCCGTACACCGCACCGACCAGGGCGGCGGCCAGCCACGAAAGACCACGGGTAAGCACTCTGCGCACGGACTCAGCCTAGTGCGGGCGCCCCGGCTCGCGCGGTCGCGCGCAGCCTCGATGAATCAGGCAGCCCAGCCAGCGAACCGCAGCAGTGCCGCGACGGCCGCTGCCGCCACAACCACGACGAGGAACGACTGCCGCATCCACAGCAGCCCCGCGGCCACGAGCACGGCCGGCACCCGAGCATCCACGATCACCGCCTGCCCCGCCCCGAGCGTCTGCACGGCGACGAGTGCGCCGAGCAGGGCGACGGTGAGCAGGTCGGAGATCCGCGCCGGGCGCGGCGCTTCGAGCAGACGTGCGGGAATGAGGTAGCCGAATGCCTTCAGCGCAACGCAGATACAGGCGGCCAGCAGCACCGCGCTCCAGACGCTCATGAGATCGCCCCCGATGGCGTCTGCGGCACCGATGCTTCGTCGCGACCCAGCCAGTTGAACCAGCCGACGATGATCGCGACGAGGGCCGCGACGAGCACGGGCAGCCCGGGCATGCTGAACGGTGTGAGAGCAGCCGCGAGGACGGCGGCCGCGACGCCCACCGCAACCGCCTGGCGCTGTTTGAGCCGGGGCCAGAGCAGTGCGAGGAAGGCCGCTGCGGCGGCAGCATCCAGCCCCCACGCCTTCGGGTCGCCCAGCACATCGCCCAGGAGCGCACCGGCGAGCGTGGTGAGGTTCCATCCCACGAAGACGCCGATGCCGGTGATCCAGAATCCCAGTCGACGCAGCGGTGTCGTGCTCTGCGAGATGGCGACAGCTGTCGACTCATCGATCGTCACCTGCGCCGCTGCCGCCCGACGCCAGAAGCCGTCGCCGATGATCGACGACATGCGCATGCCGTAGGCGACATTGCGCACCCCGAGCAGCACTGCGGAAGCGATCGCCGAGGGCAGCGCGGCCATGCCCCCTGCACCGAAGACGCCGATGAACGCGAACTGCGACCCGCCGGTGAACATGACCAGGCTCAGCACGCAGGTCTGCCAGACGTCGAGACCGGATGCCACCGCGAGCGCTCCGAACGAGATGCCGTACGCGCTCGTGGCGATCGCTACCCCGAGCCCCTCTCGCCAGACCTCGCGGCGCACTGCGCGTGAGCGCTCGTCACCCGCAACAGGGGCGACTGTTCGATTCACTGAACGCATGCTGATCATTCTGAACGCAAGGCGAGGGCTCGTCAAATCGAACGATCGTTTGCAATACTGAACAGTATGGAATTGCGTGAACGCATCGCCCGATCACTGCGCCACGAGCGCGAGAGCGCTGGCATCTCAGTATCCGAGTTGGCGCGGCGTGCCAGCATCTCGAAGGCCACGATCTCTCAGCTGGAGAACGGCTCGGGCAACCCCAGCGTCGAAACCCTCTGGGCGCTCGGCGACGCGCTCGGCATCCCCTTTGCAACCCTTGTCGAAGAACGCGTCTCAGCGCCGCGATTGATCCGGCTCGGCGACCATGCCGGCGTGCCGTCGGCCGCCTCGCCGTACCTGGCCACCCTGCTATCGGCCGCAGCCCCCGGTGTACGCCGCGATATCTACCTGATCCAGGCAGAACCGGGTGAGCCTCGCCGATCACTCCCCCACCACGCCGGCACCACTGAACACGTCGTGCTCGTCAGCGGCGAAGCGCTGATCGGCCCGGCGGAGTCGCCCGAGCTGCTGCATCCGGGCGACTACATCTCGTATCAGGGTGATGCTCCCCACATCTTCGAGGCGAAGGCCGCCCGCACCAGCGCAGTGATGGTCACCGAACTGCGCTGACGCCTCGCGGACGCCCTCCGCGCCCTCCGCGCCGGATCAGTACCAGTTGACCGCTTGCGAGTGCCCCCATGCGGCACAGGGAGAGCCGTACGCCCGCTTGATGTAGTCGAGGCCCCAGCTGATCTGGGTGGTTGCGTTGGTCTGCCAGTCGCTGCCGGCGGTCGCCATCTTGCTGCCCGGCAGCGCCTGCGGGATGCCGGTGGCGCCGCCACCGCTGTTGTACGCCTGATAGTTCCAGCCGGATTCCTTCGTCCACAGCGAGGCGAGGCAGGAGAACTCACCGTCTCCCCAGCCGTATCGCTCTGAAGCCAGCCGGCGTGCGGTTGCCTTCGCGCCGTCGGGAGTGTTCGCGGCGGCCAGGGCTGCGGCCGCTCGGCGCTTCTCTTCGGCAGCCTTCGCCGCGGCGATCCGTTCCGCCTCTGCCTTCAGGCGCGCGTCTTCGGCAGCCTTCGCCTCCTTGGCAGCGGTGAGGGCATTGCGCAGCGCCGCAGTCTTGCCCTGAACAGCCGCCGACCCCTTCACCACATCGTCGGTGAGCTCTGCCAGCTCACCGGCCGACAAGTCGTCTTTCGCGGCCAGCGCCTTCACATCGGCCTTCAGCTCCGTGAAATCGACGACCGCCGTCACACTGTCGGGCTGCACATCAGACGCTGCGACGACGTTGTTCAGCGCCGTCGCGTTGGTGAGGGCGACTTTGCCATCCTGCACGACATCCGATGCCTTCGCGATCGCGGCATCCGATGGGATCGCGCCGAGCGCTGCCGGCGCGTAGACCGCTCCGGTCGCCGCCACCGCGACGAGGACCGCGCCGATGGCAAGTCCGAGGAAGGGTTTGCGAATGGTCTTGTGCGCACTCGCGGCGGCCGCCAGCCGCCGAGAAGAACGGGTGTTCTGGGCATGAAGCATGAAGTCGACTTTCGGGTCGTCGTCGGCCCGGCCCCGTCGCGGGGTTACTCATCGGGAGCTGTTTCCCGGGCACGAAAAACGATTCTGTCTGGGTGACCTGGACAGAAACCCTGGTCGAGCTTGATATTCCTTGACTTTTTCCCGGGAATGCACACACGAACCACGCCCTCGAATGTGTTATGGGTTCGTTATCTTGCGCTCCTGCGGAGCGTCGGAAACGCCGAAGGCCCCAGTCGAAACCGGGGCCTTCGGATGCAGAGCAGGGGTCAGACGTTGGCGTCCTGACGCTTCTGGCGCGAGGTCTCGCGACCACGGATGGTCTGGTCGAGAATCACCTTGCGGATGCGGACGACCTCGGGGGTGACCTCAACGCATTCGTCGTCGCGGGCGAACTCGAGGCTCTCCTCCAGCGACAGCTCGCGCGGCGGCGTCATCGACTCGAAGGAGTCCGAGCTCGCCGCACGCATGTTCGTGAGCTTCTTCTCCTTGGTGATGTTCACGTCCATGTCATCCGCGCGGGAGTTCTCGCCGATGACCATGCCCTCGTACACTTCCTGCGTCGGCTTGACGAAGAACGACATGCGCTCCTGCAGCGCGATCATCGCGAACGGGGTCACGACACCCGAGCGATCCGCGATGATGGAGCCGTTCTGGCGCGTGCTGATGTGCCCGGCCCAGGACTCGTAACCGTGCGAGATGCTGTTGGCGATGCCGGTGCCGCGGGTCGTGGTCATGAACTCGGTGCGGAAGCCGATGAGACCGCGCGCCGGGACGACGAACTCCATGCGCACCCAGCCGGTGCCGTGGTTGGTCATGCCCTCCATGCGGCCCTTGCGGGTGGCCAGGAGCTGCGTGATTGCGCCGAGGTACTCCTCGGGCGCGTCGATGGTGAGGTGCTCGAAGGGCTCGAGCACCTTGCCGTCGACCTTCTTCGTGACCACCTGGGGCTTGCCGACGGTCAGCTCGAAGCCTTCACGGCGCATGTTCTCGACGAGGATGGCCAGTGCCAGCTCACCGCGGCCCTGCACCTCCCACGCATCCGGGCGTCCGACGTCGACGACCTTGAGCGACACGTTTCCGATCAGCTCGCGATCGAGACGATCCTTCACCATGCGGGCCGTCAGCTTATGACCGCGCACCTTGCCGACCAGCGGCGAGGTGTTCGTGCCGATGGTCATCGAGATCGCGGGATCGTCGATGTGGATCTGCGGGAGTGGGCGCACATCATTCGGATCGGCGATGGTCTCGCCGATGGTGATGTCTTCGAAGCCGGCGATGGCGACGATGTCGCCGGGGCCGGCAGATTCGGCCGGGTACCGCTCGAGCGCACGGGTCAGCATCAGCTCGGTGATGCGCGCGTTGCTGGTGGTGCCATCGGCGCGCACCCAGGCGACCGTCTGCCCCTTCTTCAGCGTGCCGTTGAACACGCGCAGCAGGGCAAGACGGCCCAGGAACGGGCTGGAGTCGAGGTTCGTGACCCAGGCCTGCAGCGGTGCCTCATCGTCGTAGGCGGGCGCCGGGACGTGCTCGAGGATCGCTTCGAACAGCGGCTCGAGGTCGTCGTTGTCAGGAAGCTCGCCGTTGGCTGGGCGGTTGCGCGATGCGGCTCCGGCGCGGCCGGACGCGTAGACGACCGGCACGTCGAGGAGCGCGTCGACGTCGAGGTCGGGCACGTCGTCGACGAGGTCGGATGCCAGGCCAAGCAGCAGGTCCTGCGCTTCGGCCTCGACCTCGGCGATGCGCGCGTCGGGGCGGTCGGTCTTGTTGACCAGCAGAATGACGGGAAGTTTCGCCTCGAGCGCCTTGCGCAGCACGAAGCGGGTCTGCGGCAGCGGGCCCTCGGACGAATCGACGAGCAGCACCACACCGTCGACCATCGACAGGCCGCGCTCGACCTCACCACCGAAGTCGGCGTGACCGGGGGTGTCGATCACGTTGATCGTCACCGGGGTCTCGGTGTGGAGGCCGTTGTACGTGATCGCGGTGTTCTTCGCGAGGATCGTGATGCCCTTCTCACGCTCGAGATCACCCGAATCCATGGCGCGCTCATCGACGTGCGCGTGCTCGCCGAAGGAGCCCGTCTGGCGGAGCATGGCGTCGACGAGGGTCGTCT
Organism: Microbacterium esteraromaticum; assembly: GCF_900163815.1. Lineage (GTDB taxonomy): Bacteria > Actinomycetota > Actinomycetes > Actinomycetales > Microbacteriaceae > Microbacterium > Microbacterium esteraromaticum_B. The sequence goes on along the minus strand of NZ_FUKO01000019.1, from coordinate 250,182 downwards.
TGCCGTGGTCGACGTGCGCGACGATAGCGACGTTTCGGAGATCAGAACGGAGGGCGTGCGCCATGAAAGGGATCCTCAGAAGGTGTGGGAAGCAGAAAGTGCGGTCCCCGAACTCAGCGAAGGGCCGACGTTCCAGGATAACGTACGCGCGCTGATCAGCGCCTGACCCCCTGTTCAGCATCCGAAATCCGCTCCCGGCGATAGCATCGGGAGGTGACCACGGCATCCTCGGCTCCGCAGCACGCACAGCGTGACGGCGGCCGCGGGCGCCTCTGGTGGGAGATCGCGATCGTGCTCGCACTCGGGCTCGGCCAGTCGGCGATCTATGCGATCGTGCAACTGGCGTACCGCCTGACTGACTCCACTCCCCTGGCCGACCAGACGACCACGCTCAATCCTTCACGCAGCGATCGCGAGATCTTCGACCTGATCTACCAGGTGCTGTCCATCGGGTTCAGCGTGGTGCCGGTGCTGCTGGTCTGCTTTCTGCTCTGGCAGTCGCGACGGCCGCATCTGGGCGCCCTGGGGCTCACCGGAGACAAGCCCGCTCGCGATATCGGGGGGGGCACGCTGCTGGTGCTCGTGATCGGCATCCCCGGCATCGGCCTGTACCTGCTGGGTCGCGCCCTGGGCTGGTTCGTGGCGGTGAACCCGGCGGGGCTCGACGCGCACTGGTGGACAGTGCCGATCCTGCTGCTCTCGGCGGCCCGCGCGTCGATCCAAGAGGAATTCATCGTGCTGGGCTACCTCTTCACACGGCTGCGCCAGCTGGGCTGGGGCACCTGGCCGATCATCATCGGCACGAGCCTGCTGCGGGCGAGCTACCACCTGTACCAGGGGCCCGGTGCCTTCGTCGGCAACTTCGCGATGGGGATGCTGTTCGGCTGGCTCTTTGCGAGGAAGGGGCGGCTGTTGCCGTTCCTGGTCGCGCACTTCCTGATCGACGCGGCCGCCTTCGTCGGCTACCCGTGGGCCGCGGCCACCTGGCCTGCCCTGTTCGGCCTGCCCGGCTAGCTTTCTCCCACCCGCCGTGCTCGCGCATGGAAACGGTCAGGGATTAGCGGGTCAGCGCGACGGCGGCGGCTGCCCAGATGAGCAGCGCGGCCAAGACGCCGATGGCCGTCCAGTCCCAGGAGCGCTCCACGCCCGCGTCGGTCTGCTGCGCCTCCGCGCGCTTCTTGCGCAGCGCGGCGATGCCGTCGTCGGATTCGGTGACTTCTTCTTTCACCCGACCCGGCGCGAGCCGACGGGGACGAGAGCGTGCAGGGCCGCCGAAGCAGCGCACGACGTGGCCGTCGTCGAGAGTGATCTCCAACTGCCAGCGCATGGTCACCTTGCTGACGCGCGACCACGGCATCCAGATGCGGCGCAGCAGATTCTGCACCTGCACGCCGCTCTCGTCCGCCCGCACATCAGAGCCCCACCCGGCGACATAGACCGCCCACAGCACGAGAAGCGGCCACGGCGCGAGCAGCAGCGCATTGCCTGTTCCCGACCGCACAGCGGCATCCACCAGCAGCGCGAGCGCCACGACGGCGCAAAAGATCAGCAGTACAAGCGAGCCCGTGGCGGGGAAGGCGCGCGGTGCGCGCCGCCCCGCCATCAGCTCACGCCGCCGAGCGGCAGCGATGCGCCGGGAATGGCGTCAAGCAGCCGTCGGGTGTATTCCTCACGCGGATTGCCGAAGATGTCGTCGACCGTCCCCTGCTCAACGATGCGGCCCTGCTCCATGACGCAGACCAGGTCGGCCGCCACACGGACGACAGCGAGGTCGTGCGTGATGAAGAGGTACGTCAGCCCCAACTCGCGCTGCAAGTCGGCGAGCAGGTGCAGAATCTGATCCTGCACCAGCACGTCGAGCGCCGACACGGCCTCATCGAGCACGACGATGTCGGGTTTCAGCGCCAGAGCGCGGGCGATCGCGACGCGCTGCCGCTGCCCGCCCGAGAGCTCATTCGGGTAGCGTCCCGCCAACTCTCGCGGCAGCGCCACCTGCTCCAGCAGATCCAACGCTCGCTGATGCTGCTCATCCTTCGTGCCGATGCCATGCACCTGCAATGGCTCGGTGATGAGGCTGCCGATGCTGCGCAACGGATCCAGCGAACCGTACGGATCCTGGAAAACCGGCTGCATGCGTCGACGCAGCTGGAAGATCTCGGCGCGCGACTTCGTACTGGTAGCGGCGCCATCGATCAGGATCTCACCGTCGGTCGGCTTCTCCAGCTGCAGCAGCATCTTCGCGACGGTTGACTTCCCGGAGCCCGACTCCCCGACCAGCGCGAGCGTCTTCCCGCGCGGAATCGAGAACGAGACGCCATCGACGGCGCGGAAGCGCTCCTGGCGCAGACCGCCCGAGCGGATCGAGTATTCCTTGACGAGATCACGCACCTCGACCACCGCCGCGGTTCCGGTCTCGGCAAGCGGAACTGCCGATTCATGCCCCGCTCCGATGCGCTTCGACGCGAGGCTGGGTGCCGCAGCGACCAGCCGCTGCGTGTACGGATGCTGCGGATTCGCGAGAATCTCCGCACTCGGACCGGCTTCGACGATCTCGCCCTGGTTCATCACAAGGATGCGGTCGGCACGCTCGGCTGCGAGGCCGAGGTCGTGGGTGATGAGCAGCACCGAGGTCCCCCGCTCGCTGGTGAGCGAGGCGAGATGGTCAAGGATCACTCGCTGCACTGTCACATCGAGCGCGCTGGTGGGCTCGTCTGCGATGAGCAGTTTCGGATCGGCCGCCAGGCCGATGCCGATCAGGGCACGCTGGCGCATACCGCCCGAGAACTGGTGGGGGAACTGATGCATCCGCCGTGCGGCGTCGGCGAGGCCCGCCTGCTGCAGCACCTCGATGGCACGATCGTTCACAGCCCGGCGGCCCTGGGCCAACCCGTTCGCACGAACCGCCTCCTTGACCTGGAAGCCGATCGACCACACCGGGTTCAGGTTCGACATCGGGTCCTGCGGCACATAGCCGATCTCACTGCCGCGAATGCGCTCCATGTCACGACGGCTCGCGCGCGTGAGGTCTTTGCCGTCAAGCGTGATCTGCCCATCGGTCACCTCACCGGTGCCGGGGAGCAGGCGGATGATGGCCGCCGCCGTGGTCGACTTTCCGGAGCCTGACTCGCCGACGATCGCAAGAGTCTCACCCGGAAAGATATCGAACGTCACGCCGTGCAGCACTTCGCGCGACTGCTTTCCACTGCGGAACGCGACCTTGAGGTCGCGCACGCTGAGAAGAGGTTCGCTCATCGCTTGGCCCTCGCCTTCGGGTCGACGGCGTCGCGCAGCAGCTCGCCGAGTGTGATGAAAGCCAGCACCGTCAACGTCAGCGCCAGCGACGGCCAGAACAGGGCCATCGGCGCGGTGCGAATGTTCGTCTGCGCCTGGCTGATGTCCAGGCCCCACGACATCGTGCTGCCGCCGAGACCGACCCCGAGGAACGAGAGAACCGACTCCGCGACGATCGCGCCCGCGAGAGCGAGTGTCGCCACAACAATGACCGGCGCCATCGAGTTCGGCAGTACGTGCGACAGCAGAGTGCGGAAGCGCGACAGGCCGACGGCCTCGGCCCCCATGACGAAATCGGACTGTTTGACCCGCAACACCTCGGCGCGCATGATGCGTGCTGTAGACGCCCAGGCGAACCCGCCGATGGCGAAGGCCAGCACGAATTCGTTGCGGTTCGGCAGCACCGACATCACGACGATGGCCGCGATGATGTACGGGATGGTGAAGAAGATGTCGCCGATGCGCGAGAGCAGCGAGTCGAGCCAACCACCGTAGAAGCCCGCGTAAGCGCCCATGATCATGCCGATGACGGTACTGATGATGGTGGCGAGCAGCCCGACGACGACCGAGGTTCGTGCGCCCCAGATGATTCGGGAGTACACGTCGCAACCCTGGCGAGTTAAACCCAGCGGATGGCCCGCTTGCGGACCACCATTGCTCTTCGAGAGAGTGCAGCCGTTGTTCGGTGCGACATTCGTGAACAATGAAGGAAACACCGCGACAACGATCACCAGCAGCACAAATGCCGCCGAGACCCAGAAGAGGGGCCTCGTGCGCAGATCGCGCCAGGCATCCAGCCAGAGGTTGCTGGGTTTCGCGTCAATGCGGACGACGTCGACCGGGATCGATGTCGTATCGACGGGAGCGACGAAGTGCTCCGCGCGTGCGTCAGGACGAGACATAACGAATCCTCGGGTCGAGCAGGCCGTAGATCAGATCCACGACGATGTTGATGAGCACATAGACGACGACGAACACAGTGACAAACGAGACCACCGTCGGATTCTCGCCGCGGATGATCGCCTGGTACAGCGTGTTGCCGACGCCCGGCACGTTGAAGATGCCCTCGGTCACTGTCGCGCCCACCATGAGCACTCCGAAGACGGTTCCCAGGTCGGTGACCATCGGGATGAGCGAGTTGCGGAGCACGTGCACGGGGATGACGCGGTTGCGCGACAAACCCTTGCCATACGCGGTTCGCACCCAGTCCTGGCCCAGCGTCTCGATCGTCGACGCCCGGGTCAGCCGCATGCTGGTGGCATACACGCTCACGCCGAGCACTATCGCCGGTAACCAGAGATCGCCCCAGTCGTTGTTGCCGCCCACAGTGGGTCTGAACCACCCGAGTTTCACGGCGAGGAAGTACTGGGCGAGGAAGGCCAGAACGAAGATCGGCACGGCGATGAAGACGAGCGCGACGACCAGCATCGAGTTGTCGAAGATGCCGCCCTTGCCGAGCGCCGAGAAGAGTCCGATAACGATCGCCAGCACAAAGGCAATGCCGACCGCCATGACGGCCAGGCGCAGCGTGACGGGGAACGTTCGCGCCAGGATGTCAGTCACCTGCTGGCCGGAGAAGCTCACGCCGAAATCGAACCGGAAGATGCCGGCGATGTAGTAGAAGTACTGCACGATAAAGGGCTGATCGAGGTGGTACTGCGCACGCAGTCGCTCGAGAAGCGCGGGGTTGGGCTGGCGGTCGCCGAACAGCGCGGCGATCGGATCGCCCGGCATGGCGAAGACCATGAAGTAGATCAGCAGGGTGGCGCCGAAGAACACGGGAACGGCCTGCAGGATCCGTTTGAGGATGTAAAGAGCCACCCTCGACCTCCATTCGGGTAGGAAGCACAGACGATGAGGCGGTGGTGTGGCACCACCGCCTCATCGTCTGCCGAGGGTTAGTTCTTCGTGATCTGCGTGTACAGCGGCACGGAGTTCCAGCCGAACTCGACGTTGTCGACATCCTTGCCGAATCCGCCGACGACGTTGGAGTACCACAGCGGAAGGGCCGGCAGGTCCTTCAGCAGAACTTCCTGCGCCTCCTGGAACAGCTTGTTCGCCTCGCCAGCGTCCGTCGCGGAGATGCCCTCCGAGAGCAGCTTGTCGAAGTCGGCGCTGGAGTAGTCGCCATCGTTCGAGCCCGCGTTGGTCGCATAGAGCGGTCCGAGGAAGTTGTACAGACCGGGGTAGTCGGCCTGCCATCCAGTGCGGAACGCCGTCGTGATGGTGCGGTCGGTGACCTTGCCGCGCAGTTCCGCGAAGGTCGGGTACGGAGCACCCGATGCCTCGATGCCGAGCGTGTTCTTGATCGAGTTCACAGTGGCGTCGACCCAGGCCTGGTGGCCTCCGTCGGCGTTGTACGCGATCTGGAACTCGCCGCTCCACGGGCTGATCTTGTCGGCCTCGGCCCACAGCTCCTTGGCCTTGGACTCGTTGAAGTCGAGCACTTCACTGCCCTCGAGCGAGTCGGTCCAGCCATCGATGACCGGCGAGGTGAAGTCGCTGGCCGGGGTGCGGGTGCCCTGGAAGATCACGTCAGTGATCTCCTTGCGGTTGATCGCCATCGAGAGCGCCTGACGACGCAGGTTGCCCTCTTCGCCGCCGAAGTGCTCGAGGCGCTCCGGGATGGTGAACGACTGGAAGATGGCCGCCGGCTGGTTGACCGCACGGTCGCCCAGGTCGGACTCGAAGTTTCCGAATGCCGAGTCAGGAATCGCGTCGAGAACGTCAAGCTGGTCGCCGAGCAGATCCTGGTAAGCGGAATCCTGCGAAGCGTAGAACTTGATGCTCAGGCCGCCGTTGGCGGGCTTGCGCGGGCCATCGTAGTCAGGGTTGACGACGAGGTCGATGCCCACATCGTGCTGCCAAGCGCCTTCGCCGTCGAGCATGTACGGGCCGTTGCCGATCGGGTTCTCACCGAATGCCTTGATGTCGTCGAATGCGACGTCAGGCAGCGGGTAGTAAGCCGAGTAGCCCAGGCGCTGCGCGAAGTCAGACGCGGGCTTGTTGAGCGCGATCGTGAACGTGTAGTCGTCGACCTGCTCAAGGCCGGTGAGCTCGGAGTCCTCGTCGTAGCTGAAGCCCTCGATGTCTTCGAAGAAGTAGCTGGAGAGCTGCTCGTTCGAGGCCAGCGCGCCGTAGTTCCACGCCTTGATGAAGTTGTCAGCAGTGACCTCTTCACCGTCGGTGAACTTCAGACCCTCGCGGATCTTCACCGTGAGGTGCTGCGGGTCGTCGACCGAGATGTCGTCGGCGACGTCGTTGAACACAGAGCCGTCTGCGGCGTACCCGATGAGCCCTGCGAACATCGCGTCGAGGATTTTTCCGCCACCGGTCTCGTTGGTGTTGGTGGGGATCAGCGGGTTCTGCGGCTCAGAGCCGTTGGCGGTGATGATCGCTGCGGCGTCACCGTCTCCACTGTTTCCGCTGTCGGGCTTGTCGTTATTGCTCGCGCAACCAGCCAGTGCCAGCGCACCGGCAGTGAGCAGACCCACCCCGGCTAGGGTGATCTTGTTTCGCTTCATTCGTGTCCTCCTGTGGACGGGGGGCAGGTACGTTCATCCCCGAACATACCGTGATGTATTGAGGCTAGACGGCCAGGGCACTGAACGACAGGTCTGTTAATCAACCGTTACTGAGCAGAGACCTTCGAGCAGTGCCCGGCCGCGTGGACAGCCGAATCTAGGCGAACGCCTCGATCGGCGGGCAGGCGCACACGAGGTTCCGGTCGCCATAGGCCTGGTCGATCCGGCGCACCGGCGGCCAGTACTTCGTCATGATCAGCTCGCGCACGGGGTACGCGGCATCTTCACGGGTGTACGAGTGATCCCACTCCCCCGAGATGAGGCTGGCCGCAGTGTGCGGAGCGTTCACCAGGGGGTTGTCATCAGACGGCCACATGCCCGCTGCCACAGCATCCGCCTCGGCTTTGATCCTGATCATCGCATCGATGAACCGATCGACCTCCTCGAGGTCCTCGGACTCCGTCGGCTCGACCATCAGCGTGCCCGCAACCGGGAAAGACATGGTCGGCGCATGGAAGCCGTAGTCGATGAGTCGCTTGGCGACGTCGTCGACAGTGATGCCGGTTGCCTCCTTGAGCGGACGCAGGTCGAGGATGCACTCGTGCGCGACGCGACCCTGCTCACCGGTGTACAGCACCGGGTAGTGGTCGCCCAGGCGCGCTGCGACGTAGTTCGCCGACAGCACGGCCGCGGCCGTGGCCTGACGCAAGCCTTCCGCGCCCATCATCCGGATATACGACCATGAGATCGGCAGGACGCCGGCGGAGCCGTACGGCGCGCCGGAGACGGCGCCGCCCTCGAACACGTAGCCGCCCGCGTGGTCGTCCTTCTGCGCCAGCGGGTGGCCCGGGAGGAACGGTGCGAGGTGAGCCTTCGCCGCGACCGGCCCGACACCGGGGCCGCCACCGCCGTGCGGGATCGAGAACGTCTTGTGCAGGTTGAGATGCGAGACGTCGCCCCCGAGATCACCAAAACGGGCATATCCGAGCAGCGCATTGAGGTTGGCGCCATCGACATAGACCTGACCGCCGGCTGCGTGCACCGCGGCGTTGATCTCGACGACCTGCTCCTCGTAGACGCCGTGGGTCGACGGGTACGTGATCATCAGCGCAGACAGCGCATCAGCATGCACTTCGATCTTCGCGCGCAGGTCATCGAGGTCGACGTTGCCGAGCTCGTCACACGCGACGACAACGACCTTCATGCCCGCGAGCACCGCAGATGCCGCGTTCGTGCCGTGCGCAGACGACGGAATCAGGCACACGGTGCGCTGATCATCGCCGTTCGCGAGGTGATAGCCGCGTATCGCGAGCAGACCGGCGAGCTCGCCCTGCGAGCCGGCGTTCGGCTGCAGCGAAACCGCGTCGTAGCCGGTCACCTCGGCGAGCCAGGCCTCGAGCTGGTCGATCATTGCCAGCGACCCCTCGACGTCCTCGCGCGGGGCGAACGGATGCAGCTGCGCGAACTCCGGCCAGGTGATCGAGGCCATCTCGGTCGCGGCGTTCAGCTTCATGGTGCACGAGCCCAGCGGGATCATGCCGCGGTCGAGCGCGTAGTCGCGGTCGGCCAGCTGCTTGAGATAGCGCATCATCGCCGTCTCGGAGCGGTGCGAGTGGAAGACCGGGTGAGTGAGGTACTCGTCCTCGCGCAGCAGGCTCTCCGGCAGCGCGCCGGTCGAACCCGCACCGAAGAAGCCGAAGACGCGCTCCTCCTTGCCGCCGAAGAGCAGCGCGGTGCGATGCAGATCGGTGAAGGTGGTTGTCTCGTCGACCGCGATGCCGACGGTGTCGGCGTCGACCAGCCGCAGCAGGATGCCGGCGCCATGCGCGCGTTCGACGATCGCAGCGGCTTCGCCTTCGACACGGACGTTCAGGGTGTCGAAGAAGTCCTCGTGCACGACGGATGCTCCGGCATCAGCGAGCCAGTCGCGCAGCAGCGCCGCCTTGCCGGCGACCTCCGCCGCGATCGCACGCAGCCCATCCGGCCCGTGATAGACGGCGTACATCGACGCCATCACGGCAAGCAGCACCTGCGCGGTACAGATGTTCGACGTGGCTTTCTCGCGGCGTATGTGCTGCTCGCGGGTCTGCAGCGCAAGGCGATACGCGGGGTAGCCACTGGCATCCTGCGAGACGCCGACAAGGCGACCAGGCAACTGGCGCTCGAGTCCTGCGCGCACCGCCATGTACCCCGCGTGGGGGCCGCCGAAGCCCATCGGCACGCCGAAGCGCTGTGTGGTGCCCACCGCCACGTCGGCGCCGAGCGAACCTGGCGAGCGCAGCAGCGTGAGAGCGAGCAGGTCGGCGGCGACGATGGCGATGCCGTTGGCGACATGAGCCGCGTCGATCACGGCGCTCGGGTCCCAGATGCGACCGGATGCGGCGGGGTACTGCACGAAGACACCGAACAGTTCGGCCGGCAGTTCTTCTCCCGCGGCGAGGTCGCGCTCGATGAGCTCGATGCCGACGGCATCCGCACGGGTGGCAAGCAGTGCCTTCGTCTGCGGCAGCGCATCAGCGTCGACGACGAAGACGTTGTTCTTCGCCTTCGAGGCGCGACGGGCGAGCAGCATCGCTTCGGCGACGGCCGTCGATTCATCGAGCATCGACGAGTTCGCGGTCGACAGACCTGTGAGGTCGGAGACCATCGTCTGGAAGTTGATCAGCGCTTCCAGACGCCCCTGCGAGATCTCGGGCTGGTAGGGCGTGTAAGCGGTGTACCACGACGGGTTCTCGAGGACGTTGCGCTGGATCACGCTCGGGGTGAAGGTGCCGTAGTAGCCGAGGCCGATCATGGCCCGGTTGACGGTGTTGCGCGAAGCCAGCTCGCGCAGTTCAGCGAGCGTCTCGGCCTCCGAAGCCGCAAGCGGGATGCCCGATTCGCCCGATTCGGTGAAGATCGAGTCCGGCACCGCTTGGCGCATCAGCTGCTCAAGCGGGTCTACGCGGTCTTCGGCCCCTTCGATCGGCTGGTCAGGTGAGTGTGTCAGACCGAGCGCATCCAGCATCCGCTGTTCGGCGTCGGCAGTGATTCCGATATGACGGTCGGCGAAAGCGGTCACTCTCAGCCTTCCGTGATGGCGACGTAGCCGTCGCGGTCGAGCAGTCCGTCGAGCGCGCCGTCGGCGACCTCGACCTTGATCAGCCACGCATCCTCGAACGGCGAGGCGTTCAGCAGAGCCGGGTCATCGACGACGGCCTCGTTGATCTCGGTAACGGTTCCCGCGACGGGTGAGTACAGCTCTGAGACCGACTTGGTCGACTCGGCCTCGCCGAACACGTCACCGCGGCTGAGCTCGGTGCCGACTTCGGGCAGCTCGACGAAGACGATGTCGCCGAGGGCGTTCGCTGCGAAGTCGGTGATCCCGATGGTCACGGTCGCGCCGTCGGACGCGATCCACTCGTGCTCTTCGCTGTACTTGAGGGTGCTGAGATCGGTCATTTCTTCCTCCGGTAGAAAGGCAGTGCGGTCACGGTTGCGGGGATCTTGGTGCCCCGCACATCAAGGAAAAGCTCGGTACCCGCTTCGGATGAGGCGGGGTCGATGAAGGCCATCGCGATGGGATGGCCGAGAGTCGGGCTGAGAGCACCGCTGGTGATCTCGCCGAGCACGGTGCCGTCTTCTGCGACGACAGGGTATCCGGCACGGCCGGCACGACGGCCTTCGGCGGTGAGACCGACGAGGACCCGGGAATCGGATGCTGCCGCCACCGCGTCTTTGCCGACGAAGCGCTCCTTGTCGGCAGCGACCACGCGGCCGAATCCGGCCTGCGCGGGCTTGATGTCGCGCGAGAGTTCGTGGCCGTACAGCGGCATTCCTGCTTCCAGGCGCAGGGTGTCGCGGGCGGCGAGGCCGGCAGGAACCAAGCCGTGCGGCTCTCCCGCAGCGAGCAGGTCGTCCCACAGCGCAGCGGTGTCCGCCGCGCTCACGAGCAGTTCGAAGCCGTCTTCACCGGTGTAGCCGGTGCGGGCGAGCAGCAGCGGCTTGCCGTTGTAGGTGGCGCTCGCCCACGAGTAGTACTTCTGCTCGGACCAGGGAGTGCTGATCTCTTCGATGCCGTCCGTCGCCGCGAGGATCATCTCAGCGGCTGGGCCCTGCACGGCGATCAGACCGTATGCGTCTGAGACGTCTTCGACAGCGACTGCGTGCGATCCACTGATGAATCCGAACGAGCCGTCGTCGCCCAGGACATCGGCAGTCGCGGCGAACACGACGGGGCGGATCCGCGTAGCCAGCGCCTCGGCGACAGCATCCCGGTTCCCGGCGTTGGAGATGATGAGAAAGCGGTCGTCCCCTAGTCGGTAGACGATGACGTCGTCGATGATGCCGCCGTCTTCGGCGAGCAGCAGCGAATACTTCGCTTTGCCGATCGCCATGGTCGACAGGCGGCCTGCCAACGCGTAATCGAGGTACTCGGCGGCCTTGGGCCCGTCGACGAGGAACTCCGCCATATGCGAGATGTCGAACAGGCCAGCGGCTGCACGCACGGCGTGGTGCTCGGCGAGGTCGGAGGTGTAACGCACCGGCATCTGCCAGCCGCCGAAATCGGTGAAGGATGCCCCGAGTGCCTCATGGCGCTCGCGGAGCGGGGTGTAACGGGGTTCGGTCACGGAGTTCTCCCGGTCAGGATCGGGCAAACGACACCTGTGTCGTCTTCGGAACTCCCCCTCTGTCATCGGGCCTGAGAGTTTCGCTCTTCGGCGGACTCACGGAGCCATCGAAAAGAGCTTTCACCGTCGGCGGATGCGGAAGCATCGCTTTTCAGAGCGGCCGGACCGGAGCGGTATGGATACCTGAGAGATTGGCGGGGAGGCTTGCTCCTTCGGTGCCCGGTCGCATTCACCGGGCTCTCCCGCACAGGTCGTACGGCCTGTGTTCAGTTATGCCTACATGATAGCCGCCGGACAGCCGGAATGCCGACCGCATATGCTCGGGGATGTGACAGGAGACCATCCCGAGCTCGACGCCATCCGGGTCGCCGTTTCGACAGTCATCTTCTCGCTGCGCACAGCACCGGACGGCGATCGGCTGATGCTGTCGCTGGTGCGTCGCACGCGTGCTCCACATCAGGGTTCGTGGGCGCTGCCGGGCGGTTGGCTCGACCCGACCGAGAATCTGGATGCTGCGGCATCCCGCACTCTCGCAGAAACCACGGCGCTGAAGCCTGCCTATCTCGAACAGCTCTACACCTTCGGCGATGTCGACCGGGCCCCCACTCGTGCCATCGCCATCGTCTACTGGGCGCTGCTGCGCTCGGACCTCGTCGATGCGCAGCGCGCGGCATCCGGCGCCCCGGAGAACGTGGAGTGGTTCGATGTGGATGAGCTGCCAGCGCTCGCCTTCGATCACCATCGCATCGCCGACTACGCGCTGTGGCGTCTGCGGAACAAGGTCGGTTACAGCCGGATCGCCGCGGGTCTGCTGCCGGATGAGTTCACGCTGACCGAGCTGCGCGAGGTCTACGAGGCTGTGCTCGGCAGGCGCTTGGATCCCTCGAACTTCCGTCGCCTGCTGGAGGGCTCAGACGAACTCATCCCGACGGAGTCGTTCCGCACCGGCAAGCACCGCCCGGCCCGTCTGTACCGGTACTTGGCGAGCGACTGAGCCGCCGGCTCCGCCCTAACCCTTTCTCCCCCGCACGGATGCAGGGAGAAAGTACGGATGCAGGGCGACACGCCGCGAAACCTCTCGTCAAGCGTTCAGACTCCCTGCATCCGTGCTGAGGGAGAGCGGATGCCGGACAGCAGATTGCAGTTCTGGTCACAGTGACATAATCTGGCACCACGCACAGTAAGTGTCGAAGTGACCAGAAGGCGGCTGCAATGCCAACGTCCACTCTCCCCCTCATCCACACCTCGGTCGACGCCTCGGTCGATCACGCGATTCAGGCGATCGTGACCGGCGCTTCGACCGAGTCGACCTGCTCAACCGACCTCGCCGCTGGTCCGTGGGATTTCGATACGCGCCCCGGCTACGGCCCGGGCTCCTCGATGGGCGATGTCATTCCCACCGGAGCCCCGCGTCAGGGCGAGCTTCCTGCTGCGTACCGCGAAGCCTCTGAAGAAGACCTCGAGGCGCGCATCGTCGCGGCGAAGCAGACCCTCGGCGACCGTGCCGTCGTGCTCGGACACTTCTACCAGCGTGAAGAAGTGGTGCGGCACGCCGACTACGTGGGCGATTCCTTCCAACTGGCGAATGCTGCCCTCGAGCATCCGCATGCCGAGGCCATCATCTTCTGCGGCGTGCACTTCATGGCCGAGACGGCCGATCTTCTCTCCCAGCCCGAGCAGTCGGTGATTCTGCCGAATCTCGCGGCCGGATGCTCGATGGCTGATATGGCTGACATCGATCAGGTCGAGGACTGCTGGGAGCGGCTCGCCGACGTGCTCGGGCCGCTCGACCAGCCGGATGCTGATGGCCTGGTACCAGTCATCCCCGTCACCTACATGAACTCCTCCGCGGCGATCAAGGGCTTCGTCGGCCGGCACGGCGGCATCGTCTGCACCTCGTCGAATGCGCTCACCGTGCTGGAGTGGGCCTTTGCCCGTGGTCACCGTGTGCTGTTCTTCCCCGATCAGCACCTCGGTCGCAACACTGCCAAGGCGATGGGTGTGCCGCTGTCGCAGATGCCGATGTGGAATCCGCGCCGGCCGCTGGGCGGCTCCAGCGCCGACGAGCTGCAGGACAGTCGCGTCATCCTCTGGCACGGGTTCTGCTCGGTGCACCGGCGCTTCACCGTCGACCAGATCGAACAAGCGCGCAGCGAGCACCCCGGGGTACGCGTGATCGTGCACCCCGAGTGCCCGATGGAAGTGGTGGATGCCGCTGACGAGTCGGGCTCCACCGAATACATCCGCCGTGCCATCGCCGAGGCCACCGAACCGACCACGTTCGCGATCGGCACCGAGATCAACCTGGTGCGGCGCCTGGCTGCGCAGCATCCGCAGCACAAGATCTTCTGCCTCGACCCAGTGGTCTGCCCATGCTCGACGATGTACCGCATCCACCCCGGGTATCTGGCCTGGGTGCTGGAAGAGCTCGTCGCCGGAAAGGTGCAGAACCGGATCCAGGTGTCGGACGACGTGGCGAAGCCCGCACGCGTCGCTCTCGAGCGGATGCTGGCGGCCAAGCCCCGATGAACCCGGCCCCGATGAAGGTCCTCGTCGGCGGAGCCGGCATCGCCGGACTCGTCACGGCGATGCGCGCACACGCGATCGGGCACGACGTCGAGGTGCTCGTCAAAGGCGTGCTGGGCGATGGCTGCACGGCGCACGCGCAGGGCGGAATCGCCGGGGCGTACGGACCGGGCGACTCGGCCGCACTGCACGCACTCGACACGATGCATGCCGGCAACGGCCATGGCGATGCCAGGGCGATCGCAGCGCTCGTAGACGGAGCCACTGCCGCAATCGCAGCGCTCGTCGACAGCGGTACGCCTTTCGACCGCACGCATGACGGCGCACTCGCCCTCGGTCTCGAGGCGGCGCACAGTCTGCCGCGCATCGCGCACGCCGGCGGCGATGCCACCGGGGCGGCTATCTCGCAGGCGCTGATCACCCGGTTGCGCGCCACGACGGCGCGCGTGCGAGAAGGCGCGTTCGCGACCGATCTGATCATCGAGAACGGTCGGGTGTGCGGCATCCGCTCGCTGGACGGTACCGAACATCGCGCGGATGCCGTCGTGCTCGCCACTGGCGGCGCCGGGCAGCTGTTCTCGCATACGACGAATCCCGCAGAGATCACCGGCGATGGCATCGCGATGGCGCTGCGCGCCGGCGCGCTCGTCGACGATCTGGAATTCGTGCAGTTCCACCCGACGGTGCTGGCCGGAGACGAACCGTTCCTGATCTCCGAGGCAGTACGCGGTGCGGGCGCCGTGCTGGTGGATGCCGACGGTCGGCGGTTCATGCTCGATGAGCATCCGGATGCCGAACTCGCACCGCGTGACGTCGTCGCCCGCGCTGTCGCACAGCGCGCGCAGGAGCACGGAATGCCGGTGCTGCTGGATGCGACCGCTCTGGGCGGCTCGGCTCTGGCGCAGCGGTTTCCGACCATTGACGCCGAGCTGCGTCGCCGCGGAATCGATTGGTCCCACGTGCCGGTGCCGATCACGCCCGCCGCGCACTACCTGATGGGCGGGGTGGTCACTGACATCGATGGCCGCACCTCGCTGCCGGGCCTGTGGGCCGTCGGCGAGACTGCCCGCACCGGGGTGCACGGCGCCAATCGCCTCGCCTCGAACTCGCTGCTGGAGGGTGCTGTCTTCGGTGCCGGCGCGGCTGAATCGCTCGCAGTGGCCACTGCCTCGCCGTTCCGGTCGCGATCCGTCCCGCCCGACGCGTCGGGATGCGGGACGAATTGCGACCGGAACGTGGACGTGCCGCCGTTTTCGCGGCGAGCGCTGCAGCAGCTGATGTGGGAGCGGGTGGGGCTGCGTCGCGAAACCGCGGGGCTCGAAGAGGCAGTCGCGACGTTGGAAGAGTGGCAGGGATCGTCGCACTCGGCTGCCGACCCCGTCACCGCTCAAGAAGACGCCAATCTGCTTGCGGTCGCGCATGCCATGGCATCCGCTGCTCTGCGCCGCACCGACTCACTCGGTGCGCATTTTCGCGCGACCGCCGACTCGCCCGCCCTGATCGGAGTCTCATGATCACACCCGCCACACTGCACCGCGCTGTCGCCGCCGCCCTCGAGGAAGACGCACCGTGGGGTGATATCACCAGCACCGCACTGCTGCCAGCGGATGCTGAGGCCACCGCCGATCTCGTCGCGCGCGAGAACGGCGTCTTCAGCGGTGGTGATGTCTTCGCCGGCGCCTTCGCGCTCACCGATCCCGCCGTGCGGGTCGACCTGCATTTCGCCGACGGCGACCGGTTCAGCACGGGCGACGTGCTGGCCTCGGTGGTCGGCAATGCGCGCAGCATCCTCACCGCCGAGCGCGTCGCGCTGAACTTCACCCAGCGCATGACCGGGATCGCGACCCTCACCGCGGCCTACGTCGATGCGGTCGCCGGCACGGACGTGCGCATCGCCGATACCCGCAAGACGACACCGGGGCTGCGGGAGTTCGAGCGGCATGCCGTCGTGTCGGGCGGCGGAAGCAACCATCGGCGGTCGCTGTCGGATGCCGTGATGGCCAAGGACAATCACCTTGCCGTGCTTCGTCAAAGCGGGCAGGACTTGGCCGTCGCCCTTCGAGACGCTCTCAGCCGGCTTCCGCATACGACGCACGTGATCGTCGAGGTCGACCGGCTCGACCAGATCGCAGCTGTGCTCGACGGCGGCGCCGACACGGTGCTGCTCGACAACTTCTCACCCGAGCAGCTGCGCGAGGGCGTGGGACTCATCGCCGGTCGTGCAACGGCCGAAGCTTCGGGTGGAGTGAACCTCGACACTGTGCGCGCGATCGCCGAGACTGGCGTGCAGGTCATCTCGGTCGGCGCGCTCACGCATTCCGCCCGCGCACTGGATCTGGGCCTCGACCTGCGGATCCGCTGACGTGCTCTATCTCGACCACGCTGCCACGTCTCCGGTGCGCCCGGAGGTGCTCGCGGCGATGCAGCCCTATCTCACCGGCGTGTACGGCAATCCCTCCAGCCATCACACGGTCGGCGAAGCTGCCGCCGAGGCGTTGGAATGGGCACGCACCCGCGTCGCCGCCTCGCTGGGCATGCGCGCGGGCGACGTGATCTTCACCTCCGGCGGCACCGAGTCGAACAATCTCGCCGTGAAGGGCATCATGCTCGGAGCACTCCAGGTCGACAGCGCACGCCGTCACGTGATCACCACGCCGATCGAGCACGAGTCGATCCTGGAATCCGTGGACTACCTGCGCCGCCTGCATGGAGTGCACGTCACGAAGCTGCCGGTGGACGCGTGCGGAGTGGTCGCCGCTGGCGATCTGGTCGCGGCCCTGGAGCGCAGGGATACCGCGAGCTCCTCCCCCGCGCTGGTGAGCTTCAGCCACGCGAACAACGAGGTGGGCACCGTGCAGGATGCCGCGGCGCTCATCGCCGCCGCACGCGCGCACCGCGTACCGGTGCATGTGGATGCGGTCCAGTCGGCGGGTTGGCTCGACCTGCGCGAGCTCGGGGCCGATGCGATCTCGATCGCCGGCCACAAGCTCGGCACCCCCAAGGGCATCGGCGCACTCGGCGTGCGTTCACGCGTGCCGGTGGAGCCGCTGCTGCACGGCGGCGGGCAGGAGCGCGGTCGCCGCAGCGGCACCGAGAACGTCGCAGGGGCAGTAGCGCTGGCGACCGCGCTGGACCTCGCCGAGGCGGAGCGTCAACAGTATGCGGATGCCATCGCCGCCGCGACGCAGGAGTTCATCGGCACTGTGCTCGCGACTGTCCCCGGTGCTGCGCTGACCGGCTCTCCCGACCATCGGCTGCCGAACCTCGCCAGCTTCACTTTCGCAGCCGTCAGCGGCGAAGCAGTGCTGCTCGAGCTCGAACGCCGTGGTGTCATCTCATCGAGCGGCTCCGCGTGCGCGGCCGGCAGCGATGAACCGTCCCCCGTGCTGCTGGCCCTGGGTGTTCCCGCCGCCACCGCGCAGACAGCTGTGCGCTTCACGTTCGGACGCACGCCGCTGCCTGCGGAGTCGCCCGCGCAGCTGGCATCCCTTGTCGCCGCCTCCGTCACGGCGGTCGCCTGAGAACCTGCATGAATCAGAGATCAGAGGCGTCGACGCCGATGCGTGATGCGGCGATCTGCTGCGCCGCGAGTTCTGCATAGAGGCCGTTTCTCGCGATCAGCTCGGCATGCGCCCCGGACTCCACGATGCGTCCGTGCTCGATGACATGAATCACGTCGGCCGACGCGATCGTCGACAGGCGGTGCGCGATCGTCAGAGTCGTGCGGCCCCTCGAAGCAGCATCCAGGGCCTCCTGCAGCACCCGCTCCGAGACCGTGTCCAGTGCCGAGGTCGCCTCATCGAGCAGCAGCACAGGTGGGTCCTTCAACAGCACCCGGGCGATCGCGATGCGCTGCTTCTCGCCGCCCGAGAGCCGGTAGCCGCGCTCCCCCACCACGGTGTCGTAGCCGTGCTCGAAACCAGCGATGACGTGGTGGATGTTCGCGGCGCGGCACGCGCGCTCGAGCTCTTCGTCCGTGGCATCCGGTTTCGCGTAGCGCAGATTCTCGCCGATGGTCGCGTGGAAGAGATAGGTCTCCTGCGACACGATGCCGATCTCGTCGATGATCGACTCGTGTCGCAGCTTCTTCACGTCTTCGCCGGCGAAGCGCACCACCCCGGCGACCGCCTCGTAGAACCGCGGGGCGAGATACAGCACTGTCGTCTTGCCTGCCCCCGACGGCCCGACGAACGCGACGTGGCTCCCGGGGTCTGCCGTGAAAGAGATGCCGTCAAGGGTGGGTCGCGCATCGGGTCCGGCATCCGGGTATCGGAAGACGACGTTCTCGAACTCGATCCGGCCACGAGGGCCTGGGGCGTCCGACGCATCGATCGCATCGGGCGCATCGCTGATCTGCGGAACCATGTCGAGGTACTCGAAGATGCGCGCGAACAGCGCCGCGGATGTCTGCACGTCCAGCGCCACGCGCATGAGCCCCATGAGCGGCATGAGCAGACGGGCTTGCACGGTGGTGAAGGCGACGATGGCGCCCGCTGTGATGTCGGGAGCACCGCCGCTGAGAAAGAATCCGGCGACCAGGTAGATGACCGCGGGCACGCTCGACATCAGCACCTGCACGACGGCGAAGAACCCCTGGCCGCTCATGGCGCGCTTGATCTGCAACCGCACCTGGTTGCCGTTCTCGCTCCGGTACCGCACAGACTCCGCGCGCTGGCGGTTGAACGATTTCGACAGCAGGATGCCGGAGACGCTCAACGTCTCCTGCGTGATGCTCGTGAGCTCGGAAAGCGACTCCTGCGTCTCGGCGGCGATGCGCGCACGCACCTGGCCGACGCGGCGCTGCACGACGACGAGAAACGGCATGAGCGCGATGGCGATGAGCGTGAGTCGCCAATCGATGAGGATCATCGCCACCAGCGAGGCGATCACGGTGACGGTATTGCCGAGGATGCTGGTGACCGTGTTGGTCAGCACTCCCGCTACACCCCCGACGTCGTTCTGCAGGCGCGATTGGATGACACCCGTCTTGGTCCGCGTGAAGAAGCCCAGTTCCATCGACTGCAGGTGGTCGAACAGCCGCACCCGCAGATCACCGGTGACCTCGTTGCCGACCGTCGACGTGAGCCAGGTCTGCGCCACGCCCAAGACCGCCGACAGCAGGAAGAGCCCGACCATAATGCTCACGAGCAGGATGAGCAAAGGCATCTCCGGGCTCGCGGAACCAGCCGGGAACAGCGCATCATCGAACACCCTCTGCACCAGCAACGGCGGGATCACAGCGACACCTGCCCCGACGACGACCAGCAGCGCGGTGATGCTCAAGCGCACCCGGTACGGGGTGAACAGCGAGACCACTCGCTTCCCGAGGCCCGCGATCTTCGGCGCTTCAGCGTTGCGCTGCCGCTGCGCGCGCTCGTCGACACCGCGGAATCCCGGGACTCCCCCGCCGCGCGGGCCACCCATGCTCATTCCCACAGGCTAGTGCGCGGTGACCGTCGTCGCAGCGCGCGGGATGCGGCGAAAGAATTCGTGTGCGAACGGGAATACGAGCGACTGCAACGGGGTTAAGCTGGGAGGCTGGCCGTTCTGCCTGTCGCAGGTCATGTAGGCAACCCGACCGCCGTCGGCGCCCCGTTCTCACAACGCAGTTTCTTCGAGGAGACCCATGTCTGCCGTTCACACCGGGTCCACCGCAATATCCAAGAGCTCGGGTGCCATCCCCCGCAAGGACATGGCGGTCATCTGGGTGCTGCTGATCGCCGCCTTCGTCGCCATCCTCAACGAGACGACCATGGGCATGGCGATCCCGCATCTCATCTCCGATCTGCAGATCACGCCGCTCGCCGCGCAGTGGGTCACCAGCGCGTTCATGCTCACGATGGCCGTGGTCATTCCGACGACCGGTTTCCTGCTGCGCCGCTTCACCACGCGGCAGATGTTCCTCACCGCTCTTTCACTGTTCTCTGCCGGCACCCTGCTCGCCATTGCCTCGATCGGGTTCCCGATGCTGCTGGTCGCACGGGTCGTGCAGGCATCCGGCACGGCGATCATGATGCCGCTGCTGATGACGACGATCATGAACCTCGTGCCGGCGGCTTCCCGCGGCCGCATGATGGGTCGCGTCAGCGTCGTGATCTCGCTGGCCCCGGCGCTCGGTCCGACGATGTCGGGCTTCCTGCTCGATCACTTCGGCTGGCGTGCGATCTTCGTCGTCGTCCTGCCGATCGCACTCGTCGCCATGCTCATCGGCTGGCGTTTTCTGACCAACGTCGGCGAGACCATGCAAGCTCCCCTCGATGTGCTCTCGATCATTCTGTCGGCATTCGGCTTCGGCGGTCTCGTCTACGGACTCAGCCAGATCGGCAGTCTCGGCAGCGGCGCGAGCGCCGTTCCGTTGACGATCGCGCTCGTCGTCGGCGTCGTCGCTCTCGCGCTGTTCGTCTGGAGACAGCTCGTGCTGCAGCGCGAGGATGATGCGCTGCTGGATCTGCGCATCTTCCTCTCGAAGGACTTCTCGCTCGCGATGGCCCAGATGTTCCTGCTGTCACTCGCGTTCTTCGGCAGCATCACGATCATCCCGCTGTTCCTGCAGGATGGGCTTGAGCTCAAGGCGGCGGATGCTGGGCTGGTCGTACTCCCGGGCGCCCTCGCGATGGGGCTTCTGGGTCCCGTGATCGGTCGAATCTACGACAACCGCGGCACTCGAATCCTTCTCGTTCCCGGATCGATCCTGGCAGCATCGATGCTCTGGATGTTCACGACGCTCACCGTCGACAGCTCGGTGTGGCTGGTGCTGGTCGCGCAGACGTTCCTGTCGGTCGGTCTCGCGCTGTCGTTCACTCCACTGTTCACTGCGGCGCTGGCATCGCTGAAGCCGAAGTTCTACTCTTACGGCAGCGCGGTCATCGGCACGATCCAGCAGGTTGCGGGAGCGGCCGGCATCGCCGTCATGATGGCAGTCTTCACCACGGTATCCGCGGCAGGCGGCGGCACCGAGGTCCCGGCAGCAGTCGCTTCGGCGACGCGTGTGTCACTCACCATCGGAGCGATCATCGCGACCGTCACGATCGTCGGCGCCTTCCTCATCCGCAAGCCGGAGGACACCGACGACGAAGCGCCGGCACACGCCGCGCACTGAGCGGTTCAGTCGGTCTTCTCTACCGCCGGAGCGTGAGCCGAAGAACCGGGCAGTGTGCAGATTCCGTCGGTGCACGCCCCGGCGTCGCTTTCCTCACCGAGGATCTGAAGCCCGGGGAACGCCGCGAGCGGTTCCGTGCCGTGCGACTTCTGCGAATCGTTCATCCCTCGATGCTACGCGTCCACGCGCGACCCGGCTCCGGCCGGCATCGGCGGCGGCACGGTGTAAAGTCCCGCGCATGACCACTGACACGTCGGACAGCGGCCGCGACGAGACCAGCAACGAACGGGCGGATCGCAACTGGGACGAACTCATGCAAGAGCTGCGCGTCATGCAGACCGGCACTCAGATCCTCACCGGGTTCCTGCTGGCCGTCGCATTTCAGCCGTTGTTCCCGAAGCTGGATGACCTGCAGCGCGGCCTCTATGTCACGCTCGTGCTGCTCGCTGCGACCGCGACGATACTCGCGCTCGCTCCGGTGGGCATGCATCGTCTGCTGTTCAGGCAGCGTCGCAAGCCACTGCTCGTGCGAGTCGCGCACCGGGTGATGCAGGCGAACCTGGTCGTGATCGGTGCGGTGACGGTCGGCGTGACCGTGCTGATCATGGATATCGCCATCGGCCGCACCGCCGCGCTCGTTGCCGGCGCTGGCGGAGTGATTGCGATCGTGGTGCTCTGGATCGCGATCCCGATGATGTTGCGGCGCCGATCGCTCGATCCACCCGGATTCGAGACCCGCAAGTGACCGCTGACGCGTAGCGTGGCTTTCACTGCGCGATGACCGCACAATGCACCCGATGAAAGGCCCGCCATGGCTGAGAAAACCGCTGGACTGTCGAAAGACGAACGCGACGCTGTCAAGCAGCGTGCCGCAGAGGTGCGTGCGCAGGAGAAGGCGGGCAAGAGCCGCGCTGCTGGCGAAAAAGCAGTGCGCGAGGCGATCGACGCGATGCCGGATGACGACCGCGTGCTCGCCGAGGGAATCGACCGGATCGTCACGGAGGTCGCGCCTCACCTGGTCCCGAAAACCTGGTACGGCTTTCCCGCCTACGCCACGGCAGAGGGCAAAATCGTCGTCTTCTTCAAGGCCGCGTCGAAGTTCACCAGCCGCTACGCGACGATCGGATTCGAAGAGGCGGCGCAGCTTGACGACGGCGACCTCTGGGTGACCTCCTTTGCTCTGCTCGCGCTGACGCCGCAGACCGAGAAGAAGATTGCCGAGCACATTCGCAAGGCTGCTGGCTGAGCATCCACCCGGCACCCTTCGCAGGAGCGCTGCACGGCCAGAACATGTGAAACCCCTCAGAGTCAGGGTCCCCAGGTTGAATGCATCGCGCGGGTGAGGAATCGTGGCCGGGACACCGCTCCGAATGGTGCGGTGTTCGCAACCGGAAGGAAAGCTGGATGCTCACCCTCACCGAGAATGCCAACACGATTGCCGCGACCATCGTCGCGCAGCAGAGCACGACGCCGGATGCCGGACTGCGCATCCATTCGTCGGGTACCGAAGAAGAGCCGCGCTTCGCGGTGACGATCGCATCGACTCCCGAGCCAGGTGACGAGGTCATCGGCGATGAGGCGATCCGCGTCTTCCTCGAGCAGGCCGTTGCCGAGGCGCTGGACAGCAAGGTGCTCGATGCCACAGTCGACGAGCAGGGAGCTGTGTCGTTCACACTCCTCCCGCAGCCCGTCTGACCCATGTGCACGAGAAGAGCCGCCGTCATTCGTGACGGCGGCTCTTCTGCGTCCTGAGACGTCTTCAGCATCCGGCGCCGTATACCGCGCAACGCATGCCGACTGCCCTAGCGTGGAGGGATGCTTCGCCGCCTCGTGTCCCGCCTGTTCTGGAAGTGCAGCCGCTGGACGCTGAAGACCGAGCCCGCCCCCTCAGAGCCGACAGTTCTGATCGGCGCCCCGCACACATCGAACTGGGATTTCGTGCTCATGCTCGCGATCTCCTGGCGCCTGGGCATCGATGTGCGCTGGCTGGGCAAGAGCAGCCTGTTCGCGGGTTGGCGCGGACCGATCATGCGGTCGATGGGAGGAATCCCCGTCGATCGCGCTGATCCCACGCGCGTCGTCACAGACGTGGTCACCCAGGTGAAGGCCGGAGAGGTGTTCGGGCTCGTCGTCACCCCCGACGGCACACGGCGGGGGCACACGCACTGGAAGTCGGGTTTTTATCGCATCGCTCGCGAGACCGGGATGCCGGTGACGCTCGGCTACGTCGATCGCACGACGATGACCACGGGCCTCGGCCCCACGCTGGTACTCACCGGCGATATCTCCGCCGATATGAATCGCATCCGTGACTTCTACGGCGACAAGTCGGGCCTGCGTCCGCAGAACCGCATCGAACCGCGTCTGCGAGATGAGGCGGAGCAGGCCTGACGTCTGCTCAGGCGCCGTTCCTCGCGGGGCGAGGCTTGGCGCTCCACAGCGACAAAGTCACGCGGTGCAGCATCCCGACGAAGACCACCGCCCAGACGATCACCGCGACCACGAGTGCGACGCGGCCGACCGCACCTGCGGCGGGCAGTTCATCGGCGGTGCCGAGCGAGATCGAGGCCACGGCGAACATGCCGATCGGAAACACCATCGACCACAGCGTGGCCACGTAGCGCAGCGGCACGCGGTGCACGGCGTGCCGCCAGAAGCCGGCACCCACCAGCAACGGGATGAGCCAGAGGCAGAACACCCAGAAGATCACCACCGTCGCCGCGATCAGCGGGCGCACAGCGTCGACGAGCGGCGTGCGCTCCATCTGCACGATGTTCGCTCCGGCGACGACCGCGATCGCAAGTGCACCCATCGCGACCCAGTAGGCGGGGTCGAACTGCTGCGGGGTGACGCCGAAGTGCACGACCCGCAGCAGCACGAGCATCGCCATGGCCGCGTACAGGATGACCCCGACTGACCAGGCGAGCACGGCGAGCAGACCCACCCATTGCGCGACGGACGTGTCCACCTGCGGGCGCAGCTGCGACATGCCGATGGCCAGCGACTGACTCGCCACGGCCCAGATGAACCAGGTGCCGTTCACGCGGGCGAGGATCTGCTTGCCGTCACGGGTCATGAGCACCTGCCACGGCAGCAGATAGCCGAAGACGAACCAGAGCGCGCCCGCCAGCAGGAACAGCGGGATCGCGACGGCCATCATGCCGTCTTGAGCGAGTCGCACGCCGAGCACATCGGTAGCCGCGACCACCGTGAAGTAGGCGAAAGCGATCTCCGGATTGCGCAGATCGGCGAGAACTTCATGACTGAAGGCGATTGCACGCCAGATGTAGAGCACCCACAGCACGACATAGAGCACCGCGGCGATCCACATCATCACCTGCGAGAACGCAAGAGCGCCCACGTCGTGCAGGCCGATCGAGACGATTCCGGTGCCCATGACCGCGGCGAAGTAGCCGGGGGCGAGATGCGCTATCGGGTGGCGTGCGTGCGATGTGCGGTCATGCGGCACGAATTCTGCATGTTCCACAGCATTCGCCTCTCTCGTGCGGATCAGTCCCAGTCGAGGTATTCCTCGATCACCACGGCGGTGTCGATGGGGTGCGTCGCAGGGAAGAGGTGATCGGCGCCGGAGATGCGGGTGATGCTCGCACGCTCGGGTGCGGTCGCCTGCAGCTGCTCCGCATTGGCCGCGGGGGTGACGTCGTCGTGCTCGGCCTGGATGATGAGCACGGGGATGGCGGGCGCGAGAGCAATCTGCGCGTTCTCGACGCCGAGCAGCAGGAGTCCGTTGACCCGGTCGATGTGCTCGGCCGCAAACACGCGAGCAACGGTGCCGCCGAAGCCGTGACCGCCGATCCAGGTGTCGGCGAGGCCGAGGTGGTCGATCACTGCCATGGCGTCTGCGGCGCGCTCGCTGTTGCTGAGTGCTGCGTCGGATGCTGCGCGAGAGCCGATGCGCACGACGTGGAAGCCGGCTTCCTCAGCCAGGTAGTGCGAGATGACGCCGAGGCCATCGGCCTTCAGGTCGCGGTCGGTGATCAGCACGAGCGAGACGGGCCCCTCGCCCTCGTCGACGTATGGCACGGCACGGCCCTCGGGCTCGAAGATGCTCAGCTGGGTCACGATCGG
Source organism: Microbacterium esteraromaticum (assembly GCF_900163815.1). Taxonomy (GTDB): domain Bacteria; phylum Actinomycetota; class Actinomycetes; order Actinomycetales; family Microbacteriaceae; genus Microbacterium; species Microbacterium esteraromaticum_B. The sequence continues at coordinate 225,043 of NZ_FUKO01000019.1, read as the reverse complement.
GTGCGCTCCTGTATCGGTCATGATTCTTCGGTTGTCAGATCAACCGTATTCATGCAGTCTCAGGCAGACAAGTCCCGCGCCGTGGGATCAGTGCGCGCAGCAGTCGTCTTGGCATCCCTCGGCGTCGCGTTCACCGGTCAGCATGGTCACGGGCGTGGCACAGCAGGCGTCGCCCTTCCACGCCTCGATACCCTCGCGCACGGCGACGACAGCGATCACCAGAGCCGCCACGGAGTCTGCCCACGCCCAGCCCAGCAGGCTGTTCAGCAGCAGGCCGGCCAGCAGAGCAGCGCTCAGATATGCGCAGATGAGGGTCTGCTTCGAGTCGGCGATCGCTGACGCTGAGCCGAGTTCGCGGCCAGTGCGCCGTTCGAACCAGCTCAGGAAGGGCATCACGATCAGACTCAGTGTCGCGATCGCGATTCCCACAGGCGAATGCTCGGGGTCGTGCAGCCCCGTCAGCGATAGCACGGCGTCGACGGACACGTATGCGGCGAGGCCGAAGAACGACACGGCGATGATGCGCAGCGCGACCTTCTCGCGCTTCTCGGGTGTCGGCGAGGCGAACTGCCAAGCGACCGCCGCGGCAGAGAGGACCTCGACGATGGAATCGAGGCCGAAGCCGATCAGGGCTGCCGAGGATGCGATGTTCCCCGCGATCAGCGCAATCGCGGCCTCGATGACATTCCAGGTGATCGTGATCGCAACGACGATCCTGATCCTCCGTCGAAGCACCGCGGTACGCGTCGGTGTGAGAACGGCTACGGCGGTCACGCCAGAGCCTCCGGGTCGCAGCATCCGGCGACTGTGCATGTCGGATCGACACAGGAAGCGTTCTCGTCCACGGCGAGTGTCGCGTCGACCAGCGCGGTCAGCGCGACCGTGAGGTGCGGATCCGCGATCTCATATCTGGTCTGTCTTCCCTCCGGCTCGGCGACGACGATTCCGCATCCGCGCAGACAGGCCAGATGATTGGAGACGTTCGTGCGCGTCAATCCGAGATCGAACGCAAGCCGGGCCGGATAGCCGGGACCGTTCAGCAGCGTCAGCAGGATGCGGGAGCGCGTCGGATCAGCCATGGCGCGGCCTAGCCGGTTCATGACGTCGACGCGCGAAGAAATGGTCAGCATGTGATGACTATACAGCGGATGCTGACCTGTTTGCCACTCAACGCACAATCGCCGGTGCGGTGTGTCTGAGCGGCGCACGCACCCCTGGCAGACCCAAGATGGGGATATGTCAGTTTCTGGATCGCCGTCGCGCACGAAGGGTTCGACGAACCGGGGCGCACTGTCGGTGCCCCCGCAGAGCTGGTGGTCGCGGTTGTGGAGTCCCTTCTGGGCGCTGCCTCTCGCGTCGATCATCGGTGCCTTCTGCCTGGGGATCGTGGTTCCGATATTCGATGCGCTGATCGCCGAACACGTTCCCTTCCTCTTTCAGGGCGGCGACGATGGCGCTCGCACGATCCTCGGGGCGATCGCTGCGGCGACGATCTCTGTCACCGGCCTGGTGTTCTCGATCACGATGGTCGTGCTGCAGCTGTCGAGCAGCCAGTTCACGCCGCGCGTCATCGGAAGCTTTCTCGACAGCAGAGTGGCGCAGTTCACCTTCGGCGTGTTCACGGGAACCTTCGTCTTCGCGTTGACGGTGATGCGGTCGGTGGGTCGGCCAGACTCCGACTCGCCTGTCCCCCAGACTGCCGTGTCGCTGGCGTTCGTCTTCGTTCTCGCCAGCGTTCTGGTTCTGCTGTTCTTCATCCACCACATCACGAACTCGATCCAGGTCAGCAAGGTGCTCGCCGACATCGGCGACCACGGCGTGGGCCGCATCATCGATCTCTACTCGGAGGACGAACGAGATCTGGATTCGCAGAGTTGGCAGCGTCCGTCGAGACCGCGCCGGATCGCTGTCTACGCGGAAGACCGCCACGGGTGCACCTCGCAGATCAATTTCTCTCACCTGGTCGCGCTGGCCGAATCAGCGGATGCTGTGATCGAGATCACCCAGCCGATCGGCCGCTTTCATGCCGAAGGCCAGCTGCTTGCGGAGATGTGGATCAACCCGTTGCAGGATGATGACTCGAACGACGGACCCGAAGAGCGCGAGCGCGCGATCGCCAAGCGAGTCGCCAACTGCTTCTGGTTGGAGGCTGAGCCCAGTGCGCGTCAGGATCCTTCGTTCTCCTGTCAGCAGATCGTGGACATCGCTCTGCGGGCGCTCTCACCGGGTGTGAACGATCCGACCACGGCCGTGCAAGCCCTGAACGAGGTGCATCGGATGGCGCGCGCGGCGGTGCTCCGCACGGAACCCGCATCGGCGCTGCGCGACGATGATGAGAACATTCGCGTGATCTACCAGCCATTCGGGGTAGGCGTTCTGCTCGACCTCGCTTTCGATGAGATCGCCTATTACGGCCGCGACGCACCGGCAGTGCGGGCGCGCATCGGCGATGTGTTGGACGACCTGTCAGAGAACTGCCGTCCTGCTCACCGCAAGCGCATCGCCAAAAAACGGCGCGAGATCAACAAGATCTTTGCCGGCAAGACGCCCGAATAGAGCTGTGCGCGCACGAGGCGTCTCTCTGTCAGCTGCGGCAGACTGAGAGCGTGGATGACTTGCGTGTGATGCCGGGGCCTGGAGCACCCCATGGTCTCATCGTGCCCGCCAGCGAGCTCGTCGAGCAGTTCTCGCGGTCGTCAGGGCCGGGAGGGCAGGGTGTCAACACCACGGACTCCCGTGTGCAGCTGAGCATCGACCTGGCGACCACGAGTGCGCTCAGCGAGCCGCAGCGCCGGCGCGTGCTGGAGCAGCTGGCTCCGAAACTTGCGGGCACGGAGCTCATCATCAGCGCCAGCGAGCACCGATCACAGCGCCAGAATCGGCTCGCAGCGAGGGAGCGACTGGCCGCGATGCTCCGCGAGGCGATCATGCCGAAGGTCATCCGTCGCGCGACGCGGCCGACGAGAGGCTCTCAGCGGCGACGACTCGAAGGGAAACGCCAGCGCTCAGAAACCAAGGCTGCCCGTCAGCGCCCGGGCGATTCGGACTGATTCATGGTGGTGCGGTCGCATCAGCCGGCGCATTGAGCCAGCGCGCGGCGTACAGTACGCAAAGGAGCTGACGTTGGTTCCCCGAGGATGGGAGTCCGGATGTCCGGCACCGCTGAACCACCCGCTGCTTATCACGTCATGCCAGCGAGACGCCCCGACGGAAAGGATGAGCTCCTCACTCTGGGGCTGCTCGCCGGGTCCACGATGGAGAACGAGCGCCGGTTGCCACTGCATCCTCACCACCTCGACCGGATCGACCCTGACCTGCGAGCGCGAATGATCGTCGAGCGCGGTTACGCGGCTGAGTTCCAGCTGGAGCCCGGATACGTCGAGTCACGCGTCGGGCGAGTGGCTGAACGGGCTGAGGTGATCGAGTCCGCCGATGTTCTGTTGCTGCCCAAGCCGCAAGCGGCCGAAGTGGCCGCAATCCCTGAGGGCCGCGTCCTGTGGGGATGGCCCCACTGCGTGCAAGATGCGCAGATGACCCAGACCGCCATCGATCGGCGGCTCACCCTCATCGCTTTCGAAGCGATGAACCACTGGACACGCAAGGGGGATTTCAGCCTCCACGTCCTCCACAAGAACAACGAACTCGCCGGATACTGCTCCGTGCTGCACGCATTGAGCCTCGTAGGGTCGACGGGCGACTACGGTCCGCGACTCAGTGCGGTCGTGATCGGTTTCGGGGCGACGGCGCGCGGCGCCGTCACGGCTCTCAGCGCGCACGGGATTCATGACATCCAGGTGCTCACGCAGCGAGACGCCTCGGCCGTCGGCTCGCCGATCCACAGCGCGCACATCACTCGGCTGCAGACCGATGACGGCCCCGCATATCTCAGCTCGGTCCTCACCGACGACGGACAAGTCCGACTGCCGACTTTCCTCGCGTCGCACGACATCGTGGTCAACTGCACGCTGCAGGACCCGCTCGCGCCCATGACCTACCTGCGCACCGAAGATCTGAAAGAGTTCGCTGCCGGCAGCCTGATCATCGATGTCTCATGCGATGAGGGTATGGGTTTTGAGTGGGCGAAACCTACAGAATTCAACGACCCGATGTTCACCGTCGGACAGGGTGTGAACTACTACGGCGTCGATCACAGCCCTTCATTCCTGTGGAACTCGGCCACCTGGGAGATCAGCGAGGCCATCATGCCGTTCCTGCGCGCGGTGATGGAGGGTCCGTCTGCGTGGGCGAAGAATCTCACCATCTCGCGGGCGATCGAGATCGATCACGGAGTGATCAAGAACCCCAGCATCCTGACTTTTCAGAGCCGTTCCGCAGAGTACCCGCACGCACGACTGTCCACGTCTTGAGGCGTGCGGTCACCGCACCGGCGTGACGGTGACGGCTCCATCGCTGGGGTTGGGTTGCCAGCGTTGCGCCGGAGCGTACGTGCTGCCCGTGCGCTGAGGAGTCGAGCAGAACTCGAATTCGGTTCGCAAAATGGCGACGGTCGTCACATGAGCGTCCTTTCGGAAGAGCAGCCATTGCGAGTGATCGGCGGTCTCGAAGTCGACTCGCGTCGCGGCATCGATGAAGGCTGCGTGGACATCCTCCGGCGGGCCGTCGTACGGGCACAGGATGAGTAGCTCTTGCCACGAGCGTCCGGCCACATCGGCTGGCAACTCGAAAGTGCGACCGTTCCAAACCAGGTCTTTGAGTTCGCCCTCGAATGAGTCTGATGCCGAGCAGCCGGATAGCGCTCCCGAGGCCACGATCACCGCAGCGACGACTGAGATGCATGCTTGCGAGCGCTTTTGTTTCCACATGTTGGCTCCAACCGTAGGTCAGCGGCCCGCGTGCGTCCTGAGAGCCGTGCGCGCTGCTTCCGGGGATTCATCGGCGTCACACGATCGCTTCATGTGCCCTGTTACAGTGACGCCGTGCCTGAAAACGACGCCAAGCGCCCACGCGCCTTGCGCAGCGCCACTGATGATGCGCGCTTCGCTGCCCGCTACGCCACGATCGACGAAGTCGCCGAGTTGCTCGGGGTGACGCCGGTCAGTCTGCGTCAAACCCTTCGACGGCGCCTGGCCGATGAGGCCTCGCAGACCGGGGATGTGTTCCCTGAACCGATCGGCAATGTCAGCGGCTACCTGTGGGATCGTGACGACCTCACGCCCGAGGCTGTCGAGGCGTGGATGAACCGCCCTAAACGAGGATCGTGGCTCCACAAATCAGAGCCGAAGGATCCGTCTCCGCAAGCAGGCGACGCCGCGAGCGGGTGAAGGGCAGTCAGCTCTTTGGGAACCGCTTCCGCAATGCGTCAAGCGCCTGCTGAGCTCCGCGACGCACGTCGATCTCGGGATCCTTGAGCAGGATGCGGATGCCGTCCATATCTTCCAACGTGCCCACGGCCGCCAGAGCCTTCGCCGCGGCGACTCGCACGCGGGGAACCTTGTCGGTCAGCAGTGCTGAGAGCTCGGATGCTGCGGACAGTTCACGGGCGGCGACAACTCGTGCGCTCATCTCGCGCACCCGCCACGCGGGGTTGTTCATCGCGTCGATGATGGCAGGAGCAGCAGAGTCGTTCCAGACGTAGAGAAGCGCCCGCGCACCCCAGAGCTCGGGCCAGTACAGGACGGGGGCGCCGTCGAGAATGCCCTGGGCATGATCGCCCCCGACGTAGAGCAGAAAGTCTTCGCCCTCGTTGTTGCCAGCGAGCAGCGAGAGCGATCGTTCGACGACACTCGGCTCCCCGTATCTCTCGACAGCAGCCGCCAGCCGCTTTTTCGGGGGAAGGTCAACGGGGACTGACGGGGACTCTGCTGATTCTCGGGGCACGATTTCCACCCTAGGCTCTCCCGGCGGGTGTCGGCCCTCGTGCACCTGGAGATCTGGCCAAGGCGACTCGCCCTGCATGACACGATGGGACCATGAGCCAATCGATTGACCAGTGGGAAGCGTCGATCAGCGAGCTCTGGGCACGTGCGGACTCGCTCGATCGCGAGGAGGGCGTCGCTGCGATGCACGACTTGGCCGCGGACTGCCCAGCTGACGATGGCAGAGCAGCTTTCGAACTCGCTGGAATGTACGACTCTATGGGGTTCGAAGCGCAAGCCGGTGCCGAGTACGAGCGCGCTCTCGAACTGGGCCTTGATGATGCCCGGCACGCGCAACTCGCCGTCCAGTACGGATCCACTCTGCGGAATCTAGGCCGCCTTGATGAGGCGATCGCCGTCCTGCGTTCTACGCCAACACATGACTCCACCGGCACTGCACCGCGCATCGTCTTGGCCTTGGCGCTCCACAGCGCTGGCCGCAAGGACGAAGCGCTGCGAGTAGCCATCGAAGCGCAGGCAGAAGCCCTGCCCCGCTACCAGCGTTCAATGCGCAACTATGCCGCGGCCCTCACTGAGACGCCTCGACCTTGAGGGTTTGATCCCTGGTACTTGGTCAGCAGCTCTGCCGGCAGATGGCACGAGTCCTCGGGGAAGCGATCGAGCCGATGCTGATGTTCTTGCGCGCTGGGTAGATAGTTGGCGAGCGGCAGCACTTCGACGGCGATGTGATCAGCATCCTCTCGCGCCGCGACGAATGCCCGCGCCTCGTCGCTAGACGTTAAACCTGAACTCCACCGAGTTCCGGTACAGAGCAACCTCAGATGGAGTTCGACTCGACCGCACCTTGTCGGGAAAGTCATCACAAGTGTTCGTCATGAACCGATGTCGAGCGTCTCGCTCCACCCCGCGTCCGCGAGGACCTGCTGCAGAGCGTCAGCAGCGCTCACCGTGGCATCGAATACTGACTCATCCAGGGCGGTGATCCGGTCGGCACTGCGGTACCAGGACGCGACATCGGTCTCCGACACCTCCGCGGCCAATGCCTTCGTTCGATGCTGTTCGAGCGTCTCGTCGAGGTCGAGTTCATAGCAGTAGCAGCGAGTCAGACCAGCATGATCTTCTCGCAGCTGAGCGAGCATTTCGCCATAACTCTCGGAATGCAGGATGCCTTCGATCACGACGTCGAGACCGTTGTCGAGCGCGAACCGCGCCGACAGATCGATGTACGGCACGCTCAACGCACCCGGATGGTCGCGAACATGGAGGATCTCTCGCCGAAGCACGTCATGGCCGATGATCGCCACGCCGCGCGGTCGCGCAGCTCAGATCGCCTGCGCCAAATGCGACTTCCCGCTGCCCGAGTTCCCGCGGATGATGATCAGACGAGAACTCTCCGAGCCGGTCACCCCAGAGGTCATGCGACCTTCAGCGGCGTGATCGCAGCGACTTTGTCGCGCAGCGCTCGACGCTCGAGTCGTAGCTCGTAGTTCGACTGCAGATTCATCCAGAGCTCCTCGGACGTTCCGAAGTAGCGCGCCAGACGGATCGCCGTGTCCGCCGTGATCCCCCGCTTGCCGTGCACGATCTCGTTGATCCGGCGCGGCGGCACACCGATGGACACGGCAAGCTTGTTCTGCGTGATACCGAAGCCCTTAATGAAATCCTCCATCAGGATCTCTCCCGGGTGGATCGGCTCGATCAGGTCGCGCTCAGTGGTAGTCGACAAGTTCGACATTGTCCGCACCTCCCTCTCTCCAGACGAAGCAGAGACGCCATTGCGCATTGACGCGGATGCTGTGCTGCCCGCGTCGGTCGCCGACCAGACGCTCCAGGCGGTTGCCCGGCGGGACCCGGAGGTCCTCGACATCCTTCGCCGCATGGATCAACTCGAGCTTCCGCATGGTCGCCCGCTGCACCGACCGGTCGACGCCCTTGACGTACTGCTCATGCCAAATGCGCTCGGTATCCTTGCTGCCGAACGATCTGATCACGAGACCAGTGTATAACGGATTCCGTCATTAACGCTAGACGTTAAACCGGAACTCCACCGAGTTCCGGTACAGAGCAACCTCAGATGGAGTTCGACTCGACCGCACCTTGTCGGGAAAGTCATCACAAGTGTTCGTCATGAACCGATGTCGAGCGTCTCGCTCCACCCCGCGTCCGCGAGGACCTGCTGCAGAGCGTCAGCAGCGCTCACCGTGGCATCGAATACTGACTCATCCAGGGCGGTGATCCGGTCGGCACTGCGGTACCAGGACGCGACATCGGTCTCCGACACCTCCGCGGCCAATGCCTTCGTTCGATGCTGTTCGAGCGTCTCGTCGAGGTCGAGTTCATAGCAGTAGCAGCGAGTCAGACCAGCATGATCTTCTCGCAGCTGAGCGAGCATTTCGCCATAACTCTCGGAATGCAGGATGCCTTCGATCACGACGTCGAGACCGTTGTCGAGCGCGAACCGCGCCGACAGATCGATGTACGGCACGCTCAACGCACCCGGATGGTCGCGAACATGGAGGATCTCTCGCCGAAGCACGTCATGGCCGATGATCGCCACGCCGCGCGGTCGCGCAGCTCAGATCGCCTGCGCCAAATGCGACTTCCCGCTGCCCGAGTTCCCGCGGATGATGATCAGACGAGAACTCTCCGAGCCGGTCACCCCAGAGGTCATGCGACCTTCAGCGGCGTGATCGCAGCGACTTTGTCGCGCAGCGCTCGACGCTCGAGTCGTAGCTCGTAGTTCGACTGCAGATTCATCCAGAGCTCCTCGGACGTTCCGAAGTAGCGCGCCAGACGGATCGCCGTGTCCGCCGTGATCCCCCGCTTGCCGTGCACGATCTCGTTGATCCGGCGCGGCGGCACACCGATGGACACGGCAAGCTTGTTCTGCGTGATACCGAAGCCCTTAATGAAATCCTCCATCAGGATCTCTCCCGGGTGGATCGGCTCGATCAGGTCGCGCTCAGTGGTAGTCGACAAGTTCGACATTGTCCGCACCTCCCTCTCTCCAGACGAAGCAGAGACGCCATTGCGCATTGACGCGGATGCTGTGCTGCCCGCGTCGGTCGCCGACCAGACGCTCCAGGCGGTTGCCCGGCGGGACCCGGAGGTCCTCGACATCCTTCGCCGCATGGATCAACTCGAGCTTCCGCATGGTCGCCCGCTGCACCGACCGGTCGACGCCCTTGACGTACTGCTCATGCCAAATGCGCTCGGTATCCTTGCTGCCGAACGATCTGATCACGAGACCAGTGTATAACGGATTCCGTCATTAACGCTAGACGTTAAACCGGAACTCCACCACGTCGCCGTCCTGCATGACGTAGTCCTTGCCCTCCAGCCGGGCCTTGCCCTTGGCGCGAGCCTCGGCGACAGACCCGGTAGCGACGAGGTCTTCGAACGAGATGACCTCGGCCTTGATGAAGCCCTTCTCGAAGTCGGTGTGGATGACTCCGGCCGCCTGCGGCGCCTTCGCGCCCTGCGGGATCGTCCAGGCGCGCGACTCTTTGGGCCCGGCGGTGAGGTACGTCTGCAGGCCCAGCGTCGCGAAGCCGATCCGTGCCAGCTGATCCAGACCCGACTCGGACTGCCCTGTTGCCTCAAGCAGCTCCTGAGCGTCTTCTGGGTCGAGGTCGATCAGCTCCGACTCGATCTTCGCGTCGAGGAAGACGGCCTTGGCCGGGGCAACCAGCGCCTCGAGTTCGGCCTTGCGCGCAGCATCCGTCAGCACCGACTCGTCCACGTTGAAGACGTAGATGTACGGCTTCGCCGTCAGCAGTCCGAGCTCGCGGATCGGCGTCAGATCAACGCCGGACGTCGAGAGCAGCTGGCCGCGCTCGAGAGCATCCTTCGCCGCATTCGCCGCTTCGAGAACCGCGCCGTCGATGGTCTTGCGCTTCACTTCCTTCTCGAAGCGCGGCAGCGCCTTCTCGATGGTCTGAAGATCGGCGAGCATGAGCTCAGCGTTGATCGTCTCCATGTCGTTCTTCGGATCGATGACGCCGTCGACGTGCACGACATCCTCGTCGACGAAACCACGGACGACCTGCGCGATCGCATCCGCTTCACGGATATTCGCAAGGAACTGGTTCCCCAGCCCCTCACCCTCGCTCGCGCCGCGCACGATTCCCGCGATGTCGACGAACGACACGGTTGCCGGCAGAAGTCGCTCGCTGCCGAAGATACCGGCGAGCACGCCCAGTCGCGAGTCGGGGAGGCTGACCACGCCGATGTTCGGCTCGATCGTCGCGAACGGATAGTTCGCCGCGAGCACGTCGTTCTTGGTCAGAGCGTTGAAAAGGGTGGACTTGCCGACATTTGGCAGGCCGACGATTCCGATAGTTAGGGCCACGGGAGTCCAGTCTACCGGCGCTCTCCTCGAGCGTTCTCCGGCATGCCTGCTGCCGCCGACGACGCTCGGCGTGCTGTGGATGGGCAGTTGTCCCCTCGGCATCCGCGATGCCCCGCCCTAACATGGGACACACCGAGCAGAGGAGCGCGCATGTCCGATCAGATCGACGCGGATCCGTTCTGGTCCGTCGTGCACCGCCGGCATCCCGATCTCGACATCGTGCTGCTGCCACCGGACCAGACCACGCCCGCGGATTCCGGTCAGGATCGCGACGCGCCCGAACCGTTCGCGCACGAGCATCTCTCGGTGGTCGACGACACTTGGGCGCGCCTTGTGGGGCATGGGATGCCGTCGAGCGTCGCCCGCTGGATCCCCGGTCCGACCAGCGACTCCGTCTGCCACAGCGTCACCCTCACCCTCGGCGACGCTGACGAAGCAATTGCACTGGCGCATCTGCGCTCCGCCGCAGACGTGTTGACTTCCCAGGGCTGGAGGGTGTTCCTTCCGCCGACCGGGATGCCTCGGGTCATGGCCGACCGGCCCAGCACACTCGGCGACGAACAGCTGCTGTTCGGCTATGCAGCGAAGAACAGGAACCTGTTCCTGCGTCTGAACTCCACCGGGCTCCCGGTGGGAAGCCAGACCGCCTACGAATTGATCGAGGCGGCATGAGCCACGGAGTGACCTACGACCCGGCCAGCACCAACCGCCTGATCGCGCGCTGGCGCACACAGGCTTCGCAGATGCGCGGCGCCACGGAGACCCTTGGCGAGGCGACGACCGGCGGACTTCCGTCTCGTGCGGTCGGCGCCGCGCAGATATTCCTCGACATGTGGGAGCAGTCCGCTCGTAAAGCATCCGTCGCCGCCGATGTCTACGCTGACGAGCTCACATCTACCGGCACCTCGTATCAGAGCTTCGATGCCGAGATCGCGCGCAGGATGAACGCGCTCGGATCGGATGCTCAATGACCACTATCCAGATCCCCGCGTCCATCGGCTACCCGGAACGTCCGGATGGCGAACCCGCCTCCGCAGAGACTTTGGCCAGCACGCTGCTGCAAGGATCCGCGAGCATCGCCGAATTCGCCGACGAAGCAGATCGGCTCTCCACCCCCACACCCTTGTGGCAGGGCGAGGCGTCAGCCGCCTACGCCGCCCACGCGCAAAAGTTCGCGAAGGCTCACGAGCCGATGGGCGAAACGCTCAAGCGCGTCGCACGCGGGGTAGACGTCTTCGCCGAACAGCTGCGTGAGCTGCAGAGCGAGCACACCACGATCGTCGGGCAAGTCACGGCCTACGATCGAGACCGTGCCGCTCTGATGGCCGACGTCGCCGAGAGCACCGAGACCGATGTACCGGTCTTGCAAGAGCGCGCGCGCCGCCTCGCTTCTCAGCGCACAGGGATCGTCGATGACATCACTGGCCTACAGGAACGCACCACCGACAACGAGGACTACCTCGTGCGGCTGTTCACCGGCGCCGACACCGTGGCCGAAGCTCAGTCCGCGGCCGGTGGCATCGGCGCTCTCGCGCTGGCCGCCATCAGCGGCAAGCCTCCTGTCACGGCGGGCCCCTCGGCCATGTCGAAATGGTGGAACGGGCTCACCGAGACCGAGCAGAACGCGGTGATCGCCGCGTGCCCAGAGACGATCGGCAGCGCTGACGGCCTCCCGGCATCCGCCCGCGACCGCGCGAACCGAACGCTGCTCGAGTCCGACCTCGCCGAGCTGCATCAGAAGCAGGCCGACGGCACCTTGACCGCAGACGAGACGCAGCGGCTCAAGAACGCCGAAGCCACGCAGAAGGCGCTGAAATACGCCGACGGCTACACCGTGCCTGGCACCGAAGATCAGCCGGGCGGGCAGCTCTGGCTGTACGATCCGGATGCCTTCGCAGGCGATGGCCGGGTCGCGATCTCCGTCGGCGACCTCGACACCGCCGACGACGTGTCCGTGTCGGTACCGGGAATCAAAACGCAGATGGACGGCGCGCCGAACGGAGTCAAAGACGCGGCCCATCTGTACGAGAGCGCGCGCTACAACGGCGACGGCTCGAGCGTGGCGACCATGTTCTGGCTGGGCTACGACACGCCGGCCGGCGATCTGCTCGAATGGGGCGAGGTGCCTTCCGAGGCACGCGCGGCCGATGGTGGCGAGCGACTGGCGACGGCGGTCGACGGTCTGCGGGCTTCCCGCGCCGATAACCCCGCTCACATGACTGCGATCGGGCACAGCTATGGCTCGACGGCGACGTCGTATGCGGCGACGAACCACGACCTGGCAGTCGACGACGTGGCCCTCATCGGCAGCCCCGGCACCGGACCTGCAGGTCACGCCTCCGATTTCAGTGTCGGCGCCGACCACGTCTACGACGGGCGCAACAGCCGAGATCTCGTCGCTGCCCTCGGTGAGCAGGGGTGGCTGCGCAAGGGCCAGTTGTTCGGTCTCGGCTTGGGCGTCGACCCTTCTTCGGAGGACTTCGGGGCGCATCGATTCGAGGCTGAGTCGACCGAACGCGCCTCGCACGTCCGCAACTTCGACGATCACGTCCGGTACTACGACCGCGACAGCGAGTCGCTCTACAACCTCGGCCTGATCGTGGGCGGGAACGGCGAGAACGTCATCACAGCCGAGCAGAGCTACGATCCGTGGTGGAGCGGTCCGATCGACCCAGAGGCGGACAGAACTCCGACAGCGAATGAGCCTGGCCGCTCGGACACCGGAAGGGGACCCGGATGAGAAAAGCCGTCATGATGGGCATCGTGGGACTCCTCGCTCTGCTGCTGGCTGCCTGTTCGCCCACGGCATCGCCCTCGAACCCTCGAGCCGTGCTCGAGAAGAAGGTCGAGACGATCGACTCGACCGTGCAAGACCTGTTCGAGGCGCTGGACGACGCGGGACTGTCCGGTGCCACCGCCATGGGAGTTGTCGACGGATGCCAAGGCGCCCCTCTTCCCGGTGTCTCATACCAGGCCGGGATGGGCGTCACCGTGGGCGAGCAGCAGGCCGAGAGCTTCGCCGCCGTGGCGAAGCAGCTCGAAGCGACCGGGTGGACGCAGACGCCCGACGTTCTCGACGGTGATGAGAAAGCGCCCATGGGACGGTTCACTCGAGGCGACATCACGGTCGACGTGAAGACCGGCGGATTCACCTACGCGGGCGAGCTTCAGGATGAAGATCGCATGACGTTCGAGATCACCGCTAAAGATGCGTGCGTGAAGATCCCCGATGACATGTCGTTCGTCGACTTCCAAGACCTCTCCAAAGAGATTCGGCCGCGAGGCTGATCGCTTCGCGGCGAGCCTCGCCCGATTCGAAAGTCTCCGGAGTGAGAGTGGATACGTGCCATTGGACTTCACCGCAATCGACTTCGAGACGGCGAATTCCAGCCCCGCCTCGGCCTGCTCCGTCGGACTCGTCCGAGTACGCGCCGGAGAGGTGGTGGCTCAGACCGGCTGGCTCATCCGTCCGCCGGCAGGCCACGATGAGTTCAACGAGTGGAACATCAAGATCCACGGCATTCATGCCCATCAGGTGGCGGATGCCGCGACGTGGGTGGACCAGATCGATCGGCTGTGCGCCTTCGCCGGTGCCGACGTACTGGTGGCGCACAACGCGGGGTTCGACCTGAAAGTGTTGAGCCGCGCGTGCGAGGTGACCGGAATCGAAGCGCCGCCCTACCGCTCGCTGTGCTCGCTCGCGGTCGCACGCAAGACGTACGACCTCGAGTCGTACCGACTTCCGAAGGCTGCCGAAGCAGCGGGCTTCGGCGACTTCCCGCACCACGATGCTCTCGCCGATGCCCGTGCCTGTGCACAGATCATCATCGACGCCGCGCGCCGCGCCGACACCGACGACATCGATGAACTCGGTGCCGCGCTCAGCATCCGCCTCACGGCTCCGCGCCCGGTGCAGCGCGAGCGCGCTGTCGCGTGAACGCGCTGTGTCGCGCACAATGGTGAGATGACAGACGGACTCAGCAACGAGGTCATCGCGGGAACCTTCGATCTTGCGCGCCAGGGGCGCCTCGGGCCGCTGGGCGAGATGCTCGACGCCGGAGTGCCGGTCGACGTGCGAAATCCTCGTGGCGACACGCTGCTGATCATCGCGGCGTACGCCGAGCAGACCGACGTCGTGGCCGACTTGATCGCCCGCGGTGCGGACAAAGATGCGGTCAACGCGAACGGGCAGACAGCGGTATCGTGCGCCGTGTTCCGACGGAACGAGCCGCTGTTGCGGATGCTGCTCGCCGCCGGTGCGGATCAGGATGCGGGTGCGCACACTGCCCGCGAGGTCGCTGATCAGTTCCAGCTGACCGAGATGCGTGCAGTTCTCGACTCGTACTGACGAGGCTCAGGCCTGATCGGGTTCAGGCCTGATCGGGTTCAGGCGCCGCCCGGCACCCACGAGAGCAGGGCGATGACGACGCCGGAGGTGACGAGGAAGGCGCCGATCATCCACCAGGAGCTGAGCTCGTGCCCTTCATCGCGGCGGACGCGGAACAGCACGTCCGTGCGGCGTGCCGGGTCGAAGTCGGCCTGCACCGCTGTCGCCGTCGGTGCTGCGGCTGCGGCGATCTGCGCATCTGTCACACGCAGAATACGTCCGGTCTTGGTGGTGACATGCTGAGCGCGGCGCGGCTTCTCAGACTGCTCGTTCGATGACATCGCGAGCTCTCCTGTTCCTGGCCTGCCGGCACACGAAAAGCACCGGCTCCCTTCACATTGTGCCAGGGTCGCCTGGGAATGCCGGTAGTGAGCGCGGCGGATGCCGGGTTTCAGCCGGTCAAAGCCACTTCGAGACGAGGTGCTCTGAGGCGATGCGACGAAGCGTTCCCGACGCGCTGCGCAGCACAACACTCTCAGTGAACAGATAGCCGCCTTCGCGCCGCACGCCCTTGATCAGTTGTCCATCGGTGACGCCAGTGGCGACGAAGATGGTGTTGTTGCCCTTGACGAGGTCGTCTGCCTCGTAGACCTTGTCGATGTCGAGGCCGGCGTCGATGCCGCGCTGGCGCTCTTCATCATCACGGGGCCAGAGGATACCCTGAATGTGTCCGCCGAGCGCTTTGATCGCACATGCGGTGACGATGCCCTCGGGGCTGCCGCCGATGCCCACGCACATGTCGGTGCGCGCGGCGTGCCGGGCCGCATTGATGCCACCGGCGACGTCGCCATCGCTCATCAGGCGGGTGCCGGCACCTGCCTCGCGGATCTCTTCGATGAGCTTCTCGTGACGGGGGCGGTTCAGCACCGAGACGACGAGTTCGTCGACCGGCTTCTCGAGCGCCTTTGCGAGTCGACGGATGTTCTCGCCGATGGGCAGGCGAATGTCGACGACGCCTACACCTGCGGGGCCGGTGACGAGCTTGTCCATATAGAAGACGCTGGAGGCGTCGAGCATCGATCCCCGGTCGGAGACGGCGAGAACCGACAGCGCGTTCTGGCGGCCGGACGCGGTGAGAGACGTGCCGTCGATGGGGTCCACGGCGATATCGCACTCGGGGCCGCGGCCCGTTCCGACATCCTCACCGTTGAAGAGCATCGGGGCGTTGTCCTTCTCGCCCTCGCCGATGACCACGCGACCCTGGAAATTGACCGTGCCGAGAAACGCTCTCATCGCGTCGACGGCTGCGCCGTCGGCCGCCTCTTTGTCACCTCGTCCGACGAAGGGCACGGCCCGGATCGCGGCGGCCTCCGTGGCACGCACGAGTTCCATTGCGAGGTTGCGGTCGGGACGAAGCGGACTGAGATCGGCTGTGAGGCTCACCATGCGGTTAGCATAACGATCGGATGCAACGGAATCGGCTACTTTTCCCAAGATTGCAATGAAGAAAAGCGGGTTCTTACCAAGATCTCAAGAACGAACGGCCAGCCGAGGTAACGTCCGCGAAAATCCTTCTTCCGCGCGACTAAAGTGAAGGTGACCCCCGCACCCTAAACGCAGGAGATTTCATGCCCGTCGCCACTCCGGATCAGTACGCAGAGATGCTCGACCGCGCGAAGGCCGGTGGTTTCGCGTATCCCGCGTTCAACGTCTCGAGCTCGCAGACCATCAACTCCGTTCTGCAGGGGCTGACCGAAGCCGGCTCCGACGGCATCATCCAGGTCACGACCGGCGGCGCCGACTACTTCGCGGGCCACACCGTCAAGGCCCGCGCGACCGGCGCCCTCGCTTTCGCGCGCTACGCGACCGAGGTCGCCAAGAACTACCCCGTCACCGTTGCTCTGCACACCGACCACTGCCCCAAGGATGCACTGGCCGGCTTCGTCGAGCCGCTCATCGCCGCCTCTGAAGAAGAGGTCAAGGCGGGCCGCAACCCGATCTTCCAGTCGCACATGTGGGACGGCTCGGCTGTGCCCCTTGCCGAGAACATCGAGATCGCGAAGGAACTGCTGCCGCGCATGAAGGCGATCAACGCGATCCTCGAGGTCGAGATCGGCGTCGTCGGCGGCGAAGAAGACGGCGTGCAGCACGAGGGCTCGAACGACGCGCTCTACACCACGTTCGCCGATGTCGACCAGGCCGTGCAGGCGCTGGGTCTGGGCGAGCAGGGCCGCTACATCGCAGCCCTCACCTTCGGCAACGTGCACGGCGTGTACAAGCCGGGTGGCGTGAAGCTGCGTCCCGAGCTTCTCGGCGAGATCCAGGCCGAGGTCGCGGCCAAGTACAACACCGGCGCGCTGCCGCTCGACCTCGTCTTCCACGGCGGATCCGGATCGTCGGATGCTGAGATCGCCACCGCGGTTGCCAACGGCGTCATCAAGATGAACATCGACACCGACACGCAGTACGCGTACACGCGTGCGATCGCGGACTACATGTTCAAGAACTACGACAGCGTGCTGAAGGTCGATGGCGAGGTCGGCAACAAGAAGCAGTACGACCCGCGCGCCTGGGGCAAGATCGCCGAGACGGCCATGGCCGCCCGCGTGGTCGAGTCGACCCGCCAGCTCGGTTCGTACGGCCAGTCCAAGAGCTGACAACAGTCTCGAGATGGGCCACCGAGCCCCGAAATGAAGATGCCCCTTCCCGTTCATCCGGGAAGGGGCATCTTTCTTCGTGTAATGTCAGCGCCCCTCGTGGATCGCTGTCGCGTCGATGGGCCGGAACACCTGCTCCTCGGCATCCACGTCGACATCGACGGTCTCCACGGTGACGTCATCTCCCCGCAGGCGTGAGACAGCATCCTCGAACTGCTCCTCCAGCGCGATGACCGCGGCGTCTGCATCTCCTGCGGCGAGCGCGGCGAGCAGACGTTCGTAAGTGGGCGAGATTGAACGCCGCACCGAGTATCCCTCCGGCACGCTGAAGCTCGCGATGCGCGTCTGCATGACCAGCGTCGCCATGCCGCGCGTGAGCCGCTCACTACCGGCCGCGTCGACCAGCACCTGGTGGAACTCCAGGTCGGCGTCGCCCATCGCGCGCGCGTCATCCCCCGCGCTCGCTGTCGAGAACTCCTCAAAAGCGCGAGTGATGCGCGCCATCGCCCGCGAATCATTCGCGCGGGTGATCCGGCGCACGGCCTGAGACTCAACGGCGAGGCGCATCACGTAGACGTCGTCGACCTGGTCGCCCTCGATAACCGCGACACTCATGCCTCGGCCCGGAATAGCAATGAGGATGCCGTCCTGCACCAACCGCTGCGCGGCCTCTCGCAGCGGGCTGCGACTCACTCCCAGCTGGGTGGCGATCTCGACCTCACCGAGCGGAGAACCCACGGGCAGAGCCCCCGAGAAGATCGCCTTGCGCAGTTCGATCGCGATCAGATCGACGGTCGACATTCGCGGCACACGCAGCACGGATGCCCGTCCGACGGAACGGGGCATGTCACGGGGCATTCAGGTCTCCTCATCACCAGAGCGTGGCGCATCGCATCCATTCTCGCGTGCTGTGCGCGATTTCTGCGTTGCGACGCAAGACAACAGATTTGTATCATTGTCGACAATCTGCACGTCTAATTGTACTTAGATCGACAGGTTCCGTATCGTAATTTCCTGTCACCGCTCACCGAGTGGCGATCACAGCGATAAAGAGGAGCAGCATGAGCAAGCGCACCGCAAGAACCGCACTCGCGACGTTGGGGGTACTCACACTGGCCCTCGCCGGGTGCGCCTCCGGCGGGTCCGGAGACAACGACGACGACGCCATGACCACGCTTGAGAAGGCGCAGGACTCCGGCAAGATCACTCTGGCTATCGCCTCCGAGCGTCCGTACTCCTGGGTCGACGAGAGCGGCGAGCCCACCGGCGCCACCATCGCGATGCACGAGCACATCTTCAAGGAGCTGGGCATCGACGACATCGAGGTCAAGGAAGTCGCTTGGGACTCCCTGATCCCCGGCCTCAACGCCGGCCGCTGGGACGCCGTCAGCGCGGGCATGTCGATCCTTCCCGACCGCTGCGCCGAAGCCGCGTTCAGCGATCCCGAGATCATGTACACCACGACCCTGGTCGTCCCCGCGGGCAACCCGCAGGGCCTCACCGACCTCGACTCGGTCGTCGAGAACGGCGATGTCAAGCTCGCAGTGCAGTCCGGAGCCATCGAAGAGGGCTACGCCAAGGACCTCGGCTACACCAACGTCATCAACGTCGACAGCGCGACCAGCGGTCTGGAAGCAGTGCAGAACGGTCGTGCCGATGCGTTCACCCTGACCGCCGTCTCGCTGAACTGGATGACGAAGGACATGGACGACCTCGAGACCACCGAGGCGTTCGTGCAGACGATCGATGGTGTCGAGCAGATCGGCGCTGGCGCAACGGTGTTCCGCAAGAAGGACACCGACCTTCTTGAGGCTTACAACAAGGAGCTCGCGAAGATCACCGGCGAGGAGCAGAACTACCTCGACCTCGTCGAGCCGTTCGGCTTCACCGCTGAGAACCTGCCGCCGGCAGACCTGACCACCGAGCAGCTGTGCGCCGGCGACCTCGGCTGACACACACTCTCTCGTGATCGAAAATTTCGAGGCGCTCCAGCGGGCGCTGCCCCAGATACTCGATGGGTTGTACATCACCCTCGTGCTCACTGTGGGCGGCGCCCTGCTGGCGTTCGCTGTTGCTGTCAGCTTCGGGCTGCTGGCCCGGCTCGAGAACGTCCTCGTGCGCGGTTTCGCACGGTTCGTCATCGAGATCTTCCGAGGCACCTCGTTGCTCGTGCAGCTGTTCTTCCTCTTCTTCGTGCTGCCATTGCCGCCGTTCAACCTCGAGCTGCCGCCGTTGCTGGTCGGAATACTCGGACTCGGCTTCAACTACGGCGCCTACGGCGCGGAGGTCGTGCGCGGATCGATCAACTCGGTATCGCGCGGTCAGTGGGAGGCGACCACCGCTCTGAGCATGTCGAGCGCGCACCGCATGATGCGGATCATCTTCCCGCAGGCGTGGGCGCTGATGATCCCCTCGCTCGCCAACCTGCTGATCCAGTTGCTGAAGGGCACGGCGGTCGTCTACCTGATCACTATCGTCGACCTCACCGCGCAGCTGAACAAGCTGCGCATCGACACCGATGTGTTCTTCGCCTATTCGCTCGGCCTGGTGCTCTACTTCGTGATCGCCTACGCCCTCACCATCGCCATGAACATGCTCGAAACCCGCGCGAAGCACAAGCTCGGACAGGGAACCCGTCTGCGTGAAGCCGTCGCGGCGCCCGTCGCAGAAACACAGGGGGCGTCCAATGAATGACGACGGACAGCTCTGGAACTGGGATCATGCGTTCGCCGCACTCCCGGACATGCTGTGGCAGTTCCTGACCGTCACACTGTTCGTGACGCTGGTCGGCAGCGCGATCGCCGCTGTGCTCGGACTGGTCATCGCCGTGGTTCGTCAGGTGGCACCACGACCCGTGGTCGCCATCGTGACGTTCGTGATGAACTTCATCCGGATGACGCCGCTGATCGTGCAGCTGCTCTTCGCGTACTACGCGCTGACCGCGGTGCCGCCGATCACATTGGGCATCGTCATCTTCGGCATCCACTACGCGACCTACATGGCCGAGGTCTACCGCGCCGGAATCGAAGCGGTCCCCCGCGGACAGTGGGAGGCGACGACCGCTCTCTCGATGTCGCCGGGGCGCACCTGGAGCGCCGTCATCATTCCGCAGGCGCTTCGGTCGACCATCCCGGCACTCGGGAACTATGTCATCTCGATGTTCAAGGAGACGCCGTTCCTCGTGGTCATCACGGTGATCGACATGGTCGCCGCTGCCCAGCAATACGGCGGATCGCACTTCCGATTCCTCGAACCCGTCATCATGGCGGGAGCACTGTTCCTGATCGCCAGCTACCCGACCTCCCTGCTCATCGCCCGATTGGAGAAGCGTCTTGTCTACGCAACCTGACACACACACGGGTGCCATCACCCTCGATGACGGCGTTGTGCCCGCTATTCGCTTCGACAAAGTCGAAAAGCGCTTCGGTGACCACGTCGTGCTCCACGACCTGGATTTCACCGTCCGCAAGGGCGACCGGGTCACGCTGATCGGCCCGAGTGGCTCCGGAAAGACCACCATCCTGCGCCTCGTCATGACGCTCGAAGAAGCCAACGGCGGGTACATCCTCGTCGATGGTCAGCCGCTGACGCACGTCGAGCGCGGCGGCAAGCGAGTGGAACTCAAAGAGAAGCACAAGAACGAGATGCGCAAACGCATCGGCATGGTCTTCCAGCAGTTCAACCTGTTTCCGAACATGACGGTGCTGGAGAACATCATCGAGGCGCCGGTGCACGTGCTGAAGACTCCTCGTGCGAAGGCGATCACCCGTGCCCACGAGCTACTCGAGATGGTCGGACTCCCCGACAAGGCAGACGCCCACCCCACGCAACTCTCGGGTGGACAGCAGCAGCGTGTGGCCATCGCCCGTGCGCTTGCCATGGAGCCGGAGATCCTGCTGCTCGACGAGGTCACCAGTGCGCTCGACCCTGAGGTCGTCGGCGAAGTCCTCAGCATCCTGCGTGACATCGCCCGCGACACCGACGTGACGATGCTGATCGTCACCCACGAGATGCAGTTCGCTCGCGATGTCTCCAACCGGGTGCTGATGTTCGACGGCGGTCGCATCGTCGAAGAAGGCTCGCCCGAGCAGATCTTCTCGACGCCGCAGGAGCAGCGTACGAAGGACTTCCTCGCCGCGGTGCTCTGAATTCACGCACACAGAAACGGGGCAGCTCCGCCGGGAGCTGCCCCGTTTGGTGGTTTTGCGCGGGGATGCGGCGACCGCTCAGCGTCGCAGGATGCGCACCGCCAGGACCGTCAGGTCGACGACCGCGTCGATGACGAGCAGAGCGCCCACCCCACGTCCTGCGCGCGAGCGGCTTCGGCTCAGCGCAACGCCGGCAGAGAGCTCGCCGACGCTGAGCGCGGCATGCAGCACGGGTCGCTTGCGCAGCAGACTGCTGATGCGTGCCAGCGGACTGCTGCGGCGCGTGAGCGGTGTGGTCTCGGCGATGCCGCCCATGAGCATGCTGCCGATCATCGGCATCCATCCTCGCGCCGCGAAGCGTCTGCCCTCGGCTCCGTCATCGAGGGCCGCCTCGATGAGAGCCGCAGGCACGCCGAATGCCGCGACGAAGGCGTGCAGGCGCGCCGTCTCGCCGGCAACGCCACCGACAGCCTCGGGCATGCAGGCGCGCTGCACGGCATCCGCATCGACCGTGATGCCCATGCCCAGGTCATTCAGTTCATCGCGAGTGCCGTCGGCTTCGGCCAGCATCCGCCGGTACAGCTCAGCGCTCTCGGGCGTCTCGATCTCCTCGATGTCGAGCACCGGCGTGGTGCACCTTTCGGAGTTCGGCCAAAACATCGCCGTGTGCCCGGCCGAGGTGACCTCTACCCACGCGTCGCCCGCAGTCGGCACGTTCACCTCGATGATCGGCCCATCGGCGCGGCTGCCCGAGATCGCCATGTGCGGCCGATCGGTGTCGTAGCGGTACAGCGACCACGAGCCGGCCTCGAGGTAGTCGACATCGGTACCGAGGATCTGCGCTGTCACCCGCGCTGCCCAGGGCCCGCGACGCGAGAACTCGGCGACCCGCACGGTCTCCTCCGCGAACAGGTCTGCGTCGAGTTCTTCGCCCTCGAGCATCCCGAAACCCGCCAGATCGCTGGCTGACTCGTCGAGATCATCGAGCTGCTCGAAAGCCGCCCCGAACTCGTCGTCCAGCTCGGCATCGACAGCATCCAGTGCGTCGCCGCCGAAGCCCAGGTGCAGGCTGAGCCCATCGTCGCTGAAGAGTTCGCGCAGACGCTGGACGCTGAGGTCGAATCGCAGCAGGCCTGCCTCATCGAGGGCGACGACGTGACCGCTCTCCGTCACCGGGATCAGCAAGACGGCTTCTTCACCGGAGAACTCGCGAAGTGCCGCCAGAACGCGCTCAGAACGCAAGATGCGGCGGGCGGCAGCGGTCGGATCTTCGCCATCCCCGGAATCGACGGAGGCGTAGGTGATCTGGAACGCTATTTGCTCTGCTGACACCCTTCGAGGCTACCCGGCAGGCGGTGTGAGTATCCCCTGCGTGAAGGCGGGATCGCCGAACATCGGCACAGACGTGCAGATCGAGACGAGCAGCATCGTGACGATGAATCCGACCAGCGGAATCCACCATGCTGCCCGGTTCCGCTTGACCTGACGGAAAGACAGCCAGACCGTCGCGGCGTACCCGACGATCATGACGATCGCCGCGATGACACCCCAGACCTTGGCTGCGCCGAAGTTCGTGAACTGCCCGTCGATCCCGAGCATCTTCAGAGTCGTGTTGAGCGTCGTCGACAGATCGAGGAACCCGCCGATCGACGTGAGCACGTTGACGAAACCGACACCCAGCAGCGCGAAGGTGATGAGACGACCGATCCGGGGCGCGGCAGACGGTGCCGTCGCAGACGGCCGCGCGGCAGCATCCGGACCCGCGGTGACCGATCGCGTGACGGGAGGAGCGGATGCTATCGCCTCAGCCACCACCGGCTCCGCCGACAACGGCGGCAGCCCCGCTCGAGCCCGCTGCTCTTCGGGTGTCGCATATTCGCCGTACTGCGGCCGGTCAACGCTCATGCGTTCACGCTACCCGTCCTGTCTTGGTCGCCGCCGTGAGCCCCGGCGTTCGCGAGGCGTCAGCGCGAGATGCGTCCACCGGGCCCGCGCTCGTCGCGCTTGCCGGAGAGATCCTGACGCAGCTCCTTCGGCAGTGAGAACATCAGGTCTTCTTCGGCGGTGCGCACCTCTTCGATGTCGGCGTACCCGGCCTCACTGAGGGCCTCGAGCACTTCTTCCACCAGCACTTCCGGCACCGACGCGCCGCTGGTGACCCCGACCGTGTTCACTCCGTCGAGCCACTCCTGCTTGACCTCATCTGCATAGTCGACCCGGTAGGCGGCTTTCGCGCCGTACTCGAGGGCGACCTCGACGAGGCGCACACTGTTCGACGAGTTCGACGAGCCGACCACGATCACCAGATCGGCGCCCGCGGCGACCTTCTTGATCGCAACCTGACGGTTCTGGGTCGCGTAGCAGATGTCGTCCGACGGCGGGTTCTGCAGGTCGGGAAAACGTGCCCGCAGGCGGTTGACGGTCTCCATGGTCTCGTCGACCGAGAGGGTGGTCTGCGACAGCCACACGACCTTCGATGGGTCCTTCACCACGACGGTGTCGGCCTCGTCGGGCGAGTTCACGATGGTGACCCGCTCGGGGGCATGACCGGCAGTGCCTTCGACCTCTTCGTGTCCTTCATGACCGATCAGCAGGATCTCGAAATCGTCACGCGCGAAGCGCACGGCTTCACGGTGCACCTTCGTCACCAGCGGGCAGGTCGCGTCGATCGCGTGCAGGCTGCGGTCCGATGCCTCCTGCACAACGGCAGGCGATACACCGTGCGCGCTGAAGACGACGTTCGCGCCCTCGGGCACCTCGTCGATCTCTTCGACGAAGATCGCACCCTTCTGCTCGAGTTCGGTGACGACGTGGATGTTGTGCACGATCTGCTTGCGCACGTACACCGGGGCGCCGTAGCGCTCGAGCGCCTTCTCGACGGCCACGACAGCGCGGTCGACTCCGGCGCAGTAGCCTCGGGGGGCTGCCAGCAGCACCCGCTTCACACCATCGACGGGACGGTTCTCGAGGCGGGGGCGTTCGGCAGCGCGAAGCCGACGCGGAACGTGCGGAACGGGAAGCGAGATAGCAGTTGAACTCACGCTCACAGTCTACCGAGACTGCCTGGTCAGGGGCCGGGAGCCGGAATCCGTGACAATGGAGACATGACCGTCTTCGAAGCAGCCGCGATTCCTGGTGAGCCGCCGCCGGCCGATTCCGTCGCTCCCCGGGACTCGAGCGCGGATGCCCCGACCTCGGTTGCCCGGCTCAACGGCACGATCCGCGATTTCATCGCACGGTGGAACACGGTCTGGGTCGAGGGCGAGATCACGTCATGGAACGTCCGCGGAAGCAATGTCTTCGCGCGTCTGAAAGACGTCCGCTCCGACGCGCAGATCTCGATCCGGGTGTGGTCGAGCGTGCGGCCCCGCATCCCCGGCGACCTCGCGATCGGCGATCATGTCGTCGCGGCGGTGAAGGCCGACTACTTCGTCAAGGGCGGCGACTTCAGTTTCATCGTGTCTGCGATGAAGCACGTCGGACTCGGCGACCAGCTCGAGCGTCTCGAGAAGCTGCGCGCGCAGCTGCGCCAGGAGGGGCTTTTCGACCCCAGCCGCAAGAAGGCACTGCCCTTTCTGCCGCACCGCATCGGCCTCATCACCGGCGAGCGATCGGATGCCGAGAAAGACGTGCTGCGCAACGCCGAGCTGCGCTGGCCGCAGGTGCGCTTTCGCACCGAGCATGTCGCCGTGCAGGGCGAGCGGAGCGTTTCCGAGGTGCTCGCGGCCCTGCAGCGGCTGGATGCCGACCCTGAGGTCGATGTGATCATCATCGCGCGCGGTGGCGGCGACCCGCAGACCCTGCTCGGGTTCAGCGACGAGCGGCTCGTGCGTGCGGTTGCGGCAGCATCCACCCCCGTCGTCAGCGCGATCGGGCACGAGAACGACCACCCGCTCCTCGATGACGTCGCCGACCTGCGCGCGTCGACGCCCACCGATGCCGCCAAGCGCGTCGTGCCCGACGTCGGCGAGCAGCGCGCGTTGATCGCGCAGCTGCGGGCGCGCGTGACCGGGCGGTTGACGCAGCGCATCTCGCACGACATTGCACAGTTGGAGCAGTTGCGCTCGCGACCGGTGCTGCGCTCCCCCGATCCGATCATCGACGACCGCGCACAGGAGGTGTGGCTGCTCGCGTCCCGAGGGCGCGACACGGTGACCCGACAGCTGGATGCCGCGCATCGCGCCACCGCTGAGCTGCGCGCATCACTGCGCGCGCTATCACCGGCATCCACCCTGGCGCGCGGCTACGCGATCGTCCAGCTCGACGACGGACGCATTCTGAACGACGCCGCTGACGCCCCGAGCGGCGCGGCACTCACCGTCACCGTCGACCGCGGCTCTGTCCGCGCACGCTCTGAAGGTGAGGTCGTCGAAGCCGGATAGGATGGAGGGCGTGACTGCGCCCAACGACTCCTCTGTCGAATCGCTGTCGTTCGAGGCCGCGCGCGATGAGCTCGTGCGCGTTGTCGCCGAACTCGAACAGGGTTCACCGACGCTCGAGCACTCCCTCGCCCTGTGGGAACGAGGCGAAGCGCTCGCCGCCCGCTGCGAGGAGTGGCTCCTGGGCGCGAAGCGCCGTCTGGATGCCGCGCGCGACGCAGCATCCGAGGGAGACGACGAGTGAGCAAGCAGCCGCGCGTCGTCGCCGGACTCGGTCGCCCCGAAACCACGCAGGAGACCGCCGCCCGCAAGGCGGAATCGAGCCGGATCTATCGGTCGAGCCAGACGTTCCGCAACCTCATCGCGGCGCTGATCGCCACGGTCGCGGTCGTCGCGATCATCGTCTTCGCGGTACCTCGCGGTGAGCCGACCGAGCAGCCCGCCATCGACGTGGCGAAGATCGCCGCCGATGTCGAGTCATCGTCGCAGCGGCCCGTGGTCGTGCCCGATCTCGACGACTTCTGGCGCGTGAACGCCGCGGGTCTCGAAGGCGGCGCACCCACAGTCTGGAACATCACCCTTGCCCCGTCCGCTGAGCGCGAGCGCGGCTTCATCCGGGTGGCGCAGGCGTTCGACGCCGACGTCTCGTGGGCGCCGTTCATGCTCGGCGGCCTGGCACCGACCGGCACTGAGACGATCGATGGCCGCGCGTGGGACGTCTTCGACCTCGGCGACCGCGGCACCGCCAACGTCTCGTATGCACTCGGAACCCAAGCAGGATCCGACTACGTGCTGCTGTACGGCTCGCGATCCGCCGAGTCGACGAGAGAACTTGCTGAATCCCTGTCCGGACAGATCAACGACGTGGAGGACGCCGAATGACCGCAACCCTCACCCCTACCGCAGCCTGGCACGAGATGCTCGACGGCAACCGCCGATTCGTGGCCGGCGAACCGCGGCATCCGCACCAGGATGTCGCATTGCGCAACCAGCTCGCCGACGGTCAAGCACCGATGGCGACGCTGTTCGGATGCTCTGACTCGCGCCTCGCTGCCGAGATCATCTTCGACAAGGGTCTGGGAGATCTGTTCGTCGTCCGCAACGCCGGGCAGGTCATCGGCGAGTCCATCGTCGCGAGCCTGGAGTACGCGGTCGGGATTCTGAGCGTTCCGCTCATCGTCGTGCTCGCGCACGACTCCTGCGGCGCCGTGCGCGCAGCCATCGATGGCACCGCGATCGATGCAGCGCCGCTGCCTGCGGGCATCTGGAAGCTGATCGCGCCGATCGTGCCGGCTGCGCGCAAGGTCTTCGCCGAGACCGAAGGCACGACTCCGGAAGACATCGACGCAGAGCTCGTCGGCCGCGAGCACCTGCGCAACACCGTTGCGGAGCTGCTGCACTCATCCGAGATGATCAGCAACGCCGTCGCCGAGGGGCGCCTGGGCATCGTGGGTGCCAACTATCGACTTGCCGAGGGCACGGCCGTGCCCGTCATCACCGTGGGGATCGATGATGTCCCCGAGAACCTGGAGGGATCACTGTGACTGAATTCCGCATCGAACACGACACGATGGGCGAGGTGCGCGTGCCCGTCAACGCTCTCTACGGAGCGCAGACGCAGCGCGCCGTAGAGAACTTCCCGATCTCGGGCAGTGGGCTGGAGTCGACGCAGATCGCCGCCCTTGCTCGCATCAAGAAGGCCGCCGCGCTCGCGAACAAGAGCCTCGGCACGCTCGATGGCGCCATCGCCGATGCGATCGCCGCTGCTGCCGACGAGGTCGCCTCCGGCAAGCACGACGGAGAGTTCCCGGTCGACACGTACCAGACCGGCTCGGGCACCTCGTCGAACATGAACATGAACGAGGTCCTGGCGACTCTCGCCACCGGCATCCTCGGCTCTGAGGTGCACCCGAACG
Source organism: Microbacterium esteraromaticum (assembly GCF_900163815.1). GTDB lineage: Bacteria > Actinomycetota > Actinomycetes > Actinomycetales > Microbacteriaceae > Microbacterium > Microbacterium esteraromaticum_B. Next base: position 197,428 of record NZ_FUKO01000019.1, on the reverse strand, counting down.
ACCACGTCAACGCGTCGCAGTCGTCGAACGATGTCTTCCCGACCTCGGTGCACATCGCCGTCACGCAGGCGCTGATCGACACGCTCATCCCCTCGCTCGATCACCTCGCCGTCGCTCTCGAGGCGAAGGCGGAGCTCTGGAAGGATGCCGTGAAGGCGGGCCGCACCCACCTGATGGATGCCACCCCGGTGACCCTCGGCCAGGAGTTCGGCGGCTACGCACGCCAGATGCGCCTGGGTATCGAGCGCGTGCAGTCCGTCCTCCCCCGTGTCGCAGAGGTGCCCCTGGGCGGCACGGCCGTCGGCACCGGCATCAACACGCCGCTGGGCTTCCCGCAGAAGGTCATCGAGCTGCTCGCCGCCGAGACCGAGCTGCCGATCACCGAGGCGAAGGACCACTTCGAGGCGCAGGCCAACCGCGATGGCCTGGTCGAGGCGTCTGGCGCGCTGCGGACGATCGCCGTCTCACTGACGAAGATCAACAACGACCTGCGCTGGATGGGCTCTGGCCCGAACACCGGCCTGGGCGAGTTGCACATCCCCGACCTGCAGCCCGGCTCGTCGATCATGCCCGGCAAGGTCAACCCGGTCGTTCCTGAGGCCGTGCTGATGGTGTGCGCACGCGTGATCGGCAATGACGCAACCGTGGCCTGGGGCGGCGCATCCGGAGCTTTCGAGCTGAACGTCGCGATCCCCGTGATGGGCACGGCTGTGCTCGAGTCGATTCGCCTGCTCTCCAACGCGGTGCGCGTACTCGCGGATAAGACCGTCGACGGCCTCGAGGCCAACGTCGAGCGGGCCGCGGCCTTCGCCGGCATGAGCCCCTCGATCGTCACGCCGCTGAACAAGGTCATCGGGTACGAAGCGGCTGCGAAGATCGCCAAGCACGCTGTCGCCGAGGGCATCACGGTGCGCGACGCGGTCATCGCACTCGGCTACGTCGAGCGCGGCGAGATCACCGAAGAGGTGCTCGACGCGAAGCTCGACCTGCTCTCGATGACGCACGCCGGCTGATAGGCGCGGCGGGGCGGGCACACGCTTGCCTGCCCCCTTTGCTTGCCCCGCCCCCTTTACACTTTGGGGGCCGACACGCCAGATGTCGGACCGTTTCACTGATTCGGTCCGACATTTGTCGTTTGTGCCCCCGAAATGTCGCGGGCAGTTCGCCCTGCACAGGTAGACGACGCTGACCGGTTGTGCACACGGCGTGGGAATCCGCAGGGCCGGATGCCGGAATACGCGGATGCTGGGACGATGTTCGATCCACAAATCCTCCTCTTGCGGCTGGGCGGTCTCGCGCGGGGCGTACAGTTGCAGGCCTACGGCGTCAGCCGCACACGAATCGCTCAGTCCGTGCGCGACGGCCATATCGAGCGGTTGAGACCAGGCCTTTTCGCGGCACCCGGCCTGCCCAGTGCTGAGCGCGCCGCCGCCGAGCACGGCGGGGCCCTGACCTGCTCCGCGGCTCTGCGCCGCCATGGCGTCTGGGTGCTCGCATCTGAGGGTCCGCCCCATGTCTGGGTGGGGCGCCGTGGACGCGTGCACGAACACGGAACGGGATGCCGCTGCGTCAGCCACTATTTTCGCGGCTCCTTCGGCATCGGACTCGTCGGCGTCGAGACAGCACTGATCCACCTGCATCGATGCGAGGGCGATGAGTCGTTCTTCGCGTCCTTCGAGTCGGCGTGGCGTTTGCGGATGCTGTCTGCCGCAGCGCGGCTGCGCATCAGGGACGCACTGCCTGCGGGTGCGCGGTGGCTGGTCGATTTCGCACGCTCGGATGCCGACAGTGGGATCGAGTCGTTGCTGCGGTTGCGGCTTCACCTGCTCGGCATGCAGCTGCGCTGTCAGGTCGATATCGACGGCGTGGGCAGAGTCGACTTCGTCATCGGCGCTTGGCTCATCTTCGAAGTGGATGGCAAGCAGAACCACGACGGGGCTGTCAATCGACACAAGGATCTGCGCCGCGATGCGGCCGCGTCAGCCCTCGGATATGAGACGCTCCGCTTCGATTACGCCCAGGTCGTCCATGATTGGGAGTCCGTTCAGCAGGCGGTTGCCGGCGCGCTGGAGCGGATGCGGGAACGGGGATGAACGGGCCTGTGGATAACTTCAGCGAGCTGTCGCGAGCTCGGGTTAGCGTGTCGGAGTGACGATGATGACCGCAAGAGCGCGCACCGGCGCCGCAATCGCCGCTGCCGGCCTCATGCTCGGGATGCTGTCGGCTTGCACTCCGGAGCCCGAGCCCACCCCGACGAAGACGGCCCTCTTCACCTCGGAAGAGGAGGCGTTCGCCGTCGCGGAAGAGACGTATCGGGCTTATACGACGGCGATCAGTGACGTCGATCTTGAGGACGCTACAACGTTCTCCCCCGTTTTCGCCTGGCTTACCGGAGATGCAGAAGCTAGCGAGAGAAAGACACTAAGCGAGCTGAGTGCTCAAGGACTGACCATCACCGGTAGCACCTCGCATGTCGCTTTCACACCTGCTGATTACACCGCAGCAACGGGCTCAGTCGTAGCGCGACTATGCATCGACGTCTCAGATGTCGATCTTGTTGGATCAGATGGTGCCTCTGTAGTGCCTATCGACCGTCCCGAATTGCAGCCGGTTGAGGTGATGTTCGCGCCTGCGCCCACGACCACCGGCCTTGCGATTGCGAGTAGCGACGAATCACCGGAGTACGCATGCGACACGGATTGATCTCATTGGCCTGCAGCATGATTCTCCTCGGTGTTCCGTTGCTATCCCCAACAGATTCATCCCCGCCACAGACCAATTGCGGGGCGGCTAGCGCGTGGGGCGTCTGTTCTAATGGCTCATCGGTCGTGGTCGAAGGCACAAAAACCATTCCCGGTGCGAGCGGCACCAACGGCGGCAACAGTGGTTATGCCCCCGGCACGAATCCGGTGGTGAATGTTCCGCAGCCTCCCCCGCCGACGAAGCCGTTCGACAACCGGTGCGTGTCGTGGGCGAGCTACCTGGAATGCCTTTACGAGGTTTCTGACGACGCCGAAGACGAAGAGGCGGCCGAGGAGATCCCCGAAATCACTCTCACCGATCTCGCCAGCTTCGCGCCCACACCTGGCGTCCTCGCCGGCGAACCAGACAATCTCGGCGTCGCTGGCCTCCCCACGAACTTCGTCACCACCGCCAGCGTCCACACCCGCGCAGGGACGCTTTTCGGCTCTCCACTCGAAGTGCGCTTCACACCCGCCACGTACACGTTCCACTACGGCGACGGCGAGTCGACAGCATCCGACACCGGCGGGCGCACCTGGGACGACCTGCACCAGGCCCAGTTCACCCCCACAGACACGAGCCATACGTACGCCGAGCGCGGCACCTACGACGCACGCGTCGACATCGCGTACACGGCCGAAATCAACCTCGGGCCAGGCTGGTACCCCGTCACCGGGCAGCTCGACATTCCCGGCGCTGCGCAATCCATCCGCATCTACGAAGCGCACACCGCACTCGTTGCTCACACCTGCACCGAACAGCCCACCGCCCCCGGTTGCTGACCCGCGCGCCCGCAAGGCCGGAGCCTTTAGCGCGCACTCCAGGCACACACTTTGGGGGCCGACACGCCAGATGTCGGACCGATGCCGGCATCCCGTCCGACAACCGTCCTACCGCCCCCCGAACTGTACGAGCCGAGCCGTCCCCCGCCGTCGCTGACGCGACGCGCCCGGATGCGGTCCACACGGCAAGGTGAGGCCCGGACGACCCGGCGAGGCGCACTCCAGGCGCACACTTTGGGGGCCGACCCGCCAGATGTCGGACCGATCGTCGCATCCCGTCCGACAACTGTCTCACCGGCCCCCAAACTGTACGAGCCGGGCCGCCCCGGGGCAGGCCAGGCCGCGGCGATCAGCGCCGTCAGCTGAGTTCTCCACCCTCCAGCAGCTCGGTCACCAGCGCCGCGATCGCCGAGCGCTCCGAGCGCTGCAGCGTCACGTGCGCAAACAGATCGTGACCCTTGAGCGTTTCGATCACGCTGGCGATGCCATCGTGGCGACCGACCCGCAGGTTGTCACGTTGGCCGACATCGTGGGTGAGGATCACCCGCGAATTCTGACCGATCCGGCTCAGCACTGTGAGCAGCACGTTGCGCTCCAGCGACTGCGCCTCATCGACGATGACGAACGCGTCGTGCAGCGAACGTCCGCGGATGTGCGTGAGTGGCAGCACCTCCAGCATCCCGCGCTCGACGACCTCCTCGAGGACGTTGCCGGAGACAACCGAGCCGAGCGTGTCGAAAACCGCCTGGCCCCACGGACCCATCTTCTCGCCCTGGTCACCCGGCAGGTAGCCGAGCTCCTGGCCGCCGACCGCGAACAGCGGGCGGAAGACGATGATCTTCTTCTGCTGCTGCCGCTCCAGCACCGACTCCAGCCCCGCGCACAGCGCCAGCGCTGACTTTCCGGTTCCGGCCCGCCCGCCGAGCGACACGATGCCGACTTCCGAGTCCAGCAGCAGATCGATCGCGATGCGCTGCTCCGCCGAACGGCCGTGCATCCCGAAGACCTCACGGTCGCCGCGCACAAGCCGAAACTCGCCGTCTCCGACGACCTTGCCGAGCGCGGACCCCCGCTCGGAATGGATGATCAGCCCCGTGTTCACCGGCACACCGCGCACGTCTTCGCTGAGCCCGACCTCGCTCTCGTAGAGGTCACTCATCTCGTCGCCGGACAGATCGAGCGTCGTGATGCCCGTCCACCCCGAGTCGACCGCCTGTTCAGCCAGGTATTCCTCGGCAGCAAGTCCCAGGGATGCCGCCTTGACGCGCATCGGCAGATCCTTCGACACGATCGTGACGTTCTGCCCGTCGTTCGCGAGCTGCGCCGCCGTGGCGAGAATGCGGGTGTCGTTGTCGCCGAGACGGATGCCGGCCGGCAGGATCGAGACGTCAACGCTGCCGAGTTCGACACGCAGCGTGCCGCCTTCGCCGACCTCGACCGGGAAGTCGAGGCGCCCGTGCTCGACGCGAAGCTCGTCGAGGTGGCGAAGTGCACGCCGGGCGAAGTAGCCGAGTTCGGGATCGTTCCGTTTGCTCTCCAGCTCGGAGATCACCACGACCGGAAGCACGATCGAATGCTCCGCGAACCGGAAGAGCGCCTGCGGGTCGCTCAACAGCACCGATGTGTCGAGCACATATGTGCGAAGAGCCGTGTCATCCTGCGACACGGCTCCGGTGGTGGTGGCGGCCCGGCGGGTGGGCTGCTGCTGCGCTGTACGTGTGGTCACGATCCACTCCTACCCGGGCATGATCCCGGTTCTGCAGCGAATCGGCCAGGGCCACGAGTCGCGAACCTGAAGGCCGACTCGATCGGACGCGGTGCCCGATGCCTCGAAGGTACGTCGCGGGTCCGAAAGAATCGCGATCGACACGCGACCATTTCGTGAAGGGGACGTGAACGGCGGATGCCGGTCAGCGCCCGTACCGGCGGTCCCGATCGGCGAAGTCGCGGATCGCCCGCAGGAAGTCCACTTCACGCAGATCCGGCCCCAGCGCCTCGACGAAATAGAACTCGCTGTGCGCGCTCTGCCACAGCAGGAAGTCGCTGAGTCGCTGTTCACCGCTCGTGCGGATCACGAGATCGGGATCGGGCTGACCACCGGTGTACAGATGCTCGCCGATCATCTCCGGAGTGAGCTGAACGGCCAGATCTTCGAGCGTGCCACCCGAAGCGTTGTGCTTTCCGATGATGCTGCGCACAGCATCCACGATCTCGTTGCGTCCGCCGTATCCGACGGCGAGGTTGACGTGCAGACCGGTGCGGTCCTTCGTGCGGCGCTGTGCGTCGTCGAGCACCCGTGACAATTCAGGAGGCAGCAGATCGGAGCGTCCCACCTGCTGCACCCGCCAGCTGCCGTGCTGCGACAGGCTGTCGGCGAGTTCGGCGATGATCTCGATGAGATCGCCGATCTCTTTCGAGTCGCGCTTCTGCAGGTTGTCTGCCGAGAGGAGGTACAGCGAGACGACCTGAACGCCGAGGTCATCGCACCATTCCAAGAACTCGCGCATCTTGGCTGCGCCAGCTCGGTGGCCTTCGGCAGCGGACTCATAGCCGAGCTGTCGCGCCCAGCGTCGGTTCCCGTCGATCATCATCGCGACATGATGGGGAACGGATGCGGGATCGATTCGACGACGAAGTCGATTGCCATAGAGCCGATAGAGGGGCCCCCGCCCCGAGCTCTCTCGTGCAGTCACATGCCTACGCTACTGCCCCGAGTCGGATGGCACCTGACTGCACAGCATATGTACCGCTGGGGGAATGCACCGGCGCTTAGAGTGGGCACGTGAGCACGCCAGCCGCAGACATGCCCGATGTCCCCCAGCTTCCCCTTCTGGATACCGCTGAGAAGGACGCTTCGGTCGAGATCAAACCGACTTGGCGCGGATGGGTGCACGCGGCAACCTTCCCGATCGCCATCGTCGCCGGCATAGTGCTCATCGTCCTTGCCGAGGGCGCTCCCGCGAAATGGGCCGCAACCGTCTTCATGGTGTCCTCACTGCTGCTGTTTGGCAACTCCGCGCTCTACCACCGGTTCAACTGGGGCCCGAAAACCAAGATGGTCCTCAAGCGCATCGATCACGCGAACATCCTGCTGTTGATCGCCGGTACCTACACGCCGCTGGCGACCCTCGCGCTCGTGCCCGAGAAGGGGGTGCTGCTGCTGACCCTCGTGTGGACCGGAGCACTCCTGGGCATCCTGTTCCGCGTTTTCTGGATCAACGCGCCACGCTGGCTGTATGTCGCGCTCTACCTGGTGCTCGGCTGGGCCGCCGTGATGTACATGGTCGATCTGGCGACGGCCAACGTCGCGATGATGGTGCTGGTGTGTGTGGGCGGCCTGCTCTACACCGGCGGTGCGATCGTCTACGCGATGAAGAAGCCCAACCCGTGGCCGGGCCACTTCGGCTTCCACGAGATCTTCCACGTCTGCACGGTGCTCGCGTTCCTGTGCCATTGGACCGCTTGCCTGCTGATCTCGCTGGCGCCGTTCTCGCCCTCGCTCGGGCTGCCCGGCTGATCGCACCGAGGCTAGAAGGCTCGACCGTCAGTCGCGGCCGTCACCGACCTCGTCGGACTCGGCTGCGTCGGCGCTGGACTGCTCAGTTGCTGCCTGCTCGGCATCCAGCTCCTCACGCACTTCCTCGCGGTATCGGACGCGACGGATGCGACGGTTCATGTCCCAGATGAGCAGGATGACGGCGATGACGATCAGAACGACGATCGCGAAGCCGGCGAATCCGGGCGTGACGGAGTCGGGATGGACTGTCATCGACGGTGTCGGCATCGGGGTCGTGTCGCCGAACAGGAGCATGAGTCCGCCTTTCCTCCGCAGGTCGCATAACCTGGGAGTACCAGCCTATCCGCCGACAGAGAACCGGGAGACCTGTGACCACCGCACACGAGCTTGACGAGCGCTACGGTCGCACCGGTCGTCGACGGCTGCCGTGGATCATCGGGGGCACCCTCGCCGTCGCGGTCATCATCGCGTTCGGGTGGATGACCGTCGCGACACAGATGAGCGCGGTGGATGCTGATGATCTCGGCTTCGAGGTCGTCGACGCGCACAGCGTCGATGTGCAATTCCAGTTCACCGCACCGATCGGCGCCGACGTCACCTGTGCGGTCGAAGCGCTCGATGTGGAGTTCGGCGTGGTCGGCTGGAAGATCGTCGACATCGCCGGCGCCGAGCACCACACCAAGGGCGTTCACGTGCGCATCCCCACCGTCGCCGAGGCGACAACCGGTTTGGTGAAGACCTGCTGGGTCGCTTAGACTCATCCCCAAGATGACCGACGCCCCGGCCTGTGCCGGGGCGTCTTGGCATATCCCCACTCGGTCTCGGCTGATGAGCCGGGATTCCTCCAGCCCCTGAACGGGCCCGCACGAAGGAGCACGCTGTGTCTACAGACGCTCAGGTACCTTTCCTCACACAGGAGGCCTACGATCGACTCGTCGAAGAGCTCGAGCACCTCTCGACCTTCGGCCGTGACGAGATCGCACAGCGCATCGAGGCGGCCCGCGAAGAAGGCGATCTCAAAGAGAACGGCGGCTATCACGCAGCCAAAGACGAGCAGGGCAAGCAGGAGGCACGCATCCGCACGCTCCAGCAGCTGCTGAAGACCGCCAAGGTCGGCGAAGCGCCCACGAGCCGCGGCATCGTCGAACCCGGCACCGTCGTCACCGCGCTGGTCGCCGGCGATGAAGAGGTCTTCCTGCTCGGCAGCCGCGAGATCGCTGCCAACGGCGATATCGATGTCTACAGCGAAGCGAGCCCGCTCGGCCAGGCCATTATGGGCCTGAAGGTCGGCGCGAAGGCCAGCTACGAGGCTCCCAATGGGCGTGCGATCACCGTCGAGGTCACCGGCGTCGAGACGTACGCCGGCTGATCAGACGCAGAAACGGCGGGATGCCAGGTCGATTCGACCGGCATCCCGCCGTTCTGTCTCCCGGGCTCTCTCGGCACCGAGGCAGCCCGCTGACTCGGATCAGTCCGCGATGACGACGGGCTCGAACCCTGCCGCACGCAGCGTGTCGAGCGTGAGTCCGGTGTGCTCGGTGCCCCGCGTCTCGATGCTCATCTGCAGAACCACCTCGCTGATCTGCAGGCCCTGCCCGTGGCGGGTGTGCAGCACCTCCATGACATTGGCGCCGACCTGCGCGAGCAGTTCGGACACGCGTGCCAGCTGTCCGGGGCGATCCGGCAACGGAATGCGCACGGTCACGTAGCGGCCGGCGGCCGCGAGCCCGTGCGACATCACCCGCTGCAGCAGCAGCGGGTCGATGTTGCCGCCGGAGAGGATCGATACGGTCTTGCCCGTCCCGTGCACTTTGCCCGCGAGAATCGCGGCGACGCCGACGGCACCGGCGGGCTCGACGACGACCTTGGCCTGCTCGAGCAGGACCAGCAGCGCGCGGGCGATGTCGTCATCAGAGACCGTGACGACCTCATCGACCAGGTCTTGGATGATCTCGAACGGCACTGCACCAGGCTGCGCCACCAGGATGCCGTCGGCGATCGTCGGCTGCGTCTGGATCTCAACCGGATGCCCTGCGGCGAGCGAGGGCAGCATCGCTGCGGCATTCTCCGCCTGCACACCGATGATGCGCACCGACCTTCCGGCGGCCGCCGCCGCTGCCTTCACCGCCGCGGCCACACCGGCGATGAGTCCACCGCCACCAATGCCCACGATGATCGTGTCGACGTCGGGAACGTCTTGGAAGACCTCGAGTCCGAGCGTGCCCTGACCGATCACGATGTCACGGTGGTCGAAGGGATGGATCAGCACCGCACCGGTGCGTTCGGCGAACTCGGCAGCGAGGCGCAGCGGCGTGGCGACCGTATCGCCCTCCAGCACAACCTCGGCCCCGTATCCCCGCGTGGCGAGCAGCTTGGGAACGGGCACTCCGAGCGGCATGAAGATCGTCGCGGGGATGCCGAACGCTTGTGCGGCCAGCGCCACACCCTGCGCGTGGTTGCCTGCGGATGCAGCAACGACACCGCGGGAGCGCTCTTCAGCGGTCAGCTGCGCGAGGCGGTACGTCGCACCGCGGATCTTGAACGATCCGGTGCGCTGCAGGTTCTCCATCTTCAGGAGCACCGGCGACCCGAGAGCCTCGCTCACAGCGCGTGTGAGGAGGGTCGGCGTGTGCGAGATCACCCCTGCAAGGCTCTCCGCGGCTGCGGTGAACTCGGCCAGGCTGGGGACTGCGGTCATCGGTTCCTCCTCGGCCGCTCGCGCGGCACTGTGCTCCAGATCAGATCAGCGCGCGGTTCAGCACCGGTGCGCCACGCGCCGGTGCTGATCGTCACCGCCGCCACGTTGATGAATGCCGCCAATGGCACGGCGAACAGCGCGCCCGGGATGCCGGCGATCATGGCGCCACCGGCTACGACCAGCACTACCGCGAGCGGGTGCACCTTCACAGCCGAGCCCATCATGATCGGCTGCAGGATGTGCCCCTCGACCTGCTGCACCAGGAGAACGACGCCGAGCATCGCCAGCGCTATCCACGGGCCGTTGTAGACCAGCGCGAGGAATACCGCGACGGCGCCAGTGAGCACCGCACCGACGATCGGGATGAACGAGCCGAGAAACACCAGCACCGCCACCGGAATAGCCAGCGGAACCCCCAGCAGCGCAGCGCCGACGCCGATGCCGACCGCATCGATCGCCGCGACGAACAGCTGGGTTCGCGCGTAGTTGACGACGGTCGCCCAGCCGTTGCTCGCCGCAGCATCCACCGCCGGGCGCGCCTTTCGCGGGAACATCTTCAGCGTCCAGCGCCAGATCCCCGCACCGTCTGCCAGCAGACAGATCAAGATGAACAGTGAGAGCAGCGCGCCGGTAAGGATGTGCGCGGCGGTACCGGTGACGGCGCCGGCGGCGTTCCACAGCAGTGAGGCCTGCTCGGAGAGCAGATCGAGCCCCTGCTTGATGTACACGTCGATCTGGGCAGCAGTGAGGTGCAGCGGCCCTTCCAGCAGGAAGGTGCGGAACTGCTCGAACGCCTGCTGGGTCTTGCCCTGCACGTCGGGGAGCTCGAGCCGAACCTGCCAGACGACGAGCCACATCAGCCCGGTGACGATACCGATCGCCACCGCTAGCGCGACAGTGATCGCCAGCCAGCGCGGAAAGCGACTGCGCAGCATGAGCTGGAAGCCGGGCCACAGCAGCGCCGTGACCAGGATGCCGACCAGCAGCGGGATGACCAGGAGCTTGAGCAGCATCACCAGCCAGATGAACAGAGCGATCACCGCGGCGATGACGAGCAGACGCCATCCGTAGGCGGCGGTGACCTTGAGCGGGACCGGCACTTCTCTATCCGTCGCGCTGCTCACAGTGCGGTCGGCAGAGGGCGTGTCGTAGCGGAAGGGATTGCGGAACCTCGGCTTGGGGTTGTCGCTCATCATTCAATTCTACGTACCCGGGCCGATCTCTCCCGCTGCGTGTCGGAGGCGGTCGATATTCTGGGCGAATGACCGGCTTGGAATCATCAACGCTGAGCGCAGGCGAAGCGCGACGGATGACCTTGGCAGCGCAGGGTTTCACACGGCGGATGCCGGACGCCGTGGCCCCGCGCCATCTGCATCGCGCGATGGACCGTCTCGGTGTTCTGCAGATCGACTCGGTGAACGTGTTCGCCCGATCGCACTACATGCCGATGTTCTCGCGGCTCGGCGCCTACGACCCCGGGCTGCTCGATCGCACGTTCGTCTCACGCACGGCCCACTACGTCGAATACCTTGCGCACGAGGCAGCGTTCATGCCGGTGGCGGATTGGTCGCTCTGGCGATTCCGAATGGATGCCTGGCGCCAGCGCACCTCCGCCCCTGACAGCTGGGGGCACACTCATGCGCGCACACTCGATTGGGTGCGCGACGCCCTGCGTGACCGCGGTCCGCTGCGCCCGGCCGATCTGCGCGATGACCGTGCGCGCGAGCGCGGGCCGTGGTGGGACTGGGATGACACGAAAGTCGCACTGGAGCATCTTTGGCGCTGCGGGGAAGTCGCGATCGCTGGCCGCGCAGGATTCGAACGCCGGTATGGCCTGGCTGAAGACGTGATTCCCGCCGAGGTGCTCGACGCCCCCGTCGAACGCGACGAAGCGATCCGTGAGCTGGTGCGCCGCGCAGCGCGATCCTATGGCGTCGCCACCATCGCCGACTTCAACGACTACTACCGGCTGCGCGATCAGACCGCTGTCCGGGCCGCGGTCGCCGATCTTGTCGATGCGGGAGAGCTGGCGCCGGTGACCGTCCGCGGCTGGGAGCGCGGTGGGCGTCCACTCGCCGCCTGGCGTCATTCCGACGCCGTTGTTCCCCACCGCGTCGAACGATCAGCACTGCTGACGCCGTTCGACCCCGTCGTCTGGTTCCGTGAACGCGCGCTGCGCGTGTTCGATCTCGATTACCGGATCGAGATCTACGTACCGGCGGCGAAGCGTCGATACGGGTACTACTCGCTGCCGGTGCTCGTGGGCGACCGGATCGCCGCCAGAATCGATCTGAAGGCCGATCGAGCGCTGTCCACGCTGCGGGTGCAGTCCGCCTGGTGGGAGCCGCAGGCGAAGCCGGCATCCGACGCTGTTCCCATCGCCGAGGAGCTGGTCAAAGCGGCGCTGTGGCAAGGGCTGGAGCGCATCAGCGTGTCCGGGTGGGGAGACGCCGCGGAGGTTATCGCGCGCGCCGTGCACGGGCGTGATACCCAGGTGGATCGTCACCAGCATCCACGCGAAGACGCCCCCGATCCGACCTCCTGAACGCGCAGGAGAAATCGGGGCGGGGGCGTCAGCGACGAGCAATCAGAACTGAACGCGAGGCGGTTCCGAAATCGCACCGTCGTCGGCGACCTCGAAGAACTCCCGCTCGGTGAACCCGAGTCCTCGGGCGAACAGGTTGTTCGGGAAGACCTTGATCTTGGTGTTCAGCTCACGCACGCCGCCGTTGTAGAAGCGCCGTGCTGCCTGAATCTTGTCTTCGGTGTCGACCAGCGAGTGCTGCAGCTGCAGGTAGTTCTGGCTGGCCTGGAGCTGCGGGTATGCCTCGGCGACGGCGAACAGGCTGCGCAGCGCCTGTTGCATGTGGCCTTCTGCGACGCCAGCTTCGGCGGGGCCGGTGGCGGAGACGGTCTCAGCGCGAGCGCGCGTGACGCCTTCGAAGACGGCCTTCTCATGAGCGGCGTAACCGCGCACCGTCTCGATCAGATTGGGGATGAGGTCCGCACGCCGCTTCAGCTGCACCGTGATGCCGCTCCACGCTTCGTCGACGCGGATCTTCAGCTGCACGAGCGAGTTGTACGTCGACCACAGGTAGATGCCGACGAGCACGAGCACGCCGACGACGATCAGTACTGGCCAAAGCCATTCCATGCGAAGCCCCCTTTTGAACCGAAGTACATCCTATGCCGGGCTCTCTGCGCATCGCCTGCACGACAACCCCAGATTCACGCCCCCAGGACGCGCTCCAGATAGCGATTGCCGAACATCCGATCCGGGTCCAGACGGTCGCGCAGCGCGACGAAGTCGTCAAAACGCGGATAGCGATCGCGCAGCTGATCGGCACCCAGCGTATGCAGCTTGCCCCAGTGCGGACGACCGCCATGGTCGAGCATGATCTTCTCGACGGCCTCGAAGTACTCGCGCGGGTCGACTCGCCAGTAGCGGTGCACCGCGATGTAGGCGGTGCGGCGACCCGACGCGGTCGACAGCCAGAGGTCGTCTGCCGCGGTGAAACGCACCTCAACAGGAAATTCGATGCGCCAGCGCCGCGTGGTGATGAGTTGCTGCAGCTCGCGAAAAGCGGATACGAGGTTCTCGGCCGGGATGGCGTACTCCATCTCGCGGAAGCGCACTGTTCGTCGCTGTGTCAGCACCGCGTGCGAGCGGTCGGTGTACTCGCGGTCTCCGGTGAGTCGAACAGCGAGCCTGTTGAATGGCGGCGTGATCGCCGGGATCGCCTGCGATGCCGCGCACACGACACGATAGACGCCGTTGGCGAGCAGCGTCTCGTCGATCCACTTGCCGACCGGCGGCAGCGGTTTCCGCGGCGCGGACTCGGGCAGACGGGTCTGCCGCTTGGTGAGAGCCACGTCGGTGTGCGGAAACCAGTAGAACTCGAAGTGATCGGATGCTGCCGCCCGCCCCTGCGCGTCGGCGAGCACCTCGTCCAACGGCACGGGTTCATCGACCGCATGCAGGATGAACGCGGGCACGCACTGCACCGTCACCTCGACGACGATGCCGAGAGCACCGAGGCCGATGACAGCGCCCGGCAGCAGTTCGGCGTTGTGCGTCTCGTCGATGCGCAGGAACTCGCCCGACGCAGTGACCATCGTGAGTCCGCACACCTGGGCGGCAATGCCACCGAAGCCGGTGCCGGTGCCGTGCGTACCCGTGGAGATGGCCCCGGAGATCGACTGCCGGTCGATATCGCCGAGGTTCTCCATCGCGAGGCCGTAGGGGCGCAGCAGTGCCGGAATGCGGTGCAGCCTCGTGCCCGCCAGAAATGTGACCCGACCGGTCGCGGCATCCGCGGTGACGAGTCCCTGCAGGTCATCGAGTTCGAGCAGAACGCCGGGCGCGACTGCGATGCCGGTGAAGCTGTGCCCAGCACCCACGGCCTTCACGGGGAGCCCCTGCGAGGACGCCGCGAGAACGGCACGCTGCACGCCCTCCGGAGATCGTGGCCGCTCGACGCGAACCGGGCGCACCGACGCTGATCTTCCCCAGTTCTGCCATGTTCCACCCGGTCGTGTCATAGGAACGACTTCCCTTCACCGCGGTACGTCGGCAACTCGCCGACCACAACGCCGTCGGCGACGAGGTGATAGCTGTCGATCCGTTCGGCGGGCTCGCCGCTCTTGGCATGACGGAACCAGACCCGATCGCCGATCTGCAGGTCTCGTGCGGCGTCGCCCCGCAGTGGCGTCTGCACCTCGCCGGCCGCTTCGCGCGGCATCGTCTGCAGACGCGGGGGCCAGACAGGCACCGGCTGGCGGGAGGCCACGGCGGGGCCGGATGCGATCCAGCCACCGCCCAGCACCGTAGCGATGTCCGGGGTGGGCTTGCGCACCACATCGAAGGCGAAGGCGGTGGCCGGCGCTGGCGAGAATGCACGGTACCCATCGAACAGATGCCCCGCAAGAAGCCCGCTGCCGGCGGTCGCCTCGGTGAGTGATTCGTCACTGCCGGTGAATTCGAGGGAGCCCGTGCCGCCGCCGTTGAGGAACTCCAGCGGAGCGATGTTCAACATGGCATCCGCGATCTCTGCCCGGCGTCGACGCAGCTCATCGCGTGACCGGGCCTGTACGACCCGGATCACCGGCGCGTCCGCGCCAGCAGCGTCTCCCTGCCCGGCGATCTGCGCCTCGTACATCTGCAGCCCGACCAGGAGGAAGCCAGCGCGGCGGACAACCTTTCTCGCAAACCCGGCGACATCGGCGGCCGAGTAGAGCGACGAGCGACGTACGCCGATGTGTCCCAGCACCGGTGATCGCAGCGACGCGTCCACATCGATCGCGACACGCACCTCGGGTCGGGATCCGGGCGCCGCGACCGAGTCGATGAAGTCGAGGTGAGCGAGGTCATCGACCATCAGCGTGATGCGCGAGGCGAGCTTCTCGTCTGCCAGCAGCGTGGCAAGTCCCGCGCGATCTACGGTGGGATAGCCGAGCACGATGTCGTCATGATCCTCTGCCAGCCAGAGAGCCTCGGCGAGGGTGAAGGCCAAGATGCCCCGATAGCCGGGAATCGCGAGCACAGCATCCAACACCCCGCGTACGCGCACCGATTTCGTCGCGACGCGAATCGGGATGCCGCCAGAGCGCACCAGCAGATCCATCGCGTTGTGCCGCAATGCGCCCTGCTCGATCACTGCCACGGGTGCCGGCAGATGCGCGGTCGCTTCCGTGAGCGAACGCCAGTATCGCCCCGGGTCGCGCGCGGAGGCGTCGTGTTGCACGGTCGTCGGACTCAATTCAGCAGTGAGGTCGAGCACTCCCCCACCTTACGACGGTACGGACTTGGAGTCATCCCGCGTGAGACGCAGTCGCACCGCAGATGCCGCCGCTAGGCTGACTGTGCACGCCCTCATAGCCCAATGGCAGAGGCAGGCGACTTAAAATCGCTTCAGTCTGGGTTCGAGTCCCAGTGGGGGCACCCACTTCCGAATACGGAGAGGGCCCGTTCGAGATCGCTCTCGAACGGGCCCTTCCGATGGTCAACGGCTATGCCTGCGACTTGGCCTTCTCGGCAGCCGGCTTCTTCGCGGCCGGAGCCTTCTTCGCTGGGGTCTTCTTTGCGGGCGCGGTCGGAGCCTTGTCCGCCGTTGCGGACTCGGACTTCGCGCCCGAAGCCTTCTTCGCAGGTGCCGTCTTCGCGGGTGCTGCCTTCGCGTCGGACTCTGGCTTCGCGTCGGACTCTGCCTTGGCAGGTGCGGCGGGCGCCGCGGCCGCTGGACGCGGACGGGCAGCGAACTCCTCGAACACGTAGCGCGGGTTCTGCACCGTCTCCAGGTTCACGATGTCGCGGCCCAGCCACAGGTTGTTCCACCAGCCCCAGAGCACGCGCCACTTGCGCTCCCACGTCGGCATCGCCAGACCGTGGTAGCCGCGGTGAGCGACCCAGGCGACGAAGCCCTTCAGCGCGATATTGCCGGACTGGAAGACACCATCGTAGAGTCCGAGGCCCGCGACGGCGCCGAGGTTCTTGTGGAAGTAGTCCTTCGTGCCCTCGCCACGCAGCACGGCGACGAGGTTCTTCGCGAGCAGCTTGGCCTGGCGCACGGCGTGCTGAGCATTCGGCACGCAGTAGCCGCCGACACCGCCGCCGGTCAGGTCGGGAACAGCCGAGACGTCGCCTGCGGCCCAGGCGCCCTCGACGGGAGCCTCAGCGGTGCCCACGCGCAGATCGGCGCGGGTCTGGATGCGACCGCGCTCTTCGACCGGCAGGTCACCGCCGCGCACGACGGTCGGGTTGGCCATGACGCCCGCAGTCCACACGATCAGGTCGGTCGGGAAGACCTCGCCGGTGGAGACCTCGACGTTTCCGTCGAGCGCGCCGGTGACCTGCGTGTCGAGGTGGACGTAGGCGCCGCGCTTCGCGAGGTCTTTGAGCACCCATTCGCTGGTCTTCAGCGACACCTCGGGCATGATGCGCCCCATCGCCTCGATCAGGTGGAAATGCGTGTCTTCGAAAGACAGCTGCGGGTATTTGGAGATCATCGCTGACGCCATCGATCGCAGTTCGGCGAACACCTCGATGCCGGCGAAGCCACCGCCGACGACGACGACGGTCAGCAGGCGGTCGCGCTCAGGACCGGCCGGGAGGGCGGCTGCCTTGTCGAAGTTCGACAGCAGCTTGTCGCGGACCGCGACGGCCTCTTCGATGGTCTTCAGGCCGATCGCGTTGTCGGCGATGCCAGGGATCGGGAAGGTGCGCGACACGGCACCGGCGGTGACGACGATCTGGTCGTATGCAAACTCATACGGCTCGCCCACGGGCGGAGCGATCGTCGCGACCTTGTTGGCGTGATCGATGCCGGTGATCTTCGCGGTGACGACGTTCGTGCGCTTGAGGTGGCGGCGGTGCGCGACCACGGCATGGCGCGCCTCGATCGAACCGGCAGCCACCTCCGGCAAGAACGGCTGGTAGGTCATGTACGGCAGCGGATCCACCATCGTCACATCAGCTTCACCCTTGCGAAGGTGCTTCTCGAGCTTCCATGCGGTGTAGAAACCTGCGTAGCCTCCACCGACAATCAGAATGCGGGGTGCAGTGCTGTTCTGAGGCACAGGGGGACAACTCCTCGTCGTCAGGGGGTGGGAGTGCGTCGACCGCGCTCCATTCGGATGCGCCGGGCAGCTGCAGTGACGCCAAGCGCTACCAGGATACCAGGCACTGTGAGTGCCAGGAGCGGCAGGGTACCGTACCGCAGCGATTCGGCGGTCGGAAGCAGGGGCGAACCGGCCTCGGTCGGCGGCTCGGCCGGGGGCAGCGGCGGCACGGCGTCCGGTGAGGCGGTCGGCTGCGGCTCGGCCTCCTCCGGAGCATCCGCTCTGCGGTACACCCGCGCCCACTCCTTCAGATCCCCCATCGGGTTGGCGTCGACCTTCGGGACGGATGCGGTCACTGCCGCGTTCACGTCGAGCAGCCCGTATCCGTACAGCGGATCCGGCGTCTCACCCATCTCGGGAACCGGCACGGCGGTCTTGATCAGCCGGTTGATGACATTCGCAGCATCCAGGTCGGGATGCGCTGCGCGCACCAGCGCGGCTGCGCCGGCGACGATCGGAGCCGCACCGCTCGTGCCGTCCCAGCCGACGATCTGCCCGTCGGCGGCGATGCCGACCAGCGACTCGCTGGGAGCCATGATGCCGATCGTGATGCCCTGCGTCGACGCGCCGCGGCTGGCCATCCCGGTCTGATCCACGCCGCCGACGGTGAGCACGCCGGGGATCGTGGCGGGCGCGCCGATGATCGAGGTTCCGCTGTCGCGGTTTCCGGCAGCGACGATCACGACGACATCATGCTCGAAGGCGTACAGGAAGGCTTTGTCCCAACTGGGGTCCCAGTCAAGGGTGTTCGTCGTGAACGAGAGGTTGATCACATCGGCGCCGTTGTCGACGGCCCACTTCATGCCCTCCGCGACCTGCTCGCTGAACGGCACGGTCGACGACGTACCCGGAAAACCGAGCGAGATCGACAGCAGGTTGGCCCGCGGCGCGACCCCGATCATCCCGGTGCCGTCGGGCTTGCCGGGCGCCGCGGCGACCGAGGCGACGAGCGTGCCGTGCCCGCGGTTGATGACCCCCACCGGCGTCCGGCCGTCCGCCGTACCCACCCCGGACATGTCCTTGCCGTCCTTGACCGCGTTTCCGAACACCCCGCCGGCCTCGCCGATCCCGGTGTCGAGCACTGCGATCGTCACGCCCTTGCCGCGCGTGACGCGCCAGGCGTCGCGGATCTTCGCGCCGTCGAGCCAGTACTCCTTGGCGCGAACCGGGTCGCTCGGGTCGTCAGGGATCGGCAGCGGAGTCGGCTCAGGTGTCTCGGCCTCGGTCGCTGCATTCGACTGGGGGACGGTGTCAGCGAACGCTGTCGCCGGGGTCACAGCCACGGCAGGTGCGGCACCGAGGATCGCGGACGCCGCCATCGCCGTGAGCACGGCAATGCCCGACAGCATCCGCAATCTCGTCATTCCGCCGTGCTCCCACGGGCCGCCCCCGGATCGGTGCACGCGCACCGCTCGGGCGACCAGCTGGAGCGCGCCAGCGCGGCGTCGCCGATCGGGTTCACGCCAGGGCCCGCCGCCAGGGCATGCCCGGCCAGAGCGTGCAGGCACTTCACGCGTGTGGGCATTCCGCCGGCCGAGATGCCGTCGATCTCCGGCACGTCGCCGAACTGCGCGCGGTCGGCGAGATAGGCCGCGTGCGCGCGCTGGTAGGCGGCGGCGACGTCGGCATCCTCTTCAAGCAGGTGTGCGAGTTCGGGCATCACCTGGGTGGCCTCGAGCGTCGACATGGCCGCTGTCGCGGCAGGATGCGTGAGGTAGTAGAACGTGGGGAACGGCGTGCCGTCGTCCAGTCGGGGCGCCGTGGCGACCACGGTCGGGTTGCCGCAGACGCACCGAGCGGCGATGCCGACAACCCCCCGAGCGGTGCGCCCCAGTTGACGCGAGACGACATCGATCTCGGCTGCGGTCGGCGTCTCGTAGGGCGGGGTCGTCACCTCACCAGCGTACGGGAGTCGACCTGTGGGATGACTCAGCGCGATGCGGGTCGTCTCACTTCGCAGGTGCTTCGACGGCGCTCTTCGCGAGGCCGGCGGACGTGATGCTGCGCAGCAGCTGCGGCATCCAATCAGCGGGACGCTCTTCGATCTGGTCGCTGACCTCCTGCTGCTCCGGAGGAAGGTCAGCGGGATCGAGGTCGAAATCGATCAGGTAGGGCACGTCACCTGGTTTGACGTAGTACAGACGTTCGCGCGCCTGAGTGGTGACGTACACCGGATCATCCCACCGGGTTCGCTCCCGCTCGAGGTCGGCGATCTGCTCTTTGGTGAGCTGCACCGACTGCTCGAGAGCGGCGATCCTCTGACGCTGCTCGAGGTACGTGCCGATCGACGGCACCAGCACCCAGGTGCCCAGCACGACGAGGGACAGCATGATCGCGGCGAATCCGGACAGTCGGATGCCGCTGGCCCATTCCCGCACATCGACAGCGCGTGCAGAGCGGCCATCGCGCTTGCGCGGCACCTGTGTGACGGGCTGCGGGGACGACGAAGGGGGAGCCGGTCTTCTCGCCATGCTCCCCCTCCTTCGTATCTCTCAGTTCAGAGCTTCCGATCAGCCCTGGAAGCGCGGGAACGCCGAAGCACCGGCGAACACCGCTGCATCGCCCAGGTCTTCTTCGATGCGCAGAAGCTGATTGTACTTCGCGACGCGCTCGCTGCGAGCAGGCGCACCCGTCTTGATCTGACCGGCGTTGGTGGCAACGGCGAGGTCGGCGATCGTGGTGTCTTCGGTCTCACCCGAGCGGTGCGAGAGCATGGCCGTGTAGCCGGAGCGCTGGGCGAGGCTTACTGCGTCGAAGGTCTCGGTGAGCGTGCCGATCTGGTTGACCTTGACCAGCAGCGAGTTCGCGATGCCGAGATCGATGCCCTTGGCCAGGCGCTCGGGGTTCGTGACGAACAGGTCGTCGCCGACGAGCTGCACCTTGCTGCCGAGAGCGTCGGTGAGCAGCTTCCAGTTGTCCCAGTCGTCTTCGTCGAGTGCGTCTTCGATCGTCACGATCGGGAAGTCGTTCACGAGGCCGACGTAGTACTCGATCAGCTCGGGGCCAGACCAGTCCTTGTTGTCGAGACGGTAGACGCCGTCCTTGAAGAACTCGGTCGCCGCGACGTCCAGGCCCAGGGCGATGTCCTTGCCCGGGGTGAAGCCGGCTTTCTCGATCGCCTTGATGAGGAAGTCGAGGCCCTCACGGTTGCTGGGCAGGTCAGGGGCGAAGCCGCCCTCGTCGCCGAGCCCGGTCGCGTAGCCGGCGGCCTTGAGCTCGCTGCGCAGCACGTGGTAGGTCTCGACGCCCCATCGCAGCGACTCGGAGTAGGTCTCGGCGCCGATCGGGGCGAGGAAGAACTCCTGCATGTCGATGCCGTTGTCGGCGTGCTCGCCGCCGTTGATGACGTTGAACAGCGGAACGGGCAGCAGGTGAGCGTTCGGGCCGCCCAGGTAGCGGTACAGCGGCAGGTCGGCCGAGTCAGCCGCGGCCTTGGCGACGGCGAGGCTGACGCCGAGGATGGCGTTCGCGCCGACGCGCTTCTTGTTGTCGGTGCCGTCGACCTCGTTCAGGATCTCGTCGACGATGCGCTGCTCACTCGCCTCGACACCCTCGATGGCAGGTCCCAGTTCGTCGAGCACGGCCTCGACGGCCTTCAGGACGCCCTTGCCGCCGTAGCGGCTCTTGTCGCCATCGCGCAGTTCGTATGCCTCGAAGGCGCCGGTGGATGCACCAGACGGAACGGCGGCGCGCTGCACGATGCCGTCATCGAGCAGGACCTCCACTTCGACGGTCGGGTTTCCACGCGAGTCGAGAATCTCGCGTGCGCCTACTGCCTCGATAAGTGCCACAGGTGTGCTCCTTTGTCGGAGGGGAAAGGGTTCGTGGAGCGACGTCGATCCGCGGCTCAGTCTAGCGCGGCTGCATTTCGGCCCGCCGATCCGCGTCGTTCCCCCGCGCACGGATGCAGGGAGTTAGTACGGATGGAGGGAGACACGCCGTTGGAATCACCCTGCAAGCGTGTTTTCTCCCTGCATCCGTGCGGAGGTCCGGCGCTCGCGGGTCAGACGACGACCGCGAGGGCGAAGCCGTCCCATCCCTTGGCGCCGACCGTCTGCAGCGCGGTCGCATCGAAGCGCGGGTCTTCTCCCAGCATCCGCAGCGCCTCGCGAGTGCCGACGACCATCGGATCGGAGCTGCTCGCGTCGACGATGTCTCCGCTGCGGCCGACGTTGTCGACGACCACGATGGTGCCCGGATGCCCGAGTCTCGCCGCCCAATCAAGGTAGATCGTGTTGGATTCCTTATCGGCGTCGATGAAGACGAGGTCGAACCCGCCGACCAGCGTCGGCAGCACATCGGCCGCGCGCCCGACGCGGATCTCGACGCGATCACCCACGCCGGCGGCATCGATGCTGGTGCGCGCTACCGCCGCATTATCGGCATCCGCCTCGACGGTGATGACCCGCCCGGTCTCGCCGACCGCTTGAGCCATCCAGATCGTGGAGTAGCCGCCGAGAGTGCCGATCTCGAGCACGCGGCGCGCGCCGCTGATGCGCACCAGCAGATTCAGCAGCTTGCCTGCAACCGGGGCGACCTCGATCTCCGGCAGCCCGGCCGCGCGCTGCGCCGCGAGCGCCGCTTCGAGAGCCGCGTCATGCCCGACGAGCGTCTCTGCGAGATAGTCGTCGGTGGCGCGCCAGTTCTGCGGGGTGGATTCGGCCATGCCCTCAGCCAACCCCGCCGGTTGCGACCGGTCAAGCCCTCCCCCGGTCCGGTCGGGCTGCGGCCAACTGAGGCTGTCGCCGGAACTGCCCCGCCAGCAGCAGCACCCCGATCACTGCCGTGCCAGCGATCCACCCGGATGCTCCCAGACCAGAGGCGAGCGCTGGTTCGAATGTGGTGCCGGCTGCGATGAAGATCACTGGCAGACCCATAGCCGCGTTCATCGCACCATGGGCGAAGACCGCCGGCCACAGTGACGCGCTGCGCAGGCGCAGCCACCCGAGCAGGACGCCCCAGACGATGCATCCCGCGGTCATCAGGAGCACCCCGAAGACGTCGGTGCGTCCGAAGTTGTAGCCGAGCAGGATGACCGGCGTGTGCCACAGCCCCCACAGTGCGCCACTGATGAGCAGCGCCGGCCAGGTGCCCCAGCGCCGCAGCGCGGGCACCAGGAATCCGCGCCACCCCAGCTCTTCACCGAAGGCGGCGACCGCGTTGATCGTGGCGGCGGCGAAGGGGATGGCTATCAGCTGCGCCGCGGCGAGAAGCCACACCGGCGGAATCGGGGTCGACGTATCGGGCGTCTGAGCTCTGAGCAGCTCCTGGAAGCCGGACAGCCCGACGAAGTCGGCAGTCAACCATCCGAAGCCAACAGCCACCAGCAGCGCCAGCACGATGATGACGACCGGCCCGAAGAGACCGAGCACGCTCATCCAGACGACGCGCTTCGCAGGGCGCAGCGGCCAGATGCCGAGAAACCTCAGCCGCTGCCCCTTCGGGATCGGACGCAGCACGAGCAGCACGATGACCACAGCCACCGCGGGCGCGTACATCATCACCGGTAGCAGCACACCCGCGATCGGCTCAGCGAGGCCGTCACCCAGCCAGAGCGGCAGCGCGACCAGCCACGCCAGCCCGTATGCCAGCACGAGGAAAGAAATCGTCACGAGCGGTCGGATGCGAGTCATTATTGTTCCTCCGTGTCAGCTTCTCGTCGTGGTCGTACCTGGGCCCGCTGGCGCAGGCTCTCGAGCACGGATGCCGCCTCGACGGCGTCGTCTACCGTGACCACGAACACCTTGCCCCTGCTGTCTGTCACCTGCAGCGCCTCACCGGCGCGCAGCACGACACCGCGACGCCCGTCGGGGCTGATCCGCCACCCCCATCCGCCGAACTCGGCCATCGGGGCGATCTGGACGACCTCGATCTTCTCGATGCGGTCGAGCGGGATGCCGGTGTTCGGCCACCCGAGGAGCGAGCGCACCCGGAGACCGGCGGCGTTCGCGCGAACCCGGAAGACAAGCATGGTGGCGATCAGCACGAGCAGCAGCACGGTCGTACCCAGCAGGATCCAGCCTCCGCCCGCATCCTGCGCGAAGACCACCACGGAAAGCACGAGCATCAGCAGCGTCGCGCCGACCAGGACGACAACCGCGCCTCTCGCCATCTTCGCGGTGCCGAACCAGGCGGCACGCTCCACGCGATTGAACGTGATGCTCGCGACCGACGCTTCGGCAACGCCGACGCGCTCCGGCGAGCGAGGTTGCAGGAACCAACCGAGCGCCGTGCCCGTAATGAGCAGGGCGAACCCGGTCGGCATCCACCATCCGA
Organism: Microbacterium esteraromaticum; assembly: GCF_900163815.1. Taxonomy (GTDB): domain Bacteria; phylum Actinomycetota; class Actinomycetes; order Actinomycetales; family Microbacteriaceae; genus Microbacterium; species Microbacterium esteraromaticum_B. The sequence continues at coordinate 173,796 of NZ_FUKO01000019.1, read as the reverse complement.
TGTCGGGCGCCTGCGCCGCGTCGGCGAGACCGCGCTGCAGACCGGTGGTGACGAGCTCGAGGTACGAGATGAACAGGGCGAGCCCGAGGCTCATCCCGCCCAAGAACCGGGAGGTCGGTCCCCATGCCTGAACCGGCTGCTTCGTGCTGCTCTGCGGCATCCGGTACCCGAGGGCCCCGATCAGCGCCAGGAGGGTGACGGTGCCCCCGCCGACGCCCAGCGGCAGTGCGATCGTTGCCCATTTCGGCCCGAAGCCGTCGACGCCTGATGAGCCCCAGTGCGTGGCGATGGGGTCAGGCAGTTCGGGCAGCCAGGCTGCGATCACGGCGACGGTGACGAGCAGAATTGCGGCGGGGATGAACACTCCCACCCAGAAGAATGCTGTGCGGGATCGCCGAACGTCATCAGTCATAGTTCGTCTCCTTCACGATGGAGGCCAGTGTGGTCTGCGAGATGCCGAGCGCGGCCGCACGGTGCACAAGGTCGGCGACGTCGCCCGCGAGTTCCGCGAGAGGCGCGGCGGATGCTGACACTAATGCGCCACGCCCGCGGCGCAGGTCGATCAGGCCCTCGTCGCGGAGCTCCTGATAGGCGCGCAGCACCGTGTGCACGTTCACGTCGACGCCCCCCGCCACCTCACGGGCCGCTGGCAGGCGGTCGCCGGGGCGCAGACGCCCGGCGAGGACCTCGCCACGCACCGACGCCGCGATCTGCTCGAACAGCGGCCTCGGGCTTTCTGGATCGATACGAATCAGCATGAGCACCTCCGTTCGTTTACTCTATGCCAACTAGAACAATCAGGTAAAGAGGCTTCACAGAGGCGCCCTGCCCCTCGGAGCGGATGCTGCACCCACCGGCACTGACGAGCCGGCCACCCGCCGTTCACCCTCAAGTGCGACGATGGATGAATGCCCCTGGCCCGCCGCCTGACCTTGGCCGACGCTGTCGCGATCGGACTCGGCTCCATGATCGGCGCGGGCGTGTTCGCCGTATGGGCCCCAGCGCTCGACGTCGCAGGGTCCGGGTTTCTGATCGCACTGGGTATCGCCGCAGTCGTGGCGTTCTGCAATGCCACATCATCGGCCCAGCTGGCAGCCGTGCACCCCGTCGCCGGCGGCACTTACTCCTACGCGCGCGCTGAGATCGGCCCCTGGTCGGGTTTCATCGCCGGCTGGTGCTTCGTGATCGGCAAGATCGCCAGCTGTGCCGCCATGGCGATGACCTTCGCGGCGTACGCCGCCCCCGAGCAGTGGCGCACGCCCGTCGCCGTGCTGGCGGTGGCAGCTCTCGTCGCCATCAACTGCTTCGGCGTGACGCGCACAGCCCAGGTCACTCGTCTGCTCGTGATGATCTCTCTGCTCGGACTCGCGATCGTGATGGTGGCCGGCTTCTCGGCAGCATCCGCGGCCTCTCCGGCTCCGCTTCCGGACGCGACCGCGTACGGCGTGCTGCAGGGGGCCGGGCTGCTGTTCTTCGCGTTCGCCGGGTACGCCCGCATCGCCACGATGGGCGAGGAGGTCATCGCTCCGGCGCGCAACATCCCGCGTGCGATCGTGATCGCGCTCTCGGGGGCGGTGGTCGTATACGTCCTCGTCGCACTCGCCGTCACCCTCACCCTCGGTGCGGGCGCGGCCACCAGCGCACACCCCCTAGCAGACGTGGTCTCCGTCGCGGGATGGACCGGGTTCGAGCCGATCGTGCGGATCGCGGCTGCCGCGGCATCCCTCGGAGCACTGCTCGCCCTGCTCACCGGGATTGGCCGCACGACCCTGGCGATGGCGCGGGAGAGCGATGTGCCGCGCTTCCTGTCGGCCGTCGACTCGCGCTGGCAGGTTCCCCGACGGGCCGAGATCCTGGTCGGCCTGATCGTGATCGGCGTGGTGCTGATCGCCGATCTACGGGGTGCGATCGGATTCTCGTCCTTCGGCGTGCTGCTGTACTACCTGATCGCGAATGCCGCCGCTTACCGGCAGCACGGGTCAGCGCGGCGTTATCCCCGTGCGCTGCAGGTCATCGGCGCGCTGGGGTGCCTCATCCTGGTGAACACGCTGCCCGTGATCGCGTCGGCCGTCGGGCTGATCGTCGTGCTCGTCGGCGTCGGCTACCGGATGCTGCGCCTGCGGGTAACCACGCGGCGCGGCTGACATCGCGCGGCGCGGCTGGCAGCATCCGCTCCCGCCGTGGTTCCGGAATCAGGAGATCTGCTGAGATCAGGACGATTTCTCAGGAAATCGCCTGATCTCGGCGAATCGCCTGATCTCGGCGGATGCTGCGCACCCTCCACGCTGCGGAATTCAGCCCAGCGGCTTGATCTGCAGCTCGCCGACGGCGTCGCCGGCGCGCACAGCAGCGAACGCCGTGTATCCGTCTGCCGCCGAGCGCTCCAGGAGCGCCTTGAGATTCTTCGGGCGACGCTCCAGGCGCACGCGTGCGGCATCGCCCGATCGCAGCAGCGCGGTCTTGTGCGCCAGCAGTTCCGTCGTCGGCACATCGGCATCGTGCACGAGCACGACCGCCTGGGCGGCCTCGACCTCGACAGCTGTCACCAGGTCCACGATGCGCTCGAAGCCGATCGAGAAGCCGACCGCCGCCACCTCTTGACCGAGGAAGCGTCCGATCATGCCGTCGTAACGGCCACCGCCGCCGAGGGAATAGTCCACCGAGGGGTGTGCGAGTTCGAAGATCGTGCCGGTGTAATACCCCATGCCGCGCACGAGGAAGGGGTCGTAGACCAGGGGCGGTTCGCCCGCATCAGGCCTCGCCGCAGCGACCGCGTCTCCCAGCCCGACGAGGTGGGCGATCAGTTCCTCGGGTGCGCCCTCCGGCAGCGCCTTGCGGATCTGGCGCTCACCGTACGGATTGTACTCACGGGTCTGCGGGCGCTTCAAGAACGCGTCGAATGCATCAACCGCACCGGGTGTGACGCCGCGCCCGCGCAGTTCGGCCGCGACGCCATCCGGCCCGACCTTGTCGAGTTTGTCGATGGTGATGAGCACGCCAGGACGCTCATCGGCCGTGAACCCGAACGAGTCGAGCATCCACTCCAGTGCGCGGCGATCGTTGATGCGCACGGAGCCGCCCTCGAGCCCGAGCGCGTCGATCGTGTCGAGTGAGGCGGTGATCAGCTCGGCCTCAGCACGCGCGGTGTCATCCCCGATGATGTCGATGTCGCACTGCACGAACTGGCGATACCGGCCCTTCTGCGGGCGCTCGGCGCGCCAGACCGGACCGATCTGGATCGCACGGAACACCGTCGGCAGCTGGCCGCGATTGGTCGCGTAGAAGCGCGCGAGCGGAACAGTGAGGTCGTAGCGCAGCCCGAGATCGCTGAGAGCCGCAGGATCGTCGGCAGCAGCGCGGATGCCATCGGCATCCAATCCGCGGCGCAGGATGTTGTACGAGAGCTTCTCGTTGTCGCCCCCGATCCCCGCATGCAGCCGGGCGTGCTCCTCGACGACGGGCGTCTCGATCTCGTCGAATCCGTGTGCGCGATAGCGTTCGCGGATGACGGCGAGGACGCGCTCGCGACGAGCCTTGTCAGCGGGGAGAAAATCGCGCATTCCGCGCGGCGGGTTCACAGATGCCACCCGTCTATCTTTCCAGAGGATCTCCGGCGGCGCGCCGACGTGCGGTTACGCTGCGCCGACGTTGGATCACTAACGCTGCTGAAGCGTTGATTTCCGAGACGCTAGTGATCCAATGCCCCGGACTCAGGCGGAGGTTTCGGCGGCGCGGACGTCAGCTTCCAGCGTCCGCAGGCGCTCGCGCAGTGCGCGCTCGGCATCCCAGCCCTGTGAGCGTGCGTGAGCAACCAGACCGAGCAGCGCATCACCGAGATCGGCTTCGGATGCGGGGCCGTCGACGTGCTCGGGGATGGAGATGACCTTCGCTGCGCGCCCGAGCACCTTCTGCGCTTTCGCCAGCTCGGGCATGCCGACGGGGATGCCGTCGAGCGCACTGCGTCGCTCGCGCTTCTCGGCGGCTTTGGCTGCGTTCCAGTGCACGAGCACTTCTTCCGGCGTCGCCGCGACCGCATCACCGAAGACATGCGGATGCCGACGAACCATCTTCTCGTTCAGCCCGCGCGCCACGTCGTCGACGTCGAACGGATCATCCGGGTCCTGCGCGGCGACAGCCGAGTGGAAGAGCACCTGCCACAGCAGGTCGCCCAGCTCTTCGCGCAGCTCGGCACGGTCACCGGACTCGACGGCGTCGATCACCTCATGCGACTCTTCGATGAGATAAGGCACCAGATCGCGGTGAGTGATCTGCTGCGACCACACGCAGCGCTCGCGCACCTGCCTCATCGTGTCGGCGGCGTCGCGCAGCGGATCACTCATCGGGGCCTCCTACTCGGCAGCCGCTGCCAGACGACGGTACGACCGCGCTCGCATCGAGACGACGACCGCCGACACCAGCAGCGAGATCAGCGAGCCGCCCAGCACGCCGAGGATCGCCTCGTCGCGCACGGCACCGGCTCCAGCGAAGGCGAGGTTCGCCAGCAGCAGCGACACCGTGAATCCGATACCACCCAGCGCTCCAGCTGCGAGCAGATCAGGCAGCCCAAGAGCCGGGGCAGTCCCGCGCGGGCGCAGCTGCATCGCCAGCCAGCCGAATGCGCCGATGCCGATGATCTTGCCGACAGGCAGGGCGATGAGGATCGCCCAGAACGCCGGCGACAGCTCGGTCGGCGAGACCTGCGGAATCACCACGAACGCGGCAGCGAACGCGAAGACCGGGAGGATCAGACCGTTGACAGTGGGTTCCAGACCGTGCCTGAGCCGCTCTGCCGGCGCGGGCGACATCACCAGCCCGAGCAGCACACCGGCGATGGTGGCGTGGATTCCCGAGCCCGCCATCAGCCCCCATGCGATGACGCCGATCACGCCCATCAGGACGGCGATCGCTGCCGACCCGGTCTTGCGCAGCCAGACACTGAGCACGCCGAAGAGCGCGACAGCGACGACCGCGAAAGCGAACATCAGCCAATCCACGTCGTGCGCGAACAGCACGGCGATGAAGATGATGCCGATGATGTCGTCGAGAATCGCCAGCGCGAGCAGGAACACCCGCACGCCCGATGGCAGTCCCCGGCCGAACATCGCCAGCACACCCAGGGCGAAGGCGATATCCGTCGCGGTCGGGATGGGCCAGCCCGTGGCCGTATCGCCACCGCCCGCGATCAGCAGGTAGACCGCGATCGGAACGATCACGCCGCCAGCGGCCGCGATCGCCGGCTGCATCGCCTTGTGCGGCGAATCGAGTTCACCATGGGTGAGCTCGTGCCGCAGTTCGATCGCCACGATCAGGAAGAAGATCGCCAGCAGACCGTCGGAGATCCAATGCGCAATCGACATATCCAGCGTGGTGCCGGGAATCGAGATATGCGCATCGAGGATCGCCGCGATCCCATCGTGCGTGGGCAGGTTCGCCAGCAGCAGCCCGAGGGCCGCGGCGACGAGAAGCAGGGCGGCGGGAAACTGCTGGCCGCGGAGAGGGTTAGCCGAGATGCGCATCCCCTCCATTGTAGATCGTCGCTGTCTCGCTGACAGCGTGCCGACAAAACACCGAGCCGATGAACACCGAGCCGAAGCAGCAGCATCCGCCATCGGCGTCATCGTGCACGGAGCCACTCGCCCCCGGCGATACGCTCGAAGGATGACCCCCGAGCCCACGAATACTGAAGCCATCCGTGTCATCACCCGCTTCGAGGCATCGAATGGCATTCCCGATCAGATGCGCGCCGATGTGCGCATGCTCGGCGCTCTCCTCGGCCAGGTGCTGCGCGAATCCGGGACTGCGGGCCTGTACGAAGACGTCGAGCGTCTGCGCCTCGCCACGATCCAAGCGGCGGATGCCGACAACGACGAGGCGTTCGAACGCGCGGCATCCATCGCCGACTCGTTCACGATCGAACGCGCCGACGAGGTCGCGCGCGCATTCACCTGCTACTTCCACCTCGTCAACCTCGCCGAAGAGCACCAGCGCGTGCGGATCCTCCGCGAACGAGCCGGGCAGCCCGACCGTCCGACGAGTTCAGGCGCCCCCGCGCACGCCCCCGACACGGTCGCGACGGCCTTCGCGCGGCTGAGTGAGGAGATCGGCGAAGAAGCTGCCCGAGAGCGGCTCGCCGCTCTGCGATTCCACCCGGTCTTCACCGCACATCCGACCGAGGCGCGTCGCCGCGCTGTATCCGGCAGCATCCGCCGATTGGCCGAGCTGCTCACACAGAACGACGCGGCAAGTCCCGAAGGCGCCGAGCAGCACCGTGCACACCGCCGGATGCTGGAAGAGATCGACACCCTGTGGCGCACCGCGCCGCTGCGCGCGCAGAAGCCCTCTCCCACCGATGAGGTCCGCACTGTCATGGGCGTCTTCGACGAGACGCTGTTCACCACTGTGCCGCACGTGTACCGGCGCATCGATGACGAACTGCGCGGCGAGGACTCCGGATCCGGTGCCCCCGTCGTTCCGGCCTTCGTGCGCGTCGGCTCGTGGGTCGGCGGCGACCGCGACGGCAACCCCTTCGTCACAGCATCCGTCACCCGCGAGGCCGCGAAGATCGCCTCCGAGCATGTGCTCCTCGGGCTGGAGCGCGCTGTCGAGCGCATCGGCCGCACGCTCACCCTCGACGACGCCGACACCCCGGCCAGCACCGAGGTCACCGCGATCTGGCAGTCGTTCGCCGACCGGCACCCCGAACTCGCCGCTGACATCGCCAAGCGCTCGCCGAGCGAACCGCACCGCCGGGTGATGCTCGCCCTCGTGCACCGCATCCACGCGACGCGCGTCGAGGAAGATGGCGGCTACGCCGTGCCCGACGAGCTTCTCGCCGACTTGCACGCCGTGCAGGACTCCCTGGTCGCGGCGGGAGCGCGCCGACACGGCTACGGCGGCGTGCAGCACCTCATCTGGCAGGTCGAGACCTACGGCTTCCACCTCACCGAGCTCGAGGTTCGCCAGCACGCTCAGGTGCACGCGAAGGCTCTCGCCGAGCTGGACGCCGGTGGAGAGCTCAGCGAGCAGACCGAGGAGGTGCTCGACGTCTTCCGCGCGGTCGCCGAGATTCAGCAGCGCTACGGCCTGCGGGCAGCTGGCCGCTATGTCGTCTCGTTCACGCAGTCGGCGGCCGACCTCGCCGCGGTGCACAAACTCGCCGACTACGCGCTCGGCGCTGATGCCCCAGTGCTCGATGTCGTACCGCTGTTCGAGACGTTCGCCGACCTGCAGGCAGCGCCCGGCATTCTCGCCGAGGTCGTGCAGTTCCCGGAGTTCCGCGCACGGCTGGCGGCCACGGACAACCGTCTCGAGGTGATGCTCGGCTACTCGGACTCCTCGAAGGACGTCGGTCCGGTGGCGGCGAACCTCGCCCTCTACGAGGCGCAGCGCGACATCGCCCAGTGGGCGGTGGATGCCGGCATCCAGCTCACGCTCTTTCATGGCCGCGGCGGCGCACTCGGCCGTGGCGGCGGACCGGCGAACTCGGCGATCCTCGCCCAGCCGCCGCACTCCGTCGACGGCCGGTTCAAGCTCACCGAGCAGGGTGAGGTCATCTTCGCGCGCTACGGCGAGCCGGCGATCGCCATGCGGCACATCGACCAGGTCGCTGCGGCCACGCTGCTGGCATCCTCCCCCACCATCGAGAAGCGCAACAGCGGCGCTGCCGAGCGCTTCGCATCCGTCGCGAAGGTGATGGATGTGGCATCCCGCGACCGGTTCTTCTCGCTCGTGGGCGCCGACGGATTCGCACCCTGGTTCGCAACCGTGACGCCGATGGAGGAGATCGGCCTGCTCGCGCTCGGGTCTCGGCCCGCACGCCGCGGACTGTCTGTGGAATCGCTCGAAGATCTGCGGGCGATCCCGTGGGTGTTCGCGTGGACGCAGGCGCGCATCAACCTCGCCGGCTGGTTCGGTCTCGGATCGGCGCTGGAAGCCGTCGGCGACGAGCAGGCGCTTCTCGCGGCCTACCGTGAATGGCCGGTGCTGCGCACGATGATCGACAACGTCGCCATGAGTCTGGCGAAGACCGACGAGCGCATCGCCCGTCAGTACCTCGCTCTGGGCGATCGCGACGACCTCGCCCAGATCGTGCTGGACGAGCTGCGTCTGACCCGTGAGTGGGTGATCCGGCTCACCGGAGGCGACGGTCTTCTGGTGAACAAGCCGATCCTGCAGCGCGCTGTACAGCTGCGCACACCGTACGTCGATGCTCTCTCGCTGCTGCAGCTGCGCGCCCTTCGTGCACTGCGCTCCGCCCCGGCCCAGCCCGACGCAGATCCCGATCTGCAGCGTCTGCTGCTGCTCTCCGTCAGCGGAGTCGCGGCGGGTCTGCAGAACACCGGGTGACCCACCCGTGAAGCCTCGCCGTGAGAATTGTTCGGAATCGCACGCTAAAGTGAGACCCCGAGCCTGATCCGGCGAAGCATCTCGCGACACGATCGCACAATCATGCCCTCTTTCAGAAAGCTTCCCGCGTGACCGATACCACTGCCGATTTCCACCCGCTCAGCGTTGCCGCACAGCCTGTGTTCGATGCGGTTCGCACGCTCAACCCGGATGAGCCGGAGTTTCACCAGGCAGTCCATGAGGTGCTGCATTCAATCGGGCCGGTGCTTGAGCGCCGTCCGGAGTACATCGAGAACGGTGTGCTCGAACAACTCGTCGAGCCCGAGCGTCAGATCATCTTCCGCGTACCGTGGATGGATGATTCCGGCAAGCTGCAGGTCAACCGCGGCTACCGGGTGCAGTACAACTCGGCACTCGGCCCGTACAAGGGCGGGCTGCGCTTTCACCCCACGGTGAACATCTCGATCATGAAGTTCCTCGGCTTCGAGCAGATCTTCAAGAACGCCCTCACCGGCCAGGGCATCGGCGGCGGCAAGGGCGGATCGAACTTCGACCCCCACGGCAAGAGCGAGGCCGAGGTCATGCGCTTCTGCCAGTCGTTCATGAGCGAGCTCTACCGCCACATCGGCGAGAGCACAGATGTGCCCGCCGGTGACATCGGCGTCGGCGGTCGCGAGATCGGTTACATGTTCGGCATGTACCGCAAGATCACGAACCGGCACGAATCCGGCATCCTCACCGGCAAGGGCATCGGCTGGGGCGGTGCCCAGGTGCGCACCGAGGCGACCGGCTACGGTGCGGTCTTCTTCGCTCAGGAGATGCTGGCGGTGCACGGCGAGAACCTCGAGGGCAAGCGCGTCGCGGTCTCCGGTTCGGGCAACGTGGCGATCTACGCGATCGAGAAGGCGACGCAACTGGGAGCGCGTGCTGTGACGGCATCCGACTCCTCGGGTTACATCGTCGACGACGCGGGAATCGACCTGAGCCTGCTGCGCCAGATCAAGGAAGTCGAGCGCGGCCGCATCGTCGAATATGCGAACCGTCGTCCCGGCGCCCGCTTCATCGAAGGCGGCAACGTCTGGGAGACCCCCGTCGACATCGCGATCCCGTCGGCGACCCAGAACGAACTCAACGAGGACTCCGCGCGCATGCTGATCGCGAACGGTGTGCGCGTCGTCGCCGAGGGCGCCAACATGCCGTCGACCCCGGAGGCCGTCGGCGCTTTCCAGGATTCCGAGGTGCTGTTCGCCCCGGGCAAGGCCGCGAACGCGGGAGGTGTCGCCACCTCTGCGCTGGAGATGAGCCAGAACGCCTCGCGCCAGCGCTGGAACTTCTCGAACAGCGAGCAGAAGCTGCGCGACATCATGGCTGATATCCACGATGCATCCTTCCGCGCTGCCGAGCGCTACGGCACTCCGGGCGACTACGTGGCAGGGGCCAACATCGCCGGCTTCGAGCGCGTGGCCGACGCGATGCTCGCCCAGGGCGTCATCTGACACATCGCCCCTGACCCTCCGCCCCCTGATCCTCCGCTCACCCCGTCGAGCCCCGTCTATATGGCGCAAAGTCTCGGTATTCCGATCGAATTCCGAGACTTTGTGCCATATAGACGGGTAACGGGCGGGCGGGGATGCCAGGCGAGTCAGAGCTCGCGGTCGTCGGCGTGGCGCGCCAGCGAGCGACCATAGCGCTCGGTGAGCTGCACCATGAGATCAGGCGTGTCGCGGTCGACTCCGAACACATAGCCGGGAAAGTCGAGCTCCGGCTGCGCGGCGGCGATCTCCTCGTGCTGGTCCGGGGAGAGCAGCTGCACGGGATCGCCCACCGCCACCCAGCCGATCGGCACGACCGTCCCCTCCGGTAGCACTGCACGGCGATGCACGATCGCATGCACCCGAACCTCACATCGATCACCGACGTGCGCGCCGTTGAACACCCGCGCACCGGAGGCGAAGAAGACCTCGGCGCCGATGGTCGCACCCGCGATGCTCGCGAGTGTGCCGATGAGCGTATGCGGGCCGATGTGCACAGCATCCGCCGCCGTCGCCCGGATCAGCGCGTTCTCCATCACGATCACGTGCTCGCCGAGCCGGATCGGCCCGCCTTCGGCCGTGATGATGGCGCCGTGCAGCACCTGGCAATCCGGCCCGATCTCCACATCGCCGGAAATCACCGCTGTCGGCGCCACGACGGCCGTGTCATGGATGCGGGGCCGAGACCCGAGGTGCTCGTAGATCATGCGGCCAGACTAGTCCGAAGGATGCCCGGTTGCCGGGTATGCACCCCGGATGTTCTCAGTCGGTCGCGGCCTTCACCGGTTCGGGGAACATCGCGGTGAACAGGTTGCCGACCCATTCGATGAGTGCAGGGCCGTCGGGGCCGGGCATCGGCACCACGAGCGCCTCTCCCCCGCCGACGAGCTTCGCCTTCGGGTACAGGCGCTGCAGGCGCACCTTCATCGAGTCCTCGAAGCGGGCGGGGGCGATGCGCAGGTTCGAGCCCATTGCAACGACGTCGGTGAGCCCTGCACGTGCGGCCCGGCGACGCAGCCGCGCAACCGCGACGAGCGTCGTCACCTCGTCGGGGAAAGCTCCGTACCGGTCCACCAGCTCCTCGACCACGAGGTCGATCGCCTCATCGGCAGCCGAGGCACCGGCTGCCGCAGACAGCTTCTGGTATGCCTCCAGCCGCAAGCGCTCACTGTCGATGTAGTGCTCGGGGATTCTTGCATCCACGGGCAGCTCGAGCCGCAGTTCGACATCCGACGACGTCTCGTCACCGCGGAACGTCGCGACAGCCTCGCCGATCATCCGCAGATACAGATCGAAGCCGACGCCGGCGATATGGCCGGCCTGCTCGGCGCCGAGCATGTTGCCCGCGCCGCGCAGCTCGAGATCCTTCAGCGCCACCTGCATGCCCGAACCGAGCTCGTTGTTCACGGCGATGGTCTGCAGCCGGTCGGCAGCGGTCTCGCTGAGCGGCTTCATCTCGTCATACAGGAAGTACGCGTACGCGCGCTCACGTCCGCGTCCCACGCGCCCGCGCAACTGGTGCAGCTGCGAGAGGCCGTACTTGTCGGCGCGATCGATGATGATCGTGTTCGCGTTCGAGATGTCGAGCCCGGTCTCGATGATCGTCGTCGAGACCAGCACGTCGTACTTGCGCTCCCAGAAATCGTCGACAACCTGCTCGAGCTGATGCTCGCCCATCTTTCCGTGCGCGACGGCGATCCGCGCCTCGGGTACGAGTTCGGCGAGCTCCGATGCCACGCGCTGGATCGACTGCACCCTGTTGTGCACGAAGAACACCTGTCCTTCGCGCAGGATCTCGCGCCGGATCGCCGCAGCCATCTGCTTGTCGCTGCGGGGCCCGACGAAGGAGAGGATCGGATGCCGGTCCTCGGGCGGGGTCGCCAAGGTCGACATCTCGCGGATGCCGGTGACGGCCATCTCGAGCGTGCGCGGAATCGGCGTGGCACTCATCGCGAGGATGTCGACATTCGTCTTCATCTTCTTCAGCGTGTCCTTGTGCTCGACACCGAAGCGCTGCTCCTCGTCGATGATCATCAGCCCGAGATCTTTGAAGATCACCTTGTCGGTGAGGATGCGGTGGGTGCCGATGACCATGTCGACCGAGCCGTCCAGGACCCCCTGCAGGGTGAGCCGCGCCTCTTTGTCGGTCTGGAAGCGCGAGAGCGCGCGCACCTGCACTGGGAACCCGGCGAAGCGCTCGGTGAACGTCTCCATGTGCTGTTTGACGAGCAGCGTCGTCGGCACGAGCATGGCGACCTGCTTGCCCTCCTGGATCGCCTTGAACGCGGCGCGGATCGCCACCTCGGTCTTGCCGAAGCCGACGTCACCGCTCAGCAGCCGGTCCATCGGGATCGGGCGCTCCATATCTGCCTTGATCTCATCGATCGTCTGCAGCTGGTCGGGTGTCTCGGCGAAGGGGAACGCCTCTTCCAACTCGCGCTGCCAGGGGGTATCGGGTCCGAAAGCGTAGCCCTTGGCGCTCATCCGCGCTGAGTACAGCTTGACGAGCTCGACCGCGATGTCGCGCACGGCCTTGCGCGCCTTGCCCTTCGCCGCCGACCAGTCGCTGCCGCCCATCTTCGACAGAGTCGGGGCTTCGCCGCCGACGTACTTCGAGAGCAGGTCGAGCTGGTCGGTGGGCACGTAGAGCTTGTCACCCGGGTAGCCGCGTTTGGACGGGGCGTACTCGAGCACGAGGTATTCGCGAGTGGTCTTGGTGGCGTTGCGCCCGCCAGAGGAGACCTCGCGCTTGGTGAGCTCGATGAAGCGTCCGATGCCATGGGTGGTGTGCACGACGTAGTCGCCCTGCTTCAGCTGCAGCGGATCGACGACGTTCCGCCGCCGCGAGGCGAGTTTGCGCACCACGCGCTGATCGCCGCCGACCGTGCGACCGTAGAACTCGTTGTCGCTGAGCACGGCGAGGCGCGCCTCCGGCACCTGGAACCCGGACTCCACCGATCCGACGAGAAGGCTCGCGACTCCGGCATCCGGCGCGTCGATGAGCTCGGTCAGCACACGGGCGGCCAGGCCGCGATCGCTGAGCACGTCGCGCGCACGCTCGACGAGCCCTTGCCCCGAGGCGACGACGACCACGCGCCACCCCTCACCCAGCCGTGCCTCGACGAACGCGATCGCGCCGTCGACGTTGCCGTGGAAAGACGGGATCACCGAGGAATCGAGGTTCGCGGCGTCGTCGTCATCGGTCGCGAACGGGCTGAGCCGCCACCAGACGCCATCGCGCTCGTGGACGATCTCGCGCAGCCGCGCGATCGAGACGAAGTCGCCGGCGCTGAGACGCGCACTGAGCATCGAAGAGGCATCGATCGGCGCGGATGCGCCGGAGGTGGCAGCGCTCCATGCGGCCTCGAGGAACTCCCGGTTGGTCTCGCCGAGGTTCTGAGCACGCGCGCTGGCGCGTTCAGGATCGACGATGGCCGTCGCGGATCCCGCGGGGAGGTACTCGGCCAGAGTCACCAGTGGCCCGGCGACGGCCGGAAGCAGCGATTCCATTCCCTCCACGGGAATGCCTTCGGACATCTTCTCCAGCATCCCGGCGATTGCAGGGAAGCCGGCGACGAGAGCACCCGCGCGCTCGCGCACCTCAGCGGTCAGCAGCAGCTCGCGGCTGGCGGGCAGCTCGATGGATGCGACATCGCCCGGCAGCGAGCGCTGATCGGCGACCGAGAAGGCACGGATCTGGTCGACCTCGTCGCCGAAGAACTCCACGCGCAGCGGATGGTCTGCCGTCGGCGGGAAGACATCGAGGATGCCGCCGCGCACCGCGAATTCGCCGCGGCGGGAGACCATGTCCACGCGCGAATAGGCGCGCTCCACGAGCTGTTCGATGGCCTGCTCGAGCTCGATGCCGCGGCCGCCGACGCGCAGCTCGAGCGGCACAGCGTCGCCGAGGTTCGCCGCCAGCGGCTGCAGCGCCGCGCGCACGGATGCCACCACGATCAGCGGCTTCTCACCGTTCCAGGTGGTGATGCGGCGCAGCGTGTCCAGTCGCTGGCCGACAGTGTCGGGGCTCGGACTCAGCCGCTCGTGCGGCAACGTCTCCCATGCCGGAAAGATGAGGATCTCGGCTTCGCCCAGGTATGACCCCAGCGCGGCGGCGACAGACTCCGCGCGGCGCCCGGTCGGGGTGATCACGAGAGCGGATGCCGGATGCCCGGCCGCAGCGCGTTTTTCGATCAGCCCCGCAAGGATCGGGGCATCGAGCCCGTCGACGGCCGAGATCTCGGCGTCGGTCTTCGCCCAGGTGAGGGCATCACGGTACAGGTTCGCCTCTTCCAAGGCGCGCAGAATCCCCGGAACAGTCACTGGATGATTCTAGTCGCGTCGATCGACATCGGGCTCGCCGATGCCGGGAGCGCCCGGCACGCTCGGCGGCGGAAGCTCTGGTCGCGCGCGGCGCGCACGCCGAGAGACGCGGAACCCTTCGACCGCCAAGACCGTGAGCGCGACGGCGAGGATGAGGTAGACCCAGCCGTCCGCGCCCTGCATCCGCTCGCCGAGCAGGAGCGCGATGCCGACCAGGAGCACGGGCTCGACATAGCTGAGCAGGCCGAAGACCGGCAGCGGCAGGAGAGCTGCGGCGGCGAGGTACAGCGACATCGCCGCCGCGCTGGCGATTCCGATCCCCGCGAGGCCGGCGAGCTCTGCCGGAGCGATGACTCCGGGAGTCGCGGCAAGCAGGAATGCCACGGCCACCGGCAGCATCAGCAGCGATTCTGCGCCGAAGACGATCGGGCCATCGAGTCCGAACCGCTGGCGCACGACGAAATAGACCGTGTACGGCAGGCAGATCGCCAGCGTGACCCACGACAGCTGCGGGGTGGCCGCGAGCTTCACCGCGATCGCGACGGTCGCCAGAGCGACGACGGCCCATTGCATGCGGCTGACCGGCGCTTTCAATACGAAGCGCCCACCCAGCACGAGACAGATCGGCAGCAGCAGATACCCCAGCGACGTGTCCAGCGCATGCCCGTGCATCGGCGCCCACATGAAGAGCCAGAGCTGGAAGCCGATGATCGCAGCCAGCCCCACCAGCAGAAAGGACATCCACCAGCGCGAGCGCAGGCGCCTGCCGAGCAGGCGCAGCTGCTCACGGGCGAGTGGATGCGACAGCGCCAGCGCATAGCAGGCGAATGTGATGAGGATCCGCCAGGCGAAGACCACCTCTGCCGAGGAGCTCAGCACGCCAGCGAGGAAGAATATGAGCCCGAACAGGACCGAGGCGAGCACTGAGACGAGGACACCGCGCGGAGAGGACTGCTTCGCGTTCACGATGCCCCCTCTTCTGTGCGCTGAAAGCTCGGCCGACGGCCCTCGAAAGCCTACCGAGCTCACTACGCTGGTGCGATGGAGCCGATCACCCTGCGCACGAACCGCCTCGTGCTCAGCATTCCGACCGAAGCCGACGCGGATGCGATCACGGCGGCGTGCCAGGACCCGGAGATCCCGCGCTGGACGACCGTGCCCAGCCCGTACACGCGCGACGACGCCGTCGACTTCGTGCATCTTGTCGCCGACTGGTGGGCTGACAACGCCGAGACGGTGTGGGCCGTGCGTCGCGACGGTCAGCTGGCCGGCATGGTCGGCTTGCACCGCATCGTCGCGCATGCGCATGGCGGAGAGGCAGAGCTCGGCTACTGGAGCGCGCCCGCGCATCGTGGCGCCGGAGTGATGACCGAAGCCTCGCGTGCCGTCATCGACTGGGCCTTCGCTGAACTCGGGCTCGCGCGCCTGTCCTGGCGGGCCGTTGTCGGCAATGTCGCATCGGCTCGCACCGCGCGGGCGCTCGGCTTCCGCTACGAGGGGATGCTGCGCCAGTGCCTGACCAGCTCACGCGGGCGCGACGACGGCTGGGTCGCCGGGCTACTCGCCTCCGATGACTGCACGCCCGTCGAATGGCCGGTGCTCTGACCCGCTGACGCCCTAGTCAGTGTCCTGTGCCCGTGGCAGGATGTCTGCATGCCGGAGATGCCGGAAGTTCAGGGCCTCGTCGCTTTCCTGTCCGAGCGCGCCACCGGACGCGCAGTCACGCGCACGAGCGTCGGAACGATCGCGGCGCTGAAGACCTATGATCCGCCGATCACGGCGTTGCACGGGCAGACCATCACGGGAGTCCTGCGGCACGGAAAGTTCATCGACGTGTGCCTCGGTGATGAGCTGCACCTGATCTTCCACCTCGCGAAAGCCGGATGGATGCGCTGGTACGACGAGCTCTCCACGACGCTCATCAAACCCGGCCGGAGCCCCATTGCGCTGCGGGTGTCCATGGATGACGGCAGCGGCTTCGATCTGACCGAGGCGGGTACGAAGAAGTCGCTGGCGGTGTACGTCGTGCGATCAGCATCCGACGTGCCGGGCATAGCGAGACTGGGTCCGGACCCAGTGGATGCTTCGTTCACCCGCGATGTCTTCGCCGGTCTGCTCGCTGATCGGCGCACGCAGATCAAAGGGCTGCTGCGGGACCAGGGGCTCATCGCGGGAATCGGCAACGCCTACAGCGATGAGATCCTGCACGCGGCGAAGATGTCGCCCTACGCGCCAGCGGGAAGTCTCGACGCGCCGACGATCGATCGACTGTACGGCGCAATGCAGTCGACGCTGCGAGAAGCGGTTCAGGCGGCGGCGGGCAAGCCGCCTGCGGATCTCAAAGACGCCAAGCGACGCGGCATGCAGGTGCATGCCCGGCGCGGCGAGGCGTGTCCGGTCTGCGGAGACGAGATCCGCAGCGTGTTCTTCGCCGATCGCTCGCTGGAGTACTGTCCCACCTGCCAGACCGGTGGCAAGCTGCTCGCCGACCGCCGCCTGTCGCGCCTGCTGAAGTAGGAATCATCCCGCGCCGACGTCATCGAGTGGCCGGAATGAAACAGAATGCGCCGCGTTGGGTACACTCGGAGCAGCAACGTGCTCCGGGGTCGGTGTGAATCCGAACCGGCGGTGATAGTCCGCGAACGCCTGTTCTCAGGCGCCGATCCGGTGAAATTCCGGAACCGACGGTGATGCGAGCGAAAGCTCGCTAGTCCGGAAGAGAGGCAGCACAAAGCGCTTACGCGCGAGTTCGGCCACCCCCGGAGCCTCGAAGAGGACGACGGATGGCAGTGACCGAGGCAGAGCGCAGCGCCATGTTGCGCGCCATCGAGATCGCGTCCAACGGCCCGCGCGGTCTCAACCCGCAAGTCGGTGCTGTCATTCTCTCCGCCGACGGCGAGCTCCTCGCGGAAGGCTGGCATGGCGGCGCCGGCACGCCGCACGCAGAGATCGAGGCCCTCTCCGCGCTCACTCCAGAGCAGACGCATGGCGCCACCGCAGTCGTCACCCTCGAACCCTGCAATCACACCGGACGCACCGGCCCCTGTGCGCTGGCGCTCATCGACGCCGGCATCAGCCGCGTCGTCTTCGCCCTCGATGATCCGGGTGCCATCTCCAGCGGCGGTGCTGCGCGGCTGCGCGCGGCCGGCGTCGACGTCGCCTCGGGAGAGCAGGCCGACGCCGCACGACTGCTCATGGCCGACTGGCTGGTGGTGCAGCATCTCGGCCGCCCGCACATCACCGTGAAGTGGGCGCAGAGTCTGGATGGCCGCGCGGCAGCATCAGATGGCACCAGCCAGTGGATCACCGGACCGGCCGCTCGCGCCGATGTGCACCGTCGCCGCGCCGACGCCGACGCGATCATCGTGGGCACCGGGACGGTGCTCGCGGATGACCCGGCGCTCACCGCGCGGGACGGCGATGCACGGTACCCGACTCAGCCCGTCCCCGTTGTGATCGGCAGCCGTGAGACACCATCGGATGCCGCGCTGCGTCAGCATCCGCACGCACCGCTCTTCTACCGCACCCACGATCTCACCGCCGTCGTCGACAACCTCCGCGAACGCGGCATCCAGCGCGTCTTCGTCGAGGGCGGCCCGACGCTCGCGAGCGCTTTCATCGCCGCGGGGCTCGCCGACACGGTGCTGGCCTACATCGCCCCCGTGCTGCTCGGCGGCGACCGTCTTGCCCTCACGGACGTCGGCGTCGGCACGATCGTCGATGCCCGCCGACTGCAGGTCGATGAGTGGATGCCGCTCGGCGACGACATGCTCGCCATCGCTCACCCCATCGTGGAATCGAAAGGACACTGATGTTCACCGGAATCATCGAAGAGGTCGGTGAGATCGCCGCGATCTCGCCTAGCGGAGACGGCTGGCGACTCACCGTGCGCGCTCCGCATGCGGCATCCGACGCCGTGCACGGCGAGTCGATCGCGGTAGGCGGCGTCTGTCTGACGGTCGTCGGCTCGACCGCCGATACCTTCGACGCCGACGTCATGAAGCAGACGCTCGATGTCTCGGCGCTCGGCGCGGTGAACGTCGGGTCGCGCGTCAACATCGAGAAGGCGATGCCCGTCGGCGCGCGACTGGGCGGACATATCGTGCAGGGTCACGTAGATGGGGTCGGCACCGTTCTCGAGGTGCGCCCGGGCAAGCAGTGGAGCGTACTGCGGTTCAGCATCCCGTCGACTCTCGCGCCGCTCGTCGTCGACAAGGGATCGATCAGCGTCGCCGGCACGTCACTCACGGTCAGCGCGGTCAGTGCACCTTCGGCAGGCGCCTCCGAAGCCTGGTTCGAGGTCTCACTGATTCCGGAGACCCTCACCGCGACCACTCTCGGCGCCCTCGCCGTCGGCGACGTCGTCAACCTCGAAACCGACATTCTCGCCCGACATGTGGAACGCCTGCTCGCGTTCCGCACCCCTACGGAAGGAGGCTCACGATGAGCCTTTCCACTATTCCCGAGGCTCTCGACGCGCTGCGCGCCGGAAAGCCGATTATCGTCGCTGATGACGAAGATCGCGAGAACGAGGGCGACGTCATCCTGTCGGCCGAGCTCGCCACGCCCGCAGCCGTCGCCTGGATGGTGCGCTGGTCATCAGGGTTCGTGTGCGCGCCGATGCCCGCTGACCTCGCCGATCACCTCAATCTTCCGCCCATGGTCGAGAACAATGAAGACGCGCGCTCCACGGCTTACACGGTGAGCGTGGATGCCGCCAGCGGTGTCACCACGGGCATCAGCGCGAGCGACCGAGCCCACACCCTCAACGTGCTCGCCGACCCGGCGTCGACCGCGACGAGCATCATCCGTCCGGGTCACGTGCTGCCGCTGCGAGCCGTCGACGGCGGTGTGCGCGAGCGCAGCGGCCACACCGAGGCCGCGGTAGAGCTGATGCGTCTGGCCGGGGTGCGCCCGGTCGGCGCGATCGCCGAAGTCGTCGCCGAAGACGGCGAGATGATGCGCCTGCCCGAGCTGATGGAGCTCGGCGCCCGCGATGGCGTTCCGGTTATCACCATCGAGCAGCTCATCGCGCACCTCAACGAGCATGACCCACTCGATGACAGCACCCCGGCAGCGCTGCGGCGTCGTCGGGTGAGTCTGCGCGCTGACGCGACCGTGCCGACGAAGCACGGAACGTTCCGTGTGCTCGCATACAAGGACCGCACGACGAACACCGATCACATCGCCGTGGTCTCCGGTGAGCCTGGTGAGACCGCCCTGGTTCGCGTGCACTCGGAGTGCCTCACCGGTGAGGCGTTCGGCTCACTCAAGTGCGAGTGCGGACCCCAGTTGCAGACCGCGCTCGACCTGATCGACCGCGACGGCGGCGTCGTCATCTACATGCGCGGCCACGAGGGCCGCGGCATCGGCCTCATCAACAAGCTGCGCGCCTACAGCCTGCAGGAGGGCGGACTCGACACCGTCGACGCCAACCTCGCTCTGGGGCTGCCCGCCGACGCCCGCGAGTACGCGGCAGCGGCCAGCATCCTGACCGACCTCGGCATCTCCAAGGTGCGGCTGCTGACCAACAACACTGAGAAGGTCGCGCGGCTGCGCGAACTCGGCCTCGACGTCATCGAGCAGGTTCCGCTGATCGTCGGAGTCGGCCCCAACAACCACCAGTACCTCGAGACCAAGCGCGATCGCATGGGCCACATCATCGGCGAAGCCGAGCTGGCCGCGGCACTCGCCAGCGGAAAGGACGACGCATGAGCGGCGCCGGAGCCCCCACCCCCACCAGCCCCATCGACGGCAGCGGTCTGCGCGTCGTCATCGTCGCCGGCACCTGGCACGAAGTGATCTCGAACGCCCTCATCGCCGGGGCGCGGTGCACGCTCGACGCCGCTGGCGCCGAGCACTCGCTGGTGCGCGTTCCCGGGTCGTTCGAACTGGCGCTGGCCGCACAAGCCGCGTTCGCCGGAGGAGCGGATGCCGTGGTCGCCCTGGGCGTCATCATCCGCGGTGGGACGCCGCATTTCGAATACGTCTCCGCGGCCACGACTGACGGTCTGACCCGCGTCGCGCTCGATGCCGCCAAGCCGATCGGCTTCGGCGTGCTGACCCTCGACGACGAGCAGCAGGGGCTCGACCGAGCCGGGCTGCCGGACTCGAAAGAGGACAAAGGCGCTGAGGCAGCGGATGCCGCGATCCGCACCGCCCGCATCGTGCAGCAGCTGCGCGGTTGAGCGCGGCCACGCCAACGCACAGAGATGGATAGCCTAGGGGCATGGAAACCCTGCGCCACATCGTTCTTTTCATCCACCTCATCGGCTTCGCCGTGCTCTTCGGAGCCTGGGCCGTACAAGCCTTCGGAGGCAAGCGCGAGATCACCCGCCTGATGCAGATCGGCGTGACGATCGCCGCCGTCGCCGGCCTCGCTCTCGCCGCCCCCTGGGGCCTGCCCGAGGACGTGAAGATGAACATGATGAAGATCGGCACGAAGCTGGTGATCCTGCTGATCGTCGCCGCGTTCCTCGGCATCGGGCAGGCCCGTCAGCGGAAGTCGGGCGCCGTGCCGCCGGTGCTGTTCTGGGGCGTCGGCATCCTCACCCTCGTGAACGCGGGTATCGCCGTTCTCTGGTGACAACCCGCATTATGATCGACCCAATGCCGTACCGAGTGCGCAACGAAGAGGCTGACGCGCTCTCCCCCGGTGGCACGGTGCTTCGTGTCCCCATCGGCAGTCTGCAATCCCTGTGCCTCGTCGATTGGAAATCACATGCGTAAAATTCTTCGCACCGCGGTCGCCCTGTCCGCCTCTGCGCTCGTTCTCGCCGGCTGCAGTGCCAACGACGGCGGCGATGGCGGCACCTCCGCCGAAGGCCTGAAGGGCACCGGCAGCGGCGACAGCTGCGTCATCGAGGGCACTGTCCCCGTGGGCGCGGCGCTCAGCCTCACCGGCGGTGCGGCCAGCTACGGCGAGTCGCAGCAGAAGGGTCTCGAGCTGGCCCTCGCCGACCTCAACGCCAAGGACGGCGTCAAGTACGACCTGAAGGTCGAAGACGACGGCAGCGACCCCCGTCAGGCCATCAGCGTCTTCGAGACTTTCGTCGGCAACGGCACCAGCCTCATCATCGGTCCCACCCTTTCGAACACCGCTTTCCAGGCGCAGCCGGTGGCTCAGGAGGCTGGCGTACCCGTGCTCGCCATCTCCAACACCGCAACCGGCATCACCGCGCAGGGCGACTTCATCTTCCGCGACTCGCTCACCGAGGCGCAGGTCATCCCGCAGACCATCCAGGCCGCAAGCGAGAAGCTCGGCCTGAAGAAGGTCGTCGTGATGTACAGCAACGACGATGCGTTCACGGAGTCCGGCTTCGAGGTCATGGAATCGGCGCTGAAGGATCAGGGCATCGAGGTGCTGGACACCCTGAAGTTCTCGGTCAAGGACACCGACTTCCGCAGCCTCCTGACCGCAGCGAAGGAGAAGAACCCCGACGCGATCGTGGTGTCGGCTCTCATCGAGGCTGCCATTCCGCTGGTGACCCAGGCGCGTGAGCTCGGCATCAACGAGCCGATCATCGGCGGCAACGGCTTCAACAACCCTGCTCTGATGAAGGACGCCGGTCAGGCCGCCGAAGACGTGATCGTCGGTGCTGCCTGGAACTCTGCATCCGACAGCCCCGAGAACACCGCCTTCATGAAGGCGTTCGAGGAGAAGTACGGCGCAGGCCCCGACCAGTTCGCCGCTCAGGCGTACACCGGCATGCTGATCGTCGACCACGCTGTGCGTGCGAACTGCTCCGGCGAGCGCACCGATGTGCAGCAGAGCCTCACCGAGGTCAAGGATCTGGCCACACCGCTCGGCTCGATCAGCATCAACAAGGACCGCGACGCTGAGCACCCGGCCGTCGTGCAGATCGTCAAGGATGGCAAGTTCACCGTCCTGAACTGATCGACCGATCGCCTGATCGCCTGATCCTCTGATCGGAGAAGACCTCTCATGCAGCAGCTGATGAACGGCCTGTTCCTCGGTTCGCTCTATGCCCTGTTCGCCATCGGCTTCACGCTGGTGTTCGGGATCCTAGATCGACTGAACCTGGCCCATCCGGCCGCGTTCGCCGCCTCGGCGTTCGTCGGCATCTGGCTCACCGACGCGTTCGACCTTCCGATCGCCGTCGTGCTCGTCCTCGTGTTCGCCTTCGGCGCGATCATGGGTCTGCTCATCGAACGGATCGCATTCCGCCCGTTGAAGGACCGCCCGGACGCGCACTTCGCCGGTCTGATCTC
Source organism: Microbacterium esteraromaticum (assembly GCF_900163815.1). Taxonomy (GTDB): domain Bacteria; phylum Actinomycetota; class Actinomycetes; order Actinomycetales; family Microbacteriaceae; genus Microbacterium; species Microbacterium esteraromaticum_B. Next base: position 151,363 of record NZ_FUKO01000019.1, on the reverse strand, counting down.
ATCGATCGCGGTGGGCGGGATGATCATCGCGCTCATGCAGGCCGTCTTCGGACCGAACACCCGCCGGTTCCCCGCCGGCACGGTGCCGGACGACACGATCACATTCGGCGATACCACGGTCAGCTCGCTGCAGATCGTCATCATCGCCGTGTCGCTTGGTCTGATGATCGCGCTGACGGTTCTCGTCAGCCGGTCATCGCTCGGCCGCTCGATGCGTGCGGTCGCCGAGAACCCGGGCGCTGCTCGGGTTCTCGGCGTGAACGTCGACCGGGTGACCGGCATGACGTTCGCCATCTCCACAGCGCTCGGCGCGGTCGCGGGTGTTCTCTTCGCGCTAAGTGTGAACAGCGCGCAACTGGGCATGGGCAGCGCGATCGAACTCAAGGGTCTGGCAGTGATCATCGTCGGCGGTATGGGCTCGCTGCCCGGAGCACTGCTCGGCGGACTCATCCTCGGCATCGCCGAGGTGTTCGCGATCCAGTACGTCGGCTCCAGCTGGCGCGACCTGATCGCATTCGCCCTGCTGTTCGTCATCCTGCTGCTGCGCCCCCAGGGTCTGTTCGGCAAGCGCAAGATCCGGGAGGTGTGATGTTCACCGAATCGACTCTCGTCTTCCTCGCGCTGAACGGCGTCTTCGCGTTCTCGTTCTATGCGGTGCTCATCGCGGGCCAGCTGAGCCTCGCGCAGGCGGGGTTCGCGGGCATCGCGGCCTTCACCGCGGCCAGTATCACGCCCACCCCGGATACGTGGGGCCCGATTCCCACGCTGCTGTTCGCGATGGTCGTCGGCATGCTCGTCGGCGCTCTGGCCGCCGTCATCCTGGGGCTTCCCACCATGCGATTGCGCGGTGTCTTCCTCGCCATCGCCACCCTCGGCTTCGCCGAGGCCATCCGCATCTTCATCTTGAACGCCGAATGGACCGGTGGCGCTCAGGGCATGCCCGTTCCGAAGATCATGACTCCGCTGATCGCCTGGCTGATCCTGTTGATCGTCGCGTACTGGTTCTGGCGTCAGGCCCGCTCCCGCTACGGGCGCGCCCTTGAAGCCATCCGCGAGGATGAGCTGGCGGCGCGCTCGATCGGCATCAACGTCAGCGGGCACCGTCTGAGTGCGTTCGTCGCCGCTGGTGTGCTCGCCGGCCTGTACGGGGTTATGTGGGCGTACTACCTGCGCCTGATCGCACCAGAGGACTTCGCATTCGACAAGGCCATCGACGGCCTCGTCACCGCCGTCGTCGGTGGAACAGCGAACTTCCTCGGGCCGATCCTCGGCAGCGGATTCCAGACGCTGCTGCCCGAACTGCAGCGCATGATCGGCATCGAAGCCGGTTGGATCCGGCCATTCATCTCGGGTCTGCTGCTGCTTCTGGTGATCCTCTACCTGCCCGGTGGCATCGCCAGCCTCATCCCGCGGCGCAAGCAGCGGGTCGATGTGAGCACGCTCGACAGCGGTGTGCCATTCGTCGGCCGCCAGCACCCGGCGAAGGGCGACATCATCGTCGAGCTCAAGGGCCTGTCGAAGGAGTACGGCGGCGTGCATGCCGTGCGCAGCGTCGACCTCACGGTGCGCAGCGGCGAAGTCGTGGGACTGATCGGGCCAAACGGCGCCGGCAAGACGACGCTGGTCAACATGATCAGCGGTCTCATTCCGCCCTCATCGGGCACGGCCCAGGTTCTCGGTGTCACGGTCGGGCGCACTCCGGTGCACAAGATCGCCGCAGCCGGTGTCACCCGCACCTTCCAGCACTCCAAGCTGTTCAACCGTCTGACCGCGTTGGAGAACGTGCTCATCGGCGCGCACCTCGTCGCCAAGCCGACGTTCCTGCGCCGCCTGCTCTGGCTGCCATCCGCACGTCGCGATGAGCAGCAGGCTCTGGAGCACGCTGCCCGGTGCCTGCGCCGCGTCGGACTGCTCGACAAGGCGAACGACACCGCAAAGAGCCTCTCGTACGGAGACCAGCGCCGACTCGAGATCGCTCGTGCGCTGGCTGCAGACCCGTCGCTGCTCATCCTCGATGAGCCGGCTGCCGGAATGAACCACGTCGAGGCCGAAGGCCTGTCGACGCTGATCCGCTCACTGGCTGCTGATGGCTTGACGCTGGTGTTCATCGAGCACAACGTGGGCATGGTGCTCGACACGTGCGACCACATCATCGTGCTGAACTTCGGCGAGGTGCTCGCCGACGGCACGCCCGCCGAGATCGCCGCCGACGAGCGGGTCATCGAGGCGTACCTCGGTGTGGCGGATGATGAGGCGGATGCCAGCCCGGCCGTCGACGCCGATGCCGCAGCGAGCAAGGAGGAGCACCATGACTGAGCCGCTGCTGAGTGTGCAGGACCTGACCGTCTCGTACGGCCGGGTCGAGGCAGTGCGCGGCGTCTCCTTCGACGTCGCCGCAGGTTCGCTGGTGACCCTCGTGGGCGCCAACGGCGCCGGCAAGTCGTCGATCATCAATGCGCTTTCCGGACTCGTGCGCCCCTCGAGCGGCAAGGTCATTTTCGAGGGCACCGACATCACCAAACTGAAGTCGCACAAGCTCGTTCCCCGTGGTCTGGTGCAGGTGCCGGAGGGCAGGCAGATCCTGGCCTCGATGACGATCGCGGAGAACCTTCAGATGGGGGCTCGCTTCTACGGGGCGGGCGCGAGCGCCGGCATCGACGAGATGTATGAGCGTTTTCCCGTGCTCGGCGAGCGTCGCAAGCTCGCGGCAGGTTCGCTCTCGGGCGGAGAGCAGCAGATGCTGGCGATCGCCCGCGCGATGCTGGCTCGTCCGAAGCTGATCCTGATGGACGAGCCGTCGATGGGGCTCGCGCCGAAGATCGTCAATGAAGTGTTCAAGGTGATCGAAGAGGTTCTCTCCGGCGGCACGACCGTACTGCTGGTGGAGCAGAACGCCCGCCGTGCACTGCAGGCCGCCGACGAGGGTCACATCCTGCAGAACGGCGAGATCGTGCGCTCGGGAGCATCCGAGACGCTGCTGGCCGACGACGACATCATCCAGGCGTACCTGGGCACGGGGCGGGCGAAGGAGTGAACGGCTGGGCCCAGTGGTGAACGAGCCGTCGCGACCGCGCATCGCCCGGCGTGTCCCCACCTGGGGCGCGGTGGCTCCACTGCTCGGCTTCCGCCGCCCCATCTGGAATGGCGTGGATCGTCGGCTGACCCAGGCGCTGTCGGTGAAGGACCTCGCCCGAATCGCTCGCCGGACGACGCCGCGGTCGGTGTTCGACTACGTGCACGGCGCCGCTGAAGAAGAACTCAGCATCGCTCGTGCACGTCGCGCATTCGCCCAGGTCGAATTCGAGCCGCGGGTGCTGCACGATGTGGCGGATGTCGACACTTCGACGATGATCCTCGGCTCGCCGGCATCCTTGCCCCTGATCATGGCCCCGACGGGGTTCACGCGGATGATGCAGCACGAGGGCGAGATCGCCGTCGCGCGCGCGGCCGAGCGCGCGGGCGTGCCCTACACGCTGTCGACAATGGGAACAACGTCTCCAGGCGAGCTGAAAGCAGCTGTTCCCGGCGGCACAAACTGGTTTCAGCTGTACCTCTGGAAGGACCGCGAGGGCACCCAGCGGCTGATCGACCAGGTGCGTCACGCGGGCTACGACACTCTCATGCTCACCGTCGACACTCCGGTGGCCGGCAACAGGCTGCGCGATGCGCGCAATGGCCTGACGATCCCGCCGACGCTGAACCTCAGAACCATGTGGGACATGGCCTGGCATCCGTCGTGGTGCTTCAACGTGCTCACCACCGATCCGATCGAATTCGCCAGCCTGCGCTCCTTCGACGGCACGGTCGCCGAGCTGGTGGCGAAGATGTTCGATCCGTCGTTGAAGATCGACGATCTCGCCTGGCTGCGCGAGCAGTGGTCCGGAAAACTCGTCGTCAAGGGCATCCAGTCGGTGACGGATGCGCAACGCGTGGTGGATGCCGGTGCAGACGCACTCGTGGTCTCAAACCACGGAGGCCGTCAGCTCGACCGGGCTCCCACTCCCCTGCGACTCCTTCCGGAGGTGGCATCGGCCGTTGGAGATCGCGCGGAGATCTACCTCGACACCGGCGTCCTCTCCGGAGCCGATGTGCTCGCCGCGGTCGGACTCGGCGCGGACGCCTGCATGGTGGGTCGCGCATATCTGTACGGCCTCATGGCCGGCGGCGAGCGCGGCGTCGATCGGATGCTGCAGATCATGCGCGATGAGGCGGTGCGCACCATGCAGCTGTCCGGCGTCTCGACCGTGCGGGAGCTGCGCGGCCGAGTCTCGTTGGGCTGAACGGCGTCAGTACCTCGCCGTGACCCGCTGGGCAGCGCCGTCAAGGGTCATCTCGCGGCCGTAGGGCACGATCCACTGCGGTCTGGTGTGCCCGAAGGGCGGGCCGACGCAGATGACGGCATCCGGGTTGTAAGCGCCGACCTGCTCGATCACGGCGTCGCGTTGGGCAGCCCGCAGCTCGACCCGCTCGGCGGCGGTCGGCGACACGTCGAAGGAGCTCACCGGTGGGCGCGCGACGAGTACCCCGGCGACGGATGCCAGCAGCCCGCGCTCGCCATAGGCACGCAGCTGCTCGGCGACGACTTCGGCGGATGTCAGCCGCTCGCTCGCCTCCAGCAGCAGGATGCCACCGGCGAGGTCGTCGTTCGACGGCATCCGATCGGCGAGGGCGAGCTGATTGAGCACCTCGAAGCAGCCGCCCCACGTGCGCCCGGTGACCGCGTCTGCCGGGCCGGCCCATGCCCATGGTTCGGTGGGTGTTCTGTCGCCGAACCGCGTGAGTGCGTCCGGACTCTCCCAGCGCTGTCCGAAGTCCTCCGACTCGCCGGGCTCGGTGATCTCTCGCGTGCCGCCTTCGAGCAGCGCCGCCCGCAGCGACAGCAGGTGCTCGTCATCGACGGCTGGGCCCGCACCGAGGTGCACCTGCGTGGAGCCGCCGTAGAAGCCAGCAACGCCGAGCTGCCACAGCCAGTTGAGGATGTTGGTGTTGTCGCTGTAGCCGACGAAGGGCTTCGGGTCGGCGAGCGCGAGCGCCGCGTCGAGATGAGGCACGACGGTGATCTGGTCATCGCCGCCGATCGTCGCAAGAATCGCCCGGATGCTCGGATCGGCGAACGCCGCGTTGACATCAGCGGCCCGGGCTTCGGCGCTCGCATCCAGTAGCCGCGTGGTCGGATACTCGATCGGGATGAGGCCGGTCAGATCGGTGAGTCTGCGCATGGCCTGTTCATGCAGCACCTCCGACACAGCGGGAGCGGCGAAGGCGGGTGAGAGCACCGCGACACGGTCTCCGGCGCGGAGCTTGGGCGGATTCAGCATCCTTCCAACTTATGACCTGGTGACGTTGGATCACTTACGCCACGAAATTGCCCGCGGAAGCTGCGTTCGTGATCCAACGTCGCGCGGCGGAACGACATCGGACAGGCCGCACATAGACGAAGGATCAAGAATAGAGAGGTTCCCCACCCAGAACGAGGTCTTCCATGTCTCGCACGGCGACAGCACGTCGGCGCGGACGCGGTGCGCAGCAGGACGGCCCGCGCGCCACGTTCCGTCAGCTCCTCCCCTTCCTCTTCGAGCACAAGCCGGTACTCGCCCTCGCCGCGGCGCTCAGCATCGTCGGCGCGGCGGCATCGCTCGTGCAGCCGCTGCTGGTCGGGCAGGTGATCGACCGGGTGCAGAAGAACGAGGCCCTCGGGATGCTGGTGTGGCTGCTGGTCGGCTTCGTCATCATCGCCTCGGTGATCTCGGGCTACCAGCACTACCTGCTGCAGCGCACCGGCACCGCGGTGGTGTACTCCAGCCGACGACGCCTGATCGCCCGCATCCTGCACCTTCCCATCAGCGAGTTCGACGCCCGCCGCACCGGCGACCTCGTCTCGCGCGTCGGCACCGACACGACACTGCTCTACGCGGTGCTCACCCAGGGCCTTGCGGATGCCGTCGGCAGCGCGATCCTGTTCCTCGGCGCGCTGATCGCCATGCTGATCATCGACCCGCTGCTGCTGGTGCTGATCGTCATCGTGATCACCGCCTCGGCAGTGGTGGTCGTACTGCTCAGTCGGCATATTCGCACGGCATCCGCCGCGCAGCAGCAGAAGGTGGGAGAGCTGGCATCCGGTGTCGAGCGTGGTATCTCCTCGATCCGCACCGTGCGCGCCTCGGGCGCCACCGAGCGCGAGACCGAAGCGGTCGCCGGACTCGCCTCCGAGGCTTATGGGCTCGGGGTGCGCATCGCGAAGATCTCGTCGATGGTCGTGCCCGTCGCGGGCATCGCGCTGCAGGTATCGCTGCTCGTCGTGCTCGGTGTGGGCGGGTTCCGGGTGGCATCCGGTGCTCTCACCATCGCGGCACTGGTGACATTCATCATGTTCCTGTTCATGCTGGTGATGCCGCTCGGGCAGGCGTTCGGCGCGATCACCTCCGTCAACCAGGCGCTCGGCGCGCTCGGGCGCATCCAGGAAGTGCTCGACCTCCCGACCGAGACCGAGAACGACGAAGCGGATCCTGACGTCACCGCCGCCGCGGTCGTCGGGGCTCCCGCGATCGAATTCCGTGATGTGCGATTCCGCTACCCCGACAACGTCATCGCCGCGCGCGAGGCCGCTGCCAAAGAGGCGCAGAGCCTGCTCGTCGATGCGCGCCTCGAGCATCAGAGCGATGTCGCTCCGGTCGAGGTCGACCGCGATGTGCTGAAAGGCATCTCGTTCAGCGTCCCTCGGGGCGCCCGTGTCGCGCTGGTCGGCCCCAGTGGCGCGGGTAAAAGCACGATCCTCGCGCTCATCGAGCGGTTCTACGACCCGACCGGCGGATCGATCCGCGTCGCCGGCCACGATGTGCGCACTTTTCCGCGCGAACAGCTGCGCGCGCAGTTCGGCTATGTCGAGCAGGATGCGCCCACTCTCGCCGGATCGCTCGCGGAGAACCTGCGGCTCGCTGCCCCTGCGGCGTCGGACGAGGACTGCGAGCGCGTGCTGCGCTCGGTCAACCTCGGCGATGTTCTCGCGCGCAGCCCGCTCGGTCTGGAGGCACCCGTCGGTGAAGATGGTGTGATGCTCTCCGGTGGCGAGCGCCAGCGCCTGGCCATCGCGCGCGCGCTGCTGACCGAGGCGCCGATCCTGCTGCTCGACGAATCGACGTCGTCACTCGATGGCGTCAACGAGCAGCGCATGCGTGCGGCGATCGACGCGGCAGCATCCGATCGCACTCTGCTCGTGATCGCCCACCGGCTATCGACCGTCGTGGACAGCGACGTGATCGTCGTGCTCGAGAACGGCGTCGTCGTCGGCCACGGCACGCACACCGAGCTCGTAGAATCGACGCCGCTCTACCGTGATCTCGCCAGGCACCAGCTGCTCACCAACTGACGCGGGCAGCTCGAGCGACCACTGTCACGCCGTAGCGCTGGCCCATCCATCGGGATATGCCCCGATCGCGATGAACTCGGCGAGCTCTGCACGCACATCGGGCGCCAAGTCGGCATCCGCACGGGGGTAGATGATCGGCTCTTCCTTGCTGTTGTGCGCGTCCAGCAGCGTGAGCAGGTCGCGACACTGCTGTTGAATATCGGTGTCACCGGCGCGTTGTGCTTCGTCGAGACGAGCCTCGGTCTCATCCATGCCGCGCCACAGCTCTCCGTGCTCGCGGAGCATGACGAAGATCGGCATCATCATGGTCGCCTTCAGCGGCGGGAACAGAAACGTCTCCTCGAGATAGATATGCCGCCGCAGCGCGGAGATCGCTTCGCGCAACGGCGTGGCATCGACAGTGTCAGCAAGGAATGCCGCAATGCCCCCATCGATCGCTCGATGCTCTCTGGTGAGAGCATCGGTGATCTGATCGGTATCAGTCATCAGTCCTCGAGCTGGGCGTCGACCGTGATCGTTGCACCGGCGAACAGGCGCGAGACCGGGCACAGCTTCGATGCCTCGTCGATGATCGCATCGAAGGCCGCAGAATCGATGCCGGGCACCTGTGCGCGCACGGTGATCTTCGATGTCGTGATCGTGGGCACGCCGTCTACGGGGTCGAGGGCGACCTCACTGGTGACAGTCAGTCGCTGCGGAGAAACCTTGTGCTCGCCGAGGGTCAGGGCGAGAGCCATCGAGAAGCACGAGGAGTGAGCGGCCGCGAGCAGTTCCTCTGGGCTCGACTTGCCGCCTGGAGCCTCGGTCCGCGATGCCCAGGTGACCTGCTGGTCATCGAGTGCCCCGCTGCTGGTCTCGCCGAGCACTCCGGTGCCGGATGCCAGATCTCCCTGCCAGGTTGTCGTTGCGCTGCGAACTGCAATGCTCATATCGCTCCACCTTCCATCATTTACCCACAGTGAATCCCGTGGAATACCTCCACAGTATCGCGAAAGGAAGAACGAAGACCAGCATCCGCTTCGAAGGAAAACGCGGCGCCGGGATGCGAGAACCACTCAGCCATGGGTTGGCCCTCGCATCCCGCCGCCGCGGGTCTCATCGGCGCGCCAGCGTCAGCGGCGCCAGTCTCAGCGCGCAGCGGAGAGGCGGTAGCGCAGCGCCTCCAGTTCGCTGCGCAGCGCTGGCGGCAGCTTGTCGCCGAAGATGGAGTAGAACTCCTCGGTCGAATCGGCCTCGACCTTCCACGCGTCGACGTCGACGTCGAACAGCTCGTCGAGGTCGGCTTCCGGGATGTCGAGTCCTTCGAGGTTGAGGTCTTCTCGGATCGGCAGACGTCCGATCGGGCTGTCGACGGCGCCGACCTCGCCTGAAACACGACGGATGATCCAGTCGATCACGCGCGAGTTGTCGCCGAAGCCGGGCCACAGGAAACGGCCGTCGTCACCGCGGCGGAACCAGTTCACCTGGAAGATGCGCGGGGCACGGTCGAAGCGCAGCGAGCGACCGACCTTGAGCCAGTGCGCGAAGTAGTCGCCCATGTTGTATCCGCAGAACGGCAGCATCGCGAACGGATCGCGGCGCAGTTCGCCGACCTTGCCCTCAGCAGCCGCTGTGCGCTCGGACGAGATGGTCGAGCCGAGGAACACGCCGTGCGTCCAGTCGGTCGCTTCGACGACGAGCGGCACGTTGCTGGCGCGACGTCCACCGAAGAGGATGACATCGAGCGGCACACCTTCGGGCGCTTCCCAGTCCTCGGAGATCTGCGGGCACTGCGCCGCCGACACGGTGAAGCGCGAGTTCGGGTGGGCGGCCGGGCGGCCGGAATCGGGCGTCCAGTCGTTGCCCTCCCAGTCGATCAGGTTCGCGGGCGGCGTGTCGGTCAGACCCTCCCACCAGACATCCCCGTCGGGGCGAAGCGCGACGTTCGTGAAGATCGTGTTGCCCCACAGCGTCTCGACAGCGGTCACGTTCGTGGACTCACCGGTTCCGGGAGCCACACCGAAGAAGCCGGCCTCAGGGTTCATCGCATACATCCGACCGTCTTCGCCCGGTCGGATCCAGACGATGTCATCGCCGAGCGTTTCCACCGACCAGCCGGGGATCGTCGGGCGGAGCATGGCGAGGTTGGTCTTGCCGCACGCGGAGGGGAATGCCGCCGCGACGTGATGCGACTTGCCCTTCGGGTCGGTCACGCGAATGAGCAGCATGTGCTCGGCGAGCCAGCCCTCATCGCGGGCGATCACCGATGCGATCCGCAGCGCGAAGCACTTCTTGGCGAGGATCGCGTTGCCGCCGTAGCCCGATCCGTACGAGTAGACCTCGAGCGTCTCCGGGAAGTGCACGATGTACTTCTCGTCGTTGCACGGCCACTGAGCATCCGCCTGCCCGGGCTGCAGCGGAGCGCCGACCGAGTGCACGGTCTTGACCCATGGCGCACCCTCGGCGATCTGGCGAGTGACCGCGTCGCCGACGCGGGTCATGATGCTGATGGATGCCACGGCATAGGCGCTGTCGGTGACCTGCACGCCGATATGCGAGAGCGCTCCGCCGACCGGTCCCATCGAGAACGGGATGACGTACATGGTGCGACCGCGCATCGACCCTTCGAAGATCTCGGTCATCTTCTCTCGCATCTCAGCGGGATCGGCCCAGTTGTTCGTGGGGCCGGCATCCTCTTCGCGCTCGGAGGAGATGAAGGTGCGGCCCTCTGTGCGAGCGACATCGCTGGGGTGCGAGCGGGCGAGGTAGGAACCGGGTCGCCATTCCGGGTTCAGCTTGATGATCTTGCCCTCGTCGACGAGTTCGCGCAGCAGTGCATCGTTCTCGGCGCGAGACCCATCGATCCAGTGGATGCGGGCGGGCTGAGTGAGCTTCGCGATGCCGTCGACCCACTCGCGCAGCTCGGTCATGGCAGGAGTGTCATACGCCGGTGCCGTTCCATAGTTCCGTACGGGGGCGACGGAGGGGATGCGGGGTGCGTACGACTCAGCGATTGCCATGGCTGCTCCTTTGAAGAGGGATGCTGTAAATCCATCTTCTGCCATCTTTTGCCGCACTTACCGGACGAGACGGTCGAAAGAAGAATGATTCTTTCGCTATGCTCAAGGAATGTCGACCAGTGGACTTGAACTCAGCACCCTCGGGCATCGCATCCGACACCACCGCACCGCGAAGGGCTTCACGCTCGACGAACTGGGCGCGCTGGTGGGCATCGCCGGATCTCAGCTGAGCCTGATCGAGAACGGCAAGCGCGAGCCCAAGCTGTCGCTGCTGCAGGCGATCGCGGAGGCGTGCAGCACCAATGTCGCTGACCTGATCTCAGGCGAGCCGCCCAACCGGCGCGCAGCGCTGGAGATCGAGCTCGATCGCGCCCAGGCGAGCCCCGTCTTCCGTCAGCTCGGAATCGCACCGGTTCGCGTGTCCAAGGGCATGAACGACGAGACCATCGAGGCGGTGCTCGGCCTGCACCGCGAGCTGCACCGCCGAGAGAGCGAAGCGATCGCGACCCCCGAAGAGGCCCGCCGCGCCAACACCGAGATGCGCCTCACCATGCGCGCGAGGGCGAACTATCTGCCCGAGATCGAAGTGCTGGCCGAGAAGCACCTGAAGGCCGCGGGGCACGTCTCCGGCGCGCTGACGCACCGCACCGTGAGCCTGATGGCCGACAAACTCGGATTCGAGCTCATCTACGCCGACGATCTGCCGCACTCCACGCGCTCGATCACTGATCTTGAGAACGGCCGCATCTACTTGCCGCCCGCGTCGATTCCGGGCGGACACGGCCTGCGTTCGATGGCGCTGCAGGCGATGGCGCATCGCATCCTCGGCCACACGCCACCCACCGATTACGCGAACTTCCTGCAGCAGCGTCTCGAGATCAACTACTTCGCCGCCTGCTGCCTGATCCCGGAGACCGCGGGGGTTGCCTTCCTGCAGCAGGCGAAGAAGGATCGCAACCTCGCTGTCGAGGACTTCCGCGATGCCTTCGGCGTGACGCACGAGGCTGCGGGAATGCGGATGACCAACCTGATGACGCACCACCTCGACATGCGACTGCATTTTCTGCGCGTCGACGAGAAGGGCGCGATCACCCGGGTCTACGAGAACGATGACCTGCCGCTGCCGATGGATGTCACCGGAGCAGTCGAGGGCCAGCCCGCGTGCCGCAAGTTCTCAGCCCGGGCGGCATTCGAGCAGCGCAACCGCACTACCGAGCATTACCAGTACACCGATACCCCGTCGGGCACTTTCTGGTGTGCAACGCAGACCGGTTCGGCGCACGACAGCGGATTCTCCATCACCGTCGGCGTGCCCTTCGATGATGCACGCTGGTGGCGGGGGCGCGAGACCAGCCACCGCGCCCAGTCCAACTGCCCTGACGAGGCGTGCTGCCGTCGAGCATCCGCCACGATCAGCCAGCGCTGGGAGGGACGAGCCTGGCCGAGCGCCCGCGTGCACACGCACATGTTCTCACCGCTCCCCCGCGGGGCGTTCCCCGGCGTCGACGACAGCGAGGTCTATTCCTTCCTCGACCGGCACGCCGGCGAGTAGCCTCTCGCGCGGACGCTTCCGGGACCGAGATGCCCCCGGACCCAGACGTCCCCGCGTCCAGATCAGGCGGATCGGCGAGACCAGGACGGAAACCAGCTGAATCGTCCTGATTCGGCCGATTCTCCTGTTCTGGCGCAGGGGACGGCGGCGGAAACCGACCCGGATGCCCGGATGCCCGGATGCTGAGCTCCGGAGCGTCAGCGCGGGCGGACGGTCAGTGTCTGCGATGAGGTGCCGACCGGGCCCGCCGCGTCGCTGAGCACGGATTCCGTGAGCCCGATCCCGTCGGATCCGAACGACACCGAGGTGTCCAGGCCGAACCAGTCGCCGGCCGGCTCGCGGAAGATGCTCGCCGTCAGATCGATGTTCGGGTACAGCGCCGTCTCCGGCGCCACGCGCGTGGCGATGCCGTTGGCGAAGTCGGTCATGCCCAGCATCCGTGCACGGTGCGAGACGGGCTCGCCCTCCAGCAGCGGATGCTTCGGCCGGATCCAGCAGCGCGAGCGCCCCGTCTCGATGAACTCGCGACGGGCCTCGATGGAACGGATGGCCCCGCCCGGCCAGACATCCATGGGCGCCCACTCCGGCAGCGATTCCCGCTCCGGCATGGGCGGCAGCGTGACGCCCGCCATCGCCGAGGTGTCGTTCTGCGTCAGCATCCAGGCACGCACGGTGAGCGCCGCACGCCCGCCATGGCTGAGCGTCGCTTCGACGAGCTCGATCGTGCGCCCCGCGCGGATCACGCGCGGGGCCGCGACCTCGAACTCGTCCATCGGGATGACGCCGAGGATGTCGTAGCTCGCCCGAGCGAGCACCAGCGGCGCCTCCGGGCGGCGGGCATGGTGCTCGGCTTCGATCACATGCGCCAGCAGCCCGAGCACGGGCGCGACGTGCTGCTCGTCGGGGTTCCACGCCCCACCGACATGCTCGGTGGGTGCGAATGCGGTTTCAGAGAGGCGGTGAAAATAGCTCGTCACGGCTTCATCCTCTCGCATCCGATCCGGCTCAGCTCTCGAGCGTCACCTCACGGCGCACCGGCAGCACCACCGGGTGCGCGCCGGCCATGACCTCCAGCACCCGCACCACCTGGCAGGAGTAGCCGTATTCGTTGTCGTACCAGACGTAGAGCACGACATCGCGGTCGTTCGCGATCGTCGCGAGTCCGTCGACGATGCCCGCCCGGTGCGAGCCGACGAAGTCCGTCGAAACGACCTCGGGAGACTCGATGTAGTCGATCTGCTGGCGCAGCTTCGAGTGCAGCGACACGCGACGCAGGTAATCGTTGAGCTGATCCTTCGTGGCCCGGTTCTCCAGGCTCAGGTGCAGGACGGCGAGCGAGACGTCGGGGGTGGGCACGCGGATAGCGGATCCGGTGAGCTTGCCGGCAAGCTCCGGCAGCGCCCGTGCGACGGCCTTCGCGGCGCCCGTCTCGGCGATGACCATGTTCAGCACCGCGGAACGGCCACGACGGTCGCCCTTGTGGAAGTTGTCGATCAGGTTCTGGTCGTTCGTGAACGAGTGCACCGTCTCGACATGCCCGCGGACGATGCCGTAGGCCTCGTCGATCGCCTTGAGTACCGGGGTGATCGCGTTCGTGGTGCAGGATGCTGCCGACACGATGCGGTCGTCGTCTTCGATGGTGCAGTCATTGATGCCGTGCACGATGTTCTTCAGCTCGCCCTTGCCAGGGGCGGTGAGCAGCACCCGGGCGGCGCCCTTCGCCTCGAGGTGGCGGCTGAGGCCTTCCTCGTCGCGCCAGCGACCCGTGTTGTCGACGATGATCGCGTCGTGGATTCCGTAGGCCGTGTAGTCGACGGTCGCGGGGTCATCGGAGTAGATGACCTGGATGCGGGTGCCGTTCGCGATGATCTGCGAGTTCTCCTCATCGACGTCGACTGTGCCGGCGAATCGGCCGTGCACGGAGTCGCGAAGCAGCAGCGAGGCCCGCTTGACGAGGTCGTTCTCCGCTCCGCGGCGCACCACGATCGCGCGCAGGCGCAGCCCGCTGCCGCCGCCGGTGTGGGCGATGATGATGCGGGCGAGGAGGCGCCCGATGCGGCCGAACCCGTACAGCACGATGTCGACGGGCGCGGCGAGTTCCGCGCCGATGGCGGGGGCCAGTACTTCGCGCAGGTATTCGGTGAGATCCGCACCGCTGGCGGCGTGGCCCTCGACGAGACGCGCGACATCCAGCGACGACGCCCCGGGTCCGATCTCGCGCAGCGCCTCGAGCACGGCGAGCGTGTCGGTGAGCGAAAGCTGGCCGTGACCGAGCTGAGCCACCCGCTCATGCACTTCGAGGATGCCGGTGGTCGACAGACCGAGCAGTCGATGCCCGTGCAGCGACGTCACGACGTCGCTGTTTCTGTTCAGGCTGCCGATGAGCGGGATCATCCGCTCTGCGAGCTCTTCTTTGGTCTGCCAGTCGTCGCGGTGCATCGCGATATCGTCCATGTGCGTCCTTGCATGGGTGATGAAGCGCCGGTGGGGTCACGGCGCGCGTGTGTCAGGGCTGATCTGCCCGCTTCCAGCGTAGGCGGCGTATGGCTCGGCCCCTGGCCAACCCACGGGGCAAGATTGGAAGATGCGACCGCCCCGTTAAGAATTGCGATTCGGATGCCGCGACAGCGCAGAAGTTCGGCGGTCTAGGCTCGTCCCATGGCGCAATTGCATGACCTCACCGCGATCCAACAGCGTGACGCGCTGCGCTCCGGCGAGGTGAGTCCGCTGCATTTGACCGCCCACTATCTCGCGCGCATCGCTCGACTGGATGGACAGATCGGTTCGTTCGTCGAGATCACCGCGGATGCGGCGATGGCCCGCGCGGAGCGCTTGACGATCGAGGCGACGAGCGAGACGCGGAACGGGCAGCTATGGGGGATGCCGTTCGCCGACAAGGACCTCGTGACGCGGGCCGGAGTGCCCACCCGGTACGGCTCGCAGCTGCACCGCGATTTCGTCCCCGACACCACTGCTGACCAGGCCGCCGTGCTGGATGAGGCAGGCGGCATCAGCCTCGGCAAGACCGCGACCCCGGAGTTCGGACTCACCGGGTACACCGAGACGCTGATCGGACCGCCGACCCGCGATCCGTGGCACTCGGCGAACGGCGCGGGTGGATCCAGTGGTGGCGCTGCCGCTGCCGTTGCCGCCGGGCTGCTGCCGCTGGCACCTGCGTCGGATGGCGGCGGCTCGATCCGCATCCCGGCCGCGACAGTCGGCGTCGTGGGCATCAAGCCGTCTCGCGGGCGGATTCCGTTCGCGACCGGGTTGGAGTCCCCCGCGGGGCTCTCCGTCTCCGGCCCCATTGCGCGAACCGTCGAAGATGCCGCGATGCTGCTGGACGTGCAGATCGCCGGTCGCCCCTATCCGTACGCCACACGCGCAATGGGCGAGGGTCCGTTCCTGGATGCTGCCGGCCGGCCACCGGCATCCGCTCACATCGGTGTCACCACCGTCTCGCCGTGGGACGACGCGGATGACATCCGACTGGATTCCGACGCGGCTCGCGCCGTCGATATCGCTGCCACGCTGCTCGCCGAGGCCGGATACGGCGTCGACCAGTTCGCCTGGCGTCCACGCGGATATCCCGAGATGTTCACGACTCTGTGGCGCACCAGCGCGGCGCGGATGAACCTGTCGGATGCCGAGCTCGAGCTCGTCGCGCCGATCACCGCCTGGCTGGTGCGCGAAGGGCGGACGCTCAGCGGCGCGCAGGTGCTGGATGCCCTCACGGCCGCTTCCGCGTTCGAGCGCGCGACGATCACTGCGTTCGCGCCGTTCGATGCCGTACTCACCCCCGCGCTCGCGCTGCCTCCGCGACCGATCGGCTGGTTCGACCAGGCCGATGCGGCACGGAACTTCTCGCAGCAGGTGCAGTATGCGCCCTACAGCAGCTTCGTCAACGTCGCAGGGCTTCCCGCGATCGTGCTGCCTGTGACGACCGATGACGCCGGCCATCCCGTGAGCGTGCAGCTCATCGGCCGTCCCGGTGGTGAAGCCGCGATCATCGCGGTCGCCGCCCAGCTGGAGCGGCTCGCCATGCGGATGCCGAAGCCGCCGCTCTGGAATCGGTGAGCACGCCCAGAAGCTAGCCTGAGGTCATGACGCACACGATTCACGCCCGCGCCGTTCTGCTCGACATGGACGGCACGCTCGTCGACTCGACAGCAGTCGTGGAGCGACTGTGGCTGCAGTGGGCGGCGCCGCACGGCATCGACGCCGCGCGCGTGATGGAGGTCGTGCACGGCCGGCAGGGGCATCAGAGCATGGCGATCATGCTGCCCGAGCGCGATCACGCCGTGAATCTCGTCGAGAACCAGGAGATGCTCGCGCGCGAGACGGACGATGTCGACGGCGTCGTCGCGATCGGCGGGGCGCAGGAGCTGCTGGCGGCACTGGCGCAGCATCCGCACGCCATCGTGACCTCCGCCGATGTCGCGCTGATGACCGCGCGAATGGATGCCGCCGGGCTCGCCGTTCCACAGCTCGCGATCACCGCCGAGAGCGTCACGGCGTCGAAGCCGCACCCGGAGGGCTTTCTGAAAGCTGCCTTCCTTCTCGGCATCGACCCGGCCGACTGCGTCGTGTTCGAAGACTCACCCGCCGGCATCCAGGCCGGGCTCGCCGCAGGCATGACCGTGATCGGCGTCGGCAGGCTCGCAGCGGAGAACGACCCGACGTATGCGGTCGATGATCTGACCGGAATCACGATCACCGCGCGCGCAGACGGCTTCGGGCTGACGATCGCCTGACCAGAGCCGCTCGAGCCCACTCAGTCGCGGGTGAAGTCCTCGAAGATCAGCGTGGTGCGCGTCGAGCGGATCGACGGGATCGCCTGAATATCCTCCAGCACGATCCGACGCAGGTCGCGGGCGTCGCTGGCGCGCACGAGCAGAATGACGTCGAAGTCGCCGCCGACGAGCGCCATGTGCTCGACTTCGGGAATGGCCCGCAGCCGCGCCTGCACGTCCTGCCAAGTGGCCTGCTCGATCGCGAGC
This sequence comes from Microbacterium esteraromaticum, assembly GCF_900163815.1. Taxonomy (GTDB): domain Bacteria; phylum Actinomycetota; class Actinomycetes; order Actinomycetales; family Microbacteriaceae; genus Microbacterium; species Microbacterium esteraromaticum_B. The sequence continues at coordinate 134,446 of NZ_FUKO01000019.1, read as the reverse complement.
ATGACGTAGGCAGAAGCGTGGTGGCCGAGCTGCACCGGGTCGGTGCGCACCGTGTATCCGGTGATGACGCCCTGGTCGGTGAGTCGTTTGATCCGCGCATGGGCTCCGGCTCGCGAGATGTGCACGGCTTCGGCGATCGCCGTCATCGATGCGCGCGCATCGCGGCGAAGCTCGGCGAGGATCGCGTGATCCGTCGCATCCATCTCACTCATGGCACCCCTTCGTTCCGTCAACGAATCATGACACTTTGGTGCTTGAAACCGCAATACTGAAACAATCGTTCAGACTAGAGGTGGCCTGCTTGAACGATTGACGCACTCCGGGGCATGCTGGAAAGCATCAGTTCGGCAAGGAGGGCGAACCCGATGCAACAAGATGACCTGCTTCCCCGCGATGTCCCGGTGCGTCTCATCGACGAGGACGGCACGGCGGTCGAAGACACTCAGTACCAGATGCCGGATGCCGACCATCTGCTCGCGGCATACCGCGGCCTGGTCGAGGGCCGACGCATCAACGACCAGGCCAACGCGCTCGTACGCCAAGGCCGTCTCGCTGTTTACCCCTCTTCGCATGGGCAAGAGGCCTGCCAGATCGGCGCGTCACTCGTGCTCGGCGAACACGACTGGCTCTTCCCGACGTACCGCGACTCGGTCGCCGTGATCGCGCGCGGTGTGACACCGGCGGACGCCATGGTGCTACTCAAGGGCGATTGGCACTCCGGCTACGATCCGGCCGAGCATCGCGTCGCCCCGCAGGCGACACCGCTGGCGACGCAGCTGCTGCACGCGGTCGGCTTCGCATACGCCGCCAAACGTCGCGGCGAAGACACAGTGGTGATGGCCATGTGCGGCGACGGATCGACCAGCGAGGGCGACTTCCACGAAGCGCTGAACTTCGCGGCGGTCTTCCACGTGCCGGTGGTCTTCTTCATCCAGAACAACGAATTCGCGATCTCGGTGCCGCTCTCTCGCCAGACCGCCGCACCCTCGTTGGCGCACAAGGCGATCGGCTATGGCATGCCTGGGCAGCGCGTCGACGGCAATGACGTCGCCGCTGTGCTGGCAGTACTCGGCGACGCCGTCGAGCGAGCGCGATCCGGCGGCGGCCCCGCGCTCATCGAGGCGCACACGTACCGCATGCAGGCGCACACCAACGCCGATGACGACACCCGCTACCGCGAGCGCGACGAGGTGCAGGCGTGGGTCGCTCGCGATCCGCTCGCTCGACTGCGGGCCCTCCTTCGTGCGCAGGGCGTGCTCGATGACGCCGCAGAAGAGCAGCTCGCCGCAGGCGCGGAAGAGATCGCCGCCGCCATGCGGGTGGCGCTGAACACGGATTCGACACTTGATCCGGAAGACCTCTTCCGCTTCGTCACCGCCGACCGTTCGCCGCAGTTGGAGGAGCAGTGGCAGCTGCTTCGCGGGGAGATCGATCGCACCGCCCTCGCCGAGTCAGGAGGCACTCGATGACCATCGCACACGACGACGTCCGTCTCGACACCGAGCCCGCCCCCGTCACTCAGGCGATGACGATGGCGGGGGCGCTCAACCGTGCGCTCGCCGATGCGCTTCAGGCAGACCCCGAGGTCGTCATCTTCGGCGAGGACGTCGGAGCACTCGGCGGCGTGTTCCGCATCACTGACGGGCTCACCGAGCGCTTCGGTGAGGATCGCTGCTTTGACACGCCTCTGGCGGAATCGGGGATCGTCGGCACTGCCATCGGCATGGCCATGAACGGCATGCGCCCGGTGGTCGAGATGCAGTTCGATGCCTTCGCTCTGCCCGCATTCGAACAGGTCGTCAGTCACGTCGCGAAGTTCGGCAATCGGACCCGGGGCGCGATGCGGATGCCACTGGTCATCCGCATCCCCTTCGCCGGGGGCATCGGCGGAGTGGAGCACCATTGCGACTCTTCCGAGGCCTACTACGCGCACACCCCCGGGCTCACGGTCGTCGCACCCGCGACACCGCAGGACGCCTATTCGATGCTGCGGGCGGCGATCTCCTCACCCGACCCGGTCGTCTTCCTCGAACCGAAGAAGCTGTACTGGTCGAAGGGCGAGGTCGACACGTCGATCACCGCAGACCTCGGCACGGCGCGCATCGCCCGAGAGGGCACCGACGTCACCGTGATCGCCTATGCCGCGATGGTGCCGGTCGCACTCGAGGCGGCGGAGATCGCCGCCGCTGAGGGACGCAGCGTGCAGGTCATCGATGTGCGCTCGCTCGCGCCGTTCGACGATGCGACGGTGACCGCGGCCGTGCGATCCACCGGGCGCGCAGTGGTCGTCGCCGAGGCGCCGGGCTACGTCAGTGTCGCCAGCGAGATCCAGGCCCGCGTGTTCGAGCGGTGCTTCGAATACCTCGAGGCTCCGGTTCGACGCGTGACGGGATTCGACACCCCGTTCGCACCCCCGAAGCTCGAGCACTGGTATCTGCCGGATGCCGACCGCGTGCTGGATGCCATCGATTCGCTGCACTGGGATGATGACGTGGAACAGGATGCGCGATGACGACCGCAACAGCTCAGCAATTCCGGCTGCCCGACCTCGGTGAAGGGCTGACCGAGGCCGGCCTGGTGCAGTGGCTGGTGCAGGTCGGCGACACGATCGCGACCGATCAGGCGATCGCCGAGGTCGAGACCGCGAAGAGCGTGGTCGAACTGCCGTCGCCCTTCGCGGGCGTCGTGACGGCGCTGCACGGCGAGCCAGGCGAGACGATCGCCGTGGGCGCCGTGGTGCTGGAGGTGTCGGCGAACGACGCTGCCCCCTCGCATACGGCCACCCCCTCGCAGGCGGAGAAGGAAGCGTACCGGGCCGAGGAGCGCGCAGGCTCCGGCAATGTGCTGATCGGCTACGGAACATCAGAGCGCGCCGGATCCGGTCGCCGCCGCCCCCGCGCAGCCTCCCCCGCATCCCCGCCGAGTGCACCGGATGCCGTCGAGCGCACCGCTTCCGCACGCAGCCAAGCCGTGCACTCGACGACAAGCGGGGCACTCGACGACAGCTCAGCGCGGCGCCCGGTCGCCGTCAGGTCGCCGCTCGTGCGGCGGCTTGCACGGGAGCTTGGGGTCGATGTGCAGACGGTCACGGGGAGCGGGGCAGACGGGGCGATCACACGGGGTGATGTGCTGCGCGCGGCCGTCGACCACGCGGTCGATGGAGCGGCGACACCGACGGCATCCGATCAGCCGGCATCCGCCGTGAGCAGCACCGAGATCGATGGTCTCGCCGTGCGTTGCCGCGAGAAGTTGAGCCCGCTGCGCAAGGCCGTGAGTGCAAAGCTCTCGCGCAGCCGCGCCGAGATCCCCGAGGCGACCGTCTGGGTCGATGTCGATGCCACTCGCCTGTGGGATGCCCGCGCAGAAATGGCATCCGATGGCGAGAAGGCACCGTCGCTGACAGCGCTCGTCGCGCGCTTCGCCGTCATCGCGCTCGGCGACTTCCCGCTGCTGGCATCGCGTCTGAGCGACGACGCCAGCGAGCTCATCTCGTTCGATGGCGTCAACCTCGGCGTCGCCGCCGATACGGAACGCGGTCTGCTCGTGCCGGTGATCCCGAACGCTCACACGCTCTCGGTCGCCGAGTTCGACCGCTCGCTGCGCGATCTCGCCGAGACCGCCCGATCCGGCACGATGCCACCCGAGCGCCTGCGCGGATCGACGTTCACGCTGAACAACTACGGCGGGTTCGGCGTCGACGGCTCGGCAGCGATCATCAACCACCCGGACGTCGCGATCCTCGGCATCGGCCGCATGATGGAGCGCCCCTGGGTCGTCGACGGCGAGATCGTCGCCCGACGCATCGCGCAACTGTCGCTCGTGTTCGATCACCGCGTGTGCGACGGTGGCTACGCAGCCGGATTCCTGCGTCGCGTGGTCGAGCTGATCGAGCATCCGCTGCGCGCCTATGGGCGGATCTGATGCCCCACCCCCGTCTATTTGGCGCAAAGTACCGAAAAACGAACCGAATACCGAGGTTTTCCGCCAAATAGACGGAAGAGCCGGATGGCAGAGGGAGAGAGATGACAGACGCGTATCTTGTCGGAGGCGTGCGTACGGCAGTCGGACGCTACGGCGGCGCACTCGCCGGCGTGCGACCCGACGACCTGGCCGCGCTCGTCGTGCGCGCCGCGGTGGAGCGGGCCGGAGTGCCGGATGCGGCGATCGAAGAGGTCATCCTCGGCGCCGCCAATCAGGCCGGCGAAGACAACCGCAACGTCGCACGGATGGCTGTGCTGCTTTCCGGACTGCCCGACGACGTTCCCGGCATCACCGTGAACCGATTGTGCGCCTCAGGAATGTCGGCGATCGCGATGGCCGCGCAGGCGATCCGCGCCGGGGATGCCGACCTGATGGTCGCCGGCGGTGTGGAGTCGATGACCCGAGCCCCCTGGGTGCAGGCGAAGCCCGAGCGCGCGTGGGCGAAACCCGGCGCCGCTTTCGACACGTCGATCGGGTGGCGGTTCGCGAACCCGAAGCTGCTGGCCCGAGACAAGGCCACCTTCTCGATGCCCGAGACGGCCGAAGAGGTCGCCCGGCAAGACGGCATCAGCCGTGAGGATGCCGATGCGTTCGCCTTCGCCAGCCAGCAGCGTGCCGCCGCCGCGGTGGATGCCGGTCACTTCGCCGACGAGATCGTGGCCGTGCCCACCCGCGCGGGCGACTTCACCGTCGACGAAGGCCCTCGCCGCGACACCTCGATGGAAGCCCTCGCCGCGCTGCGCCCAGTCGTCGCGGGTGGCACTGTCGTGACTGCCGGCAACTCCAGCACGCTGAACGATGGCGCATCCGCCGTGGTCGTCGCCAGTGGCGAAGCCGTGCGCAAGTACGGGCTCGTGCCCCGGGCGCGCATCGTCACCTCGGCATCGGCCGCCCTCGCCCCAGAGATCATGGGGCTCGGACCGGTGCCGGCGACCGAGCGTGCGCTGCAACGCGCGGGGCTGGACATCTCCGCACTCGGTGCAGTGGAGCTCAACGAGGCATTCGCGACGCAGTCGCTGGCGTCGATGCGCCGGCTCGGCCTCGACCCCGAGATCGTCAACCGTGACGGTGGGGCGATCGCCCTCGGCCATCCCCTCGGCTCGAGCGGATGCCGCATCGTCGTCACACTCATGGGACGCATGGAGCGGGAGAATGCCGAGCGTGGTCTCGCCACCATGTGCGTGGGCATCGGCCAGGGAACGGCGATGATTCTGGAGCGCGTGTCATGAGCGCCTCTACCCGCGGTGTGATCGCCGTCTCACCCGCAGCCACGCCCTTCCGGTCGCAAATTCTCCCGTTGAAGCGAGCACCCAGCGGGCGGATTTGCGACCGGAACAGCGCGATGCGCCACCCTCCAAAGGCGGTGCGCCGATGACAGCTCCCCTGCTGGTCGAACACCAAGCCGATCGGGTCGTCGCCACGCTCAACCGCCCTGACAAGCGCAACGCGATTGATCAGGAGATGATCGACGCCTTGCATGCGCTATGCGCCGACCTCGAAGCCGATCCCCGCATCCTGATCCTCACCGGCAGCGAGAGCGTCTTCGCCGCCGGCGCCGACATTGCACAGCTGCGTGAGCGCCGTGCCGAAGACGCCCGCAAGGCCATCAACGCGATGGCCTTCATCCGCATCAACGAGCTGCCGATGCCGGTGATCGCCGCCGTCAGCGGCTACGCGCTCGGCGGCGGTGCCGAGCTCGCATTCGCCGCCGACATCCGCATCGCCACCCCGAGCCTGAAGATCGGCAACCCCGAGACGGGTCTGGGCATCATGGCCGCAGCCGGCGCCACCTGGCGGCTGCCCGAGATCGTCGGGCATGCGCTGGCCAGCGAACTGCTGCTCACCGGACGCGTACTCGACGCTGATCAGGCTCTCGCTGCTGGCATCGTCTCGAACATCGTTCCGGTGCAGGATCTGCTGACCGCTGCGCACGCCATCGCCGACCGCATCGCGGCGAATGATCCACTCGCCACCCAGCACACCAAACGCGCACTGCGCGCGCCCCGGCACGAGCATCCCGAGATCGAGCGCGAGCTGCAGGCCGAGCTGTTCGAGAGCGACGAGAAGATGAGACGCATGACCGAGTTCCTCGAGAGGAAGTCCCGCCGATGAGCGCCCCGACGAGCACAGCCAGCGGCGCACCGGCCACAGTCGGTGTCCTCGGCGGCGGCCGGATGGGGGCGGGCATCGCACACGCATTCCTGCTGTCCGGGTCGCACGTGACCGTTGTCGAACGCGATGCGGACAGTGCGGATGCTGCAGCACGGCGCATCGGCGACAGCATCCGCCGGTCGGCCGAACGCGACCCCGACGTTTCTGCCGATGAACTCGCCTCGCGCCTGCGTCTCGACACCGATCCGGCGGCGTTCGCCGGTATCGAGTTGGTGATCGAGGCGGTGCCCGAAGATCGCGCTCTGAAGGAAGAAGCGCTTGCCCGGGTCGAGTCCGCCGTCGACGATGGCGCCGTGCTGGCGACCAACACCTCATCGATCTCGATCGATGCGCTCGCCACGCACCGCCGCGCACCCGGCCGCTTCATCGGCCTGCACTTTTTCAACCCGGTGCCGTCATCGGCTCTGGTCGAGATCGTGCAGGGCACGGCCACAGACCCGAGTGTCGTCGACGCGGCGCGGGGCTGGGTCGACGCCCTCGGCAAGACGCCGATCGTCGTCAGCGACTCCCCCGGGTTCGCGTCGTCGCGGCTCGGTGTGATGCTCGGGCTCGAGGCGATTCGGATGCTGGAAGACGGCGTCGCCACGGCAGCCGACATCGACATGGCGATGACACTCGGATATCGGCATCCGATGGGCCCGCTGCGCACGACCGATATCGTCGGGCTCGATGTGCGGCTCGGCATCGCCGAAGAACTCGCCGCTGAACTCGGCGAGCGCTTCGAGCCGCCGGCGCTGCTGCGACGGATGGTCGCTGATGGCCTGCTCGGGCGCAAGAGCGGCGAAGGATTTTACGTGTGGAATGAGGAGGAACGATGACTGAGATTCTGCCCAGCTACGTCAACGGCGACTGGTGGACCCCTGAAGCGGGAGTGAGCGGCACCGAGGTGCGCGATGCGTCGACCGGCGAGGTCGTCGCATCTGTCAGCACCGAAGGCCTCGACCTGGAAGCCGCCCTCGACTACGCGCGCACCGTCGGCCAGGCGAGTCTGGGTGCTCTGACGTTCCACCAGCGTGCACTGTTGCTGAAGCAGTTCGCTCTCGCGCTCACCGAGCGCAAGGACGAGCTCTACGCGGTCTCCGCGGCCGCTGGCGCGACGAAGACCGATTCTTGGGTCGACATCGACGGCGGCATCGGCGTGCTCTTCGCCTACTCGGGCAAGGGCCGCCGTGAGCTGCCCAACAGTCATGTCTACGTCGACGGACCAGTGGAACCGCTGTCGAAGGACGGCTCTTTCCTCGGCCGCCACGTGTTCACGACCCTGCCGGGCGTCGCGGTGCAGATCAACGCCTTCAACTTCCCGGTGTGGGGCTCGCTCGAGAAGCTCGCGCCGGCCTTCCTCGCCGGCATGCCCACGCTGGTGAAGCCGGCGACGCCGACCGGCTACCTCGCCGAGGTGATGGTGCGGATACTCGTGGAATCCGGGCTGCTCCCCGAAGGCTCCCTGCAGCTGGTCAGCGGCAGCGTCCCGACGCTGTTCGACCACCTGCGACTCGGAGACATCGTCGGATTCACCGGGAGTGCCTCGACGGCCGAGAGTCTGCGCAGCCACCCTGCGGTGCAGACCGGCGGCGTGCGCTTCACCGCTGAGACCGACTCGATCAATGCCTCCGTCCTCGGCTCGGATGCTGTCGCCGGCACCCCCGAATTCGACGCCTACGTGCGTCAGCTCGTCACCGAGATGACGACGAAGGCCGGGCAGAAGTGCACGGCGATCCGTCGTGCGGTGGTGCCGACAGCATCCGCCGACGCCGTCATCGACGCGGTCCGTGCCCGCCTCGAAAGCAAGACCGTGATCGGCGACCCGCGCGCCGAGGGCGTCACCATGGGTCCGCTCGCCTCCATCGCTCAGCGCGACGAGGTGCGCCGTCAGGTGCAGGCGCTCGTCGACGGCGGTGGGCAGATGGTGATCGGGTCGACCGATGCACCGGAGGTACGTCTCGCCGACGGCACCACCAGCGTTGCATCTGACGGGGCCTTCGTCTCGCCCGTCCTCCTGCGTTTCGATGACGCGCAGGCCGAGGCCGTGCACACAGTGGAGGCCTTTGGCCCGGTCTCGTCGCTGATCACCTACGACACGATCGCCGAGGCAGCCGATATCGTCGCGCGCGGCGGCGGATCACTCGTCACCAGCATCGCGACGCACGACCCCGCCGAAGCGGTCGCGCTCGCCAGTCGCATCGCCCCGTTCAACGGTCGGATGCTGCTGCTCGATCGTGACGATGCCCGCTCGTCGACCGGTCACGGCTCGCCGATGCCCGGCCTCGTGCACGGCGGTCCAGGTCGCGCCGGCGGTGGGGAAGAGCTCGGCGGCATCCGCGCCGTGCTGCATCACATGCAGCGCACCGCACTGCAGGGCTCGCCCGAGATGCTGACAGCGTTGACCGGAATCTGGCACGCCGGCGCGTCGACGAACTCCGATGATCAGCATCCGTTCCGCAAGTCGCTGTCCGAGCTGCGAATCGGCGACCAGCTGGCTTCGGCGACCCGCGAAGTGACGCTGGACGACATCGAGACGTTTGCGCAATTCACCGGCGACACTTTTTACGCGCATATGGATGAGGATGCTGCCGCAGCGAACCCGTTCTTCCCCGGACGAGTCGCGCACGGCTACCTGCTCGTGTCGTGGGCGGCGGGGCTGTTCGTCGATCCGGAGCCTGGCCCCGTGCTCGCGAACTACGGGCTCGAGAACCTGCGGTTCATCACGCCCGTGTCGCCCGGCGACAGCATCCGCGTCGATCTCACTGCGAAGCAGATCACGCCGCGCGAGACCGATGAATACGGCGAAGTGCGGTGGGATGCCGTGATTCACAACCAGAACGATGAGATCGTGGCGACGTACGACGTGCTCACCCTGGTGTCGAAGGAGTAGGCCGCCGAGGTCGTGACGGCATGAGAGAGATGATGCGCCGCGATGCGGCGTCGGCGATGCTCGGCATGAATGTCGAGGTCGATGAGCCAGGGCGCGCCGTCGTGTCGATGACCGTGCGCGCTGACATGCTCAACGGCTTCGCGATCACGCACGGCGGGCTCGTGTTCGCGCTCGCCGACACCGCTTTCGCGATCGCCTGCAACGAGGATGAGCGCATCACCGTGGCATCCGGCGCTGACATCACGTTTCTGAAGTCGACGGGAGTGGGACAGGTGCTCACAGCCACAGCCGTGCGGCGGGTCGTCAGCGGGAGAAGCGGGCTGTACGACGTGACCGTGGTCGATGAGAGCGGCGATATCGTCGCGGAGTTTCGCGGGCGTTCGGTCGCTACGAACCGCTCCGCCGGATAGCCTGCCGTCGCAACGGCTAGATCAGCGCGTCATGCGGCACTCGAGCCGCATCGCGCTCTTTGTTCGCGGAACGACGTCCGATAAGGAGCCACGATAACGACCCCACCAATGGAACGAAGATCACGACGACCGTCCAGATCAACGCTAGATGTGAAGATGTACGGGTGACAAAGCGTCGGGTGAAGCATCGGGAAGTCATTGCCGCCCTCATTCTGGGCGCGCTGACGCTGTCTGGTTGTGGTCCGGTCGAATATCACGGCTATGACAGCGGCATCGACGGGGTGCTGTGGAGGCAGATCGTGAGCTTTGAGGACCCGATGAACTTCTTCGAGTCATCTACGCAAGATCCATCGACGTACGTCTCTGAGCTCGGTGGCGACCGTTGGGACGGATCGACCGGGACGCTACCGGATCTCACCGCTGGCGGGCTCGTGTTCTACGACCTGACCACTACTGCATCAGACGCCGAGTTCTCGGTATTCATCTCTTCGGGACCACGCCCCGACGTCCCCACAGACGCCGGCCACCATTACGTCGGTCCGAGCCAGGTCTACACCTGCTACGGGATAACAGCGGGCCTTCGCTCCCCGAGGCCGATGATCAACCGCACGCTATTCTCCGACTGTCCGGCAGCTCTCGTGAATCTGCTGCCGGACGATGCGGCATTTGCCAGCCGTGATGTCTTCGACGGGTAACGAAGCTCCGCCGGCTCCGCGTCACCCGCGCAGCGCGAGCACGAACGGCAGCACCTCACTCGCGCCCGCTTGCCGCAGCTCGCGGGCCGCCATGGTGAGCGTCCACCGACTGTCTGCCTGGTCGTCGACCAACAGCACCGGCCCGTCCGGCACCTCAAGTCCGTCGGCGGTGAAGCGCTCCCAAAGACCAGCAAGACGGAAGACGCTGTTGCCCCCAGGCTGACCCGACGGTCCGCCATTCGCGAAATCGAGCGACCCGATATACGGCAGGCGTCCGATCTCGGCGATCCCCCGCGCGAGCGAGTCGACGAGCAGCGGATGCGAGCGCGAGGGCATCCCGATCACCGCGACCGGTCGCCGCTCCCAGCCCCACCCCGCGAGCACACGCACGCAGGCACCGAGCACCTGCGGTGACACTGGCGCATCCGGAGCACCGGCCGCGAACAGCTCTCGCAGAGTCGTGCCCCAGCCCAGGTCGGTCAGGCGCGCCAGCGCCCGCCCCTCCCCTGCCTGCTCATCGGCAGGAATGCGCCCCTTGACCGGCACTCCCACGCGATCCGCACCGCTCGGCCACTGGCGACGCGCCTCGATGGGCACGCCCACCCGGTCGAGCGACTGCCCGGCAGCATCCGCCGCGCTCGAACCGATCCCACTCGGAAACCAGACGCCGGCGCAGTTGTCGCACCGACCGCACGGCGCCGCGGTGTCGTCGTCGAGCGAACGCTGCAGGAACTCCATCCGGCATCCGTCGGTCTGCTCATAATCGATCATGTGCTGCTGCTCGGCACGGCGTTCGGCGGCGATGCGCTCGTAGCGCTCGGCGTCGTATACCCACGGCTGCCCGGTCGCGACCCAGCCGCCCTGCACGCGGCGCACCGCGCCGTCGACGTCGAGCACCTTCAGCAGCAGTTCCAACGGAGTGCGGCGAATGTCGACCATCGACTCCAGAGCGGGTGTCGAGATGGGCGTCTCACCGAGGGCGCTGATGACGCGCTCGGCGCGCTCCCGATCGGGCATGGATGCTGTCGCGAAGTAGTGCCAGATGTCGCGGTCCTCCGTGCCGGGCAGCAGCAGCACATCGGCACTCTCGCTCGCACGCCCGGCCCGCCCGACCTGCTGGTAGTACGCCACCGGCGATGAGGGCGCACCCAGGTGCAGCACGAACCCGAGGTCGGGCTTGTCGAACCCCATGCCCAGAGCGCTCGTGGCGACCAGCGCCTTCACCTCATTGCGCTTGAGCCTGCCCTCGAGGTCGGCCCGTTCGTCAGTATCGGTCTGCCCCGTGTACGCGTGCACCTCATGGCCGTGCTCGCGCAGCAGCCTCGCGGTGTCGACAGCCGCAGCAACGGTGAGCGTGTAGATGATGCCCGAACCGGGCAGGTCGTTCAGATGGCTGAGCAGCCACGCCAGTCGCTGCGCCGACCCCGGCAACCGCAGCACGCCGAGCCGCAGCGAGGTTCGCGCGAGCGGTCCGCGGATCGTCAGAACTCCAGAGGCTGCCGAATCGGCATCCGTCACTGCACCCAGCTGCTCGGCGACGTCAGCGACGACGCGGCTGTTCGCGGTGGCGGTCGTCGCCAGCACCGGCACCCCGGCGGGCATCTGCGAGATGAGATCGCGCAGCCGGCGGTAGTCGGGACGGAAGTCATGCCCCCAGTCGCTGATGCAGTGCGCCTCATCGACGACGAGCATGCCCATCCGTGCCACGAGAGTCGGCAGCTGCTGCTCGCGGAACGACGGGTTGTTCAGCCGCTCCGGCGAGACCAGCAGCACGTCGACCTCGTCGCGGTCGAGTTGCGCGAGCACATCCGTCCACTCGTGCGCGTTCGTGGAGTTGATCGCCACCGCGCGCACCCCCGCGCGCTCTGCCGCCGCGATCTGGTCGCGCATCAGCGCCAGCAGCGGCGAGACCAGCACCGTCGGCCCGGCCCCTTGTCTGCGCAGGAGCAGAGTCGCCACGAAGTACACCGCCGATTTGCCCCAGCCTGTGCGCTGCACGACCAGCGCACGGCGCCGCCCCTCGACCAGCGCCTCGATGGCCTCGTACTGGCCGTCATGGAATTCAGCATCCGATCGACCGACGAGTTCACGCAGCGCACCCAGCGCGGCCGTACGAGTGTCAACGAGATCCATGCCCCCACTCTGCCGCAGGCCGCCGACACCGAGGCGGCTTGCGGTCTGGCGTCAGCGACAACTGGCAGTCGGAGTCGACTCCACCCCGGGCTTCTCGAGCAGTGCGCTTCTACGTATTGATCCCGAATTCCGCACGAGCCTCCGCAAACAGTGGCGCAAGCGCCTCCTGCCACTGTGGCAACGCGACAGACAGGGTCTGCCACGTGACGTCGCGGTCGACTACCGAGTAGTGGTGCGCAAGCTTTTCCCGATTCTTCGCGGCGTCGCTCCAGGTCACCCCCGGCGGTGCCTGCACACCGCGCGCGGCGAGCGTCTTCGATGCCTCACCGAGTTTGATCATCAGCGAGTCCCCCGCTTCTTGTGCGACCTCGTCGGCATGGTAGTCATCCGCACCCTTCGCGACGATGCTGGCGGCTACGGCGAGCCATCGCTGAACATGCAGCAATTCCTTCGCAACCCTGATCTCCATCAGAGCAGCACCGCGTCGCGCAAGATGTCCTGATCCAGATGCGGGTCGAGCCCTCGGTAGCTGACGAGGTCGACATCTCGGCCCAAGATGATCTCGAGCGTCTCCTCCAGGCACACCAAGTCAGACAACGTCGCACTCGCTGGAGGCTGCACGATGAGGTCGACGTCTGAGTCTGCTCGATCATCACCGCGAGCGGCGGAGCCGAACACTGCGAGTCTGGAGAATCCGTATCTTTCCGCCACTTTGCGGAGCGCTGGGCCTCCGGCAGCGATGAGCTCACTCGGCCGCGACCCGCTAGTGCGCTCGCGCGCGACCTGATAACTGATCGCAGGTTGCGTCACACCCATCTTGGCGGCAAGCGCACGCTGCGACTCTCCCTCAGCAAGCATCGCGCGCAAGACGAGTACGCGACGCAGACGGGCAACCTCGGCATCACGGACTGCGCGCTGGTACTCCACGATCAAGCTCATAAAACGATTTTATCACCGCCATCCGCAGTCCGGCGGGTTTGCTCAAGCGAGAGCCACAACGGTGAAAACCGCGTTGCACACCGTCGCACATCATGCGAGAATAACCTAACGATCGGTCAGTAAACAGGATCAATCCGAGGAGTCGATGATGACAACGACCGCAGACCTCGCCGACGACGAGATCTCCGACGCAGAGCGCGTCTTCGACGAGCTCGTGGCGCACGAGAAGCGCATCGAACCGCGGGATTGGATGCCGGAGGCGTACCGCAAGACGCTGATTCGCCAGATTTCGCAGCACGCGCACTCCGAGATCATCGGCATGCAGCCGGAGGGCAACTGGATCACCCGCGCACCAAGCCTCAAGCGCAAGGCGATCCTGATGGCCAAGGTGCAAGACGAAGCCGGTCACGGCCTCTACCTCTACTCGGCCGCGCAGACCCTCGGCATCACCCGCGACACGATGACGCAGCAGCTCATCGACGGCAAAGCGAAGTACTCGTCGATCTTCAACTACCCCACCCCGACCTGGGCCGACATGGGCGCAATCGGCTGGCTGGTCGACGGCGCGGCAATCGTGAACCAAGTGCCGCTGTGCCGCGCATCCTACGGTCCGTACGGCCGCGCGATGGTGCGCGTCTGCAAAGAGGAGTCATTCCACCAGCGCCAGGGCTTCGAGATCCTGCTGACGCTCATGCAGGGCAATGAAGAGCAGCGCGCGATGGCGCAGGATGCCGTGAATCGGTGGTACTGGCCGAGTCTGGCCATGTTCGGCCCCCCGGATGACCAATCGCCGAACTCGGCGCAGTCGATGAAGTGGAAGATCAAGCGCTTCACGAACGATGAGCTGCGCCAGCGCTTCGTCGGGATGCTGGTGCCGCAGGCCGAGATCCTGGGTGTCACCCTCCCCGATCCCGAACTGCGCTTCGACGAGGAGACCGGCGAGTACGCGATGGGCGAGATCGACTGGGACGAGTTCTTCGAGGTGCTGCGCGGCAACGGGCCCTGCAATGCCGAGCGGCTGGAGCGCCGCCGCACGGCGCATGAAGAGGGCGCGTGGGTGCGGGAAGCGGCGGCCGAGTATACGCGCAAGCAGGCCCTGCGTGCGGAGAGGCAGGCGGCGTGATGGTGGATGCTGGAGGCGCTGCAGCCGGCTTGGAAACCCCGAACAGCCAGGAGACCTGGCCGCTGTGGGAAGTCTTCGTGCGCGCGAACCGCGGACTGAATCACGTGCACGTGGGATCGTTGCATGCACCCGACGCGAGCATGGCCGTGCGCAACGCGCGCGATCTGTACACGCGCCGCAGCGAGGGTGTCTCGATCTGGGTCGTTCCGGCCGATGTCATCACCACCAGCGATCCCGACGACAAGGACGCGTTCTTCGAGAGCCCGGCTGGCAAGAACTACCGGCATGCCGTGTACTACACGGCTTCTGAGGGGGTGCCGCACCTGTGACTTCTTCCGACGTCAACGTCTCCGTCGATGAGCTGCAACTGGCATCCGAACTCTCCGGCGGCGAGTCCCGAGCGGGTTCTGCCGACATCGCCGAGTACGCGCTGTGGCTGGCCGATGACGCGCTCATCCTCTCGCAGCAGCTGGGGGCGTGGATCTCACGTGCGCCCGAGCTGGAAGAAGATGTCGCACTCGCCAACATCGCCCTCGATCTGCTCGGTCACGCCCGCTCGCTGCTCAGATACGCCGGCTCCTGGGATGACCGCAGCGAAGACGACCTCGCCTACTTCCGCGATGAGAGCGAGTTCCGCAGTTCGTGGCTGGTCGAGCAGCCCAACGGAGACTTCGCGCAGACCATCGCCCGGCAGTTCATCGCCTCGACATATATGTTCGAGCTCTACCGCGCACTGAGCTCTTCGACCGATCCGACGCTGGCGGCCATCGCCGTCAAGTCCCACAAGGAAGTTGACTACCACCGCGATCACGCCGTGCAGTGGGTGCTGCGGCTGGGCGACGGCACCGATGAGTCGCGCGAGCGGATCACGCGCGCGTTCCGAGATTTGTGGCCCTACGCCGATGAGCTGTTCCGCGATGAGCCGCTGATCGACCGACTCGGGGATGCTGCCGCCCGCCCCTCGCTGCTTCGAGCCGGTTTCGACGCCGTCGTCGACACGGTGTTCAACGAAGCCGACCTCAGTGATCTGCTCGAAGAGCTCCGCCAGTCGAAGGCGTCGTCCGCCGGCGGACGCCGAGGCTCGCACGCGACGCCGCTCGGTCACATCCTTGCCGAGATGCAGGTGCTGGCGCGACGGCATCCGGGGGCGACATGGTGACCGCAGCGGAGGCCCTGACCGAGCGCGAAAGCCGCGCATGGCAGGTGGTGGCGCGCGTCGCCGACCCCGAGATCCCGGTATTGACCATCGAGGACCTCGGCGTGCTGCGCGCGGTGCGCTTCGACGACAGCGGCGAGCGCGTCACTGTCGACATCACCCCGACCTACAGCGGGTGCCCGGCGATGGATGCCATCCGCGATGACGTCGTGCTGGCCCTCACCGCCGACGGATTCGGCGACGTCGAGGTGCGCCTGGTGCTCTCGCCTGCCTGGACCACCGACTGGATGAGCGAAGACGGCAAGCGCAAGCTCGTCGACTACGGCATCGCGCCCCCGAGCGGCCTCGCGGCTCACGGCGCATCCGGTCTGCCGAAGGGTCCGATCCCGCTGACGCTGAGCATCCGCTGCCCGCAGTGCGGTTCGCTGAACACGCATGAGGTCTCGCGCTTCGGCTCGACCGCGTGCAAGGCGCTCTACGAGTGCCGTGCGTGCCTCGAGCCCTTCGACCATTTCAAGGTGATCTGATGGGCCTGTTCCGCATCCCCACCACCCCAGCCGCCAGCAGGAAAGCATGCGATGTCGGTGCCATTCGCAACCGCGCCCGCTTCCACACGCTGACCGTGTCGAATGTGCGTCCCCTCACGCGCGACGCCGTCGAAGTCAGCTTCACCGTTCCGGCCGCGCTCGCAGGCGACTACGACTACCGACCGGGCCAGTACGTCGCGCTGCGCGTGCACCTGAACGGTGAAGAGGTGCGTCGCTCGTATTCGCTGTGCCGGCCGCCGACGCCGGTCGGCGAAGGGCGCGCAAGCCTGAGCGTGGCCGTCAAGCGCGATGAGGGCGGCCTGTTCTCCACCTGGGCGCAGACCGAGCTCACCCCGGGCTTCGAGATCGACGTGATGAGCCCGCAGGGCACGTTCACCTCAGGGCTCGCCGAACTCGACGGCGCCCACGTGGCGGCAATCGCCGCGGGGTCGGGCATCACACCGATGATGTCTCTGGCACGCGATCTGCTGACCGCTTCGGACACGACGCGCTTCACGCTGCTCTACACGAACAAGTCGACCAGCGATGTGATGTTCCTCGAGGACCTGGCCGATCTGAAGGACCGATACCCGACACGACTCGTTCTGCATCATGTGCTCTCCCGCGAGCAGCGCACCGCGCCGTTGCTATCAGGGCGCCTGGACGAGGCGCGGCTTCGGACGATTCTCGAATCACTCATTCTGCCGGCCACAGTCGACGAGTGGTTCCTGTGCGGCCCGTTCGCGCTCGTCGATCTCTGTCGTGAGGTGCTCACCGAGGTGGGCGTGGCGCAGGAGCACGTGCGATTCGAACTGTTCACCACCGGCGACGAGCCGACAGAGCGCGGGCCGCGCAAAGTGGAGGTGCGGCAGGGCGAGAAGACCGTGCGCATCGAGATCAACCTCGATGGGGTCTCATCGACCGTCGAGAGTCCAGTGGACGCGCACGAGTCGGTGCTGAATGCGGCCCTGCGGGTGCGGCCCGATACGCCGTTCGCGTGCTCGGGAGGTGTCTGCGGCACTTGCCGCGCGCGGGTGTTGGAGGGCAGCGTGACGATGACCGAGAACTACGCGCTCGAACCCGACGAGATCGAGCGCGGATACGTGCTGACCTGCCAATCGCACCCGACCAGCGACCGCATCGTCGTCGACTACGACGTGTGACCGACTCGAAGGAGCAGCATGATCGACCTCACCATCGCCGACGACGTCGCACGAATCACGCTCAACGCGCCCGCAAAACTGAACTCGCTCGACGAGCAGGCGCTGCATGACCTCGACAGCGCCTACACGCAGGCCGAGCAGGCGGGTGTTCGCGCGCTGATCCTGCGGGGCGAGGGGCGCGCGTTCTGCGCTGGTCGCGATATCTCGGGCGTGGATCCGCGCGATGACGACGTGCTCGGGTATCTCGGCGGGCTCGTCACCCCGCTGTTGAAGCGCATGTCCGCGTTTCCTGCACCCACGTTCGCCGTCGCGCACGGCGCCTGCCTCGGAGTCGGGCTCGGACTGCTCATCGCCACCGATGTCGTCTACGTTGCCGAGTCGGCGAAGATCGGCTCGCCGTTCGCCGCGCTCGGCGCGACTCTCGACTCCGGCGGACACGCGCTGTTCCTCGATCGACTCGGCGCGCACCGCACTCTCGATCTGATCTACTCGGGTCGGCTGATGTCCGGCGCGGAGGCTGTAACATCCGGCCTCTTCTCCCGCGTCTTCCCGGATGACGAGGTCGCTCAGGCCGCGGAGGATGCTGCCCGCACGGCTGCCCGCGGTGCGACCCAGGCGTTCCTGGCGAGCAAGTCGCTCGTGGCCCGCATCCGCGATGAACGTCTCGCGCTCTGGGAATCGGTCGACATCGAAAACGCAGCCCAGGCCGCCCTCTGCGATACCGACGACTACCGTGAGGGCTTCGCCGCCTTCCAGCAGAAGCGCACGCCCGACTTCACCGGCCGCTGAGCCCGGCGCTCGGCGCTCGGCGCTCAGCGCTCAACGGCGCACCATCACGCCGAAGGTGCGAGTCCCTGGTCCTCTTCGACGACGGTGCCCTTGAACGACCACGGGAAATCGATCCACAGATCGGTGTCCTTCCACGCGTAGTCGGGCTGGATGATCGTCGAAGGCTTCGTGTAGATCGTCACCGAGCGCACATCGGCGCCCTTGTCCTGCAGCAGCTGCACGGCGAGCGCGAGCGTGCGACCCGAATCGGCGACATCATCGACGAGCAGCACGCGCCGCCCATCGAGATAGGCCATGTCGAGCTCGGGCGGAAGCACCTCGGGTGCGTCGAGCACCGTGCCGATGCCGGTGTAGAACTCGACGTTGATCGCGCCGCAGTTCTTCGCGCCGAGGCCGTAGGCGATGGCACCCGCAGGCAGCAGCCCGCCTCGTGCGATGGCCACGACCACCTCGGGCACGAAGCCGCTTTCCAAGACACGGCGGGCCAGATCTCTCGTCGCGTCGCCGAATCCGTCCCAGGTGAGCGTCTCGCGCTCGATCGCAGTTTCCGTCACGTGCTCATCCTCCCACCCATGGGGTGGTCCGCCGCGACACGCACAGCGCCGACCGCGCAGATGAGGTACAAACGAGAGAAGAGACCACGACCCGATGTGATCTCCAACGACTCGAGGTTCTGCATCCATGTGCCGCCTGTTCGCCTTCGTGGCTCCCGATCGCTCATCCGCGCGACGGGAACTCGGCCACGCCGGCATGGAGAGTCTGCTCTCGCTTGCCCGTCTGCACGGCGACGGCTGGGGATGGGCGGCAGTCGAAGACCCCGGCATGGCACCCGTGTCCATCAAGTCCGAGCATACGGCGGTGGCCGATCCACGATTCGAAGCCGCCGTCGCGACCAAGGCGCGTGCGGCCATGGTGCACCTGCGCTGGGCGACTGCGGGGCTTCCGGTGCGCGAGTGCAACGCGCATCCATTTCACATCGATGGCATCGCCTTCGAGCACAACGGCACGCTGAAGCCGATCGAAGCGCTGCGGACTCTGCTCTCCCCCGCAAGTCTCACGGCGCTGTCAGGTGACACCGACAGCGAGATGTACTTCGCGCTGATCCGCGAGCACATCGCGCGAGGACGCTCCCTGCTCGACGCGACCGTGCACGCTGTGCGCCGGCTGCGGGAGGCCTTCCCCTTCGCCAGCCTGAATGCGATCCTGCTCGGTCGCGACCAGCTCGTCGTCGTGCATGCCAGCGCGAGCAGCTTCCTCACCGAGCACGACCTGAGCCGGCTCCTGCCGCTGTCGCGCGAGCTGCCGAGCGAGCACAATGAGGACTACTTCGCGCTGCGCTGGCGCGAGTCCGCCGACGGCACGATCGCCATCGGCTCCACGGGCGTCACCGGCGCGGGGTGGACACCGATGCCCGCGGAATCGGTGACCGCGATCCGCCTCGATGACCGCACCCGCACCACCGTCGAGCTGTCGTCCGCAGCCGCACATGGGTGATCGAACGGCTACTATCGAAGAGTCCGACCCGGCATGGTCGGTGCCCGAAAAAGGGGCACGAAGCTCTCCTCTATGACGCGTGAGGCGCGAGACACATACGGATCTCTCCGTTCTGTCGAAAGGCCTCTCCATGCCCACCGTGTCCGCTCATGTCGCCCTCACCCTCTCCCAGCACATCGACCATGTCTTCGGGGTCATGGGCAACGGAAACGCTTACTTCCTCGACGCGATCGAGACGCAGACGTCTGCAGAGTTCACCGCCGTCCGCCACGAACAGGGCGCGGTCGTCGCCGCCGACGCGCACTTCCGCGCCTCCGGCCGGATCGCCGCCGCCACGTCGACGTATGGCGCCGGTTTCACGAACACGCTCACCTCGCTCGCCGAGGCCGTGCAGGCGCATGTTCCGCTGGTGCTCGTCGTCGGCGACGAGCCCACCTCCGGGCCGCGTCCGTGGGACGTCGACCAGGTCGCCCTCGCATCCGCCGTCGGTGCGCGCACGTACACGACCGGGCGGGCGGATGCTGCCGCCACCACTGTCATCGCCATCGAGCACGCACTCACCTATCGGGTGCCCGTGGTGCTCGCGATCCCCTATGACGTCGCGGCTCTCGAAGCAGGCCCCGTCGCTGCCGCGCCCGCTCCGCGGATCCCGGCACCACTCGCACCTCGCGGAGAATTCGCCGAAGGCATGCTCGACGAGATCGCTGACGCACTGCGCACCGCCGAACGGCCATTCCTGCTCGCGGGGCGCGGTGCCTGGCTCGCAGGCGCTGCCGATGCGCTGGGAGAGCTGGCGGATGCCACTGGAGCCGTCACTGCCTCGACCGCACTCGGTCGCGGTATTTTCCCGGACGGTCGCTACGACCTGGGCGTGACCGGCGGGTTCGGCGCCGAAGGCGCGATGGAGCTGATCCGCGAAGCCGACGTCGCCGTGGTGTTCGGAGCGTCGCTCAACCAGTTCACGATGCGCTTCGGCGAGCTGTTCTCCCCCGGTACGCGAGTGTTCCAGGTCGATATCGGCGCGGCGGCGACGCACGCGCATGTCGGCGGCTTCGTGCGCGGAGATGCCCGGGTCGTGGCATCCGCCCTGGTCGAGCGTCTGACAGCATCCGCCACCTCCCCTGCCTCCGCGCGCTCGGCGCGGGAAAGTACGCCGGCCGCGGATGATTCGGCCGATTCCTTCCGCGCGGAGCGCACATCTCCGTGCGAAGCGCACGCCCGGTGGCGCGAGAGCGTGGATGTGGCATCCGCTCGCGCCTACGCCGAGGGCGACGAACTCGCACCCGATGGGCGTCTGGACCCGCGCTCGGCGGCGCGTCGCCTGGCCGAGCTGCTGCCCGAGGATCGCGTCGTCGTCTCGGATGGCGGGCACTTCATCGGCTGGGCGAACATGTACTGGCCGGTGGCTTCACCTGACCGCATGATGATGATCGGCACCGCCTTCCAATCGATCGGCCAGGGCTGGCCGAGCGTCGTCGGCGCGACACGCGCACGCCCCGAGGCCACCGTCGTGCTGACATCGGGTGATGGCGGCGGGCTGATGGCGATCTCCGACCTCGAATCCGCCGTTCGCGCGGCGAGCGGTCATGGCTGCGCGGTCGTGTGGAACGACGCCGCCTACGGCGCAGAGGTGAACCTGTACGGGCTGAAGGGTCTTGCCGAAGGCCCGATGCTGATCCCCGAGGTCGACTTCGCAGGCTTCGCCAGTGCTGTCGGCGCCGAGGGCGTCGTCGTGCGCACCCTCGACGATCTCGACCGCCTGCGCACGTGGACGGCGGAAGACCCGGCTGCACGACGCTTCCTCGTGCTCGATCTGCGCATCTCCGGCGCGGTGATCGCGCCGTACCAGGAGGAGATCATCCGCGTGAACTCCTGACCGGAGCGCTGCACACCGCCCCTGCGGTCAGATCCACCCCTTGTCCTGCGCGAAGCGCACCGCCTGAGCACGATTTGCCGCGCCCGTCTTGCCGATGGCTGACGACAGGTGGTTGCGTACGGTGCCCGCTGACAGGAAGACCTCCGCGGCGATCGCGCCTGCCGACCGACCATCCGCCGCCAGCCGCAGCACCTGCTGTTCTCGCTCGCTCAGCGGGTTCGCGCCCTCGAACAGGCTCGCTTCAGCGAGGGCGTGGTCGAGCACGCGCAGCCCGGAGTGCACGCGGCGCACCGCCTCGGCTAGTTTCTCCGCGGGAGTGTCCTTTACGATGAAACCGCTGGCGCCGGCATCCAGCGCCGCCCGCAGATAGCCGGGGCGAGCGAAAGTCGTCACGATGAGGATGCGGGTGGCGCTGCTGGCCTCGCGCAGCATCCGCGTCGCTTCGATGCCGTCGACGTCGGGCATCTGGATATCCATCAGGCAGACATCCGGTGAGGTCTCGCGCACCACGCGCACGGCCTGGGCGCCGTCGGCCGCAGTGCCGACGATCTCGAGGTCGTCTTCCAGCTCCAGCAGCGCGGCGAGCGCCCCGCGCACAAGCGCCTGATCGTCGGCGATGACCAGACGGATGCTCACCACCTCACCTCCACCCGAGTGCCGGCGCCGGCTCTTGCGCCGAACTCCAGCGCCGCGCCGGCTGCAGCCGCGCGCTCGCGCATTCCTCGCACGCCATTCCCGTCCCCGTCGCCCGGCCCGCGACCGTTGTCTTCGACCGCCAGCAGACCGGGGGCGATCGTCACCTCGACCGCGCTCGCCTCCGCATGTCGCAGCACGTTGGTCGTGGCCTCGCGCAGGATCCAACTTGCTGTCAGCGCTTGCACCGGTGACAGCGCAGACGGCTCGCCGTCGACCCGCAGCGCGACGTCTCCCGCGTGCAGCGCATCCCGACACGACGCGAGCTGCTCGATCAGCGTGGTCGCTCGGGCGCCTGACACGGTCACCCGCACCCCGGCGATCGCCTCGGCAGTGAGCGATTCGATGTCGGCCAGCTCTGCCTTCGCCCGCTGCGGATCGGAGTCGATCAGCCGCCTGGCCAACTGCGCCTTGAGCTGCACGACGGTCAGGGAATGGCCGATCAGGTCGTGCACGTCACGAGCGACGGTCTCTCGCCCCTCGCTCGTCGCCAGTTCAAGGCCCAGTCGCTCCGCCTCTGCCGAACGGATGATCAGCCAGGTCGATACCGTATTGACCACGCCCAGCATGATGACGATCGCGAGGACGCTGAGGTTCTCACTGCCACCGGGGAGCAGCAGAACGCACAGGCCGGTGAGCACGATCGCGCCGACCGTCGTGATCCAGTGCGCCAGCCTGGTCAGTCCATAGGAGGCGAACGACATGATGAACGGCAGGTAGCTCAGCGCCGACCCGCCCTCGGCCGGCACCGAGATCAGAGCGCAGGCGATCAGGCCTGAGAAGAAGAGCCACTGGCCACGGATGGGCGGTCGTCCGAGTCCACCGCCACCGCGCATCCCGCGCAGAAACCCGACTACGTAAAGCAGCACGAAGGCGACCAGCGCGGCCCAGCCGATCACGATCCAGATGATCGACGCTTCGGAACCGATCAGCGCGATGATCGGATAGACGAGGAATACCAGCCAGATCACGGCCATCAGCCATCCGAACCGCTCCCAGGGATTCTTCTGGGCGGCCGTCGGCCGGGTCTCAGCCGCTCGGGCGCTCGGCACGTCGTTGCGGGTCATGGTTCCAACCTACTGACGTGAGCGCGAGCGCTTCACTCCGACGAACACCAGCGTGGCGAAGACCAGCATCCAGACGACGAGGTTCAGCAGCACCATCCACAGCGCGTCGCTCTGTCCGGTTGTCAGTACGCCATCGGTGAGGGGCCAGCGGCTCAGCGCGACGAATCCGTACAGCGGTGTGAAGCGCGCGATGTCGAGCATGACACCGTCCAGCGGGATGAACACGTTCCCGAAGAACGCGAAGAACGTCATCGAGATCGAGGCCAGCGCGGCGGCGGAGTCGGAGTTGAAGAAGAGCCCGACGCCGAGACCGTACAGACCGTAGACCAGCCCCGCGGCGAGAATGATGCCGGCGGCAGCAGCCCACCGCCACCCGTTTTCAGCGGTCGCACCGGTCATCAGCCCGGCGGCGAAGACGACGATCAGGGCGAGCGCGGCGAAGGAAACAGCGGTGATGAGCTTCGTCATCGCGTAGCCGGCGGTCGTCAGCGGGGTCATCGCGAGCTGTCGACCCCAGCCCTGCTTCGACTCGACGGCCGCCAGCGACGTGAGCGAACTCATCGCCACCGCGGTGCCATAGGCGGCCATCGAGATCATCACGTAGAACGACACGTTGCCGTGACCGGCAGAGAGCGTGCCGTACGACGCAGAAGCGCCGAACAGCAGGTACATCAGCACCGGCATGGCGAGGGTGAAGGCGAGCGTGTACGGGTTGCGCAACTGGCGCACCCCTTCGATGCGAAGCATCGTCTGCGAGATCATCATGGGTCAGTCTTCCGTCAGGGCGGTGAATGCGGTTTCGAGGGTGGGCGCGGCGATCTCCAGATCGTGGGCGCCGGCGGCGAGCAGGATGCGGGCGACAGCATCCGAATCGGCGGCGCGGAGGCTGAGCCGACCGGCATCCACCCGCACTTCGGCGATCTGAGCGTTGCCGCGCAGTGTGCTCAGCAGGGCGTCCGCATCGGCGGGCAGCGTGGCTGCGACAGAGCGCGCACCGAGACTCGCCCGCAACTGCGCGGTCGGCGCATCGGCGACGATGCGACCGTGATGCATGACCACCGTGCGACGCGCGAACTGCTCTGCCTCCTCGAGATAGTGAGTGGCGAACAGAATGGTACGGCCGGCGTCGGCATCCGCCCGCATGACGTCCCAGAACCGGCGCCGGGCGGTGACGTCCATGCCGGCGGTCGGCTCGTCGAGCACGAGGATCTCCGGATCGGCGACGAGCGCGAGGGCGAACTTCACGCGCTGCTGCTCACCGCCGGAGCACTTCGAGACGCGCCGTCGCGCCAGATGCTCGAGGTCGGTGCGCTGCAGCACGTCGGGAACGCGCGCGAGGCAGGCGGGGCCATGCAGCGAAGCGATCAGCCGCACCGTCTCGCCGACGGTGAGGTCGGAGAGCAGTCCGCCGGTCTGCAGGACGCCGGCGATGGCACCGCTCTTCGCCGCGCGGATTGGTCGATCGCCGAGCACCTGCACCGTGCCTTCACTCGGGTCGGTGAGGCCGAGGAGCACGTCGAGGGTGGTCGTCTTGCCCGCGCCGTTCGGCCCGAGCAGCGCGACGACCTCGCCGCGGCCGATGGTGAGGTCGACGAGGTCAACCGCCTGGACTCGGTGTTCACCGGAGCCGAAGTGGCGCCGGACGCCGCGCAGGTCGATGACGGCATCCGTTCGCGACGACGGCGGAGCCTGAGTGCGGGAAGCTGTTGCGATGTGCATGCTTCCAGCCTGACCGCCCAGGCCAGTGGGTGCCGGATGCCGGTGTCATGCGTTGCGCATGACAGATGTCATGTGCGGGTGCGCTGCGCGGGTTTGCCGTGCGGCATGGAACTGGGTTCAACCTGAGGTCGAGCGTTTCGATGGAATCTTTGTTCGAATGTCAGAGGGTGCTGTTTTGATGGATTCATGACCGAAACGATGCCCACGGCACCTCCCCGGCAAGAGCTGCTGAGTGATGTCGTGAGCACGCTGGTCGCGCTCGATCAGACGTTGAACCAGCTTCAGTCGCTGCGGGCATCGTTGCTGGCGACCGCCCACCGCATCGCCGACGATGACCCGCAGATCGAAGACGTCCGCTCCCGCGAGATGGCCCACCGGGCGGTCGCCACGGAGCTCGGCTCGGCGCTTCGCGTGTCCGACCGCACGCTCGAGCGGCAGATGGGCGATTCCTTCCAGCTGCTGCAGAACTTCCCGGCGACGGCAGCCGCGTTCCAGCGAGGGCGCATCTCGCCCGCGCATGTGCGCGTGATCACCGAGGCGGGTGCGGAGATCACGGATGCCGCGCGCCGAGCAGCCTTCGAAGAAGCCGTGCTCGACAAGGCCGGCACCGATTCCCCGAACCGGCTGCGCCCGTTCGCGAAGCGCCTGTCGGAGCATTATCGCGAAGTGTCGTTCCAAGAGCGCAGCGACCAAGCCCGCATGAGACGCGCCGCATGGGTGCGCGATCTAGAAGACGGGCAGAGCCAGCTGTGCGTCACAGGGCCATCCGCGATCATCCACGGGATCTTCGAGCGCATCACTCAGATGAGTCATGCGGTCAAGACCGAAAACGACCAGACGGCCAGAGCACAGAAGGCACGCGCCCAGAAGAGCGGCATGACTGGCAGCGCGGCCGCAGATCTGGCCGGCGCCGAATCAGCGCTCGACGAGCGCGTGCTGAACGAGATTCGAGCTGATCTCGCCGCTGATCTGCTTCTTTCCGGTGTCCCATCGGGGCACGACACGCTGGCAGGACTGCTCGGATCGATTCAGGGCTTCGTCGAAGTCACCATTCCGGTAACGACGCTCACTCGCGCCGGAGCAGGCGAACCGCCGGCACAGTTGGAGGGCATCGGTCCGGTCGATCCCGAGACAGCGCGGATTCTGGCAGGGAACGCGCCGGGGTGGGATCGCGTGATGACCGACCCCGTCAGCGGTGCAGTGCTGTCTGTAGACCGTTACCGCCCCAGTGAGGAGATGCGCCGACATCTCCGAGCGCGCGATAGACGGTGCCGGTTCCCGGGTTGCGGGATCATCGCGCGCAAATGCGACGACGATCACACTGTCGACCATGCGCATGGCGGAGCGACGGATGTCGAGAATCTCGCCGGCACCTGTCGGCGGCACCACGTGACCAAGCACCACACGCCGTGGAAGGTCAAGCAGCTCGGTGGCGGAGTGCTGGAATGGACCAGTCCAACAGGGCGTCGACATGTCGATCGGCCACCGGGTACAGCCGCGCACGTCACCTTCGCCGACATCGCGGCGCGTTCCGAAGCACACGCCGCAGACATTGAAGGCCCCATCGAGACCGTGGCACGCGCGCCGTTCTGATCCGTGCCGACAGCCGCACTACGGCCAGTCCGGCGGCGGCATGCCGATCAGGCCGGCAGCAGCGCGCTCGCGAGGAAGTCCCCGAGCTCGTCGACGGCATCCAGCGGGAAGATCCCCGCCACGTACTGATCCGGGCGGACCACGATGACGACGCCGTCACGCGACAGCTCACGCGCCTCGAAGATGTCGGTCTCGGTCCATTTGCTGGGCCCCGCCGAGTACGCCTTCTCCCAATCGGTCAACCCGAAAGGCCCGGTCTTCGGCTGGAACAGCTCGGGCACCGATGTGACTTCGCACTCCTCGAACGGCTGCTGGTAGATCGCCTTCACATCGAAGACCGCGTCGACATCGGCATCCGCCGGCGTGAACCGCGCGAACACGTCCGCGGCCCGCGCTGCCCACGCGTCGAGTGCTGACCCATCGCGATCACCGAAGGCGTAGACGCGCCAGCGGCCATCTGCCTTGGCATGGTGTCCGAGGTGGATAACATTGCCGTCGCAGATGCGAATAACCTCAGCTGATTTGAACCTTTTGCCCAGCGGGAAGCCGACAGCCAGCGCCTGGTGCGCGTCCGTGCCGGTGATCATCGACGACGTGTACTGCGTCATGAAGCCCGAGGGGAACTCAGCCGTCGCCAGATAATACGTGGCGAGTTCCTGCGGGTCCGAGATCTCCTCCGGCTTGCGCGCCATCAGGCTCGACCACTCCCGGTCGAAGTCGATGAGCTGCTGCGCCACCGGCTTGCGCTCCGCGCCGTAAGTCGCCAGCAGAGCCTCAGAACTGCGACCGGTGAGCACCGAGCCGAGCTTCCAGCCGAGGTTGAAGCCATCCTGCATCGACACGTTCATGCCCTGCCCGGCCTTCGCACTGTGCGTGTGACAAGCATCACCGGTGAGGAACACGCGCGGCGTGCGCCCCGACCCGTCGATCACGTCATCGAAGCCGTCGGTGACCCGGTGGCCGACCTCGTAGACGCTGTGCCAGGCCACGTTCTTCACATCGATCGAATACGGGTGCATGATCTCGTTCGCCCGGCGGATGATCTCCTCGATCGGCGTCTGCCGAACCCGGTGGTCGTCGTCATCGGCGACCGCCCCGAGATCGATGTACATCCGGCTGAGATACCCGCCCTCGCGAGGGATGTGCAGAATGTTCCCCGCCTCGGCGTTGATCGCGCATTTGGTTCGCCAGTCCGGAAAGTCGGTGTTGACGAGCACGTCCATGACGCCCCATGCATGCGCCGACTTGCCGCCGACGTGCTTGCGGCCGATGGCCTCGCGCACACCGCTGCGCGCACCGTCGCAGCCGGCCACGTACTTCGCGCGCACCGTGCGCTCACCGGATGAGTCGCGCACCCGCACCTCGACCGGATACTCGCCCTCGTCATGCACGGTGAGCCCGAGGAACTCCACCCCGTAGTCCGGGACGATGCGCCCTGGGCCGTTCAGAGCGGCCTCCGCGAAGTAGTCGAGCACGCGCGCCTGGTTCACGATCAGGTGCGGGAACTCGCAGATGTCGTAGGCGTAGTCGGCGGTGCGCGCGGTGCGGATGATGTTGTTGACGTTGTCGGGATCGGGACCCCAGAAGTTCATCCAGCCGATGTTGTACGCCTCGGCGATGATCCGCGGGGCGAATCCGAACGCCTGGAAGGTCTCGACGCTGCGCGGCTGAATGCCGTCGGCCTGGCCCAGCACGAGCCGACCCTCGCGCTTCTCGATGATGCGAGTGTTCACCCCCGGATACTGCGACATCTGGGCGGCGAGCAGCATGCCGGCCGGGCCCGACCCGACGATCAGGACGTCGATCTCGTCGGGCAGATCGACAGAACGGTCGCTTCCGATTCCCTCTGCGGGAAGCACCCGCGGGTCCTGGGACACGTAGCCGTGGTGGTGGAACTGCATCATCGGGTCCTTCCGGGACGTCATCGTCAAGCGGGAGTCGAAACAGTTGTTCTATAATCGAACGCTGTGTTCTACTATTGAACAGATCGTATACGACCTGAGCCATACTCACAAGGAGCATCGAGGAGCACGCATGTCGGTACCCGCCTCACAGACCCTCAGCCGCGGCATCCGCATTCTGGAGATCCTCGCCGACGAACCGCTGACGATCGACGAGATCGCCGCCCGCCTCGAGGTGCACCGGTCGATCGCCTACCGACTGCTGCGCACCCTCGAGGACCACCGTCTCGCCGTACGCGAAGCGAATGGGCTGGTCGCGCTCGGCCCGCGCATGGCGGCGCTCGCGGCCGGGGTAGCCCACGACCTGCAGGCAGCAGCCCTCCCCGAACTCACTGCCGTGGCGAATGAACTTGCTCTGACGACATTCCTGGCGGTTCTCGACGCAGACGAATGCATCACGCTCAGCAGTGTCGAACCGCGGCACACCATCGCGAATGTCGCGCAGCGCCCAGGCGCACGGCATCCGGTCACGGTGGGAGCCCCCGGCAAGGCCATCCTCTCGCTGATGCCCACGGAGCAATGGCCGACGCACGCTCCGTCGCGCCTCGCCGACGAGGTGGCCGAAGTGCGGCGGCGCGGTTACGCCACCAGCCACGACGAAGTGATCCCGACCGTGCAGTCGGTGGCCGTGCCACTCGCCTTGCGCGGTCGGCGCCCAGCGGCTCTCGCGGTCATCCGTGTGGCGTCGCCCGTGCCGGATGCCGAGATCGCCCAGCGTCTCCTGCATTCGGCCGCGGCGATCCGCGAGGCCCTCGGCGGCTGAGTCGAGGCCCCGCCCGGTAGACGGAGCCTCGGTCGATGATCAGCGCGTCGTGACGGGGGCCTCGATCGGATGCTCTGCCCCGTGTCCGATCCGGGCGTATACGGCAGGCTTCGCACGGCGGAGCCATACACCCCAGGCCACTCCGATGAAGCCGGGCACGATGACCAGAGCCGGCAGGACGAAGGTCGTCAGATCGGGCTCAGCCTGATCCAGCAGCACGTTGAAGTTCGCCAGGATCAGTACGAACACCAGCAGCAGCACGACGACCGAAACCAGCGGCGCGATGAGCCTGGAGCCGATTCCCACCCCGCGTGCATCACGACGGAAGAAGCCGATCACAGCCACGGCGACGACCACCATCAGCAGCACGAGCCCCAGCGCTCCGGTGTTGGTCAGCCATGAGAAGAGGGTGACGACGGGGAACAGCGGACCCAACTCGGACCCCGCCCCCGCGATGGCGAACAGCGCGATGACGACCGCGGCCAGAACGGTCTGAGTGAGAGATCCCGCCCATGGAGCTCCGTGATCGTTGCGCACTGCCGAGAGCTGACGCGGAAGCACCTGTTCACGGGCGAGGGAGAAGATGTAACGCGCGACGGCGTTGTGAAACGCGACCAGCGCGGCGAACAGGCTGGTGATGAACAGCAGCGAGGTGATGTCGACAAATAGCACGCCGATGCGCTGTGCGATGAAGTCGAAGAACAGCGGCGGGCCGGCTTCGTCGGGGGTGATGCCGCCACCGGTGATCTTCTCCGTGCCGATCGCAAGAGCCAGAGCCCACGATGAGAGCGCGTAGAAAGCGCCGATGATGAGCACAGCGCTGAAGGTCGCGCGGGCGACGGTGCGCTTGGGATCCTTCGCCTCTTCGCCGTAGATCGCCCCGGATTCGAATCCCATGAAGGCCGCGATCCCGAACACGAGGACCGCACCGATTCCGGGGGTGAACAGAGCTGCAGGTGAGATCGGCTGCGCGGTGAACCCCTCGGCAGGGTTCGCGAACGCCGTGATGTCGAAGATGAGCACGACGGCGAACTCGAGGAGCACGATGACACCCAGCACTTTCGCCGAGAGATCGACTCGATTCACCCCCATGACGCCGACGATGGCGATGCAGACCAGAACCGGCACCCACCAGGGCACATCCCAGCCGAGCTTCTCGGTCAGCAGCATCGAAACTTGAAAACCGAACATGCCGTAGATTCCGACCTGCATGCAGTTGTACGCGACGAGAGCGATCAATGAAGCACCGACGCCGAAGGGCCGACCCAGGCCCTGCGCGGCATAGGCGTAGAAGGCTCCCGCGTTCGTGACGAACCTGCTCATCGCTGCGTAGCCGACGGCGAAGATCGCCAGCGCGAGCGCCAATACGACGTATCCAATCGGGACAGCGTCGGAGCCGGTGACGGAGAACGCGGTGGTCGCACCGCCAGCGATGACAGTCAGCGGCGCCGATGCCGCGATGATCATCACCGTGATCGATGCGACACCGAGCTTCTTGCGGGTGCCGACGGATGGGTCGGTGGTGGCGCTCATAGGAACTCCAATGGTCGTAGAGTGCATGCCGGGTGCTGACCATCATGCTCGCCAGTCGCGAACCAGAGTTGTCGGATCATGCACAGTGCTTGACGAACAGCGCACAGCCCGTCACCAGCGCGTGTCAGCGGCGTCGCCGGCGAGCCAGGTGCGCAGCGCCGCGTAACCTACTCGAATGACCAGCTCACCGGGCCGCGAAGCGCTGCTGCAGGCCACCATCGCCATCGTCGCCAATGAGGGGCTGCGTGCCCTCACCTACCGCGCGGTGGCGGGTCGCGCCGGAGTGTCGCACGGGCTGGTCCGACATCATTTCGGTACCCGCGATCAGCTGATCGCCGCTGCGCTGGAGTTCGCTATCGAGGACAGCCTGCGCGAATCGAGCATGCACGACGACATCGAAGACGCTGACGACTTCGCCTCCGGTCTCGAGTCCATAGCCTCGCGCAGCACCGATGTGCAGGCGTTCCAGTACGAGCTGCTGCTCGAATCACGCCGGCGGCCAGAGCTGCGACCCCACGTCGAGCGCTACTACGAGACGTACCGCGACGCGACGTACGAGCGGCTGCGGCGCTTGGGCGTCGAGGACGAAGAACTCATGCAGGCGATCTGGTTCGCCCTCGATGGAATCGTCCTGAAGCAGTTGACGCTCGGCGGCGGCGACGACATCGATCGCGTGCTCACGCGCATCCGTCGTCTCGTGCGCGAAGCCTCGCATCCCGCTTGACTATCCATTTGGATAGTCATACGCTCGTGGCCACTTGGAACACGACCAAAGGCGGCTGTCCATGCATGACTCGACCAGACCACGAGTGACCATCGTCGGAGCAGGCTTCTCCGGGCTCGTCGCAGCGCGCGAGCTCGAAGCGAGCGGCATCGACGTGACCATCTACGAAGCGCGCGATCGCATCGGAGGCCGCGCGTGGACCGAGGACCGTCTCGGCCACACCCTCGAGATGGGGGCCACCTGGGTGCACTGGATGCAGCCGTTCATCTGGACCGAGATCACCCGGTACGGTCAGCGCATCTACTCGAGCCCCGTCGCCGACGATGCGTACTGGCTCAGCGGCGGCGAGGTCCACCACGGCAGCGAGGCTGATCTCGACGAGAAGCTCATTCGCCCGCAAGAGCGCATCTTCGAGGACTCCCGCGACTTCTTCCCGTTCCCGCACGACCCGCTGCACATCCTCGACGGTGATGACTCCGCACTCGTCGAGCGGTTCCGGGCGGCCGACAAGGGCGGTGTACTCGACGTTCTGCGCGATGGCTCGTTCAGCCAAGAGGAAATCGACCTCGCCGATGCCTACTGGTCGGCAGGGTACAACGGCTACACCCGCACGGCCTCTCCACTGATGGCCAAGCACTGGGCCTCACTGAGCGACCATCGACTGTCGTTGCTCGACGAGCAGACGCTCCGGTTCAAGCTCGAGAACGGCATGCGCGGAATCTATGAGGGGATCGCTGCGGATCTCCGCGCGCCCGTCCAGCTCTCTACGCCAGTCAGCGCCGTCGAGCACGACTCCGACGGCGCGCGAGTCACGCTTGCGGACGGAACCGTCGTCGAATCGGATGCCGTGATCGTCACCGCTCCGCTGGGTGCCCTCGGCTCGATCGAGTTCAGCCCCGCGCTGCCGGCGCCTGCGCAGTCGGTGGTGGAGAAGGGCTTCAACTGCACCGGCTTCAAGATCTGGATCAAGATCCGCGGACACCACTCACTGATCGCGTACGCCCCCACGGGCAACCCTCTCGCGCTGGTTCGGAGCGAGTACTTCCTCGAGGACGACACGACGATCATGGTCGGCTTCGGCCCCGATCACACCGCCATCGATCTCGATGACAAGACTCAAGTGCAGGAGCTCCTGAACCGCTGGCGGCCCGACCTCGAAGTGCTCGAGTGCACCGGCCACGACTGGGCGGCGGACCGCTGGTCCGGCCAGACCTGGGCGACACCACGTTCCGGACAGTTCCTCGAGGGCTGGAGCCTCTTCCGCGGCACAGACACTCGGCTTCGCTTCGCCGGAGCCGACTGGGCAACGGGGTGGAACGGCGTTGTCGTCGACGGCGCCATCGAAACCGGCATCACCACCGCACGCGGTCTGATCAATGAGCTGCGGGCACGGTGACGCCATGGCTGTCCTGACCCCCCGCGCAACCCCGGTGCTCGATTTCCCGCAGTTCCGAGCTGCGGTCAACCAGTCGTTCGTCCCGTTGCGTGTGACCTCTGTGCGTGAGACGCGATTTCGCGGCGCCATCCGTCATGCCGATTCGACAGACCTGCATGTGTCGGTCGTCGAGGCTGCAGAGCACATGGTCGAACGCACTCCCGCGCTTATCGCAGCTCGACCCGGCGGCTACTTCAAGGTCGGCCTGCACTTGGCCGGAAACGGCTTGCTGGTGCAGGGCAACCGCGAGGTCGTGCTGCAGCCTGGCGCCCTGACGCTGTACGACACCGCCCGCCCCTATTCTTTGGCCTTCGATGGCGACTTCCGCTCGCTCGTGCTGATGTTCCCCTCGCGGATGCTGGATCTGCCCGCCACGTCCGTCGCAGAACTCACGGCAAGCGGACTGCATGAAGAACGGGGTGCGGCGACGCTGCTGCTGCCGTACCTCTACGCACTCGCGCAGCATCCTGAGGCTGTCACCGGGAGCACCGGCACACGCCTGGCCCGAAACACCGTCGACCTGGTCGCGACAGTTCTGGCCGAGCGCCTGGCCATCACTGCCGGCCCCGATGACCCGCGCCGCGAGTTGTTCACCGCCGCGCTGCAGTACATCGACGACCACCTCTCCTCTCCGCACCTCGATCCGGCCCGCATCGCTGCCGCACATTTCGTCTCGTCACGATTGCTGCATGGGCTGTTCAGAGAACACGGCATGAGCGTGGCGACACGGGTGCGCACGCGACGCCTCGAACGCGCCCGAGCGAGGCTCGCAGACCCGACGCACACCCGGCAGTCGGTGATGAGCGTGGCCGTCGAGTGCGGATTCACCGACGCCGCGCATTTCAGCCGCGCCTACCGCGCCGAGTTCGGCTGCTCGCCCAGCCAGACGCGCGCCGCTTGTCTTTCAACTTTTCCGCAGACCCTCACACAAGGAGAAAATCGATGAACAGCTACGACGAGCTGCTCGCAGCGATCATGCCAAGCGACGGCCCGACTCGGGACGTGCTCGACCCGGCGACCGGCGAGCGCATCGGCACCGCACCCGTGCACGACGCAGCAGCGCTGACCGAAGCCATCACCGCCGCACAAGAAGCGCAGCCCGGCTGGGCCGCGTTGAGCGACCAGGCACGACGCGACATGCTCATGCGCGTCGCCGATGCCATCGAGGCCGCCGCCGAGCCGCTTGCATTGCTGCTCTCGCGCGAACAGGGCAAGCCGCTGAACGGCCCGAACGCACGCTTCGAGGTCGGTGCGTGCGCTGCCTGGCTGCGCGCGACTGCCGCAACCGACCTGCCCGTCGAGGTCGTCGTCGATGACGGCACCGACTATGCCGAGCTGCACTACCGTCCGATCGGCCTTGTCGCGGCGATCACACCGTGGAACTGGCCGATGATGATCGCCATCTGGCAGATCGCGCCGGCTCTGCGCATGGGCAACGCCGTCGTGGCGAAGCCGAGCGAGCACACGCCGCTGAGCGGCCTGGGCCTCATCGCTGTGATGAATGAAGTGCTGCCGGAAGGCGTCCTGCAGGCGATCTGCGGCGACGGGGAGCTGGGAGCGGCGATGGTCGCCGATCCGGCGTTCGGCAAGATCATGTTCACCGGGTCGACCAGCACCGGCCAGAAGATCATCGCGGGTTCGGCAGACACCATCACCCGCCTCACCCTCGAGCTCGGCGGGAACGACGCGGGCATCGTGCTCCCGGACGTCGACCCGGTTGCAATCGCCGAGGATCTGTTCTGGGGTGCCTTCATCAACACCGGCCAGACCTGCGCGGCTCTCAAGCGCCTGTACGTGCACGACGATGTGTACGACCAGGTGGTCGAGGCTCTGCGTGGAGTCGCATCGGCGATGCCGATGGGCATCGGCACCGACGAGAACAACGTGCTCGGTCCGCTGCAGAACCGGATGCAGTGGGATGTCGTCGATCGTCTGGTCGAGGCGGCGAAGGCCGATGGCGGCCGCGTCGTGCTCGGCGGGGAGCCCGATCGTGACGCCGCCGGAAACTTCTACCCGACCACGCTGATCGCTGACCTGCCTGCCGATAACGCGCTGGTCGTCGAAGAGCAGTTCGGCCCGGCTCTGCCGATCGTGCGGTACAGCGACATCGACGAAGCTGTGGCGATGGCCAACTCGCTGGATGTCGGGCTGGGCGCTTCAGTGTGGTCGGGCGACCGCGACCGCGCACGCGACGTTGCGGCGCGCCTGGAAGCGGGCACCGTGTGGATCAACTCGCACGGCGGCGTGCACCCGCTCATCCCATTCGGCGGCGTGAAGAAGTCCGGCTATGGACTCGAGTTCGGCGTCGACGGATTGAAGTCGCTGGCGGTTCCGCAGGTGATCAACGGTTGACCCGCCGCAAGCAAGAGGGCCCTGCGCGAGATCGATTCTCGCGCAGGGCCCCTTCGCTTGCTGGGTCGAGTGGCGTCAGGCCTTCGACAGGCCGTAGATCGGGCTCTTCGCTTGCTCGGCCTCATGCTCCGGCCCCAGCGGGATGCCAGTGCGATCACGCAGCAGGAGCGTGGCGATGAGGCCGATGATGGTCATTCCCGCGAGGTACCAGGTGATGCCCATCGTCGAACCCGTCGCCTGGAAGATCGCCTGCGCGATCATGGGCGAGAACGCACCACCGAGGATCGCACCGATCGCGTACGAGATCGACACTCCGGAGAACCGGATGGATGCCGGGAACAGCTCCGAATACAGCGCCGCCTGCGGGCCATACGTGAGGCCGAGACCCACCGTGAGGATCACCAGCGCGGCCGCGAGCGACGGCACGGTTCCGACGTTCGTCAGCGGGAACAGCAGGAATACACCGACCAGCTGCAGGATCCAGCCCACGATGTAGGTGTTGCGCCTACCCCAGCGGTCAGACACCCAGCCGCCGAACCACGTGGAGATGAGCCAGGTCACGCCCGACAGCGCCACGACCCAGAACACCGCCGACGTGTCGAGCTCGATCGGCCCTGGCACGGCGGTGGCGTAGCGCTGCATGTAGCCGCCCGTCGTCATGTAACCGACCGCGTTGTTGCCCGAGAACACCAGAGCGGCGACGATCACCAGCGGCAGGTGGTTGCGCAGCAGCTGGACGATCGGCATCCGGCTCTCTTCCTTGCGCTCGGCGATCTCGGTGAAGACGGGGCTCTCCGACACACGACGACGCACCCAGTAGCCCACTCCGATGAGGGCGATCGACAGCAAGAACGGAACGCGCCAGCCCCACTCGAGGAAGGCATCGCCGGGAGCGATCTGCGCCATCAGCGCGAGCATCATCGACGCGAGCAGCAAGCCGATCGGCACGCCGATCTGCGGAGAGGCGCCGAAGACACCGCGCTTGGTCTTAGGTGCGTGCTCGACGGCCATCAGCACGGCGCCGCCCCATTCACCGCCCGCCGAGATGCCCTGGATGACGCGCAGCAGGATCAGCAGGATCGGGGCCCAGATGCCGATCGCGGCGTGCGTGGGCAGCAGGCCGACGAGCGTCGTGGCTACACCCATCAGCAGCAGCGTCAGCACGAGCATCGGGCGACGGCCGATCTTGTCGCCGAAGTGGCCGGCCAGGAACGCGCCGAGGGGGCGGAACAAGAAGCTCACACCGACAGTGAAGAACGAGACGATCTGTGCGAATTCCGAGCCCATCGGCTCGAAGAAGAGCGTCGCGAAGACGGTCGCCGCAGCGAAGGCGTAGATGAAGAAGTCGTACCACTCGACCGTGGTTCCGATCACTGTGGCAACGACGACGCGGCGGCGGTCGTGGGGATTGGCAATGGTTCCGGTCGGGGTGAACCCGGCCGATGCGTGTGCGGCCCTGGACGGGTCGGGCTGATCGCTCATCATGCTCCTTTGACATCTTCGTCGGGTGACCTGCTTGCCACCGGTTCGACGATCATATACGATTTCAAATACGACGCACAAGACAGGCGCACAACCCCTGTCCGCAGGATCCTCTGCACATGTGTGAACCGAGCGCGAGGAGGCGCCCCTGTGACCGAGTTACCTCGACCTGGCAAGATCATCGCGATCCACCTCAGCTACCCGTCACGCGCAGAACAGCGAGGTCGACGCCCCGCGGCTCCCTCGTATTTCTTCAAGCCGAGCAGCTCTATCGCCGCCACAGGCAGCACAATCGAGCGCCCCGCCGGTACCGAACTGCTCGCCTTCGAGGGGGAGATCGCGCTCGTCATCGGCACCCCGGCACGTCATGTCTCGCTGGCCGACGCCTGGTCGCACGTGGCATACGTCACCGCGAGCAACGACCTCGGGCTCTACGATCTGCGCGCGAACGACAAGGGCTCGAACGTGCGCTCCAAGGGTCGCGACGGCTACACGCCCCTCGGGCCGGAGCTCATCGACGCCGCATCGGTCGACCCCGCAGCACTCCGCGTGCGCGCCTGGGTGAACGGCGACCTGGCACAGGACGACACCACGGCCGACCTCCTCTTCTCGCTCCCCCAGCTCGTCGCCGACCTGTCTCAGCACTTCACGCTCGAGACCGGCGACGTCATCCTCACCGGCACC
This sequence comes from Microbacterium esteraromaticum, assembly GCF_900163815.1. Taxonomy (GTDB): domain Bacteria; phylum Actinomycetota; class Actinomycetes; order Actinomycetales; family Microbacteriaceae; genus Microbacterium; species Microbacterium esteraromaticum_B. The sequence continues at coordinate 97,110 of NZ_FUKO01000019.1, read as the reverse complement.
CCGGCCGGATCCAGCGTGATCGAGCCCGGCGACGTGGTCGAGGTCGAGGTCGATGCTCCGGATGCTGCCGGCGCCCCCTCTTCCGGACGTCTGCGCACCACTGTCACCCAGGGGGAAGTTCCGTTTGACAGCGCACTGGGCTCGATGCCCGCCGTCGACGATCTGCAGCGCGAAGAAGCATGGGGTTCGCGCGCGGCCGCCGGACTCTCAGAGAAGGCCGAAGCCGCGCTCACTCCTGCGCTGCGTGCGAAGCTGCTCGAAGCCCCGACCGCCGGGCTCTCCAGCCAGCTGCGCAAGCGCGGTCTGCACTCCTGCTTCATCGACGGCGTCACGGCGAACATCGCCGGGACCAAGATCGTCGGCACGGCGAAGACTCTGCGTTTCGTGCCAGCGCGCGAAGACCTCTTCAAGACGCACGGCGGAGGCTACAACGCGCAGAAGCGCGCGTTCGATGCGGTGGACGAGGGCGAGATCATCGTCATCGAAGCGCGCGGAGAGTCGGGCACCGGCACCCTCGGCGACATCCTCGCCCTGCGTGCGAAGACCCGCGGAGCCGCGGGCGTCGTCACCGATGGCGGCGTGCGCGACTTCGACGCCGTCGCCGAGATCGGCCTGCCGGTGTTCTCACGGGGCGCTCACCCCTCCGTACTCGGACGCAGGCACGTGCCATGGGACTTCGATGTCACCATCGCCTGCGGCGGCGCGACGGTGCAGCCGGGCGACATCATCGTGGGCGATGGCGACGGCGTGATCGTGATTCCGGCGAACCTTGTGGAAGAAGTCGTTGACGCCACCCTCGCGCAAGAAGACGAAGACACCTGGATCGCCGAGCAGGTCGCGGCCGGGCACGCCGTCGATGGGCTGTTCCCCATGAACGCCGAGTGGCGAGCGAAGTTCGTCGCTCACCAGGCTCAAGAGCCCAAGGGCGACGCATGAGCGCATCGGTCCGCGAGGCGAGCAAGTCCGAACAGGCGTATGTCTGGATCCGGAAGCGCATCGGCTCGCACGAGTACGGCCCCGGGTACCGCCTGGTGCTGGGTTCGATCGCGCGCGATCTGAGCATGAGCGTCGTCCCGGTGCGCGAGGCGATCCGGCGACTTGAAGCCGAGGGTCTGGTGACGTTCGAGCGCAATGTCGGCGCGCACGTCTCGCTGGTGAACGAGAGCGAGTACGCACACACGATGCAGACGCTCGGTCTCGTCGAGGGCGCGGCGACGGCCCTGTCGGCTCCGCTCCTCGACGGCGTCGCCCTTGACCGCGCCGCTGAGATCAACGAGCGGATGCTGAAGCTGCTCGAGCATTTCGACGCCCACCGCTTCACTCAGCTCAATCAGCAGTTCCACTCTGTGCTCTACGAACCGTGCCCGAACCCGCACATCCTCGACCTGGTCCACCGCGGTTGGGGTCGGCTCTCCGGCATCCGCGACACGACTTTCTCATTCGTGCCAGGGCGCGCGCAGCACTCCGTCGAGGAGCACTCTCAGATCCTCGAACTGATCCGCGCCGACGCCGACCCGCTTGAGATCGAACTCGCTGCACGAAACCACCGCTGGCGCACGCTGGATGCGTTCCTCGAAGCCCGGCACTCCAACCACCGCGAAGAAGGATGATCATGACCGACGCATACATCCCGGCCGATCTGCCGGAGAAGATCCAGCACTACATCGACGGCGAACTCCTCGACTCGCTCGACGGCGACACCTTCGAGGTGCTCAACCCCGTCACCAATGAGACCTACGTGCACGCGGCCGCCGGCAAGAAGGCCGATATCGAACGTGCGGTCGCAGCCGCGACGAAGGCTTTCAACGAGGGCCCGTGGCCCCGGATGCTGCCGCGCGAGCGCTCTCGCGTGCTGAACCGCATCGCCGATCTTGTCGAGTCGCGTGACAAGCGGCTGGCAGAGCTGGAGTCGTTCGACTCGGGCCTGCCGATCACCCAGGCGCTCGGCCAGGCTCGACGGGCTGCCGAGAACTTCCGCTTCTTCGCCGACCTGATCGTCGCGCAGGCCGATGACGCCTACAAGGTGCCGGGCCGTCAGATGAACTACGTCAATCGCAAGCCGATCGGCGTCGCTGGCCTCATCACCCCGTGGAACACGCCGTTCATGCTCGAATCGTGGAAGCTCGCGCCGGCACTCGCGACCGGCAACACGGTCGTGCTCAAACCTGCAGAATTCACGCCGCTGTCGGCCTCGCTATGGGCGGGCATCTTCGAAGAGGCCGGCCTCCCCCGCGGCGTCTTCAACCTCGTCAACGGACTCGGCGAAGATGCCGGAGACGCACTCGTCAAGCATCCGGATGTGCCGCTGATCTCGTTCACCGGCGAGAGCAGCACCGGACAGCTCATCTTCGGCAACTCGGCCCCTTTCCTGAAGGGACTCTCGATGGAGCTGGGCGGCAAGAGCCCGGCCATCGTCTTCGCCGACGCCGACCTCGACACGGCGATCGACGCCTGCGTCTTCGGCGTCTTCTCGCTCAACGGCGAGCGCTGCACCGCAGGTTCACGCATCCTCGTGCAGCGTGACGTCTACGACGAGTTCGTCGAGCGCTTCGGCGAGATCACCAAGCGAGTGAAGGTCGGACTGCCGCACGACCCGACCACCGAGGTGGGTGCACTGGTACACCCCGAGCACTACGAGAAGGTGATGAGCTACGTCGAACTCGGCAAGTCCGAGGGTCGTCTCATCGCCGGCGGCGGCCGCCCCGAGGGATTCCCGACCGGGAACTACGTCTCTCCCACCGCCTTCGCTGATGTGTCGCCAGACGCACGAATCTTCCAGGAGGAGATCTTCGGCCCCGTCGTGGCGATCACGCCCTTCGACACCGACGAAGAAGCTCTCGAGCTGGCCAACAACACGAAGTACGGCCTTGCCGCCTACGTGTGGACCAACGATCTGAAGCGCGCTCACAACTTCGCACAGTCGGTGCAGGCGGGCATGGTGTGGCTGAACTCCAACAACGTGCGCGATCTGCGCACTCCGTTCGGCGGTGTCAAGGCCTCGGGGCTCGGCCACGAGGGCGGCTACCGCTCGATCGATTTCTACACCGATCAGCAGAGCGTGCACATCACGCTCGGCGACCCTCACAACCCGGCCTTCGGCAAGCAGGATCTCGACGATCCGGATCCCCGCTGACCCCGGAACGACGAAACAACCTCAGAGAAGCAAGGACGCTGACATGACCAATCCCACCGAATCATCGCGCCGCGCACGCATGACGCTCACCTCATCCGGCTACTACGTGAGCCAGGAGGCGCAGATCCACTCCGATAACGCCGTGGCGACGCCGAAGGCCTCGCCGCCGGACATCCTGCGCTGCGCATACATCGAGCTCGTCGTCACCGACCTCGCGGCATCCCGCGTGTTCTATGTCGACGTTCTCGGCCTGTACGTCACGGCAGAGGACGACGAGGCGATCTACCTGCGCTCCACCGAGGAGTTCATCCACCACAACCTCGTGCTGCGCAAGGGTCCGGTCGCGGCCGCTGCGGCGTTCTCTTACCGCGTGCGCGCGGCGGAGGACCTCGACCGTGCGGTCGAGTTCTACACCGAGCTCGGATGCGATGTGCGCCGCAACCCGGACGGATTCGTCAAGGGCATCGGCGATTCGGTGCGCGTCGTGGATCCGCTCGGATTCCCGTACGAGTTCTTCTTCGAGACCACGCACGTCGAGCGGCTGTCGTGGCGGTACGACCTGCACACGCCCGGTGAACTGGTGCGGCTGGATCACTTCAATCAGGTCACCCCTGATGTGCCGCGCGCCGTGCGCCACTACCAGGACCTCGGCTTCCGCGTCACGGAAGACATCCAGGACGAGGCTGGCACCGTCTACGCCGCCTGGATGCGGCGCAAGCCCACCGTGCACGACACCGCGGCGACCGGCGGCGACGGCCCGCGCCTGCACCACGTCGCGTTCGCCACGCACGAGAAGCACAACATCCTCGCCATCTGCGACAAGCTGGGTGCGCTGCGTCGCTCGGATGCCATCGAGCGCGGCCCTGGCCGCCACGGCGTGAGCAACGCGTTCTACCTGTACCTGCGCGACCCCGACGGCCACCGCGTGGAGATCTACACGCAGGACTACTACACCGGCGACCCCGACAACCCGGTCATCACCTGGGATGTGCACGACAACCAGCGCCGTGACTGGTGGGGCAACCCGGTCGTGCCCAGCTGGTACACCGACGCATCGCTCGTACTCGATCTCGACGGCAACCCGCAGCCCGTCATCGCCCGCACCGACAGCAGCGAGATGGCTGTCACGATCGGCGCCGATGGGTTCTCTTACACCCGCCCGGAGGAGGGCGAGGAGTCGATGCCCGAGTGGAAGCAGGGCGAGTACAAGCTCGGTCACCAGCTATGACCCTCCCCGCAGAGACGATCGCGCAGCTGGCTGCCGAACTCGCCGATGCAGAGCGCACACGCAGCGTGATCCCGCGCATCACCGCCCGGCATCCGGAAGCGACGATCGAGGACTCCTACGCGATCCAGGGCGTCTGGCGCGACTCTCAGATCGCCGCGGGTCGCACGCTCGTCGGGCGCAAGATCGGTCTGACGTCGAAGGCCATGCAGCAGGCGACCGGCATCACCGAGCCCGACTACGGCGTGATGTTCGATGACACCGTCTACGCCTCGGGTTCAGAGATCCCGTTCGACGACTTCTCGAATGTGCGCATCGAGGTCGAGCTGGCATTCGTGCTGCAGCATCCGCTCGAGGGCCCTGACTGCACCCTCGACGACGCTCTCGCCGCGATCGACTACGCCGTGCCGGCGCTCGAGGTGCTCAATTCGCACATCGAACTCGAGGGCCGCACGATCGTCGATACGATCAGCGACAACGCCGCGTACGGCGCGATGGTGCTCGGCGATGTGCGCATGCGCCCCGACGAGATCGATCTGCGCTGGGTGCCTGGCGTGCTCTCCCGCAACGGCGAGATCGAGGAGACGGGCGTCGCCGCCGGGGTGCTCGGACACCCGGCCACCGGGGTCGCCTGGCTGGCGAACAAGTTCCACCAGCACGGCGCCCGCCTGGAGGCGGGAGAGATCATCCTGGCAGGATCCTTCACACGACCCATGTGGGTCTCGCGCGGCGATGTCGTGCGGTGCGATTACCGAGAGATGGGAATCATCGAATGTCGCTTCGTCTAGCCCCCACGTTCGCCGATGTGCTCGCCGACGCCGATCGCGCGCAGGTGGGCATGTGGCTGTGCACCGGCTCGCCGCTGAACGCCGAGATCTGCGCGGGTTCCGGTGTCGACTGGCTGCTGATCGACATGGAGCACGGTCCGAACACACTGACCACGGTGCAGCAGCAGCTGCAGGTGATCGCCGCGTACCCGGTGACGACGGTTGTGCGCGTGCCGTGCAACGAGCCGGTGATCATCAAGCAGGTGCTCGACGCGGGCGCCCAGAATCTGCTCGTGCCGATGGTCGCGTCGGCAGAAGAGGCCTCCGCTGCCGTCGCCGCGGTGCGCTATCCGCCCGAGGGCGTCCGCGGCGTCGGGTCGGCGCTGGCGCGCAGCGGGCGGTGGGGTCGGGTCGAGGGGTACCTGCAGCAGGCTTCCGAGACGATCTCACTGCTGGTGCAGATCGAATCGGCGGATGCTGTCGAGCATGCCGCCGAGATCGCAGCAGTCGACGGCGTGGACGGCATCCTCATCGGACCGGCCGATCTTGCGGCATCCATGGGGCTCGCCGGCCAGCAGACGCACCCCGAAGTCATGGCCGCGGTGCTGCGCGTGTTCGCCGCCGCGCAGTCCGCTGGCAAGAAGGTCGGCGTGAACGCCTTCGACCCGGCTGCGGCCGCGCACTACCTCGCCGCGGGGGCGGATTTCCTCTCGGCCAGCGCCGATGTCACGCTGCTGGCACGGGGCGCTGAGGCTCTCGCCGCGCGTCTGATCCCCGCATCCGACGCGGCGGACGCCGACACCTACTGACGGCTCCGCCGGCCGAGAGGGTTCAGGTCACAGGCTGATGATGATCAGCACGGCGGCCATCACTACGCCCGATCCGAGCAGTGTGACGAAGGTGTAGCCGAGGATGTCGCGCATCTTCAGCCCCGCGATCGCCAGCACCGGCAGCGCCCAGAACGGCTGGATCATATTCGTCCACTGGTCGCCGTAGGCGACCGCCATGATCGCGACCGACGGATCGACGCCCAGTTGGTTCGCCGCATCCAGCATGATCGGTCCCTGCACCGCGAACTGCCCGCCGCCCGAGGGCACGAAGAAGTTCACGATGCCGGCGGAGAGCAGCGCCAGCACACCGAAGGTGACCGGCGTGGCGATCGAGACGAACGCGTTGGAGAACAGCGTGATCAGACCCGAACTCGACATGATGCCGAGGATGCCGGCATACAGCGGGAACTGCAGCAGGATCTCGCCGACGTTCGACGCCGCCTTCTTCGTGAGATGGATCAGCTCGAACGGGTTGCGCACCAGCAGCAGGATCAGTGCGAGGAACGACCAGTTCACGATGTCGAGGGTCAGCGTGCCACCCTGCACGAAGTGGATGACCAGGTATGCGACGAGCGCGGCGCCGAGCACCAGGGTAAGGATGCGCGAGGCATCGATGCGGTCGGCCGGCGTGACGACCTCATCGTCGGCCTCGTCGCTCTGCTCCGAGCCGACGTTCGCCGGCAGCTCGTAGATCGGGTCGTTCTTACGGGGCCGGATGAGCAGGAACAGCAGTGCGCACACGACGATGACAGCGAGAGCCGCGAGCATGTTCCACGTCGAGAAGATCGTCTCGGTGACGGGGATGACCTTGCCGCCGAGGCTTTCCGCGAGGAAGGAGTCGGGCGTCGCAGCAGTCAGCGGACCCGAGCCCGAGTACCCCATGTGCCAGACGACGAAACCGGAGTAGCCGGCCGCGACCAGCAGCGGAAAGTGCACCTTCATCGCGCGCTCGCGCGCCTGCACAGCGATCTCGCGAGCCAGAAGCGTGCCGACGATCAGCCCGAGGCCCCACGTGATGAGGCTCGCCAGTGCCGCCACGATGAACACGAAGACGTAGGCTGTCGCCGCGCTGGTGGGGATGCGCGCGAGCCAGCGCAGCAGCTTGCGCACGGGCTTGGTGTTGGCGAGCATGTACCCCAGCAGCAGGATGAGCGACATCTGGGTCATGAAGGCGAGAAGGCCTGCCAGCCCATCGCCCCACCCCTTGATGACATCCACTGGGCTCGTCTGAGTGAGCGTTATCGCCAGAACGGCGACGATAAGCGTCAGCACGATGGCGAAGGTGAGCGCCGATGGCACCCATCGCTCGAGGAACCTGTTCACCGGGCGCATGATGCTGCGCCGCTCTGATTTCGTCTGCGTGGTAGGCATGACTGAAACTCCTTCGTTTCGGTATGTGCCTCGACCTTATCGAGTTCCCCGGGCGACGCTGGTCATCCGCGAGTGCGCGCCCGCGCGCGCCGCGGCATGGCATCCTGGGGCCATGAAGAACATCGACGAGCGGACCCGATCGCGGTGACGACTCTGCTGGTGGTGCACCACACGCCGTCGCCGCGGATGCAGACGATGCTGGAAGCTGTGCTCGCGGGCGCGAACGACGATGCGATCGAGGGCGTCGACGTGGTCGTCCGCCCGGCATTGTCAGCGGGCCCCGCTGACGTGCTCGCGGCAGACGGCATCCTGCTCGGCACCCCCGCGAACATCGGGTACATGTCCGGCGCGCTCAAGCACTTCTTCGACCAGATCTACTACCCGGTGCTTGAGGCCACGGCGGGTCTCCCCTACGCGCTCTGGGTGAGCGGAGACAACGACACCGCCGGCGCAGAGAGCAGTGTCGAGCGCATCGCGACCGCGCTGCGCTGGCGGCGGATGCAGGCTCCGCTGCGCCTCGTCGACATGACGGATGCTGCAGCGCACGACGCCTGCGCCGAGCTCGGAGCCCTCGCCGCAGCGACCCTGATGCAGTGACGCCGACAGCTCCGTGCGCCGGGGGCGCTACAGGCTCTCGACCGACCTCTCGGCGGCTTCGACCACATTAGTCATCAGCAGCGCGACCGTCATCGGCCCGACCCCGCCCGGGTTCGGCGACAGGTACCCGGCGACGTCCGCGACATCGGGATGCACATCGCCGAACACCCGCGACTTGCCCGTCGACGGGTCGTCCTCACGGGTGACCCCCACATCGAGCACAGCCGCGCCCGGTTTGACGTCCTCGGCACGGATGAGGTGCTTGACCCCGGCCGCGGCCACGATGACATCTGCCTCGCGGAGGTATCTCGGCATGTCGACGGTGCCCGTGTGCGTGAGCGTGACCGTGGCGTTCAGATCGCGCCGCGTCAGCAGCAGCCCGATCGACCGACCGATCGTCACACCGCGCCCCACCACCACCACGTGCTTGCCGTTGAAGTCGTAGCCGTTCCGCAGCAGCAGCTCGATCACGCCGCGCGGCGTGCACGGCAACGGCGTGTGAATCGGTGCATTGACGTTCAGCACGAGCCGACCGAGGTTGGTCGGATGCAGGCCATCGGCATCCTTCGCGGGGTCGATCCGCTCCAGAATCGCGTCGGTATCGATGTGCTTCGGCAGCGGGAGCTGCACGATGTAGCCGTGGCAGCTGTCGTCGGCATTGAGCTCGTCGAGCAGCGCCTCGACCTCGCCCTGCGTAGCATCAGCCGGCAGCTCGCGCTGGATCGAGTTCATCCCGATCGCCTCGGACTGCCGATGCTTCATGCCGACGTACAGCTGAGAGGCCGGGTCGGCGCCGACGAGCACTGTTGCGATGCCCGGGACGACGCCGCGGGCCTTCAGCGCCTCGACCCGTTCGCCGAGCTCGCTCTTGATCTCCGCCGCCGCGGCTTTCCCATCCAACAACTTCGCTGACACGCGATTCCTCTCTTCCACGCCTGAGCATCTATTTGGCGCAAAGTACCGCTATACCTCCGTGATAGCGGTACTTTGCGCCATATAGACGGGTGCTACTGGGAGAGGCCGGGGTACAGCGGGAACGCCGTGGCGAGTGCGTCGACGCGGGCGCGCAGCGCCTCGACATCGGCACCGGGCAGCAGAGCCAGCGCGATGACGTCGGCGACCTCGGTGAACTCGGCATCGCCGAAGCCGCGAGTGGCGAGCGCGGGCGTGCCGATGCGCAGGCCCGAGGTGACCATCGGCGGCCGCGGGTCGTTCGGAACAGCGTTGCGGTTCACGGTGATGTGGATCTCGTGCAGGAGGTCCTCGGCCTGCTTGCCATCGATCTCGGCGTCACGCAGGTCGACGAGCACCAGGTGCACGTCGGTGCCACCGGAGCGCACGGCGATGCCGGCGTCCTTCACGTCCTGCTGCGAAAGACGGTCGGCGAGGATCGACGCGCCGCTCAGCACACGCTGCTGACGCTCCGCGAACTCCGGTGTCGCGGCGAGCTTGAACGCGGTCGCCTTCGCGGCGATCACGTGCATGAGCGGCCCACCCTGCTGACCGGGGAAGACGGCCGAGTTGATCTTCTTGGCGATGTCGGCGTCATTGGTGAGGATGAACCCCGAGCGCGGTCCGCCGATCGTCTTGTGCACGGTCGACGAGACGACGTGCGCGTGCGGCACCGGGTTCGGGTGGAGGCCTGCTGCGACGAGGCCCGCGAAGTGCGCCATGTCGACCCACAGCAGCGCACCGACCTCATCGGCGATGGCGCGGAAGGCTTCGAAGTCGAGCTGGCGGGGGTACGCCGACCAGCCAGCGATGATGACCTTGGGCTTGTGCTCGAGCGCGAGCGCGCGCACCTCGTCCATGTCGACGCGCGAGGTCTCGGCGTCGACGCCGTAGGCGACGATGTCGTAAAGACGGCCGGAGAAGTTGATCTTCATGCCGTGGGTGAGGTGGCCGCCGTGGTCGAGAGACAGACCGAGCAGCGTGTCGCCGGGGCGTGCGATCGCGTGCAGCACCGCCGCATTCGCGCTGGCTCCCGAGTGCGGCTGCACGTTCGCGAATGCGGAGCCGAACAGGCTCTTGGCGCGCTCGATGGCCAGCGACTCCGCGACGTCGACCTCTTCGCATCCGCCGTAGTAGCGCCGACCGGGGTATCCCTCGGCGTACTTGTTGGTGAGCACCGATCCCTGCGACTGCAGCACGGAGACGGGGACGAAGTTCTCGGATGCGATCATCTCGAGGTACGTGCGCTGGCGGTTCAGTTCGCGCTCGAGCACATCGGCGATCTCGGGATCGACCTCGGAGAGAGGGGCGTCGAAGTAACGGTCGGTCATGGCTGTCTCCAGTTCACATAGGGAAAAGGGGGTGTTCCTCATCGGCCCAGGCGCGCGGTCGATTCCATATGAGGCCGCTCCCCGGTGGTGACCCACCCAGACGCCAGTCGCGACGTTGAAAAGCTTAGCGGATAGACCCGGTGGGCAAGGTAGGTTTTGTTCATGGTCCTTCCTGTTCTTCCCCTCGTTCCGATGCCGAGAACCGCAGATCTGCAAGCTGGTTGGCTGCCGCTCACCGATGTCGTGCGCGTGCTCGGCGACACCACCGCAGCCGCTGGGCTCATCACGGCGATCGAGCACCGCTGCGGTATCCGCCTCCAGGCCGACGGCGACGCGGCGACAGGCGGCATCACCCTGCGCGTCGACCCGAGAGTTGCCGACGCCGAGGGCTACACCCTGCAGATCGCGGAGAGCATCGAGGTGGTCGGAGCGGATGCTGCCGGTCTGTACTACGGCATCCAGACTCTCCTGCAACTGCTGCGGGAGACGGACGCAGGCTGGGGGTGGTCGCACGTCGAGGTCGCGGATGCTCCACGGTTCGCCTACCGCGGCGTCATGCTCGATGTCGCCAGGCACTTCTTTCCCGTCGCTGAGGTGAAGGCGGTCATCGACCGCATCGCCGCACTGAAGTTCAACCACCTGCACCTGCACCTCACTGATGATCAGGGCTGGCGCCTGCATATCGACGCGTGGCCGCTGCTGTCGGAGAAGGCCTCCACGTCGAGTGCGAACGGCGACTCCGCCGGCTTCTACAGCAAGGATGACTTCCGCGAGATCGTCGCGCACGCGGCATCCCGTCACGTCACCCTGGTTCCGGAGATCGATCTGCCCGGGCACACCCACGCGGTCGGTGTCGCCTACCCCGAACTGGTCGAAGAGCCGGTGATCACCGATCAGCTCCGAGCGGACGCCGCCCAGCTCGGCCAGGAACTCCCGATCATGGGCGAGCCGTACATCGGAACCAGCGTCGGCTACTCGAGCCTGCGCATCGGCGAGGAGCGCACCTACGAATTCGTGCGCGACGTTCTCACCGAGCTGAGCGAGCTCACCCCTGGCCCGTACCTGCACATCGGCGGCGACGAGTCCCGAGGCACGACCGCCGAGGACTTCGCATTCTTCGTCGAGCGCGTGAGCGAGATGGTCATGGCACTGGGGAAGATCCCGGTCGCCTGGCATGAAGCAGGCGCCGTCGAGAAGATCGCTCCAGGCACCTACGGTCAGTACTGGGGGATGCTGGACCCCACCGATGCGCACGCCGCCGAGGTCGCGCATATCGTCGAACAGGGCGGCCGGCTGATCCTCTCGCCCGCCGATGCCATCTACCTCGACATCAAATACGACGAGGACTTCCCACTGGGGCTGACCTGGGCCGGCACCGTCGATGTGCGTCGCGCATACGAGTGGGAGCCGACGTCGCTGCTCGACCTCCCCGCCGACGCCATCGCCGGAATCGAGGCTCCGCTGTGGACCGAGACGGTGCACACCCTCGAAGACGCCGATCAGCTGCTGTATCCGCGCATCGCGGCCGTCGCGGAACTCGCCTGGTCTGCACCGGATGCCACCGGACGCGGCTGGGGTTCCTTCCGCGCCCGCGTCGGCCAGCTGGCCCCGCTGTGGCGGGCCGACGGCATCCGGTTCCACCCCACCGCCGAAATCGACTGGCGCGAACGATGACCCCTATCACTGACTTCCGCGGCTCACGAGTCATCCACTCCGCGCAGCTCGTCGACGGCGACGGCACGACCACCCCGAACGCATGGGTTCGCTTCGAAGACGGCATCATCGCTGCACGCGGCACCGGATCCGACTGGACGGATGCCGATGACGTGGTCGATGCCGCGGCCGTCGCCGGCTCCGACGCGCTGCTCACCCCGGGCTTCATCGACATCCACGGTCACGGTGGGGCGGGAGTAGCGTACGACGACGGCGTCGAGGCGATCCGCACCGGCCGAGGAATGCACCGCTCGCACGGCACGACGCGCGCGGTGATCTCGCTCGTCACGGCAACGCTCGACGAGCTCGCAGAGCAGGTGTCGGTGATCGCAGATCTGGTCGAGAGCGATCCGGATGTGCTCGGCAGCCACCTGGAGGGGCCCTTCCTCGAGCCGAGCAAGCACGGCGCACACGAGCCTTCGCTGCTGCGGCATCCGCAACCCGCCGACGTCGCGCGTCTGCTGGAAGCCGGCCGCGGCACCGTGCGGCAGGTCACTCTCGCACCCGAGCTGCCCGGCGGCCTCGATGCAGTGCGTCAGATCGTCGCATCAGGTGCGGCGGCCGCCGTGGGTCACACCGGAGCGGATGCTGCTGCCGCCCGGGCCGCATTCGAAGCCGGTGCGTCGATCCTCACCCACGCGTTCAACGCGATGAACGGCATCCATCACCGCGCGCCGGGGCCGGTGCTGATCGCCGCGGCCGACCACCGGGTGGTGCTTGAGGGCATCGCCGATAACATCCACCTCGATCCGCACATCATCAAGTTGCTGTTCGACGCGGCTCCCGGCCGCGTCGCCCTGATCACGGATGCCATGGCCGCCGCCGGCAGCGCCGACGGACACTACGATCTCGGTGCGGTGAAGGTCACGGTCAAGGACGGCATCGCCCGCGCAGACGACACGGGGTCGATCGCCGGCTCGACGCTCACCCAGGACATCGCGCTGCGGCGCGCGGTTGAGGCGGGAGTCGAGCTCGTCGACGCCGTGCGCGCGCTCACCGCGACCCCTGCCAGCGCGATCGGGTACGGCTCGTCGCTCGGGCTGCTGCAGGCGGGTTTCGTGGCGGATGCTGTCCTGCTGGACGCCGACCTCACCGTTCGGGGCGTATGGGCCGGAGCTGCGCCGAGTCGCTGAATCGTGCCACCGGACGCTTGTGATCTCGCGGCGGAAGTGCGGGAGGCCGCTGCACTCCCCAGTACAGCGGCCTTCCCTTCCCCGGAGCTGGCCGGACGGGAAGCTCCTCCCCCGAGGTTTCCTGCCCGGCCATTCTCGAAGCGATACCCCCGGCATCGACCTCCTCAGCAACCGCCCCCCGGCGGTGCATCAGGAGTGCTCCACATGAAGAGACGACCTCATCCCGGTTTCATTACGCGACTTCTCACGAAAACTTTTCGACGACCTGGCCGCGGCTTGGACGAGTTCTCCACAGGGGTGGCCTCAGTACCGTTTTCGGGTGAGAATGGACGAGGCGCGTGATGAACCGGTCATTCACGCGTCTCTTCTTGTGAGAGCGTTCGCATCACCTGAGAGCGCTCCCCATGAACCGACAGGAAAGCAGCAGTGGTAGAGCACAACGGCGATCACGAGGCGTCAGCAGATGCTGACCTCGTACTGCGCGCCCGCTCCGGGAACGCAGATGCGTTCGGCGAACTCTGGCGCCGCCACTACGCATCCGGCATGACAGTCGCGAGGTCGATCACATCATCGATCGACCCTGACGATCTCGTGCAAGAGGCCTACGCCCGCATCTACCAGGCCATCCTGAAGGGCGGCGGACCCAACGGATCCTTCCGCGCCTACCTTTTCACCAGCATCCGCAACACTGCGGCAGCCTGGGGCCGCGCGAAGCGCGAGACGGCGATCGATGAACTCGAGACGATCGCTGATCCGAGCACCACCGATACGGCCGCCAGTGAGGCGCTCGATCACGGCCTGACGGCTCAGGCCTTCCGGGCTCTTCCTTCGCGCTGGCAGGAGGTGCTCTGGTATTCGGAGATCGAGCAGATGAAGCCCGCCGCGATCGGGCCGCTCCTCGGGATGACCACCGGAGCCGTCTCCCAGCTCATGTTCCGGGCCAGAGAAGGTCTGCGCGAGGCGTGGATCCAGGCGCACCTGCGCAGCGTCGGCGATGGCTCGGAATGCCAGTGGACGATTGAGCAGCTCGGCGCACATGCACGAGGAAACCTCGGCGCCCGCGCACAGAAGCGCGCAGATGAGCACCTCGAATCATGCGCGCGATGCATGATCGTCGCCGCCGAGGCGAAAGATGTCTCCAGCCGCCTTGCCCTCGTGCTCCTTCCACTCGTTCTCGGTGTCACCGGCGCGTCCGGCTACCTCGCGGCTGTGCAGGGTGGGGGTGCACCGATCGTCGCGCTGGCGGCGATGCCCTCCACCATCATCGAAGGCGCGGTCGTCGTCGCGCCATCCGCGGCCGCCGCCGGCGGCGCAGGCGCATCGACGGCATCCGCCTCTTCTACGAGCACCGGATCCGGAGCAGCGGCGGGAATAGGCGCGCTGGTCAGTGTGGGATCCGCTGCGCTCGTCGTAGCCGGGGTCGTTGCGGCAGCCGCCGTTGTGCCAGGGATGCTGAATGGCGCGCCCGCGACATCGCCGCCCAACGCCTCCGACTCAGACGGCTCCTCGATCGCTTCAGAGGTGTCTCCCGACGCGTCGATGGCGATAGATGAGCCCGTCGTCATCAATGTCTTCGATGATCAGACGGTGCCGGCACCGGTTCCCGAAGTCGAGCCGCCGTCAGATGCAGACGCGCCGCCGACGATCGAGACATCCGTTCCGCTCGCGCCGGTAGTTCCGCCCGCGTCGATCCCCCCTGAACCCGACGTGACTCCCGAACTGAAGCCCTCACCGGGCGAAGGTGGAGGAGGCGATACGGGCGTGGACCCGGGCCCGGCTCCAGCACCGACACCCGACCCCGGCACGGACCCGACGCCGGATCCCGCTCCCGAACCAACACCCGACCCCGGCACGGACCCCACTCCAGACCCCGGAACGGATCCCACTCCAGACCCCGGCACGGATCCGGACACCGACGCGAAGCCCGATCCCGGTACCGATCCGGACCCGGCTCCCGACGAAGGCACGGAGCCCGAGGCCCCCGCACCTGTTGCGGTGAGCTGGGGTACTGCAACCGTGCAGTTCGAGGGACTCAAGGTCCACTATCTGGTCCCGGTGAGCGGCACTCCCGGCGCCACCGTGCAGGTCTGGATCGACCAGAAGTCGGATCGCAGTGATCAGATCACCCTCGACGACGCCGGCAACGGCATCGCTGACCTGCGCCCGAGCGCCAAGGACCTGCTCGTGAACCCATCGGTCGGCTTCCGCTACGTCGTCGACGGTGTTCCCGGCGAATGGGCTCTGACCGATCTGCGCTCATTGCGCTAGACGACAACCTTCAGCCCGTCTGCGGTGATGCTCCCGCGGAATAGACTTGATGACATGTCCCACGACTCCGTCGCCGAACCCGGCGTGAACCGCCCCGCCATCAGCCCGCTCGAGATCGTTCGCGTGCTCGTGCTGCTTGTGGCGCTCGCCACGCTCGCCCTCTGGGGCTTCGGATCGTGGGCGATGCCGTGGAACATCGTCATCGGCATCGGCGCCCCGGTCGTGCTGCTGCTGGTATGGGCACTGTTCCTCTCCCCCCGACCCGTGCTGCACCTGCATCCGTTCCTGCGCGCGGCCGTCGAGCTGCTGATCTACGCGGGCGTCACGCTCGCCTGGTGGTCGATGGGGCAGGCCGGCATCGGCATCGCCTTTGCCGTCGTGGCCGTGGCCACCGGCGTCATCGCGGGGCGCCGCGCGCTCGCATGAGTGTCATCGAGCGGCTTCGGGACGAGCTCGGCGACATCGTCGACACCTCACCTGAGCTGCTCGAAGCCGTCCGCGCCGACCGCAGCGGGCACCGCTCGACCGGCCGGCCGCTCGCCGTCGTGCACGCACGAACCGTCGACGATGTGCAGGCCACCATGCGCATCGCCTCCCAGACCGCGACCGCTGTGGTCGTGCGCGGTGCCGGCACTGGCCTTGCTGGAGCCGCCAACGCCGGCCCCGGCGAGATCGTGCTGTCGATGACCGGCATGGACCGGGTGCTCGACGTGCGCCCGGATGACCTCATCGCAGTCGTCGAGCCCGGCATCCTGAACGCGCAGCTGAATACCCTGCTCGCCGACCACGGCGTGTGGTGGGCACCCGACCCCGCCAGCCGCGACATCTCGACCGTCGGCGGCAACATCGCCACCGGGGCCGGCGGGCTGCTGTGCGCGAAGTACGGCGTCGTCCGCGATGCCGTACTCGGCGTCGACCTGGTTCTCGCAGACGGACGGATGCTGCGCCTCGGGCGCCGCACGGTCAAGGGCGTCAGCGGCCTCGACCTCACCTCCCTTGTCATCGGATCCGAAGGGCAGCTCGGCGTCGTTGTCGCCGCCACCCTGAAGCTGCGCCGGCTCACCGAGGGCACCGTGTGCACGGTGACAGCATCCTTCCGCACGGTGCGCGACGCGGCCGCGGGCGCCGCCGCGGTGGCCGCGTCCGGTGTCCAGCCGGCGATCATGGAGCTGATGGATGCCGCATCTCTCGCCGCAGTGCACACCCTCCTCTCGCTGGCCACTCCCGCTGACGGCACCGCGCAGCTGACGATCCAGACCGACGGGCCCGCGTCGCGCGATGAGGCTGCGCGCATCGTCGAAGTGCTGCAGGCCGCCGGAGGCGCCGTCGCGATGACCGATGATCCCGCTCAGGGCGAAGAGCTGCTGCGCATTCGCCGCTCAATGCACGCCGCCATGGCGTCGCTCGGCACCACACTGATCGAGGACGTCGCCGTGCCGCGCAGCGCCATGCCGGCGATGTTCGACGAGATCGCACGCATCGAACGGTCGTACGGCATCAGCATCCCCACGGTCGCTCATGCCGGAGACGGGAACCTGCATCCGAACTTCATCTTCGACGGCGCCGAGGTTCCCACGCACATCTGGGCTGCAGCCGACGAGCTGTTCCGCGCCGCGATCGGACTCGGCGGCACTCTCACGGGCGAACACGGCATCGGGGTGCTGAAGAGTCGCTGGCTGGCCGACGAGCTCGGCGACGACCAGTGGGAGCTCCAGCGGCAGATCGTGCGCGTTTTCGATCCGCAGGGCATCCTCAACCCCGGAAAGGTGTTCGCGCGTGCCTGACATCCATGTGAGCGCGGCGGTGATCGTCGATGCCGCTGGCCGCGCCCTGGTGGTGAGAAAGCAGGGCACGACCCGCTTCATGCAGCCTGGCGGCAAACCCGAGGCCGGCGAGACACCAGCGCAGACTCTCGTCCGCGAACTGGACGAAGAGCTGTCGCTGCGGGTCGACACGACCGACCTCCAGCCGCTCGGGCGGTTCATCTCGGCCGCAGCGAATGAGCCGGATCATCGCGTCGTGGCGGATGCCTTCTCGCTGCGCGCAGAGCCAGCGGATGTGGTCGTTCAGGCCGAGATCGCCGAACTGCGCTGGCTGGAGCGCGGCGACTGGACCAGTGTGCCGCTGGCACCGCTCAGCGAGGAGCATCTGCTGCCGATCGCGTGGGCCTGAGCCGCCGCGACCGACAGCAGCACGATCAGATGCCCTGCCAGGCCGGCTTGTTCGCGAAGCTGTAGCGGTAGTAGTCCGCGAGCTTCAGTTCGCTGGCGGCCGCCTCATCGAGCACGACCGTGACGTGCGGGTGCAGCTGGATCGATGATGCGGGCACCAGCGCACTCACCGGCCCCTCGAGGGCGGCGGCGACAGCGCGTGCCTTGCCCTCTCCGAAGGCGAGCAGCACCAGGTGCCGCGCCCGCTGGATCGTGCCGAGCCCCTGGGTGATGCAGTGCCGCGGCACATCGTCGATCGAGTCGAAGAAGCGGGCGTTGTCCTTCCGGGTCTGCTCGGTGAGCGTCTTCACCCGCGTGCTCGAGGCGAACGACGATCCGGGCTCGTTGAAGCCGATGTGCCCGTCGGTGCCGATGCCGAGGATCTGCAGATCGACGCCACCGGCCTCTGCGATCGCCTGCTCGTAGTCGGCTCCGGCGTGCTCGATCGTCTCGACGGCGCCGTTCGGAACGCGAATGAGCTCCGGGTCGAGACCCAGCGGCTCGATCACCTCGCGCATGATCACCGAGCGATAGCTCTCGGGATGGGCGGGGTCGATGCCGACGTACTCATCCAGCGCGAAGCCGCGCAGATGCGCGATGTCGTGCCCGGCGAGTCGCTCGCGCAGCGCCTCGTACACCGGGAGCGGCGTGGAGCCGGTGGCCAGTCCGAGAACAGGTTCGGCGAGCGTGTCGATCAGCCGCACGATCTCATCGGCGACCAGTGCACCGGCTGCGGACTTGTTCTCTACGATGACGACTTCAGCCATGGGCGGGGATCTCCTTGTCGAGGGCGAACTCCGATTGTCTCACCTTGGTGAGCAGCCCGATCTCGGCACCGCAGGTTACCCAAATGTTACCCACCAGAAGCGTGCGACTGCCCACCGTGGCCCCGTCGTTATATACCGTCCCGTAGCATGAATTCATACGTCACGTTGTGCCTTGGGGGGTGAGTTCGTGACTGATCTGATCACCGGACCTGGAACGGGCGCTGACGATGCGACCTCTTCTGACGCTCCCACCGCTGTGCTGCCGCCGAGCGATGGCAGCCAGCCTGTCGAGTGGGCTCCAGCCGAGCCTGCGCCGAAGAAGCGGCGCCTCGGTCTCTGGATCGGCATCGGAGTCGGTGTCCTGCTGCTGGCCGCGGCCGGAGCATCTACTGTCCTCATCGCGCCCGGCACGACGATCGCCGGTGTCTCCGTCGGCGGAATGACGCCGGGTATGGCCGCGGAGTCGGTCAGCGGCCAGCTCGCGTCGACCCAGATCGAGCTGACCGGAGCCGAAGACGGCACGACGATCAAGGGCGCTGACCTCGGCGTCAGCGTCGACGCCACTGCCCTCGCCGAGCAGGCATTCGCAGACCGCCCGATGTGGAACCTCACCACCTGGATGGGCGACCCCGTCCCCGCGAAGATCACGCTGAACCAGGATGCGGCTGATCGCGTGCTGCGCGCCGCCGTGCCGATCAGCTACACCGAGCCCACCGACGCCACCGTCGTGTTCGATCCCGCGGCCGCGAAGTACACGACCACCGCCGCCGCCGCCGGCACGGGCATCTCAGTCGATGCACTGACCAAGGCGTTCTCCACCGCGGCCGCCAAGGGCGAGACCACTTTCGCGTTCTCTGCCGATTCCACCGAAGTCGGCGCACAGATCACCGACGACCAAGCCGCCGCCACCGCCACTCAGCTCAACGAGATGCTGTCCAAGATCGGCTTCTACGTCGGCGACGAGCGCACGGTGCCAGTCACCCCGGCCGTAGCCGCCACCTGGCTGGACGTGGCCCCCGTCGACGGCGAGCTGAAGATCACTGCCGATCAGACGGCCATCCAGACGATGGTCGACACCCTTCCCGACCTGGTCAACCGTGACATCGTCAACGCGACCAACATCGTCGATTCCGCCGGCACTGTTCTGAAGGCGCTGACACCCGGTGTCGAGGGTCGTGTGCTGGGAGACACCTCGGGCGTGGCATCCGATTTCGCATCGCATCTCGCCGACGGTGATGCGGCTTTCGCCCTGCCGGTGACCGCGACGCCCTTCGAATCGACGAGCCTCTTCCGTCGCGTAGAAGTCGATCTCAGCGAGCAGCGCACCTACCTGTACGAGAACGAGAAGCTCGTCAAGTCGTGGGCGGTCTCGACGGGTCGATCCGGCACCCCCACTCACACCGGCCGATTCCGCGTTTACGCGCAGCTGCGTACACAGGACATGCGCGGGTCCAACGCAGACGGCAGCAAGTACGTCACCGAGAACGTTCCGTACATCACCTACTTCAATGGAGACGAAGCGCTGCACGGCACCTACTGGCACAGCAACTTCGGCCAGCCGATGAGCCACGGCTGCGTGAACATGACCACCGATTCCGCGCACTTCGTCTGGCAATGGGCCACCAAGGGCACAGAGGTCTGGGTGCACGACTGATCGATCAGAGATTGAAAGAGGGGCGGATGCCGTAGCATCCGCCCCTCTTTCGTCTGTATGCGTGCGATCAGATCATCGCGTCGATGACGCTGTTCAGCGTCTCTGACGGGCGCATCGCCTTCTCGACCTTCTCGACGTCGGGTCGGTAGTACCCGCCGATGTCGACCGGCGAACCCTGCACGGCCTTCAGCTCTTCGACGATCTGCGACTCCTTCGCGGCGAGGGTCTCCGCGATCGGCCCGAAAGCGGCCGCGAGGTCGGCGTCCTTCGTCTGCGCAGCCAGTTCCTGCGCCCAGTACAGAGCGAGGTAGAAGTGGCTGCCGCGGTTGTCGATCGTGCCGAGAGCGCGCCCGGGTGAGCGGTCCTCTTCGAGGAACGTTCCAGTGGCGGCATCCAGCGTCTCGGCGAGGATGCGTGCCTTCTCGTTGCCGGCGTGATCAGCGAAGTGCTCGAGCGATGCGGCGAGCGCGAAGAACTCGCCGAGCGAGTCCCAGCGCAGGTAGTTCTCGTCGACCAGCTGCTGCACGTGCTTCGGCGCGGACCCACCGGCTCCCGTCTCGAACAGCCCACCGCCTGCGAGCAGCGGAACGATCGAGAGCATCTTCGCACTGGTGCCGACCTCGAGGATCGGGAACAGGTCGGTGAGATAGTCGCGCAGCACGTTGCCGGTCACCGAGATCGTGTCGAGGCCGTGGCGCATGCGCGCGAGCGTGTAGCGAGTGGCCTCTTCGGGGGCGAGGATCGTGATGGTGAGGCCCTCGATGTCGAGTGTTGCGAGGCCCTGGTGCACCTTGGCGATGATCTGCGCGTCGTGCGAGCGGTTCGCGTCGAGCCAGAACACGGCGGGGTCGCCGGTCGCGCGGGCGCGGGTCACGGCGAGACGCACCCAGTCCATCACCGGGATGTGCTTCGTCTGCGTGGCACGCCAGATGTCGCCAGCGCCGACGGTGTGCTCGATGAGCACCGCGCCTTCGCTGTCGAGCACCTGCACCACGCCAGCGGTGGGGATCTCGAACGTCTTGTCGTGGCTGCCGTATTCTTCGGCGGCCTGGGCCATCAGGCCGACGTTGGGCACCGTGCCGATGGTCGCCGGGTCGAGCGGTCCATTCGCGATGACGTCGTCGAGCACCGTCTGGTAGACGCCCGCGTACGACGAGTCGGGGATGACCGCGAGGGTGTCGCTCTCGCCGCCGTCAGCGCCCCACAGCTTGCCGCCGTTGCGCACGAGTGCGGGCATCGACGCGTCGACGATCACGTCACTGGGCACGTGCAGGTTGGTGATGCCCTTATCGGAGTTGGTGTACGAGAGTCGGGGGCCCTGCTCGATGGCCTTCTGGAAGGCGGCGGCGATCTCTTCGCCGTCGGCGACATCGGTGAGACCGGAGAGAATCGAGCCGAGACCGTCATTGGCGCTGAGGCCTGCGGCCTTGAGCTGCGTGCCGTACTGCGCGAAGACGTCCTTGAAGAAGACCTTCACCACGTGGCCGAAGATGATCGGATCGCTGATCTTCATCATGGTGGCCTTGAGGTGCACCGAGTACAGCACGTCATCGGCCTTCGCGGCCTCGAGCGTCTCTGCGAGGAACTCGTCGAGGTGGGATGCCGACAGGAACGTCGCGTCGATGATCTCGCGCGGCAGCACCTTCAGTCCTTCCTTCAGGACCGTGACGGTGCCGTCTTCCGCCGTGTGGCGGAAGCTGAGCACCTCATCGTGGGCTGCGACCCAGGATCGCTCGTTGTGCTTGAAGTCGTCGTGCCCCATCGTGGCGACGCGAGTCTTGGAACCCTCGGCGAAGGGCTTGTTGCGGTGCGGGTGCTTCTTGGCGTAGTTCTTCACTGCCAGCGGCGCGCGTCGGTCGCTGTTGCCCTCGCGCAGCACCGGGTTCACGGCGGATCCCTTGATGCGGTCGTAGCGTGCGCGCACGTCCTTCTCATCGAGGGACTGCGGCTCGTCCGGGTAGGAGGGGATGTCGTAGCCGGCGGCCTGCAGTTCGGCGACGGCGGCCTTCAGCTGCGGGATGGATGCCGAGATGTTCGGCAGCTTGATGATGTTGGCCTCGGACAGCGTGGCCAGGCCGCCGAGCTCGGCCAGCGCGTCGCCGACCTGCTGCTCGGGGGTCAGCTTCTGGGGGAAGGCCGCCAGAATGCGGCCCGCCAGCGAGATATCGCGCGTCTCCACCTCGATGCCCGCCTGACCCGTGTAGGCCTTGATGATCGGCAGGAACGAGGCGGTGGCCAGGGCTGGCGCCTCGTCTGTGTAGGTGTAGATGATGGCGTCGTCGGTCACCGGATCTCCGTTCGCAAGTGCAGATTTTATCTCGATACCAAGATACCCGAGCCAGGTGTGCGTCGTTTGCGACCATTCATGTCGCCGGTTTCTGCGGTTTCCACCACGATCGTCCTCCAGGGGTTAGCCTGGGAGCATGTCGGAACTGCGCGTGGTAGAACTCTCCGCGGCGACGATCGTCGCCGTCAACAACCTGTCCCTCAAACCTGGGCAGGAGCAGTTCCTGGCTCCGGTCTCATACGGGATCGCAGCCACGGTCGTGAACCCGCAGACATCGTGGCAGCGCGTCGTGCTCGATGGCGATGAGGTCGTCGCCTTCGTCAGTGCCAGCTTCGACGCCGATACTCCGGACGAGTACTTCCGCAGCGTGCTGTGGCGCATCAACGTCGATGCTGATGATCAGCGTCGCGGTATCGGCAGTTTCGCCGTCAAGGCTCTGATCGACGAGGCCCGCGCCCGCGGAGTCGATCACGTGAACGTGATCTACGAAGCCGGCGAGGAAGGCCCGGAGGCGTTCTTCCGCCATATGGGCTTCGAACCCGTCGGCGAGACCGAGTACTCCGAAGTCATCGCACAGATCCGCGTCACGAACTAGACCGGCGGCGGGGTCTCGGATCCCCTCCCCCACCGAGGCTCCGTCGCCGCCCCCGCGCACGCATGAGTTGACGGAGGTCGATCAGCCGTCGTGCGGACGACGCGGCGGCCAGAACCGGTTCAGCGCGTCGGTGGTCTGGTTCAGCACATCCGTCGACTTCTCGACGAAGGTGCGCGCCGCATCGCGCAGCGCCTCCGGCATGTCCGTAGACCTCGACTCACCGCGCACCGAGCGCTCGGCCGCGTCGAAGTTGCGCTCGAGCCGCTCCACCGCATCGCGGTACGCGCCGTAGTCGGATGCCGTGAAGCGCGCACCATCGGTATGGGGCCGCCGGTCGCGCGCGTCTTGCAGCGCAGCCAGGAAAGAAGCCGTCACCGGATGCCGGCCATCGCTCATCGCCGGGAAGGCGAGGATCTTCGCTGGATCGGTCTCATACTCCATCCAACGTGCGAGCACGGCATCGTGGCGTCCGCGAAGCCGGTCCAAGGGACGCAATCCGCCGGCGCTCAGTGCTGTGCGTTCAGCCGCCACCCGCGCCCGCCCGGCCTTCACCCTGGCGGCCGCTGCCTTCGACTGCAGCTGGGCCTCGCGCAGAACCCGTCGTGCGGTGGCGACGGCCGCAGCGTCCGCCCGTGATGCCGCACGATCGGCGTGCACGCGCGCCGCCTCGGCTCGCGCCACGCGCGCGGAGACCGTCGCCGTCTTGGCGTCTTCCTGTGCCTGTCGCAGCTCGAGCCGCGCAGCGTCATAGCCGAGCCGTTTGCCGTTCACGACTTCGTGCCTCCGGAATACCGCGAACAGCGCCGCTCCGGTGCCGCCGACGACGGGCACGATCCACCAGAGCTCAGCTGCCAGCGTCCAGAACGGTTCCACACACTCACCCTAATCACGCTCGCCATCACCGCGCCCCATGTTCTAGACGAGGGTCTCCTGCCACGCGGCGTGCAGCTGCGCGAACTTTCCGGTGCCGGCGATGAGCGCCGCGGGGGTGTCGTCCTCGATGATCTCGCCGTGCTCCATCACGAGCACACGGTCTGCGATCGCCACCGTCGACAGTCGGTGCGCGATGATGATCGCCGTGCGGTCGGCGAGGAGTGTCTGCAGGGCTTCCTGGATGAGCCGCTCGGACGGAATGTCCAGTGACGCGGTCGCCTCATCGAGGATGAGCACTGCCGGGTCGGCGAGGAACGCACGCGCGAACGAGATCAGCTGCCGCTGCCCCGCCGACACCCGACCGCCGCGCTTGTTCACATCGGTGCCGTACCCGTCGGGAAGCGACGAGATGAAGCCATCGGCGCCGACGGCCCGCGCGGCCGCGCGGATCTCGTCGAGCGTCGCATCGGGCTTGCCGAGCGCGATATTGTCGGCGACGGTCCCACTGAACAGATACGCCTCCTGCGTGACCATCACGATCGCACGCCGCAGGTCCTTGGGATGCAGCATCCGCAGGTCGATGCCATCGAGCGTGACTGCACCCACCGTCGGGTCGTAGAAGCGCGAGACGAGCTTCGCGAGGGTCGACTTGCCGGCGCCGGTCGTGCCGACGAGCGCAACCGTCTGTCCGGCGGGGATGTCGAGTGTGAAGTTCGGCAGGATCGTCTTCTCGCCGTTGTACCCGAACGTCACCTCGTCGAAGCGGACGGCGCCGCGCGCGGTCCACAGGTCGACCGGCTTTTCCGGGTCGGGCACTGTCGGCTGCTCGTCGAGCACGCCGGAGACCTTCTCCAGCGCCGCTGTCGCGGACTGGTACGAGTTCAGGAACATCGCCACGTCCTGCATGGGCGCGAAGAAGTTGCGCACGTACAGCACGGCGGCCAGCAGCACGCCGACTCCCAGCGTGCCCTCGGAGACGCGGATGCCGCCCCACAGCACCACGAGCGCAAGCGTGAGCCCGGCGACGGCCATCAGCCCCGGCTCGAAGGTGCCGAACAGCACCATGGAGCGTCGGTTCACGTCGCGGTAGTCGCCGGCCACCTTGCGGAAGGCGACGTCATTGCGCGGCTCCTTGCGGAAGGATTTCACCGCGCGGATGCCGGTCATGGTCTCGACGAACTGCACGATCACCTTGGCGCTGATCACGCGCGATTCGCGGTACACGAGCTGCGAGCGCTGGTAGAACCAGCGCATCAGCAGCGCGAGCGGGATGCCGGCGAGTGCGAGGATGACACCGGACTTCCAGTCGGCGATCACGAGCGCGATGAACGTGAACAGCCCGAAGAGCACGCCGGAGACCAGGTTGTTCAGTCCGCCGTCGAGCAGCTCGCGAATCGAGTCGAGGTCACTGGTCTGGCGCGAGATGATCCGGCCCGAGGTGTACGACTCGTGGAATTCCAGGCTGAGGCGCTGAGTGTGCAGGAAGATGCGCTTTCGCAGGTCGAGCAGCACCGCCTGGGTGATGCGCGCGGCGAGCACGACGTAGATGCCGATGAGCGCGGCGCCGAAGATGCCGGCGAGCAGGAATACCGCCGTCACCATGATGGCCGGCATCCAATCCGCAGCCTCCAGCAGCTGCGGCAGTGCGTCATCGAGCGCGATGCCGATGAGGATGGGGCCGGCGACCTGCAGCGCCGTCGACACCACGAGCACGAGGGCGGCGACGATGATGCGCAGGCGCAAAGGCTGAATCAGCGAGCCGAGCAGGCGCAGCGAGCGCTGCCGGATGGCACGGCTCTCTTCCTTCGTGTAGTTCGAGCGGTCCTCGCCCTGGGTTCCGATGACGGTCATGCCTGCACCCCCTCGTCGCGGTTCTGCGCGTCAGCTGCTGCGACGGCGTCGGTGATGATCGGGATCGTTCCGGTGCGCACGGCCTCATCCGCCTCAAGGCTGGAGATCACATGCCGATAGTGGGCGCTGGTGCGCAGCAGATCGGAGTGCGTGCCGACAGCGGTGATCCTGCCTCGTTCGAGCAGTGCGACACGGTCGGCGAGCGCCACAGTAGACGGTCGGTGCGCGACGATCAGTGCAGTCGTCTCGGCGAGCACACGACGCAGCGCTTCTTCCACGAGAGCCTCGGTGTCGACGTCGAGAGCCGACAGCGGGTCGTCGAGCACGAGCACCTTCGGCTGGGCCGCCACCGCGCGGGCGAGCGCCAGGCGCTGCCGCTGACCGCCGGAGAGGCTCAGACCTTCTTCGCCGATGACCGTTTCCACTCCCTCGGGGAGTGTGTCGACGAAGCCCGCCTGCGCGACGTCGAGCGCTTCGCGCAGCACACGTTCGGCTTCGGCGCTGTGCACGTCGAGTTCGGCCCGGCCGAGCAGCACGTTCTCGCGAACGGATGCGGAGAAGAGCGTGGCATCTTCGAACGCCATCGCGATGTGCCGCCGCAGCTCGCTCAGTTCCAGGTCGCGGATGTCGACGCCGTCGAGCGTCACGCGGCCTCCCGTCACGTCATAGAGGCGTGCGGGCAGGGTCGTCAGCGTCGTCTTGCCGGAGCCGGTCAGGCCCACCAGTGCCATGGTCTCGCCGGGCCGCAGCACGAGATCGATGCCGTCGAGCAGATCGCGCTCGGCGACGCCGGCATCCTGGTACCGGAACCGTGCCCCCTCGAAGGCGAGCTCGCCGCGCGGATTCTGCAGGTGCTTCGGGTCGTCCGGGTCGGTGATGGTGTTCGTCTCCTGGAAGATGTCGAACACGCGGTCGGTGGCGGTGCGGGCGTCGAGCATGAACGAGAACAGGAAGCCGATCGATTCGATCGGCCAGCGCAGCACCGTGGCCATCGCGAAGAAGGCGAACAGCTGCGGCAGCTCGATGGCCTCGATGGAGATCAGCCACATGCCGGTGATGAGGCTGAGGCCGAAGGCGATCTGCGGCATGAGGTCGAGCCAGAACCAGATCTGGCCGACCGACCGAGCCTTGTTCATCTCGGTCTCGCGCAGCGTCTCGGCCTGGCTGCTGAATCGGCGGAGGGCGTGCGTGCCGCGGCCGAATGCCTTGAGCACGCGGATGCCGTGCACGCTCTCCTCGACGCTGGTGGCGAGGTCGCCGGCCTGGTCCTGGCTGCGGCGAGCGAGCACTCCGTAGCGCTTCTCGAAGAGGTATCCCTGGATCCACATCGGCACACCGGTGACGAGGAAGATCACGCCGAGCAGCCAGTGCCAGCGGAACAGCAGCACGGCACCGATGCCGATAGTGAGGATGTTGACGACCAGCAGGATCAGCCCGAACGCGATCCAGCGGCGGATGAGACTGATGTCCTGCATCATCCGGCTGAGCAGCTGCCCGGACTGCCAGCGGTCATGAAATGCGACCGGGAGGTTCTGCAGTCGTGCATACAGCGTGGCCCGCATCTGGAACTCGACCTCGGTGGCCGGCGTGAGCACGAACCAGCGGCGCAGCCACACCATCGCGGCCTCGCCGAGACCCAGTGCGAGTACGGCGAATGCACCCGCGAGAAGCAGTCCGAAGACGCCTGACTTGATCGGGCCCTGCACGATCTGCTCGAGCACGATCGGGATCATCAGGGCGATGACGGCGGCGGCGAGCGCGCTGGCCGCGCCGCCGATCAAGCGGCCCACGATGGGGCGCACGAAGGGTTTCAGCCGCCAGAGTGCGGCGAAGGTGGAGAGGGACGACGAGGAGGAAGTGACAGACATGACTCTCAGTTGCGTTGCGAGCGGAAGACGAAGACGAAGACAGGGCGGATGCTGCGGCATCCGGTGTTGCAGCCGGGGCGGAGCGCTGACCAGCTGCGAGCGGTGGTCAGTCGCGCTGGTGGTGTGCGCGCGAGCCGGAGGCGATGGACATCGTGACAGTCGTCGGGGCCATGGTGTCCTCCTCAGCTCGGCTTCGTCGGCCGGTCGGCGCGACAGCCTTCCATCCTATTCCCGTGCAGAAGTGCGTCGCAAGAGATATTGCCGACGCCGGTACGCTGACTGTATGAGTTCCCGCCTGCGCATCGTCGAAGCCGAGACCGGACCCGCCGATCTGCCGGCACAGCTTCCTGCCGAAGCGCGGTTGCTGCGGCAGGTGCCCGGACCGGACCGCCCCGACTATTTCTTCGCGGTTCTCGACGAGGCCATCGCCTACCGCACCACCCTGGTTGCGCTGCAGGAACAGGGTGTGAATCCGGATGCCGCGGATCCGCGGTTGATCCGCATCAACGACGACGGCTCCGTCGATCTGCGCATCTTCGGGATCGTCTTCGCGGGCCGGATCGCTGGCGAGGCGCCGCATGCGGGGATGAAGAATTTCCCGGTGTCGCTGGCCTACGTGATCGACAATTCCGCGATCCAGGACGGGGCGCTCGACTTCGCGAAGATCGTCTACGCGGCCGTTGCGTTCATCACCGATATCGACGATGAGAGCACCGCGGTCGGCCCCTGACGCCCCGTGCTCTGACGCCCCGTGCTCTGACGCCCCGTGCTTTAACGGCTCATCCCAATCCAGGGTGTAGGCGCGGTCTGAAGCCTCCGGTCTCGAGCAAGCTTCTAGCGATGTAGTTGGTGAGATTGCGGAACCCGAGCGCGGAGCCGCGGAGGTGCTCGAGGCGGCCATCTCCCTTCATCCCGCGGTGGCCGTAGATGGCTTGCTGCACACGCCGGCGGCACCGGTCGAGTGCGTCGCCGGCGAGGCGGACGACGTGGAAGGGATCCATGACCGCGACCGCGTCGGGAAGTTCCTCGGTGGTCGCGGTCTTGAAGCCGGTGAACCCGTCCATCGCCACAACCTCGACACCGTCGCGCCAGGAGTCGGGGCGGGCGGCGAGCCAGGTCTTGAACGCCTCCTTCGAGCGGCCCTCAACCATGTCCAGCAGTCGTGCCGGCCCGGTGCCATCGCGGATCGGGGTGAGGTCGATGACCACGGTGACGTACCGGTCGCCACGCCTGGTGTGGCGCCACACGTGCTCATCGACGCCGACGACCTTCACGCCGTCGAACCGGTCGGCGTCGTCGATCAGGACCCTCTTGCCCTCGGCCAGGACCGCGTCGTTGGCGGTGTCCCAGGCGACGTCGAGCCCCTCGGCGATCCGGGCAACAGTGAGGTGCTGCACGACGAGCGCTTCGAGTGCCCACCGCAGCCCGCGGCGCGAGAGCTTCGCCCGTGGCTCGGCCGCGCGGGTGGTGTCTTGGCGCCACACGTGTCCGCAGCCGGTGCAGCGGTAGCGACGCACCGCGACCTCAAGGACGGTGGGTCGCCACCCCAGCGGCTCGTGCGCGAGTCAACGGATGACCGTGTCCCGAGCAGCGCCCTCGGCGCCGCAGCGTCGGAACCACTCATCAGGGGTCAGGACCCGGCAGGCGAGCACCGCTCGCGCGGGCTCGAGGCGTTGACCGGTCACGACGAGGTCGAGCTCATCGAGGCGGCAGAACGTGGTCAGGTCAGGGCGGGCGAACGCGCCAGAGCGCTCGCCGACGGTAGCGTCAGACAAGTCGAGGTCTCTCGGATGCAGCGTGTAGGAACCTTTCATCCTCGGGAGACCTCGACGTCCATCCCGGGACCGCCACGCCAACGCCAACTACACCCTCATCTGGGAAGAGCCTGATTAGGTCGTCGGTTCGATTCCGACAGGCAGCTCCGGCGAACAGCCCCTGACCTGCGGAAACGCAGGCCAGGGGCTGTTCGGTTCTGGTGGTCGCCCGATGCGCTGGCCTCACGGCTCTGCCTGACACCGACGTCGCTCTCCTCTGCGACGGACCCCTCGCCGGCTGAGCGCTCGCGGCCGGCATCCTGTCCGTGTGCCGGTAGGCCTCGCTCCGCTTGGCAACGCGGCGGGGCGTTGTGTCGCGACCTGGACGTGCGATGTGTCAACGGTGCGTAGGCGCAGCGATCGTTTTGTGCGCAGCGAGATGCTCCATGCCGCACGCGCGGCGCGCACGAACGCAACGACCCCGGAACGCCAACGACCCGTTATCGCTGCGACGCGCAACGCGTCTCCCGTCACGGCAACGGATCGCAACCAAGACCCGCCCACAGCGCCTAGCGGGACGGAAGGCAAGTTGCCACAGTTGCGCTGCCATGGAACCGCGCTGGCTCTCTCGATGACCACCGGTGAACCAGTGCCGCTCCAGGCTTGCGCCTGGTGTTGCCTGGCCTCCCCGTGATCGGCCCGTCGGGGATCGTCAACGTGGTACGGGTGTCGAGGCGGTCGGGTCCGACGGCTCGGCGGGGCGCGATCGTCTCGTGCGTTGGCGGACTACGGGAGCTTGGACGCGAGGACGTCGGCCGCCAGGATCTCGGGTGCTGCGCCGAGGAGGTGCTGGTTGGCCATCAGGGCTGCGACGATGGCGCCGTTGGCGTGGGCGTCTCGAGCGGCCTCGTCGGGGAATGCATCGAAGATCCAGAAGGTGTCGGCGTGGGTCCTGACCGCGAACCAGACAATCGTTCCTACTTCTTCGTTGGCGAGTGCGACAGCGCCGGCGAGCAGATCGGCGAGCGCGTCGTGCTGTCCATCGGCCGCGACGATCTTGGCGACGAAAGCATACGGAAGTGATGCGGGTGTGGACATGAGGGACTCTCCTTGAGGTCGTGGTTCTTCGTGGGACGAGTTCAGCGTATGACGAGCGATGGCCGGTGGGAAGTGGCGTATACGGCAGTATTGCTATTGTTTACGTCATGCGTATCGGACTGATCGCGATCGACGGCTGCTTCGGTTCGGCTATCGCGTCGATCATCGACATCGTGCGGGTGGCCGACGGAGCCCGCGGCGATGTCGACCCGCGGATCGACCCGATCGAACTCGCCATCCTCGGACCGAAACGGAGAGTGACCACGACGGCATCGATGACCCTGTCGGTGGACCACCCGCTGTCGGAGTCCGCAGAGTTCGACGTGGTCGTCGTCCCTGCACTTGGAACCCTTACGGCCGCCGCTACCAACGACGCCCTCCAGAGCCGAGATGCTCGTGCGGTCATCGCCTCGCTCGGGCGCCTCGACGAGGCGACCACCCGGATCGCCGCGGCGTGCACCGGCGTGTTCGCTGTCGCCGAGACCGGACGGATGCATCATCGGCGGGCGACGACCAGCTGGTTCCTGGGACCGGAGTTCCTGAAGCGCTATCCGACCGTCGCCCTCGATCTCGACACCATGGTCGTGGTCGACGGGAACCTCGTCACCGCCGGCGCAGCGTTCGCCCACATCGACCTCGCGCTCTCACTCGTGCGATCGATCAGCCCCGACCTGGCCCAACATGTCGCCAAGCTCCTCATCATCGACGAGCGTCCGTCGCAGGCGGCCTTCGTCGCCTACGAACATCTCCGGCACGAGGACCCGATCGTCGTCGAGTTCGAACGCTTCGTGCGCGCCCGCCTGGACGAACCGTTCAACGTCGCCTTCGTCGCGCAGTCGCTCGGCACCAGCCGGCGCACCCTCGAACGACGAGTCCGTGCGGCGCTCAACCTCACTCCGCTCGGCTTCGTCCAACGGCTTCGCATCGAACGAGCTCGGCACCTCTCAGCAACCACGGACCTCACCTCCGCCGAGATCGCGCTACGGGTCGGCTACGCGAACGCCGAGACTCTGCGCTCCCTCCTGCGCAGGGAGCGACGCCGTTCCTGACCTTACGCCATGCCTTGGAACCACCTCTCAGCACGTCGCGTCGACGCTCCTGCGTCGCCCCTGGACGACCCACTCGACACGCCCGCGGGACTATCTCAGTAACGGTGTTTCCGGCGGTTTTCATTTAGTAGGTCTCCGCGGCCGGCCAGCGGTCGGCGAAGGTGATGGCGAATGCGTTGAGAGCGGGCTTCCACCGCATCGTCCATCGGGTGCGGCCGCGACCGGTGGGGTCGAGGCTACGGGTGACAAGATACAGGCACTTCAGCGCCGACTGCTCGGTCGGGAAATGTCCCCGCGCCCGCACCGCGCGTCGGTATCGGGCGTTGAGGGATTCGATCGCGTTCGTGGAGCAGATCACCTTCCGTATCTCGAGGTCGTAGTCCAGGAACGGGATGAACTCTTCCCATGCTGATTCCCAGAGCCGGATGATCGCCCCATATTTCTTGCCCCACTTCTCGTTCAGTTCCTCCAGCGCCACCCGAGCGGCGGTCGGGCTCGGGGCGGTATAGATCGGCTTCACGTCGCGTTTCAGCGCGTCCCAGTCCTTCTTCGAGGCGAGCTTGAACGTGTTGCGAATCAGGTGAAGGATGCACGTCTGCACCGTCGTGAGCGGCCACACGTTGCTGACAACCTCGGGCAGTCCCTTGAGTCCGTCGCAGACGAGGAAGAACGTGTCACGCACGCCACGGTTCTTGATGTCCGTGAGGACGCTCATCCAGAACTTCGCACCCTCACCTCCGGTCCCGACCCACAGCCCGAGGACATCTTTCTCCCCGGCCAAGGTCACCCCGATCGCGGCGTAGATGGGCCGGTTGGCGACCTGCCCGTCACGGATCTTGACGACGATCGCGTCGATGAAGATCGCCGCGTACACCTCGTCCAGAGGCCGAGCAGCCCATTCATTCATCTCCTCGATGACCTTGTCCGTGATCCGCGAGATCGTCTCCTTGCTGACCGAGGCGCCGTAGATCTGCGCGAAGTGCGCGCTGATCTCGCCGGTGGTGAGCCCGTTCGCATACAGCGACAGCACGATCTCCTCGACCCCGTTCAGACGGCGCTGGCGCTTCTTTACGATCTGCGGTTCGAACGACCCGTCCCGGTCCCGAGGGACCTCGATCGTGACTTGACCGGTCGCTTCGGTGAGCACCGTCTTGGGTCGGGTTCCGTTGCGCACGTTTCCGCCCTCACGGTCAGGGCCGGCACGGTTCTTCTCGTGCCCGAGGTGCTCGGTGAGCTCCTCGTTTAACGCTGTCTCGAGCACGTTCTTCGTGAACAGCTTCAACAGCCCGTCCGGCCCCGTCAGGGCAAGGCCCTGTTCTTTGGCCAGCCGGACCAGCTCGGCCGCCGCAGCAGCCTCCTCGGATCGGTCATCGTTCTGGTGCTTCTTCGAACTCACAACGTCCAGTGTCGTAGTCATCACGGCAGCTTTCCCACCACGCATCACGCGCGGCGCGTCAGGGCCGGAAACACCGTTAAATCCACAGTCCCACGCCCGCAGCACAGGTCATGTGACGTGTCCCGGCTTCCCGGACGGTCGGGGTTGGGTGGCTGTGATGTCGCTGCGTTCTCGTCGAGGGGGTCAGCAGACTCGATCAGAGTCGATTGGGATGAGACGCGAAGGCGGTCAGGTCAGGGCGGCCGAAGCCGGCCGGCGGGGTAGCGTCGGTCACGTCGAGGTCTTTCGGATGGATGGCGTAGGAACCTCCGTCGTCGGGAGACCTCGACGTCTATCTGCGGACCGACGCGCCCGGCCGACCTACACCCTCATCTGGGAAGAGCCGCTTTAACGCCCCGCGCTCTCGCGATCCAGCAGACGCTGCTTGACAGGCAGCCCCCACGCGAAGCCGCCCAGGGAGCCGTCTGCGCGCAGCACGCGGTGACAGGGTACGAACAACGCCGGTGCGTTGCGGGCGCAGATGGATGCCGCCGCGCGCACCGCCTGCGGACTGCCCAGCTCGATGGCGAACTCGCTGTAGGTGAGCGGGCTTCCAGCCGCGATGCGCCGCAACGCCGCCCATCCGGCTTGCTGCAGTTCGGTGCCGCGCTGGCGCACGCGCACGGTCTCGATCGCCGTCAGTTCGCCCGCGTAGTAGGCGAGTGCGGCGTCGGCAGCATCCGTCACGCCCTCGACGATCTCGCCCGGACGCAACGACGGATGCACTCGCGCGATGATGGCTTCGTGGTCGTCGGTCCACCCGGAAGCGAGCACCCGTTGCTCCGCATCCGCGAGGATCGTGAGTGCGCCGTCGGGGGTGGCGAGGGTCTGGATGAGTGCAGTCATGAGGACTCCTGAGAGGTGGGCTCGCGCTTCGCAGCGCGGGACGGGCGCACCGGTGCCGCGCGCCAGAGATGCGCGGTGAGGTAGCTGCGCCACGGGGCAAAGCGTTCGGCCCGAGCGGCCATTGGCGCTGCGTCGCCGGGCAGGCCGCAGGCGACAGCCCCGGCGCGCACGGCGACGTCGCCGGGCAGGAACACATCCGGGTCGCCGATCACGCGCATCCGCACATAATCGGCGGTCCACGACCCGATGCCGGGCATCGCCATGAGTCGCGCGCGCTGCTCGGCGCCGTCGTCGCCGACGGTGAGGATCAGCGAGCCGTCGGCGAGAGCTGCCGCGGCATTGGTGATGGCGCGGATGCGGGCGGCTGGGCCTCGCAGCACCTCCGCACCGTGCTCGGCGATCGCCGCCATGGTCGGGAAAAGCAGACCGCCATCGACGGTGCGCTCCCCCAGCTGTTCAGTCAGCGCGGTCAGCATCGCTCGCGCTCGCGCCACGGAGACCTGCTGCCCGAGCATCGCGCGGATGAGCATCTCGTGCGGGTCAGCGGCGCCGGGCACGCGGATGCCGGGTATGGCCGCCACCCGAGGGCCGAGCTCCGGATGGGCGGCGAGGGCGGCATCCACCGCTGTCGGATCGGCATCCAGATCGAACAGCCGACGCGCGGTGGCGACGAGAGGTGCCACGTCTCCGAGCCGAGTCACTCGCGCGCGCAACCGGAGTTGCCCCGCCGGGGTCTGCCTGATCTCGAGGTGCGCAGGGCCACCCGGCATGCGCAGGTTCCGCGCGAAGGAGGACTCCGTCGCGGCCTCCATGCCGGGCAGAGCGCGCGCCGCCATCCAGGCGAAGATGCCAGCGGCATCCATCGGCA
Source organism: Microbacterium esteraromaticum (assembly GCF_900163815.1). Lineage (GTDB taxonomy): Bacteria > Actinomycetota > Actinomycetes > Actinomycetales > Microbacteriaceae > Microbacterium > Microbacterium esteraromaticum_B. The sequence goes on along the minus strand of NZ_FUKO01000019.1, from coordinate 62,636 downwards.
TGCGGTGCGGCAGCAGCAGATCGATCATGCCGGTCACATCCGCCTCGGCTCCCGAGTCGGGCCCCCGCGTGCGACGCCGTTCGCGCAGCTGCCCCGGGGTCATCTCGAAGACCTCGCGGATCGTCTCGTTGCACTGACGGATGCTGGCGAAGCCCGCTGAGAACGCGACCTCGGAGATCGGCATGTCCGTGCCGACCAGCAGCATCCGAGCCGTGTGCGCGCGATGAGCTCGGGCCAGCGCCAGCGGACCTGCGCCGAGCTCGGCGGTGAGCAGTCGAGTCAGGTGCCGCGGCGAGTAGCCCAGCCGCGCGGCGAGGCCCGGTACGCCCTCCTGCTCCACGACACCGGAGGAGATCAGCCGCATCGCTCTGGCTGCAGCATCGCCGCGCAGATTCCAGGCCGGAGACCCGGGGGCTGCTTCCGGCAGGCAGCGCTTGCATGCCCGGTAGCCGGCTTCGTGCGCGGCCGCACTCGTCGGGTAGAAGGTGACGTTCTCGGGTTTCGGCGTGCGCGCCGGGCAGCTGGGGCGGCAGTAGATGCCCGTCGAGCGCACGGCGGTGACGAACTGCCCGTCGAAGCGGGTGTCGCGCGCCACGATCGCGCGGTAGCGCTCATCGTGGTCCGTGGTGCTGCTCATGACTCCACTCTGCCACGTCCGAAACCGCTCAGCTGGCGGAAATCGGACACGACGGTGGCGTCCGGAAGCTGTCAGCGCGGGTCGAGGTGGATGCCGGCGATCATGCAGCGCACTGAGCCGCCGGCGAGTTCGATCGGCGCGACATCGAGCACCAGGATGCGGCATGATTCGGACAGGACGCTCAGCTGCTCCTCGGTGAGACTGCGGTGTCCGGTCTCGGAGATCACGAGGATCCGCTCTCCGCCGTGGCCGCGCACCTCGAGAGCATTGCCAGCGAATGCGGCCACTTGCGCCGCGGTGAGCGGGATCAGGGTGCGTCCGGTCTCGCGGATGCGGCGCGCGATCTCGTCTCGCCGCGCATCTCCGACGATCGCGTCGAGGCCGATGAGGGCAATGTCGGTGCCGATGCACATCATCACGTTGGTGTGATAGATCGGCACACCGTGCGTATCGACGGCGTCGAACACCACGGGCTCGTAGCCGAACACGGTGCAGAAGCGCTCGACGAGCACCGGGTCGCAGCGCTTCGAGCGCACGGCATAGGCGATCCGCGACACATGATCGAGCACCATCGCGCCGGTGCCCTCGAGGAACAGATCGTCGGGCTCGAGGCCGGAGTAGTCGATGACCTCCTGCACGCGATACTCGGTCTTAAGCATCTCGATCACATCTTGGCGACGCTCACCGCGGCGGTTGGCCGCATACATCGGGTACACCGCCACCCGGCCGCCCGCGTGCGTGGAGAACCAGTTGTTCGGGAAGACGCTGTCGGGATGCTCGTGCGTCTCGTCCTCGAACAGATGCACCCGCACGCCTGCCTCGCGCAGCTGCTCGGCGACGCGAGTGCACACGTCGTACGCCTCTGTGGAGACGTCGTGATCAGCAGTGCTCTGAAACGCGTTGTCGGCCGCGGTTTGCGGGTTGGGACGGAAGTGATGCGGTCGGATCAGCGCCACGGCCCCCGGCGCTTGAGCGGATGCTGCCCTCACGCCAGGCTCGGCGCGGCAGCGCCCTGCGCCACCAGCGCGAAGAGGTTCTTGGGGTCTTCAGGCTCGGCGATGATGTCGACCTCGGTGTAGTAGTCCGTGCCTTCGACGGCCGCGTCGAGATACCGCAGCGCCGAGAAGTCTTCGATCGCGAAGCCGACCGAGTCGAAGATGGTGATCTGCTCGGCGGAGGTGCGACCAGCGGCGTCGCCGCGCAGCACCTGCCAGAGTTCGGTGACCGGGTGCTCGGGATCGAGCTGCTGGATCTCGCCTTCGATGCGGGTCTGAGGCGGGTACTCGACGAAGATGTCGCTGCGCAGCAGGATGCGTGCGTCGAGCTCGGTCTTGCCCGGGCAGTCGCCGCCGATCGCGTTCACGTGCACGCCGGGGCCCACCATGTCGTCGGTGAGCACCGTGGCGTTGGTCTTGTCGGCGGTGCAGACGGTGATGATCTGCGCCCCCTGGACAGCCTCGGCGGCGCTCTCGGCGCGAACGATCTCAAAGCCCAGCGGTCGCATGTTCGCCTCGAACACATCGAGTGCCTCGGGATCAGTGTCCCAAACGCGCAGGCGATCGATACCCAGCAGCGCGCGGAATCCCAGTGCCTGGAACTCGGACTGGCTGCCGGTGCCGACCATCGCCATCGTCGTCGCTCCAGCGGGTGCGAGCACGCGGGCGACCATCGCCGAGGTGGCTGCGGTGCGCAGCGCCGTGAGGATGGTCATCTCGGTCCAGAGCGTCGGGTAACCGCTGTCGACGTCAGCGAGCACGCCGAACGCGGTCACCGTCTGCAGTCCGCGAGCCGGGTTGCTGGGGTGACCGTTGACGTACTTGAATCCGTACTGTCGGCCGTCGCTCGCCGGCATCAGCTCGATCACTCCGATGTCGGAGTGGCTGGCGACGCGTGCGGTCTTGTCGAATTCCGGCCACCGCAGAAAGTCCTCCACGAGGGTGTCGGCGATGCCTGAGATCGCGGACTCGATGCCGGTATCGATCAGCCACCGGCGCATGTTCGGAACATCGACAAAACGGACCATCGCCCATCCCTTCACTAGATGCTTCCAGGCTAGAAAACTCCGTTGTCACTTTCAATCACCAACATGGATCATTTGAGCCATCAAGCACGCACTGTGTTCAGCCTTGCTGTACATTTTGTGTCATGAGCACTCTCGATGACCTCGATCGCCGTCTGCTGTCGCTGCTGCGCGCGAACAGTCGCGAATCGGTCGTGAACCTCGCGCGACGCCTGGGGGTGACCCGGGCAACCGTCGACAGTCGTCTTCGTCGCCTCATCGACAGCGGGGTGATCGTCGGCTTCTCTGTGCGGGTGCGCGACGCCTCAGCAGCATCCGTCGTGCGGGCGATCATGCTGATCGCCGTGGAGGGGCGCAATACCGGCGAAGTCATCCGAAGCCTGCGGGGTGTGCCGCAGATCGCCGCGCTGCACACGACGAACGGCCGCTGGGATCTCGTCGCCGAGGTGAGCTGCGACAGCCTGGCGTCGTTCGACGAGACCCTCGGCACGATCCGCGAGATCGACGGCATTCGCGACAGCGAGAGCAGCATCCTGCTGAGCTCCGCCACAGTCTGACGGCGCCGAACGCACTCCCCGCCCCCTCCCTTTTTCGCCGAGACCCCGCCCTGTCGCCGACACCCCGGGCTACGGACGCCCACAGCCCGGGGTCTCGACAGCAAGTTGGGGTCTCGACGATTTCTCACGCGACAACGAAGCGCTGTCCCCCGCGCGAAGCGCAAGAGCGCTCCACCCGCAGAGGGGCCCCGCGCCGCCGAGGCTCGCGGCAGCGCGGAGCGCTGTCCCCCGCGCGAAGCGCAAGAGCGATCGACATGTAGAGGGGCCCCGCGCCGCCGAGGCTCGCGGCAGCGCGGAGCGCTGTCCCCCGCGCGAAGCGCAAGAGCGATCGACATGTAGAGGGGCCCCGCGCCGCCGAGGCTCGCGGCAGCGCGGAGCGCTGTCCCCCGCGCGAAGCGCAAGAGCGATCGACATGTAGAGGGGCCCCGCGCCGCCGAGGCTCGCGGCAGCGCGGAGCGCTGTCGCGAGTGCGGCGTGGGGATTAGTGGAAGAAGTGACGCTCTCCGGTGAAGAACATCGTCACGCCCGCCTTGCGCGCAGCATCCACCACTTCGCTGTCGCGCACCGATCCACCCGGCTGCACGATCGCCGCGATACCGGCGTCGAGCAGCACCTGCGGCCCGTCGGCGAACGGGAAGAAGGCATCGGATGCCGCAACCGAACCCGCAGCGCGATCGCCGGCGCGCTCGACGGCGAGGCGGCAGGAGTCGACCCGGTTGACCTGTCCCATGCCGACGCCGACCGTGGCATTGTCCTTGGCGAGCACGATCGCGTTCGACTTCACCGCGCGGCACGCCTTCCACGCGAAGATGAGGTTCTCCATCTCGGCATCGTCGGGGCGCTCACCAGAGACGAGCTCCCAGTTCTTGGCCACCGAGACGATGTCGTCGGGGAACCGATCGGCATCCTGCAGCAGCATGCCGCCCGAGACGAGACGCACATCCATCCGCTCCTGCTGCCAGTCGACCGGCAGCTGCAGCAGCCGCAGGTTCTTCTTCGCCTTGAAGACCTCGCGGGCGGCCGGCTCGAAGTCGGGGGCGACGATGACCTCGGTGAAGATGTCCTTCAGGTTCTCGGCCATCTTCAGCGTGACGGTGCCGTTCGCCGCGATGACGCCGCCGTACGCCGATACCGGGTCGCACTCGTGGGCGCGCAGGTGGGCGCTGGCGATCGGGTCGAGGGCGTTGGGTGCGGTCGTGGCGATGCCGCAGGGGTTCGCGTGCTTGATGATCGCGACGGCGGGCAGCACCATGTCGTAGGCGGCGCGCAGGGCGGCATCCGCGTCGACGTAGTTGTTGTACGACATCTCCTTGCCCTGCAGCTGCGTGGCCTGCGCGATGCCGTGGCCGCCAGCGCGGGTGTAGATCGCGCCGCGCTGGTGCGAGTTCTCGCCGTAGCGCAGCGTGGCGAGACGTTCGGCCTTCACTGTCAGGTGGGCGGGCAGGTCGCCGTCCTCGGCGAGCGTGCCCTCGGCGAACCACTGCGCGACCGCGGAGTCGTAATTGGCGGTGTGCGAGAAAGCGCGGGCCGCCAGCTCACGGCGCTGAATAAGGCTGGTGCCCCCGGCCTGCACCGACTCGATGATGGCCGGGTACGACTCAGGCGACACGACGATCGCCACGTTCGCATGGTTCTTCGCCGCGGCGCGCACCATCGCGGGCCCACCGATGTCGATCTGCTCGACGATGGCGTCGGGCTCAGCGCCCGAGGCCACGGTCTCGACGAACGGATACAGGTTTACGACGACGAGTTCGAAGGGCTCGATGCCGAGGTCGGCGAGCTGGTGCTCGTGCTCTTCGAGGCGCAGGTCTGCCAGCAGGCCGCCGTGCACGTTCGGATGCAGGGTCTTGACCCGACCATCGAGCATCTCGGCCACGCCGGTGACCGAGGCGACGTCGGTGACCTCGTGGCCGGCATCGCGGATGGTCTGCGCGGTCGAACCGGTCGATACCATCTCGACACCAGCACCGGCCAGAGCCTCGGCAAGCTCCAGAAGCCCGGTCTTGTCACTCACCGATACGAGCGCGCGCCGCACGGGCACGGTGTCGCGGTGACGGTACAGCGAGGGGTCTAAGCGAGGGCCGGCCATGATGATGCTCCTTCGTTTGGTCGTTCGGTCGTTCCGGATGATCAACGGGTGAGGGCGAGCTCGCCGGTGGCGATGCGTCGCACGACGTCGATGAGCAGACGCCGCTCAACCGGCTTGATGCGGTCGTGCAGCGCTGCCTCGGTGTCGCCCGGCAGCACGGCGACGCGCTCCTGGGCGAGGATCGGGCCGCTGTCGACGCCGTCGTCGATCACGATGATGCTCGCGCCCGTCTGCTCAGCACCCGCTGCAAGCGCGTCACGCACGCCGTGCGCGCCGGGGAACTCCGGCAGGTACGCGGGGTGAGTGTTGATGATGCGCGGCGCGTAGCGGGCGACGACGGCGGCCGGCAATAGCCGCATGAGACCGCTCAGCACGATGAGATCGGGGTTCCAGACGTCCAGCTGAGCGGCGACCTCCTCGCCCCAGGCTTCACGACTGGTGTGCGCGGCCCATGGCACGGTGAAAGTCGGTATGCCGAACTCTTCCGCGTGCGCCAGACCTTCTGCCTCGCGGTCAGCGCCGACGACGACGACGCGCGCGGGATAATCCGGGTGGCTGGCAGCCTCGAGCAGGGCTCGAAGATTCGAACCGGCCCCAGAGATCAGAACGGCGAGCGTCAGCACCCGGTCAGTCTACCGGGGTGGTGAGCTGGTCCATTTCCGCCCGCCACCGGTCGGTGCGCTCTTCGGCGAGCTCGTCGTGGTGGCGTGGGGTCAGCAGCAGGATGCCGCAGCCGATGAGCACCTCGATGCCGATGGCCAGAGCGAACGGCCCGACGGAAGGGCCAGCTTCGGCAAGTCGACCTGGTCCGAGCGACCCCGATGCCAGCACGGCGGCGATGGCGACCACACCGGCGGAGATCACGGCGATCCCCGCAGCGATCGCAGCGCGCGGCCCGTAGCCGGCGCCAGTTCCCTCCCAGACGAGGCGAGAGCGCACGATCCAGCCGGCGAATGCGCCGCAGGCGATGGGCACGAGCACGATCACCAGCATCCACATCGACGAATGCTCGGGAAGAAGCCCCAGCACCGGGATGCCGGGGACGACGCCCAGCTCGGTTCCGACCGGCGACACTGACGTGCCGGCCCCGAGCGCGAAGCCCGAGCCGGAGATCCAGCTCGCCGACCAGACCAGCAGCGTCGGCAGATAGGCGAGGTGGGCCATGGTGAGCATGGTCGCACCGAGGATGTCGACGTGCGCCGCCTCGAACAGCGCGATCACCTGTCCCCCGCGCAGCACCGTCATCGCGGCGAATCCGATCGCGGCGGCACCGGTCAGCGCCATAACGACGGCAGCAGCACCGCGCATCGCTTCAGCAGGCACCGGCGCCCAGTCGCCCCAGCCGTCCACAAGATCGTGGATGCGATCGATGATGCCGTCGTCGCCCTCGGACCAGGCGTGCTTCACCGCCCCCAGCAGCAGGCCCACCAGATAGACGGATGCCGGGACGACGATCGCGACCCACTGCTCGACCCGCAGCACGGCGGAGTGCGCGGTGAGGCCGATCAGCGCACTGATGGCCGCGAAGGCGATCGCGCCTGAAGCCACGCCTGTCGGCCACGCGCCGGCAACAGCGGTGCGTCGGCCGGAGCGCACCGCGAACAGCAGAGTGAACACCATGATCGCCAGCGGCGGCACGGAGAGCGCGAAGTGCGCAGCATCCTTCGAGATCGCCAGAGTCGACAGCAGCTCATCCGGGAGCACGACATCGAGCGGCGCACCGTGGGCGAACTGCCAGAGCGTGCCGCTGACGGGCCACAGGGCGCCCCAGTCGGCGGAGAGACCGAAGGCCAGCACCCAGAGCAACGTCAGCGGAGCAAGCACGACGACGATGCCCACGACGGCCGCGATGGCGGCGTCGAGAGCAGCGAGGAGCACGACGATGACACGTTGCATGACGAATCGAGCCTACGACGCGTCCTGCCGTGCTCAGTTCGGCCACGCGCGAGAGCGCGGACACGATAGGTTTTTCTGCGGAGGTCTCCCCGATGACAACTGCCCCTGCGCACCCAGACACCGAGAGCAAGCCCACAGGCGCCCTCGATCGCTACTTCGAGATCACGAAGCGAGGATCGAGCTTCGGCGCCGAGATCCGCGGTGGACTCGTCACGTTCGTGACGATGGCGTACATCGTCATCCTCAACCCGATCATCTTGTCTGGAAAGCCCGACGTCGCGGGCAACATGCTCGACTTCGGCGCGGTGGGGGCGGCGACCGCGCTCACTGCCGGGGTGATGACGATCCTGTTCGGTCTCATCAGCCGGCTGCCATTCGGCTTCGCCGCCGGGCTCGGCATCAATGCGTTCGTCGCGTTCAGCGTCGTCGGCCAGGTCACCTGGCCCGAGGCGATGGCGCTGGTCATGATCAATGGCGCGCTCATCGTGCTGCTGGCTGCCACCGGGCTGCGGAAGGCGATCTTCGATGCCGTGCCGTTCCAGCTGAAGATCGCGATCACGGTCGGCATCGGTCTGTTCATCGCCTTCATCGGGTTCGTCAACTCGGGCTTCGTCACCGCGACCGGCTCCGCTTCACCGCCGGTCGGCCTCGGGGTGAACGGCTCCGTCGCGACGGTCCCGACCGTGCTGTTCGTGATCACTCTGCTCGTCACCGGCATCCTCGTCGCGCTGCGAGTCAAGGGCGGGATGCTCATCGGTCTGGTGACCGGAACCGTGCTCGCCGTGATCGTCGAGGCCATCTGGAAGATCGGCCCGCGCACCTTCGATGCCGAGGGCAACGTCGTCAACCCCGGCGGCTGGGGCCTCACCGTCCCCGCGCTGAACGGTTCGCCGGTGAGCCTGCCCGACCTCAGCATCATCGGCCAGGTCGACTTCGCATTCGATCTCGGCAAGGTCAGCTCCGTCGCGCTGGTGATGATCGTCTTCACCCTGCTGTTCACGAACTTCTTCGACGCCATGGGCACCATGACCGGGCTGGCGAAGGAAGCGAACCTCGCCGACGAGCACGGCGACTTCCCCCGCATCAAGTCGGCACTGATCGTCGAGGGCGTCGGCGCGATCGCCGGTGGCGCCACCTCGTCGTCGTCGAGCACCGTGTTCATCGAGTCCGGCGCCGGCATCGGCGAGGGGGCGCGCACCGGCTTGGCGAATGTCGTCACCGGAGTGGTGTTCCTGCTCGCGATGTTCCTCACTCCCCTGACCTCGATCGTTCCAACCGAGATCGCAGCCGCAGCGCTGATCATCGTCGGTGCCATGATGATGGCCCAGATCCGCTTCATCGACTTCGGCGACTTCCGCGTGCTGCTGCCGGTGTTCCTCACCGTCAGTGTGATGCCGCTGACCTATTCGATCGCCAATGGCATCGGCGCGGGCTTCGTGAGCTGGGTCGTCATCCACGCACTCTCGGGCCGCGCGAAGAAGATCAGCCCGCTGCTGTGGATCGTGGGAGTCGGCTTCCTCATCTTCTTCGCCCGCGGGCCCATCGAGATGCTCTTCGGCGCCAGCATCTGAACCCGCCATCCGGTGATGATGTAGCGCATCGCCGGGCATCACGAGCGACATTTCGCCGATTGCGCATGTGCGCCTGTGCTCGCCTCCTCGGGAGTAGCCTCGCCTGAAGGAGGCGAGTTCACCGCCGGTCGGCCAGACCCCGTGCTCGCCGTGAAGGGATCACAATGCTGTTCGAAGACAAGGTCGCTCTCGTCACTGCGGCCGGAGCGGGAATCGGCCGCAGCATCGCCGTCAAACTGGCAGCGGAAGGCGCACGCGTCGTCGTCTCCGACGTCGATGACACCGCTGGTGCAGAGACGGTCGCACTGATCGTGGATGCCGGAGGCTCGGCGGTCTATCAGAGCGCCAACGTCGCCGACGATGCCCAGGTGCGAGCACTGGTCGCGCGCGCCGTCGACGAATACGGCGGGCTGGATCTCGCCGTGAACAACGCCGGCCTCGGAGCCGCGCCCAAGCCTCTGCAGGACATCAGCGACGCGGAATGGCAGCGCACCATCGACGTCACGCTCACCGGCACGTTCCAGTCGATGCGGGCCGAACTCGCGCACATGACCGCGCAGGGGCACGGCGCCATCGTCAACATCGCATCCATCGCCGGTCTGCAGTCGACTTCGCAGCTGTCCCCCTATGGTGCGAGCAAGCACGGAGTGGTGTCGCTGACGCAGTCAGCTGCGGCGGAGAACGCGGCATCCGGCATCCGCATCAACGCCGTCGCACCGGGGCCGATCATCACCGCAGCGCTGGCGTCGCTGCCTGAGGAATCACGCCGCCGCTACGCCGACGAGGTGCCGATGAAGCGTCTGGGCGACCCGGAGGACATCGCCGAGGCGGCATCCTTCCTGCTCTCGGATGCCGCATCGTTCATCACCGGCGTCACCCTGCCCGTCGACGGCGGCTCGCTCGTGCGCTGAGCCGCCAGACGTCAGGCATAGAAGAAGGCCCCGGGGTGGAGCCCGGGGCCTTCTTCTTCAGCTTAGCTCAGATCAGAGCGTCTCGATGATCGCGCGCATCAGGTCAGCAGCTTCGCTCGGCGTCTTGCCGACCTTGACCCCGGCGGCCTCGAGAGCCTCCTTCTTGGCCTGTGCGGTCCCCGCAGAGCCGGAGACGATGGCGCCGGCGTGGCCCATGGTCTTGCCCTCGGGAGCGGTGAAGCCCGCCACGTAGCCGACGACCGGCTTGGTGACGTTGGCCTTGATGTAGTCGGCTGCGCGCTCTTCTGCGTCGCCGCCGATCTCGCCGATCATGACGATCGCCTTGGTCTCGGGGTCAGCCTCGAAGGCGGCCAGCGCGTCGATGTGCGTGGTGCCGATGATCGGGTCGCCGCCGATGCCGATGGCGGTCGAGAAGCCCAGATCGCGCAGCTCGAACATCATCTGGTAGGTCAGCGTGCCCGACTTCGACACGAGACCGATCGGCCCCTTGCCGGTGATGTTCGCCGGCGTGATGCCGACAAGCGCCTCGTCGGGGGTGATGATGCCCGGGCAGTTCGGCCCGATGATGCGGGTCTTGTTGCCCTTCTCGATCGCGTAGGCCCACGCCTCGGCGCTGTCACCGACGGGCACGCCCTCGGTGATGACGACCAGCAGCGGGATCTCGGCGTCGATGGCCTCGATCATGGCGTCCTTCGTGAAGGCGCCCGGCACGAAGGCGATCGACACGTCGGCGCCGGTCTCCTTCATCGCTTCGGCGACCGATGCGAACACCGGCAGCTCGACGGCGTTGCCGTCCTTGTCGGTGTGCGCGACCGTCGTGCCCGCCTTGCGGGCGTTGACGCCGCCGACGACCTGGGTGCCTGCCTTCAGCATGAGGGCAGTGTGCTTGGTGCCTTCGCCGCCGGTGATGCCCTGGACGATGACCTTGGAATCCTTGTTGAGGAAGATCGACATTTTTCTAGTCCTTCTCAGTCAGGTCAGGCGTTCGCCAGCTCGGCGGCCTTGTCGGCGCCCTCGTCCATGGTGGCGGCGAGAGTCACGAGCGGGTGGGCGTATTCAGCGAGGATCGCGCGGCCTTCGTCGACGCGGTTGCCGTCGAGGCGCACGACGAGCGGCTTGGATGCCGCGTCGCCGAGGGTTTCGAGCGCACCCTTGATGCCATTGGCGACGGCGTCACAGGCGGTGATGCCGCCGAAGACGTTGACGAACACGCTCTTGACCTGCGGGTCGCCGAGGATGACATCGAGACCTGCGGCCATGACGGATGCCGAAGCGCCGCCACCGATGTCGAGGAAGTTCGCGGGCTTGACGCCGCCGTGCTTCTCACCGGCGTAGGCGACCACGTCGAGAGTCGACATGACCAGGCCGGCGCCGTTTCCGATGATTCCGACTGCGCCGTCGAGCTTGACGTAGTTGAGCCCGCTCTCCTTGGCCTTGGCCTCGAGGGGGTCGGCAGCATCCTTGTCCTCGAGCGCAGCGTGCTCGGGGTGGCGGATCTCGGAGGCGTTCTCGTCGAGCGTGACCTTGCCGTCGAGGGCGATCACGTCGCCCTCCTCGGTGAGCACGAGCGGGTTGACCTCGACGAGCGTCGCGTCTTCACCCTTGTACACGTCGTACAGCTTGACGAACACGTCGGAGACGGACTCGAGCAGCTCTTCGGGGAAGTTCGCGGCCTTGGCGATCTCGAGAGCCTTCGCCTTGTCGATGCCGGTGAGCGGGTTGACCTCGACGCGCGCGAGCGCCTCGGGCTTCTCGACGGCGAGCACTTCGATCTCCACGCCGCCCTCGACCGAGCACAGGCTCAGGTACGAGCGGTTCGCGCGGTCGAGCAGCACCGAGAAGTAGAACTCCTTGGCGATGCGAGCGCCTCCGGCGACCATGACGCGCTTGACGATGTGGCCCTTGATGTCGAGACCGAGGATGGCCTTGGCCGCCTCGTACGCCTCTTCGGGGTTCTTGGCGACCTTGACGCCGCCGGCTTTGCCTCGTCCGCCGATCTTGACCTGCGCCTTGACGACGACGACGCCACCGAGCTTCTCTGCCGCTGCTTTCACCTCCTCGGGGGTGTCAGCGACAATGCCGGGAAGAACCGGCACTCCGTAGGATTCGAAAAGGTCACGTGCCTGGTACTCAAAGAGATCCACAGTGCAGTCCTTCGCTGGTTGCGGCGGATGGGACCGACAGTCTTGTCGGGTGTCGAGTTGAGTCGACCCGATCCCCCAGCCTACTACTGCTGGCGACATCACCCGCACGCCCGGTCTAGGCTCTCCCCTATGCAGCATCCGACTCAGCTCCGCACCGGCGTCGTCGCGGCAGCGCTCGAGCTGTTCGCCAAGCAGGGATTCGAGGCGACCTCCGTCGAGCAGATCGCGAAGGCCGCCGGTGTCTCGCGCTCCACCTTCTTCCGGCAGTTCGGCGGCAAGGAGGACGTCGTCTTCACCGACCACGAGGAGATGCTGCAGGAGCTGCGGGCGTTCCTCGATGAGCCGCATGACGACCCGTGGCTGGCGGTCTGCGAAGCATCCGAGCGCGTGTTCGGCTACTTCGTCCGCGACCCCGAACTCGCCCGTCGCCGCTACGAAGTCGTGCGCGAGGTGCCGGTTCTGCGTGAACGCGAGATCGTCACGGTCTTCCGCTACGAGCGGCTGTTCGACGAGTACCTGCGCGCGGCGCTGCCCGGCATCGCGCCGATCGACGCGGTCGGGTTCTCGGCGCTGGTGACGGCGGTGCACAATCACGTGCTGCGGCAGCTGCTGCGCGGAAACGCGGTGCCCGTGGAGACGCTGCACACTGCCCTCAACGACGTCCGTCGCCGATACGGGGTGCTCGCGGAAGACGCCGACCCCGCCTCAGACGATGTCGTCGTGGCGGTGTTCCCGCGCTCGATGCCGATTGCCGAGATCTCACGGCGCGTGCAGGCCGAACTGTCCTGAGATTGCTGGCGAAGCTGCGCGCTTTTCAGCATCCGAGATCAGGCGATCCGGCCGGATCACCTGTTCTCTGCGGATGGCGGATGCTGCCGCGGATGCTGTCAGTCGTCGCAGGCGCACTTGCCCGAGGCGTTGCGCACCATGAAGCACACATCGCACTGGCCGTACTCGCGCTCGTTGAGCTTGGTGGCGCGTGCGGCACGGGGCGCAGCCTTCGGCGCCGCGGCGCTGCGAGGACCCGCTGCACGCTTCGCTGAGGCTTTCGTGGCCACCTGTGCGGCGGGATACGTCACGAAGTAGAACGGCTCACGGCCCTCGCTGGGCAGCAGCGGCAGTGCACGACCGCCCACTGTCGGTGCCTCTTCGGCGGTGAAGCCGTTGATGTAGGTCTTGCCGATGTGCAGCGGTGCGCCCTCTTCACGCCGGAGAGCTTCGATGTAGCGCCCCCGGTCGATGAAGCTGGAGATGCCGACTGATTCGGTGAGCGCGCCGATGAACTCGTGGTTCTCGACGGGAATTCGGTGCGCTCGGAGTGCTTCGGCGAGAGTTCGATACGGGCGGGAGGTTCCTGCGGGGGTAGGCCCCTGGACTTCATTCATCACCTCAAGGATCTCACGCGCAGATGGACGTTGGTTGCCAGTTTCGGTGCGAACTTCGCAGGGATCGACGACCAGACGGGCGGATGCCGCGTGGCACACTGAGTGCATGGCACGGGCGACGGTGATCGGCAGCGGCCCGAACGGACTCGTCGCGGCAGTTTCGCTGGCGCGCGCCGGCTACGCGGTCGAGGTTCTCGAGGCATCCGACACCGTCGGCGGCGGAGTGCGCACACAGCTGGGCCCCCTTCCCGGCTTCGTCGCGGATGTCTGCTCGGCCGTGCATCCGGCCGCCGTCACATCGCCCCTCTTCCAGGCTTTCCGCCTCGCAGAGAAGATCGAGTGGATCACCCCGGAGATCTCCTACGCGCATCCGCTCGATGGCGGCCGTGCCGCGGTCGCGTGGCGTGATCTCGAGCGCACCGCCGATGGTCTCGGTGCAGATGGCGCGGCGTGGCGCGCGCTGTTCCGCCCCCTTGTGCGTCGGCTCGACGGGGTGGTCGATTTCACCGGCGATGCTCTGCTTCGGATACCGCGCGACCCGATCGCGGCGGTGCGCTTCGGGCTGCGGATGCTGGAACAGGGCACACCGCTCACGCGCCCCACTCTGCGCACCGAAGCGGGCGCAGCGCTGCTGGCCGGCGTCCTCGCTCATGCGAACGCTCCGCTCCCCTCGCTCGGCGCCGCCGCCGCCGGGCTTCTGCTGGCTTCCCACGGGCACGCTGCCGGGTGGGCCTATCCTCGCGGCGGAGCGCAGCGCATCGCGGATGCTCTGCTTGCTGATCTGACCGCGCATGGCGGCAGCATCCGCACCGGCGAGCACGTGCGCGATCTCGCCGACCTCGACTGGGGCGATCCACGCCGCGGCGACCTGCTGGTGCTGAACAGCTCACCGAGACTCGCTCTCACGCACCCCGACATTCCCTCCCGCTACGCGGTCGCGTTGCGCGCCTACCGGTACGGTGCAGCTGCGGCGAAGGTCGACTTCGCGCTCGACGGGCCCGTTCCATGGGCGAACCCGCTCGTCGCACAGTCGCCGACCGTGCACGTCGGCGGCACCCGAGCCGAGATCTGGGCGAGTGAGAACGCTGTCGCGAGAGGAACGGTCAGCGACCGGCCGTATGTGCTCGCCGTGCAGCCGTCGGTGCTCGACGACAGCCGTGCGCCCGCGGGCCAGAGCGCACTGTGGACGTACATCCATGCGCCCGCGGGGTCGGAGTTGGATGCCACCGAGCTGATCACCCGCCAATTGGAGCGCTTCGCCCCTGGTTTCCGAGACCGAGTGCTCGCCAGTCGCGCCGTGCCAGCATCCGGTCGCGAGATGCTGAATCCGAGCGAGATCGGCGGTGACGTCTTCGGCGGCGCGTTCACGATGCGCCAGGCTGTTCGGCGACCGGTGCTCGCACGCGCGCCGTGGCGCACCCCGATGCGCGGCGTGTACCTTGCATCCGCCTCCACTCCCCCGGGCCCGGGCGTGACCGGGATGCCGGGCTGGCACGCCGCGCGCACTGCGCTGCGCGATGCCGGTCTCCCCCACGACCTGCCCGACTTGTTCTGACCGCACCCTCTTCTGACCGCGTCGCTCTCGCCGAGTGCACGGGACGTCGCCAAGTGCACGGACTCTTCGCGCGAATGTCCCGTGCAGTCGGCGAGATCTCGTGCTGTCGACGGCGCGGGTGGAGGGCCCAGGGCGCGCGGGTGTGGAAATCAGGGGAAGCGGGTTGCGGTGGCGGGCTGTGCGAGAGCTAATAGACGCATGTACGAGATCCCCGCGCCGATGCTCGCGAAGGCCGCAGCGTCCATCCCCGACCCGGCGAAGCGGCCGATGCTGTACGAGCCGAAGTGGGACGGGTTCCGCGGGCTCATCGCGTGGGACGGCGAGACGCTCGAGATCGGCTCCCGTGGTGCGAAGCCGCTGACCCGCTACTTTCCCGAGCTCGTCGAGCGGCTGTCGGCGATCCTGCCTGGGCCCTGTCTGCTCGATGGTGAGATCGTCGTCGCCACCGGTCCCGCTGGCGCGCAGCGACTGGACTGGGAGGCCCTCAGTCAGCGCATCCACCCGGCAGCCTCCCGCGTCGCGAAGCTCGCCGACGAGACGCCGGCGATGTTCATCGCCTTCGATCTGCTCGCCGAGGGCAGCGAAGACCTGCAACCGCTGCCGTTTCGCGAGCGGCGCGCACGGCTGGAGCGGATGCTGGCCGCCGCCCCGCCACCGCTGCATCTGACCCGCACCACCGATGATGCGGACCTCGCCCGCCGGTGGCTAGCCGAGTTCGAGGGTGCCGGGCTCGACGGGGTCGTGGCGAAGCCGCTGGATGATCCGTACGCGCCGGGCAAGCGCACGCTGATCAAGATCAAGCATGCGCGCAGCGCCGACGTCGTGGCGCTCGGCTATCGGGTGCACAAGAGCGGCTCTGGCGTCGGCTCGCTGCTGGTCGGGCTATACGGCGACGATGGTGTGCTGCGCCAGGTCGGAGGGGTGGCCGCGTGGACGGATGCCATGCGCCAGCAGCTCGTCAAAGATCTCGCACCTCTGGTGGAACGCAATGCCGAAGGACAGGCCGTCACCGGAGAGGGCGAGCGCTCGCGGTTCACCGGCTCGAAGGATGTGTCGTTCGTGCGGCTGCGTCCGGAGCGGGTGCTGGAGGTGCGCTACGACCAGCTGGAGGGCACGCGCTTCCGCCACACCGTGCAGTTCGAGCGCTGGCGCCCCGACCGCGATGCGGCGTCGTGCACGTACGACCAGCTCGAGACGGTCGCCGGCTACGACCTCGCCGACGTGCTGGACTGAGCAGCGATGCACTGAACTGAGTAGCGCCGTGCTGGACTGAGCAGCGCCGTCAGTCCCAGTTCTCGGCGACCTTCTTGCTCGGCTGCACGCGCGGCGGCTCGCCGGGCATCTTCGGGAACTCCGGCGGGAAAGACAGCTCGCCGAGTCCGTTCTCGACATCGCGATCCCACCACTTCAGCAGCGTGTCGATCCGTCCGGGCGCACGTTGCATCTCTGCCCACGGGTCGCCGAGCTCTGCCAGGCGTGCGGGGATCGTGCGCACGGTGAACCGCTGCGGGTCCACCTCGTCGAGTTCGTCCCAGTGGATCGGTGTCGACACCGGCGCTCCGCGCTTCGCACGCGGGCTGTAGGCGCCGGCCATCGTGCGGTCGCGGTTGGCCTGGTTGAAGTCGACGAAGATCCGCTCGCCGCGCTCTTCCTTCCACCAGTTCATGGTCACGCGATCCGGCATCCGTCGCTCCAGCTCGCGCCCCGCGGCGATCACCGCATGCCTCACGACGAGGAACTCCCACTCGGGCACGATCGGGCAGAACACGTGCAGCCCCCGGTTGCCGCTGGTCTTGATGAACGCCTCCAGCCCCGCCTCATGCAGCACGGCGCGCAGTTCATGGGCGGCGACGACCGCTTCGACGATGCCGGTGCCCGGCTGCGGGTCGAGATCGATGCGCAGCTCGACAGGGTTGTCGGTGTCGGATGCCAATGATGCCCACGGATGGAACACGACGGTGTTCATCTGCACGGCCCACACGATGGCGCTCGGCCGAGTGAGCACGATCTGCGGATGCCGCCTACCGCTGTTGTAGGTCACGGTCACCGCCTCGACGAAGTCGGGGGTGCCCTTCGGCGGGTTCTTCGAGAAGAAGCCCTCGCCCTCGATGCCATCGCGGAACCGCTCCAGCGAGACCGGCCGGTGGCCATTGGCCGCCAGGAACGGCTCTGCCACCTGCTGCGCATAGTCGGCGTATTCGGCTTTGGTGATGCCATCACCGTCGTCAACGGGCCAGACGATGCGGTTCGGGCTCGACAGCGCGACATCGCGATCGCCGTCGGCGTCGGTCACGGTGAGGGTCACGCGCTCAGAGGCCATGGCTTGAGGCTAGGTCGTCGTCGCGTTCCCGACAAGGGCAGACGTCAGGCAGCGACGCGCGTGCGCGCGAGGTCGACGAAGACCGCTGTGTTGAAGCCGTATGCGGCCCGCACCTCGTCGAGCATCCGCAGCTTCTCTTCCTCGGTCAGCGTCTCGCCGAACACGTCCAGTGCGGCACGGTACGCGTCCTTGAAAGCGCCGAGGTCGCCCAGGTCGGTGAAGTCGTAGAACGCCACGCCGTCACCGTCGAAGCCGAACTGCTTGCCGACGCGGCGCGAGATCACCTGGCCGCCGGACAGGTCGCCGAGATACCGGGTGTAATGGTGCGCGATGATGCCGGGCAGCCAGCCGTCTTCCGCAACCTGGGTGATGCGCTGCGCGTACGCGATCGTGGCGGGCACCGCCTCGATGCGCTCGCGCCAGCTCTCCCCCAGCAGATGCGTCAGGTCGCGCTCCAGCGTCGCCAGGCGTCGCAAGGACTCGGGGTGCAGTCCGGCGAGCGCCGGGGTGTCGACGATCTGCTGCGTGGCCGCCTCGAGGGCTTCATACATGAAATAGTGCTGTGCGACGAGATCGGTGTAATCGTCGATGGTGCCCTTGCCGCGCATGATGTCGGCCATGAACGTGGCGCCTTCGCTGTCACCGTGGTCGCCCCAGGTGGCGGTGCGGATGCGATGTGCGAACCCCTCGCCTTCGGGGGCAGCCGCGGCGCCGTGGGGCGCGTGCGCCGCGCCCTCCGCGTGGTCGGATGCTGCGGGAGCATGCTCTTCCCGCGGGGAGATGCCCAGCTTCTCGCAGGCTGCACGGTAGAGCATGACCACGGCGCGGCGAACCTGCGGACGATCGGACAGCTCTCCGTTGGGCCAGCCCACAGTCAGCTCGTGCTCACCAGCGTCATCGGTGACACGCCACGTGCCGCCGTGCGCATCCAGCGAAGTCATCACCGACTTCGTCGCTGCGGGGTGCCCGTAGGCCCGCGCGATCAGCAGACTGTCGTCGGTGTGGTCGTCGTTCATATGCGCGGTCACGGCCGCGATGACGGAGTCGTCGAAGAGCATGAGCAAGCGTTCCCCTAACGCCCGGCCGCTGACCAGGCAAGGCTTGCCTATTCTAGGCAGGTTTGCGCGCTCGGGGCACGTGCGACTCCGGCAGGTCAGTCGTCGCCGAGGTCGATCGCCAGCACGAGCACGGCGCTCAGCGCGTCGCGCTCCACAGCGATCGAGGGGCCGCCGACATCGACGAGCACACCCGCGATCTCGGGGTGTTCACTGAGCACCTTCGCGAGCTGCTCGGGCTTGAACGGCATCGGCTTGTCCTGGCGGCCGAGAGCGACAACCTCGAGCGGATGCGAGAACACCTGCAGAAAGCGGCGCCCATCCGTCGTGTGCGCCTCAGCGATCCCCACCGGCTGCCCATTGCCGCCGTCATTCACGGCCACCCAGCTGCGCGTCTTCGCCAGCGCCTCGCCGATGCGCACGGGCGTCTGCTCGTCGCGTGGCGCCGCCATCAGGGTCTTCACCGACATGTCTTCGTCGCCCTGATCGAGCGCCTTCTGCAGCAGCTCGGTCGGGAACACCGCGCGGTGGGGTGCCGAGGAGTTGTCGATGATGACGCCCGTGAAACCGCCGGAGACGACCTGCTGATAGACCGAGGTCACCGGCTGGGCGATCGCGGACGTGGACGCGGCATCTTCAGCATCCTGTACCGACGCGCGCAGCGCCGCACCGGAGCTGTAGGCGAGCATGAACGATCGGTCGCCGTCGCGGACGACGCCGACCGAGAGCGGCTTGCCCGAGCTGATCTGCTCGCGAGCATCGCCGTGCACCCGCAAGTAGAGGTGCCCTTGCAGCGATTGGCGCATCACGCCGAGGAGCTGCTCGTTGCTCGCGCCCTCTTCGAGCTCGGCGAGGGCTTCACGCAGCAGCACGTTGTCGTTGAGGCCTTCGACCGTGTGGGTCTGCTCGGGCGGCAGCGCGGCCGCAAGCGGAAGCCTGGGGGCGGCCTTCTGGTCATCGGGCATGCCCGTGGTAGAGACCGAGCGCAACCGCTGCGGCACCTCATCGCCCGTCGCCGGAGTCGCCTGCGCCTCTGGTTCCTCCAGGTTCACCTCGGGGCCAGCATCCGCACCGACTCCACGAAAGGCCTGCACGGAGATGCCGATCTCGGGTACGGACTCAGCGGGAGCGTCCGGGGTCTCCGGCTCTGGTGCGACTTCCGCTTCAGCGGACGTCTGCACCTCGGGGACAGCGTCATCGGTCTTCTTGCGGCGGGAGAACAGAGCCATATCTGTCAGCCTAGCCCGCGCCGCCCGTAGCATGGTGGCCATGGCCGCCCCCGAGAAGCTCTCCGGCATCGTCACGTCGTTTCTCGATGTCGTGCACGATCGCCTCATCACCGATACTCGAGGAGCGGTGGCCGACTACATTCCGCAGTTGGCGGAAGCGGACCCGAATCTGTTCGGCATCGCGCTGTGCGGGCTCAACGGGCACGTGTACGAGAGCGGCGACACCGATGTCGATTTCACCGTCCAATCCGCCTCGAAGCCGTTCGTGTACTCGCTCGCCCTGGATGACCGCGGGCTCGATGCCGTCCACGCCCGCGTCGGTGCCGAGCCCAGCGGCGAGGCATTCAACTCGGTCAAGCTCGAAGCCGGAACCGGGCGCCCGCCGAACCCGATGGTCAACGCCGGCGCGATCGTGACGACCTCTCTGGTCAGAGGGGAATCATCTGAAGAGCGCTTCGCGCGCATTCTCGCCCGACTCAGCGCGTTCGCCGGCCGAGACCTGAGCGTCGACGAGGCCGTCTTCGACTCCGAGCGGGAATCGGGCGACCGCAACCGCGCCCTCGCCTACCTCATGCACAGCGCGGGCTCGCTCGCCGCGCCCGTGACCGAAACCCTCGACACCTATTTTCGCCAGTGCTCGGTGCTGGTGACCGCTCGTGACCTGGCGGTGATGGGCGCGACGCTGTCGAATGGCGGCGTGAACCCGGTCACCAACGAGCGGGTGACGAGCGCGGAGACCTGCCAGCACGTGATGACCATCATGGCCACCTGCGGCATGTACGACTACGCCGGCGAATGGCTGCTGCGCGCCGGCCTTCCGGCCAAGTCGGGCGTTGCCGGCGGACTCGTCGCCAGCTCGCCCGGTGAGTTCGGCCTCGGCCTGTTCAGCCCTCGGCTCGACGCGAGCGGGGCGAGCGTGCGCGGGGTCGTCGCGGCCCAGCGGCTCGCGACCCGATTCGGCCTCCATGTGCTGCACCGCCCGCTCACGCTGTCGGCCGCGGAGGTGACGGCGGCGAACGACGAGCTGGCCGCAGGGCTGGGCGCGGAGCAGGACGCCGCGGCCACGCAGATTCTGCAGCAGAACGCCGACGACCTGGCGGTGTGGCGTCTTCGCGGGTACATCGACTTCGACGGCGCTGAGCGCCTGCTGCTCAATCTCGATGCCTGGCTCGACGCGCGCCCGGCCGACCGCGACTCGCCAGCGGTCATCGTGCTCGATCTGACCGAGGTGACGCAGCTGCAGTCCGTGGCGATGTGGATGCTGGCAGCGCTCGCCTCCTGGTGCCGTGAGCGCGGCATGCGTGTGATCGCCAGCGACCCGCTGGGACGCAGCCTCGGCGTCGCAGGACTGTCGCAGACGGCCGACTTCGACGGTGCGATGCGGGACGCCGCCGCCACCGCCGGCGTCGGCCAGGAGGACGAGGAAACGCCCTAGAGACGAAGCGACCTAGAGCTTTGAGATCGGAGCGATCTTGATCAGCAGCTTCTTCTGCCCGGCCGTATCGAAGCGCACATGCGCGATCCGTTTCGCACCCTCGCCCGTGACCGCTTCGATGCGTCCCTCGCCGAAGTCGTCGTGACGGATGCGGTCGCCTGCCGTGAGCTCGAGGTCTCCGTTGTCGCGGACTTTGCCGGTGACCTTGTTCGGGAAGCGGTCCATCGCCGTCGACAGCGGCTTCAGCGAGTCGCGCTTGGGCAGCGCCTGCACACCGAACCGGTCGCGGCCGGTCGATGCCCCCTGGCCGCCGTACTTCTGGAATCCGGGCCGCCCGTTGACTGCGGCTGACTGCCTGCCACGGGAGTTGACGTCACCCGGTGATTGCCGCCAGTCGATGAGCTCAGCGGGGATCTCCTGCAGGAACCGGCTCGGCATCGCCACGGTCACCTCGCCGAACTGGGCTCTGGTCATCGCCAGTGACAGGTGCAGTCGCTTGCGCGCGCGGGTGAGGCCGACGTAGAACAGCCGGCGCTCCTCTTGCGGACCACCGGGCTCGCCCGCGGAGATGCGGTGCGGAATGAGGTCTTCCTCGACGCCGGTGACGAACACAGCGTCGTACTCAAGGCCCTTCGCCGTATGCATCGTCATCAGCGAGACCGTGCCGGATTCATCGTCGAGGTCGTCGGCATCTGACACCAGCGCCACCTCGGTGAGGAAGTCGACGATGGAGCCGTCGGGGTTGTTGCGGGCGAAGTCTCGAGCCACCGCGATGAACTCGTCGAGGTTCTCGAGCCGCGCCTCGTCCTGCGGGTCGCGACTCGCGCGAAGGGTCTCGAAATAGCCGCTCTTGTTCAGCAGCACGGTCAGGCCCTCGGCGACGGACGTGGCCGGAGGCACCTCGCCGCTGGGGGGCAGCAGAATTGCACTGGCTTCGTCGAGCACAGCGTCCAGGCGGGCGATCGCCGCCTGGATCTTCGGCCCGACGCCCAGTGCGCCCGGGCTGCGCAGCGCATCACGGAAGCTGATGCCCGCGTCGACCGCGAAGCGGGCGATGGAAGTCTCGGTGACGTCACCGATTCCGCGGCGCGGCTTGTTCAGGATGCGGCGGACAGCCATCTCATCGGCGGGGTTCGCGACCGCTACCAGGTACGCCAGTGCGTCTTTGATCTCGGCGCGTTCGTAGAACTTCGTGCCGCCCATGATCTTGTACGGAACCGCAGAGCGGATGAAGATCTCTTCCAGCGCACGGGATTGGGAGTTCGTGCGGTAGAAGACGGCCATCTCGGAGTACGGGATGCCGGACCGGCGCAGCGATTCGACCTCGTCAGCAACGAACTGGGCCTCGTCGTGCTGCGAGTAGCCGGTGAAGCCGACGATCCTGTCGCCCGCTCCTCGGTCGCTCCACAGGTTCTTCGCCTTGCGGTCGAAGTTGTTGCCGATGACCGCGTTGGCTGCGGAGAGGATGTTCTGCGTCGACCGGTAGTTCTGTTCGAGCAGCACCACTCGCGCGCCGGGGAAGTCGCGTTCGAACTCGGAGATGTTGCGGATGTCTGCACCGCGGAACGCATAGATCGACTGATCGGAATCGCCGACCACCGTCAACGACGCACCTGTCATCGGCGCATCGGGCTCGGCCTCCGGAGCGGGCTCGAAGATCATCATTCCGTTGGAGGCATACGGTTCGGGTGCGCTGTCTGTCGACGGCGGTCGAGTGAGTTCGTGAATGAGCGAGTACTGCGCGTGGTTGGTGTCCTGATACTCGTCGACGAGGACATGGCGGAACCGACGCCGATAGGTGTCGGCGACCTTCGGGAAGGCCCGGAACAGGAACACCGTCTGCGCGATCAGGTCGTCGAAGTCGAAGGCGTTAGCCTTCTGCAGCGCGCGCTGGTAGTCGCCGAAGATGTCGACGAATTTTCGCTCGGCGGGGTCGCTCATATTCGCCTGGCGCGCGTAGCCCTCAGCATCCGTCAGCTCGTTCTTCAGCTTCGATATGCGCGACTGCACCGCACCAGGGGTGAAGCCGTACGCGTCGGCCTCGTGCTCTTTGACCAGTCGCTTGATCAGTGCCCGGGAATCGCCGGAGTCGTAGATCGTGAACGACTTGGTGAAGCCGAACTGCTCGGCCTCGCGCCGGAGGATCCGCACGCATGCCGAGTGGAACGTCGAGATCCACATGCCGCGAGCGACGTCGCCGACGAGGCCGGCCACGCGCTCGCGCATCTCGCCTGCAGCCTTGTTCGTGAACGTGATCGCGAGGATCTGGCTCGGCCATGCTTCGCGCTCGCGCAGCAGCAGTGCGATCCGCCGAGTGAGGACGCTGGTCTTTCCTGAGCCGGCGCCGGCGACGATCAGCAGTGCGCTGCCGCGATAGGTGACGGCTTCGAGCTGCTGCGGGTTGAGCCCCGCCAGCAGCTCGTCCTGCCCGTCAGATGAGGCGGAGGAGGCGGAAGCGGGGACGATGAGGGGTGCGTCGGTCATGGCTGTTCAAGTCTAGGTCGCCCCACTGACACCGCACCCACCGCCCCGTCGCAGGCAGTACCATCGGGGCATCGGCGGTCACACCCGATCGCCCGGAGGTGAGTGAGATGATCAGTGCTCTGGATGAGCAGGAGAGCTTCGCGCTGCTGTCGGCGGCGAGCATCGGCCGGGTCGGCCTCGTTCGCGACGGACGGGTAGAGATCATTCCGGTCAACTACCTCATGGATGGTCACGACGTCATCGTGCACACCCGCGACGACGGCATCCTCAGCCATCTGCCCGAGCAGTCCGACGTCGCGTTCGAAGTCGATCACCACGATGACCTGGGCGGCACGGCGTGGAGTGTGCTGCTGAGCGGCCGCGTCATCGTTGTACCGGAGAACGAGCAGAAGCAGCTCTCCGGCGTCGATCGGGTGCGTCCATGGGCAGGGGGCGAACGCTCGCTCTGCCTCCGACTGGTCGTCGAGCGGATCTCCGGTCGCCGCGTCAGCAGGCGACGAAACCCCTGACACGCGCTGGTCGTGCAAGAATCAGCGCATGCGCACGATCCTCAACATCATCTGGGTCATCCTGGCCGGCTGGGCCCTGTTCCTCGGCTACGTCTTCGCGGGCCTTCTGCTCTGCATCCCGATCGTGACGATTCCATGGGCGATCGCATCGTTCCGCCTGGCGCGCTATGCGTTCTGGCCGTTCGGCAGACAAGTCATCGACAAACCCACCGCCGGTGTCGGCTCGCTCCTGGGCAACATCATCTGGGTCATCCTGGCCGGCTGGTGGCTGGCGATCGGGCACATCATCTCCGGCATCGCCCTGTGTCTCACGATCATCGGCATCCCGATGGGCATCGCTGACTTCAAGATGGTGTCGATCTCGCTCATGCCGCTCGGCAAGGAGATCGTTCCGACGAGAACGGGCGCCTTCGCGCGCTGAGGCGAAGTCAGGAGCGGAAGAACGCGACGCCCAGGTCGGGATGGTCGACGAACACGCCGTCGACCCCGGCGCGGGCGATCGCGGCCCACTCGGCTTCATAGTCGCCGAAAGCCGCCTTGCCACCCGAGGACCGGAACCGCGCCGAGAGAAAAGCGTTCTCGGGGCGGCACGTCCAGGTGAATACCCGCAGACCGCGGGCGTGCGCGTCCGCCACGATCGTCGCGCCCGGCGCGAGCAGCATCCGCTTGTTGACGCTGATGCCGTCGACCTCGCCGACGAGCCGATCGAGCCCGCCTGGGGTGACGGCATCCGCGTAGGCCGGTGCGGTTTTGCCCATCGAGGTGACCAGGTCGAACGGCTTGCCGGCGGCCTCGATGAGATAGATGAAGGATGCCGCGAGGCCGGTCGACCGCAGCCGGGCCAGCACCGTCGACTCGAACGCTTCGATCACCAGCGGCAGCTCGCCGTCAGCCCAGCCGTGCGCTCGCAGGTCGCGCTCGATCAGCGGTGCCAGGTCAAGACCGAGTCGCTCGAAATAGGTCGCGTGCTTGATCTCCAGCACGATGCCGATCTCTCGCCCGTACTCCACCGACCCCTGTCGGATGAGTGCAAGCAGATCGGTGAGCCGCAGGATCGGCTGGGTGTCATCGAAAGAGGCACTCGAGCGCCGGATCTTGGGCAGCCGCTCGCGGCAGCGCAACGTGGAGAGCTCGGCCCAGGTGAAGTCTTCGGTGAACCATCCCGTCAGCGAGACGCCGTCGATCTTCTTCGTCGTGCGCCGGTCAGCGAATTCGGGATGCCCGGAGACGTTCGTGGTGCCGGAGATCTCATTCTCATGCCGCAGCACCAGCACGCCGTCGCTCGTGGCGACGACATCCGGCTCGACAGCATCCACCCCCATCGCGAGGGCCAGTTCGTACGACGATCTGCTGTGCTCGGGGCGATAACCGGGGGCGCCGCGATGCCCGATGACGAGCGGAGATTTCCTGGGCACGTTCTCAGCGTAAAGCACCGCAATCATAGCTTTCCGCCGTATCGTAGAAGAAAGCGTTGACCGATCCCTCGGGAGTAGAGGCACCCCATGAGCAATTTCGCATTCAATAACCCCGCGTTCCAGAAGCAGGACCCGCGCAACGTCGCGACCTACCCTGGCGCGGCGCAGGGTCAGTACGCACCGCCGCCCGCCGCGTCACAGCACGCCGCGGTGACCGCTGCAGCCAACGCCCAGATGGAAGGCATGTACGCCGCTCCACCCGCTGGAGCCCTCGAGACCGACCGGATGTCGATCGAAGACACCGTCTGGAAGACCGTCGGGCTGTTCGCCATCCTCGTGGCCACTGCCGTCGCCGGTTGGATCTGGACGGCCTCGACGTTCAACCCCATCACCGGCAGCGTCGACCTCACGCCGTGGATCGTCGGCGCACTGGGTGGCTTCGTGCTGGCGATGGTCATCGTCTTCACCTCGCGCAAGAAGGTGCGCCCGGGGCTGATCTTCGCGTACGCCGCCTTCGAGGGTGTGTTCATCGGCGCGATCTCGGCCTTCTTCGAGACGCTCTGGCCTGGCATCGTCATGCAGGCGACCCTGGCGACGCTCGCCGTCGTCGGCGTGACGCTCGCACTGTTCGCCAGCGGCAAGATCCGCGCGTCGAAGAAGATGACCAAGATCTTCATGATCGCCATGATCGGCTACCTGGTGTTCTCGGTGCTGAACCTCGTGCTGATGTGGACCAACGTCCTACCTCAGGACCAGATGTTCGGTATGCGCAGCGCGACGATCGCGGGCATTCCGCTGGGCCTCATCCTCGGCATCCTCGTCGTCTTCATGGCCGCGTACTCGCTGGTGCTGGACTTCGATCAGATCCAGCAGGGCGTGCGCAACGGCGCACCCCGCAAATACGGCTGGCTCGGCGCCTTCGGCATCATGGTCACCGTGGTGTGGCTGTATGTCGAGATCCTGCGCATGATCGCCATTCTGCGCAGCAACTGATCCGCTGATCGCACGAAAGGGCCGCCCTCTTCGGAGGGCGGCCCTTTTCGGCTGTCACCAGGCAGAACAGCGACTCACCGAAGTCGCGCTTGCCATTCTCCGCACAGGTACTGCATTCTTATCTCACGCGCTGACGCCCTCGTCTGCGCGGGAACACCAGAGCACATAGAGAACGGAGCCACCATCATGGGCTTCCTTGCTTTTCTTCTCCTCGGTCTCATCGCCGGCGCGATCGCGAAACTGATCCTGCCCGGCAAGCAGGGCGGCGGCTGGTTCGTCACTCTGCTGCTCGGCGTCGTCGGCGCCATCCTCGGCGGCTGGCTCGGCAGCATGATCTTCAACACGAAGATCGACGAGTTCTGGTCGCTGTCATCCTGGCTGCTCGCCATCGGCGGGTCGCTCATCGTGCTGCTGATCTACGGCCTCATCGTCGGCCGCGGAGACCGCCGCAAGGCCTGAGCGGGCCTGAACACGACAAGGCAGGAGACGGGCGGGCAGCCCGTCTCCTGCTTTTTCTCGTCATGGCGCCGCCTGCCATGATGGATCACGGACGAGGATCGAGTTGCAAGAGCGACGAGGCACGTGAAGGGGCGGACGATGCGGAGAAATCGGGCGAGAACGACGACAGTGGCGACCGCTCTCGCGCTGATGCTCGGAGTGCTGCTCGGATCGGGCAGCGCCGCCCTCGCCGAGACGCCCGTCGATCTGGATCCCGGTTACGTCACCGACCTGTCGGGCGTGCTCAGCGACTCCGCGGAGCAGCAGCTGGAGCAGCAGCTGAGCGAGCTGGCCGCCACCGACGATCGACCCGAACTGTATGTGATCCTCGTGCCGGACTTCGAGGACCCCCGCAACGCGCTCGCTTGGGCGGACAAGACCGCGCAGCTCAACAACCTCGCATCTGACCAGTACCTTCTCGCGATCTCCACCGAGGGACGCAGCCTGGCGATCTCGGCCGAATACGGCGGCGACGGCGTCAAGGCGGGCCCGCTCTCGGAGTCACGTGTGCTGAAGATCGAGGACCAACTCGGAAGCGGCTACCTTCGCACCGATGACTGGGCCGGTGGGATCGAGTACGTCGCCGACGAGCTCACCAAAGTGCCTTGGCCGTGGTGGGTGTGGGTGGTGGGGCTGGCCGGGCTCGCGCTGATCGTCTTCATCGTCACGCGCGTCGTGCTGTTCCTGCGCCGACGCGCCGCTCTCGCCGCTGAGCTGCGCACACTGGAGGGGCGGAAGAAGCGCGCCGCACAGCGGCTCGTGCAGACTGACGAGGCCGTGCGCACCAGCGAGCAGGAACTCGGCTTCGTCACCGCGGAGTTCGGAGAGCAGACCACCGCCGAGTTCACCGCCGTGCTCGAGGACTGCCGCTCGAAGCTGCAGGTCGCGTTCGAGCTGCTGGAGAAGCTGCAGGATGCTGTCGAAGACACCCCGGATGACACCCGGGCGTGGACGAAGGGAATCTTCGGCCTCTGCGCGAGGGTCGATCGGGCACTCGAGGAGCGCACCGAGAAGCTGGCGGCGCTGCGCGCGCTCGCGAAGAACTCCACCGAGACGCTCGCACGGCTGAAGACCGCTCGGGCCGAGGCGACCAGGACGCAGACGGATGCCGTGGCGCGTCTCGCCACGCTGTCAGATGCCTTCCCACCGGCCGACCTGGTCACGATCGCAGGAAACCCGCGCGAGATTGCTGAGCGCCTGAGCGATGCCGACGAGGAGTTCGTCGCGCTGGAGACAGCTATCCAGGCGCGCAAGCCGCGGGCGATCGCCGAGTCCGTGCACGAGATCGAACGCCTTCTCGCCGAGGCCGATGACCTGGGCGAGGCCATCGCCGCGTACGCCGAGGTGCTCGCGGCGCACGCGCCAGCATCCGCAGTCCGCACCAGCGGCGCAGAGACGCCGGTGACTCTGGATCAGGCTGCCGCGGCCGTGCGCGCTGCGCAGGCCTCGGTGCAGGGCCGCAGCGGCGGGATCGGATCCGCAGCGCTGAGCCGGCTGTACCTGGCCCAGCGTCGTCTCGCCGACGGGAGATCGGCCACTGATCCGACCGAGGCGCAGCGCCTCGCCCGAGCCTCGCGCGATCTGGCTCAGGAAGCGCTGGAGAAGTCGACCGTGTCCGCTCCGACCGCGGCATCTTCCCTGGCGGGCGCCGGGTCCTCCGGATCGCGGTTCGCATCAGCGCGCGACGCCGACGGCCCGGCCATGTTCGACCCGCCGTCGTCGACCGGCTCGAGCCGGAGTTCGACGGCTCGCCGCACCTCCAGCCACGATGATCCATCCACGGGCGGAAAGGCAGCGTGGGGTGCGGTCAGCGGCGGGATCATGGGCCTGGTCGGCGGCGGCTCACTGGCCGATGGCGAAGTCGGCGCGGTCGTGATGTTCGCGCTCGGAGGGGCCGCACTCGGCGCCTTGTTCGGCGCGTTCGCGAAGGGCGAGGGCGGAGGCGGCTCGTCGTCCGGTTGGGGCGGCTCGTCGCGCCGGAGCTCATCGCGCTCGTCGCACCGCAGCTCGTCGCGCAGCAGTTCACGCAGTCGGTCGGGCGGCAGCCGTTCCTCCGGTCGGTCGGGCGGCCGCCGCTTCTAGCATCCGCTCCCCCGGCGCATGTGCGAAAGGGACGCGGACGCGCCGGCCGTCAGGCCGCGGTCACTCCCATTCGATCGTCGCCGGCGGCTTCGACGTGACGTCGAGCACGACCCGGTTGACCTCGCGCACCTCGTTGGTGATGCGGTTGGAGATCTTCGACAGCACGTCGTACGGCAGTCGAGTCCAGTCGGCAGTCATCGCGTCTTCGCTCGACACCGGGCGCAGCACGATCGGGTGACCGTACGTGCGGCCGTCGCCCTGCACGCCCACCGAGCGCACGTCGGCCAACAGCACGACGGGGCACTGCCAGATCGTCTGATCCAGCCCGGCCTTGGTGAGCTCTTCGCGGGCGATCGCGTCGGCCTCGCGCAGCACCTCGAGACGCTCGCGCGTCACTTCGCCGATGATGCGGATGCCGAGGCCGGGCCCGGGGAACGGCTGGCGCCCGACGATGGCTTCGGGGATGCCGAGTTCACGGCCGATCGCACGGACCTCGTCCTTGAACAGCGCGCGCAGCGGCTCGACGAGCTCGAAGTCGAGGTCTTCCGGAAGCCCGCCCACGTTGTGGTGCGACTTGATGTTCGCGGTGCCCGCTCCCCCGCCCGACTCGACGACGTCGGGGTAGAGCGTGCCCTGCACGAGAAACTTCACCGGTGCGCCACCCGTGGCCTTGGCCTCTTCGACCAGGTCGAGCTGCACCTGTTCGAAGGCGCGGATGAACTCGCGGCCGATGATCTTGCGCTTCGTCTCGGGGTCGGTGACACCGGCGAGGTGACCGAGAAACGTGTCAACCGCATCGACGGTGATCAGGCGCACGCCGGTCGATTCGACGTAGTCCTTCTCGACTTGTTCGCGCTCGCCCTGGCGCAGCAGGCCGTGGTCGACGAAGACCGCGGTGAGCTGATCGCCGATGGCCTTGTGCACGAGAGCAGTCGATACCGCCGAGTCGACGCCGCCGGAGAGCGCCGAGATGACCCGGGCATCGCCGACCTGCTCGCGGATGCGGGCGATCTGCTCGGCGATGACGTTGTCGCTGTTCCAGTCGGTGGGCAGTCCCGCACCCTTGTGCAGGAAGTTCTCGATGATCGCCTGTCCGTGGTCGGAGTGCTTGACCTCGGGGTGCCACTGCACACCGTAGAAGCGTCGGTCCTCGTCGGCGAAGGCGGCGACCTTGGTCGCGTTCGTGGTGGCGAGCACCTCGAAGCCCTCTGGCGCACGTGCGACCTGGTCGCCGTGACTCATCCACACGTTCTGCTCGGCCGGCTGACCCGTCATCAGCGGGCTGTCGCTGGCTGAGATCGTCGCATCGGTGGCACCGTATTCACGGAGCCCCGTGTTCGCGACCTCGCCGCCGAGAGTCTGAGCCATGTACTGGAAGCCGTAGCAGATGCCCAGTGTCGGCACGCCGAGGTCGAACACCTTCGGGTCGAGCTGCGGGGCACCCTCGTCGTAGACCGACGACGGACCGCCGGAGAGGATGAGCGCGACCGGATTCTTCGCGGCGATCTCCTCTGCGGTTGCGGTGTGCGGCACGATCTCGCTGTAGACGCCGGCCTCGCGCACGCGGCGGGCGATCAGCTGCGCGTACTGCGCACCGAAATCGACGACGAGCGCAGGACGCTGCTGGGTCTCGGTCTGTTCGGTCAACGGGTGCCTTCCGTGGTTGAGATTGCTTGTGCCTCTGAGCCGGCCTGGGTCCCTGAACCTGTCGAAGGGCCGTTCTCCTCGCGCGTTGCAAGATATGCCTTCACGTCACGCGCAACGCGCACCTCCATGAAGAAGGAGAGCAGCGGGATGACGCCACCGAGAGCGAGAAGGATGAAGCGCAGGAACGGCCAGCGCATCAGGCTCCACATCCGGAAGCAGGCGAAGAGGTACACGACGTAGAACCAGCCGTGCACGATCAGGATGCTCAGCGACAGGTTCACTCCGTCGCCGGTGGATTCCAGCCCCTTCGGCCCTTCCACGACGTCGGCGAGCCAGAGGAACCCTCCGGATCCGCCGAGGAAGAGTTCAAGGCGGATCGGCGTGTACTTCAGCACCATCTCCGTCACGAGCAGCAGCAGCATGACGCCGGTGATGATCGAGGCGATCTGATAGAACTTCAGCGCTCCGCGGATCGCCGGGAAGCTGGCGACTTTGGGCTCGGACATGCCTCCAGTCTACTCAGCCGACCGCACCGCCAGGCACGCCGCAGACCAACGGAACACGGAGAAGTGCCCGCCACCTCCGGAGAGCTGGCGGGCACTTTCTCATGCGCGATTATCCTGACGGATCAGAGGCGCTCTGCCTTGCGGCGACGTGCGACGACCAGGGCCAGTCCGAGTGTCAGCAGCAGAGCTGCGAGCACCAGGTACGGCACCGAGTCGGCACCGGTTGTGGCCAGGTCATCGCCCGGGTTTGAGCCCGGGCCGCCGTCTGCCGCAGTGACGGTGAGCGGCGCAGTGGCCTCTGCCCCATCACTCTGGATGACGGCGATCGTGTGCGCACCCGCGGCGGTGTTCTTCGGCACCGTCACGGTGGCCGAGAACGTGCCGTCGGCGGCAACGGTGGCCGTGCCGAGCTGCACCGGCGTGGACCGCAACTCGATGGTGAGTTCGTCACCTGCCGCGAAGCCCTCGCCGGAGACGGTGACCGTGCCGCCTGCGGCGACCTTGGTCTTGCTCAGCGTGATCGTGCCTTCGGCCGGCGGTGCCGCGCCGAAGGTGACCGGGACCATGACCGCAGTGCCGGTGTCAGCCACCGTCACCAGCAGCAGCTGCGCTCCGTAGACGCCTTCCGGGGCAGTGAAGGACAGGCTCGCCCGTCCTGCCTCGTCGGTCGTGTCCACCACGCTCGCGTCGATCGCGCCGGTTGCGAGTTCGGTGCCATCGAGCGAGATCGACACCGAGGTCGGCGCCGGCTCTCCCCCGCTGAAGGCCAGCGATGACAGGTCGACAGTCACTGTGTCGCCAGCCGAGCTGACCACTGCACCGACGGCACGCTGCGCCATGTCGGGTGTGGCGGTCTGGTTCTCAGAGAACCAGTCGACCATCGACTGCAGGTCGATCTTGCCGGTGTCCTTCGCGTTCGCGCCCTTGGCGAGGGTGAAGAAGCTGTCTCCACCGCCGGCGAGGAACGAGTTCGCCGCGACCAGGTAGGACGCGTCCGGATCGACCGCGGTGCCGTTGAGCATGATCGAGGTGATCCGCTCACCGCGCGCGGCCGTCGGGTCGTACGTGTACGTCAGGCCCTCCGAGACGCCGAGCTTCAGGAAAGGACGTGACGCACCGTCAGGCTGCCACTGCTCTTCGAGGACGCTCTTCAGCTGTGCACCGGTGAGCTCGAGCGTGATGAGCGTGTTGGCGAACGGCTGCACCGTCGCCGCCTCGCGATAGGTCACGTTGCCATCCGGATCGGTGGATCCGGTCGATGCGTAGGTCAGGTTGGCACGCAGCCCGCCCGGGTTCATCAGCGCGATATCCGCGCCGGTGGACCACTTCTGCACATCGGCGACGAAGTTGCCGATCGTGGACTCGCCACCGCGGTTCTCCGCGCCGTCGCTCTGAAGCGCACGGTTGAAGTCTCCCGTGATCTCGCCGACCTTGATGGCACCCAGCACGTCGGCCTCGGCCTTCGCGTCGTCGACGATGTCCTGCACGGCGGCGACGGGCGGATAGTTGGGCACCCACTTGCCGTCGACCTGCTTGGCCAGCGGGCGGATCTCATTGACGATCGAGATCAGCTCGTGGGTCTGCGCGTCGACCTGCAGGTTCATCACACCGAGGTTCTGGCCGTACTGCCCCGCCGAGACGACCGGGCGGCCGTCGATGACGTGGTTGTAGGCCAGGTGGGTGTGCGCCGACACGATCGCATCCACGTCGTCATCGACGCCGTAGACGATCTCGCCCAGCGGCGACGTCGGAGTGATGCTGTCGAGGCCGATGGTGGCCGCGCCTTCGTGCACGAGCAGGATGATGACATCCGCCTCGCCGTTGGTCGGGTCGCCGTCACGCAGGTCGTCCGCCACGGCGTTCACCGAGTCGACGATGCTGCGCACCTCGAGGTCCTTGATGCCCTCTGGCGTGACAAGCGAGTCGAGGTCTTCGGTGACAGCACCGATGAATCCGACCCGCACGCCGTCCAGCTCCTTGACCCATGCAGGTGCCAGAGCGGTCTCACCGGTCTCGGTGATGAACACGTTCGACGAGATGTACTCCCAGTCCGCGCGGTCCTGCACGCGGTCGCGCAGGTCTTCCCAGCCCTGGTCGAACTCGTGGTTGCCAGCGGCGCTGACGTCAAGTCCGGCGAGGTTGAGTGCGTCGATGGTGGGATTGTCGTCCTGGATGAACGATGTGAACGTCGATGCGCCGATCAGGTCACCGGCGGCGGCGAAGATCGTGTTCGGGTTCGCGTCGCGCACGGACTGCACCGCACCCGCCAGCACGGCAGCCCCGGCACTGGCGCCATCCGCCTCGATCCGACCGTGGAAGTCGTTGATCGTCGCGATGTCGATGCTGATCGGCGGTGCGGTCGCCGAGACTCCGACGAGAATCGGGTCGTGGTCGCTCGAGCGGAACGGGGTGCTGCTTTCGGTTGCGCCGAAGGCGTAGCCGCGGTCGCTCCACTCGGGCGAGTTGATCGTCCAGACGGCTGCGCCGGTAACCGAATCAGCCAGCGAGGGCGATGCGATCACGTGGTCGAGTGAGCCCAGCTCGCCGTCGAACGTGTACGTGTAGGTTCCGCTGTCCTTGGCCGGCACGGTGTCGAGCCACCCCTTGGAGGTGAACACGTTGATCGGGTCTTCCTGCCCGTAGGCGTTGAAGTCGCCGATCAGCAGCATGTCGGCGCTGCCGTTGTCCTGCGCGAGCTCGTCGGTGAACGCCAGCAGCGACTCGGCCTGCTTGACGCGGTCGCCGTTGAAGTGGCCCTGTCCATCGGCGGGCTCGGTGCCGCTGCCGGACTTCGACTTGAAGTGGTTCGCGACGACGGTCACGGTGCGGCCGTCGATGTCGAAGGCCTGGGCGATCGGCTCACGCACGTTGCCCCATACGGTCTCATCGTCGATCGTCGAGCTGGCGCCGACCGGAGTGACTTCGCCCTTCTTGTAGATGATGGCGTTGGTGATGAAGTCGGTCGTGGCGGCATTGCGCAGCGACTCCGGGGTCGGCACGTAGGCCCACGTCTCGGAACCCGTCGCGGCGTTCAGCCCGCTGACGAGGTCGGCGAGCGCGGTATCGACCGGTTCGCCGAGTTTGACCGAGTTCTCGATCTCCATCAGCGAGACGACCTCTGCGTCGAGGCCGTTAATCGCCGCGACGATCTTCGACTTCTGGATCGCGAACTGCGCCGCTGTCTTGGCACCACGAGCATCCGCGTTCTCGGAGCTCAGCGTCGTGAAGTAGTTGTAGACGTTGAACGAGGCGATCTGCACGTCTCCGCCGACCGACGGGACCGCGGGGCGCGGGTTGTTCGTGGTGAAAGAGACCTTCTGGTCATCGGGCGACTCGCTGCTCAGCGGCGTGGTCGGCTGCAGGCGCCAGTCATCGAAGCCGTACTGCAGCACGAAGCCCTTGTCGCCGAAGTCGACGAGGTCGCCGTTGCGGACGACCTCTCCCTTGGTGAAGTAGGGCTGGTCACCCGGGTATGCGTTATTGGTGACCTGGATGTTGTAGCCGTCGTCGAGGAAGATGCGGTCCGCGCGGTTCGTCCCGGCGATCGCAGCAGCATCCGGCCCCGGGCGCTTGACCTCGGTGCTCTTCACGTTCAGCTCGTCGGGGTTCAGCCAGAGCGTGCCGAAGTTGAACAGCTGGTGACTGGAGGCCACGGCATAGTCGCCGACCGGCTGCACGAGCATGTTCTCGTACGCTTCGCGGTCGGCTCCGACGACAGACGTCGGCAGCGGCGTGAGCGCGGGAACGCCGACACCGGCCGTGACGACGGCGACAGCGGAGGCGGCGGCGACCTTGATCTGCGTCTGCCCGAAGTATTCGTCGACCGTCCCGGTGACCGAGACGAGGTCGCCGATCTCACCGGGAACGGCCTTGCCGTCTACGAAGACGAAGACACCGTCGGACGCATCGCCCACCGCGTGCGCATCGCCACCGGAACCCTGCGCCTGGATGACGATGCCGTTGTAGTTACCGGTGCGGTAATCGGCGGTGATGATGCCCTCGGCTGTGACCAGTTGGCCCTTCATCGGCGAGACGTCACCGGTGCCCTGCACCTCGGCGATGGTCGCCGCAACGGCATCGCCCGGATCGGTGCCCGGGTCGGTGCCGGGATCGGCCTCGGTCTCGCCGGCGGCGTTCGTCGGAGAGATCGTCGCCGAGAGCGAGAAGTCGGCGCTGTTGTCGTCGGTGTCAGCGCCGTTGGTGCGGTTAAGCGATCTGACGTCAGTGTTATTGGACGGGGCGGTGGCTGCAGCCGTCTCGTAGGTATTGGAGTCGCCGTAGCCGAGCAGGTCGATGATGCCGTCGACGCTGACGAGAGATCCGATACCGGGATCGAGCTTGTCGGTGCCGTTCACCAGAGCGAGCGTGCCCTTGCCGCCGCTGAAAGCAATCGCGCTGCTCGCATCGGCCTCGGGCAGGTCGGCGCCGGTGGCACCGTTGCTGTTGGCCTCGACCAGATAGTAGCCGCCAGCCGGAATGCTTCCGCTCAGCGGGATGACACCGGTGAACGCCGTGGCGGTTCCGGATGCCCGGTACTGCAGCGACATCCCGTCCAGCACGATGTCGGCGTCTGTCGGGTTGTACAGCTCGACGAACTTGTTCTTGAAGGCCGCGCCCGCGCTGCCGCCGGAAAGGTACGCCTCATTGATGACGACCCCCGTTCCTTCGGCATTCGCGAAAGCGGGCGTGGCGATGAGCGTTCCGAAGCTCATCGCGGCGGCGGTGGTCAGGGCGAGAGCGCCCATGCGCCCCCTGCTCCTGCGAAGTGGGATGGGAATCATGCGATTCCCATCGGGGGCGGCCGACATCATCGTTGCAGTCTCCTCGCTCAGGATGAGCCACGGCTCTCGTGAAACCGCGGCCTACGTGAGCGTCCAGGACGCACACGCATGACTGTGACCCTAGAGCGAGCCGACGACATCCGGCAAGGGAATTCTTGATCCGGTCACCGAAAGGTCACGG
Source organism: Microbacterium esteraromaticum (assembly GCF_900163815.1). Classification (GTDB taxonomy): domain Bacteria; phylum Actinomycetota; class Actinomycetes; order Actinomycetales; family Microbacteriaceae; genus Microbacterium; species Microbacterium esteraromaticum_B. The sequence goes on along the minus strand of NZ_FUKO01000019.1, from coordinate 26,715 downwards.
ATCAGTTGCCGAGCGAGACGCGCTCAGGCGGTCGGTTCGGGGCCCGCCGCGTCTTCGAACTCCTCGACCTCGCGCTCCCACGCGTCTTTCGCGAGCCGATACCAGAGGTAGAACGCGAAGCCCGCGAATACCGCCCATTCGGCGGCGTAGAAGACGTTCAGCCAGTTGACCGGCGATTTCTGCGTCGGCGCCGGCGAGCTGATGTCGACGAGCCCGGCGGGTGCCTCGACGGATGCCAGGTACGGCCGATACACGTTCAGCTGCTCGACATCGTGCCAGCGGCTGAGCAGCGCGGCAGGAGACATGCGGGTCAACTGCAGGGGGTCGGTGCGCGGCGGCACCTCCACGCCCTCATCATCGATCACTCGGCCGGTGATCGTCGTCTCGACGGGTCCGGCGTCTGCGAGAGCGGATGCCGCAGCATCCGCTTCTTCCCGGGTCTGAGCCCACCCGAGTGCCACCGCGATCGAGGTGCGCTCGGCGACGCGCAGCTGCCCGGTGACCCAGTAGCCCTCCGCGCCGTCATTGAACCGCGATGAGATGACGATGAAATCTTCCGGCAACCACGTGCCGCTGGTCTCGACGCGCTGACCACCGGCAGACTCGGCCAGGTACTTGCCGGGCTCGATGACGTCGGTCAGCGGACGCACCTGTTCGGTGGCTCCAGGCGGCGGCGGGTCGGTGTCGATCGCGCGCCCCAGCTGCCATTGCCCGAGCCAGGCGAACACGCCCGCGACGACCAGGCAGAGAACGAGCACGCCCAGCCACCGGCGGCGCAGCAGCACCTCGCGCAGTGTCGGCGGAAACTCCTGCGGCAACGCGGGCTCGGTCGACGTCATCCCAGCTCGTACGGGGCGAGCACGACCTCGACCCGCTGGAACTCCTTGAGGTCGGAGTATCCGGTTGTGGCCATCGATTTGCGCAGTGCACCGATCAGGTTCGCCGTGCCGTCGGCGACCGGGGCCGGTCCGTAGAGGATCTCCTCGAGGTTGCCGACGCCGTGCACCGATACGCGGCGTCCGCGCGGAAGCTGCGGGTGGTGCGCCTCGGCGCCCCAGTGGAAGCCCTGGCCCGGCGCATCGGTGGCGCGGGCGAGCGCGACGCCGAGCATCACGGCATCCGCCCCCATGGCGAGCGCCTTGACCATGTCTCCGGACGTGCCGACGCCGCCATCGGCGATCACATGCACGTAGCGGCCGCCGGACTCGTCGAGGTAGTCGCGGCGCGCAGCGGCGACGTCTGAGACAGCGGTGGCCATCGGCGCGTGGATGCCGAGGGTGACGCGCGTGGTGGAAGCCGCTCCCCCGCCGAAGCCGACGAGCACGCCGGCGGCGCCGGTGCGCATGAGGTGCAGGGCGGCGGTGTACGTGGAGGCACCGCCGACGATGACCGGCACATCGAGGTCGTAGATGAACTTCTTGAGGTTCAGTGGCTCGGTCACACTGGAGACGTGCTCGGCCGAGACCGTGGTGCCGCGGATGACGAAGAGGTCGACACCGGCGGCGACAACGGTCTCGTAGAGCTCCTGCGTGCGCTGCGGGGTGAGGGAACCTGCGACGGTGACGCCCGCCTCGCGGATCTCGGCGAGGCGCTGCTTGATGAGCTCGGGCTTGATCGGTTCGGAGTACAGCTGCTGCATGCGCACGGTCGCGCTCTGCATGGGAAGCGCAGCGATCTCGTCGAGCAGCGGCTGCGGGTCTTCGTAACGGGTCCACAGTCCCTCGAGATCGAGCACGCCGAGGCCGCCGAGCTGGCCCAGCATGATCGCCGTCTTCGGGCTGACCACCGAGTCCATCGGCGCGCCGAGCACGGGGATATCGAACGAGAACGCGTCGATCGTCCACCCCGTCGAGACGTCTTCAGGGTTGCGGGTGCGCCGCGACGGAACGACCGCGATGTCGTCGAAAGTGTAGGCACGACGCGCGCGCTTGCCTCGGCCGATCTCGATGTCCATGCTCACCCTTCTACCCTACCCGCCGAGGGTCATGAGGTCCGGCGCTGGGGCGGCGCCTGGGCGAGCGCGCTCCCGAGAACAGGCGCGTTCACGAGAACAGGTCAACTTCGCGGCATCCGTCCTGTGTGCGGCAATCATCCTGTTCTCGATCACGCCCACTCGTCCTGCACAGATGAAGATCGTCATGAGTTGTCCCCAGAACATGCCGAAGTGACGTCCGGCGGATGCCGGGAGCGGGCATCGTCGTATGGCATGAAAGTCCCCCTCACCACATGGATGCAGCGGCACAGCGGCGTCGCACACAGCCGCGTCCTTCGTGCCGCCGGCTACACGCAGCATGAAATGATCCAGGCGGTCGATGCGGGCGTCGTCGAGCGGGTCAGAAGATCCTGGCTGGTCACCCCGCAGTGCTCACCCGCGCACCGCTCGGCCGCCGACGTGAGTGGGCGGGTGACGTGTGTGTCGGCTGCCAAACAGCTCGGACTCTGGACGAACGACGACCCCCGCACACACCTCGCCGTGCCGTCGACATCCTCCCGGATCCGCGGGGCCGACCGGGTGCTGCACTGGGCACCCGGCCCGGCACCGGTCGCCCGCTTCACTGTGGAGGATCCGATTCTGAACGTGCTGTTCCATGTCGGGCGCTGCCTGGAGCCGCCGGATGCGACGGCGATCTGGGAATCCGCGCTGCGCACGGGCCTGGTGACCCTGGCGCAGCTGCACCGGACGGCTTGGCACAGCACCGCAGTGCGGAGCGTGCTCGAGATGGTCGGCACCCTGTCGGACTCTGGCATCGAGACCCGCTTCCTCGCCATCGCGCGCAGCTGCGGTATCGAGGTACGCCAGCAAGTTCGCATCGACGGGCACGAGGTGGACGCACTGATCGGCAACCGGCTGGTGGTGCAGCTGGATGGATTCAAGTTCCATGGAGATGCGAAGGATCGCCGCCGCGACCTGCGCCAGGACGCCCGCCTGACTCTGCTCGGATACACGGTGCTGCGCTTCGACTATCAGCAGGTCATGTTTGACGCTGTGTACGTGCAGGAGACCATCATCAATGCCGTCGCGCAGGGACTGCACCTCGCGAGGTGACCCGCCTGCACCTCGATCGCGGACGTCGAGGCCGTCACCGAGAACAGGACATTTGCCGAGAACAGGATGGATGCTGGGGAATCACCCTGTCGTGGACAACCATCCTGCCCTCGATGAGGTGCGAGGGTGCCGCTCAGCGCGGGTCGGACAGCCGGGCAAGCAGCTCAGACAGCAGCGCCTCGGCGACCGGTGCAGGCAGCTGCTCGATGAGCGCCATCAGGGTCGCCAGCGGCTGATCGGCCGAGACCTTGGCCGCTCCCGCCAGCTTCAGCAGGGTCCAAGCGGCCTTCGGCCCGGGCACACGACCGTTCTCGCCGTACCCCAGCGCGCGCATCGAGGCGGCGAGCGCGCGGGCATCGGCACGGGGCACTCCCCGCACAGAATCGGATGCTGCCGCCAGCGCGCCGGTGAACTGCTCGATCCCCTGCTCGAGCGCGGGGGTGAGCGTGAGGTGCGCGCTGTGCGGCAGACGCACCCCATCGGTCTGCACGAATCCTGGCTGATGCTGGATCTTCCAGCCGTACGCGACCAGAGCATCTGCCAGCCGGTGCGGGTCGACGCGGTCTGCTTCCGGCACTGACTCGTCGGCGATGACCGCGATCGCGGGCCCGACCGGGTCGCCCAGCACCGTCAGCCCGGTGATCTCGGCGATGGTCGCACGAACGGCCGTCGCGGTGCGATGAATCGAGGCGGTGAGCTCGGCGTAGCCGCTGTCGCCGAGATGCTGAGTGATGGCCCAGGCTGCTGCGAGGGGGGATGCAGACCTCGAGCCGAGCAGTGTCGGGTTCACCACCGGGTAGCCGGCCCAGCGCGTGGTCGCGAAGAACTGTGCACGCCGACGTCGTCGACCGCGGTGCAGCAGCACCGAGACGCCCTTGGGCGCGTACCCGAATTTATGCAGATCTGCCGAGATGCTGGTGACGCCGCGGACACGGAAGTCCCAGCGCGGCAGCCCCGGCCACCACGGCAGCACGAAACCACCGAAACAGGCATCGACGTGGCACGGGATGCCTCGCTCGAACGCCGCCGCAGCGACCTGCCGCACGGGATCGAGCACGCCGGTCGGATACGCGGGTGCCGAGACGACGATCATCGCGACGTCGGCATCCATCCGCGCGACCACGTCAGCCGGGTCGACGGTGCCATCCGGCGCGCACGGCACCGGGTCCCACTCGAGGTCGAACAGCAGCGCAGCCTTCTGGAACGCCGCATGGACGGTCGACGGGCCGACCAGGCGCGGCCGCAGGCCTGCCGCCTCCGGGTGCGCTTCGCGCCAGAGATCGCGCGCCACTTTCACCGCCAGCAGGCAGCTCTCGGTGCCGCCGCTGGTGATGGAGCCGATGATAGCGCGGCCGCCGTGCAGCATCCGCTTCGCGAAGCCGATGAGATCGCGTTCCATCGCGGCGATCGATGGGAAGACGGTCGGGTCGAGGCCGTTGAGCGGGCGGGCGAGCTGTGCCGCAGCGTCCGCCAGCTCGTCGAGTTCCGGGCGCCCGGAGTCGTAGACATACGACAGCACATGGCCGCCGTGGGTGGGTGCGTCGTCGGCGCGCAATCGGCGCAGCCGCTCGAGAACATCGGTCACGTCGACGTCCCGATGATGTCGTGCTCGCGCAGGCGATAGCGCGAGAGCGTGACCAGGCTCAGCAGCATGAGCGCGGCAGGGAGGATGCTGAACGACACCGCGATGCCGCTCACGGCGAGATTCGGCTGGATGACCTCGACCCCCGCTGTCGTCTCGATGTAACCGGTTGATGCCAGCACGATCGCGAGCACGGTCGATCCCAGTGCCATTCCGGTTGTCTCCCCCGCGGTCCACACTCCACTGAATACACCCGAGCGGTTGTCGCCGCCGACCTTCGTGTGATCGTGGGCGATGAGGTCGGGCAGCATTGCCATCGGCAGGGTCTGCATGCCGGCGTAGGCGGAACCGGCGAGCGCGACCGGCGCGACGATCCACCAGCCGGGTGCCCACACCATGACTGCCAGCGCGACCGTCGCCACGAGGAATGCGGCGGATGCCAGGCGGAACGCGCGCTCTTTGCCGATGCGGTCGGCGATGCGCTTCCACACCGGCGCCATGAGCACGGCGGGGGCGATCAGCGCGACGAACAGCTGCGTCACCGCTGTCTCGTCGTGCAGGATCCAGCGGGCGACGTACTGTGCGGCGGCGAGCATGAGCCCCGTGGCGAGCCCCTGCAGCATGAAAGTGCCCAGCAGCGCACGGAACGGCTGGTTCTTTCGCAGCACCGCGATGCCGTCGCGATAGTGCGTGGCGATCGACGCGCCGGGCCGCACGGGCAGCAGGGGGCGCTGCGGCGCCACTGTGGATGCGACGTACAGACCGACTCCGAGCACCACGGCGGCGGCGATCGCCATCACGAGGTAGCCGAGCCGTGGGTCATCGGGGAAGAGCGCGCGGATCTCTGGGCCGCCGGCGCCGAACAGCAGGATGGCGATCGTGAGCAGGACGACCCGCCACGTGAGCAGGCGCGTGCGCTCGCGGTAATCGCTGGTCAATTCGGCGGGCAGTGCGATGTACGGCACCTGGAACAGGCTGAAGCATGTCGCTGCGAGCATGAACGCGACGAGCACCCAGAGGGCGGAGGCGAGATCGCCGATTCCACCCGGCACCGCGAAGGTCAGCACGAACGCGATCGGCAGGCCGAGCGCACCGATGACCATCAGCCCGCGCCGCGTGCCCGTTCTGCCGAAGGCTCGGTCGCTGATCCCGCCGATGACGGGGTCGATCAGCACATCCCAGATCTTGGCGGCGGTGACGATGATGCCGGCGGCGAGCGCGGTCACTCCCAGCGAGTCGGTCAGGTAGTAGACGAGCACGAGACCGGGCAGTGTCGAGAATCCGCCCGTGCCCAGAGACCCGATGGCGTACCGGGTGACCTGACCGCGAGAGAGCTTCGACGCTGCATCCATGCGGCTCACTCTAGTGGCGTGCTCACAGATCTGGCGCGGGTACCAGAGAGCCGGTGACGGGCACCGTGTTGGCGAACAAGTCGAGCACCGGGCAGTGCTCCTCGACGACCGCGCGCAGACGATCGTATTCCGCTGCGGTGTTGGGCCCCGCGATGTCGACTCGCACGCGCACGTCGTGGAATCCTGCCCGGCCGGTCTCATCGATGCCGAAGAGCTTGCGCACGTCGAGGTCGCCCTCTGCACTCACTTCGATGTCGTCGATCGTGAGGCCGAGCGCCTGGGCATACAGACGGAATACGACCACCTGACAGGAGATGAGGGCACCGAGGGCGTATTCGACGGGGCTCGCGGCCGCGTCGTCTCCGGCGAGGGCTGCCGGCTCGTCGACGAGGAAGCGGTGTCGGCCCGACCGGATCTCGGTGCCCACCGATCCGACGCCGCGGCCGGTGACCTTGTACGTCAACTGGGCGTTGCCGGCGTCGCGAGCGATGCGCTCGTTCCACACGGTTCCCGCGTCATCAAGGCGCTGCGCGCGCTCGCTGGCGGTGACATCGGCGATGGTGATGAGCTGATCGTTGAGAAGTGTCATGCGGCGAACGTAGCCGCGCGGACGGATGCTGCGCACCCACCACCGTCACGCGAGGCAACAGCCCGTCACATGCCGACGCAAGGCCCCCTCCCCGCGCCGCTCAGGTGCCCCGAATGGCCGCATCCCACCCGCTGAAGCGACAATGTGCGCCACGTGAACCGGGGCAGGTGAAGCCGCAGAGGGCGAATCGCAACGGTCTGGTGAATTGTCGGCGGGTGCGCGAGGCTCGGCGCGCTGTCGCGCTATTGTCGGTCTCTGACGCAAAGGAGCAACCATGTCACACCCAGAATCCGGGCCGGGCGCCCCCTCGCCGCACTCTGCGGGTCAGCCGACCGGCGGCCCAGCACCCTATCCCGGCCCCGCGGCCTACCCCGCGTCGGCACCGCCCACGCCGGGCGCCACGCTCGGCATCGTCGGGCTCGTGCTCGCCTTCCTGGCGGCACCGATCGGGCTGATCCTCAGCATCGTGGCCTTCGTGAAGCTGCGCAAGAACGGCGGCAAGACCGGCATCGCCCTGGCTGGCATCATCGTTGGCGCCCTGATCACGATTGTGATCATCGCGCTCGTCGTGGGGGCGATCATCACGTTCTCCACGCTGTTGGGAGTCTGCGCCGACCTCGGGCCCGGGGTCTGGCAGCAGGGCGGGGTCACCTACACCTGCGGCGGCTGATCCACTGCAGCACGAATACAAGTCGGCCCGGCATTCCGTTTGTGCGGATGCCGGGCCGAACTGTCGATTCAGCGCGGTCAGCGCTTGTAGTTTGGCGCCTCGACGACGATCTGCACATCGTGCGGGTGCGATTCCTTGAGGCCGGCCGCCGTGATGCGCACGAACTTGCCTCGCGCCTTGAGCTCTTCGATGGTGCGCGCACCCACGTAGAACATCGACTGACGCAGGCCGCCGATGAGCTGGTAGGCGACCGCACCGACCGGGCCGCGATAAGGAACCTGCCCCTCGATCCCCTCGGGGATGAGCTTGTCGTCGTTGGGCACGTCGGCCTGGAAGTAGCGGTCCTTCGAGTACGAGGTCTGCTTGCCGCGGGTCTGCATCGCTCCGAGCGAGCCCATGCCGCGGTACTGCTTGAACTGCTTGCCCGACTGGAAGACGATCTCCCCCGGCGACTCGTCAGTGCCGGCGAGAAGCGAGCCGAGCATCACCGCATCCGCTCCGGCGACCAGCGCCTTGGCGATGTCACCGGAGTACTGCAGACCACCATCGGCGATCACTGGCACGCCCGCGGGCGCGGCCGCCAGTGTGGCCTCGTACACGGCGGTCACCTGCGGCACGCCGACACCGGCGACGACGCGGGTCGTGCAGATCGATCCGGGTCCGACGCCCACCTTGACGGCATCCACACCGGCATCCACCAGGGCCTGCGCGCCCTCACGTGTTGCGACGTTGCCGCCGATGACGTCGATGTGCTCGAAGGTCGGGTCGGCTTTGAGCCGCTTGACCAGTTCGATGACTCCCTGCGACTGTCCGTTGGCGGTGTCGACGACGAGGACGTCCACGCCCGCGTCGCGCAGCGCCTCGGCGCGCTCCCACGCGTCGCCGAAGAACCCGATCGCGGCGCCGACGCGCAGTCGGCCCTGGTCGTCCTTGGTGGCGAGCGGGTACTTCTCGCTCTTGTCGAAGTCTTTGATGGTGATGAGACCGGCGAGCTTGCCATCGTCATCGATGAGCGGCAGCTTCTCAACGCGGTGCTTCGCGAACAGCGCGATAACCTCTCCCGCCGGCACGCCTACGCGTGCGGTGACGAGGTTCTCGCGGGTCATCACATCTTTCACCAGCGTCGTCTTGCGCTCCAGGCCCGACACGAAGCGCATGTCGCGGTTGGTGATGATGCCGACCAGGTGGCCGTCGGCATCGACGACCGGAAGACCGGAGATGCGGTACTTCGCGCACATGCTGTCGACCTCTTCGACCGTTGCCTCGGGCGTCGTCGTGATCGGGTCGGTGATCATGCCCGACTCGCTGCGCTTGACGCGGTCGACGTCAGCGGCCTGGTCGGCGATGGAGAGATTGCGATGCAGGATGCCGATGCCGCCCTCGCGTGCCATCGCGATGGCCATGCGCGCCTCGGTGACGGTGTCCATGGCGCTGGAGAGCAGCGGAGTGGCGACAGAGATGCGCCGCGTGATGCGCGAGGAGGTGTCGGCATCACTGGGGATCACATCGGTGTGCCCCGGCAGCAGCAGCACGTCATCGTAGGTGAGTCCGACGAAACCGAACGGGTCGTGCTGCGGCATGGAACGTGCTCCTCTGGTCGTCGTGATGTATTGATTCTAAGCGTGCAGACCCTCTATGTATTCCGGGAACGCTGACAGCGAGACACACCCGGCATTTCAATCCGGCCACGGATGATGCCTTTCGGGCCCTCTCCGGGATACGCTCAATCCGACGTCCATGACCGAACGACTCCCCGAGGTCGTTCGAGGGCACTCAATGTGGAGGATGCGTGGGACTTAGATCAATGACGCTTCGGCGTCCTCGGAATGGGCTGATGGCGCTGTTCGCAGCGCTCGCAGCCATCTTCATGGTGCTCGGCATACCCGCCGGGGCCGCGATTGCCGACACGACAGATGACGGCCAAGAGATCACCGACTACTACTTCGGTGGCAACATCACCTTCGAGGGGAAGCCGATCGACGGCGTCGGCCTCTCGGTCGAGGGCCATGGCTTCGATGCCAAGACCGAGACGAGCGCCGACGGCAAATGGCGCCTCTACGTTCCGGAGAAGGAAAAGTACACGATCGCGATCGACGAGGACTCGCTGCCTGACGGCGTGATCGTCGATGCCTCCAAGCTGCCCGAAGGCGTCACACCCGTCGAGGGGACCAGCGGATCGTTCGAGGCAGAATTCGGGTTGACGGGCAAGAAGATCGTCAACCTGTTCCTCGGCCAGGGCGAGCGCGTGACCACGTCGTTCGTCGACCAACTGATCTCCCGAACGATCGGCGGCATCAACTTCGGCCTGCTGCTCGGCCTCGCCGCCATGGGCGCGGCCCTCATCTACGGCACGACCAGGCTGTCGAACTTCGCGCACGGCGAGATGGTGACATGGGGCGGCATCGTCGTCGTGCTCTTCACCTCGTTCTGGCAGCTGCCACTGTGGCTCGGCATCATCGCCGCCGTCATCGGCGGCGGAGTGCTGGGCTGGGCGATGGATGCCGGCATCTGGCGCCCCCTGCGCCGACGCGGGCTGGGCATCGTTCAGCTCTTGATCGTGAGCATCGGCCTCTCGCTCGCGCTGAGGTATGCACTGCAGTACATGGTCGGCGGTGACACGCACCAGCTCCCCGGGGCCAGCCCGACGCCGATGCAGTTCGGCCCGATCACCCTGTCGTACATCGACCTGATCGGCATGGCCATCAGCCTCGTCGCGATCCTCGGCATGGCCTTCTTCCTCACCCGCACGCGCATCGGCAAGGCCACCCGGGCCATCTCCGACAACCCGCAGCTCGCGGCGGCGTCGGGCATTGACGTCGACAAGGTCGTGCGCATCGTCTGGATCATCGCCGGTGTTCTCGCGGCGCTGTCCGGCATCCTGTGGGCCTACTTCCGCCCCGGTGTGAAGTGGGACATGGGCATGCAGATGCTGCTGCTCATCTTCACCGCGATCACTCTCGGCGGGCTCGGCTCGGCGATCGGCGCTCTGATCGGATCGATCATCGTCGGCGTAGCTGTCGAGGTGTCGACGCTGCTCGGAGTCCCCTCCGACCTCAAGTACGCGACCGCGCTCGTCGCGCTGATCCTCATCCTGCTGGTCAGGCCGCAAGGACTGCTCGGGCGAAAAGAAAGGCTGGGCTGACGCATGGACTTCGGATCGATCTTCGGCAACACCGCCGCCTATATCTTCAGCCCGGTCACCATCGCCTACGCCCTGGCGGCCACCGGTCTCGCCGTGCACTTCGGCTACGCGGGTCTGCTGAACTTCGGTATGGCGGCATTCATGGCCGTCGGCGCGTACGGCTACTCGATCACGGTGCTCACCTTCGGCGCCCCCTGGTGGATTGGCATGCTCGTCGGTCTCATCGGCGGCGCGGTACTGGCACTGCTGCTCGGCATCCCGACTCTTCGGCTCCGAGCCGACTATCTCGCCATCGCGACCATCGCGGCGGCTGAAGTCGTGCGGTTGCTGTTCCTCACCCGCCTCTTCGAAGACGTGACGGGCGCTGCCGGCGGTCGCACGGGCTATCACGCGAGCTTCCGCGACGCCAACCCGTTCCCGGAAGGGATGTACGGGTTCGGCCCGTGGACGTACAACGCGACCGAGCTGTGGAACCGCGTGTTCGGCCTGATCCTGCTGGTGATCGCCATCCTGCTCGTCTGGGCGCTGATGCGCAGCCCATGGGGCCGGGTACTCAAGGGCATTCGCGAAGACGAGGATGCTGTGCGCTCGCTCGGCAAGAACGTCTTCGCCTACAAGATGCAGTCGCTGGTCATCGGCGGCGTCATCGGCGCAGCCGGTGGAATCATCTTCGTGCTCCCCTCGGCGGTCGTGCCCGGCAGCTACTCGACATCGCTGACGTTCTTCCTGTGGACGGTGCTTCTCCTCGGAGGTGCGGCGACCGTTCTCGGGCCGACGCTCGGTGCCGTGCTGTTCTGGGTGCTCTTCGCCTTCCTCGGCAATCTGCTGCCGCAGATGGCCTCGGCGGGCTTCCTGCCGATGTCGGCGTCTCAGGCCGAGATCGTGCGGTGGATCCTCGCCGGCGTGGCACTGATGCTTATCGTGATCTACCGCCCGCAGGGCATCCTCGGAGACAAGAGGGAGATGACCTTTGTCAAATGACAGCGTGCCGACGACCGGCAACGTGAAACGTCAGAAGACGACCGGACTCGCGAAGGGCCCCGCCGCTCCTGGCGTCGCCAAAGTCGATCCGATTCTCATCGTCGATGGTGTGGAGCGGCACTTCGGCGGGCTCACCGCCGTGAACGTCGACCACCTCGAGATCCCCCGCGGGGCGATCACCGCCCTGATCGGTCCGAACGGAGCCGGCAAGACGACTCTGTTCAACCTGCTCTGCGGCTTCGACAAGCCCAACAGCGGCACCTGGGAGTACGACGGCAAGAGTCTTGCCGGTGTTCCGTCCTTCAAGGTCGCTCGGATGGGCCAGGTGCGCACGTTCCAGCTCACGAAGGCACTGTCGCTGCTGACGGTGCTCGAGAACATGAAGCTAGGCTCACCCGATCAGCCGGGCGAACGGTTCTGGACGAGCCTGATCCCTGCTTTCTGGCGCAAGCAAGAAGTCGCTATCGAAGAAAAGGCACGAGGCCTGCTCAAGCTGTTCAAGCTCGATGCGAAGGAGAAAGACTTCGCTGCCGCACTTTCCGGCGGTCAGCGCAAGCTGCTCGAGATGGCACGCGCGCTGATGAGCGATCCGAACCTCGTCATGCTCGACGAACCGATGGCTGGGGTGAACCCCGCACTGACGCAGTCCTTGCTGGAGCACATCCTCGGTCTGAAGGACCGAGGCATGACCGTGCTCTTCGTCGAACACGACATGCACATGGTGCGCCACATCGCCGACTGGGTCGTCGTGATGGCGGAAGGCCGAGTCGTCGCCGAGGGACCGCCGGAAGAAGTGATGGAAGATCCCGCTGTCGTCGACGCCTACCTCGGCGCTCACCAGGACGTCGACCTGGGCGCCGTCACCGGCCGCATCAAGGTGATGACTGACACCGACGCGATCAGCATCCGCAAGAAGATCGACGCTGAGGCCGAGGCCGAGCTCGAAGAGGAGAATCCGTCATGACCGATTCGTCAGCAGCACCGGCTCAGCCCGTCGACGATCGCGACGTCGTCGTCGAGTTGAAGGATGTGCACGCCGGGTACCTGCCCGGGGTGAACATTCTCAACGGCGCCAACCTCGTCGCACGCCAGGGTGAGCTGATCGGCATCATCGGGCCGAACGGCGCCGGCAAATCGACGCTCCTCAAGGCCATCTTCGGCATGGTGCAGGTGCGCGGCGGCGATATCACCGTCAACGGCGAGAGCATCCTCGGTCTGAAGGCCGACAAGCTGGTGCGCCGTGGCGTGGGCTTCGTGCCGCAGACGAACAACGTCTTCCCCTCGCTCACCATCGAGGAGAACCTGCAGATGGGCCTTTACCAGAACCCCAAAATCTACGCCTCGCGGCTGGAGTTCGTGACTGAGATCTTCGCCGAGCTGGGGGCACGGCTCAAGCAGCGCGCAGGGTCGCTCTCGGGCGGAGAGCGCCAGATGGTGGCGATGTCACGCGCGCTGATGATGGACCCCTCGGTGCTGCTCCTCGACGAGCCCTCTGCCGGGCTGTCGCCGGTGCGTCAGGATGACGCGTTCATCCGCGTCTCCGACATCAACAAGGCCGGCGTCACGACCATCATGGTCGAGCAGAATGCCCGCCGCTGCCTGCAGATCTGCGACCGCGGCTACGTGCTCGATCAGGGCAAGGACGCGTACGAGGGCGCCGGACGCGCGCTGCTGGAAGACCCGAAGGTGATCGGCCTGTACCTGGGCACGCTGGGCCAGGACGCCGCCTGACCGACGCGGGTCGAACCTCGGCTCGCGCCGCAGACAGAACGCGAAGAGGGCCTCGGATGCCGAAGCATCCGAGGCCCTCTTTCTGTTGCCCGGCTATCAGCCGATGCGGGAGTTGTTGTTGTCAGCGCCGTACTCGTAGACGCCGATGGCTGCGCCCTTCGGGTCGTTGTTCTCGTCGAACGTGACCGATCCGGACAGACCCTCGTAGTCGGCGGTTCCGCCGTCGTTGATGATCTTCGCGCAGTCAGCGAACGTGCTGCACTTCTCGCCGTCGCCTTCGCCACCGGAGACCTCGCGCATCTTGCTCGCGATGTCCTTGCCTTCGACCGACTGCGCCTTCAGGGCAGACAGGGCGATCAGCATCACGGCGTCATAGGCTTCAGCCGAGTAGGTGACGTCGTTGATGGGGTCGTTGCCTTCCGCCGTCCACGCTGCGTTCAGCTGGTCGAGGAAGTCCGTGGGCAGTTCGGCGCCCGCGCGGGTGCCCTTCGAGCCCTCGAGCTTGATCGCCAGGTCGTCCTTGGCGTAGTTCGACAGGTTGCCGTCGACCAGGTACAGCTTGCCGGTGTCGATGCCCGCGTTGCCGAGCAGCGGAGCGATCGTCTTGAACTGCTCGTACGAGACGATGGCGACAGCGTCGGGCTTGGCGGCCGCGACGGTCTGCACCTGAGCGTTGAACTGGCCATCGCCCTGGTTGTAGGACGCCTCTGCGACGACCTCGCCACCGGCGCTCTCGAACGTGTTCTTGATGGCCTCTGCCAGGCCCGTGCCGTACGGGTCGTTCTGGTAGATGATGCCCAGCGTCGTGTTGCCGTCTTCAGCGATCTGGTTGCCGAGCACTTCACCCTGCAGGTTGTCGCTCGGTGCCGTGCGGAAGTACATCGGGCTCAGGCCGGTGAAGTCTGCCGAGGTGTTGGACGGCGAGACGGTGACGATGCCCGCGCCGACGTTGCCGTCGAGGATGAGCTTCGACACACCGGACGACGCCGCGCCGACCATGGCGGTGATGCCAGAGCTCTGCAGCTTCGCGATCGAGGTCTCGTAGGCCTTGTTGTCGAGGTCGCCCTCGTCGGCCTGGCTGAGGTCGATCGTGATTCCGGCATCGGCTTCGTTGATCTGCGAGACGGCGAGCTGCACGCCGGCTTCCATCGGCGCACCGAGGAAGGCGAGCTGGCCGGTGACCGGCAGCAGTGAGCCGAGCTTGAGCGTCAGGTCCACGGCGGCTGGCTTGTCGCCACCGGGCTTGTCGCTGGGCGTGCTGTCGGGTGTGCTGCTGCAGCCTGAGATGACCAGTGCGGACGCGCTGATCATTGCGGCGGCTGCGAAGATCCTCGCGGGACGCGAGCCCTTCATTGCGTTCATGTTGCTCCCTTGCGTAACTGAACGTGGAATTACCACTTTCGGGTGCCTCTTACCCTATGTGGTCACCGGCTCGCAGAACCCCTTGTTCGATCTCGGTCCCTTAACGATCCGCGCGGTCCTCAGACCAGCGGAACGGCTGCCGCACGCGCGCCGCGGCGCTTCTTCAGCAGGAGGTCGGTGACGAACACGATGATCGCGATCCAGACGAGCAGGAACCCGGCCCAGCGCTCAGCGGGCATCGGCTCCCCCAGCAGTGCCCAGCCGACCAGGAACTGCATCACCGGGGTGATGAACTGCAGCATCCCGACCAAGCTCAGATCGATCCGTCTGGTGCCCGCCGCGAACAGCAGCAGCGGCACCGCGGTGGCGATGCCGGCGAAGGCGACCAGCGCGGTGTGCAGGGGCGAGACGGTGCCGAAGGTGATCCCGTCGGTCTGCGCGACGATGATCAGGGTGACGGCGGCGATCGGGATCAGCCAGAACGATTCCAGGGTGAGGCCGCTGATGGCATCCACCGCCGCACCGATCTGCTTCTTGACGAGTCCGTAGAGGCCGAAGGATGCTGTCAGGGTCAGCGCGATCCATGGGAAGCGGCCGTAGGCCACGATGATCACGACCACGGCGAGCGCCGCGATGCCGATGGCCGCCCACTGCAGCCTCGTGATGCGCTCGCGGAGCACGAAGACGCCGAGCACGACGGTGAAGATCGGGTTGATGAAATAGCCGAGGCTCGTCTCGATGACGTGCCCGCTGAGCGTGCCGATCACGAAGACCTGCCAGTTGACGTAGATGAGCACGCCGGCCAGTGCCGTCCACCCCAGGAGCCGCGGTTGGCGGATGATCGCCCGCAGCGCCGACCAGCCGCGCATGACGGTGAGCAGAATCAGGCAGAACACGAAGGACAACAGCACCCGCCAGGCGACCACCTCCCACGGTCCGGTGGGCGTGAGCGCGAGGAAGTAGAGCGGCAGCACGCCCCACAGCAGGTAGGCGCCGACTGTGTACGCGACGCCACTGCGCGCCGCGCGGGCCTGTGGCGCCGAGCCGCCGGGAGGAGAGGAAGTCACCCGCTCACACTATTGCGTCCAGGACCCCCTACCATACGCGACGAGAACGGCCTATAGTTGGCCGCATCCAAAGTCTGGATCCTGGGGATCATCGGCGGAAATCGATGGGCGAGTCAGAGTTCGTACTCGCGCTCGATGCAGGCACGACCAGTGTGGCATCGGTCATCGCCTGCTCGGCAGCGGGGAACAACGTGAACGTGGCGCGCTTCGCGCTCGAAGGCGAACGCGCCGCGATCACTGCGCTTGCTTTCATCACTGAGAATGGCGACGCATGCTTCGGTGAGGAAGCAGAACGGCTGGGCCGCGAGCACCCCGAGCATCTCGTGCGCGACTTCATGCCCACCATCGGCGACCATGTGCCGATCGTCGTGGGCGGCTTCGCCATCAGCGCAGAAGAGCTCTTTGCGCGCATGGTGCTGTGGATCGTGTCGGCGGCGGCGATAGAGAGGGGCAGCCGACCTGGAATCGTCGCCATCGCGCACCCGACCGGCTGGTGCGGGTACCGGGCGGATGCTGTGCGCGCACACCTGCACCGAATGGGCCTGCACGATGTGCTGCTGGTGCCCTCGGCGGTCGTCGTCGCGCAGCACCATGCCTCCAGTTCCTCTCGCAGCCACACGGTCGGCGTCTACGATCTGGGCGGGCGTTCGTTCGAGGCCAGCGTGCTGCGCGGAGCGGCTCCACTGGGCACTCCGGTACGCGCAGAGTTGGGTGGCAGTGATGTCGATGCAGCACTGATGAGGCATGTTCTCGCACTCAGTGCTCCCCCACTCGCGGCGCTCGAATCCGGCGCTGCGGCCGGGAGCCCCACGATCGACCGTGCCGAGCTCGTTGATGCGCGACGAGCGGTGGTCGCTGCGAAAGAGGCACTCTCCGTCAGCGCCGATACGTCGGTTCAGTTCAGTCTGGGTGGTCGCGCGTCCAGCGTCCGGCTGACACGCTCCGAACTCGACATGTTGGCGTCTGCGGTGGTCACCGCCTCCGTCGACACGATGGAGCGCGCTCTGGACGCCGCGCAGGTCGACGCGATCGACCTGGACGAGATCATTCTCGTCGGCGGTGCCGCGCGTATTCCCCTTGTCGTGCAGAGCCTCTCCGACCGTTTGGATCGGCCGATCACGGTGCCGACCGATCCGCAGTTCGCGGTTGCTCTCGGCGCAGCCGAGATCGCCTGGGCTCAGCTGCAGAAGCGGCATCCGACATCACTCGTGCCCGCGCTGGAGCCGACCGAGGCGCTCGCCCGGCAGCGGCACGCCAAGCTGGTGCCGATCCGTGCCGAGGCGAAGTCATCCGCGCGCTCCCGCATTCCGTACGGAGCGGCAGCAGTACTGGCAGCCGGAGCGGTGATCGTCGCCGCCGGACTCGTGTTCGCCTCCTCCACCCCGTTAGGAACCGGCGCTGGCGCCGACGAGGGCGCCTCATCCGAAGGCGATTCTTCGAATTCCGAGTCGATGAGGCTGCTTCGATCGGCTTCGGGCTATTCCGTCGCGACCGCCGCGCTGACACCGGCGGCGGTGAAGAGCACAGAAGCAGCCGCAGATCGTGTTTTTGAGGCCGATATGAAAGCCGAGATGCGTCCTCGCACGCCGCAGCCCCCCAGCCGCAGCACGGCGCCGAAGCCTCGCAGATCCGGCATCGGCGCCGGCCGGTCCATCGCACCCGCGGACAGCACCGGTGATCCGGCGCCGGCGCCGCGGCCCGCGAGCACCCCGGCCCCGGCATCCGGCTCGGCGACCACATCACCGCCAGCATCGACGCCCACGCCTAGCCCCTCGGGCACGACGGCTCCTCCCGACCCGGCGCCTTCCCCCACGCCGGACCCCACGACGGAGCCGACCCCGGACCCCACACCCGATCCGGCGCCCGCGCCCGCCCCAGACCCAGCGCCTGTCCCGGATCCCGCGCCCGAACCCTCACCAGCGCCGTCCGCCGGACCGACCGTGGCGCCGTCGGACCCCGAACCATCACCTTCTGCGACGGATCCACCCGCCGCCGAACCGACTCCCTGACCGAAGGCGGCCCCCGACGCCGATGTCCCCCACCGTTGCATTCGCTGCGCCCTCGACTCCACGCTCGCCGCTCGCGTGGGGCCGTCAGATGCGCCCGGCGTTGGACGCGGTCGGCCGCCGCACTCCTCGATTCGCACTGGTCGGCACCGCCGGGTCAGGCAAGTCGGCGGGTCTTCGGCACCTTTACGAGCTGCTCACCCAGCAGTCACGGACCGTCTGCTTCGCAGACGAGGTCTCCGGGGACCTCGACGATGTCGCCGCCGCCGACGTGCTCCTCGTCGATGACCTGCACCTGTTCGCGCAAGCGCAGCTGGCGGCCCTCATCCGGCGCACCGACGACCCGTCAGCGTCGCTGATCATCGCGCGTCGTCCGTGGCCCATCGGCGATGAGGTGCGCACGATCGCGCACCGTCTGGAACAGCAGGTCCCCACGATCGTTCTCGGGCACGTCTCGCGCTCTGATCTGCTCGATCACCTCCTCGACCGTGAGATGCGGATGCCGGACAGCTGCGTCGACCACATCGTCAACGCCAGTCTCGGCATCGCCTGGCTCGCCGCCGCCGCGGTGCAGAACCACGACTCGCGCGACTGCACCCACGACGGCACGCACGCCGAGTTGGACGAGACTCTCGCCGAACTCATCATCCACCGCCTCGACACTGTCGAAGAAGATCTGCGCCGCGTCGTCGAAGAAGTGTGCATTCTGCCACCCGGCCAGCCGCCGGCAACCGGTGATGCCCGCACCGATGAATGGGTGATGCAGGGCTACGCGCAGGGTCTGCTGCTGCGCAATGGCGAGACCGCGCCCCTGGTGCGCAAAGCTGTGCGCGAAGCCATGCCGACCCGCCGGATCATCGACCTGTACACGCGCTTTCCGGAGGCTCTGGGTGTGCAGGAGAGCGAGCGCCCGCTTCGCGATTCCCACATCGCCGACGCCCTCATCGCCAACGCAGACCAGCTGCTGGACAGCATGCCCGCGCGTGCCAGTGACCTCTACGATGTCGCGGTGGAGTGCGGGGCGGATGCAGAGACGATCACAATCCCGCGTGTGCGGGCCTCCTGGGCTGCCGGTCACCTCGATCGTGCCGCGGCCCTCGTCGATGAAGCGCTCACGACGGCATCCGGCGACGCCCGCACAACGCTCACCGCCGTGTCCGCCGCGATGTGGTCATCGCGCGCCATGATGGGACAAGCCCACCAGGTCTATCAGCTCGCACCCGCGCAGGATGACCGATCGCTCACCAACGCGACGATCGCCGCCCTCGGTGTCGGTGCAAGCGCGCCTCCCGCTCGCCCCGCCGCGGAGCAGACCCTGCCCTCCCCGCTCGGGGTCGCGATGACGCTGCTGCGCACCGGGCTCGAGGCCACGATCGCACCGGACTGCAGCGAGTCGGTGCTGGCGGTTCTGGTGCGGGCGGCGGATATGTACTCGACGGCGCACGACAGCGGCGCGCTCTGCGAGCTGCCCGCAGTGGTGGCGGCCGTCGTCGCGTTGAATCTGGGGCGCCTGGCCACGGCCGAATCGATCCTCGAAGACGCCGTCGCCAGAGACCATGGGGGTCCCTGGGCGCGCCGGAGACTGCTGCTGTGGAGCGCCTGGGTCGCCGTGCAGCGCGCGCACCCGGCCGACGCGAAAGAGCTGCTGGAGCGCGCTGCTTCCGCATCCGCAGCACCGCTGCCGACCCGTGATGCGCTGCTCATGCACGCCGTGCGAGTAGCCCTCGCACGACGCTACGACGACGCCTCCGGCCTCGAGGCCGCCTGGCACAGCGCGCGCAGCAGCGTGCTGCGCGCCGACATCGACCTGTACCTGCTGCATCCGCTCACCGAGCTCGTCAGCGCCGCTTCCCGCTCCGGCGACGCCACGCGCATCGAAGCACCTCTCGTGCGCGCGCTCGAGATCGTCGAGAGCCTGGGCACACCGCCGATCTGGGCGGCGCACGTGCGCTGGGCCGGCATCCAGCAGGGCATTCTGCTCAGCCGTCCAGACCGACTCGCACCGCACGCCAAAGCGCTCGTCTCGGCAGCCGCGCACAACCGGGTCGCGGCGGGGATGGCCAGGGCGGGGCGGGTGTGGACCGACGTGCTGGCTGGCGCGGCCGACCCAGACGCCATCATCAGCGCCGCAGAGGGACTGGCCGAGGTCGGATTGATGTGGGATGCCGCGCGGCTGGCCGGTCATGGCGCCGCCCGCGCCACCGATCGAAAGGTGGCGGCGCAGCTGCTGGCCTGCGCGCGGGAACTGCATCCCAACGACGGCACCCGCCGGGCTTCCACCCAGGCCGGCGGCGACAGCGATGACGCGACGCAGACCTCCGCCCAAGAGATGCTTAGCGAGCGCGAGGTCGAGGTCGCGCGCCTGGTGGTGCAGGGCAAGACTTACGCCGAGATCGGCGAGTCGATCTTCATCTCACCGCGCACCGCAGAGCACCACATCGCTCATATTCGCCGGCGCCTGGGGGCGACCACCCGATCGGAGATGCTCGCCCGGCTGCGGCTGATGCTGGGCGAAAACGGCGGATCGGGTGGGTACCCGGAGGGATCCCCATGAAACCCCTATCAGGCATCGGGAAAACCCCCGATGCCCAGGGTGGGGCACCCGCATACGATCCATCACAGGGCTTGATTCTGGTGACCGAGGGGATACGGGCCAGGACGCCGAGGAAGTTGAAGGGGGCTACAGATGATTTCACCGATCGAGACCATCGCTGACGCGCTCGTCGCGTTCATCATGAGTCTGCTCAGGGATCCGGATGCTGCCGAGGAGTTCGTCGCCGCACCGCAGGCCATGCTCGCCGGAAACGGCCTGCAGGGCGTGTGCATGGCCGACGTCGCGGCGGTAAGACCGGTCGTGGTCGATCATCCGCGCGTCGTGCATCACGAGCACCCACGGCCACCGCACGACAACCCGCCGCCTCCCCCCGGCGATAACGGCGCCGTGCATGAGATCGTGCGGATGATCCAGCAGTTCACGACCATCGACGCTCGCTCTACCGTCGTCGACCAGTCCGTGAATCAGAACATCTGGACCGAGGGCGGCGACGTCACGCAGATCTTCGACCAGGATGCCGTAGTCGCATCGGGCGATCACGCCATCGCAGCCGGCGACGACGTCTCGGTGGTCGACTCCGATGTGGACGTCTCGATGGGAGACGTGTCGATCGGCAACGACACCAACACCGACAGCTTCAACGTCACCGGCGAGGATGCCGCTGACGGGCTTGCGGAAGACGGTGTGCCCGCTGCCGTGGTCGACGACGCCCCCGCCGATGCAGATGCCGCCGCCGCTGCGGCCGCACAGGCCGTCGGCACCGCAGTCGACGTCGCTTCCGACGTCGCGCAGTCTGCGGCAACTCCGCCTCCGCCGCCCGCCGACGTTCCGGAACCCGCCGACCTGCTGGAGAGCGATATGACCGATACCGGCGTCACCGATTCCTACGACACGGACGCGGCCAGCACGGCGCTGAACGATCAGCCCGTGGACGCGCCGATCGAGGATGACTGACACGCCGCGCGCCACCTCCCCGGTGTCCCTCCCCTCCGAGCGAGACACCGGGGTGTTCGCGCATTACACCGCACGCGAGCTGCCCGCTCGACCCCCGCTGGCCAATCCCAACGTCGCACCTGTCCTTGTCAAGAACACTCCGCCGTTCGCGATCCGGATGAGCCAGTTCCTGTGGATCATCAGCTTCGCCGTCGGTGCCTTCACCGTCGTGTACTTCTTCGTCATCCGCGCTGAACTGCTTCCCCTCATCGCCGAGGTGGCTGAACGCGTCACGCCGGGCCGCAGCGATGCGAGCTACGCCTCGGCCGCCGAGATCATCTTCTGGATCGTCTTCGCCATCATGATCGGCTCGCTGCTCCTGCAGATCACACTGCTGGTGTCGTTCATGGGCAGGCGTCCTCGCATCCGCTGGTGGCAGCTGGTCACCCTCGGGCTGCAGTCGATGCTGGTGCTGCTCTCACCCGAGTGGGTGGCGCTCGGCACCCAGGGCCGCCCGCTTCAGCCACTTCTTGCGGCGCAGGCCGCGCTGGTGCTCCTGGCTCTGCTCAGCAGCATCCTTCCCGGTGGCGTCGCCTGGTCCAGCCGGCGCGTCGATATCCGGCGCGGGCAGGAGGGGTCGAGTCGCGCCGACATCTGACGCGATCTCGGAGAGGCTGCGCAGCACCGCGGCGCAGACGGCGAGCGCGGCGCGCTCTGCCACCGGGTCGGCGCTGAGAACGCGCCAGCGATCGATCTGTGTCAGCACGCTGTCGCAGACGGCGGCCGCGGGAGCGTCGTCGTCGATCCCCAGCCGCGCGCAGGCGGCGACCCCCTGGCCGCCGAGAATCCGCTCGGCGTCGGCGGCGGCCTCGGTGGCGAGCGGCAGTCCGCTGGAGCGCGCCTCGGCGAGCAGCGACAGCTCTGTGAGCATGTGCGCAGACGCCGTGAAGCGCTCGATGCCCGCGCGGATGCCGTCTGTGCCGGTGCGAGGCGCCCGGCGCAGCAGCATCTCGAGCTGCAGCACCACGCCCCGAGCCTTGAGCGTCTGCGCGCGGGGGTGGAACTGGGTGTGCACGAGATCCTGCAGCTCGATGAGGCCGCTCTGCTGCACCATCGCATCCGACAGGTCCGAAGAGCTCGCCACACCCCCGCGGATGATCGCCGTCGCGAGTCTGACGCCGAAGATCCCGAATCGCTCGAGCAGTTCTTCGCGCACAGCGATGCTGAGTCCGGTCGCCTCGCTGGAACGGGTGAACCGGTCGGCTGAGACGAGCAGGCGTTCGCGGTCGTCTCGTGCGAGGCCTGCCAGCTCGCGGAATGCGATGTACTCGCTCTCGCGCAGCGTGCGTGCACCTTCGGCCAGCAGCCCGGCAACCGGCACGACGCCGAGCGCGAGCGCGGCGAGATCACCGTCGCGCTCGTAGCGCTGTGCGACCCGACGAGCCGAGAGCAGCGAGTCGATGCGGCCGGAGCCGACCTCATCCGAGCGCGACAGCACCGCCACCGCGCATACGCTCTGGGCCGCGCCCGCGGCCGTGTCGCGGAACGCCTCGAGGAACTTCACGTCTGAGCCATGCAGATGGCGCATCAGATAGACCACGGCATCCGCCGAAGACGGAGCATCCTCAGGGGTGAGGAACCGCATCGTGCGAGCCGATGCGTCTGCCGAGAGCGACGCGATTCCCGGGGTGTCGATGAGAATGAGCGAGGCCAGTCCATCGAGTGGCCAGCCGACATCGATCCACTCGATCTCCTCCGCGGTGCGTCCGCCGAGATCGAAGAGCAGCCGACCGTGCTCGCGGCGGATCGGCATCCGCTCGACATGACCGTTACGCAGATGCATCGTGATCATCGGGGTCGCCGAGTAGCGGTACCAGGTGACCACGCGGGTGCACTCGCCGGTGTCGGTCGCGGCGATCCGTTCTCCGAGCAGTGCATTGAGCAGCGTGGACTTGCCGGCCTTCACCATTCCCGCGACGGCAAGCCGCAGCGGCTCGTGCAGGCGGGTCTCGAGCTGATCGATGAGCGCCAGCGACTCGCGATCGCCGGCGTACGCGGCCCGCGCGGTGCGCAGCAGGTCTTCGGTCTCGGAGAGAACGGATGCCGACATCATCGCCCCGCGGATTCGCTGGTGTTCGCCAGGGTCGGGATCGTGCTGGGCGCGGGGAGGGCCGGCATCGCCGGGATCATCCTGCGCACCCGCTCCAGCTCCAGCACTCTGCTCTGCAGCATCCCGATGTGCTGCTCCCGGCTCGAGGTGAATCCCGTGGCCGCCTGCTTGGCGCGCAGGAGCGCCTCGGAGAGCGAACTGTGCAGCTCCTCGGCCAGCGAGCCGAAGTGGTCTCGGGCGGTGCGCTGCACGAACCGCAGCCGATCACGCAGCTGTTTGCCGACTTGAAAGGTCACCTCGTCGATGTGACGTCGAACGATGCCTTTCGCCTCGGCTTGGCGGCGGGTGAGGCGATTGCCCATGTCTTCGCGGTATGCGCGGCGTCCGACGAGAACACCGGCCAGCAGCGACAGCGGGTTGATCAGCGCCATCCCGATCAGTCCGGTGGCCAGGCCCACCATCAGCACGCCGCCGTAGGAGCCGCGCACGCCGATGTAGATCTTCTCACCGGCGCCGAGCTGCCCGGCATCCAGCCCGGCGATCCCCTCTACCGGGTCGAGCACACCGCGGATGTCGGCGATGTTGCTGATCGGGATCTCGGCTTCATCCTTGCTGAACAGCTCAGCCACTTCTTCGGACAGCCAGCGCGAGCGCTCATCGGTCCACACGAAGGTCTCCGACACTGCGGCGGTGACCCGCTGGTCGAGCCATTCACGGATCTGATCCCAGATCGGTCCGGGGTCGCCCTCGTCGATGGCGCGCTCTGCCTCACGCTGCACTTTGCGCAGTCGGTCGCGCACATCGTGCTCCATGTCGGCTACGAGGTCGGCGATGCCGTCGGTGAGCGTGACCTGCCAGCGTGCGGAGCGGCCGCGGAATTCGTCTGCCCTCGTCTTCGCGTCTTCGAGTTCGGCGATCATGCGCGGAGTGTCTTCGGGGTTCAGCAGCGCATTCAGCTCTGCTCGCAGCGAGACCTCGAGCTGGTCGACGACGGAGACGAGCTCGTGCACGGCGCTGCGCTCGTGGATCGTCTCGGCACGGCCGAGCACTTCCCGACGCAGATGCGCGACGAGTGCGGGGAATCCGGACTCGTCGTTGAGTGTGCGGTCCTGCAGCTCGGCGGCCAGCAGTCGCAGATCACTCGACACGGAGAAGATGGGCACATCGGCGGAGGCACCGAGATGCCCGAGGTGGTCGCGATCGATCTCTTCGATCCGGCGCCACTGCGGATACAGATCGGTCTTCGCCAGCACGGCCGCGACGTTCGGCGAGATGCGCATTGCGTGGCGGAGGAACTGCACCTCGGGCTCGGTGTACTCCTGCGAGGCATCCGAGACCAGCAGCACCGCGTGCGCGGAAGAGAGCGCAGCAAGGGTTGCCAGCGAGTTCGAGGACTCCAGTCCGCCGACCCCCGGCGAGTCGACCAGCTTCAGTCCCCCACGAAGGATTTCGCGGGGCAGCAGCACCTCGGCCGACATGATGCCGCGCTCATTGCCCGGGTTGCCGCGTTCGGAGACGTACTCGGCCAGCGCATCCAGCGGAACCTCACGCCGCTGCGGATCGGGCGCTGCTGCCGTCGGCTGTTCGATGACCCACGCGATCGGCTGCTCGGCGAACCCCACGGTGGTGGGCACACTGGTGGCGACATCGTCATCGACCGGGCAGGCTGGTGCGTTCACGAGTGCGTTGATCAGCTTGCTCTTGCCCTGCTTGAACTCGCCGACGACGATGACTCGGACGGATGGATCGGCCAGGCGCTCCCGGGTCTGGGTGAGGCGCTTGGCCAGATCCGCTCGGCCCGCGGACGCGGCGAGATCGCCGACGTCATGAATGACCTCGACGATCTGCTTATCTGCGCTCGTACGACTCTCCGGCACGATTGCTCTCTTCTGTCTCTTGCGCGGGGTGGGCCCTGATCAGCCGAAGAAGTCCGGCGCCGGTGGAACATCGCCGGCATCGAAATCACCTGGGGCGTCATCGCCCCACAGCAGATCAGCATCCACATTCCAATCGGATGCGTCGACGTTCGCGATCTCCTGGCCGAAGGAGTCGGCCGAAAAGGGATCGAAGAGCCCGGCATCGCCCCAGGCGGCATCGGATGCGCCGTCGTGGAAGGGTGCGGCCCCGTGCTCTGCAGACATCGCTCACGCTCCGATTTCGGGTGTGTCAGGTGGTGTGCCCGGCCGTCCACCAGAGTGGACGACCGGGCAGGTCGTGCGACTTCTCAGTGGACTCAGAAGTCGAACTCGTTGGCGTCGCCGAACGGGCTGCCGACGTTGGAATTGTCGACATCGACGTCGACGTCGACGTCCGTGGTGGCCGAGTGATCCTGGAAGGAATCGTTGACCGACCAGGTGTCGGAGTTATCCGTCATCGAGTTGTCCTGGAACGAGTCGTTGACCGACCAGTTGTCGGAGAAGTCCTCGTTGAAGGAATCGGTGTTCCAGGTGTTTCCGATCGAGATGTCGCCCATCGACACGTGGGTGTCGATGTTGCGAATGTCGACGTCGCCGCCGCCTGCGACCGAGTGGTCGCCGGAGCTGATGACGCTGCTCTGACCGAAGTACTGGCCGACGTTGCCGCCGCTCGCGCCGCCGCCCATGGCACCTGCGTTCCCGCCCATGCCACCGTCAGCGCCGCCAGAGCCAGCGAGCGAGCCCGCGCCGCCGCCGGCGCCAGTGCCGCCACCGGCACCTCCGGTGCCATCCCCAGCGTCCCCTCCGTTGCCGGAGCCGAGTGTCCCGCTGCCGTTGCCGCCGTCCCCGCCGCTGCCGCTGCCGCCGGCGCCGCCGTTACCGGAGTCTCCGCCGCCGGCACCCGAGAACGCAGGACCGCCCCAGCCGCCATCCGAGTCGCCGCCGACTGCGATGGCTGCGCCGCCGCTGCCCGACGAGGTCGAGATGTTCTGCTGAACGGACTGGTCGTTGACCGTCGTGCGGGCGTCGATGTCGAGGTCGAAGCTGCCGCTGCCGCCCATGCCGTGCAGGCTCGACATGCTGCCGCCGCCACCGCCGCCGCCGCCGAGGCCGATGTTGAGCTCATTGATGCCCGAGTCGTACTGGCGGATGCCGGTGTTGATGGAGTGGTCGTACAGCGTCTGGTTGCCCGAGTCGTGCACGGAGTTGTCCTGGAACGAGTCGTTCACCTGGAACGAGTCATTGATCGAGTCGTCGTGGTTGAACGAGTCGTCGGTGTCGGTGTCGTTGTTGGACCAGTTGTCGGAGTTGTCCGAGTTGTCCGAGTTATCGGAGTTGTCCGAATTGTCGGAGTTGTCCGAGTTGTCCGAGTTGTCGGAGTTGTCCGACTCGTCGTTGAACGAGTCGTTGGCGAGGTTGTTGTCTGCCACGACCGTGTTGTCAGCAACGACGGTGTTGTCGTCGAGGTGTGCGCTGTTATCCGTATTGCCAACGTTCGCCAAGCCCAGATTCCACTGAGCGCCGAGAACGTTGACGTTGTCGTCCAAAGCCATGATCGATCCCCTTCATCGTGAGAGTGCCATTTGGCGCTTGTTACGAGTGTGAAGGGCGGGTGCCCGTGCGGCATCGGGGGTGATCCCGAGGGTTGTCGGGGCTCGTCGGGGGATCCAGGGG
>NZ_FUKO01000049.1 GCF_900163815.1 Microbacterium esteraromaticum | reverse complement strand
GCACCCACACACCCACCAACAAAGGCAGGACGCGCAAGGCAACTTCACAATCTAAACCCGGCTCATCCGGGACTGCAGAGCAGTCAGGCCGGAACCGGAACCTCAACCCTACACCAAGAAACTGACTGGTGAAACAAGAAGAGGAGATGTTCGCTACTTGAGGGGAGCCAGGCCTTCCGGCCTTCCGCTCTACCCTTTGGGGCCGAACAAGTAAAAGATTACGTGGATCCCGGCATCCCGGCAAATCCGAACCGCCACCCGGGCGTGTCGCGCAGACCGCGGTGACAGCTCTTGCCCGATCAGCGCCTGTTTTCTGAGTTCTCGGCACCCGACGAGCATAGGATCGCGCCATGGACTCCTCCAGGATCGCAGCGCGCTCTCGCCGCTCCAGCGGCGATGACTCGAGTATCCAAGGCGCGCTGCTATCGCAGATCGGAGCCGACCTGGGGATCCCGCGGTCACTCATCGCGCAGATCCCACCCGTGCGGTCCCGCGTCCCGCTGCGATCGAGGCTGGCGACCGGCGCTCTCGCCTGGGCGAGCGTGACGGCAGCGGCGCTGGCAGCCCGGCCTGACCGTCCGGCACTCGCCACTCCCGATTCGAACCGCATCGCGCTCGCCTACCGCAGCGATCGACTGCTGCGAATTGACGCAGAAGCGCAGGAGGCCTTCTCGCCGTACTCGAAGTTCTGGCCAGCGTCCGATGGGTGGCTGCGCACCCACGCCAACTACTCGCACCACGCGCGCGCCCTGAACAGAGCATTCGGTTCCGCCAATGCCTCGGCCGATGAGCTCGGCGGGATCCTGGCCGGCGCGACCGTGCAGGATTCGGTCGCGCAGATCACCAGCGCAGGAGGCTTGGCCGTCGCCGTGCAACCCGAGGATCCCCACCGCGATGCCGCACTCCGCGCGCTTCCCCTGGTCGACGTCCGCCGCATCGCGGACTCCGCCCCGCCTTCGCGCACCCCAACTCGGCGCGCGTTGCCCTTCCAGGCGGATGCGCCGCTGGCCGGCATCCGTGTGCTCGATCTCACCCGCGTGATCGCCGGTCCGGTCTGCACACGCACTCTCGCGCTGCTCGGCGCCGAGGTGCTGCGCATCGATCCTCCTGACCTGCCCGAGATCAGCTGGCAGCACCTCGATACCGGCCATGGCAAACGCTCGGCACGTCTGGACGCGCGCTCCACGCAGATGGCCGAGCTGCTTGCCCGGGCTGATGTCGTCGTACTCGGCTATCGACCCGCGGCCCTCGATCGACTC
Source organism: Microbacterium esteraromaticum (assembly GCF_900163815.1). Taxonomy (GTDB): domain Bacteria; phylum Actinomycetota; class Actinomycetes; order Actinomycetales; family Microbacteriaceae; genus Microbacterium; species Microbacterium esteraromaticum_B. Next base: position 108,894 of record NZ_FUKO01000049.1, on the reverse strand, counting down.
GGTCTCTCCCCCGAGCGTCTTGCTGCACAGCATCCGCAGCTGGTCATCGCGCAATTGAGCGCATGGGGGGCCGACGATCCCGATCGAAGGGGTTTCGACAGCCTCGTGCAGGCAGAATCCGGGATCGCGCTCGTGGAATCCGCAGACGGCGAGACTCCGGGCGCCCTGCCCGCACAGGCGCTCGATCACAGTGCGGGCTACCTGCTCGCTGCGGCGATCTGCGCCGCTCTGGCACGACAAAGATCCGAAGGCGGCGCGTGGCTGGTCAGCACGTCACTGCGCCGAGTCGCCGCAGAACTGCTCGGGATGCCGCGCCGCACGGCTGCCGAACCAGTCCCAGACATCGATCCGGCCGAACATCTGCAGCACTTCACCCTGGATGGGCACTCAGTGACCACTGTGCGGTCGGCACTGCCGGGGTTCAGCTTCGAGGCGCCTCGACCGTGGGGCGCCGATGCGCCCGCATGGCGATGATGATGCACAGCACAAGAGTGAGCACCGCCCAGACTCCGCAGGCCGGCGGAAGCGTGCGATATGCCAGGTGCTGAAAAGTGAACGTGCCGTTGAACGGCCCGAGCATCAGGTAGCCAATGACCCATGCCGCGATGAGCATGGCCGGAAGCGATATCCACCAGAGCACCCGCACGAATGCGGGGAGGCGTCGCGGCGCGGTCCCACGGCGATCTGCGCGGCGCAGCCAGATCAGCGCCCAGACCCCGATGATCAAAAGGCCTGCGACGCTGGACCCGTGCTGCAGCCACTTGAAACCCAGCAGTGGCCCCCACTGCGCGTTGAGTCCAGGCAGCAGCTGAGTGCCGACCCGCCCCGCATGGGTGAACGCGTCCCAGAGGATGTGGGAGAGCACGCCGATGACCAGCGATGCCGCCAGCCACAGCGCGTGCGTCCACCGCTGCGCGATGCCCAGCGCCTCGCGGAGGGCAGTTGGCGCCGGCGCATTCCAGTCCTCGGGAAGTCGTCGTGCCAGCCACATCGGCGAGAGTTCGGATGCTGCTGATCGCAGCACGCATCGCCAGAGCAGGAACAGTCCGAGCGCGATGAGCGCCGTCCAGATCACATTCACGGGAGCGTGTGTGAACCCATAGCTCACACCGACCCCACGCAGGAACAGCGGCAGGTCCGGGGTCATCGCTCCGATTGCAATGGCCGCGGGCACCAGCGGCGTGCGCAGGAATGGCAGTGCCACCACTGCATGGCTGGCTGTGAACGGCATCAGCCGACGAAAAGCCCCGCGAGGGTCTTCTTGCCACGACGCAGCACCGAGACACCGCCCGGAAGCCCGCCCTGGACGACAGCCGTGTCATCGGCAACGCGCTCGCCATCCAGGCTCACGCCGCCCTGCGAGATGGCGCGGCGCGCTTCTGATGCGCTGGAGACCAGCCCGGTTTCGACGAGTGCTTCGACGACCGTGGTGCCGGCGGCGACCGTGGCGTTCGGAAGCTCCTCGAGTGCCGTCCGCAGTGTCGCAGCATCCAGCTCTGCCAGGTCTCCCTGCCCGAACAGCGCATCCGATGCGGCAACGACCGCGGCGGTCGCCTCGGGGCCGTGCACGGTGGCGCACACCTCACGGGCAAGACGCTTCTGCGCGGCGCGACGGAAAGGCTCGGACTCGACGAGCGCGGCGTACTCCTCGATCTCGGCCCGGGTCAAGAAGGTGAAGACCTTCAGCCGGTCGAGCACATCGGCATCCGTGGTGCTGAGCCAGAACTGGAACATCCGGTACGGGCTGCACATCTCGGCGTCGAGCCAGATCGCGTTGCCCTCGCTCTTGCCGAACTTGGTGCCGTCGCTGTTGGTGATCAACGGTGTGCCGATCGCATGCACGGACGTGCCCTCGACCTTGTGGATCAGGTCGCTGCCGCTGATCAGGTTGCCCCACTGATCGCTGCCGCCGGTCTGCAGCACGCAGTCGTACTGGCGGTAGAGCTCGAGGAAGTCCATCCCCTGCAGGATCTGGTAGCTGAACTCGGTGTAGCTGATACCCGCGTCGGAGTTCAGGCGGGCGGCGACGGCATCCTTCTTCAGCATGGTGCCGACCCGGTAGTGCTTGCCGATCTCGCGCAGGAACTCGATGGCGCTCATCGGCGCCGTCCAATCGAGGTTGTTCACGAGTCGGGCCGCGTTGTCACCGTCGAAGCTGAGGAAGCGCTCGACCTGGGCGCGCAGACGATCCACCCATTCGGCGACCGTCTCCGGTGTGTTCAGGGTGCGCTCCGCCGTCGGGCGCGGGTCGCCGATGAGTCCGGTCGATCCGCCGACAAGGCCCAGCGGCTTGTGGCCGGCGAGCTGGAGGCGCCGAAGCGTGAGCAGCTGCACGAGGTTGCCGAGGTGCAGGCTGGGCGCGGTCGGGTCGAATCCGCAGTAATACGTGATCGGGTCCCCGGAGAGCAGGGCGCGCAGCGCCGCCTGATCGGTGGACACGTGGACGAGGCCACGCCAGACGATCTCGTCCCACACATTCTCGAAGGTGGGATCGAGCGCCACGGGCGCGGTCGTCAGAGACGGAGTTGACACGCGCTCCAGGTTATCAGCGCGCCCACGTGCTGCTTGACGCCGGGATCAGACGCGCACGGCCCACCAGAGCAAGAATGCGGCGCCGAGAGCGACGACCCAGCTCACGAGGCTCCCGACCAGGAAGTATTCGGCCCGGGCGCCGGTCTCGCCGTCTTTGGAGATCTCCGGAAAGCGCACGATCCCCTTCGCCGCGAGCATTGCCGCCAGCAGCGGGTACGCGGTGGCGAGAGTGAGCACGACGACCAGCGCCCGCTCGAGCGGGCCGATGAGGCGTCCGCCCTGAAAGCCGGTCGCAGCCTGCTGCGGCTGGCGCAGCTGGCCCCCGCGGAGGGCACCGCCCTGATCGGCGGGTCGCCAGGTTCCTTCACGATCCAGCGCCGCACGGACGACGAGGTTCGCGGATTCGCTGACGAAGAGCATGACGCCGACGGCGAGCACGGCGACGTCGAAGCGGATCTCTCCCTCCGGCGACGGCAGGTGCCATACCTCGCCGATGAGCCCGGGCATCGCACGCGCCGGCATCAATGCCGTCGTCGCAGCGGCGAGCGCTCCGAGCACGATCGCTGGCCAGAAGGATGCCGGGCCCGTGGCATCCAGCGGCATCGTCCGCATCCACAGCGCGGCAAGGGCGACGGCGATGAGTGCCGGGATCAGCGCGTCGCTGCATGCCCCGATCGCGACGACCACCACCGCGAGGATGATCAGCAGAGTCAGGCGCAGCGGTCGATGAGCGCTGAACCTGCGCAGCAGGTCGGCGGCACCGATGCTGAGCAGAGTCAGCGCGGCGACGATCATCTCCCGCCCCCGCCCAGCACGTCGATGCCGTCCAGCAGCGCCGCTGCTCCGGAACTGCGCAGCGACTTCGAGACGCTCGGCTGCGTGATGCCCTCCTGCTCGGCGAGTTCACGCTGCGAGAGTCCGCACGCTCGCCCGTAGGCGAGGCGCCGTTCGCGCCCGCTCATGCGCACCACTATCTCATCGCGGGCGAGCAGGTACGCGTTCGATGCGGCGATGATCCCGGCCATGACTTCATCTTGATCGGGGGCTCCGACAATCCAGGTCCTGGCGCTCGGGACCGCCTTCTGCTGACGCTCATGCACTGTCTCGATGGCATCGCGCGCAGCCCACCAGCCGGGACCGTCGGAAAGCTCTCGGTGCGCGGACTCGACGGGGCGGATCTCCCCGACGCCGAGCCCGAATCGGAACTCGATGCCGTCTGGAAGAGCGAGCTGCAGCAGCAAGAGCGAGTGCAGCGCTTCGGAGAGCCCGGGATAAACGCCCTGCTGCTCGTCGCCGACAGTCGGTCGCAGCGGATGCTCGGAGAGCGGGTGCGTGCCCTCCACGCGCGCGATCGTCTCGTCGAACATCCGCTGGGCCGCGGCCCGATCACGGAGTCGACGGGATCCGACGATGTCGGCGATCACGGCGATGACCATGGGATGACAGTAACACGAATATTGGCCGAATATGCCTTACTTGGCTATAAATTAGCGATATGCCTGACAGTGCGTGCCGTCACGGCATCCGCCCGCTGTCACAGCCCCAGCGCGTGCGCGGCCGCCTGCGCTCGAGCGACCAGCTCCGCGCGCTGCTCGGCAACGCGCACGGGCGCCGTGCCGCCGACACCGGTGCGCGATGCCACCGACCCCTCGATCGAGAGCACGTCGCGCACCTCGGGGACGAGATGCGGCGACACCGAGACGAGCAGCTCATCGGTGGCATCTTCGAGTCCGATGCCGGCCTCCTCGCACGCCCGCACGAGCGCGCCCGAGATCTCATGCGCATCGCGGAACGGCACCCGTCGCTTCACCAGCCACTCGGCGACATCCGTCGCGAGCGAGAAGCCCTGCGGGGCGAGCTCTGCCATCCGTGCGGTGTCGAAGCGCATCGTGGCGATCATGCCAGCGAAGGCGGGAAGCACGACCTCCAGCGTCTGCACGGAGTCGAAAACGGGCTCCTTGTCTTCCTGCAGATCACGGTTGTAGGCGAGCGGCAGGCCCTTCAGAGTGGCGAGCAGCCCGGAAAGGTTGCCGATGAGTCGGCCGGACTTGCCGCGCGCGAGCTCGGCGATGTCGGGATTCTTCTTCTGCGGCATGATGCTCGACCCCGTCGAGTAGGAATCATCCAGTGTGACGAATCCGAACTCACGCGTGTTCCAGAGGATGATCTCCTCGCTGAGGCGCGAGAGGTCGATGCCGGTCATCGCGGCGATGAACGCGAACTCGGCGACCACATCCCGAGCAGACGTGCCGTCGAGAGAGTTCTCCGCCGGTCGGTCGAGGCCCAGCTCGCTGGCGACGAGCGCTGGATCCAGACCCAGCGTGGATCCAGCGAGCGCTCCGCCGCCATAGGGCGAGACGCCCGCACGCCGACGCCAGTCGACCAGTCGTTCGAGTTCCCGCACCAGCGGCCAGGCGTGCGCCTGAAGGTGATGCGCCAACAGCACCGGCTGCGCGTGCTGCAGGTGCGTGCGGCCGGGCAGGATGGCCTCGGCGTGCGCTTCTGACTGGGCGACGAGAGCATCGATGACGCGAAGCAGATCGCGAGCGATGACCCGGGCGTGGTCGATGAGGTACATCCGCACGAGCGTGGCGATCTGGTCGTTGCGGCTGCGCCCGGCACGCAGGCGTCCGCCCACTTCGGCGCCCACCTCGGCGATGAGCGCCTTCTCCAGTGCACCGTGCACGTCTTCATCGCCTGGAGCGGGCTGCAGCGTGCCATCGGCGATCTTCGAGGCAAGCGCGTCGAGCCCTTCGTGCATCACCCGCGCCTCATCGGCTTCGAGATAGCCCGCGGCCTCCAGCGCCGTCGCGTGCGCGTGGGACCCCGCGATGTCATAGGGCGCGAGAATCCAGTCGAAGTGCGTCGAGCGGCTCAGCTCGGCCAGCTCCGGCGACGGCCCACCGGCGAAGCGGGCCCCCCAGAGCGCACCGTCATTCGTCCCCTGCGCGCCGCTCATGCTGCGTCCTGCTTCGCAAGCAGCCAGACCAGCAGCGCCTTCTGCGCGTGCAGCCGGTTCTCGGCCTCATCCCAGACGACGCTCTGCGGTCCGTCGATGACCTCGGAGTCGACCTCGTACCCGCGGTCGGCGGGCAGGCAGTGGATGAACAGCGAGTCGGGGTCGGCGAGGCTCATGATCTCGGTCGTCACCTTGTACCCGCCGAGGTCACGCAGTCGGCCGATCTTCTCCTCCTCCTTGCCCATCGACACCCAGGTGTCGGTCACCACGACGTCGGCGCCGAGAGCGGCCTCGCGCGGGTCCGTGAGCAGAGTGACGGATCCGCCGGTCTCGGCGGCGCGCGTCTGGGCTGCGGTGATGATGTCGGCGCGCGGCGCGTACGCGAGCGGCGAGGTGACGCGCACATGCATGCCCGCGGTGACGCCGGCGAGCAGATACGAGTGCGCCATGTTGCTGCGACCGTCGCCGTAGAACGACAGTGTGAGTCCCCGGAGAGTTCCCTTGTGCTCGCGGATCGTCAGCAGGTCGGCGAGCAGCTGGCAGGGATGGAAGTCATCGGAGAGCGCGTTCACAACCGGCACCCGGGTGCCGCGCGCCATGTCCTCCAGGCCGGACTGCGCATAGGTGCGCCAGACGATCGCCGCGACCTGACGCTCGAGCACCCGCGCCGTGTCTGCGGGGGTCTCCTTGCCACCGAGCTGGCTGTTCGCGGTGGAGATGATCAGCGGTGACCCCCCAAGATCGGCGATGCCGACCGCGAAGGAGACCCGGGTGCGGGTGGAGGACTTGTCGAAGATGACCGCGACGGTCTGCGGCCCCTCCAGAGCTTTGTTCGCCCACCGGTCCTTCTTCAGCTCGAGGGCGAGATCGAGGATCTCCGCCTGCTCGGCAGGGGTCAGATCGTCGTCGCGAAGCAGGTGTCGGGTCATGCGGGCGTCTCCGTGGGGGTGGGTGCGGATGCGGCGACGGCGGCGAGCGCCGCGCCGAACTTGGTGAGGAACTCTTCCACCTCGGCGTCACCGATGGTGTACGCCGGTGCGATGCGGATGACATCATCCGTCGGGGCGTTGATGATCAGGCCGTTCTCGTGCGCAGCGGCGCGGATCTCGGCGGCGACGGGTGCGGTCAGGCGGATGCCGATCAGCAGTCCCGCGCCGGTGGTGCCGGCCACCAGCGGCATCTCGGCCACGCCAGCACGCAGCTGCTCGCCCCGTGCGTTCACGTTGTCGAGGAGGTGCTCGTCTTCGATGTAGCCGAGCACCGCATTCGCGACGGCGCTGGCCAGCGGGTTTCCGCCGAACGTCGAGTTGTGGGTACCGGGGTAGAACAGGTCGCTGGCAGCGCCGAAGGTCACGAGCGCGCCCAGGGGGAATCCTGCTCCGATGCTCTTGGCGAGAGTCACGGCATCCGGGATGACGCCCTCGCGCTGGAACGCGAACCACTCCCCCGTGCGGCCTGAGCCGGTCTGCACTTCATCGAGGATGAGCAGGGCGTCATGCTCGGTGGCGAGAGAGCGCGCACGCGCGAGGAATCCGTCCGGCAGTTCGACGACCCCCGCCTCGCCCTGGATGGGCTCGACGAAGATCGCAGCGACGTCGTTGTGGCGGAAGGCGGCTGCGAGGCCTTCCAGCGACCGCTCGACCGTCACGACATCGGGGATGGCCGGGAGGAACGGGTCGCGATATGCGGCCTTGGGCGTCAGCGACAGCGCGCCCATTGTGCGACCGTGGAAGGCGCCCTCGACGACCAGGATCGTGGAGCGACCGTGCTTGCTGCCGTGCAGGCGAGCGAGCTTGATCGCCGTCTCGTTGGCTTCCGTGCCGGAGTTCGCGAGGAAGACACGCCCCTGTTCGCCGGTGCCGGCCAGGCGCTTCAGCCGTGCCGCGAGCTCGAGCTGACCGGGGGTCGCGAAGTAGTTCGACACGTGGGTGAGGGTGGCGGCCTGCGCGGCGATCGCCTCGACGAAGACCGGATGAGCGTGGCCAAGGCAGTTCACGGCGATTCCGCCGAGGAAATCGAGGTAGCGGTTCTCGTCCGCATCCCACACAGCGGAGCCCTCACCGTGGGTGAGCATCGCCAGTCGTCCGCCGACGCTCATCAGGTCGCGCGATGCGTTCTCGGTCCAATTCGTCATCCTGCGACCACTTCCGTGCCGATTCCCTTGCTGGTGAACAGTTCGACGAGCACCGAGTGCGGCACCCGTCCGTCGATGATGGCTGCGGCGTCGACTCCGCCGTCGACGGCGTCGAGGCAGGCGCGCATCTTCGGGATCATCCCCGATTCGAGCCCCGGCAGCATCTCGGCCAGACGCGCCGAGTTGATGTGCGAGACGAGCGAGTCGCGGTTGGGCCAGTCGGCGTAGAGACCGGCCACGTCGGTGAGAATGACCAGTTTGCGCGCACCGAGCGCGATCGCGAGGGCGGATGCCGCAGCATCCGCGTTCACGTTCAGCGACTGTCCTGGATGATCCAGGTCGGGCGCGATCGACGACACCACGGGGATGCGCCCGGCATTGAGGTGGTCGAGCACGGGCGTGGGATCGACCTGCACGACGTCACCGACCCGGCCGAGATCCACTTCCTGGCCATCGAGGACGATGCCGCGGCGGCGGCCGCCGAACAGGCCGGCATCCTCTCCGCTGAGCCCGGTGGCGATCGGTCCGTGCGAGTTGATCTTCGCCACCAGCGTGGGGTTGATCTGCCCGGTGAGCACCATCCGCACGACGCTGATCGCCTCGGTGGAGGTGACCCGGTAGCCGCCCTTGAACTCACTGGGGATGGCCAAGCGATCGAGCATGCTCGAGATCTGCGGACCACCACCGTGCACGACCACGGGGAGCACGCCGACGTAGCGCAGGTACGCGATGTCCTGCGCGAACGCCTCCTGCAGTTCGTCGCTGACCATCGCGTTGCCGCCGTATTTGATGACGATGATCTGATCGCGGAAGCGCTTCAGCCACGGCAGAGATTCGATGAGCGTGGCGGCTTTGACCGCTGCTTCCTCGGGCTCGGTTTCCTGCAGGTCTGTCATGAGGCGTAGGCGCTGTTCTCGTGAACGTAATCGTGGGTGAGGTCGTTCGTGAGGATCGTGGCGGTCGCCGAACCGACCTTCAGGTCGATCTCGAGGTGCATGGCGCGGGGCGTGAGATCGACCTCTTCACGCGGCCGGTCTGGTCCACCGGCGGTGCACACCCGCACGCCGTTCATCGACACGTCGACGTCGTAGGGGTCGAACTGCGCGCTCGTGGTGCCGATCGCGGCGAGGACCCGCCCCCAGTTCGGGTCATTGCCGAAGACAGCCGCCTTGAAGAGGTTGTTGCGCGCGACCGAGCGACCGACCTCGACCGCCTCGTGCTCGGTCATCGCGTTGGTCACCTCGATGGTGATGTCATGGCTGGCGCCCTCGGCATCGGTCTGCAGCTTCTGTGCGAGCTCCCGACACAGTTCGGTGAGCGCCGTCGTGAACGCATCGAGGTCGGGGCGGATGCCGCTGGCACCGTTCGCCAGCAGAGTGACCTGATCGTTGGTGGACATGCAGCCGTCGGAATCGAGGCGATCGAAACTGACGCCGGTTGCCGAGCGCAGCGCGGCGTCGGCCTCGGATGCGTCGAGGTCGGCATCCGTCGTGATGACGACGAGCATCGTCGCGAGCCCGGGCGCGAGCATGCCGGCGCCCTTCGCCATGCCGCCGATCGTCCAGCCATCGCGGCTGACCTCGGCCGTCTTCGCGATCGTGTCTGTGGTCATGATCGCCTCGGCCGCAGAGTGTCCGCCATCGGTGCTGAGGGCGGCCATCGCCTGTTCGACCCCGTCGAGCACCTTGCCGCGGAACTCCTCGCCGCCGGTCCCGATCAGACCGGTGGAGCAGACCAGGATGTCTGCGGCGCTGACTTCCAGCAGCTCAGCGGCGGTCTCTGCGGTGAGATGGGTGGTCTGGAAGCCGAAGTCACCCGTGAAGCAGTTTGCACCGCCCGAATTGAGCACGATCGCTTCGACCACCCGGTCGATGATGACCTTCTGCGACCACAGGATCGGGTTGGCCTTGGCACGGTTGGTGGTGAACACGGCGGCACCGATCTTGCGCGGCCCGCGGTTGACGACGACGGCGACGTCGGGCTTGCCGGTCGTCTTCAGGCCGACGGCGACGCCGGCGGCTTCGAATCCCTGGGGTGCGGTGACGCTCACGGCGCGACTCCGTTCATGGTGAGGGCGCGGCCTTCTGGCAGGCCGAGCGCGAGGTTCATGGACTGGATGGCAGCGCCGGCGGTGCCTTTGACGAGGTTGTCGACGGCGGCCACGACGACGACGCGGTTCGCAGCCCGGTCGATCGCGAGGCCCAGCAGAGCGGTGTTCGCCCCGAGCACGTCGGCCGTGCGGGGGAAGGAGCCCTCCGGCAGCAGTTGCACGAACGCTTCGTCGGCGTAGGCGGATTCCCACGCGTCGCGGATCTGCGCGTCGGTGACGCCGTCGACGATCGGCGCGCTGGATGTCGCCAGGATGCCCCGCGACATCGGCACGATCACCGGGGTGAAGGAGATGCGGATGTCCTCCGCCGAGCCAGAGCTCGCCGCGGCGAGCGCCTGGCGGATCTCGGGGATGTGCCGGTGAGTGCCGCCGACGGCATAGGGGTTCGCCGTGCCGAGGATCTCGCTGCCCAGAAGGTGCGGCTTCAGACTCTTGCCCGCGCCGGAGGGGCCGACCGCGAGCACACTGACGATGTCGGCGGGGTCGATGACTCGGGCAGCGACGCCGGGGGCGAGGCTCAGGCTCACTGTCGAGGCGTTGCATCCGGGTGCGGCGATCCGGCGTGCGGAGCGCAGCTGTTCGCGGAGCTTTCCGTCACCCGTCAGCAGCTCCGGAACGCCGTAGGCCCACGGGTCGTGGAAGTCGCCGCCGTAGAACTGATCCCACGCCTCCTGCGAGGTGAGGCGATGATCCGCTCCGGCATCGATGACGAGCGCGGTGTCGTCGAGAGCATCCGTGTACTGCCCGGACTGACCGTGCGGCAGGGCGAGGAAAACGATGTCGTGTCCGGAGAGGACCTCCGGCGTCGTGGGCTGGAGTTCGAGGTGGGCCAGCGAGCGCAGATGCGGCTGGTGCGCGGTGAGCGGCTGTCCGGCATTGGAATGCGCGGTGACCGTGCGGATCTCGATATCGGGATGGGCTGCGAGAAGCCGCAGGATCTCGCCCCCCGCATAGCCGGATGCGCCGGAGACGGCGACGGAGTACGTCATGCTTCCACCTTAACGGTCGTGCCCTTCGACATGCTCAGGGCCCAGGTTCAGAACGGGGGCGGCGACACCGACCCGCGCTGAGACGCACAGGCTGCACGGAGTCGCCTAGAATCGGCGGCCGCTGCGGCGTCGACGCACAGCGCTCAGGAGGAGCGCAGAAGAGAGGTGCGGAGCCGAAGGCATGACGCGACAGTAGCGCCGATCCTTCGGCATCCGCAAATCCGATCCGTCACAGATCGAAGAAGGCCCGCTCATGCTCTGCCGCCACGGCGAACGCGCGATGCATGCGCTCGCGCCGTGCTTCGTCAGCGACAGCCGCGGCGGCGGTGACGTATTCGATCGCCTGCTCGGTGGCGATGGCGAACGCGGGATCGGCGTATGTGGCCAGCCAGGATGCGAACGGGTGATCGGGATCGAGCGCGTGCGCACCGAACTCACCGGCATGCAATCGCACCCCGAGATCCGTGTACAGCCAGAAGCACGGCAGGACAGCGGCTATCAGCACGGCGTAGTCGCCGGTGAAGGCTGCGGCGCGCAGGTGGTCGAGGTAGGCCGTGGCCACTGCGCTCGGCTCAGCGGCGAAAGTATCGGCCGAGATTCCCGTGCTCGGCGTCAACCACGACGCATGCAGCTCCAGCTCACCGGCGATGGCGCCCTGCGCGGACTGCGCCCAGAAAGCCTGCTCGGCGGCGGTCGGGGCGAGTCGCGCGGCTTCTGCCATCACCCGCGCGTACTCGCGCAGATACAGGGCGTCTTGAGCGAGGTAGGACAGAAAGCGCTCGCGCTCGAGGGTGCCGTCGGCGAGTGCGCGGATGAAGGGCAGCGCATCAATATCGCGGCGGACGGATGCTGTGCTGTTCCACCAGTCCACGCGCACGTCCGCCGCAATGGGACGGGTTGCCAGACCGCCGCGCTTCCAGAGCCCGGCGAAGTGACTGATCGGCCCGCTTCCCCGTCCGACCTCCAGTGCGCCAGCCGCACGGAGTGACTCGCGCAGCCATTGCCGTGAGCTGTGCACCGCCTGGGGCCAGTCCATCCCTCGAGCGTGCGCGGTGGCGAGCGCGGAGGAGAGCGAGCATCCGGTGCCGTGGGTGCTGGTGGTCTCGATACGCTCTGCGGTGTACTCGGCGATCACTCCGTCTCGGCCCACGAGCGCATCGGGGGCCTCAGCGAACGCGAGGTGGCCGCCCTTGGCGAGAACAAGGGCTCCCGTGCGCGCGGCGATCTCCTGCGCCGCAGTGAGCGCGTCGCCCCAGCTCTGCACGGGGTGCCCCGCGAGTACGGCCAGCTCGCTGAGATTCGGGGTGAGCAGATCTGCGTGGCTCGCAAGGTCGAGCAGCGCCTGCTCGGCATCCGCGTCGAGTAGCCGGTCGCCGCTGGTGGCGACCATCACCGGATCGAGCACGACCGTACCGGGGCGGTGCTGCGTCAGCCACTCGCCGACGGTGCGGATGATGTCGGCGTTCGCGAGCATTCCGATCTTGACCGCATCGATCTCGATGTCGTCGGCGATGGCATCGAGCTGGGCGCGCAGGAATTCCGCCGAGGGCACGTGCACGTCACGCACGCCCTGGGTGTTCTGTGCGGTCAACGCCGTGATCGCGGTCATTCCGTAGCCGCCGTTGGCCGCGATGGACTTCAGGTCGGCCTGGATTCCCGCTCCACCGGAGGCATCGCTGCCAGCGATGGACAGCACCCGCGGAGGGCGCTGCCCGCGCCACTGACGGCGGAAGTCGCGCGCGGTCGCCCGCGGATCTTCCGCTGCGCACAGAGCGGACACGACCGCGACACCTGCCGCACCCGCATCGCGGAGCTCGGCGACATCGGTGATTCCGACGCCGCCGATGGCCACAGCCGGCACCGGGCTGGCTGCGGCGAGCGCAGCGAAACCGTCGATGCCGAGTGCCGGCGGATGATCGGGCTTCGTCGAGGTGGGTCGGATGACGCCGACGCCGACGTAGTCGACGGTTCCGGCAGGCAGTGCGCGCACGGCGTCGAGGTGCGCGGGGGTGTTCGCCGTGAGGCCGATCAGCGCATCGGGCCCGAGCAGTTCGCGGGCGCGCTGCACGGCAGCATCCGACTGTCCGAGATGCACACCATCGACGCGCGCACCTCGTGCGCGGGCTTGCTGCACCGCGTCGAGACGGTCATTGACCACCAGCATCGCCCGCCCATCGATCGCGGCCGACAGCTCGACCAGCAGATCGGCGCTCTCAGCATCGGTGGCGTGCTTGTCGCGCAGCTGCACGATCGTGACGCCGCCGGCGACGGCTTCGCGCACGGTGTCGATGACGCCGCGGTCGCCGCAGGCAGCGGCGTCGGTCACCAGATACAGCGACAGGGCCGCGTTCACAGCGCTCCCTCCTCGACGCGCGCGGCAGCGATCACGTCGCCGGGTTCGAGAGCGGCAAGCGCGTCGAGCAGGGCGACGTCGAAGCTGCCCGGTCCGGATGCTGTCGCAGCCGCACGCTCCGCGGCCACGGTGTAGACCAGCGACGCGGCGGCGACGGTGGTGAGCACATCGATGTCGGTGTCTCGAGCCGAGCCGAGGAACGCCGCCATGACAGCACCGAGTGCGCAGCCGCCGCCGGTGACACGCGTGAGCAGCGCATCGCCGTTCGCGATGCGGATGAGCCGCTCTCCGTCGGTTATCAGGTCCACCTCGCCGGAGACGGCCACGGTGCTCCCCCATCGTCCGGCGAGCGAGCGGGCAGCGTCGATTGCGGCATCCGGCGCATCCGTGGCGTCGACTCCTCGGCCACCCGCACTGAGGCCGGCGAGAGCGAGGATCTCGGAAGGGTTGCCGCGGATCGCGGTAGGGCGGCGCGAGACGAGCTCGGCGGCGAGTTCGGTGCGCACCGGCAGTGCACCGATCGCGACCGGATCGAGCACCCACGGGGTGCCGGCCGAGGTTGCACCGTCCGCGGCTTCGAGACTCGCGGCGCGCTGCTCGGGGGTGGGCGTGCCGAGATTGATCAGCACCCCCGAGGCGATCTGCGCGAACATCCCCGATTCACCGATGATGTCGACCATCGCCGGCGCCGCACCGATGGCGAGCAGAACGTTGGCGGTGAATCCGGTCACGACGGAATTGGTGATGCAGTGCGCGAGAGGCGGCGAGGCGCGCAGCCCCGGCAGCAGCTCGGCGGCCGCGGCCGCAACATCGATGGACAGGCGTGGCGAAGCGCTCATGCGCGACATCCCTTCGCTAGTACGAACTAGATCAGGTTCGACGGGTCTGGTCTCAGCCGCGGATGCGGCACCCCGTGTCACTGCTCGACACTCTAGCGAAGACCGGCGCGGCTTTCTGCGCCGGTCGCCGGTCAGTCGCGGATGCTGGCTCCGAACCGCTCGGTCGCTGCGGCGACACCAGCGAGCTTCGCTTCGGTCGCCTCGGCTGCGGTGAGCGTGCGGTCGTCGGCGCGGAAGCGCAGCGCGAAGCTGAGGCTCTTCTGCCCCTCGCCGAGTCCCTCACCGCGATAATCATCGACCAGACGCACCGATTCCAGCAGGTCGCCAGCGCCGTCGCGCAGTGCTGCGCGCACCTCGGATGCCGGGACGTCGATACCCACGACCAGCGAGACGTCCTGCGTCGCGGCGGGGAACGTCGACAGCGATTCCGCGACGACCCGCCCGCCGGCGAGCGTGAGCAGACGGTCGAGATCGAGTTCCAGCACGACAGCGCGGCCGGGCAGATCAGCATCGTCCGACACCTGCGGGTGCAGCTCGCCCACGTATCCGATCTCCTCGCCGCCGACGCTCAGCGAACCAGCACGGCCGGGATGCAGTGCCGCGCGCTGGGTCTGCGCGACGTCGATCTCGACTCCGGCGGCGACGCCGATTACCCGAACCGCGTCGAGAGCATCCGAGAGGTCGGCGTGCTCGGCAGCCCTGCCGGGCTGACGCGGTGTGATGTTTCCGGTCAACAGCACGGAGAGCAGCCGCGGCTGCGGGGGGATTCCCGCGTTGAGCGCAGCAAGCGTCTCGTCGCTGGGGCGCTCCCCCAGCGGCGGAATGAAGTCGGTGCCGTATTCGACGCCCTCGGCGGGCGTGAACACAGAACCCGTCTCGAAGATCGCCAGATCGACGATGCCGCGCGAGATGTTGCGGTGTGCGGTCTGCAGCAGCGCCGGCAGAAGCGAGCGACGCAGGTCAGGCACGTGGCCGTCGATGGGGTTCGCCAAGCGGATGCTGGGCAGGTGCTCCCCCGAGGCCGAGCCGTGCAGATCATTCAGCTCAGCGGTCGTGAAGGGGAAGGCCGAGGTCTCGACGAAGCCGGAAGCGGCAAGAGCATCCGCGACGCGCTTGCGGCCGAGCTGCAGCGCCGTATAGCCGCGGCCCGACGGCGGCGTCGGCAGCACCGAGGGGATGCGATCGAGCCCGTGGATGCGGGCGATCTCTTCCACCAGAGTCCACTTGTCGGTGAGGTCGGGGCGCCAGGACGGCGGATTCACGCGCCACCCGTCGCTCTCGGGGGTGACCTCCGCACCGATGGTCTGCAGCGCGCTCACGATCTCATCGTCGCTGTAGTCGACGCCGACGACGCTCTGCGTGAACCCGGCAGGCAACTCGATGTCGGCGATGAACACCTCGGCGAACAGGGCGCCGCCCTCATCGGTCAGCGTGCCGCCCGCGAGCTCGACGAGCAGGTCGGCGACGCGGCGTGCAGCGGCGAACGGGACCAGCGGGTCGACGCCGCGCTCGAAGCGCTTGGATGCCTCGCTGGGCAGCTTGTGACGCCGGGCGGTGCGGGCGATCGTGACCGGGTCGAACGTCGCCGCCTCGATGAGCACGTTGCGCGTGCTGTCGCTCATCTCGGTCGTACCGCCGCCCATGACGCCGGCCATGCCGATCGGGCCGGAGTCATCGGTGATGAGCAGGTCTTCGACGTGGAGTTCACGGTCCTGACCGTCGAGGGTCGTCATCCGCTCGCCCTGCTGAGCGCGGCGCACGGTGATGTCGCCCTGCAGCTTGTCGAGGTCGTAGCCGTGGATCGGATTGCCGAGCTCGAGCATCACGTAGTTGGTGATGTCGATGAGGATTCCGAGCGAGCGCATCCCCGCGAGGGCGAGCCGAGCGATCATCCACGGCGGAGTCGGGCGCGACGGGTCGACGTCGCGCACGACCCGGGTGACGAATTCGCTGGCACCGACCGCGCCGCGGATCGGGTTCTTGTCGTCGACCGTGGTCGAGAAACCGGAGCCGGGCTGCAACTCGGCGAAGTCGCGCTCAGCGGGGTCGCGGAACTCGGCGCCGGTGGCGTGGGAGTACTCGCGCGCGAGCCCGCGCAGCGAGAACGCGTAGCCGCGGTCAGGTGTCACGTTGATCTCGACAGCGACGTCGTCCAGGTGCAGCAGGCTGATGGCATCCGCACCGACCTCGGGGTCAAGGCCGAGCGTGGACAGCACGATGATGCCGTCATGCTCATCGCCCAGACCGAGCTCGCGGGCCGAGGCGATCATGCCGTCGGAGACATGGCCGTACGTCTTCCGCGCCGCGATCGGGAAGGGCCCTGGCAGCACCGAGCCAGGCAGCGTCGCGACGATCTTGTCGCCGACGGCGAAGTTATGCGCACCGCAGACGATGCCGCGGATGCCGCCGTTCGCCTCGCCGACATCGACCTGGCACCAGTTGATGGTCTTGCCGTTCTTCTGCGGTTCGGGCGTGATTTCGAGCACCTGCCCGACGACGACGGGACCGAATATCTCGAAGCGGTGAATGTCTTCTTCTTCGAAGCCGACCGACAGGAAGGACGCCAGTACATCTTCCGGAGTCGCCTCTGCGGCCACATCGACGTACTCGCGAAGCCAGGAGATCGGAACGCGCATCACACCACCATCCCGAACTGCTCGCTGAAGCGCACATCGCCCTCTGCCATGTCGCGCATGTCTTTCACATCGCTGCGGAACATCAAGGCGCGCTCGACGCCGATGCCGAATGCGAAACCGCTGTAGATCTCGGGGTCGATGCCCGCCGCCCGCAGCACGTTGGGATTGACCATGCCGCAGCCGCCCCATTCGATCCAGCGCGCGCCACCCTTGAAGGTCGGGTGCCACAGGTCGAACTCCGCGGAGGGCTCGGTGAAGGGGAAGTAGTTGGTGCGCAGGCGCGTCTTCGCCTCGGCACCGAAGAGCTGCTGGGCGAGGTGGTCGAGCGTGCCCTTGAGATGCGCCATCGTGATGCCCTTGTCGACGACGAGGCCTTCGACCTGGGTGAAAACGGGCAGGTGCGTGGCGTCGAACTCGTCGGTGCGGTAGACCCGGCCCGGGCACAGGACGTAGATCGGCAGCTCGCGGTCGAGCATGGAGCGCACCTGCACCGGACTGGTGTGCGTGCGCATCACGAGGTGCCGCGAGGTCGGATCGACGTAAAAGGTGTCCTGCTCCTGACGCGCCGGGTGGTCCTCGTCGAAGTTGAGCGCGTCGAAGTTGAACCATTCGTGCTCGAGTTCTGGCCCTTCGGCGATCTCCCATCCCATGCCGACGAAGATGTCAGAGATCTGCTCCTGCATGAGCGAGAGCGGATGCCGCGCACCCACCCGCGAACGGGAGGCGAGAGCCGTGATGTCAACGCGCTCGGCTTCGAGACGGGCTGCGGTCTCGGCCTGCGCGAGCTCGGACTCCTTGGCTGCGAGTGCCTGGTTGACCCGCGCCCGGCCCTGGCCGATGAGCTTGCCGAACGTCGCCTTGTGCTCGGGTGCCACCTGGCGCATCGACGCATTCAGCACCGCGAGCGGCGAGCCGTCGGCGACATGCGAGGCACGAGCGGCCTTCAGCTCGGTTGTGCTGGTGGCCGCGGCGATCGCCGCGAGAGCGGCATCGACGGCGGCTGCGACCGCGTCGGGAGTGATCTCTGCTGGTTCAGGAGCGTGAGGGGAGTCTGACACGAGAACAGAGTCTACCGGGGAGCGCGCGTGCGCCCGGGCCGGCGGCTCAGAGCGGGCCGTACATCATGTCGCCATGTCGCGGATGCCAGGTCAGCCGATCCTGCTCCAACAGCGCACGGTACTGCGGGTTCTTCTCAGCGGCTGTGCGAAAGGAGTCGCGAGCACGCGCGAGCACGGCGCCGGGAACGATGAAGACCGCCGCCAGCAGCAGCGCATATACGGTACCCAGACCGATGAGCGAGAGCAGACCACCCGGCACTCGCTCGACCAGGGCTTCTCCGCCCAGGACGAGCGGGATGAGGCTCGCTCCGAACAGCACCAGGAAGACGATGACGCCTTCCCGTGCACTGCCGGTCCCCCGGACGATGCGCGAACGTTCGCGAGGCAGACGCCGGCGCGCGCGTCGCAGACACAGGATGCCGATGCCGCCGAGTGCGATGCCGGACACGGTCAAGAGCGCGAAGGGAAGTGCGGTTCCTGCCATGAGACCCCAGACCGCGCCGGCGAGCACGGCGACCGGTGCCAACGCGATCAGACAGGCGGCGAGAGCGACATCGACCGCGCGATCATCGGCGATCTGGCGAAGGCGCGTCGGGCTGTCGGGGGCAGCGCGTTCGTAGTCGGGCGACAGCCAAGCCTCGAGCGTGCGACTCATCGGCGGAGGGTAGTCAGAAACGTGATGCGGGATGCCGGGGGTCGTCACCGTCCGATGATAGCCCGCTCAGATGCCGGGGACGCCGCCGACGTTGCCCTGGTCGAACCGGCCGGCTCTGCTCTGCAGCGCGATCACTTCGGTCACTGTCGAGCCCTCGTGCATGCGCGGATCTCCAGCGCCGGGATCCGGATTGATTCCCTTCAGCTTCGACGAGTGGCGCGTCTTCACCTCTACCCACTTCGCGATGCCAGCGAGGATGAGGCACAGCGCGATGTAGATGCCGCCGATGACGAAGGCCGACTGCAGGATCGGTCGTCCCTGCTGCGAGCTGAGCAGTTTCGCGTAGTACAGCAGCTCGGGGTAAGTGATGATGAAGCCCAGTGCGGTGTCCTTCAGCGTCACCACGAGCTGCGCGATGATCACCGGCAGCATCGCGCGGACGGCCTGCGGCAGCAGAATCAACCGCATCACGCCGCTCTTTCGAAGGCCGATCGCGTAACCGGCCTCCTGCTGCCCCTTTGGCAGGGCCTCGATGCCCGCACGAAGCGCCTCGGCGAGGACAGAGCCGTTGTAGACAGTCAGACCGAGCACAACCGCCCAATACGGGTCCATATCGACACCGACCACAGGCAGGCCGTAGTAGAGCAGCATCATGAAGACCAGCACCGGGACGGCGCGGAAGAGCTCGATGATGACGGTGACGGGGGTGCGCACCCAGCGGTGATCGGACAGGCGCCCGATCGCCAGCACGAAGCCGAGCACCAGGCTCAGCACCGCGGCGAGCCCGAAGGCTGCGAGAGTCTTGCCGAGTGCCCCGGCAATGCCCACCCACACGTTGGAGAACGTGAACACGTACCACTTCTGCGGAGTGAACTGGCCGGTGGTCCACATCCGGTAGACGACGAACCCGATCGCACCGAGCACGAGGATCACCGTGACGATGGCGAGGATGCGGTTGCGTGCGATCGCCCGGGGCCCCGGGACGTCGTAGAGTACCGAGGTCATCGTGCGATCCTCCACTTGTTCTCGAGATGCCGCTGCACGGCGCTCAGCCCCATGACCAGGATGACGAAGACGATGGCGACCCAGAGCAGGACCTCCATCGGGTTACCCGGCCTGTTAGGAGCATCGTTGATCGTGGCGCGCAGCGCCGCCAGTTCGCCGATCGAGAAGCCAGCGGCAACCGTGGTGTTCTTCAGCAGCGCGATGAACACGCTCATCATCGGCGGGACGACGGATCGGAAGGCCTGCGGAAGGATGACGAGGGTCATCACCTGGCCGAACGGCAATCCGATCGCGCGAGCCGCCTCGGCCTGTCCGACTGGAACCGTGCTGATGCCAGCGCGCAGAACCTCCGCGACGTAGGTGGCCGTATAGATGCCGATGGCAAGAATGCCGAGCACCGTGTTCGACAGGTCGGGAAGGCCTAGTTGCGGGTATCCGAACACGAAGAAGAAGAAGACGAGGGTGAGTGGCGTATTGCGCACGATGTTCACGTAGGCGGTGCCCACCGCCCGTGCGATCGGCACCGGCGACACGCGCATGGCGCCGACGATGATGCCGAGCACGAGCGCGATGACGCCGCCGATCGCGAACACCAGCAGAGTGTTCCCGATTGCCTCGCCCCAAAGGTCGAGGTTCCCGAAGATGACGTCCACGTCACCCTCCCCTTCTCAGGCTGAATCGGGGCGATTCATGCGAACCGCCCCGATGGTTGATCAGTACGCGTCGACCTTGGGCTGGTCGACCTTGATCCCCGAGTCGCCGAGGTTCTTGTCGAAGATGGCCTGCCAGGTGTCGCCGCCGTCCGTGAAGAGCTCGTTGATGTGCGCACGCAGCACGTCGTCGCCCTTGGGCAGGCCGACGCCGTAGCGCTCTTCAGTGAAGAGACCGCCGGTGACGCGAACCTCGTCCGGGTACAGCGCCGCGTAGCCGATCAGAATCGCCTGGTCGGTCGTGACCGCGTCGACCTTCTTGTCGATCAGGTCCTGCACGCAAGCGGAGTACAGGTCGTACTCCTGTGTCTTGATGTCGGGGAAGTTCGCCTTGATGTTCTGGATCGGCGTGGAGCCGGTCGCCGAGCAGACGGTCTTGCCGTTGAAGTCCTCGAGCTTGTCGGCGTCGGGGTCGTCCTTGCGGATCAGCAGCCCCTGACCGGTGATGAAGTAGGGACCCGCGAAGTCGATCTGCTCCTTGCGCTTGTCCGTGATCGAGTAGGTGCCGACGTAGTAGTCGATGTCACCGTTCACGATCGACTGCTCGCGGTTGGCGGACGCGATCGGCTTGAAGTCGATCTTGTCTTCACCGAAACCGAGGGATGCGGCGATCCAGCGCGCGATGTCGACGTCGAAACCGCTGCGCTCACCCGTGGTGGCATCCAGGAAGCCGAGGCCCGGCTGGTCTTCCTTGACGCCGATGGTGACCTTGCCGGCCTTCTCCATCTTGTCGAAGGTGGGGCTTCCGTCGAGCTTGACGTCCTTGGCCACCTCGAACATCGGCTTGTCGCCGTCGCCACCGGTGTCGCCACCACCTGGCGTTGCAGGACCGCCGCTGTTGCAGGCGGTGAGTGCCAGCAGCGCAGTTGCTGCGATTCCGATTCCTGCGAGTGCGCGTGTGCGTCGCATTTCCATCTCCTTGGTTGCTGTGGTGCAGTGTTCAGGTACGTGAGTCGGTGGAAGGGATCAGTGCGTCAAGAGCTTCGAGAGGAAGTCCTTGGCACGGTTGCTCTGCGGGTTCGTGAAGAACTCCTCCGGAGTCGCCTCTTCGACGATCTGCCCGTCGGCCATGAACACGACGCGGTTCGCAGCCTTGCGGGCGAAGCCCATCTCGTGGGTGACGACGACCATCGTCATCCCCTCCTTGGCGAGACCGATCATGACGTCGAGCACCTCGTTGATCATCTCGGGGTCGAGCGCGCTCGTCGGCTCATCGAACAGCATCACCTTCGGGTGCATGGCGAGCGCGCGGGCGATCGCCACGCGCTGCTGCTGACCGCCCGAGAGCTGGGCGGGAAGCTTCGAGGCCTGTTGGGCGACACCGACGCGCTCCAGAAGCGCCATCGCCTCCTTGTCGGCATCCGCCTTCTTCAGGCCGCGGACCTTGATCGGTCCGAGCGTGACGTTCTCGAGGATCGTGAGATGCGCGAAGAGGTTGAAGGATTGGAACACCATGCCGACTTCGGCGCGCAGGTTCGCGAGCCCCTTGCCCTCGGCGGGGAGAACCTTGCCATCGATGCGGATCGAACCGCTGGTGATGGTCTCAAGTCGGTTGATCGTGCGGCACAGAGTGGACTTGCCGGAACCCGACGGGCCGATTACGACGACGACCTCACCCTTGTCGACGGTGAGGTTCACGTCTTTCAGCGCCTGGAATTCGCCGTAATGCTTCTGGACGTTCTCGACCACCACGAGGGCGTCTCTGCTCTCTGCCATTCCTCAACACTAGAGCAGGGGGGTTCCGATACGCGGGCGCCCGGCGGACTTTACCTATTCGTAACAGAGAGCAGTGCGGCCGCTCACTCTGCCGCGCGCTGCGAGAAGGCGCTCTCGTAGAGGCAGACGCTCGCGGCGGTGGCGAGGTTGAGCGATTCGGCGCGCCCGAAGATCGGCAGTTTCAGCGCGCGATCGGCGAGTTCGAGCGCATCGTCTTCCAGCCCCCGGGCCTCATTGCCGAACAGCCATGCTGTCGGACGGTCCAGCACGCCCTCTGCGCGGGCCGAGAGCAGGTCATCGCCCTTCACATCGGCGGCGAGCACTTGCAGACCCGCCGCGTGCGCACGGTTGATCACGTCGATCAGATCGCCGCCGACGGAGACAGGCAGGTGGAAGAGCGATCCCGTCGTCGAGCGCACGACCTTCGGGTTGTAGGGGTCGACGGTACGGCCCGTCAGCACGATGGCATCCGCTCCGGCTGCATCCGCCGCGCGGATGATGGTGCCGAGGTTGCCCGGATCACGCACTTCTTCGCAGATGGCGATCAGCCGAGGGGATGCTGCGAAGATGTCACGCAGCGAGGTCGGCGTCTGCTTGGCCACGGCGATGATGCCCTGCGGGGTGACCGTATCGGCCATCGCCGAGAGCACATCCTCGGTGACGTACTCCACCTCGATGCCGATCTCGTCGGCGAGTGCGCGCACATCGGCGTGCCGCTCCCAGCTCGAGGGCGTCGCGAACAGCTCGATGATCGTGCCGGGCAGATAGTTCATCGCCTCGCGCACCGACTGCGGGCCTTCCAGCAGGAAGAGTCCCGTCTCCACACGCGCACTGCGCTTGGTCAGCTTGGCGACGGCACGGACGCGGGGCGAGCGAGGGTTTTCCAGCACGATCCCAGTCTAGACGGGTGCCGGATGCCGAAACGGGCGCCTCCCCGAGGGGAGACACCCGTTTCGTGATCAGGTTCAGATCAGGCAGCAGCCTTCGGCGCGTTGACGTCCGAGGGGAGCGCCTTCTTCGCGACCTCGACCAGCGACACGAAGGTCGCGGCATCGGTCACGGCGAGGTCTGCGAGCATACGACGGTCGACCTGCACACCCGCGAGGCCGAGGCCCTGGATGAAACGGTTGTACGTGATGCCGTTCTGGCGGGCAGCGGCGTTGATGCGCTGGATCCACAGACGACGGAAGTCGCCCTTGCGCTTGCGGCGGTCGCGGTATGCGTAGACGAGCGAGTGAGTGACCTGCTCCTTCGCCTTGCGGTACAGGCGCGAACGCTGCCCACGGTAGCCCGAGGCACGTTCGAGGATGACACGACGCTTCTTGTGCGCGTTGACTGCGCGCTTGACTCTAGCCATTTTCCTATATTCCTATTCGTACTTCGGGCGCTCAGCCGCGGCCGAGAAGCTTGTTCGCGACCTTGGTGTCGGCCTTGGAGAGGACCTGGTCCTGGTTCAGGCGACGGGTGCGACGGCTCGACTTGTGCTCGAGGTTGTGGCGCATACCGGCCTGCTGCTTCTTCAGCTTTCCGCTGCCGGTGATCTTGAAGCGCTTCTTAGCACCCGAGTGCGTCTTCTGCTTCGGCATCTTCTCTTCCTTCGTATGGCGCCCTGGTGGGCGACGGTGGGTACCCGCTCGCAAGCGGGAGATTGTGGGCGGATTACTCCGCGGCGGTGTCTGCCTTGCTGGCGGTGTCGTCCGAGCTGGCGTCGTCGTCCGAACCGGACTTCGAGCTGCGCACGGCTTCCTTGTGCGCTGCGCGCACGGCATTCTGCTCGGCCTTGGCTTCGGACTTGTTCTTCACCGGCGCCACGACCATGACCATGTTGCGACCGTCGATGGTCGGGTTCGATTCGACGACACCGAGATCGGCGACGTCTTCAGCGAACTTGCGAAGGAGGCGGACGCCCTGCTCCGGACGCGACTGCTCGCGACCACGGAAGAGGATCATCGCCTTGACCTTGTCGCCGGCCTTGAGGAAGCCTTCGGCGCGCTTGAGCTTAGTCGTGTAGTCGTGAGCCTCGATCTTCAGGCGGAAGCGCACCTCTTTGAGGATGGTGTTCGCCTGGTTGCGGCGTGCTTCCTTGGCCTTCTGCGCGGCCTCGTACTTGAACTTGCCGTAGTCCATGATCTTGACGACGGGCGGCTTGGAATTAGGCGCGACCTCGACGAGGTCGAGTTCTGCTTCTTGTGCCAGACGCAGCGCTGCCTCAATGCGGACAACACCGATCTGCTCACCCGCGGGGCCGACGAGGCGAACCTCGGGGACGCGGATGCGCTCATTGGTACGGGGATCGCTGATGCGGGGCTCCTTAGACGTGGTTTCGGCCATCGAGATACTGTCTGCATCTCGAGCGAAATCGGAGCTGCCCCCACCCGCCGGCATCTCAGAAGCCGGCGCTGTGCCCTGTTCGCCGGGGTGAACCGGCCTACCGAAACGCGTCCGGCGGAGCACTAGACCCGGTAGCCTGGAACGGCAAGCGCGGGTGGGAATCAAATCCTCTTTCGTTTCGGAGCATGACACTCCGAAGCCCGCAGAAGTCTACCAGAAAGCATCCACAAGTGACGATTCCTGCCGACCACCACGACGACCGCCACGAGAACTGGGCCCGACAGGAAGACGCGGCGACCGCGGCTACCCGCGATCTCGCCGACGTTCCCGCCGTCGAGGTCATCACCACGACCGCCGTGCACCTGATGAGCGCCGCCGCCGTCAAACTGGGCCTCGCGGATGACCCCACGCAGCAGCTCGACCTCGATGAGGCTCGCAAGCTGATCAACGCCCTCGCGGGTCTGATCACCGCCGGCGCTCCAGAGGTCAGCAGTGCGCACGCGAGCCCGCTGCGCGATGGCCTGCGCTCCTTGCAGCTCGCATTCCGCGAAGCGTCACCGATTCCGGATGCCATCGGCAAGGGCCCCGGCGAGAAATGGACCGGACCGGTCAACTGAGCTTCCGGGGCCAAGCCGGGCTACGACTCAGGGTGCTGAGCGGGTAAGCTTCACCGTCAGCGAGTCGACGAGCACAGCCAGGCGATCGTCGGCGGCCCAGCGCTGAGCGAGGCGTGCGAGAACAGCATCCAGCGTCTCGCGCTCGAGGCCGTCGACGAGTTCCAGCGTCACGATCAGTTCCGGCCCGCGCATGCGCGCATCCGGGTCCCCCGCGGCGACCGACACGTCGATGACGGCGAGTTCGTGCGCCACACTCTGCTGCAGCGCGACGAAGACCTCGGGCGACAAGAAGCTCGGCTCCCACGGCTGCCCCTGAGCGATGGCCCACACCGCAGGGCGGCGGAAGACGAACTCGGTGTCGGATGCCGGGTCGAGGACGATCAGATCGGTCTGCTCGCTGGATGCCGATAGCGCGACGCGCATAGCCTCGACCGGAATCGGTCGCGCCGTGGCATCCCACCGACCCATCGCCTCAACCGACGAGAACACGGGCTGCACGCGCCGACCATCGGGAGCCGCGACCGTGACGATCGAGAGTTCCTGAGTCTTGTCGACGACCAGGCCAGTCGGGCCGACCCCTTCGTCTCCTCGCTCGGCGATGAGTGGAATCAGCACGCGGGCAGCACGGAAAGCGTCGACGACATCGGACTGTGCGCCGTCGCCGGCGCGAAAGCGCAGCAGCGCTCCGAGCAGTGCCGGATCGGCCGAACCGTCATCACCGGCATGCGGGTTGGACTCGAACTGACGCCCCTCCCACGGGAGCCCCGCGGAATCGGCAGTGTTGCCGTGATCGCAGGCGTCGTCAGTCCCCTGCGACATCCAGCGCCTCAGCAAGGGTGAACTTGTTCGCGTAAAGCGCCTTGCCGACGATCGCGCCTTCGACTCCCAGCGGCACCAGTTCGCGCAGCGCGCTGATGTCGTCGAGGCTCGAGACGCCGCCCGAGGCGATGACCGGCTTCGGCGTGCGCGAGGTGATCTCACGCAGCAGTTCGAGGTTGGGGCCGCGCAGCGTGCCGTCCTTGGTGACATCGGTGACGACATAACGGCTGCAGCCGGCATCCTCGAGTCGCGCCAGCACCTCCCAGATGTCGCCGCCCTCTTTGGTCCATCCCCGTGCCGCGAGCGTGGTGCCGCGCACGTCGAGACCGACCGCGACGGCCTCGCCGTACCGGCTGATCACATCGGCCGCCCATTCGGGGTTCTCCAGCGCCGCGGTGCCGAGGTTGATGCGGGTGGCACCAGCCTCCATGGCCGCATCGAGGCTGGCGTCGTCGCGGATGCCGCCGGAAAGCTCGATGCTCACGCCGCGGTACTGCTTGATGACCTTGCGGAGCATCGCGGTATTGCTGCCACGGCCGAAGGCCGCGTCGAGGTCGACAAGGTGAATCCACTGCGCCCCGGCGTCGACGAATTCACCGGCCGCGTCGACGGGGTCTCCGTAGACGGTCTCGGTGCCGGCCTCGCCCTGGGTGAGGCGCACCGCCTTTCCGCCCGCGACATCAACGGCAGGCAGGAGGATAAGGGCGGGTGACTGTGCGAAATCGTTCATGTCGTCCTTGCGAAGGTGGGATTCGGCCCGCGAGGGCACGAGAGGGCACGAGAGTCGAGAGTAGCCCGGTGCAGCGAAGTCCTCAAATACGCCGAGAGGTCAGAGGGATTCCACCCAATTGCGCAGGAGCCGTATCCCCGCTTCTCCCGATTTCTCCGGGTGGAACTGGGTGGCGGACAGCGGGCCGTTCTCGACAGCGGCGAGGAAGCGCTCGCCATGCCTCGCCCAGGTGAGCGCGGGCTGCGGAAACGGAGGAATGACGTCGAGGCCCCAGGACTTGGCGGCGAAGGAGTGCACGAAGTAGAAGCGCTCACTCTCGATGCCGCGGAACAGCACGCTGCCCTCGCCGGGTTCGACGGTGTTCCAGCCCATGTGCGGCAGCACCGGCGAATTCAGTTCGGTGATGGCTCCGGGCCACTCCCCCAGGCCTTCAGTATCCTGTCCGCGCTCGACGCCGCGCTCGAACATGACCTGCATGCCGACGCAGATGCCGAGTACAGCCCGACCGCCCGCGAGGCGGCGGTCGATGATCTCGTCGCCGCCGTGCTCGTGCAGCGCGGCCCGAACAGCCGCGAATGCGCCGACGCCGGGGACGAGAAGCCCATCGGCTTCGAGAGCGCGGTCACGGTCACTGGTGAGTTCGACGTCCGCGCCCGCGGCGGCCAGTGCCTTGACAGCGGAGTGGACATTGCCCGACTCATAGTCGAAGACGACGACGCGAGGGGCAGCGCTCATAGAGCGCCCTTGGTGGACGGGATGCCGTCGACCAGCGGATCGAGAGTCTTGGCCTGGCGGAATGCGCGTGCAAAAGCCTTGAACTCGGCTTCGGCGATGTGGTGCGGATCGCGCCCGTCGAGCACCCGCACGTGCACGGTGAGTCCGGCGTGGAAGGTGAGCGCCTCGAACACGTGACGAACCAGCGAACCGGTGAAGTGACCGCCGATCAGGTGGAACTCGAAGCCCGCGGGCTCGCCGCTGTGCACGAGGTACGGCCGACCGGAGACGTCGACGACAGCCTGCACGAGCGCTTCATCCAGCGGCACCAGCGCGTCGCCGTACCGGGAGATGCCGGACTTGTCTCCGAGCGCCTCGCTGATCGCCTGTCCCAGCACGATGGCGGTGTCTTCGACGGTGTGGTGGGCGTCGATGTGGGTATCGCCGTTCGCGCGCACGGTGAGGTCAGTCAGCGAGTGCTTGGCGAACGCGGTGAGCATGTGATCGAAGAACGGCACGGAGGTATCGATCTCGCTGCGCCCGGTGCCGTCGAGGTTCACTTCGACCTCGACGGTCGACTCGGAGGTGCTGCGGGTGCGGCGAGCGGTACGGGGGGTGGTCATGATGGCGATCCTATCGACGCAAGGGCTTCCAGAAAGGCGGTGGTCTCGGTCTCGGTCCCGGCAGTGACCCGCAGGTGGCCGGGGATGCCGACATCGCGCACGAGAACACCACGGTCGTAGAGCGCCTGCCAGGTGAACTGAGGATCGTCGACCCCGCCGAACAGGACGAAGTTCGACCACGACTCGTGCGGGGCGTAGCCGAGTGCTTCCAGAGTCGCGGAGATCCGATCCCGCTGCTCGACGATCTCATCCACCATTGCGAGCATGGTCGACGCATTGCGCAGGGCCGCGACTGCGGCGGCCTGCGTGAGCGCGCTCAGGTGATACGGCAAGCGCACGAGCCGCAGCGCATCGATGAACGTCGGATCGGCGGCGAGGTAGCCCACGCGCGCACCGGCAAAGGCAAAAGCCTTGCTCATCGTGCGCGAGATGGCGAGCCGCGGTCTTCCCTCGAGAAGAGTCAGAGCGGATGCCGAATCGCGCGGGGCGAACTCGTGATAGGCCTCATCCACCACGACAATGCCTCGCGCCGCCTCGTATACCGCCTCGATCACCTCGAGCGAAAGAGGTGTGCCCGTGGGGTTGTTCGGCGTGCACAGCAGGACGACGTCGGGATCAGCAGCGGCGACCTGGGCGGCTGCGTCGTCTGCACTGATCTCGTAGTCGTCGTCGCGGCTGCCGGCGATCCAGTGCGCACCGGTGCCCTGGGTGAGCAGCGGATACATCGAATAGGTCGGCGCGAAGCCGAAGACCGTACGGCCGGGACCTGCGAAAGCCTGCAGGATGTGCTGCAGCACCTCATTCGAGCCGTTGCCCGCCCAGATCTGCCCGGCGGTGAGACCGTGGCCGAGATAGGCGGCGAAGCCTTCGCGCAGCGCAGTGAACTCGCGATCGGGGTAGCGATTGATGTCGCGCAGTGCGACAGCGATCTCGTCGAGAACGTCGCTGGCGACCTCGTCGGGCACCGGATGAGTGTTCTCGTTCACGTTCAGCGCGACGGGCAGTGGTGCCTGCGGGGCGCCGTACGGAGTGAGCCCGCGAAGATCATCGCGGAGGGGCAGCTCATCGAGGGAGATCACTCTTCCTATCGTAGAGCGCACAGAGCGCCGGTGACGCCCTGTGACGGTGCCTCAGCCGGCGTACCGCGTGGGAATTGCGATCTCAGCCCCGACCTGGATCATTCCCGAACTCAGATTGTTGAGCCGCTTGATATCGGCGATGACCTCGCGCGGGTCGACCCCCGGCGCTGCCTCGACAGCGATCGACCAGAGGGTATCGCCGGGAAGCACCGAGACCGTGGCGAAGGACACCGGGACGGCATGCTCCCCGGAGGCGAGGGCGGAGCCACCGGCGAGCGCCGAGAAGGCGATGCCCGCAGCGATCGGCGCGGCAGCCAGCGCAAGCACCACACGACGACCGCGGGCGGTGAGCCGCAGGCGCGTCGCGGTCTTGGAACGACCGGCGGCAAGGGCCGAACCCCGGAAGGTCATCGGGGTCTGGATGCTGATGGTGCTCATGTCGTGCTCCTTCGCTTCTCTTCCGCCGAGCCTCCGGCGGGAGTGTTGCAGCTTTCGCATTCGGCGCCCGGCCGGGGGCGCCGAATGCGAAGCTACGTACCGAACTTATCTTCGAACTCGAACATCTGTCAAGAATTCTTCGAAACCCGAGACGCCTTGCGGCCGACACGCTCGAACAGATCTTCCGTTTTTTCCGGATTATCGGATACGGTTTCGATATCGACAGCCCACCACGGGCCACCGACATTCGAACCGGACGCCCGCCGAACCGCGGATCGGCACCGGGTTAGCGCACGAAGGAGCACCGATGAGTGACAACGCCGCCCCCGCATCCGAGGCTCCGCGCACCCGTCGGCGCAAGAACCTGAGCGCCAAGCAGATGGCGATCCTCGAAGTCATCCAGAACTCGATCGCCCACCACGGGTACCCCCCGAGCATGCGCGAGATCGGCGACGCCGTCGGACTGAAGTCGCTGTCGAGCGTGACCCATCAGCTCGGCCAGCTGGAGCTCAGCGGCTACCTGCGGCGCGATCCGGGCAAGACCCGGGCGATGGAGGTCCTCATCGATCTGCCGGGCACCAGCACCGAGAGCCCCGCCGACAGCGCGCCGGCGGTCGGCGATGCGGCCCTCGTGCCCCTGGTGGGCCAGATCGCCGCCGGTGTGCCGATCACCGCCGAGCAGCAGGTCGAGGAGATCTTCCCCCTGCCGCGGCAGCTGGTCGGCAAGGGCGACCTGTTCATGCTGAAGGTCTCCGGCGAGTCGATGATCGACGCGGCGATCTGCGATGGCGACTGGGTCGTCATCCGCACGCAGAACACCGCCGAGAACGGCGAGATCGTGGCCGCGATGCTCGATGGCGAGGCGACGGTGAAGACATTCCGCCGCCGTGACGGTCACGTCTGGCTCCTTCCGCGCAACTCGGCGTTCGAACCGATCCTCGGCGATGACGCTGTGGTGCTCGGCAAGGTCGTGGCGGTGCTGCGGGCGGTATAGCGTTCCCTGGCTAGGCTCGAAGCATGATGTCGTCGTACGGCTCGTGGCCTTCTCCGTTTACCGCTGCGCTCATCGCGCAGGCATCACCGCGCATCGATGGCGCCCGCTTCGTCGGCGACGAGATCTGGTGGGGTGAATCGGTGCCGTCACAGGGCGGACGGATCACCGTGCGCAGCTCATCCGGCGCGGAGGTGCTGCCGGAGCCGTGGAATGCGCGCTCGCGCGTCCACGAGTACGGCGGGGGCGCGTGGACAGCAGATGCCGACGGCACGCTCTTCTTCGTGCACGGATCCGACCAGCGGGTGTACAGCATGCCTCGCGGCGGCGAGCCGCAGCCGCTCACTGCCGAGGGCGTCGCTTTCGGTGGCCTTGCACTGCAACAGGGACGTCTGCTCGCCGTCCGCGAGGATCTGCGCCCCGAGCAGCACCTGCGGTCGATCGTGGAGATTCCGCTTGACGGCTCGGCATCAGCCGACGAGTCGGCGCTGCATGTCTTCACCCAGACCAGCGGCTTCGTCGCGCACCCGGCGCTCTCGCCCGATGGCGCGCGGCTGGCCTGGGTGCAGTGGAGCGGCATCCATATGCCGTGGGAGCACAGCCTGCTCCACGTCGCCGCCGTGAACAGTGACGAGTTCGCACCGATCACCACCCAGGCCGCTCTGCAGCCGCAGTGGCGCGACGACAGTGACCTGCGCTACCTCGATGACCTCAGCGGTCGCTGGAACCTGCAGCGACAGCGCCTGGCGGGCCTCGCACTGGAAGGCGCCCGCGAGCCGCTGGCACCGATGGATGCCGATATCGGTGGCGGACTGTGGGTGCTCGGCAATCGCTGGTATCAGCTGCTCGACGATGGGCGCGCGGTGGCATCGCGCACGAACGGCACCGACGAGATCGTGCTGATCTCAGCGGATGGCGCGCGTGTCGAACTGCTGACCCTGCCGATCACCGCCGGGGCGAGCGTCGATGATGTCGACGGTTCGCGGGTGCTCATTACCGGTGCTGGAGCCGGGGTGGGCTCCGGGCTGTGGTGCGTGGATGTGGACGCCGGCACCGTTACCACCGTGACCGGCGGAGAAGAAGCGGATGCCGCGTGGATTCCGCGTGCACGCTCCGTCACCTTCGAGGGCAGGCACGGCGCCGTCCACGCCTTCGACTACCCGCCGACCAACCC
The DNA here is from genome assembly GCF_900163815.1 of Microbacterium esteraromaticum. GTDB lineage: Bacteria > Actinomycetota > Actinomycetes > Actinomycetales > Microbacteriaceae > Microbacterium > Microbacterium esteraromaticum_B. The sequence continues at coordinate 77,682 of NZ_FUKO01000049.1, read as the reverse complement.
CGATTCAACAGCGCCGGATGGCGAACTGCCGCCGTACGTCGTCATGGTGCACGGCGGGCCGACCGCGCATGTCTCGGGCGCAGCATCCACGGCGTACGCGTACTGGACCAGTCGCGGCATCGGCGTGCTCGATGTGAACTACGGCGGATCCACGGGCTATGGCCGGGAATACCGTGAGCGGCTGAATGGCCAGTGGGGCATCGTCGACGTCAACGATGTCATGACCGCCGCGCGTGGAATGGCGGATGCCGGACGAGCTGACCCCGATCGGATCGCCATCCGTGGTGGGTCAGCCGGCGGTTGGACCGTGCTCTGCTCGCTGGTCGAAGGAGGCGCATTCGCCGCCGGCATCTCGCGATACGGGGTCGCAGACCTGCGGATGCTGGCCGCCGAGACACACGATTTCGAAGCGCACTATCTGAATGGGCTCGTCGGTCCGCTGCCCGAGGCCGAGTCCGTGTACATCGAGCGCTCTCCGCTGACGCACGTCGACAAGATCGACGTGCCCGTGCTGCTCGAGCAGGGCTCTGAGGATCGGGTCGTGCCGCCGTCGCAGTCGGAGGCGATTCGCGACGCGCTGGCGGCGCGTGGCGTGCCGCACGAGTACGTGCTGTTCGAGGGCGAGGGCCACGGATTCCGCGCCGCGGAGACGATCATCTCCTCGCTCGAGACCGAGCTGCGCTTCCTGGGCCGGGTGTTCGGCTTCGAGCCACGCATATAGCGAGCCGGCGTTCGCGGGTTCTCAGTCGCCCATCCGGTTGCGGGTGCGCATGGCGCGCTCGGCTTCGCGCTTGTCCTGGCGCTCGCGCAGCGTCTGGCGCTTGTCGAACTCGCGCTTTCCCTTCGCCAGGGCGATCTCGATCTTCGCGCGGCCGTCGGAGAAGTAGAGCTTCAGCGGGATCAGCGTGTATCCGCCAGCGGAGACCGCGTGTTCCAGCTTGTGGATCTCTTCGCGGTGCAGCAGCAGCTTGCGGACGCGCTTGGCCGAGTGGTTGGTCCAGTGCCCCTGCGAATACTCCGGAATGTGAACCGCGTCGAGGAAGGCTTCGCCACCCTTGATGAACGCGTAGCCGTCGCTGAGGTTCGCCCGCCCTTGGCGGAGAGACTTGACCTCGGTGCCGGTGAGCACGAGGCCTGCTTCGTACGACTTCTCGATGTTGTAGTCGTGACGCGCGCGACGGTTGGTCGCGATGACTTTCTCACCGCGTTCCCTGGGCATGTTCTTCTCCTGACGACGGACAACAGCCCGTCAGTCTACAACCTGTGCGCGGGCTGCTCGATCGCGCGCGCAGCCGGGTCAGGTGCGCAGCCCGGTCAGGTGCGCAGCCAGCGTCGAATCGCGAATCCCGCGGAGAGCGCAGACAGCAGCACGCCAGTGCCGATCAGCACCGGCACCACGAACGCCGCTTGCTGCATTCCCACGAGCGGCCGCATGAACGGCACTCGTTCGGCGAGATACCCTTCGACGCCGAAGTGCACGCCGGCGAGCACGGCGGCGCCCGCGAAGACCGAGCCGAGGAGCGCCGCGAAAACGCCTTCCAGCACGAACGGCGTCTGAATCGATCTGTTCGAGGCGCCGACAAGGCGCATGATCCCGATCTCCTTCCGCCTGGCATATGCCGACAGGCGGATGGTGGTCGCGATGAGCAGGACAGCGGCGATGAGCATCAGCGCCGCAACGCCGACAGCGATGTAGGTGGCGACGGTGAGCGCGGAGAAGAGCGGATCGAGCAGGTCGCGCTGATCCTTCACTTCGTCGACACCGGATTCTCCGGAGAACGCCTCCCCGATCACATCCGATTGCTGCGGATCCTTCATCGTGACGCGGAACGCCTCGGACATCTGCTCCTCGCCGACGACGTTGGCCTGCTCCTCGCCGAACTGCTCGACGAATTCGGCGTAGGCGTCTTCCTTGCTCTGGAAGCGCACCTCACTGATCAGCGGTGAGAGCGCGTCACCGGCGAGGTCGTTCTTGACTTTCTCGATCTGCTCGGGGGTCGCAGCACCCGCGACGCAGTTCGCGGAGGTCGAGAGCGTCGAGCACATGTAGACGGTGACTTCCGCCTTCTCGCTCCAGTACGTGCGCATGGTGCTGATCTGCGTCTGCATGAGAATCGCCGCACCGACGAACGTGAGCGAGACGAACGTGACCAGCACGACCGAGATGACCATGGAGATGTTGCGGCGAAGGCCGAGCAGGGCCTCGCCGATAATGAGTCCGAAGTTCACGAGGTCGGTCCTACTTCCTCATCGTCGTCACCCGAGAGACCGAGCCGGTCAGCCATTCCCAACTCGGCGACCTCCACGTCGGGAATCACGATCGGGTTCGTGCGCGGCACCGCGGCTGCGGGCGGTTCCTCGGGAGGCACGACCACCACCGGGGCAACCATCGCCGGTGCGGTGAACGTTGCCGGATCAACCGCCGACACCGTATCCGTGTGCGTCGTGAGGTGCTCGGCCGCTGCCGATGTCTGGCTGGCAGGAGAGATCGTTTCGCGCTGCACCTCCTGTACGGCGGTCAGCGCTGCCACAGCAGCAGCGCCCGGAACGGATTCCGGGGTGAGGCGAGGGATGCTGGAGGTGTCGCCATAACCTCCGCCGACCTCATCGCGGACCAGCACGCCTTCGTGCAGTTCGATCACGCGGCGCTGCATCGCATCGACGAAAGCCGCTTCGTGCGTAGCCATCAGCACGGTCGTACCGCCGGCATTGATTCGGGTGAGCAGCTGCATGATGCCCACCGAGGTCGCCGGGTCGAGGTTGCCCGTCGGCTCGTCGGCGAGAAGCACCTTCGGTCGGTTCACGATCGCACGGGCGATGGCGACGCGCTGCTGTTCTCCGCCCGAAAGCTCATGCGGCATCCGCTTCGCCTTGCCGTCGAGCCCGACGAGCGCGAGCGCTTCGGGCACCGCCTGCTGGATGAAGCCGCGAGACGAGCCGATCACCTGCAGCGAGAAGGCGACGTTCTGCGCGACCGTCTTCGATGGGAGCAGACGGAAGTCCTGGAACACCGAGCCGATGTGACGACGGAAGTACGGGACCTTCCTGTTGGCCAGAGAGCGCAGATCGCGCCCGAGCACGGCGACGCGGCCCGTGGTGGGCACGTCCTCGCGCAGGATGAGTCGCAGGCAGCTGGACTTGCCGGAGCCGGAGGCGCCGACGAGGAACACGAACTCCCCGGCTTCGACGTTGAAGTCGACGTCGGACAGGGCAGGTCGCTTTGTGCCGCGATAGCGTTTGGTGACGTTCTCGAACCGGATCATGGCCATACGAGCCTAAGCGCGCCCTGCGATTCAGCGACCAGCGACACTCCCCCGGGCGTCCACCGCCATGGACGCCGATACTCGTTCGTTTCGCATCCCTGATATACACGTAGGGGCGCTGTCCGCGTCTACGAGGGGATGAGCGTGCGCACACCGCGCGCCAGAAGATGGAGGAGGGTGCCATGAGCGTTCCTGCTGGATGGTATGACGACGGATCGGGCCAGCAGCGCTGGTGGGACGGCGCACAGTGGACGGAGCACGTCGCCCCGGCAGCGGATGCGGCTGCGGCGAGCACCCCGGAGGCGGCCGCAGGTGCCGATAGCACGGGGGCGGATGCTGCAACCGAAGCACCCTCCACGGATGCCGATGACTTCGACCTGGACGCGACGGTTCTTCGCCAGGATGTGCCGCCGTTCACGACGGCGAGTTCTGACGAGGCACCTGCTGATGCGCCTGATGATGCGCCTGCCGCCGGATCGACGGACAGCGTTTTCGAACAGCCCGAGGCGCCCTCGGAAGACGCCCCTTCCTATGAGACGCCTGCCGCAGCCGATTCCTCAGCGCCCGTCGCACCGGAGTACTCCGCTCCAGCCAGCCCGGAGACGTCCGCGTACCCGGCACCGGACTACGCGGCCTCGGAGCAGCCTGTCCAGGGCTACGCGGCACCCGAGTACGCCGCCCCTGCAGCTCCCGCCTACGGCGACCCGAACGCCGCTGCCTATCCCGGCACCTACCCCGCCGGCGGTCAGCCCTATGGTGGTCCGCAGTACCCGGCATCCGCTCCGACGGGCCCGAAGAAGACGCCGATCCTTGGATTCGTGGGTCTGGGTCTCGCCGTACTCGGCACGATCCTCGCGTGCATCCCGGTGCTGTTCCTGTTCATCATCGGCGCCACCGCCCTGTTCGCCGCTTTCGTGGTCTCGCTGATCGCGATCTTCCAGAAGAACACGAAGAAGTGGCCGTCGATCACCGGCGTCATCCTCGCCATCGTCGGCGGCATCATCGGCAGTGTGGTCTTCGCCTTCACCGCATTCTTCGCGCTCGCGAACACCGTCACCGACTTCCCAAGCGACTTCCCGACCTCGCAGACCGACGATCCCTTCGGTGACGACACGGACGACCCCTTCGGTGACGAGACCGATGATCCGTACGGTGATGAGACAGACGCGCCGATCGACGAGCCCGATTCCGCAGAGCGGCCTGCTCCCGCTGAGATCACGGCCGGGTTCCTCGAGGTCATGCACAGCATCGATGTCAGTGACTACGATGACCCCACGATCTCTTCCTGCATCGGCCAGTTCTTCTACGATTCCGATCTGAGCAACGAGTCGCTGAACATTATCGCTGGAGGCGAAGATGTCTACGGTGCCGAAGGCGCCGACGTCGCCGAGGTGACCCAGGACTCGCTCGCCGCCTGCGTGACCGGGTGATGACCGAGACGGTTCACTGATCGTTGAAGGCCCGGGAGCATCGCTCCCGGGCCTTCAACGTGCGTGTGATGATCTGTGACGATCCGTGCAGATCAGTCCTCGTCCTTGCGCTTGCGCCACCGGATGCCGGCCGAGATGAAGCCGTCGAGGTCGCCATCGAAGACGCTGGCCGGGTTGCCGGATTCGTAGCCCGTGCGCAGATCCTTGACGAGCTGCTGACCGTAGAGGAAGTACGAGCGCATCTGGTCGCCCCAGCTGGCGGTGATGTTGCCCGCCAGCTCCTTCTTCTTCGCCGCTTCCTCTTCCTTCTGCAGCAGCAGCAGGCGGGTCTGCAGCAGACGCATCGCCGCTGCGCGGTTCTGGATCTGCGACTTCTCGTTCTGCATCGAGATGACGATGCCGGTGGGAAGGTGCGTCAAGCGCACAGCGGAGTCCGTGGTGTTCACCGACTGCCCGCCCGGGCCCGAGGAGCGGAAGACGTCGACGCGGAGGTCGTTCTCCGGGATCTCGACCTCGGTGGCCTCCTCCATCAGCGGAATGACCTCCACCGCTGCGAACGACGTCTGCCGCTTGTCGGCAGAGCCGAAGGGGCTGATGCGCGCAAGCCGGTGAGTGCCGGCCTCGACGGACAGCGTCCCGAAGGCGTAGGGCGCGGTGATCTCGAACGTGGCCGATTTGATGCCAGCGCCTTCGGCGTAGGAGGTGTCCATCACCTTCGCCGGATACTTGTGGTGCTCGGCCCAGCGCAGGTACATGCGCATCAGCATCTCAGCGAAGTCGGTGGCATCGTCGCCGCCGGCGCCGGAGCGAATGGTGATGATCGCGTTGCGGTCATCGTATTCGCCGTCGAGAAGGGTCTGCACCTCGAGCTGGTTGATCGTGTCGGTCAGCGCGCTGAGCTCGGTGCGCACCTCGGCCGCCGAATCCTCGTCCTGCATCTCGTTGGCGAGGTCGGCGAGCACTTCCAGATCGTCGAGGCGACGCTCGACGTCGGTCATGCGCTTGAGGTCGGCCTGTCGGTGGCTGAGTGCACTGGTGACCTTCTGCGCCTGCTCGGGGTCATCCCAGAGGTCGGGAGCGCCGGCTTCTTCGCTGAGGCGCTCGATATCTGCGCGCACCGCATCGACGTCGACCACCTCGCGAATGTCGCTGAAGGTATGTCGCAGGGCCTGGATATCGGCGGAGAGATCGAGTTCAAACATGGCACTTCAGCCTATCGCGCCATGCCCGCACTTCCGTGCCGAACAGGTATGTCCTGCAAGTGCGGGCGCGCCGACACGGCTAGCGTAAAGGCTGTGAGCGACAGCACAGCGAGTGTTCTGAAGCGGTTCGGCCCGATGGTCTATGCGCCAACGGTGCTGTTCGCTCTCGGTGAGGGCGCGGTGATTCCGCTGATCCCGGTGCTCGCCACCAAGCTCGGCGCCGATGTGCCGATGGCCGCCCTCGTGGCATCCGCACTCGTCATCGGCCAGCTTTTCGGCAACATCCCGGCCGGCGCACTCGTCGCGAAGATCGGTGAACGGCTCACCATGGTGCTCGCTGGCATCGCGTCGCTGGTCGCCGGTGTCGGGATGCTGCTCGCACCGACCCTCGTGCTGTTCGCCGCGGCGATCTTCCTGCTCGGCTTCTGCGCAGCCGCGTTCGGCCTCGCCCGCCATGCGTTCATGACCACTCGCGTGCCACCGCGCTTTCGCGCCAGGTCGCTGGCGCTGCTGGGCGGCAGCTTCCGTCTGGGGGTGTTCGTCGGCCCCTTCGTCGCAGCCGGATTGATCCGGCTGACCGGCAGTGAGCTGTCGAGCATCTGGTTCCTGCTGGTCTGCGCGGGGGTGATCGTGCCGCTGGTGCTGTTCGGGCCGGATCCCGAGAAGAGCAACCCGGTGCTGCTGAAGCCGACCGGCGCCGCGGTGGCGGAAGATTCCGGCGAAGTCGTGACGGGCTCGATCCCCACCGTGGATCAGCGCGGGGTGTTCCGCACGATGTGGGCGTATCGCGCGGTGCTCGCGCGGTTGGGCATCTCGGCGGCCACGCTGTCGGCTGTGCGGTCGGCGCGACAGGTGATCTTGCCGCTGTGGGGTGTGTCACTGGGCCTCAATGCTGAGACGATCGCGCTGGTGGTCGGTGTCGCGGGCGCGATCGACTTCGCGCTGTTCTACGCGAGCGGGCAGGTGATGGACCGGTTCGGGCGCATCTGGGCGGCGATGCCCGCGATGCTGCTGATGGGGCTCGGCTTCATCGCCCTGTCGTTCACGCACGACCTCGACGAGGCGACCATGTGGTTCGCGATGCTCGCGGCCGTGCTGGGCGTAGGCAACGGCCTCTCCAGCGGCATCCTGCTCACTTTCGGCGCTGATCTCGCTCCCGAGCGAGAACCGGCGACCTTCCTCGGGTCGTGGCGAACCCTGACCGACGCGGGCGGAGCCGCAGCACCGCTGCTGGTGGCGGCGATCACCGGCCTGGCGTCGCTCTCACTCGCGACGGGCGTGATGGGCGCGGTCGCCCTGATCGGGGCGGCAGGTTTCGTGCGCTGGACGCGGCGATACCTGCCTCCATCAGGCGACTGACCCCGTCGCGCTCAATCGCGTCAGCGCAGCGCGGTGCGACTGGTCGCTGTCGCCTCCAGAGGCACGCCGTCGGGCACGAACGGTGAGAAGAGGGGCGGATGCCACGCAGCAGCCACCGTCACTCGCGCCGAGATGCCATCGGGTGTCACCGCCGAGATCAACCGCGCGTCCTGCGAGACCGCGGCGACCACGGCATCGGCCTGCTCGCGGACGCCACCATCCGTGAGCTCAGCGCGCACGGTCTCGCCGTCGACCTCGAGCGTGAAGCCGTCGGATCCGGCGAGCGCGGCGGCATCCGCCAGCGAGTCGAGTCGCTTCTGCGCGATGTACAGGTCGGTTGCGCTCACGCAGACGAAGAGCACGGCGATCGCGAGAAGCGTGTATCCGAGGATCAGCGGCAGAATGCTGCCGTCTTCATCGGCGGCGATCCGACGCAGGCGCGGGTGGGCGTTCATCCGCTCCCCCACAGTCTTGACACCTTCTGCGCCGATTCGGCTTCGATGGGAATCGCCGCAATCTGATCGAGACCGAACAGCGGAGGCATGAACGGCAGGCTCACGCGGGTGCGCACCGTGACGATGACCGTTGCTCCGGCATCCGGACACTGCGCACGCGCGGGTCGACAGGCGATGCCCACCTGTACGGCATCGGCGTCCATGCCGTACTCACGGGTCACGCTGACGAGCACCGCATCGCCGCGTTGACTCGCCGTGTCGGCATCGGGCGCCTGGGCGATGACGCGAGCGGTGTGCCGAGCGGCGGCTTCGGCACCCAGCGTCTGCTCCTGGATCGCGCCGAGTGCGAGCACGAGGTACACCAGAGGCACGAGCAGCAGCACGCCCGCGACGATGAACTCCAGAGCGGCCGAGCCATCGTCCTCATTCAGAGGGTGCCTCCGCCCCACCTCATTCCTCACCGAACGACTCCACGGGCGCACGCGCTGTCACCTCCATTCCGAGCGGCACACCGATGAGGCCGAGCACGGGAAGCGTGGTGCGCACGCGGATCACGATGCTTTCGTGGCCGAGGCTGGCATCCTGGCCGACCGAGACGTTCTCGGCAAAGTCCGACCCGATGGCCCGGGTGATGACCGCCTGAGCGCGGGCCCGCCCCGCGGCCGGCGTGGTATCGGCGAGCGCAGCGTAATGCGCTCCCTCGACGGCGGCGTCGTGCACGACATTGCGCACGTACATCGCGAACGCCACCTGCAGCACGGCGAGGGTCAGCGCGGTCAGCAGAGTGCCGACGAGCACGAACTCGACGGGGCTGGACCCGCGCTCATCGGCGAGCGGTGATGACGTGCGCATAGCGGAGTCCGGCGCCGGGTCAGATGCCCGAGACGCGGGAGATCGCCTGTTCGAACAGATCGACCAGTGCGGGACCGGCAACGGCCCAGATCACCACGACAAGCGCCGCGGTCATCAAGGTGACCAGCACCCAGCCGGGCACGTCTCCACGCTCGTCGGCGGCGAGTTCCCGGCCGGCAGCGAACCATCTTCTGATCGTCGTCATAGCTATTTCCTTGGGTTGGGGCTCAGCTCAAGCCGAGCCGGAGGATGAAGAGTCCTGGGTAGACGGCAAAGAGCACAGACAGCGGCAGGATGAGGAAGACCAGCGGCAGCATCATCAGGATCTCCTTCTGCCCCGCCTGCTCGATCAGCACGCGCTTCGCCTCTTCGCGCGCATCAGCCGCTTGGGAATGCAGCACGCCCGCCAGCGGTGCACCGTGCTCGAGGGCCGCGATGATCTGATCGATGGCACGGGTCAGGCCTGGCAGCTGCAGTCGCGTCGCGGTTTCTCCCAGCGCGTCGGCAAGCGGCGACCCCGTGTGCACGGCCAGCACGGTCTGCTTCAGCTCGTTCGTGAGCTCTCCGCTGCCGATCGTGGAGACCCGACGCAGGGCATCCAGCAGCGATTCCCCCGCCGACAGGCACAGGGCGAGAAACTCCAACGTCGTCGGCAGCTCGTCTGCCAGCCTCGCTCGCCGAGATTTCGCCCGTGCGGTCAGCTGCATGTCGCAGGCGGCAGCGGCTCCCGCGCCCGCGAGCACGGGCAGCAGCACGGCGGGCGCGGTCATCCTTCCGGCGACGGCGATCACTACGACGAGCACCGCGCCCGCGACCAGCCCCGCCACGCCCCACGCGAGCTGACGCCCGCGGAAGGCGGCGGGGGTCTGCACGACACCCGCCTGCGAGAGCCGCAGCCGCAGGGCCTCGCCGCCACCCAGCATCCGCTCGAACGTCGTTCGTACTCGATCCCACAGCCGTCTCGGACGCACGGGCATGATGCCGACGACCGGGAGGATGCCGGCGGGCAGGGCCTCATCGGGCACGACATCGCGCACATACGGCGCGATCCGCCGCTCCAACGACAGCGCACCCCACCGGGGCAGTGCCGACAGCATCCCGAGCAGACCGAAGGCGAGAGCACCGCCGAGCAGCACCGCCGCGGCCATATCCGTCACGGTGGTCATCCAAACCACCTCTCCGGTTCCGGCAGCCTGCCGATCCGCAGCATGATCCGGTACGCGACGACCGACACGATGGCACCGGCGACGATCACCAGCATCCCTTCGGCACTCGCGTACGCGTCCCGCCCCTCCGGACGCATCGCGAGCAGTCCGAGGATCACCCATGGGGCGATCGAGCCCAGGACCGCGGCACCGCGGATCCAGGATTGGCGCGCCTCAACTTCACCACGCAATGCGGCATCCGCACGGACCGACGCCGACAGTGCGCGCAGCACCCCGGTCAGCTCGGTGCCGCCGACCTGGCGAGCCATTCGCAGCGTCTCCGCGATACGGTCGGCAATCGGATCCGCGAGGGTGTCCTTCAGCCGGTCGAGGCTGCTCTCGAATCGCCCCGACGCGCGCAGATCCCGCGCGAACACGACGAACGCCGGCCGGATGGCCGGTGGTGCGGATTCGGCCAGACTCGCCACGGCATCGGGCAGCGACAGGCCGACCCTGATCGCCGCGACCAGCAGATCGCAGATATCCGGCCACAGCTGTCTACGCGCTTTGCGCAGGCGCAGGCGCCGTCCGCGCAGGAACAGCACCGGCGCTGCGGCCCCGGCGAGGCCGGCGAGCAGTGCCAGCACGGTGAGGAGCGTCACGAGCCAGACGACGGATGCTGTCACGACGCCGAGCCCGACCATGACCGCCACCAGCGTGCGGGTGGGCGTGCGAGAGTATCCGGCTTCTTCGAGAATGCGGCGCAGCCTGCTCCGCTTCGATACTCGTGCGGTGCGCTCGCGCGGCGGCCACAGCCACGGCGCGGCGCACAGCAGCAGCCCGGACCCGAGCACCGCACCGAGGAGCACCGTCATGCGATGTCCTCCGCCCGGTAGATCGGACGGCTGTCGATGCGGCCTTCCGAGACGCTGCCGGTGGGCGCGATGACCTCGACCACCCGGCGGGATCCATCCGGCTCCCGTCGGCAGTGCACCACGTAGGAGATCGATGTCGCCAGTGCCGGGGCGATGAACGCGCGGTCGATGTTTCGTCCCGCGAGCAGTGGCAGCAGGGCGAGCTTCTCCAGAGCCTCGACGGCAGAGTTGGCGTGCACGGTTCCGGCAGCGGGCACTCCGGTATTGAGCGCGAGCACCAGGTCGAGCGCCTCAGCATCGCGCACCTCGCCGACGACGATCCGGTCGGGCCGCATGCGCAGCGCCTCCTTCACCAGACGTCGCAGCGTGATCTCTCCGCTTCCCTCCAGGCTCGCCTGACGCCCCTGCAGAGCGACCACGTCTGGACCGTCGACCGCGAGCTCGAACGTCTCCTCGACCGTGATGATTCGCTGCCGGTCGGCGCAGGACGCAAGCAGTGCGCCGAGAAGGGTCGTCTTTCCCGCGTGAGTTGCACCGGAGATGATCAGGCTGTGCCCGTCGAGCACGGCCTGATGCAGCATCTCCGCAATGTGCGGGGGCATCGACCCCTGTGCGACGAGGGAGTCGAGGGTGCGATGCTGGGGCAGGAACTTGCGGATATTGACCGCCCACGATCCGCGCACCACATCCGCGATTGCCACGTGCAGACGCGACCCGTCGGGCAGGGATGCATCCACGAACGGCTGACTGACATCCACTCGACGGCCGGTGGACTGCAGCATCCGCTCGATGAGGTCGCGCAGCATGGCGTCGGTCAGCTGGAGATCGAGCCGCTCGCTCGCACCGCCCCGCGCGACGAACACCCGGTCAGGTCCATTCAGCCAGATCTCCTCGATCTCAGGATCATCGAGAAGCGGCTGCAGCGCCCCGAACCCCGACACGGATGCCAGCACATCGCGCACCAGCGCCGCCTCGTCGTCGATCATCACGCCGCCGCGCTGCAGAGCGAGGTCGTTGTGCCGGCGCACCTCGGTCTGTGCGATCCGCCGCGCCTCGTCGGGCTGAGCGGATGGATCGGTGTGCTCGAGCCGCAGACGGCGACGCACACGCTCGGCGACGACAAGGGACGGATGACTCACGCGGGCATCTTGACAGAATCCCGCGGCTGGCTGCAGAAGTTATCCACAGGCCTGCAGATCACTAGACTGGTCGATGCGCGGGAGTGGTGGAATTGGTAGACACGCAGGATTTAGGTTCCTGTGCTTTCGAGCGTGTGGGTTCAAGTCCCACCTTCCGCACACAATGAGCGATGTTGTAACCCCGGCCTGAAGAGACAGGTCTTGGGTTACAGCATCGCTCTCTTCGTTGGTGGTGGTGCGTGCTTCGGCCCAGGCGATGGCCTGCTGCTTCGTGCTCTCGTCGAGGATCATGGTGAAGGGTGCGGCGGTGTTGGCGGTGAGGGTGCCGCCCTCGTTGAGGTAGATGCGGGTGAAGAAGGTCTGGTTCGCCAGGCGCTTGTTCTGGTCGTCGCAGCGCTCGTAGATCTGGGCGAAGTCGCGGGCGAGGTCGAGGGCTCCGTCGATGAGGTTGCGGGCTCCTTGGTAGTCGTTGTGGTGTTCAGCGATCTGCGCCTCGATGCCGTCGAGTTCGGCGCGCAGCCGGGTCTGGAACTTCTTCAGTTGGTCCAATGACAGGGCGTCGGCGAGGTGTGCTTCGAGGAGCTTGTCCTGCTCGTTGAGGTTTTGTTTGCGGCGTTCGGTTAGCTCGCGGATGGACTGATTCGTGCCTGCGGTGAGCTGGTCGAACTCGTGGGCGAGCATCCCCCGGAGGGCGTCGGTCATCGCTGGATTGAGAGTGATGCGCTGGTAGTAGTCGGCGACGAGCTGCTCGACCCTGTCGACGGGTGCGTAGGGCATGTCGCAAGTAGTGCGCTTGTTGTTACGGCCCAGACAGATGAAGTACGGGTAGATGTTCCCGTGCCGGTTTTTCGCGTGGATGATCGTCATCCGCTGACGGCAGCGCCCGCAGTACAGGGTGCCTTTGAGGAAGTGATCGTGCTTCTGGGTGCGGACCCCGGACTGAGCGTGGGAGCGGAGCACGGACTGCACCTGGTACCAGATCTCGGGTTCGATGAGACGTTCGTGCGCGCCGTCGTAGCGGACGCCGCGGTAGACGACGTCGCCCTTGTAATAGGGGTTCTGCAGCATCCGGTGCACCGACGATAGCCCGAGCGGGCGTGCGGGACGCTTGGGCGTCGGGACGCTGCGAAGACCTTTCTTGGTGAGTTCGGTGCGGAGCTTTGCGAGGCTGTAGTTCCCGGATGCGTACGCGGTGAATGCCCACTTGACCAGGCGCGCCCTGTCGGGGTCGAGGGTGATGCCTCGCACTTCGCGTCCGAGATCGTCGCGGTGGAGGGTGTTGCGGTAGCCGATGGGGGCGCGCATGGGGGTGCCGCCGGTAGAGGCCTTTTGGACGAGGCCCTTCATGACCTCGTTGGCGAGGTTCACCGAGTAGAACTCCGCGATCGAGGACATGATCCCGTGCAGCAGCATCCCCGACGGGGTCTCGTCGATGTTCTCCGTCGCCGACACCAGCAGCACGCCTGCTTCGCGGAGCGCGAGGTGGATCTCGACGTCGTCTGCACGGTTGCGGGCGAGCCGGTCGACCTTGTGGACGATGCAGTACGCGACCTTGTGCGCCTTGACGTAGGCGATCATCTCCCGTAGTGCGGGCCGGTCGGCTTTCTTCGCCGACTCGCCCGCGTCGACGAACTCTTTCACGATGCCCGCGCCCAGGGCGTCGGCTTTGGCGTGGTTCGCGGCGCGTTGGGCGGGGATCGAGAATCCTTCGTCGTTTCCGCCCTTGGTGGCCTGCTCCTTCGTCGACACCCGCAGATAGGTCACTGCGGGAGCAAGCATCGTTTCCGCAGGCGGAGTGGATGGAGGTGCGATGGTGTCAGTGGCATGCAGCATGGCGGGGGTCCTCGGTTTTCTCCCCGCCGATGCGTGTTCTGGGCGGGTGGTGATGTTACCTTCCTTCGGCAGTGAGATCCGGGGCACCGCGAACGGGTTTCAGCACTTCCGGACGCGCGATCACAGGCTCGTTCTGGAGATCGCGACTGGCGTGGGCTTCGGCGAGCGTAAACCGGACGAACAACTCCGTCAACGCGGTCATGTTCGGACGCTCCCGGTGCACCACCCGGATCCCGTAAGAGCGTTCCGCTTGCGGGACGTACCCGGTCTTCCGCTGATACGGGCGACGCCTACCGGCTATCACGGGCCTGCTGTTCTTCGGAGATCACGTCATGGATCGTTGCGTCTTGTTCCGCGCGTCGTGCGGCGACCTGTTCGGCGACAAATGCGAGGAAGTCGTCCGTGCGCCCTGCGACGGGGCGTTCGGTGGTGTCGGGTTCGGTCCAGTCTTCGGCTTCGCCGCCGGGCCAGGAGGTGATGCGGGTGGGGCGGTCGCGGTCGAGGCGGGTGCCAGAGATGGTGACCCAATCCCGCAGTCGCTCCCGCGCTTGGGAGAAATCGTGATGCCAGGCGAGGGCCTGGTTGCCTTTCGCCTGGGGGTCGAAGCAGAACAGCCAGTGCTGGCGGAGGGCGGAGAGCTCCCAGAGGAGCTCGGGGTGGCGGTGCCACATCGGGGGCACCACCTGCGCGGGCAGGCCGTAGGTGTGGCGGAGCCAGTCCACCCACCCGTTCAACTCCAGGAGCTCCGCTTCCAGGTCTGCGGGCGGGAGGGTGCGCCAGTTGATCGGACGGGCCACCGCGGTGAGTGATTTCGCCAGGTCCGCTACGAACGTCTGCTTCGCGAACGCTCTTGCTTTCTCAGCGACGTCGGCGGGGAGCTCGGACAGGTCGATCCCGTCGAAGTCAGGCCCCTGCACGGTCGGATCCGCATCAGGCAGATCGGGGTCATCGGGATCAGGCAGGTCGGGTGGTGTGGGGTTGTCGGTACTCATCAGAAAGCTCCCGGGACAAGGCGAGGCGAAGAAGGAGAGCCGCGAAAGTCGCGGCGAAGTGAAGGAGGCGGGTGCGGCGGCCAGACGGAGGTGGTGGAGAGGCTGGTCGCCGCACCCGCGGCTTATCGGGCGACCGCGTCGCGCTGCACGGTGCCGGTACTCGCGGTCGCGGCCGGTGGCTCCGGGTCGAGCTGCGCTTCCCGCTCGACTAGGGCCTGCTGCATCTGTTCACGCACCGGGGTCTCCTGCTGCGGGGCCTCTCGCTCGTGCGGGGTGCGGTCGACGGTGTAGCGGGTGATGTTGTTGTCGTGTCCGATCCGGGAGGCGACGAACTGATCCCGTTCGGTGCCGTCGCTGCCGGTGTAGGTGCGGGTCTCGCCTTCGGCGAGGAAGTTGTCGCCCTTACGGAACTGCTCATGTGCGAGCTGGGCGGACTTGCGGAACATCACCAGGTCCGTGAACGTCGGCTCCAGTTGAGTGAACGTTCCGTCATCTTCGAACCGTGCCTGGGGTTGCCCGATCCGGGCGTAGAGGCGGGCATCGCCCTTGCTGGTGAAGGTCAGTTCCGGGTCGGACGCGACGAACCCCGACAGGGACTCTTTCGTGCGAATGGTCATCAGATATCGCTCCTCTCGGTCACACCCCGCAAATGCTGGGGTCACCAGACAGGTACGACCAGCACCCCGGATACCGTGGCCCGGCTACCGGGCACCGCCCTGGAGGGCCTGCTCGACCTCGCCCCGGTCCGCCCGGAGCTGCTTCGCATCCGTCCGGGACGGCCAGGGGCGCAGGTTCGTGATGATGGGGCGAGCAGTGCGGAGCATGACGACACCGGTCCCGAACGGCAATGTGCGGAGGATGTCGGGTGGGAGGATCGGCACCCGCCGGATCGACCGCTGGCTCGAGTGCGCCCCATAGGCGTCGGTCGTGACGGAGTTGGTGGTCTCGTCCCGGTCGCCGATCAACGTGGACAGGTCTTGGAGGTCTCGGCTGTTGGATGCTCCGCCGAGGATGATCTTCACGATGGAGGCGTCCCAGATCGCGTTCGCCTGGTTCTCGCCCCACCTCTCCCTGGCTTGTGCGAGGGACTGCAGGACTGGTAGCGGGGTGATGCCGGTGCCACCGCCTTCTGCCATCAACGTCGGCAGACTGGGCAAGGGGGCGAGGTTCCCGACCTCGTCCAACGCCAGCAGCAGGGGCGGGTCCATGCGGGCGCCTGGGGATCGGGCGGCGATCTTGCGGGCAGTTTCGACGAGGTCTTCGATGAACGCGGCCACCAGCGCCGACGACGCCCCGGCCCCCGCACCCGTGGCGAGGAGGTACAGCGTCCCGTTGCCGAGGAGGAACTCTTCCGGGTCGAATTCCTCGCCTGGTCGTGGTGAGACGGCGTCGAGGACGCGGGGGTCGGCGAGGGCGGCGAAAGCGAGGGACACGCCCTGCCAGATCGAGTCTCTGGTGCGGGGGTCTGCCTGCACCATCGCATCCAGCGAGTCCGCCCACCCTTCCGCGGCTCCGGGGTGGGAGGAGAGGATGCGGACGGCGTCGGCGGCGAGGGTGGGGTTCAGCGCCCACTGGTAGAGGGTCTTCGCATCACGTCCGTCGAGGGCGGCAGCGTGTAAGAGGGCTTGGATCGCGGCGGTGGTCTTCCCTTCCCAGAACCCGGCGTCCTGGACGCCGCCGAATCCGGTGGCGGTGGCAAGGCCTTTGGCGCGGATCATCGCCGTGAGCGGGTCCTGGCAGCCTCGCACCGGTGACCATCGCATCCCCGCCGGCAGCCCGGGGGCGAGCTGCTGCGGATCGAACACCGCCACTTTCCCTTTCTGGTCCCGTGCTTTCAGCGTGGCAGTGAGGTTGTCCGGCCGGGTGGAGGTGGTGATGACGGCGCCGGGGGCGTCGAGGATCGCGTTGATCACCACGTGCAGGCCTTTCCCCGACCTGGGCGGGCCGATCAGCAGAATGCTGTCTTCGACGGTGGCCCAGACCTGCCCGCCCTTCCCGGCACCGAGGAGATACCCCACCTCTTCGGGGCGTGCTTTCTCGGTGAGCGAGGGACGCAACGTGGTGGCCTTCTTCACCAGCGCCTTCGGTGACGCCACCCGTGCAACCTCGGCCGTGGTCGCCGTCCCCGCCAGTCGGTGCGGGTCCGTCTTCGACCGGGTGCGGTGGATCGCACGGAACATGAAGAACCCCGCTGCCCCGAGCACCCCGAGGACCACGGCCACGGCCACGACCGTCCAGTACAGGAACGGGTTGAGGCCGTCCGCGCCGAGTGCGGCACCCGGGTCTGCGGGGGTGGCGAGGACACCGACCCCGGATGTGAAGCCGCCTGACGGTTCGGGCAGGCCGGTGAGGAACGCGGCCACGGATCCTGCGACCCGGAGCAGCCCGGTGAGCACGGCGGCGGAGATGAGGGCTCCGAGGGCGAGGTTGATGACGAGGTCGTTAGCGGGTTTCGCCTGCACAGGACCAGACACAGTGAACGCACCTTCCCGACCCCGTGACAGCGGAGGGCGGGGTCAGGAGACAGGTGCGGCAAGTGGGCGATCAGTCGATGGGGTGCACCGAGGTGGTGCCAGAGATCCGGCCCAGCAGGATCACCTCTCCGGTGATGGCGGGCTGCTCGTCACGGTCGACCAGGGCGCGTGCCGTCCCCGTGAGATCTGCGGTGGTGTGGCGCAGGATGAGCGCGACGGCGACGTCTTCACCGGGCACGAACCCGTCACCGGTGCACTCCCACAACTGCGGCACCACCACACCGGACGACGCGGTCTCCGGCGGCGCGAACAGCGAATCCGGCTGCGGCGTGGGTGGGGTGAGAATGTCGGCGTGCACGCTGCCGTCCAGTTCTCGCACCTCCACCCGTGTCGGTGAGCCGAGGCGGGCGACGAGCCCGGTGACCGTCGTCGCGATCTCGTCCCGACGGATCGGGGTCGCAGCGAGCCTGTCACCGTTCACGGTCACGACCAGAGTGTCGGCGCTGACGGCTTCGAGCAGGATCTGCGGCAGCACCGCAGGAACCACCACCGCAGCTTCCTGGTGGTCGATGCCGGGTGTCGTGGACCGCGTCTGGCGTTGGCGACGGGTGCGACGCAGAGTCATACCGTCACCTCCCAGGACGCGACAGCCTCGATGCATGACAGCAGGGACAGGGTTCTGTGGGTCATGTCAGGAAGGTGCGCTGCTGATCCGCCCGCATCTCTCCCGGGCTGGTGAGCGGCTCCGGGGTGAGTGCTTCTTCCCGGACCGCAAGGTCGTGGACCGTCTTCGCCCACCCTTCCGCGAGATCCAGGAGCTCGGCGTAGTCTGCCGAGGCGATCTCGCCTTCTGCGAGGGACACCCAGGGGTGGGTGCCGTCGGGTTGTCGCTGTCGTGCTTCCGCCGTCCAAGCCCACGAGGTCGGGACCCGGTCATCATCAGACCAGTCCACGCCGGGCGGGTATTGCTCCTCGATCACGAACCGCGGCGAGCTGCCCTCAGGTGGGTAGAGCACGAAGTGTCCCGCCCCGAACGTCACAGGATCCTCATACGCGAGCAGCACATGCTCGGAGAACGCGTCCTCGATGCGGTGCAGCCCCGCGTCGAGCGCCATCATGTTCCCCACCAGCTCCTCGTCTGACAAACCGCCCGAACCACCCGGACCCTGGTGGTCTCGGGCGGGTCCGCGTACGCTCATGACACGCCTCCAGAAGGTTCAGGAGCCGTGAACTCCCGCGAATCTGTCAACATTCGTTGACGAGTGTCGAAAGCTCGATATTCTTCGGGATGTAGTTGGTGCTGGACCACGTATGAGGATTCTTTGATCCGCCACAGCCCCTGCCCCGTCCCGAGGCTAGGGAGGAGTTTCTGTTCGGTGCCGGTCAGTCCGAGGGTCTTGCCGGTGGTGCCAATCTGGTCGGATTCTTGCCGGTAGATGATCCGCGACTCCGCATTGGCGAGAAGGCTGTTGGCGAGGGCGCGCATGGCGGAGCCGTGGTCTCCGACGTTGTCGAGGTCGGTGAGCTTGTGGAAGATCAGCAGGTTCGCGATCCCGTAGTGACGGGCGAGCCGCCAGTGCGCATCCATCCGCTTCAACAGCGCCGGGTGTGACATGAGTCGCCAGGCTTCGTCGTAGACGACCCAGCGTTGACCGCCGTTCGGGTCCAGCAGTGCGGATTCCATCCACGCCGACGAGCACGTCATCAGCACCGAGATGAGGGTGGAGTTTTCGACGACGCGGGACAGGTCGAGGGTGATCATCGGCAACGTCGGGTCAAACGTCACCGTGGATGGGCCATCGAAGAGGCCTTGGAGGTCGCCGGAGACGAGGCGTCGCAGGGCGTGGCCGACCATGCGGCCGTCCTCGGCCAGGCGGTCGTCGTCTGTGGGGTCGGAGGTGAGGATGCGGTCGACGACCATCGGCAGGATCGGCACATCGTTGCTGGCGACGACGGCTTGGAGTGCGACATCGATGACCGTGTGCTCCAACGGTGACAACGACCGTTCGAGGACGGTTTCGGCGAGGGCTCCGATCAGGTCGCGGCGGCGGGAGGCGACGGTGGAGGCCCACTCCGCGTCGGTGAGTCCTGCGGGTCGGTAGCCCTGGTCGAGCGGGTTCAAGCGGTTGCGTAACCCGTGGCCGAGGATGATCGCTTTCCCACCCACCGCTTCCGCGACGGCGGTGTGTTCGCCTTTGGGGTCGCCGGGGACGTAGACGCGGCGTCCGAACGGGATCGAGCGGGTGTACAGGCTCTTGGCGAGGGAGGATTTCCCGGAGCCGACGATGCCGGCGAGCACGAGGTTGGGGGCGGTGATGATGCCGCGCTGGTAGAGCACCCACGGGTCGTACACAAAGGATCCGCCGGAGTACATGTCCTGCCCCACGAACACGCCCTGGGAGCCGAGGCCTCCTTCGGCGAGAAACGGGTACGCACCCTGCAACGCGGCCGAGGTGTCCTGATGCGCAGGCACCCGAAACCCCCGATACGAACGCAACCCCGCAGGCCCCGGCTCGCCACTCCTGGGGAGGTAGTTCGTCGAGCGTGCCTCGGCGCGTTCTGCGGCGAGCTTCGCCTTCTCCGCCTGTCGCTGCTCGGCGTGCTCGCGGGTGATGACTTGGCGGGCGGCGCGCTCCCGGGTCTTGCGTTTCTTCCGGCCGGTGCCGTCTTCGACGAGGACGGTGGAGTAGAGCTTTTTCGGACTGGTGTGCTGTCCCATGAGCGGTGGCCTTTCTACGGGAATGCGCGGTGACACCCGTCAGGTACGCCCCACCCTCAGATGCCCCGGCACAGCGGCAACGCCGCCGCGACGAACGCCTGCGCCTGCTGCCCGACCAACCGCTTCGTCTCACACGAGGCCTGGATCGCGGCCTGTTCGATCGCGGACACGGCGGCTTCGAGCTCGTCCGCGGTGGTCGCGGAGACGGCGAGGAGGCCGGTGTAGCGCAGGACCCCGTGTCCGCTGGTGAGGTCGGCTTCTTGTTGGAGGACGTCTTGGTATTCGGCAGATTGTGTGGCGTCTTCGATCTGCCCGACCTTCTGCCGCTGAGCCGCATCAGAGATGTACTCGGTCTTCTTCTTCCGAATATCCCGCGCGGCCTGATCACTGCGGATCGGGTCACACAGCAAAGTGAACGCCCGCCGGATCCCTGAGCTAAGGAGCACGGGTGCGAGGAACCCTGGGTAGACGAGGGAGCGGGGCCACTCGCTGATCCACAACACCGCATGATGTGCACTGTCGGACCGCAACTGCTCCCAGGTCTCTTCCACTGCGACCGGGCCCGCTGTGGCGAGGTCGTGCCCAATCTGTCCGGACCGCTCTAGTGTCGCGGCGATCGCGGGGTCATACGCGGAACGAAGCATGACCGCGAGCTGCCCGGGCGTGTACCAGTCGGTGGGTTTGAGGTCTGCGGTGCGCAGCGCGGTCGTGAGGGTCTCCATCTCCTGCTTGAGGACCACCGCCGCACCGCGGAGGCTGCCGCCCGCGGTGCGGATCGCACGGGACGCTGCCCGCATATCCAGGGACAGGGAGATGGTGGAGATGTGGCGTTCGCCTGCGGGGCCTGCCCGGTCGATGAGTTCCCGGTAGGTCTTCGCGACCCAGGAGTCGTCATCATTGCCCTGTTCGGCCCACCACTGCGCGAGCCCCGACCCAGAGTCCGGCACAGTACGTTCGAGGACTTGGAGGCGGGCGATCCTCGTGGACCGGCAGGCGGTGGACAGGACGCGGCCCCAGGCGTGGACGCGGCGTTCCTGTTCGCCGGGGTCGAGGAGGATGAACGAGGGATGTGTCACCTCCACCAGCGCCGTCAACGTCTGGGCGTGCGGGTCGTGCACCATGACCGCACCGGTGTCGGGGTCCTCGTACTGGCGAAGCGGTGCCGCATCCCCGGGCAGCGCGAGCGTTCCCGCAGGGCGGGGCTTGACGATCCGACGCCGGTATCCGATCTGGCGGAGGGCTTGACGGAGGATCCAGTGGAGGGTGATGGGGACCCATTCGACGAGCTTCCGGCCGCCGATCGGTACCCAGGCGAGGGCGGTGGCGGTGCCCCAGATCGGAGACGTGTACAGGGCGGCAGGGCCACCGGTGTAGAGGGAGGCGATGAACACGCAGACCGCGACGGAGAGGGCGATGACTTGTGGGAGGGAGAGGCCGAGGATGATCCCGCGCTTGGTGAGGCGGGAGAACTTCACTGCTGACAACTCGAACTCGGTGCGGGTGGACGCAGTGCTGGCCATGGGTGCTCCTGACGCGGCGGGGTGATCGGGGTCGCCGGTCAGGTACGGGCACCATAGCGGGCGGCGGCCCGTGAGCACCCCGGGGGTCAGGTCGCTGGCTGTCCCCCAGGGCGGATGTTCACGGCGCCGCCGCCCCGAATGACGACGGGTGTCACCTCCTCTCCGATATGCGGACCCTCGTTCCGGTCAGGTCTTCGGCGTCGGTTTCGGCGGAGGGGGTGCCTCGCCGTGGTTCGGCTTGGCAGGCGGCTTCTCCACGCCCGCAGCAGGTGGCTTCGATGGCGGACCACTCTGCGGTGGGATGCTCGGGTGCGCCGGTGGCGTCGACCGGTCCGGCGGCGGCGCGGTCTGTCCCTCTGAGGCGGCACCGGCGTGGCCGTCTGCCGCGCGACCGACCGCGTCACCGGCCTTGGGGCCGGCCTCCGCAGCGCCCTTGGCGATCTTCGCCCCGGCGACGGCCGCGATCCCTACCGGTCCAGCGGCCGCACCAGCCCCGGCACCGGCCGCCCCACTGCCACCGGCTGCTGCGCCACTGCCTCCGGCAGCGGCACCGCTGGTGCCTGCCGCCGCACCACCACCCGCGCTGCTCCCTGCGGCTCCGGCACCACCCCCACCGCCCGGCGGAGGCTTGGACCCACCACCCGGAGGGGGCGGCGGATTCCCGCCACCGCCACCGCCACCGCCGCTCTTGCTGTCGCCACCGCCACCGCCGTCGAGGATCTTCTGCGGCCCTCCGCCGTCGGGTTTCCCAGGCAGCGGCATGGGCCGGTTCATGGCCTGCTTGGACTCTTGCTCGGCGCTCATGACGTGGTACATGTCGAAGCCGACGAAGGAGATGAATTTGTAGACCATGTAGGGGGCGAACGCGGCGATGAACATCAGCACGATCCCCGCGATCGGATCCGCAATCGAAGACAGATCCATGTCGATCGGGGCGTTGACCTGGTTGATCGCCACCAGGAACACCACCACGATCACGAGCTTGGAGAAGATCAGGGCGAGGACGAAGGACGCCCACTTCCCGAACCACCCCTTCGTCGCATCCCACGACGCTCCCGACAACGCGATCGGTGCCATCACGACCGCCACCAGGATCAGAGCCTTCCGGATCAGCAGTGAGAACCAGACGATCGCTGCCGCGCAGATTGCCAAGAAACTGAGGAAGATGGTGATGATCGCCCCGGCACCGGGGGCGGTGAGGGTGATCGCAGTCAGCCCGGCCACGAGGACGCCGATCTTCCCGCCCATCTCTTCCAACGTTGTCCCGGTGGCTTGGATGATGCCGATCGAGAGCTGGTCGACGATCTCCAGCAGTGTCGCCGTGAGCGTGATGACCAGGAACGAGCCGAGCACGCTCTTGGCGAGGCCGAGGGCTGCGCGGGAGAGGGAGCCGGGGTCGCGGCGGATCAGGCCGGTGATGAGTTGGAGGCAGAAGAAGATCAGCATGACGAAGATCGCGATCCCGAAGATCAGGTTGTACACGCCGATATACCCGGCCCCGGTGATGTCGACCAGGGTGGTCGAGTCGAACAGTGCCCACACGCCCTGGAACAGCCAGGACGCGGCGGCACCAATCGCGGACGCGAGCCAGTCGAACGGTGCGCTGATCAGAGTCGCCGCACCCTCGCCGACCGTGTCGCAGACGTTGCTGATGATGGGGACGTCACAGATACCAGCCACAACACCCCTCCCTTCCGTAGGTAGAGGTGATCGTTAGGAGACGGTCTGGCCGACGTTCCAGAAGAAGTTGATCAGCGTCACGCTCGCGCCGGTGATGATCGCCGCCCCGCAGGAGATCAGCACCCCGACCTTCCCCCGCGAAGCTAAATGCGGGTTCGAGGAGTTGGAGCCGAACCCCCAGACGACGGCGGAGACGATCAGGGCCAGGACGGACAGGATCAGCCCGATAGTCATCACTGCGCCGACAATGGTGCGCAGCGCGCTGATGCCGGGGAGCCCGGCGTCGTTGGGTGTGACGTCGATCTCCGCCGGGAGAACACCAGTCATGGTGGTGAGGGTGTCGAGGACGGCAAGCATGAGGGCTCCTTCACAAGCGATCGCCCCGTACCCGGTCGTGCGGGGTCACCTGGACAGGTGCGTTGCCGGGACATCCCCCTCACCTGGTGTTCTCTGTGTGCGATTCGGCTCGCTTTCCGATGCCGCGTCGGGCTGGCCGTTCTTCACCCGAGCGCACGGTGCGCACCGGTGAAAAGGAGAGGTCATGTCCATGTCTATGTTCGGCAAGCGGTCAGAGTGGTTGACGGAGCCTTGCCCGCAGTGGTGCGATCGCGACCACCTCGCCCAGCATCTGGTCGACAGCAGACGGCACCACAGCGACTACCGCCTTGTCCCCGTGATCCAACGACTGGCGAGAACGTCGGGATGCGGCAGGCTGCTGACCGACGATGTCGAAGCCGATGAGCTCAACATCGTCGCCTTCCGAGACGTCAACGCCCAGGAGACGTGGGTCGCGATCGCCAACGACAGACAAGGCCTCCAGCTGACCCTGGAAAGCACCACACGATTGCACACAGTCCTGGGGAGCTTCCTCGGCCAGCTCACCGCAGGCGACAACCACGACCAACCCGCCTGAACCGGCACACCTCTGGCTCCCGCAAGCGGTGGTGGGTGCGGGAGTCAGAGGGTGTCGCCGAGACCCAACAAGAAGTTCATCCACGTCACCCCAGCACCGGCAAGGATCGCGGCTCCGAAGGCGACGAACACCCCGACCTTGCCTTTCGCGGACGTCTGCGGGTTCCCGCCCGAGGACGACACTGCCCACACGATCCCGGAGACGACGAGCATGAGCACCGCGACAACCAGCACAATCGTCAGCAGCGCGCCGACGATCTCGATGAGCGTGGAGCGGCCTCCGACACCACTCAGGTCGGGGTAGACGTTCTCGGCCGGCAGCAGCGCAGTAGTCAGGGCGGTGGTAGGCATGCGGTTCTCCTCAAGACAAGGGGCGGGCGGGCACCCATCAGGTGCGCCACCCACCCCGCCCGGCCTCCCTCAGCTCGGGTCAGGTGGTGCAGCCCGGCCCGCCCCCGACCGGCGCGTCGATGCCTTCCACGCCGTGCTCGGCGAGCCACGGCTCCGGATCGACCGGGGGCTGGTCTGCGCCGCCGGGGTGGACTTGGAAGTGCAGGTGCGGGCCGGTGGAGTGGCCGCTACTACCGACGTCGCCGATGTGCTGGCCTGCAATGACCCGGTCGCCAGCGGTGACGTGGATGCCGTGCGCCCACATGTGGATGTACTTCGTCGCGGTCTTCTCCCCGTCGATGGTGTGCTCGAGGGTGATCTGCCCGGAGAACCCGTCGACCATGCCCGCATAGACGACAACGCCGTCAGCGAGGGCGAAGATGGGGGTGCCGTCGGGGGCGGCCCAATCGGTCCCGGCATGGAAACTCGGCACCCCGGTGATCGGGTGGACCCGCGGCCCGAACGACGACGTATGCACATAGCTGCCCTCCGGCAGCGGAAACACCAACCTGCCCGTCTCCGGGATGTTCGTATCCCCAGGCACCCCGTTCCCACCGCTGCTGCTGCTGGTGAGGGTGTCGAGGATCGTCACGGCGACGGGCTCGTAGTTCTGGTACCGGTCCGAGTACGCGGAGACTTCGACGGCTTGGGCGGCTTCGCCTTTGTCCATCTGCTGCCAGCCGGGGATGTCGAGCAGTCCGCGGGGTGAGGGGTGGTTGGGGCCGTCGGGTCCGCCGTAGAACGCTCGCGCCTGGTAGGTGGTATCCATGAGTTCGGCGACGGTGCCCCACCCGGCTTGCGGTCGCATCTGGAACAGGCCGAGAGAGTCGTGGTCACTGCCGTTGCCGTCGTTCGGGTAGTCGCCGCTCTCGGGGTAGGTGCCGGTGTTGGCGAGTTGGCGGAGCGTGGATTCGGTGAGCGCCGCCATCAACGCGATCAGGATTCCGTCCCGCCCGACACCGGGAATGCCCGAGCCGGTGGTGATGATGGTTCCGGCATGGGTGAGTTGCTGCTTGTTGAGGGTGAAGGTGTATCCGTCCTTCATGGTGACCTCGAGTTCGTCGGGGATCGGGCCGAGGATCACGCCGCTGGCGATGCAGTTGCCCTGGTTGAGGACGGCCGGGTTCACCAGCACCCCGATGCTGACCAGCCCGAGCATCGGGGCCAGCAGCAGGAAGGTGGCTACGGCGGCAAGGAACTTCTTCATCACAATCCCCGTCAGTCAGCGGAGAGGGTTGTCGAGTTCGGACAGGCGCAGCAGATGGCACCGGTCGAACACCGGCTCACAGGACACGAACACGGTGAACGCCACCGCATGCTCGCTGGTGACGGGGTCGTCGTACCAGACACCGTCCCGGTGCCTGATGCCCTCGACCGTGTACGCCACCGTCCCCTCGGTGATCTGCCCGCCCGAGGCGGCGACGGTTTCCTCCCACTGCGCGGGGATGAACACCTGGTCGATGGTGATGCTCTGGCGGGTGCGGTACTCGGCCAGATCCCGCCACGTCGACGCCGACGGGAAATACCCGTCAAGGTCGGAGATCAGTCCCGGGGTCTCGGTGCCGGACGGGTCGGCGTCCTCGATCAACACCGCACGGTGGTCCGCCGGAGTCAGCAGCGTGAAGGTGTCCCAGGTGAACAGCGTCTCCGCGACCGCACGCACGTAGGCTTCGGAGTTGTTCGTGCGGGGCAGGGCTGGCAGCTCAGTCTGTTCTGGCTGTCCGTTCGGGTCGGTGGGGTCGACCGGTGCCGTGGACGCGGGTGCGCGGTCCCCGGGATCATCGGTGTTGCCTCGGGGCCCGGTGATGAGGCCGTAGATGCCGATCCCGGCGAGCACCGCGATGACGAGGCCGGTCGCGGTGAGGGTGATGATCAGACGGCGACGACGACGCTGACCGTCGGGGCGAGGAGAGGACATGAGGCGGGGCCTTTCAACAAGAGGGCGGGCGGGGTCACCCGATAGGTGCGCCTCCCGCCCGCTGGCCGTTCCGCTCTCAGCGCGTGAGGCCTCTGCCGTCGCTGGTGTGTCCGCGTGATGCTGGGGGTTCGGGGTCGAGGGCTGCTTCCCGTCCCGCGAGTGCTTCAGCCAGGTCCTCAGATCGTGTCGGTGCGGTCTCAGGCTGCCAGGCGATCCGCCCGTTCTCACTGTGGGCTTTCATCACGAGCTGGACCACTTGCTCTGTGGAGGCTGCGGCGATCGTCAACCAGCCTCCGGCCTTGACCGCGTGCTCGCGACCCGCAGCCCGGTCACCGTCGTCAGTGGCAGCGAGTGAGACGTGCCGCTGATGCCAGGCCGCGAACTGCTGCAGCCCCTGCTGGACCCGGGACAGCGCCAGGTGCAGTGACCCGAGTACGTCATAGGTGTCTTCCGGGGTCTCGATCTGCCGAGTCGCATACGCCAGCCCCCGTGCGGCTTCCGCCAGTTCATCCGCGTCCCGGGACGAGTCCTCAAACGTCGGCCTCAGCGTTGTCCTCGCTTGCGATTCGGGCGGTGCGGGCTTGGTCGAGGAATGCTGCGGCTTCGGTGATGTAGGTGTCGACGAGCTCCCACTGCTCGGCGTCGGCATACCGCCCGAAGTCGGCGGGATCGTAGCGGTCCCACCAGCCGTGCTCCCGGCGCAGCAGATCGACGAATTTGCGGATGGCGTGTCTCTGCCGCAGCAACGGGTCCGCGTCCGTCCACCCCTCCCGCGGCGCGAGAGCTGCGGCATCCTTCCGCAACTGACCCACCCGCCCCAACGCCCGCGTTGCTTCCTTCATCGCATCCTTGGGATGCTCCTGCGCCTTCACCAACTCGAGCTCCGCCGCAGCCGCCTCCCGGACCGCATCGGGCTCGTCCAGGTCGACCGCCCACCGGTCCAGGGTGTTGAGTACTTGGAGGAGCTTCACTCGCAGATAGCGGCCGTTGACCTTCCCATCCGTGTTCAACTCGAGCAGCGCTTCGGCAGCGGCCTGCCGCACCTCGGGATGCTCACCGTCGGATGCGGCGATCTGCTTGAGCTCCACGACCTGATCGAGCATCGAGTGAGAGTCCCGCCCGGTCACGGCTTTCGCGGCTTGGATACGCGTCTTCCCACCAGCCGCGCCGCCCGTCGGTTGCGGTGGTGTTGAATCAACACCACCGTGTTCACTCCCGCGAACATCCCGCTCCTCCCCGCCTTCACCGTCCTCGGCGGCGGAGGTGCGGGCGAGGGAACCGAACTGCGTGCTCTCCTGCTTGCGGGCGTTCTCTTCGGTGTAGAGCTGCTTGAGCTCCTCATAGAGCGCCGCCTGTTCGATCGGGGTGAGCATCTTATGAAGGGTGTTCTCGTCCTGGATCGCCAGGACGGTGGACAGCTTGTCGGAGACACCCTGCACGACCCACACCGGGACCGTGCGGTGCCCGAGGACGCGCATGACGGCGAGGCGACGGTTACCGGAGATGAGGACGTTGCCGGTGGTGATCACGATCGGCGACAGCAACCCGAACCGACGGATCGACTCCGTCAACTCCTCCAGATCCCCAAGGTCACGCCGGTAAGAGTGACCATCGATGATCTGATCCGTCGCATGCTCCAACACCAAATGCCCCCGACTCACGACACGCCCCCGTTCTCCTCTTGCCCGTCAGGTACGGAAGCCATCCGGCGAGAGGTCTCGACGAGGGTCTCGTCGCGGAGAAGGTCAGCGACATCGTCACCGAGCAGGACCCGCGCGAACAGCCCGTACTCCCCGCTCTTACGCCGCCTGGTCTTCGTCCCGACAACCAGGCGCACCAGGTCTGCCCATTCGGTGGCGGTGTATCCGAGGCGGATCGCGATGTGCCGCTCATGGGAGACGATCTCCAACGCCGAGGTCCCGGAGGACAGGCCGGTGATGCGGTGGGCGATGTAGTCCACGGCCTGCTCGACCGGGCGTGCAGGCCAGTCGGTCAGGACGAGGAACACACAGGTAGCGCGGATCACCCGATCCACCGACCTGTCCACCCCTTCGCCGTCGTCTCGGGCGTAGAAGGAGTGGGCATGGGGGTGGACGTCGTAGAAGAACTCCTCGTAATGCCCAGCCCGCATCGGCTCCTCCGCCGGACGCTTCGACGGCCGCCGCGCCTTGTCCTGCGACGTCATGTTCCGGTCGGCGTTGACCTCGGCCGCGATGCCGAGCGCGACCGCACGAGTGATCACCGCCCACGGATCATCCGCACGCAACGTCGTGGGTTGCCGCATCGCGAGGAACGCCTCATACGCCGCATCATCGGGATCACGCCGCCAAGCCTTCGCGATCGGCGCATACTTCCGCGTCGCGTAGACCATGAGCTCAGCAGCGACCGGGCTGGTGGCCCACGCGTTGTGCTCGTTCAGCTCCATGAGCAGCCCGCGCAGCCCCTCGCTCGTGGTGAAATCTGGCGGTAGTGACGCGGTCGGCGCGGGGGTGGGTGTGTGGTGGTTCATAGCGACTCCTGAAAGAGATGAGATCCGTCGGTAGAGAGGTGCGACCCCCACCCGGATGAACCCCGACTTGGGCTCACCGACCACCGCCCACTGCGCAGGCAAACGGGCCGTGCGGAGGCGTGATGGAACCAGCAGACCTGCCCGGTGGGTGCGAGTCTGTGCGGTGCCGCCGGGTGCGACAGCGAGCAACCGGGCGGCGGAATGAGTAGTTAGGGGGTGTGGGTGTCGTGCGGCACTCGGGTGGTGCCGGGACAGGCAGCGGTCACCGGCTCACCCCCGTCCTCCCGACCACACGCCCCGAGGCGCTCGTCGGACCGTTCAGATCTGGGTCAAGTTGCTCCTGCCTGCGGGCCAGGCGTTCCTGCAACTGCGCGCGGCCTTCACGGACCCCGTCGAGGACCGCGTCACGCAAGCGAAGATTCAGCTCTGCACCGCGGTCCAGGACGGCACCGCCCGCTCGGGCAGCGAGATCGGTGGGTCGTACCCACTGCACGCCCGGGCGCTTTGCGACCGGATCCGTGCCATCTCGCGTGAGGGTGGGATCGCCGTGGGTGGCGAACTCCGACGCCCGCGCCTCCTCAGCCGCCCCGCGCGTCGACGGTGTGGAGGGCGTGTCAGTGTGCTCGCCCGTGCCCGTCTGCTGATCGTGATCCGTGACGCGCGGCGGGTCCAGGTGCTGGTGGCCTGGGGTGGTGGGGTCAGTCATGTGGATCTCCGTCCTGTTGACGGCCAGGTGCGTTCAGCCACCGGCCGACGGTGGTGGGATGCACCCCGAGCTGGGCCGCGATCTGCCGCTTCGACACGCCCTCCGCATTGAGGGCGAGCGCCCGAGCATGGGCATCTCGCTGTCGCTCGCCTCTTCCGCGAGCTGCCACCGGCCGTGCCCCGGTCCTCGTCTCCGGTCGCGCCGCGACTGTCGTGTCCGGCGGCTCGAGTCTCACGCCCTGCTCGAAACGGTCCGGGTCGCCGGAGGTCGCGATCGTCGTGATCTCCGCAGGGACCCGCGGACGAGCCCTCGGTTCTCGACCAGCTGGAGCGGGTGCGGTGTTGCGGGTGAGTTCGACGGTGAGATGCGTCATCGCCAGCAGCACCAGCGGCGGCACGGAGGCGACCAGTGCCGCGACCAGGGCGGGCACGCGGGTGTCGGCCGCGACGACCGCGTACGTGATGTTCGCTGCCACCGACATTCCGGCGCCGGCGCCCAGCAGCAGCCACGCGAACCGCCGCGCAGGACGGGCAGAATCCCGCAAGGCGACGACACTGATCGTGGCTTCCAAGATGACACCGTCGACGATCAGCGGCCATATCCACGCCTGTGCTGCGGGGAGCCCGGAAAGGACCGCGAGGTCGCGGAGAGTCGTAAACGACAGCCAGAACGCGCCAAGAGCGAGCAAGATCGTCCCCGTCACCGCAAGCACGACGACCAGGCGCGACACCCCACCCCGCTGCATGCCACTGGGCAACAGGCCGTCGGGTGCTTGTTCGCCCGGGCTCAGGTCAGGATCGCGAGGGACGCGGACCGTGCTCGCCGGGCGGGTCATAGTTACCTCCCGATCCCGGACAAGGAACGGGCACCCTGCGAAACGGGGTCATCGGGCTCGACAGCGATTCGGGCGGCGCGGTGTGCGGAGCGGATCGTCGCTGCGATCTCCCGCGACTCCAGTCCGGCAGCGGTCGCCGCGGGCTCGAGCACCCCGAAGGTGTCGGGTTCGGGCAGGCCGGCCTCAGCGAGACGGCACGCGGCCCAGAACAATCCCGCGTTCCGATTCCCTTCCGCAAGCCCGGCGACCCAGTCCGCGAGTCGCTCCACCGATGTCTCCCGGCGGGCTATCGGACCTGTGGCCGGGCGCGGTCCTGGGGTCGGAGTGAGAAGGTCCCGAACCCCGTCCGCATCAACGGGCCGAGGAACGCGTCCGCGGGCAATGATCTCGTAGCGGCGGTCCCCGTGGTCGGTGGTAACAGTGGAGGGCGGGGCAATGATGTAGCCGCCAGTACCGCGGAAGTCCACATGCGCCCGCCCCCGCGACCACGACCGCGGCTGCCGATCCGGATCGGACGGGTAATACAGATGCAGGCCACCCGACGGGGACCTGACCGCTTGCTCCCATCCGCCAATCAGCCCCTCCCGCTGCAGGACACGGAGGATCGGATAGCCGGTGCCGGTGGCGTGCACATCCAGATCCAGAACATCCACCACCGTCCCGGTGGGGATGCCGATATTCGCGGTCGGGTACCGTTGCCACCACGCGTCGATCTGCGCAGGGTCGGTGGAGGCGTCCTGGAAACCATGCGCGGTCAGTGGATGCTTCTGACCAGGTGCACAGGGGAACACCGGGATGCCCGCGGCGGCGTAGACGGCGGCCGCTGCCCCGAGTGCGCCGGGAAGGCGGGCGGGCATCGACCATGTGGTGGCGTCGGCGAACGACATGTGCATCTCCTTCGGGACACAGCACGGGCTGGGGGCTCGTGCGCGGTGTTACCGGGAAGGTGCGGCAGCAGTCATGCTGCCTGCAGAATCTCCGCTCATGAGCATTCCCTCTTTGAACCTCAACCCCTACCCGAACCTCAGCGCTTACCGCGAGTGTTCCCGGGCAAGATGCGCCGTTTCGTCAAGAACCTGCGCCAAATCGTCAAACACACCCACCCCCGCCTCCGCCGTTCAGCGTCGCCCTTCTGCTATAGGCTCCGACCCGGACCACGGCCCGGCGTCGGTGGTTCTGGCCCGTCCGGGTCGGTGTCCAGGTGCTGTTCCCGTTCGGCGAGCAGCTCGCTCAGCAGCGCCCCACGTTCAAGGGACGTCAGCGCCTGCGCGGGCGGGCGAATGTCCCCCGGAGCGGCACCAGTGCGGCCGGTGGCGAGAACCGCGGTATTGATCCGATCGAGGACCATCGCCGGGTCGTGCTGTTCGGTGTCCTGCTCCAGGATGCGGGCGATCTTGTTCACCACGGCACTGTCATGCTCGGTGGGTGGGAACGCTGCTGAGGCCGTCACCTCATCGCCGACCGGGACCCGGCCCACGACGAGACGGAACTGGCCCTCGCCATCGATGCCGGTGGCGTCGTAGACGCCAGGGATGATCCACGAATGCGCCTCCGAGGCAGGCCCCTCATAGATCGGCATACCGACAGGGTCATCCGGGTCAGGGACGGTCACATCGGGGTCGGCGGCGAACAACATCGCCGACAGTTCCTCCCGCTGCGCCCGGTCCAGCAACGCCTTGCCATCCCCGGCCTTCTCCCGCTCCACGAGCACCCGCAGGGTCTGCAGGGCGATCAGATCCGAAGGCACCCACTCACGATGAAACCGCTCCGGAAGAAACCCCGTCCGCGGACCACCCTCCGCCACCAGTGCCTGCAGGGCGTGTTCGCGGCGCAGCGCGGTCGCGGTGAACTCGGACCGCCACTGGCCGTGGTCGGACCGGAACCGCAGATCCTCATACTCGCCCTCGAACGACGGAGCGACCGTGACGAGATAGTCATCCTTCACCGGCTCCACGGGAAGCTGCTCCCGCTCCAGCAGATCCACAAGGCCGTCGCGGACCTGTTCGGTCCGCTCCAACCTTTCCAACGTGTCCGGGAGACGGGAGGCCTGCACCGCAAGCGACAAACACTCGTCACGCCATTGCTCATGCGCTCCCTCAAACCCATCGAAGTCAGACGTGCCGTCTGGGAATCGGAAGTCGCTGGCGACCGGTTCAGGTGGGAACATCTCCGCCACGATCTCCGGGATCCCCGTCCCCTCGAACGGCTCCCACCCCAGCGACGGCGCCACCGATGCAGACGCTGAACGGCTGGGAGCGGGTGCGGGAGCCCAGGAGCGGATGTGCGGGACGTCATCGCCGAAGTCCTCCCCGAACACCCGGTCGCCGTCAGGGCGGAGCTGGCCTGGAGGACCAGCGAGATCCTCGATCAGCACCTCGCCAACCATGTGGTCGGCCTCAGCCTGGGAGCGGGCGAGGACATCGAACTCAACCACCACCCGATGTGGGCGGGGCGGCTCAGGCGAATACCCCAACGGCGGGATCGTGATGTCGGACATGATCAAAAACTCCATTCACAGTCGGATAGGCGGAAGACGCACAGCACAAACGCTCAGGTGTCGCAGGCGGTGCTGTTCCAGAGGTACGCACAGGAACTCGTCGAGATCGAGGCGTGCTGGTGATGTCGCGTCGATCCGTCAAGAAGATGCGGCGATACGTCAACCACGGATCCGGTTCAGCGTCCGAGGTGACGTCCAGCCGACCGGCCAGCGACGGTACTCGGTGACGGGTCCGGGGCGAGGGCCTCTTCGCGTTCCTGCCGAGCGTGCTGCAGGTACCGGTTCACGACCGTGTGGTTCGTTCCGTCCGCACCACCAGTCGTAGGTACCCGGTGGAACGAGTACGCCGGGTACGGCGTAGCCTCCCGCAACACTTCCATCCAGGCATCCACCTCCTCGGGCAGTACCCAGTCCTGCGGTGGTGGATTCGACTGAAGGAACTCCGTCGCCCCGGTATACGCTTCGGAGTCTTCGAGCATCTCGTGGATCGTGACCGCGACCGTCCGCGCCAACGCGACTGGGCTCCGGTCCACGATCACCGTCGGCTCCACCTCCGGGTCATCGGTCCAGACGATCACCCCGAGAAACTGAGAGGCGCCCGTGGGCTCGAACTCGCATCGGTGATTGAGCGCATCGATGCTTCGTGGGGTTGGTTCGGCATCCATCAGGTTCCTTCCGTGACAGGAGCTCCGCGCGGTTTGCGCACTTGTCAGGTAGGAACCGCCACCGACGAGTGAATCCACGGCTTGGAGGAACAATGTGCGAAGCGGCGACGTCATGGATGTGTCTGGGGGCGGTGAGTCCGCCGGTACTGCAGTGGGGATACGCCGTGGGTGTGGCGGAAAGCGCGTGACGCGTGGCTCGCCTGCGCCCATCCCACGCGCTGCGCGACCGCCTCTACCGGATCGCTGCTGGTTAGGAGAAGTCCGGCCATCCGTCTCGCCCGTTCCTTGCGAAGGAACTCAGCCGGGCCCATGCCCAGATGTTCCCGGAACAGCCGGGAAATCTGTGAGGTGGACATGGACACCGCTTCTGCGAGAGTTGAGATGCTCCACGGCTCTTCGAGCCGTTCCAGCAGCAGTGTTATAGCCCGGCGCAGCACCGCGTGTTCAGGGGTACGGGAGCCGTTGTGCCGGGCCAGAACGTCCAGGAATTCCGCGACATGGGCGAGTCTGTGGAACGACGGCTCAACACGCATCTGCCCATCAAGCAGCGTCCGAAACGTAGCGTCCAGATGGGGCAGGGTCGCTGCGGGTAGCTCGATCACCAGGGGCGGGAATGAGCAATTATCCGCGGGCGTCCATAGAGCAGTCCCACCGAGATCTGGGATCCAGCGCATCTGCTGCTGAAGGTACTCGGTGTCGATATACGCAGTTGTGGTGACGACCAGACCAGCGGGTTCGCCCGCGTACCACTGTCCAGAAGGCAAGAGGACAACATCGCCTTGATGCAGCACGAGCTCTCCGGTCTCATGTCTGAGCGTCGTGGAGCCGGAGTTGACCAGCATCACCTTCGTCACATCATGCGCGATGCGACCGGTCGCAGTGGAATGGACTGCATGCCGCACCAACAGCGGGAAACGGGCAGCCTGCAAGCTCTCCTCACGTGATATCCGTGTGATCCCATGCACGATGATCCGTCACCTGGTGGGCAATCGTCGCAGAGGTCGGGGAAGAGCCCATTCCAAGTCTTTCTGCTTGGTGACTCCGATCTGCCATTCGGCGAGCCCGACCTCGCGTGACAGCGGCGCGATGCTCGGGTTGAGGGTCATCGGCCCGAGGTAGATGAGCAGCACCGCCGCGAGCAGCAGCGGGATTTGCGGGCGAGGCGCGGTCGTCTCGGGCGCGGGTGTCCGGATGGGCTCGATCATGCTGCCTCCTTCATCGGTTCCTGCCAGCATGGACGGACGCGAGCTGCCGTTCCGAGGCGGGTGGGGTCAAGGTGAGCTGCCGGTCGGCGGCCAGGGCGAGCAGGTCGTCGTCGTGACTGATGAGCAGCACCACCGCCCCGGCGGTGGCGACCTGGCGGATTTGATCGCAGATCGACTGGAGGTGACGGCGGTCGACGCCCGAGCTGGGTTCGTCGAAGATCACGATGCGGCGGCCAGCGACGCGGACGCCCGCGACGACGAGGCGCTGCTGCTGTCCGCCGGACAGCGACAGCGGGTGCCGCTCGGCCAGATGGTCGAGGTCGAGTGCGGCGAGTACGGCGGCCGGGTCGGGAGCGGTCGGGGCGTCTACCGCGGCGAGGTCGATCTCCGCCTGCACGCTGTCGGTGAACAGCTGACGTTGCACGTCCTGCATCACGATGGTACTCACGCGCTGTCTCGCGCGCCTGTTCAGCACTCTCCCGTCGAGCCGAATGGTGCTGGCGGATTTCTGCAGGCCGGAGATGATGCGTGCGAGGGTGGATTTTCCCGCGCCGTTGACGCCGCGGATCGCGGTCACCTCTCCGGCTGCGAAGGAGACGCGCTCGAGGTCGAGAACCATGCGTCCACCGAGCTGGCAGCGAATGCCGGCCAACAGCAGCGTCCCGCTCGGAGCGTTCCCTACCTGCGTCGGCTCGACCGCGCTGCGGCCGGCCGCGGGCAGGACAGGCAGCTCGGGTAAGCGGACCTCCCCGCGGAGTCCCTCCTTGGCGAGCAGTTCGTCGGGGACGGCGCGGAACTGCGCGGCGGTCCATTCGATGTCGACGGCGCCGTCGCGCATGACCACGACCCGGTCGATCAGGTCCTGCAGGTAGCGCACTCGGTGCTCGGCGATGACGATCGTGACGCCCTGGGCTTTGAGCTCGGCGAGGGTCGCGGTGAGCCGGTGCACGGCGTCGGCGGAGAGGTTGGAGCTGGGTTCATCGAGCAGCAGGATGCGCGGGTCGTGGGCGGCGGCGGCGGCGATCGCGACTTGCTGTTGCTGCCCGCCGGAGAGGTGCTGCAGGCGCTGTTCGATCGGAACCCGCTCCGCGAGGTCGGCGATGGTCGCCTCGACGCACGCTCGGATCTCGTCGCGGGGGAAGCCGAAGTTCTCCATCGCGAAGGCTGTCTCCTCGCGGGCGTTGTCGGTGAAGAACTGGCGTCGTGGGTGCTGGAGCACGGTGCCGGTGACGAGGCCGAGGGCATCGAGCTCGACGTCGGTGGTGACCATCCCCTCGACAGTGACGGTCCCGCTGAGGATCCCATCATCGTGGAACTGTGGCACGAGGCCGTTCATTAGCCGCAAAGCCGTCGACTTGCCGGAGCCCGACGCCCCGCACAGCACGACGAACTCACCGGGTGCGATCCGCAGGTCGAGGTCGCGCAGCGCCGGGGCTTCCGCGTGCGGATAGGTCCAGGAAACGCCCGCTATCTCGATCATGCGATCACCATCGTGAGGGGGTTCGGCAGGAGCAGGCTCGCGGCCGCGAGAACGGTCAATGCGAGGAGCAGCACAAGGTCGAGCCAGCCCAACCGGGGTGGATCGAGGGAGACGGGGACGCGGCGTGAGCCGAGCCCGCGCAGGATCGCCGAGGCGGAGAGGTCCTCGCTGGCGCGCAGGCTCGCGGCGATCATCGGGACGGTGAAGCGTTCGATACCGAGGATCGGATGCCGGGCAAGGTCCATCGTGCCCGCCAGTCCGCGCAGGCGCATGGCATCGAGGACCGCGGCGGATTCCGCGGCGACAACCGGGAAGAACCGGAGCATCACGGCGAGCGTGACGGAGATCGCTCGGGGCACATGCCAGGCCCTCAGCGCAGCGCTGAGCTGGGTCGGCGAGGTGGTGGCGATGAGGTGGGCGCCGACGCCGAACGCGGCGATGAAGCGGATGAGGTACCCGCAGCCGATGGCAACGACGGTCACAACGGGGTTCGCCCAGACCAGCGGCAGAACCCAGCCGAGCACGTACATGACGACCGCCGCGACAGGGACGAGCAGGGCACGTGACCAGGCGCGCTCCGTCACCGCGAGCACGGTGGCCAGCACGATGCTTGCCGGCACGAACACCAGCCCACCGGGACTCATCACGGCGAGACTGACGAGCAGCACGAGCAGGATCTTGCTGCGTGGGTCGAGCCCCCGTCGCCCAGCAACACCGCGGCGGGCGGTGCCGACGGTGGCGGCGAGGTCAGGCAAGGCCGGCGCGGACAAAGTGCTTGCGCAGAACGGCGGAGCCGAGCAGGCCGCCGAGGAACCCGGCGACGGCGACCGCGACCGCCAGGACGCCGAGCACGGGCAGCGTGGTCAGCGCATCGGCGCCGGCGACGTACTCGTCGCCCATCCTGGTGAAGCTCGGACTGGTCAGGTAGCCTTCGCGATCGAAGACGAGCGGCAGGAACGGGGTGAAGAAGCTCAGGGCGAAGATCGTGTACGCCCAGATCGCCGCCCATCGCGAACGATAACCCCCGCCCCAGAGCACGACCTCTGCGAGGACCGCGAGCACGATGATCCCGATCGAGCTGAAGACCGTATTGCCGGTCAGCAGGTAGAACAGCGCGACCACGACGCCGAGCAGCGTCACCATCCCCGCGTGCCTGACCCGCGTGACGAACAGCATGAACACGATCCCGTTCACGAGCACCGACACGGGCACGACCGCGAGCCAGACCAGAGGTGAGACGATGCCGAGCATCCCGATCGCGTAGGTGACGACGATCATCAGGACGGCGAACATCGCGACGTTCACCAGGTCGCGCGCGCTGAACCGCAACGAGAGTCGAGGCCGGGCTGACCCGGGCGGCAGAGCTGTGTCGGTCATGCGAGTCCCGCCTTCACGAAGTGCTTGCGCAGCACCGCGGCTCCGAGCAGGCCCCCCAGGAAGCCGAAGACAATCCCGGCGACCCACACGCCGAGCACGACTGGCCCGGTCAGGACCGCTTCCATCTGCGTCGCGTACTCGCTGCCCATCGACTGGCTGGCCTGCTGCGAGATGTATGCGGCGGGGTCCAGGAAGAACGGAATCCAGGGACCGATCATCCATGCCGAGAAGGTCGTGTAGGTCCAGATCGCGGCCCACTTGGAGCGGTACTGTCCGGCGTACATCACGAGCTCGCCGATCAGGGAAAAGGCGACGATGACGAGGGCGCTCTGCCACGGGTGTCCCCATCCCATCGAGGCGAGGCCGAAGACGATCCCGAAGAGGGTGACCATGCCGCCGTGTCGCACGCGGCTGAGGAACAGCATGTAGGGGATGCCAGCGACCAGCGGGGCGAGGGGCAGGGTGACGACCATCACGAGCGGGCTGATGATGCCGAGCATTGCGACGGCGAAGATCACCACGATGTAGATCACGGCGAAGATCGCGACGTTGAGGAAATCGCGGGCCTTGAACGTCAGCGAGAAGGGCTGGCGTTCAGCCGTGGCTGCGGCGGTCCGGTGTGGGGCGGTGGTGTCGGACATGGGGTGTTCCTTCCTGTGCTCGGGTGGTTCAGTCGTGGTGGGTGAGCTTCCAGCCCGCGGCCTCGACGCGCTCGCGCCAGTACCGGGCATAGGCGCCGCCCGCCGCGAGCAGTTCGGCGTGGCTGCCGGACTCGCGGATGCCGCCCTCGCCGTCGAGCATGATGATCCGGTCGGAGGTCATGATGGTCTGCAGTCGGTGGGCGACGACGACGAGCGTGCGGTCGGCCCGGATATTGTCAATGGCCTCGCCGACGACGATCTCGTTGCCGATGTCGAGCGCGCTGGTGGCCTCGTCGAGCAGCACGACGGGTGCGTCCTTGAGGAGAGCTCGGGCGATCGAGACCCGCTGGCGTTCCCCGCCGGACAGGTTCGAGCCACCCTCCCCGACGCGCGCGTCCCATCCGCTGGGGAGGCGTGCGACGATCTCATCGACTCGGGCGCGTGTGGCGGCGGCGATCACCTCCTCGCGGGACAGGTCGGGATTGCCGATCCAGACGTTGTTAAGGATCGTGTCGTCGAACAGGTAGACATCCTGGAAGACCGGGGCCACAGCGCGTTCGATCACGTCCGTGCCTAGCTCAGGCACGGGCACACCGCCGATGAGCACCGTCCCCACCTCCGGGTCGTAGAAGCGCGCGATGAGCTTGGTGATCGTGGTCTTACCGGAGCCGGACGGGCCGACGATCGCGGTCATCCCTCCGGCTGGGGCGGTGAAGGACAGATCTCGCAGTACGGGGTCACCGCCGTAGCCGAAGGTGACACCCTGGAACTCGATGCCGAAGTCGGTAGGCGTCGCCGGATGCTCGGGCTCGGGCAGTCTGGGGACGGCGGCGAGCTCGTCGAGCCGGTCGATCGTGGTCTTCGCCACGGCGACGCCGCCGCCGAGGTCGCCCGCGGCGACGATCGGCTCGTTGAACCGCACCCCGAGCACGAGGAGCGCGATCAGGATCGCGATGTCGACGGTTCCGCCGATGGCGAGGAACGCGCCGACGATCAACAGCACCGTGACCGATAGCTGGACGAGTCCCGCGAACAGAGCGATAGCCGAGCCCCCGGTCATCAGCAGACCCCGGTACTGGTTATGCTGGTCTTCCAGCGCCTGGTCGACGAGCCGATCGGCGATCGAGCCTTCGCCTGCGGTGCGGAGGGCGGGCTGGGCGCGGGCGAACTCGACGACCCGGTTGGAGGCTTCGGCGACCGCGACCGAGTGGGCCTTGTCGCCGCGGCCGATGCGTCGACTGAGCCAGCGGTAGCCGATCACGATGATCGGCACCATCACCGTCATCGCCAGAGCGAGCCGCCAGTCGAAGAAGTACATGCCGACCAGGACGGTGCCAGGGGCGATGAACCCGGCGAGGATCTGCCGCAGGATCGCGTAGGGCATGGTCGAAACGAACATCGCGCCCTGCGTCGCCAGGCCCGTGATCAGTCCGGTCCGGTCGGTGGAGAACCAGGCCACCGGCAGCGACACCACGCTATCGCCGAGCCGCTCCAGCAGCGAGTCGAGCACCGCGGTCGATGCTTCCATCCCGATCT
This sequence comes from Microbacterium esteraromaticum, assembly GCF_900163815.1. Taxonomy (GTDB): domain Bacteria; phylum Actinomycetota; class Actinomycetes; order Actinomycetales; family Microbacteriaceae; genus Microbacterium; species Microbacterium esteraromaticum_B. The sequence goes on along the minus strand of NZ_FUKO01000049.1, from coordinate 38,073 downwards.
GGGATGCGAACCAGGAAGCGGCGACATAGCCCGCGGCCGTCCCGCCGACGGCGATAAGCCATCCCCAGGAGGCGTCGAGGTCGCCGACGAACAGCGAGCGCAGCAGCGGCACGAGCAGCAGGAACGCGATGCCCTGCAGCACCGCGGCGACCACGACGAAGCTCAACTCCGCGATCACCAGACGCCGGGCGCGGGGCGAGCAGTAGTGCAGCAGACGACCGATCATCATGCGCCCGCTCCTTCCGGTAGAGAGCGGGCATGGTTGGCCTGGTAGTCGGCCCACATCTTCGCGAACCGGTCCCCGCTTGCGACGAGCTCGGGATGCGTGCCCCGCTCGATGATGCGGCCGCCGTCGAGCACGAGAATCTGATCGGCTGCGACGATCGTGTGCAGACGATGGGCGATCACGAGCACGGTACGGTCGGCGGCGAGGATGCTGAGCGCCTTCTGGATCGCCGCCTCCGAGTCGGGGTCGGCGAACGCGGTCGCCTCGTCGAGCACGAGGACCGGCGCATCGGCTAGCAGCGCGCGGGCGATCGTGACCCGTTGGGCCTCACCGCCGGAGAGGTTCGCATCCTCGCCCACCACGGCGTCGTAGCCCCGCTCGAATCGCAGGATGCGGTCGTGGATCTGGGCCGCGCGGGCAGCGTCCTCGACTTCGGCGTCGGTCGCGTCGGGCCGGGTGAGACGGATGTTGTCGCGTAGGCTCGCGCGCAGCAGCTGCACATCCTGGAACACGAAAGCGACCTGACGGTACAGCTCGCCCGACGCTATCTGACGCACGTCCGCTCCGCCGATCTCAACCGCACCGGCATCCACGTCGTAGAAGCGGGGAACGAGCTTCGCCAGCGTCGACTTCCCCGACCCCGACGCGCCGACGAGGGCCGTCACGGTGCCAGGAGAGCAGGACGCCGCGATCTCGTGGAGCACGCGCTGCTCGCCGTCGTAGCTGAACGACGCATGCTGGAAGTCGACAGAACCGCCCTTCGGCGTCTGCGGAGAGTCCGATTGGGCGACGGAAGGGAGGGCGAAGAACGCGCCGAGCGACTGCTGCGCCTTCGTCGCGTTGCGCAGGAACTGCCCCGAAGCCCCAAGCTTCATCAGCGGTGCGGTGAGCCCGAGCCCGAGGAGGAGGCCCGGGAGCACATCGACCGGGGCGGCTCCGCCGTTCGCGACGAGCCAGACCGCGGCGGTCAGCAGCCAGGCGAGCACGACGATCGGCGAGGCGAGCAGTTCCACAACCGTGAAGAGGACAGCCGTCTCACGGGTCCACTCACCGACGAACCTCGAGTACTCCCCCGTCGCATCACGATAGCGGCGATGGCTGCGCCCGACCTGCCCGAACCGCTTGACCACGGCGATGCCCTGCACGAACTCGACGGTCGCGCCGGACAGGGCCTGCGTCGCCTGGTCGTACTGCACGTACTTCTCACCGGCTCCCCGCATCATCAACGGGTACAGGAGGAAGATCAACACGAGCGGCACGAGCGCCGCAAGCGCCATCCGCCAGTCCACAACGAAGAGATAGACCAGGCTGAGAAGCGGCACCGTGATCGCGGTCAGGACGTCCTGGATCGAGTGCGCGACAAGCTGGTGCAACGCTACGACGTCGTTCTCCACCAGCTTGCGCACCGAACCCGAGCTGCGCCGATCAAACCAGCCCAGTGAAAGCCGCTGCAGGTGGCGGACGATCCTCCGGCGCAACGAGTGCTGCAATTCGGCATCCGCGAAATGACCGACCAGGCCGGACACAAACGCCGCACCGACGCTCACAACCAGCGCGATCACGGCGACGACCACGATCACCCAGACCCGACCCGCATCGACCGGCGCCCCGTCGATCGCCGGGAGCAGCACGCGAGCCAACTCGACGATCGCTATGAACGGCACCACGCTGCTGGCCGCGCCAAGGACCGCCAGCACGATGATCCCCGCCAGACTGCCCCGCACCGGCACGAAGAACGAACCCTCTGCCGAAATTGCCTCGCTCTGTGCCACGCTCATCGTGTCCCTTCCATCGCGCTATTGAGAACGATTATCACATACTAGTATGAACAGTGTTCTAATCTCATAGAGACTATAGGTAAGGCAAGGCTTACCTCAATAGGTTGGCTAGTCAAGGAGCAACGGTGACCATGACGGACCCCGCACGGTTCCATGTCGGTCTCACCCCCGAGCGGGTAATCGACGCCGCGGTCGAGCTGACGCGCGAGTCGCACCTGATGAGCTGGTCGATTCGCGACCTCGCCGGCCGTCTCGGCGTCGCTGCCTCGGTGATCTACCACCACGTCGGCGGAAAGGACTTGCTCTGCCGCCAAGTCGTCGAGCGCATGCTCGGCCAGGTCGAACCGCCGGACGCGAGCTTGCCCTGGCAGGAATGGTTCCGCGCGCTCCTGTACTCAGCCGGTCCTCGTGCCGCGGAGTATCCAGGCTCGGCCAAATGGATGCTCATGCATGGACCGACGCTGCCCGCAGCGCTGCCCGTTCTCGAGGCCGGTATGGCAATCCTGCATCGCGCCGGCTTCGGGAGCCGTGCGGACCTCGCCTACGCACTACTGCTCAACAACGCCATGCTCACGGTGTCGATGAGCGACGACCGCCTCCAGCACGAGGGGGACGGCCCGCGGGACCACGCCACGATGATGGCCGAGTTCCGCCAGATCCCCACCGCATCCGCCGAAGTCCGCGCGATGGGCCAAGAGTTCATCCGGCCGTTCGCAGAAGGCGGGGAGAACGCCGCCCTCATGCGCTGGGACTACTACCGCTTCGCCGTAGACACCACGATCGCTGGCCTCGACGCTACTCTCCGATCCACAGACGCCGCGGCGAGGGAATAGCGCCGTCGCGGGCCAGGTCTTCCGCGGGAGCAATGCTGCCTCGACGCCCAACACAGCCGGACGCCCCCCTCCCCCGCACGCGGGGCCCTGGGCAAAGACCCGCGCCGCCGTAGGCCTTTAAAACGGCGACTCCATTGCTAGGGTCAGAAATTGCAGGTGGTATCCACCACTTGGCCCTGAGCGGTACTGATCCGGAGGCCGTCCCACCCGATCAGCGCCCCGTTCAGGGGCAGAACCACGACCCGGCGCTGGCCCCGCCCGGTATCCACCGGGAACATGGAGACAGACGCCCACGCTGAACGCGTCGGCGATCACCGTCTCCGCACGGTTCGAGAAGCCACTCATGAAAACCGCCGGACCTCACACACCATTCAACGGACAGACCCCGCGGCCACGGACAGGGGCGAGAGCTCCTATCCCCATCGTGTCGGCTTGGGGCGTTGCGGTCATGCTTCTTGGTGGTCGAGTCGGGAGATGGCGCGGTGGCCGTGGGGGCCGAACAGGTGCAAGATCTCTGCGGCGGTGTCGTTTGCAGGGCCGAACCAGTGCGGCACGGCGGCGTCGAACTCCGCGGTCTCTCCCGGATGCAGCTCGAGTTCGTCGTCGCCCACGATCAGTCGGAGTGTGCCGGCGAGGACGTAGAGCCAGGCGTGGCCCTCGTGTGAGACGAGGTGGGGTGTGCGTGGTCCGACGACGTGTTTGAACGCCTGCACCCGTGTCGGGTAGCGGGTCAGGGGCACGACGATGCCACCGCGGGAATGACGATGGGGCTCCAGGTGCACTCTCGGGTCGCCCGTTGCCGGTGCGGCGACGAGTTGATCCAGTGCCACCTGGTAGGTGCGTGCGAGCGGTATGAGCACGTCGAGTGTGGGTTGACGGCGACCGGTCTCCACCCGCGACAGGATACTGATGGACAGTCCCGAGGCGTCCGCCGCCTCGGCGAGTGTCAGTTCTCGGGACTGCCGGAGCGCGCGCAGGCGCGGCCCGATCGCGTCGAGGATCGCGGCAACATCCGCACCGGGAGTCGTTTCCACTCTCCTAGTTTTGCAGATTCCGCAAACCTACTAGGGGGTAGTGCTCGCGCCGCTGGAGGATCGACGAAGACAAATTCGTCACCAGAGTGAAGGGCGTGGTGCTGCTGTGGTTGAGACCATCGTGGACGAAGCTCCCGGTTTGAGCGTGCGGCGCCGGTGGCTGGTGTTGGTGATCTGCGCGTCGGCGTTGTTCCTGGTAGGGCTGGACGCCACGATCGTGACGGTCGGGCTCTCGCACATCGGTGCGGGCCTGGGTGCGGAGCCGGGCAGCTTGTCGTGGGTGGTCGATGCGTACACGGTCGTGTTCGCGAGCCTGTTGATCACCTCCGGTGCGCTGGCCGACCGGTTCGGGCGACGCCGGGTCTTCCAGACCGGGCTCGTGGTCTTCGGGGCAGCGTCGCTGCTGTGCGCGGCAGCCGGGGACCTCCCGGTCCTGATCGCCGGCCGGGCGCTCCAGGGGATCGGGGCGTCGATGCTCTCCCCGGTGGCGCTCGCGATCGTGGTCAATGCGATGCCCGACCCGAAAGAGCGCGCCCAGGCGATCGGGGTGTGGGGAGCGATGTTCGGGCTGAGCATGGCCGCAGGCCCGGTGGTGGGGGGTGCGCTGATCACCGCGTTCGACTGGCGGGCCGTGTTCTGGGTCAACGCCCCCGTCGTCCTCCTCGCGCTCGTGCTCGTCGCCGCCCTGGTGCCGGAATCGCGTGGGCGACGCATCCGCCGTATCGATCTTCCGGGGCAGCTCCTTCTCATCGTCGTGCTGGGGCTTGCCGTGGCGTTGCTGATCGAAGCGCCCGGACTCGGCTGGACCTCTCCGGTCGTGCTCGCCGGCTTCGGGGTGCTGGCGGTGCTGGTCTGGGTGTTCGTCTGGGTGGAGTCGCGGCGGCGCGAGCCGCTCATCGATCCCGGCCTGTTCCGGGTGCCCAGTTTCACCGGGGCGATCCTCGGGGCCGTCGCGGTGTTCGTCGCGTTCAGCATGACCCTGCTGATGACCACCCTGTTCCTCCAAGACGCGCAGGGGTGGGCACCTCTCGCGGCAGGAGCCGCGACCCTGCCGATGGCCTTCGGCGCGACCGTCTTCGCACCCGTGTCCGGATTCCTGGTCGGCAGAACCGGCCCCCAGCTCCCGCTGCTGCTCGCCGGCACGCTCATCCTGGCCGGCGGACTCTGCCTCATCACCCTCACCGGCGGGATGAACGTGCCCGCGCTGCTCATGGCGTACCTGTTGATCGGCACCGGTATCGGGTTCGCGAACGCGCCTATCACGAATACCGCCGTCAGCGGCCTGCCACCCGAACGCGCCGGAGTCGCCGGAGGCACCGCCTCCACCGCCCGGCAACTGGGCACCGCGATCGGCATCGCCCTCGCCGGAACCCTCATCGCGGGCGTATCACCCGACCGATTCGCCGCAGCAAGCCTCCCCGGGTGGATCATCATCACCGCCTGCGGCGGACTGCTCCTCGCGGTAGGAACCCTCACCCGGCACCGGGAGGCGGCACCAGCGTAGGGGCGTCCGCGAGCTGCTTCTCACCGGCGAACTCCGCGGTCGCAGGATCGATCTTCGTGATGAACCGGTCAGCATTCGTTTCGATCAGCCCCGTCGTTCATCAGTGCGGCCCGCGCGCACCGAGGAACGAGTGGCGTCTGACCTGGACTCGGCAGCCATGGCGGCAGGCACCGGCGGGGCCTGTTACCGCGATGGTGCCGAGCTCTCGTCGGGATGGTTCGGCCGTGAGGGTCGTGTGAAGCGCGGGTGAGTGAGGACGAAGGTGGTGACGGTGGCCATAATGATGGCGGCGACGATCACGGGCAGGGGTGTCCAGGCGCTGTAGAGGGCAGTGCCGGCGGTGGGTGCGATGACGAAGGTGAGGCCGTTGGTGGCGCCGATGAGTCCGGCCAGTCCGCCTTGTTCGTGGCGTTCCATGAGCAGGGAGGGCCCTGCGGTGTAGCCGGGCATGGCGATGCCGAGCCCGAGACCGATCAGCAGCATCGCGGCGAGGATCGAGGCCATGCCCAGGTCGGGGATCAAGACGACGAACCCGATCAGGGCGGTGGCGCTGCCGGTGCGCAACAGCGCGGGTGGTCCCCATCCCAGGCGCGGGACGATGACGGCTTGAGCGAGGACCATGCCGACGCCGGCGGCCAGGAGCGCTGCGCCGGTGACCAGTCCGGTGGCGGAGGCGTCGAGGCCGAGGCGGTCCTGGACGATGAATCCGGTGATGACCTGGATGAACCCGAGGGCGGTGAACATGCCGAACCCGGCCAGCAGGAACGGCCAGACGCGCGGGTCGGTGGGGCGGATCCGGGCGGGGTCGTCGATGAGTGTGGTGCGCGGCTCGCGGCGCAACCGGAATCCGACGATGCTCAGCCCGGCGATGAGAAGGACAGGAACGGCCGCGAGGGAGGTCATCAGACCGAACGCGGACAGCGCTCCGCCAATGATGGCGCCGCCGACCATCGCGATGCCTTGCACGGCGCCGACGCCGGCCATCCCTTTCACACGGGTGCGTTCGTCGATGGTGACGTCGGCGATGTAGGCCTGCGCGGTCGGAGGGACGGCCGCGATCGCGGTGCCGAACGCGATGCCGCGCAGCAGCACGAACAACACGAACAGCACGGTCCCGCCGATCAGGCCGGTCATCCCGAGCTGCGCGACGATCGTGAACAGGATCATCGAGACGGCGGCGAGGGTGAGCGCGCCGACGAGGACAGGTTTGCGTCCCCAGGACTGGGAGCGGCGTCCCCACAGCTGGCTGGTGGTGACGACCATGATCGCGGCGGTGCTGATGGTCACCCCGACCTGCCATTCGGCCAATCCGACCTCGCGGGCGAGCGGGGCGATGACCGGGTTGAGGGTCATCTGCCCCAGGAACACGATCAGCACCGCAGACAGGACGAGCGGGATCTGCGGCGAGTGCTGGACCGGCACGGGCACGGTGGACGGAGAACGGTTCATGACCTGGGCTTTCCAAGAGCGGGGGTGGACGAGTGGAGAGTCGGGGTCAGCCGGTGGCTTTGCCGTGGATCCAGTAGAACTGGGTGAACTGCGAGGACCGGTCCAGCTGGAGGTGGTCGCGGAACACCGAACGGACATGTTTGATCAGGGTCTTCTCTCCCGCCGCCCACGCGTACAGGCCCGGCCGGGCGTGCTCGGAACCCGTCAGATGCGCCGCGAGCGCGGCACCGCGCGTCGCCTCTGGCCCCACCCAGGTCCAGGTCACGTTCTCTCGCGCTGCACAGGGCAGGCCGGCGAGGTCGTCGTGATCGTCTTCGATCGCCACTGATACGGGCAGGTGGGTGGGGATGGCGTCGATCCAGGTGTTGATCGCGGGCAGGGCGGTGGTGTCGCCGGCGAGGATGACCTCGGTTGCTTTCTCGGGCAGGCTGATTCTGGCTGGGGTCAGTGCGACGTCGAGCCTCTGGCCGATGGCGGCGTTCTTTGCCCAGTCTCCGGCGGGGCCGGGTTGTTCGTGCAGGATGAAGTCGAGAGCGAACGTGCCCTCGTCTGGCCGGATGTCGACGAAGGTGTATCCGCGCTGGCTGAGGTGCCCCTCGCCTTTCGCAGGGTGCGGCACCCACAGGCGTAGCCAGAGCGTGGGGAACACCTCCAGCTGGTTGACGAGGTCTGGCGCGGTGAAGGTGATGCGCCGGTAGCACGGGGTGTAGTCGTGGATCACGGTGACGGTGACCGCGTGGTTGGGAATGCGCATCAGGCGCATCACGCCGCGCTGCCAGTTGGCCATCAGTGTGATTCCTGTCCGTGTGGTGTGGCGGTGGGTTCGAGGCGCCATCCGGCAGCGCGGCTGTGTTCGGCCCAGAAGCCGGTATAGCGGGCCGCCGGCAGCCAGGTTGGTTCCGCGTTGAACGATGCGGCCGTGCTCGTGTGCGCCGGAGACTGCTCAACGGTCGTCATGGCGTTTCCTCCTGTCGGGGTGCGAGTTCCTGTGCGATGCCCGCGAGGACGACGCCCAGTTTCCGTTCGAACCACTCGACCGGTTCCACCCGGATCGCCCGCACCATCTCCGCCCGCACCTCGTGCTGCCCTTCCGGTCCCGGTGACACAGGGGCTGTGCGCCATCCGTGTTCCACTCCGCCTCGAGCGGCCGTCTCGCGGCGGACAACCGTCGCGGTGTCGAGCGCCTCGACACCGCGACGGTTGTCCGCCGCGAGGTCGAAGACGAGGTCGACGGCGAGCACGGCATCCGCGGCGATGAACCCCCGCTCCACGAGCGCTCCGCCTATCCGGTCGGCGAGTCCCACTATCGATGGCGGGATCACTCCACGCGAGATCGCGAACACCGCACCGGGATGCTTTTCCCACGCCCGCCAGGACGCCACCGCCCATCGCCGCAACAATGAGTCCCACCGGCCTGTAAGATCCGGCCAGGCGAAACCAGACACCGCCTCTTCCAACCCGAGACGCACCAGCTCGTCACGATTGGCCGCGTGCCGATACACCGTCGCCTGCCCGACACCCAGCCGGTCCGCCACCGCAGCGAACGTCACCTCCCGGAAACCGACCGTCACGACCGCGCCGCCGATGGCCGCCGCATCGATCGTGGGTGGACGCCCCGGCCGACGCGCGCGACCTGCCGCACGGCCACCACTTTCTGAGGTAAGGCTCACCTCAACAGATTATGAGAGTAGACTACCGAAATCAAGGGACGGCGTCATCGACACCGAAGGACGGGGTCGACAGCTGGGCTACCCGGGTGCTTGCGGCACATGGCGCAGCGCCTGGTTCATTCGAGCAGGTGCTCGATGGTGGCGATTCGCATGGCGATGGTCTCGGCGAACATCTCATCGCTGGTGCGGGGGTCAAGGTCGGACGCTTCTCGTGACCGTGGTGCAACGACGTCGGGGAGGGAGTCCAGCCAGGCTTCGGGCACTGGTTGGCTCATCATCCGGCGCAGTTCGTCGTCGCCGCGGTCGTAGCGGTAGTCGATCAGCAGCGTGAAGGCGAACACGTCGAAGAGGAACCCGCTGCGTATCACGAGCGCCTGGGGCAGTGTCAACCCGAGGTCGACCAAGAACTGTAGGAGGCGTTCGGCAAGGATCACCCGGTGCGGGTCGACCGACGTGGCACTGACGGTCTCGTCCAGTGAGATCAGGGTGGCGCGCGGGTAGGCCCGGTAGGCCTGGCGGGCTTTGTCGTAGGCATCGCGGAGCGCGTCGCGCCAATCCGGGTGGTCGAAGGCCGGCATGGGCGTGTGCTGCAGCATGCGCGCGGCGGCGAGATCGATCACTTCCTGCCGGTCTGCGACATGGTTGTAGAGCGCTCTCGGGGTCACGTCGAGCTGGCGAGCGAGTCTGTGCATGGAGAGCGCGGCGAAGCCTTCTGCACCTGCGATCGCGAGCGCGGTCTCGACGATGAGGTCGCGACTCAGGACGATGTCACCCTGACGGGGGCGCCCTCTCCCCCGGTCGCTACGGCGCTCAGTGGACACACCACGATCCTAGCTTGGCGAGAACAGTAAATACATGGCTATTGATTTTCGCGCTTGCTGCTGCTAGCCTCACTTAGGTGACCCTTACTCGAGCTAATGCCCTGATGTCTGGAGCTGGCGAGGCAGGTGCCCGGCCCGGTGCGGAACCCACCACCCTCGGTGCGATCGTGGCCGGGCACCGGCTCGGGCTTGTGGCCTCTGCCGTGCTCGCCGTCGTCGGTACCGGGTGCTCGCTGGCGCCGTATCTCGCGGTGTATGCGGTGACGGTGACTTTGTTCGCCGGACCGTCGGCCGATATCGCAGCGGTCGGCTGGATCGCGTGGTGGACGGCGGTCGCGCTCGTCGTGCGCGCGATCGCGAACGGCCTGTCCACCCACGTCGGGCATGTCGCCGCGTACCGGATCCTCGGCGACCTGCGGCGTGCCATCGCTGCGAAGCTGCAGGTGCTGCCGCTCGGGCGGGTGCAGGCGAGGTCGACGGGTGAGCTGAAGAAGGTGCTGCACGACGACGTCGAGCAGCTCGAGGAGGCGCTCGCGCATGGCGTTCCCGACGGCGCCGCCGCTGCGGCGGTGCCTGTGGCGACGACAATCGCATTGTTCGTCGTCGACTGGAGGCTCGCGCTCGTGGCACTCGCCTCGCTCGTGCTGCTCGTCGTCGTCTCCGCGGTCGGTATGAGGCTCGCGCAGCGCAACAACGCCGCTCTCGCCGAGCACTCGACCACGCTCAGCCGGGCCGTCATGGGGTATCTGCAGGGCATCAAGGTCATCCGCGGGTACCTGCGGCCGGACACCGGCTACGACCAGGCACGCGCAGCCGTCATCGAGGCCGCGCGTCTGCAGACGGCGGCGACAGCCGGGCCGGTGAAGTGGCTGGTGGCGGCGATGACCGTGGCCACGGGGCTCACGGTCGCGCTGCTCATCCCCGTCGCGGGTCTGCGCTTCACCTCCGGTGAGCTGGATCTGGCGACGCTCGTGCTGTTCCTGCTGCTGGCGCTCGGGTATCTCACGCCCGTCATGGGCCTCGTCGGCACGCTGGCGACGATCCTCGTCAGGATCCAGCTGGCGGCGGGGACGATCACCGAGATCCTCGCCGAGGACCCGCTGCCCGCACCGGCCGAGCCCGTCGTCCCCGAGCGTTTCGACGTGGAGTTCGACGATGTGCGGTTCGCCTACCGCGAGGACGCGCCGGTGCTCGACGGCATCAGCCTGACCGCACGGGAAGGGGAGACACTCGCGCTCGTCGGCCGGACCGGCAGCGGTAAATCGACGCTCGCCAGGCTCGTGGCGCGATTCTCCGACGTCGATTCCGGTGCGGTACGCATCGGCGGGGTCGACGTGCGGCAGATCCCCTCAGAGTCGCTCGCGGGGCTCGTGGCGTTCATCCAGCAGGACGAGTATGTCTTCGCCGCGTCGCTGCTGGAGAACATCCGCATCGCCAGACCGGACGCGACCGATGCCGAGTCGATCGCCGCCGCGGAACGCGCCCAGCTCGGCGACGTCGCTGCCGCACTGTTCCAGGGGTGGGCGACCGAGCTGCCCGCCGGCGGCGGGGTGCTGTCCGGCGGTGAACGGCAGCGCATCGCCATCGCCCGGGCGATCCTCAAGGACGCGCGCATCCTCGTGCTCGACGAGATCACCGCATCGCTGGACGCCACCACCGAACGCAACACACTCGAGGCTCTCGATGAAGTCATAGCGGGACGTACCGTGATCGCGATCGCCCACCGGCTCTCCACCATCCAGCACAGCGCCCAGATCGCCTATCTCGACCAGGGTGTAGTCGCCGCGACCGGCGACCACGAGGGGTTGCTCGAGACGTGTACCCCGTATCGGGAGCTCTGGCACTCCTACCGGGACGCCGCGGGCTGGCGGCTCGAGGCATCGACCGCACCGGTACCCGCGCCGGCACCCGCTACGAATGTCGCCGAGAACCTCCCGGACAGCGCCGCGGACGAGTGGGGGCAGGCTGCGCGTTCCGTCGTGCGAGCGCACATCGGCGGGCTCGGCTTCGCCAGGCAGTGGCGGGCCCTGTACGGGCGGAGCTGGCAGACGCTGTGGCGCCGCGGGTTCGTGCGACTCATCGCGGAATCGCTCGTGCGCGGGGCGCCGCTCATCGCGGTCTTCGTGATCGTCATGGCCGCCATCGGCGAGGGATGGGCCGGCGGCCTCGACGCGTCACTGGTCTGGACCGTCACGGCGCTGCTCGCCGGCATGCTGGTATTGCGCCTGCTCGCCTCCGTCTGGTCCAACGCGCTGGTGTGGCGGTTGTCGGCCCGCTCCAAGGCCGATCTGCAGCTGTCGGTGCTCGAACGTCTCCGGCGGGTTCCGCTGGGGTTCTTCGGTCGCGTCGACAACGGCAGGATCGCCACGCTCGTCGGCAACGACACGGCGATGATCGACTTCCAGAACGTCCCGCAGCAGATCGTCGGCGGGCTCGTGCAACCCGTCTACGCGATGATCATCCTGCTCGTCATCGACTGGCGGCTCGCCCTCGCGGCGCTCATCGGCCTGCCGTTGTTCTGGCTGCTGACAGTGTGGAGCGATCGCATCCACCACCGGGCCTTCGCCGACCTCTACGCCGCGAGACAGGAGGCCACCGTCGCACTGCTCGACCAGGCCCGCGGCGCCGCTGTGCTGCGTGGGAACCCTGGGTCGGCGATGGCAGCCCGCTATGACACCGCGATCTCACGGCTCTCCGCCGCCAGCACGGCCATGTCGGTACGGGCCACGCCCGCGACGGCGCTCGGCTCGATCGCGGTGGAGTCCGGGCAAGTGGTGCTCATCGTCGTCGGGGCAGGTCTGTACGCCACTGGGGCGGTGCCTGCCGTCACCCTGCTGGCCTTCCTGTTCCTGTCGCTGACGATCTACCAGCCCATCCAAGAGCTCATGATGCTCGCCGGCTACCGGCGCAACCAGCAGCAGATCGCCGCCAAGATCGGCGAGATCTGGGACGCTCCCGTGCTCAGTGAGCCCGAACTTTCCGCGGAGCCCGCCGACGGGTCGGTCGAGTTCCGCGACGTCTCCTTCACATACGACGGCGCATCGCAACCGGCCCTCACGGGTGTATCGTTCCGAGCCGAGCCTGGGCAGATCACCGCACTCGTCGGACCGTCGGGCTCGGGCAAGTCGACCATCGCCCACCTGGCCGCACGACTGTGGGACGTCCCATCGGGGCACGTGCTGCTCGGCGGCGTACCGGTCACCGAACTCGGCAGCGACCGCGTCATGGCACAGGTGGCGGTCGTGCACCAGGACGTCTACCTCTTCGACGACACCGTGCGCCACAACCTCGCACTCGGACACCCGTACGCCACCGATGACGAGCTGTGGGCCGCGCTCGAGGCCGCGCAGTGCGACGACGTCGTCCGGGCGCTGCCCCACGGCCTCGACACCGTGCTGCACGACGGCGGCACCGACCTGTCCGGCGGACAACGCCAACGGCTCGCGATCGCCCGAGCCCTGCTGAAGGACGCGCCGGTGCTCATCCTCGATGAGGCCGTCGCCGCAGTCGACCCCGGCACCGAAGACCGCATCCAGCGAGCACTGTCCTCGCTCGTGGCCGGCCGCACCGTGCTCGTCATCGCGCACCGCCTGACCACCATCGCCGCCGCTGACCGCATCGTCGTGGTCGAACACGGCCGCATCGCCGGCATCGGCGCCCACACCAAACTGCTGGGCGACTGCCCGGCCTACGCGGATCTCGCCGCCCAGCAAGGAGCATCATGACCACCAGCCGCCCCCCGATTCCCGGTGGCCAGTCCCGTCGCGGGAGGCTCGCACTCGTCGCCGCGCTCTACTGCACCCAGAACCTGAGCCTGGGCTTCTTCACCTACGCGTTCCTGACCATCGCGCAGGCCCGTGGCGTGCCACTCGCGCTCATCGGGGCCGCAGCGGGCATCGCAACACTACTCACGCTCAAGTTCCTGTGGGCGCCGGTCGTCGACCGGTTCGGGTCACGACGGCTCGGACACTATCGCGGCTGGCTCCTCCTCACGCAGTCGCTGCTCGCCATAGGATGCGCCTCGCTCGCCCTGTTCGACCCGGCCACCCAGTTCACGACCCTGCTCGCGCTGTTCGCGGTGATCTTCGTCGTCGCCGCCACCCAAGACGTCGCCGCCGACGCCGCCGCGACAAGACTCCTTCGGCCAGACGAGCGCGGCCTGGGCAACGGCTTCCAATCGGCGGGATCGTCAGTGGCACAGGTCGTCGGCGGTGGCGTCGTACTCGTCGTCTACCAGGCGGCGGGATGGCAGATCGCCGCGCTCTGCCTCGCCGCATGCACGCTCGTCGCGTTGCCCTTCGTCCTCCGCTGGCGCGAGGAGGCCGATGAACGCGACGTGCCGGCACCCCGCGTCACGCTACGCACGATCGGCCAGTTCTTCGGCGATCGGCGCGTGCGATGGTGGAGTCTCGCACTCATCCCCGCGTACAGTGCGGGCTTCACCATCGCCTATAACCTCGTACGCCCCATGCTCGTCACCGACGGCTGGGACGAGGCCACGATCGGCCTGTACGTCGTGATCGGCGGCAGTCTCACCGGCGTCGCAGCCGGCATCCTCGCCGGCGTATACATCGCCCGGATCGGCAGACGACCCGCACTACTGTGGCTGGGCGGACTACAGGTGCTCGCCACCTTCGGCACCCTGCCGATCGCACTCGGTGCGACCTGGCCATGGCTCGTGCTGCTGGTCGTGGCACTGTCGAACGCCGCATTCGCAGCCGCCTTCGCGATCATCTACACGATCTCGATGGACCTCACCCGCCCCGAAAGCGCAGGCACCGACTTCACCCTCTTCACCACCATCACGTCACTCCTCATGGTCATCTCCGGCGGCTCCGGCCTCGCACTCGCGGGCACCTTCGGATTCGTCCCAGTCATACTCGGCGCCGGAGTGCTGTCCGCACTCGGACTCACGGTGGTCGTATGGAACATCGGCCGCGTACTCGACGACGACATCCAGAACACTCATCACGCCACACCGTCGACTGGCAGCCGAGAACCTCGTGGCACCCGTCAACGCTGACGCCGGTGGCGACGAGTACGACAGTTTCAGGACATCGGTACCAGTCACCGATCCTGTGGCGCTGACCTGCCGACGCTGCGCGGTGCGGAGTCCCAAAGGAAGCGGCATCAGACCGAGGGCGCTTCGGTCGATGCCATCGCCAAACAACACCACGGAACACTCACACTCTCAGCAAGGGGCCGGCGGACTCGACGTTATGCCTCCGTGGCGGACAGCTATGCCCCAAACCGCTGCTGGCGGTCCCCGGTAGGCACTCAACGGTCACGCTCGAGAAGACCTGTCCAGACGGGAGCGGACCAGAGGCACGTACGCTGCTTCCTTCTCTACCGCGACCACACAAAACCCCGCTCCAGCTGCGGCCTCCACCGTGGTGCCGGATCCGGCAAATGGCTCCAGCACCATGCCACGCGGTGGGGTGACGAGCGTGACCAGCCAGCGCATCAGCGCCAGTGGTTTTACCGTTGAGTGCGACACCCCGAATGCCCGAGGACGCTCAGCGGCGGAGGGCTTTCGGTCGAAGCGGAAGATCGGGAACTTCCTCGATAGCGACTCGCCTTGCCATGTCCCCGTCAACACATCCAACGCATCCGCTTGACTGGCATCGAATGCGACGTTCGTCGGCCACCGGCCGTCAGCGAACCCGGCGCCGTCGATGTTGAGCCCGCCGACACCGTGACTGAGGACGTTTCGGACGACGCTTCCTTCGGGTGGTTTGCGGGCGATGATGATCGGCTCGAACGCAGGCCGCAATGCCGTGCCCCACCCTTCCCACCGTGTCGCGTCCTCGGTGACCGGTGTGCCTTTCGACAGTACAGTGCGCGTTGCGCCGAGCACCCCGTCGTGATCCGTGGCCTGCACGACCCGGTCGGCGCGCTGCATGCCGTGGTGCTTGTCGATCGTGTGCGAGAGGTCCAAGCTCTTGGGCATCCCGGTTGTGTGCAACCATGCGATCTGGTCGCGGATCTCGAACCCTGCATTCTCGATCCCGCGCACCATGCGATGCCAGGTGCGTGCACCACCGAATGCTGCAACATACGCGCCCGGCTTGAGTGCGTGCAATGCTCCTGCAGCCCAGGCCGTGCACCAGGTCTCGAATACCTCCGGCGCACTCATCCCAGTCATGTCGATGTGCGGGAGGGACTCGCGGAACCCGGAAGCGTCGTCCCAGGCTTGCCCGTTGAAGCTCAGCCCATACGGCGGGTCGGTCACCAGGGCGTCGATGCTGGCCTCGGGCAGGAGCGGGAGAAGCTCAACGGTGTCACCGAGGTAGAGCGTCGCCCGCTCATCGGCGAAGACGGGCGCGGGAATTTCGGCCAGGCGCGGGGCGGGCGACGGTATGGGGTCAGGCATGGCGGGGGCTCCTTGCTGTTCGGGGCCTGTCCGCCTTCGTGTGCGACGAACAGGGTCACCCAGCAGGTACGGGCCATACCGACGAAACCGAGCCCACACAGCCCCAGCGTCGACGCCAGGCGAGAGTCAGTCCCAGCGGGCCGAGTCCGAGCTCCCCCGAGGTGCCTGCGCTTCGCTGATTTCCAGTGCCAGCTTTCTCCCACACACGATCGGCAATCAACGATTGAAGGCCCCCGGAGATGCATTTCGAAACGCCGTTTATTGGGGTACGGAGCCTATGGCCTCTTTCGGTTTCTCCCAGGTGAGCAAGTATCGGTAGTAGAGCCCACGACGGAGCTTTCGTCCAGGAAGGACTTTCCTGCTCACATGTCGGATTACCGCGAGGTTCTCGCGTGGTTCCGTGGTGGGGACTCCAACGTCGGCCGTCTCCCGGTGGAGGAGCGATCCGATCCTCACGAATAGAAGGGCAGCGGCCGAGAGGATCCAGTCGGACGGGGTGTGGTTCGCTGCGAGACCGACGACCATCAGGTGCCCTCCGGGGCGAAGCAGTGCTGCGGCTTGCTCGAGCGTGGGCTGGAGTTCCATGTGGTGGAGTGTCGCGACAAGGGCGATCATGTCGAACCGTGCGGCACCGGGTTCGAAGGAGGCAAAGCTGGTGCGTTGCAGCGAAATGCTCTCAGTGTCGTGCAGTCGGGTGTGTGACTCATTACAGATGTGACTCTTCGCGACCCTACGAGCCGGCGCCTGTCCGCATTCACTACTTGGAGGTTCTCGTGGTCCTTGTTGCCGAACAGTTCGAGCACGTCGTCGGCATCGACACGCATGCTCGCACGCACACCTACTGCCTTATCCATGCGCGCACTGGCGCACTCATCGATACCGCGACGTTCCCGACGTCAGCGGCCGGCAACGCCCGCGCAGTCAGTTGGATCGCTCGACGCGCCCACGGCACGAGCGTCCTCGCCGGTGTTGAGGGCACCTCATCCTACGGCGCAAGCATCACGGCCGTGCTGACCGAGACCGGGATCGAGGTTGCCGAAGTCCGACCTGCATCACGCGCATCGCATGCTCATACCGGAAAGTCTGACGCAATCGATGCTGAAGCCGCTGCTCGATCGCTACTTGGTCGCGACGTCGACAAGCTTGCGCAACCACGCCAGCCCGGTGACCGCGCGGCCTTGCGAGTCCTGCTCACCGCACGGTCGCTGATCGACCAGCAGCGCACCGCTAACCGCAATGCTCTCAATGCTCTCGCCCGCAGCGTCGACCTCGGCCTCGACGCACGCAAGCCCCTCACCGATGCCCAGATCAAGACCATCGCAGCATGGCGCATCCCTCGTGATGCAGAACCGGTGCGGGTGCTACGGGCCGAGGCCAAGCGTCTCGCCGCAACGATTCTGGAGCAAAGCGCCGCGCTCAACGTGAATCACAAACAACTCGCTGACCTTACCGAGCGCCTCGCCCCGGGACTTCAGGAACTGCCCGGAGTCGGCCCCGTCACCGGAGCCATACTCGTCACGGCATACTCACACCACGGACGCATCCGCTCAGAAGCCGCCTTCGCGGCGCTAGGCGGCATTGCACCGTTGCCCGCATCTTCGGGGAACAGCACCCGGCACCGCCTCTCGCGCTCAGGAGACCGACAACTCAATCGCGCTGTTGATGTCATCGTTCGAACTCGCATGAGCTACGACACCACCACTCGCACGTATGTTGCCCGGCGCCGTGCCGAAGGACGCACCGCACGCGAGGTCCGACGCTGCCTCAAGCGCTACGTCGTCAGAGCACTCTTCCGCGAGCTCCAGACCCGTATGACTTGACATCAGGCATAGAAGCGTCATTTTGGGGGCAGGATATGCGCCTGAGACAGATACGCCGCAGCCCGCCGGAGCACCTCATTCTCCATCTCCAGCTCCCGGATCCGCCGCAGCGCCGCCGTCATCTCGCGACGCTCGTCCGGATCGGTCGACGGGATCATCCCATGTGAGCGGAACCGGTCATCGCGAACCCATGTCTGCAGCGCGGTCTTCGAGATCCCGAGGTCCCTGCACACCTTCTTCTGCAACGAGCCCGCAGCGACCATCGCCACCGCGTCCCGCTTGAACTCATCGGAATAGATCTTCGGCACGATTGCCATCCTTCCAGCACGACCCCCAGCCGGGAATCATGCGGTCATGGACTCAACCGAACCTTCAGCAGACCCCAACGATCGGGTATAACGGCGAGTTGCCGGGGGTTCCGTGGCAGAGAAAAGCTCCTTGAAAAACGATCCTGCGCTCGGGAGCCAACGGAGTTGGTCGAGGGCAAACTGCGGGTCGACGTACACAGCAATCGTCCCAACGAAGGCGAGTGGCGATCCGATGTAAACGCGCTCTGCGGGAAGAAGCGCGATGTCCTCTTGAAGCATCGACGGTGAACCTGCGTCGTACGTGATCTTCGTGCTGCCTCCTACGACGTAGACGAGCTTCATCCGCGCGGAGCGGGTGGGGCCGACCGCGCTCACGGCTTGTGCACGGAGCGCACTGACAGGCCCAGCATCGACACGGACGCGCTCGGATGATAATCCGGGCGATGAGGCCGCGTGCTGTCCTTCCGGGCGAGCTCCCGCCGTAAGAGAAGACCCGATTTCACGCGGCATGAGTCTCCTCCCTCCTGAGTGGCCGGAGCGGGCTGCATACCTCTGCTCATACCGGTACCGTATCGTGATACGGTACCGGTATGAGCAGAGCAGGTTCAGGTCGCATAAGGCGCGCCGGCGGTGCGCGGCGCGCCGTGGTTCTCGGGCAGGTGGTGGAGGTGTTGGCGGATCGTGGATTCGCGGGCACGCGGTTCATCGACGTGGCGGAAGCGTCGGGGGTTGCCGTCAGCACGCTTCAGGGCTACTTCGGTTCGCGTGAGGACATGCTGATCGAGGCGCTGGCAGGTGCCACCTCTGGCGAAGTGGCGGCTCTGCATGAGCTCGCCGCAAGGTTCGATGACCCGTGGCAGAAGATGGTCGCGCTGGTCGATCGAGGGCTTTCCACGAGCGTCGCGACGTGGCGGATGCTGATGGAGTTCTGGACCGCCGCCGCGCATGACTCCGAACTGCATAAACATGCCGCCGCTCTTGCCGAGCAGTATCGGGAGCCCTTCACCGATGCGGTGCGTCGAGGCGTCGACGGCGGCTCGTTCACGCCGCGATTCGAGACTTCGGTGATCGTCGACGTGGTCGTAGCAACGATGGACGGACTGCTCTACCCAGTCGTGCTCGGGTACCGTGGATCAGACGACATGGACTACCGCGACGTCGTGCTCGCGCAGCTCGCCTTCGTCCTGGGGGCCGACGCATGACGCTGCGGGTGTCGAGTTGTCCTCGCCGGGCGGGCGCATGATCCTCACCGAGCGCATCGCCCATGCGGTTGCAGCGGGCAAGGTCACCGTGGCCTACCGGCGCTGGAAGCAGCCGCGGGTGAAGCCCGGTACGGAATTCCGCACCGTCGCAGGACTCGTGCGAGTCGAGACGATCAAGCCCGTTGCACCCGCCGGACTCAGTGACGCCGACGCACGCCAGGCCGGTTACGCCACGCTGGACGACCTGACAGCCACCTTCCGCAGCCGCGACCACGATCCGGTCTTCCGCATCGGACTCTCCTGGGTCGCGGCAGACGTACGAGACGAGCTCGCCGCCCATCCGAACCTCACTGCTGAAGACATCACGGGCATCGACGCACTCCTTGACCGACTCGACGCTCGAACTCCTTGGGCACGCACCACTCTTGCGCGCATCCAACTTAAGCCCGGCATCACCGCGGGCGCGCTCACCGACGGCCTGACGGTCGGAAAGGAATCGCTCAAAAGACGTATCCGCACTCTCAAAGAACACGGCCTGACCCGCAGCCTGCGGGTCGGCTACGAACTATCCGAACGCGGCCACGCCTACCTGCGCGCCACCGACCAACAGTAGAAAGAAGCAGCACATGACCAACATCGGACCCGGCACTCCCGCGCTCATCGACCTCCAAACACCCGACGAGGATGCCTCCGTCCAGTTCTACAGCGCGCTGTTCGGCTGGACGATCGACGCACAGAACCCCAGCGGCTACCGCTACGCCCGCACCGACAAAGGAGCGATCATCGCCGGCATCCGCGCGGCCTACGGTGAGGCCACGCCAGCATGGACGCTCTACCTCGCCGCCGACGACATCGCAGAAACCGCACAGGGCGCGACCGTGCAGGGCGGGAGCATCCTGCACGGACCGGTCAACGTGCCGGGACAGGGAGGCGTCCTCATCGTCGCCGAACCGACCGGAGCCATCACCGGGTTCTCGCAGCCCGAGCCCGGCTACGAGTTTGCATCCCATACGCCCGGCACGTTCGCGTGGGCCGAGCTGCTGACTGCGGACGGCAAGGCGGATGACTTCTACTCGGCTCTCACCGGAGCGAGCGTGACCCAGCTTGGTGATGGCGAGCACTACGACTACACGATCTGGACTCCGGCCGGACAGCAGGTTCCCGTTGTAGGGCGACTCCGCACCGATGCTCCCGCAGGCTGGCGCGTCTACTTCGCCGTCGATCCCGACGTCGGCACAGACAAGGTCGTCGAGATCGCCGCCGCCCTCGGCGCTGCGACGCTCACCGAGCCGAACGACATCCCCGCCGGCCGAATCGCCATACTCGCTGACCCCACCGGCGCCGAGTTCGCGCTCCTGACTCCAACACCACGGAAGTGAATCCGCAGCAGATTCGATGATCTCCCAAGGCGGCGTTGCGCGCCTCGCGGCGAGACAACCTCCTGGCGGGCCCCGCCAACCGGTGACGGCTACGAGCTCAACTACCGCCGCAAATGGCGATCGCTCACTGTCAACACCCCTGCGCGCTACTACGCGAAGAAAGGAACGC
Organism: Microbacterium esteraromaticum; assembly: GCF_900163815.1. GTDB lineage: Bacteria > Actinomycetota > Actinomycetes > Actinomycetales > Microbacteriaceae > Microbacterium > Microbacterium esteraromaticum_B. The sequence goes on along the minus strand of NZ_FUKO01000049.1, from coordinate 17,507 downwards.
CGTAGGGGCGCAAAGGTCGCAACGTCCGAATTATCGGTGTGTGCGAGACATAGTCTTGCCGCGGTGGCGCACAAGGGTGCGGCGTCGAACCGATCCGCGCATACATCGCCCCTGACGGCGACGGCTACCCCAGCGCACCGAAGCTAATTGATGGTGATGGGTATCGTGACGATCGGCTGCGCGAAGGTGGATACGCGGGCGAGCACTTGTATCTCCCATTCTCCGGTGACGGGCATGTCTAGATCCGCGGAGTATTGACCGGTTGCTGGGTCGAGTTCAGCTGTGGTCTGGAACGGCCCGAGATCGTGCTCGGCCTGGTGGGTGCGAATGGTCACTTCGTCGGGCGTGACTGGTTCGGCGTCGTATTCGAGTGTGAAGGTGATCCTGTTCTCGCCGGCCACCGCTGGTTCGAGCTCGCCCCGCAGCGATAGCCCCTGGGCATCCGCGTCGATAGTGACGGTCTGAGCGGTGGCGGCCGTGTTCTCGGTTGGCGTGTCGTGGTGTTCGTGTGTGGGGCTGAGATTGGTGAGGAAGCCGGTCAGGAGCAGAATGGCAATGAGGAGTGCGGCTTCGTAGCTGAGGGTTCGGGTCAGCGTCTGCCATTGCATGCGTGCGGTCGGTCGTGACGCGATGCGTGGGAGGAGTCGGGTTCTGTTGTAGGCGGCGATCGCGATGACGGGGATGATGATCCCGATCTTGAGCAGGAGGGTGAGCCCGTAGCTGGTCGTGACGAGAGCGTCGAGGCTTCCGACGATCATGATGCCCATGAGAGTTCCGCTGACTGCGAGGATAAAGACGCTCCAGACCGCGCCGCGGGAGAACCTCTGCACGACCTTCGCGGCGAGAGTCGGTGCGGTACGTGCCTCTTGGGTACTGGTCACGCGGGTGGCGGCGAGGAATAGGAGGAGGCCGAGGACTCCTCCTGTCCAGAAGGAGCCGGCGAGAAGGTGTCCAAGGTCGGCGGCGATGATCAGTGCTCGCGGTTCCATCAGTTGGGTGTGTCCGGCGAGCACGGGCGCAGCCAGCGCGAGGAGCGGCGGCAGCACGGCGAGCAGGCGCATCCCCCTGCGCTCCTGCTGACGCATCGATAGTACGGCGGCTCCGGCGAGTCCTGCGCATACGATGATGGCCGCAGCGACCGGTGCCCAGAGGACACCCGACCACCATGCAGTCGGATCGATCACCGCGGTCAGTGGGTTTCCGGTCACGTTGAGCGCTGACGTGGGTATGAGCAGCAGCGAGGCGGTTCCCGCTCCGATGCCGGTCAGTCGCAGGATGTTCCTGGACCAGTATTCAGGTGGTGCTGTGCTGCGCAGCACCAGTCGCTCGAACAGGATCAGGCCGGCGAAGACCAGGAGCGAGAGGTATTGCAGTGCCGTCAGGGCGCTGACGGCGAACTGGGTGTCTGGAGGTGTCGCGGTTTCCACGATGGGAGCCGTCGCGCTGTCCGCCTGGCCGTCTCCGATGGTGAAGGTGATCGCGCCGGAGATGGGGTGCCCGTCTGCTGAGACGACGCGGTAGCTCAGCGCGTAGCCCGCATCCGCTAGGTCGGCGGGGAGCGCGGCGATGACGCTGGTGTTGGTGACGTGCGCGTCGAGGGTGAGGGGGTTGTCATCGCCGGGAAACAGGCGGATGCTGCCGTCGATGAGCTGTACGGGCTCGTTGAACGTCAGCACCGCCTCAGCGGGAGCCTCATCGAGCACGGCACCGTTCTCCGGTGTCGTGGACAGCAACTCGGCATGCGCGGACGCTGCCTGCGCTCCCGTCAGCGTCAGCAGTCCTCCTAGGAGGAGGGCTGCCAGCGCACGGAGGACCAGGGCGGAACCCTGTCGCGGTGCGTGTTTCCCGGCGATGAGAGTGCTCACGCCTTCTTGCGTCCCCTCAGCAGCGCGATGACAGCGACGATGAGGCCGATACTGCCGACGGCGAGCGAGGTTACAACGAGCGGCGTCTGATCTGCAGGAGCCGCCGCGGATGCCGAATCCTCGTCGTGCGCATCGACGGTGGCGTCAGTGTTGTCACCGTGCCCGTGCGATCCTGCGTCACTGGCTGCGACGACGTCGACGCTGGGGGCTGGCGCGTCCAGATCGTGGCCGTCCTGGCCTTCTTCCGGGATCTGCACCCAGGCGGTCTCGCCCTGCTCGCAGGTCTGCACAGTCGGGAAGTACAGGGCGGTGTCGGCGGCGTCCTCGGGGATCTGCAGCGAGAGTTCGAACGCGTCTCGCTGCCCATCGGGGAGCGGCGTCGCCGCCGTGTAGACGACCTGCGCGACGCGTTCGGTGACCTCGTTGCCGTGGCTGTCAGTGATCGGGGTGTCGAGGTCTTCCATCACCTTCTCGACGGTGTACAGGCTGTTGCGGGTGGGTGTGACGGCGTTGATGCCCTCGGGGATCTGGATCGCCACCTCCGTCGTCGCAGCCCCATCGCATCCATGTGGCACGCTGAACGTGAGGATCGAGTACGAGCCCGCCTCCACCGGGCCTTCCGCGATACTGACGTGTGCGTTCGCAGCGACGGCACCGCCCAGAACCAGTGCGGCAGTAGCCGCGAGGGCTCCGGTTCCGATCAGAAGGGGCCTCTTGGTGCGTCGTGTGTTCATGGTGTCTCTCTTTCTTGTTGGCCCGCCGGCAGGAGCGGCGGATTGATGGTGGTGTTGAGGGTTTTTAGCCGGTGATCATCGGCCAGCACATCGCTGCCATGCCGAAGCTCATGAGAGTCCCGGAAGCGACGTCGCCGGTGTGTCCGAGCCAGGTCGTGCGACCGCGCAGGCAGCGGATGAGCTCGACGAGAAAAAGGACGCCGGATGTCGTCAGCGCCGCGGTGATGGCAACCCCTGTCAGGGCGGCCCACGGCTCGAGTCCGCCATGGTGGTGGGCATGCATCGTGGCGTCGGTTCCGGAAGGCATCGCGAGGATCATCCAGACCATCGCGAGCATCATGCCCGCGTGTGCCACCTGATGCCACGCGCTGTGTCCGCCCACGGCAGCCCGGGTGATGCGACGCCGCGTCTGGAGGAGCACGATCGCACCGAACCAGGCCGTGCCGGCCGAGAAGAAGAGCGTCTGCGGGAGTGGCGGCAGTACGGTCCACCACGGCCAGCACATGGCGATCATCACGAGGCTCATCACCAGGTGCAGAGCGTTGCCCACGATGAGCAGCGGCTTGCGGTCTGTGAAGAGTCGCAGTGTTGCGTAGGCGGCGGTCGCGGAGAAGGCGAGTGTCAGCGTCCATTGGAGCACCGGGTCAGACAGCATGCCACACACCTTATCTCTACAACATGTAGTAGCTACATTAGCGGGGTGGCGATCGCGAGGTCAAAGCGCCTGCGCACAGCGTCTCCCCGGGTGAGCCGGCTCGGGCTCCCGCGAGGGCGCTACCGCCTGCGCAGGCGTTCGACGCCTTTGCGCACCCGAAAGGCAACGGAGTCCCATTCGTCGCGCAGGGTGGGATCTGAGAGCTGTGGGGGCCGTGGCGGTGTGGTGAGGGCGATCCAGAGCACGAGGAGGTAGAGCGTCGCGGCAAGGGACAGCGGCAGGAAGAACTCCATCGGGGTATCTGTCTTCTGGCTTTCTCCTACCGGGTGCTGCGCACGCGCTGGATGCGGAGGCTGTTGTAGACGACGAGGACGGAGGACAGGGACATCGCGGCGGCGGCGATGAGGGGGTTCAGGAACCCGGCAGCAGCGATCGGGATCGCGGCGATGTTGTATCCGAAGGCCCAGCCGAGGTTGGTGCGGATGGTGCGGAGGGTCTTGCGGGAGATCGCGATCGCATCCGGGATGACGTGGAGGTCGTCGCGGACGAGGATGATGTCCGCGGCTTTGAGGGCGATGTCGGTGCCGGACACGAGCGCGAGCCCGAGGTCCGCGGTGGCGAGGGCGATGGCGTCGTTGATGCCGTCGCCGACCATCGCGACCTTTTCTCCGGCTGCTTGGAGTTCGCGGACGACGTCTGCTTTCTGGGCAGGGGCGACGCCGGCGTGGACGCGTTCGATGCCGAGTTCGGCCGCGATGCGAGCACCGGCAGCGGGGCTGTCGCCGGTGAGGAGCACGGTGGTGAGGTTCTGGGCGTGCAGCGCTGTGATGGCGTCCGCGGCGCCGGGCTTGATGGTGTCGGCGAGGGCAAGGAGCCCGATCAGCTGCCCGTCGCGAGCGACGAGAGCGACGGTGTGCCCGTGCTCGTGGGCGTCCGCGAGCGCTGCGGCCGCCGGGGTGAGGTCGATGCCGTGCTCGCGGAGCAGGTCGGCGTTCCCGACGAGGAGGGTGCTCCCTGTGATGCGGGCGGTAGCACCGAGGCCGGGGAGGGCGGTGAAGTCCTCCAACGGGTGAAGGTCGGTGACGTGGGCGCGGGCGGCGTCCTGGATGGCGTGCGCGATCGCATGCTCGGAACCCTGCTCCACAGAGGCTGCGAGACGCCACAGTTCGTGATCGGCGATTCCGAAGGGGGTCGCGGTTTCGACGGTCATGCGTCCGGTGGTGAGGGTTCCGGTCTTGTCGAGGACGACGGTGGTGATGGTGCCGGAGGCTTCGAGGGCGTCGTGGCCTTTGATGAGGATGCCGAGGGTCGCGGCCCGTCCGATCCCGACCATGAGTGCGGTCGGCGTTGCGAGCCCGAGTGCGCAGGGGCAGGCGATGATGAGGACGCTGATCCCGATGCCGAACGCCTGCGCGAACGGGGTGCCGGTGAATGTCCAGGCGACGGTGACGATGATCGCGAGGGTGATGACGGCGGGGACGAACCAGGTGACGATGCGGTCGACGAGGTTCTGCACTCGCGCTTTGCGGGCCTGGGCCTGCTCGGTGAGGGCGGCCATCTGCGCGAGCTGGGTGTTGGCGCCGACCGAGGTCGTGGTCACCTCCAGGCGACCGTCGGTGCTGATCGTCCCGCCGGTCACCGCGGCTCCGGGGCCGACGGGCACGGGGACGGGTTCCCCGGTCATCATGCTCGCATCCACCGCGGCCGTGCCCGCGTGGACGATGCCATCGGCGGGGATCGTCTCACCCGGAAGGACGACGAAGGTGTCGCCGACGCGGAGTGCGGTTGCGGGTTCGATCGTCTCGACGCCGTCGCTAACGACCCGGACGTGAGTGGCGGCGAGGGCGTTCAGAGCGCCGAGGACATCGCCGGCTTTGCGGCGGGAACGGGTCTCGAAGTACCGGCCGGCGAGTTGAAAGGTCGTCATTCCGGCGGCGACGTCCAGATAGATGGAGTCGGCGCCTGCGGGGGTGACGCCGAAGCCGAGCCAGTAGCTGGCGGCTTCGGTGGTGCCGAACCCGAGCAGCAGGGTGAGGATCGCCCATCCGAAGGAGGCGGCGATGCCGAGGGAGACGAGGGTGTCCATGCTGACTGCGCCGTGGCGCAGGTTGCGGAGCGTGGCCCGGTGGAATGGCCACGCGGCCCAGGTCACGATCGGCAGGGCCATCAGCACGCATACCCATTCCCAGCAGGGGAACCGCCACCCGGGGACGAGGGCGAGAACGATAGTGATGTCCATCAGCGGGACAGTGAGCAGCGCGGACACAGCCAGGCGACGCCGGAGGGAGGAGATCCGTACCTCGGTGGCGCGCGTCGACCAGGTGTCGTCGCTGCCCTCGCGTAGGTGCGCACCGTATCCGGCGTTCTCGACCTGACGGATCGCCGTGGGCACCTCGCTGTCGGGAAGGCCGGTGATGATGGCGCGTTCGGTGGCGTAGTTGACGCTCGCCGTCACACCATCGAGCTTGCCCAGTGCGCGCTCGACGCGTCCCGCGCAGGCGGCGCAGGTCATCCCGGAGATGTCGAGCTCTACCGGGGTGAGATCCACCGGTGTGGTGGTGTCCGTGGTCGTCATGAGTGGGTGTCCTCTCGGACGGTCGGTCGGGGGCCGGGTCGGGTGGCGTCGCGGTCGGCGAGGCGCTGGAGCATCTGGTTGTAGGCGTCGTACTCGTCGTCGCGGCCGGTGTCGAGGTGCCGGTCCTTACGGCGGGCACCTGTGGCGTCTTGCCGGCTCCACTGGATGGCGAGTGCGACGATGACGATCATCAGCGGGATCTCCCCGCCCGCCCACGCGACGCCGCCGCCAAGGTATTGCTGGGCCTGCAGGTCGGCCCAGGGCAGGTCGAGGTAGCGGTAGAAGGTCTCGGCGATGATCACATGGCTGGTCATCAGGATCACGCCGAAGAACGCATGGAACGGCATCGCCGCCAGCACATACCCGAGCTTGCCGATATGCGGGAGAGGCCGTGGGGGCCGGTCGACGCCGATGATGAGACTGTAGTAGAGGTAGCCGACGATGAGGAAGTGCAGGTTCATGAGCTGGTGCGCCCAGTGGAACCGCATGTAGTCGCCGAAGATGCCCGTGAGATACAGGCCGTAGTAGGAGCCGACGAAGACCACGAACACGATCAGCGGGTTGTAGAGGAACTGCAGCACCCGCCAGTGCAGCACCCACGTGATCCAGTCGTGCAAGCCCGCCGGTTTCGTCCGGTCCGAGCGGGATGCCCGTAGCAGCAGTGTGACGACGCCTCCGAGGACGAGAAGCCCCGGGGCGAGCATGTTCAGCGACATATGCACGATCATGTGCACCCCGAAATCCGGGGCCGAGTACTTCCCGAACCCAGAGCTCGTGGCGACGACCACAACCGTCCACCCGCCGATCCACGCGGCCGTCCGCCCGAGAGGCCACCGATCACCCCGGCGGTGCAACGTGCGCACAGCGACCAGGTAGACGATGATCGCCGCCGCGGCGATACCCAGGAACAGCAGGTTCGGACGCCACTGCCCGAACAACACACCGAGCGTCGGAGCGTCAGGGACCTCGAAGCCCATGAAGACCTGCTCGATGCTCGTCGGCACGAAGTACTGCGGCGGCGGCTGCCTCGTCATCGCCACACCGACCCCGGTCCACCCCGCCACCGCCACGGCCGCCAGGGAGAGGAGCCCGGTGATGTGCCCGGCCCGCAGCTTTCCTCGCCGGGCGAGGATCGCGGCGACGACAAACACCACCGTGATGACGACCAGGCAGGCGAAGCCAGCGAGAATCAGCCACCCGGTCAGCGAGGCGGCGATATCGCCACCAGCGAGCTTGAACACGGCGATGATCACATCGGAGACGACGATGACGGGAAGCGCGACGACCCCGATCCGGAACAGTCGCCGCAAAGTCAGCGGCGAGACAAGCCGCCCGGAGACCACGCGCATGACGGCGACCAGTGCCGCCCCGAAGAACGCGTTCACAGCGATGGTCTGGAAGATCGCCGCGTCACTGCCGAAGTCATGATCGGGGCCCACGAGCACTTGCCCAGACACGACAGGGGCGAGCACCGCGATTCCGGTCGCCCACAACGGGATCATCAGGCCCGTCCACCGTTCCGAGAAGAACGAGACGAAGAAAACGATCAACGCCGCCAGGAAACTGATCGTCCACGCCTTCGGCGCATAGCTCGCCTCCCACAGGAACGGCAACGCGCTGGGCGTCGCCAGGCGCGCCAACGGAGTGCCATTGGAATCAAGAGCCTCGAAGACCACCAGCGCACCTGCGCACACGGCCCATGCCCCCGAAGCGATGCGCAGCACCGTGATCTCGAAACCCTCCGAGAGATAGCGCGCCGTGCGGGCAGGCGCATCCCTCAGGAACAACAGATGCACCAGCGCACCACTGGTCACCAAGGTGGCGAGCTGCGCGCCGGAGAGCAGACTGGTGGTGATCACAGCCACATCGACGCCCGGATATCCGACATGTAGAAGGTCATACGGTGCTTCGCCGAGCATGACCGCCACGACAATCGGGAAGGCGATGAGCGCGAGGGCGGCTCCGCCGATTAGAAGCGCGGCCACCGCAGTCAAGGGTTTACGCACTCGAGGATCCGGCATGGGCGCGGACGCTGCAGTGGTGGCCGCGATGGTGTCAGACATCCACCACTGCGGGCCAGGACCGCACCGTGTAGCCGGCATCATCGACAGCCGACTCCACCACAATCAGATCAAGGGGCCTCTCGTGGGCGAGAAGAACGCGACCGGAAGCGGCATCCACCTGGACATCGACGACACCCGAGAGCGCGGAAAGCTCGGCCGTAACAGCGCGCTCGCAGTGCTCGCAGGTCATCCCGTTCACCCAGAACTCGAACTCGGCCATGACTACTCCTCCTGACACCCAACCACTCCGATAACTCTACATCGTGTCGTAGACAAGGGTGGCCGGTGCCGGCGAGGTCAGGCGCGTGCGAGGGCTGCGGCGCGCTGGCTCCGCGGCTTCTTCCAGCGGCGGAGGGTGAGCCGGTCTGCGCGAAGCTCAAGGCCGGGATCGGCCGTGTTATGCCCCATCGTCGCGAGGGCGTTGGCGAGGTGGACGGCACCGGCGCGACGAGCGGCTGCATCGTCCGCGATGAGTTCGATCAACAGGAGAGTGGCCCGCTTGAGCGCTCGCCCGGCCGGGAACCGCTTGGGCAAGCAGAGCGCGTTGATCTCAGCAATTCGCACCGCCCACCCGTGATGCTGACGCAGATGAGCACGCTCATGCTCGATCACGGCACGAAGCTGCGGGTCGCTCAACAGCTCCTTGAGCGCGGTAGAGAGGAAGATCTCTGGCTCCCCAGAAGGCACCGCACACGCCACCGGCTCCTCGGAATCGAACCACACGAGGGTGACACCATGCGAGTGCTCGCGGGAGACTGCCACCGGGGCGAAGCGTCCGACCGCCTCCCGCCACGAGTCGGCGAGCGGCTCCGCGGACGCGGAGACAAGAGCGATCACCGCGGCCAGCACACCCAGGCTCAACCAGCCAACGAGCGTCAGCACCAGCGCTTCACCTGAACTCGCAGGATTCACCCCGCCGACGGCACCCAGCAGTGCAATAGCGGCGGAGGTCACCGCGAATCCGATTCCAGCGAAGAAAGCGCAGAACCACAGCGTCAGAGCGGTCCGTGGGCGGCGCACCTGCCACCGGCCCGCCGTCAACATGAGAGGCGAGAACAGCAGAATGAGCACCGCTGCGGCGAGGAAGGAGCCGGTGGCGATCAACGGCTCACCTGCGCTTGCGGGAAGTCTTGCCGGTGATCGCGCCGCGGAGCAGATCGAGGTCCTCCTCGGCGAGGTTCCCGGCGAACTGCAATAGAGCAGCCTGCCGGTCTCCGGCTCCATCGAGGGCGGTCATCATCGACCGGCCGACATGCTCGTCCCCGCTTCGCGCCGCACGGAAGCGAACCTTCCGCGGAGAGTCGCCGGAGCGGACGACATCGCCCTTCTTCTGCAAACGCTCCAGCGCCGTCATCAACGTCGCATACGCAGGAACGTGACCCGTGAACACCGCCTGAATATCACGGGCGCTCAACGGCTCGGACGCCTCCCAGAGGATGCGCATGACGGTGCCCTCGAGCTCCCCTCGTTCACGCGTGCGCTCACCCGCCATCTGCCACCTCCACTCTGCATGTCAATCGATCATCAAATCTACATCACGTCGTAGGCTCAAGGTGAAGCAACGCCTGCTCGGGCGTGGGTAAACGCCTTTCGATACTCGCGCGGGCTGGTTCCCGTAGCGCGGCGGAAGTGCTGACGGAAGTTCGCGGGGCTGCCGAGGCCGCACAGGCTGCTGATGTATTCGATGGTCCAGTCGGTGGACTCCAGTAGCTCGCGAGCGTGGTCGATGCGTGCACTGTTGAGCCATCGGATGGGCGTGGCGCCCAGTTCTTCGGTGAATCGCCGCTCGAATGTTCGCCGCGGAATCCTGGCGTGAGCGGCGAGATCGGCGACGGTCAGCGGCTCGTGAAGGCGCCCCAGCGCCCACTCCTGAGTGCGACCGATATCTCCGGAGGCCACCGCGGCCACCGGCCGGCGGATGAACTGGGCCTGTCCCCCGTCGCGATAGGGGGCGGCGACGATGGTGCGGGCGATGTCGTTGGCGACGGCGGCGCCGCGGTCTGATCGCAGGAGGTGCAGGCAGAGATCGATGCCGCTAACGACTCCCGCCGAGGTGAGGACGTCGCCTGAGTCCACGAAGAGCACGCCGGGGTCAATCTCTGCTACGGGATAGCGGCAGGAGAGCTCGTCCGCGTGGCACCAGTGGGTGGTGGCGCGTTTGCCGTCGAGCAATCCTGCTGCGGCGAGAGCGAAAGCGCCGGTGCAGATGGAGGCGATGCGTGCGCCGTTGCCGTGTGCAGCGCGCAGCGCTTCAGCGACGTCGTCCGGCACGCTGTCGAGGAAACCGCGGAAAGCGGGCACGATCACCGTGTCCGCGACGGCGACGGCGTCGAGTCCGAGCTCGACCACGATCGGCCACCCGTGATCCGTCGGCACGAGGCCTGCCTGGCGTCCGCACAGGACGACGTCGTAAGCCAAGTGCGGTGCCCCAAACACGACGAAAGGCATGCATATTTCCAGCGGCATCATGTGCTCCAGCGCGAGCACCGCGATGCGATGCCGCTGCGTGACCGCGGCGGTTTGCGCGTGCGACATGGCGGAAATCTATCCTTCCCGGCGGTTCCTGCCTCTGTTGTCCTGGTGGTTCCTTCGGGACAATTGATATCTCTACAACATGTAGATTCTATCGTTCCGGCCTGTCCGGACGCAGGACAGGACGTCATGACCAGGATTCACAGCGCAACAACCGTCGCAGCAGCCGCTCTCCTCCTCGCCCTCGCAGGATGCTCGGCGTCATCGCCAGCCCCGTCCTCATTGGCGGATGCGGAGACACCATCATCGGAGGCGGGGTATCCCGTGTCGATCGAGAACTGCGGGAGGACGTTGACCTTCGACGCTGCACCCGAGCATGTCGTGAGCCTGTGGCAGGCGCCGACCGAGATGATGCTAGCCCTGGGCCTCGGCGACCATCTCGTCGCCCGGGCCGGCGACTACGCGGCGTACCCCGCCTCGTTGGCGGAAGAGGCGGAAGAGATCCCGTCGATCGGATCGGCCATGGGGTGGCCGTCGAAGGAGGTGCTGCTCAGCGAGGGTGCCGATCTCGTGCTTGGTCAGTCGCTGGAAGGCTACGCGTTCGACACGTCCCAGGGATATGCGTCGGTGGAGCAGATCGAGAATAGCGGAGCACAGGTCTACGGGGCGAATATCTGCGACGCCGACGGTGGGGACGCCATCGCGATGACCCTGGACACCCCCATCGATACGCTGCGCGATCTGGGGGTTATCTTCGGCGTCAGCGACCGGGCAGAAGAGCTCATCGCAGATCTCGAGCAGGACAAGCAGACCGTCATCGACGCCGTCGAAGGAAAAGACACCGTGGAAGTCGCCTTCTACAACGGCGGCGAGGGCCCGCTCATCGTGCTCGCAGGCGGCATCTACGACGACGCCATCGAGACGGCAGGCGGCCGAAACGTGTTCCCTGCGGACTCCGTCTACGTCAGCAAGGAGGACTTCGCCGCTTCAGACGCGGAGGTCGTCCTCGTCGGAACCTTCGAGGGACAGGACTACGACACCCTCCGCGCCTACCTTGAGCAGACATTCCCCGACCTTCCAGCGGTGCAGGCCGGGAATCTCGTGGAGATCCCCGTCGATGACACCGACGCATCCGTGACCGTGATGCGAGGACTGACCGAGATCGCGAACGCCCTGCACTCGGAGCTGGAACTGACGGTTCCCGCGCCGTGACGCGAACCGAATCCGTGATCGGTGCACCGCATCGGCCACGGATCGCTGTCGGCGTGTTCATCCTCGCCTCCGTTGCCGCCCTGATCCTCTCGGTCGGCGTCGGTTCGGTGACGGTGTCGCCGGATCGGATCATTACCGTCATCGCCGATCATCTGTTGCCCTGGACTATCCCGACCTCGGCGACGGACATCGAGACGCGCATCATCTGGGAGTTCCGCCTTCCGCGGGCACTGCTGGGTTTCGTCGTCGGTGCGGCGCTCGCTGTCGCCGGTGCTGTCTTGCAGGCTGTCGTCCGCAACCCGCTCGCCGACCCGTTCGTCTTCGGTGTCTCCTCCGGGGCCTCGGTCGCGGCGGTGGCGACGTTGACGCTCGCGACCGGGGCTCTCGCGGTCGTCTCGGTGCCGATCGCCGCGTTCGCCGGCGCACTGGCGACAACGTTGATCGTCTTCCTCCTCGCGCAGCAGCGCGGGCGAGTGACGCCGAACCGGCTCGTGCTCGCGGGCGTTGCGATGTCCTATCTGCTGAGCTCGATCACCAGCTACCTCGTGCTGCGGGCCAGCTCACCCGGGGAAGGAGTGACGTCCGTGCTCTCCTGGCTCTCCGGTAGCCTCGCCGCCGCGGAATGGGACGGCCTCGGGCTCCCTTCAGCGGTGCTCGTGATCACAATCGCCGTTCTCGTTCTGCTCGCCCGCGTTTTGAACGCGTTTCTCGTCGGAGACGAGACTGCGGCAAGTCTCGGTATCGATGTCGGACGGGTCCGCCTCGTCCTGTTCGTCATCACGTCTCTTCTGGTCGGCGTCGTTGTCGCCGTCAGCGGGGCAATCGGATTCGTGGGCCTTGTCGTGCCCCACGCCATGCGCATGATCGTCGGCTCGGATCACCGCTGGCTGCTTCCCAGCTCTGCTCTAGCGGGAGGCCTGCTGCTGGTCGTGGTGGACATCGTTGCCCGGACCGTCCTCGCCCCGACGGAGCTTCCTGTCGGGCTGCTCACCGCGGCGATCGGAGCACCGTTCTTCCTGTGGCTGCTGCGCCGGTCCGGACGGAGCGCGACATGAATCAGCCAGACCGCACAGTAGGTGCCCGGCTCGACGTTGAAGGTGTGAGCGTGCAGGTCGCCGGACGGCGCATCATCGACCGGGTCTCCCTCACCGCGGACGCAGAGGTGGTCGGGCTCGTCGGACCGAACGGGAGCGGCAAATCCACCCTCCTCAGAACGATCTATCGCATGCTCTCACCGACATCCGGGCGTGTCGTCGCGGACGGAGACGAAGTTTGGCAGATGCGTGCACGAGATGCCGCCCGCATTACCGCAGCTGTCGTTCAGGACGGTCCGACAGATCTCGAGCTCACCGTCGCAGAATGCGTCGCGACCGGCCGGGTGCCCCATGGCCGTCTCCTCGGCGCCGACAGCCGGGACGATCGCGCTGCAATCGAACACGCGATGTCCGTCACGAACGTCACCAACTTCGCAGCGCGACCGGTCGCAACCCTCTCCGGAGGGGAGCGGCAACGGGTGCACCTCGCACGCGCCCTCGCGCAGCAGCCGCGAATCCTCGTGCTCGACGAGCCCACGAACCATCTCGACATCCGACACCAGCTCGAACTCCTCGCCCTCGTCCGCGATCTCCGCATCACCATCCTGGTGACGCTGCACGACCTCAACCTCGCGGCCGCCTACTGCGACCGCATCGCCGTCCTCTCCAACGGCGTCGTCGCTGCCGACGGGACACCCCAGGACGTCTTCACCCCTGAACTGCTGCGTCGCGTCTTCGGGGTCACCGCGGCCACGATCACCAACCCTCTGACCGGCCGCACCCAGCTTGTCTACACCGATAGGAGCACACCATGACCGATACACACGACAACCTCCACCGTGACTGGGACGCCATGCACCACGACCAGCCCTCGATGGCTACAGATGCAACGCGCGACACGGAAGTTCAGGCCGCGTGGGACCGTTCCGTCGCCGCACACGAAGCGCTCGCTGCCCGACCCGGCGTCACCTTCCAGGCAGACGAAGAGATCGTCATCGTCCTGCACCCCGGGTTCGACACCCTCGACGCAATCGGCCCACACTACTTCCTCAGCTCCATGCTCGGCGCAACCATCCATCTCGCCACAACCGGCGAACCCGGAGCGCCAGTCGTTAGTGCGGGCGGGCTCCCGCTGACGCCGACGATCGCGCTGGCAGACGTCGCCGACGCGCCGACCGTGCTCCTCGTACCCGGCGGAGACACCAGTGTCCTGACCAACGACCCTCACGCGATGACCGATATTCGTCGCCTGGGATACGCGGCGCAGGTCGTCGCGAGCGTTTGCACCGGCGCCATCGCCCTCGCCGCCGCCGGCCTCCTCCACGGGAGGCGAGCTACCTCACACTGGTCTGTCCGCCACCTCCTCGCCGGCTATGGGGCAACGCCTATCGACGAGAGAGTCGTCGTCGACGGGAACGTTATGACTGCCGCGGGCGTCACCGCCGGCATGGACCTCGCCTTACGCCTGGTCGGACGTCTTCGAGGTGACGAGTACGCGCAGTTCCTTGAACTCGGAGCGGAGTACGCACCAGAACCACCATTCGGCACAGGCACACCGGGCAAAGCCGGAACTGAACTCACCGCACTCGCGCAAGACTTCTTCGCCACCGTCGAACACGGACTACGCGCACCGGCTACTTAGAACCCTGAAACGCCCTGAAGCCAGAGCCGCCTAACGTCCGTAGAGCGCGCCCATACACCACCGCGAACCCGCTTCTCTGTTGAATGCGCGGAGGCTACAGCGGTCGCCGTAGATAGGGGATGTCAGTAACGCTGTGGTCCCAGGTGATCGGGTTCGCCTAAGCACGGGCCGCAGCGGGAGCTGGCTAAGGTCGAGAGCATGGATGGGATCGTGCTCGCGGTAAGTGCCGTCGTCGTTGACGCACAAGGACGCGTGCTGCTCGTCAAACGTGGTACAGAGCCGGAGAAGGGCTGTTGGTCGGTCCCAGGAGGCAGCGTCGATCCGGGTGAGATGCTGGCGGAATGCGCCGCGCGGGAAGCGTTCGAAGAAACCGGGCTGCACGTCCAGATCATCCGAGAACTGTGGGTGGCAACCGTACCAACCGGCGACGGACATCAGTTCGAGATTCATGATTTCCTGACGACGCCCGCTGGGTCGCGCCCGACGAGCTCCACCGTCTCCCGCTGACCACCGGACTCGTCGGCTATCTGGAACGAGCAGGACTCATCCCGACAACCTGGGCCGCGCCCATAAGTCCAACTCACTCAGCCAGCCCGGACAAGGCACTCCGTCTTCGGCACGGCCTGGCGGAGGGCCGTCGCGTACCTATCGGGTGTGACGGTGTCGATCAGGGTGATGACCGCCGGTGATGGATACCGGTACCTGCTGAACTCCGTCGTCACCGGCGACGGGGACCGTGACGCCGCCTCTGCGTTGACGAGGTACTACCTGGAATCGGGAACACCTCCAGGCGCATGGATCGGGTCTGGACTTGTCGGTCTTTCAGGCGGCGTGACGGCGGGCGCGACGGTGACCGAGGAGCAGTTGCGGCAGTTGATGGGTTACGGGCAGGACCCGAACAACGGCGAGCAATTGGGGCGTCCGTACCGGACGTTCGCAACCGCAACGGAACGGGTCGAGCGTCGTCTCAAGAAACTCTCGGACTCACTCACCGACGAGGAGCGTGCGACCCAGACCACGCTGATCGAGGCCGAAGAAGCGGCAAAGCCGACGGACGCGCCGGTGGCGGGGTTCGATTTGACGTTCTCGGTGCCGAAGTCCGTCTCCACCCTGTGGGCGGTTGCCGACGGTGGCACGCAGGCGCTGATCACCCAGGCCCACCACGCCGCGATCCACGATGTGATCGCCCTGATCGAGCGAGACGTCGCGATGACCCGGATCGGTGCGAAAGGACCGCGGGGCGCAGTAGCCCAGGTCGAAGTACAAGGCGTAATCGCGACTGCATACGACCACTACGACTCCCGTGCGGCGGATCCGCAGCTGCACACGCATGTGGTGGTCGCGAACCGGGTCCAGGCCGTTCATGACGGGAAGTGGCGGACCCTTGACTCTCGCGCGATTCATGCGGCGGTGACGGGGTTGTCGGAGCATTACAACGCGGTCCTCTCCGATCACCTCACAGCGATGCTCGGGGTGGGGTGGGAGGCGCGGGAGCGTGGTGTGGGGCGGTCGACGGCGTGGGAGATCGCCGGTGTGCCGCAGGCGCTGATGGACGCGTTCTCTTCCCGCACCCGTGATATCGAGCAGGTCAAGGACCGCCTCGTCGCCGAGCACGTGGTCAAGCATGGGAGGCAGCCGTCTCCGAAGTTGTTGTGGCAGTTCCGGCAACAGGCCACGTTGGAGACACGGCCTCCGAAGCAGCACCACTCTCTGAGCGACCTAACCGCCCAGTGGCGGGAACGTGCCACCGAGCTGCTCGGGGAGGATGCTCCGACGTGGGCCACAACGCTCCTGTCCAGGAGTGCCGGGGAGCCGTTGTTGCGCGCGGACGACATCCCATTGGGGGATCTCGAGCAGGTTGCCGAGGTGGTGGTGGCGCGGGTGGGTGATCGTCGGGCGACGTGGAAACGATGGAATCTGCATGCGGAGGCTGTCCGGCAGACGATGGGACTCCGGTTCGCGTCTGCGACCGACCGCGACCACATCACTCACCAGATCGTCGACGCCGCAGAACGAGTGTCGCTGCGTCTGACACCGCCGGAGCTCGCGTCGAGCCCGCCGACATTCCGCCGCCCAGACGGGTCCAGTAGGTTCCGCCCGAAGGCCGCGACTGTGTTCTCTTCCGAACAGGTCCTCGCTGCCGAAGACCGTCTCCTGGACGCGTCGAACGACAGGTCTGCGCCGACGGTGCCGCTCATGTGGATTGAGCAGGCCGCGCGGACGAAGAACCGCGACGGGAATGTGTTGTCGCCGGATCAGGAGCGGGCGATCGCGAAGATCGGCGTCTCCGCCCGCACCCTCGACGTATTGGTCGGTCCGGCAGGGACGGGGAATACCACATGTCGTAGTTGACGCCACTATTTTCTGACGGGAGCTAGTACGCACAGCTTGACAGACGCGCTGAGCGCAGAGGTAGATGCGTCGGTGGACATACTGGAGGATTTGATCGACGCGAAAGTCCTCAGCGGGTTCACCGTCCGCTCGGTGATCGGTTCGCTGCGGTTGGGTTGGACACCTATTCGGATGTCGCGATGGCCAGGGTGCTGGTGGCGATGGTAAGCAAGTCCTCCGCCGACACCGCTCGTCGTTTGGCGAGGGAGACGAAGCAGCAGGCCATCGAGGGTGCGTGGCATGGGGCAGGGTGCCGTTCGGGTACCGCGCAGAAAACGGCGCCCTCGTCATCGACCCGATCACCGGACCGCTGGTGGCCGAGGCGCGCCCCACCAGCATCTAGAACGCGAGCGAGGATGCATGGCGGTTGCGAGAACCGCACGGCATACCTTAGTCTGATAAAGGTTAGGTAACCCTAACCTGGGAACGTCGTAAGGCGGGAACGGGTTCGGGCAGCTGACCGCCCGAGGTCGGGACTCTACCCAGATTCGAGTGACGGAGCGAGCGCCCTCCCTACCAAGAAGCAGCGCCCGCTCCTGACCGCCGGCCTCGGGCTGACACGCGCCGTTGGCGCGCCTGAAGACAGCGCGGCCGTGCGGTCACGCTGATTCTACTCCACGAAGGAATCACGAATCACATGGCAGAAACAGTATTCGCTGCGCCGCCCGTCGGGGCCCGCAGCGCGCAGAGAAGACAACGGCTACTCAGTCTCGCCGCCACGGCAGCGCTCTCACTCGGCAGCGTGGTCGCGATGCCAGCCGTCGCGCAGGCCGCGGAGACGCCGTCGTTCACGACACAGGTGACGGAGGTCCCCGATGAGCGGATCGACATCGCGATCGAGGGCACCGGGTACGGCGACGTCCA
>NZ_FUKO01000044.1 GCF_900163815.1 Microbacterium esteraromaticum | reverse complement strand
ACTCACCCCGCCACCGCGCCCAGCCCCCTCAGACCCACCTCAACTCTGAAGAGCCTGTAAAGGTCATCACGCCGGACTCCGGCCGTGAGAAGGTCGGCTTCTTACCGGTCCGTCGACTGCTGCCGCGTGGACACTCGCGCCTACCCGATCAGCTTCCCATCGTGCCCGCTGGTGTCCCATAACTAATAGTGAGTACTCGATTCCGAGCATCAACTTATGACACATAGTTGCGGGACTCACCCAAATGGAGAAACTCGCGGCGCGCGCTGTGAGCACTCAGGCTCTCGTGAGACGTCCTGAAACTCTAGAGATACGAGACTTGCGCGCATCCGCTTACGTGCCTTGAAGCCATTGCATCGTTGTCACTGGGTAGGCGGACGAAGAGCTGGCCTAGTCGGTTTACTGAGTGGACCCGACGCAACGGAATCCTTCTATGACTGTGGCCGATGCTGCAACCCGAACATCGCGGTAGCGAGTCATATCGGTTTGTCCTAATCTTGGATCGAGTATGTCCAGACCTGATCTAGTCGAGCCGCTGCACGCCCTTGACATCCCGGCCGCAAGCGTCCGGCGATTTCCTCGGCTTGCGCGTGACCGCTGATTAACTCACTGATCGCCTCTTGCGGGCGTTGGGCGGTGCCACGAACCTGTTCCCAGCCCACTGTCTGAAAACCGGGATTCGTCTTGCCCCGATGCCGTCTGTTGTGCTCCTCAATAGTGGTGGCGACGACTTGTCGCTCATCGCTCAGGTCGCCAGGTGTAGCCAGAAAGATCCGAAGCGGAAGTGGAGCGGTAGTCACGGATAGACCATATCGCGGCGGGGGCTTGTTCCGGGAGACGAAGGGGTCGTTGGCGCGCGCCGCGGTCGAGCGCCAAGCAGAGCAGATAGTCGAGCGGGCCTGATTCTCGACCAGGGTCTTCGGGTGAGCTTCGACCAAAACGGTATCTCGCGCTCAACCTCTGAGATCCCCGGGCCATCTGGAAAGACAAGGATGCCAAGCCGTTGTTTCGTCCGGACGAATCACAGCAGTGCGCGGCAGCTCGAGCTGACATATGTACCCCTATCGGGTCCTGAACGTTTTGAGTTGCATCTGATGCGAGAACTGAGGGACGAGTGGCACCATGGCTTTCCCGGGTCAGCAGTGAGATGCATCGTCGCCGACAAGGGT
The DNA here is from genome assembly GCF_900163815.1 of Microbacterium esteraromaticum. GTDB lineage: Bacteria > Actinomycetota > Actinomycetes > Actinomycetales > Microbacteriaceae > Microbacterium > Microbacterium esteraromaticum_B. The sequence continues at coordinate 74,820 of NZ_FUKO01000044.1, read as the reverse complement.
TCAGGTCACCGGCTGTTGCGCCTGCGGACTGCCCCGCTGTCTGATTCTTGCATCAGACGCGAGTTTTCACGATTGGATGCGGGATGGCTGATGGCGTGATCGGCACGTACCGAGTCCTGACCCCCGAGACCCCAGCTTGCTGGACGTCATCAAGCCGCTGGGCGAGCTGGTCGCCGGCGCTGCGACCATCGGGACCGTCGCCGTATGCGTCGGCATCCTCTTGCTCGCCACGACGAGATTGCCGCGCACCTACGAACCCCTGACAGGGTCATAGCTTTGACCCTGTCAGGGGTTGAAGAACAGCACCCTCAGCGCGCCCCGAAGACCGAATGGCGGGTCACGCCGATTCGGTTCAGTAGGGCAGGCGCTTTATCCACAGCTAAATTTATACTCGGCCGACCAGACCGTCGCCGCATGTTCTTGGCCACGCGAATTCTTTCCCCAGCCAGTCGCCTTCACTTTGAATGGGTACTTCCCGGTTCCCTTGCAAACATAAGTAAGGTTTTTCTGCACCATATTTCCTTGTCCAGGTCTGGATACGGGACCAGCCGCCCGGAACCATATCCACCCATTGTGCATCCACACCTCAGAAGTGATCCTTGTCTGCACGACACCCGGCGTGCAGTTGAACAACTCCGGCTTCGCCCCCACTCCGCCGTACGGCTCCCCCTTCGACGAGCTCCGGGTCCACATCCGCCCGGTCTTCAGGTCGCAGCTGTCGCCCGCTGCGGCGATTACTGCCCTGCTGTTGCTCCCGACGTCACCAGTCATGAGCACTACCGAGTCCGAGCTGACGGCATCCATCTCGGCGTCGGTCATCGTTGGTGCACCTGGCGGGGGAGTCGGATAGCCACCGCCCCCCGCAGCGGGCGACGCTGCCATAGAGGGGGTAGCCCCACCCATCAAGATGGCGCTAGCCATCACGAGACCGCAGACAATGCGTTTGATCTTCATTCGGTTTCCTTCGGTTCAGTGCACGTCGCCAAGCTGGACGCGCGAGACGAATGTATCCAGAAAACCCTGCGGACACGGGATTGATCTTGGCCACGACAACGCCTAGGCTCCACGCATGAAAGAAGTATGGATCGTGTTCCACGACGCCAGTCCCGACAACAACATTCTTGGGGTGTTCGGAGACGAGGAACAATCACGCGAGTACGCCGAGAGGATTGGGTCGAACTACCCGACGGGCGTACTCACTTCGTCATTCCCTGTGCCGTGGCGTTCAGATAGCTCGAGCGTTCCGCTTCGATTGGATCACTGACCTTCCCGAGACGCATCGTCGCCGACAAGGGTTCAGGTCACCGGCTGTTGCGCCTGCAGACTGCACCGCTGTCTGACCCTTGCATCAGACGCGAGTTTTCACGATTGGATGCGGGATGGCTGATGGCGTGATCGGCAAGGTTCCTCGGGCGTTCGCGCCACCTCCATGACCACCTAGCGAACAGGCTGCAGGAAGCACTTTCTGACGCGAGCAGCGCGGCTCAGATCCCTGAACGAGATGACAAGGCTCGCCCCGGTCGCCATCATCGCTGTCACTGAGGAGCAGATTGCTGAATGGGCGGCCGAGGCCGAGATCGGTTATGACGTCGAGGGGCTGAAGAAGCGTGGGCGAGGTCGCCCGGGACGCGGCGCGGAACCTTCCCAGGTCGTCGCATTGCGTCTCACCGCCGAGGAGCTGGCGACCATCGACGCGGTTGCCGAGCGAGAGCACAAGACACGATCAGAACTCATCCGCGAAGCACTGGCGAAGTACGCCGCGTGAAGGTTCACGACTCCGCGCTCAAACACGGAGTCTTGCCGAGGATGTAACGGCGGCGGCGTCATGGCGGTCTGGATCGAGGATCTCGACGACGACTCCCCGGCCCGTCAACTTCGACCGGGCTTCGACACACAGGCCCGACTTCTCGAGACAATCGTGCTCACGTTTGACAGTGGAAACGAACTCGTCATCCATGCGATGAAAGCACGAGTCCAAATGCTAGATCTACTCCCGTAAGGTCAGCGACTCCAACGACCATCGGCTTGCCGCGCTCGCGCGAAATGTGGTCCGGGAAGTCGCCACTCCCAATTCCGCCAGGTTCGTAAAAGCTCTCCACGAAACCGCGCACTGCGTTGGTCAGCTCTTCCCGAGTCATGCCCGTAGCGACATTCGAACTGCCCTCGTCAGACGCGATGGCGGATCTACCGATGGTAAAGCCGTAGGTGCCCGATGCCGGACCGTTGAGCCAAGAGAGGTCATAATTCAGAGCTCCATCGGGTTGTGTCCTTTCGCTCACTCGAAATCACTCGAACTGCACGGTGACTTCAAACGGATCCAGCCGATTAGCCAGGGGTCCCTTTTCGCGCAGTGTCGAGAGCGGCGCGCTACTTGTTCTTCAGTCGGATCGGTGTCGTGGCGGTCACACGATCATCGAAAGATGCCGGGTTCATCGCTCGGATGACCGACAGGGGGCGCGTCTCGTCGAGCGTCAGTTGGAAGCGGGTGTTGTCGCGGCGGCGCAGGCGGCCCGATGACAGCATCCAGCCCATGCCGATGCCGAACGCGACGATTCCGGCCACGCCGCCGACCATGATCGCTGCCCGCGGCGAGAACGCGTCTACGATCCAGCCGGCGATGGGGGCGCCGATCGGCGTCGACCCCATGATCACCGCCATGTACAGGGCGAGCACGCGGCCGCGCAGCGCAGCATCCGTCGTCGTCTGCACGTAACCGTTCGCCGTCGTCAACATCGACACCGTCGAGAACCCGACGAAGATGAGGACGGCGGCATATGACCAGTACGTGGGCATGACCGACGAGACGATGGATGCCACACCGAAGCCGCCCGCCGCGAAGATGAGCACCCGCACACGGGCGCGATCGCGCCGCGCGGCCAGCAGCGCGCCGGCGAGCGATCCGATCGCGAGCACTGAGCTGAGCAGCCCGTACCCATCGGCCTTGCGGCCGAACTCCAGCGCCATCGTCGACGCGAAGATGGGGAAGTTCATACCGAAGGCGCCGATGAGGAACACCATGATGAAGACGACGACGAGGTCGGGGCGCCCCCAGACATAGCGGAAGCCCTCGGCGAGCCCGCCGGCGTTGCGATTCTTGACTCGCGGCATGAGCTCGCGGGTGCGGATCGTCAGCAGCGCGATGATCATCGCCAAGAACGTGACGGCGTTGGCGACGAACACCCAGCCCGTGCCGATCGCGACGATGAGCAGACCGCCGACCGCGGGCCCGATCAGGCGCGCCATGTTGAAGGATGCCGAGTTCAGCGCGACCGCGTTCGAGGTGTCTTCGAGACTGACCATGTCGGACACGAATGCCTGACGGGCTGGGGCATCGAACGCGTTGGTGACACCGAATGCGGCGGCGAAGCAGAACATCAGGGGGAGCGTCATGATGCCGGTGAGCAGCAGCACTGCCACGGCGACCGCGAGCATCATCAGCGTGCTCTGCGTGAGCAGCAGCACCTTGCGCCGGTCGAAGCGGTCGGCGACCCAGCCGGTGATGCTGACGAGCACGAGTGGCGGCCCGAACTGCAGTGCCATCGTGACGCCCATCGCGGTGGCGTCGTTATCGGTGAGCTCAGTGAGCACCACCCAGTCCTGGGCGGTCGCCTGCATCCAGCCGCCGATGTTCGAGATGACGGCACCGAAGAACCAGGTGCGGTAGTTGAAGGTGCGGAACGACCGGAACATCGCGCTCATGCGTCTGCCACCTGCCTCAGCAGCGCAGAAGCCTCGCGCAGCACCGCGATATCGCGCTCTTCAAAGTCGTGCGCGGAGATCATGTCGGCGAGCAGCTCGTCGCGCCGGTTGATGGTCTCGGTGACGATGTTCTCGCCCTGTTCGGTGATCTCGACGTGCACCCGCCGACGGTCGTCCTCATCGGGGATGCGCACGACGAAGCCCAGCTCGACGAGCCCGTTGATCGTCACGCTCATGGTGGGGGCGGTGACCCCTTCACGCTCGGCCAGGCGCGACAGCGTGTGCCGCCCGTGCGCGCGCAGTGCGCCGAGCGTCGCGAGTTGTGCGTCGCTCATCGCGTCGACGGCGCGGGCACAGCGCAGGCGCCGGGCGAGGCGGAAGACGGCGTAGCGGAGCTCGGATGCGGTGGCGGCGAAATCGTCATTCATTACTTAGATAGCCTAACTAATCAATGTGCTCGCCACCAAGTATGAAAAAAATAGCCGCAATGGTGTGCGCAGTCGCGCGGAGATGCGAAAATGCTTTTCATGCCGCTCAAGTTCGAACTCGCCGTCCAGAACTCCGCCGGAATGCGCATCGCGCACGAGGTGGGCGCCGCGCGAGTCGAGTTGGCGCAGGCGCTGACTCTCGGCGGCCTCACGCCATCGCCGGCCACGATCGAGAGCGTCGTCGCGGCCGCGAGCGACAATGGCCCCGAGACACACGTGCTGGTGCGGCCGCGCGCGGGCGACTTCCGCTACGACGACGACGAGATCGCGGTGGTCGTGCGTGACATCCGTCATGCGCTCGCGGCGGGAGTGCGCGGAGTGGTCGTCGGATGCCAGGACGCATCCGGCGCGCTCAATCGCGATGGTCTCGCCCGCATGGTGGATGCCGCCGACGGCGCGCCCGTGACGCTGCACCGCGTGATCGACGTGACCCCCGACCCGATCGCCTCGCTGCAGCTCGCTCGCGAGCTGGGGGTGTGCCGCGTGCTGAGCTCCGGCGGAGCCTCGCGTGCAATCGACGGTCTCGAGGTGCTGCGCACGCTGGTCGCCGAGGCCGCAGGCGGCATCGAGGTCATGGCGGGCAGCGGCATCACAGCATCCGACGTCACCACGATCGCCGCGACCGGCGTCGACGCCGTGCACTTCTCCGCGAAGCGCACAGTCACCTCGGACGACAGCGTTCGCATGGGATCCGCCGACGATGGCGTGGGCGGGTACGAGATCACCGATCGTGACACGGCGCTCGCCGTCGTCCGGGCGCTCGCCTACGCGTAGAACCGGCTGTTTCAGCCCCTGCACGGCCCGGCGGTCGCATCCGGCCCGGTGAGGCGACGGCACCCGTAGACTCGGGCCATGGTCGCACCCAGAACAGCAGAGTTCACCGACGTCGGTGGGGTTGCCATCGTCTATGACGTCTACGAAGCAGACGGTGAGGCGCGCGGCGTCGTGCAACTGCTGCACGGAGTCGGCGAGCACGCCGGCCGGTACGCCGCGCTCATCGAAGCGCTGACAGGGGCAGGATTCCACGTCTACGCCGACGACCATCGCGGTCACGGGCGCACCGGCATCCGCCAGCACGGCGGCCCGGCGAAGCTCGGTCACCTCGGTCGCGGCGGCATGCGCGCCGTCATCGCCGGATGCCAGCAGCTGACGGCGATCATCCGCACTGAGCGTCCGGGGCTGCCGCTCGTTCTCCTTGGCCACTCCTGGGGGTCGTTCCTGGCGCAGATGCTGTTCAACCAGCATCCCGAGCACTTCTCCGCGGTTGTTCTCAGTGGGTCGGCGTACCGCACTCCGGCGGACCTCAACGCGGCCCCGCCGAACGCGCGGTGGAAGGGCGACGACGCCACGGGGCTGGAGTGGCTGTCGCGCGATCCCGCCGTCTGGCAGGAGTTCCGTGACGACCCGCTCACTGTCGAGACGCCGTTACTGCAGCTGTTCGGCCCGATCGAGGCCGCGCGCATGTACGGGCGTCCGCGCAAGGATCTCGGCTGCGACGTGCCGGTGCTGCTCATGGTCGGGCGCGATGACCCGGTCGGCGGCCCCCGCAGCGTGCACAAGCTCGCGGATGCGTACCGAAATCGTTCGGGTCTGACCGACGTCACCACGCTCGTGTACGCCGATGCGCGACATGAGATCTTCAACGAGCTGCAGCAGGATGAGGTTCGCGCCGATCTGCTGGCGTGGCTCGATAAGCACGTTCCCTCGGCGACCTGACCGCGCGGCTTAAGCTGGAGTCGTGCACGGAGAATACAAGGTCCCAGGTGGAAAGCTCGTCGTCGTCGATCTCGAGGTCGAAGACGGCCTGATTCGCGACTTCCGGCTCGCGGGCGATTTCTTCCTGGAACCCGATACGGCGCTGGAAGCCATCAACGCCGCCGTCGAGGGGATGCCGGTCGAAGCCGACTCCACGGCCATCGCCGCCACGGTGCGCGCGGCGCTCCCTGAGGGCGCGCAGCTGCTGGGCTTCTCGCCCGAGGCAGTCGGCACGGCAGTGCGCCGTGCCCTGGTGACCGCACCCGGCTGGCACGATTTCGACTGGGAAATCGTGCACGACAAGGCCGTCTCACCACGCCTGAACCTGGCTTTGGATGAGGTGCTCACCGCCCGCGTGGGCGAGGGGCGCCGTCGCCCGACCCTGCGCATCTGGGAGTGGGATGAGTCGGCCGTCGTGATCGGCTCCTTCCAGTCGTACCGCAACGAGATCGACCCCGAGGGGGCCGCGAAGCACGGTTTCGACATCGTCCGCCGCATCTCCGGTGGAGGCGCGATGATGATGGCCGCCGGCCAGATCATCACCTATTCGCTGTATGTGCCCGCCTCTCTCGTGCAGGGAATGACCTTCGCCGACTCGTACGCGTTCCTCGACGACTGGGTGCTGCAGGCGCTGCGCTCGATCGGCGTGGATGCGACCTATCAGCCGCTCAATGACATCGCCTCGCCGACAGGCAAGATCGGCGGTGCCGCGCAGAAGCGCCTCGCCAACGGCGGCGTGCTCCATCACGCGACGATCTCGTACGACATCGACGGGCAGATGATGACCGAGGTGCTGCGCATCGGGCGCGAGAAGCTCAGCGACAAGGGCACCACCTCGGCGGCCAAGCGCGTCGACCCGCTGCGCACCCAGACGGGGATGGAGCGCAGCGAGATCATCGAGCGGTTCAAAGCCACTTTCCGCTCTCTCACCGGTGCCGAAGACGGTTCGATCACCGCCGACGAGTACACCGATGCCGAAGCCCTCGTCGAGTCGAAATTCTCGACCGACGCCTGGCTGCATCGGGTTCCGTGATCCCCACGCCCCACTCCGCTCGTCGCTCCGCGCCGACCCGAGCCTCGGGGGCGCGTGGCCCCTCCTCTCAGCGGTCGGCTGAGGATTCCGACCCTAGCGAAGCGCAGCGCGGAAGCGTCACGATCATCGAGGGCGACAACCTCGCCGTCGCATCGACCCTGGCATCCGGTTCGTTCGCTCTGATCTACCTCGACCCGCCGTTCAACACCGGCCGCACGCAGGAGCGCCAGGTCGTCACGGCGCTGCGCGCGCCGGTGGCACTGCAGGATGCGGCGGAACCGGCCGGCGGAACGGCCGTCGCGGACGCGGAGTCCGGCAGTGAGAAGGAGATCCGGCACGGCTTCCACGGGCACGCCTACGAGCGGGTGCGGGGGATGCTGCGCACGTACGACGACCGGTTCGACGACTACGGCGACTTCCTCATGCCGCGCCTCGAAGAGGCCTGGCGGCTGCTGGCCGACGACGGCACGCTCTACCTGCACCTCGACTATCGCGAGGCGCATTACGCCAAGGTCATGATGGATGCCGTGTTCGGGCGCGACTGCTTCCTCAACGAGCTGATCTGGGCGTACGACTACGGGGCCAAGTCCCGCCGCCGCTGGCCCACCAAGCACGACACGATCCTGGTGTACGTGAAGAATCCGCGCGGGTATTTCTTCGATTCGGATGCCGTGGATCGCGAACCGTACATGGCGCCCGGGCTCGTGACGCCCGAGAAGGCCGCACGCGGCAAGCTCCCCACCGACGTCTGGTGGCACACGATCGTGCCGACCGCCGGGCGCGAGAAGACCGGTTACCCGACGCAGAAGCCCGAGGGCATCCTGCGCCGTATCGTGCAGGCGTCCTCGCGGCCGGGTGATCGCGTGCTTGATCTGTTCGCCGGTTCCGGCACCACGGGCGCCGTGGCATCCGCACTGGGCCGCGATGCTGTGCTCGTCGACTCGAGCCCCGAGGCGATCCGGGTGATGCGCGCCCGCATGCCGCACGCCGAGGTTCGTCCGCACTAGCGCGGTAGCGCCCGGCTACGGGGCGATGCGCCGGTGCAGCGCGAAAGCATCGGCGAGAGCAGTACGAACGAGTTCGACGGACTCATCCGCACGCGATGCCGTCCGCACGGCTGTGAACACCTCGCGCACCGGCTCGCCCGGAAGCTCAGCGAGAGTCATGCCGCTGGGCTCATCGCCCCAGATCAGGTCGGGCAGCATCCCCACCGCGTGACCGGCGGCGATCAGCCGCACATGCGCGGTCAGGTCCGCCGCCTCGAAGCGCACGTCCGGCTCGAACCCCGCCGCCCGGCACTGCTGCACCGCCCATTGCCTGACGGCGGTGCCGGCGGGCTCCATCACCCATGCGTGATCGCGGAGGGAGGCCAGGGGCGTCGGTGCCGCATCCGGCGGCAGCACGATGCGCAGCGGATCCTCGCCGAGCAGCTCGTGCACCACGCCGTCACGCAGTTCACGCGTGTGCCCCGGGTACTGCTCGGCGATCACCAGATCGAAGCGCCGCGCGGCGAGCTCGAACAGGCTCTCTTCGGGCGGCAGCTCGGCCAGCTCCACGCGCAGCCCAGGCGCCCGCTCGGCGAGCAGGGTGAGGGCAGCCGGAACGATTGTCTCGGCCGCAGTCGGCATCGCCGCCAGTCGCACCGGTTCCCAGCCGACATGGTCAGCGATGGAAGCTCGCGCCGCTTCGTCGAGTTCGAGGGCGCGGGCGGCATGCTCGGCCAGCATTCGTCCTCGTGGCGTCAGGCGCACGCGCCGCCCATCGGGTTCGAGCAGCGCAACACCCGCGTCGCGCTCGAGCAGAGCGAGCTGCTGCGACACCGTCGACGGGCTGTACGACAGCGCTGCGGCCACCTCGGCGATGGTGCCGCGCAGCGCCAATTCATGCAGCAGGCGCAGTCGACGCAACTCGAACACGGCACCTCGCAATCCATTCGGGAATAGTGAACATTATCCTTCATTAATCGTCGCTTTTCATATCGAGTCATGCCAGGCATCCTGAGAGCATGACCACCTCTGCCTCCGCTGCCGAAGCATCTGTCGCCGACCTCACCGAACTCGCTGACGATGCCGTCGCGCTGGTGCAGAAATGGCTCGTCGAGAGTCGGGAGGTGCCGGTGGATGCCGCCGGTGAACGCCTCGCCGGAGTGCTGCGCGACCCGAACGGCCTCGACTTCACCGTCGGCTTCGTCGACGGCGTCGTGCGCCCGGAGGATGTGAAGGTCGCCGCTCAGAAGCTCAAGGAGCTCGTGCCGCTCACGCCCGGCTTCCTGCCGGCGCCGATGCGCGCTGCGATCGGCCTCGGCGGTGCCACGGCGAAGATGGTGCCCGCGATCGTCGTTCCCGTCGCGCGTGCGGTGCTGCGCCAGATGGTGCGTCACCTCATCGTCGATGCGCGTGACGAGAAGCTCGGCGCGGCGATCAAGCACATCCGCGAATCGCAGGACGTGAAGCTCAACATCAACCTGCTGGGCGAGGCCATCCTCGGCAAGGACGAGGCGGTGCGCCGACTCGAGGGCACCCGCCGACTGCTGCTGCGCGATGACGTCGATTACGTGTCGATCAAGGTGTCATCGACCGTGGCGCCGCACAGCCCCTGGGCCCTCGATCAGGCCGTGACCGATGCCGTCGAGGCGCTGCGCCCGCTCTATGAGATCGCCGCGGGCCAGTCAGGCGCCAAAGCGCAGAAGTTCATCAACCTCGACATGGAGGAGTACAAGGACCTCGATGTCACCATCGCGGTGTTCACCGGCATCCTCGACCGCCCCGAGTTCAAGAACCTCGAGGCCGGCATCGTGCTGCAGGCCTACCTGCCCGACGCGCTCTCGGCGATGATGCGTCTGCAGGAGTGGGCCGCGAAGCGCGTCGCCGACGGCGGCGCGCCGATCAAGGTGCGCGTCGTCAAGGGTGCCAACCTGCCGATGGAGATCGCCGAGGCCGAATCGCACGGCTGGCCGCTCGCGACCTGGTCGACCAAGCAGGAGTCCGACTCGTCGTACAAGGCCGTTCTCGAGTACTCGCTGCGCCCGGAGCACATCGGCAACGTGCGCGTCGGCGTCGCCGGACACAACCTCTTCGACATCGCGCTGGCGTGGCTGCTGGCCGAGAAGCGCGGCGTGACCGAGGGCATCGAGTTCGAGATGCTGCTGGGCATGGCATCCGCGCAGGCCGAGGTCATCAAGCGCACCGTGGGCTCGCTGCTGCTCTACACGCCGGTCGTGCACCCCGATGAGTTCGACGTCGCGATCGCGTACCTGATCCGCCGCCTCGAAGAAGGCGCCTCGCAGGAGAACTTCATGTCGGCGGTGTTCGACCTCGACTCCGACCCCGCACTCTTCGACCGCGAGAAGCAGCGCTTCCTGGCGTCGATCGAGACTATCCCCGCCGAGGTGCCGGGCCCGAACCGCACGCAGAACCGGTTGGCCGGCCCTTCGACAGGCTCAGGGACCCACACCACCCGCACCTTCGTGAACATGCCCGACACCGACCCCTCGCTGGCGGCGAACCGCGAGTGGGCCGACGGCATCCGCTCGCGCATGGTCGCGTCGGAACTCGGTAACGAGACCGTCGCCGCGAACACGCTCTCGACGGCCGCCGAGGTCGACGAGCGCATCGCGACCGCCGTCACCGCCGGTGAGGCCTGGCGTGCGCTGGGCGCCGCTGGTCGCGCCGAGATTCTGCACCGTGCGGGCGACGTGCTCGAAGCCCGTCGCGGCGAGCTGCTCGAGGTGATGGGCTCCGAAGCCGGCAAGGTCATCGAGCAGGGCGACTCCGAGGTCTCCGAGGCCATCGACTTCGCGCACTACTACGCAGAGAGTGCAGTCAAGCTCGCCGACGTCGACGGCGCGACCATGCAGCCCGTCGGGCTCACCGTCGTCACTCCGCCGTGGAACTTCCCGGTCGCCATCCCGGCCGGCTCCGCACTCTCGGCGCTCGCCACCGGCTCGCCGGTCATCATCAAGCCCGCCCGCCAGGCCCGTCGCTCGGGAGCCGTCATGGTCGAGGCGCTGTGGGAAGCCGGCGTGCCGCGCGACGTGCTGCAGTACGTGCAGCTCGACGGACGCGAGCTCGGCACTCAGCTCGTCAGCGACCCCGCCGTCGGTCGGGTCATCCTCACCGGAGGCTACGAGACTGCTGAGCTGTTCCGCAGCTTCCGCCCCGACCTGCCGCTGCTCGCCGAGACGAGCGGCAAGAACGCCATCATCGTCACCCCTTCGGCCGACATCGACCTGGCCGCGAAGGATGTCGCCTACTCGGCCTTCGGCCACGCCGGCCAGAAGTGCTCGGCTGCGTCGCTGGTCGTGCTGGTCGGCTCTGTCGCGAAGTCGGAGCGGTTCCGCCGTCAGCTCCTCGACGCCGTGCGCTCGTACGAGGTGGGCCAGCCCAGCGACGAGACGACCCGCATCGGACCGCTGATCGGTCCGGCCGAGGGCAAGCTCCTGGGTGCGCTGACCGAGCTGCACGCCGGCCAGTCGTGGATGCTCAAGCCAGAGAAGCTCGATGAAGACGGGCAGCTGTGGCGCCCCGGCATCCGCGAGGGCGTCGTGCGCGGCAGCGAGTTCCACCGGGTCGAGTACTTCGGACCCGTGCTCGGCATCATGACCGCTCCGACGCTGGCCGAGGCCATCGACATCGTGAACGACATCGACTACGGACTCACCAGCGGCATCCACTCGCTCGACGAGGACGAGATCCAGCAGTGGCTCGCGAGCGTCGAAGCAGGAAACGCGTACGTGAACCGCGGCATCACCGGTGCGATCGTGCAGCGCCAGCCGTTCGGAGGCTGGAAGAAGGCCGCCGTCGGCGCCGGTTCGAAGGCCGGCGGTCCGAACTACCTCGTCGGTCTGTCGGAGTGGGTCGACGCTCCGACGTCGACGACCCGCCCGCTCGACGAGCTGGGCCTGTCTGCCGCAGCGCTGGTCGAGGGAGCGGACGCTGACTGGCTGCGCGGAGCGCTGGCGACGGACATCGACGCCTGGGCCGAGGAGTTCGGCATCGTGCGCGACGCCACGGGCCTCGTCACCGAGCAGAATGCCCTGCGGTACCAGGCTGTTCCGGTCACGGTGCGCTTCGAGGGCGACAACGTCGCGGCACTCCTGCGCGTCGCCGCTGCCGGTGTGCGCGCTGGGTCCCGCGTGACCGTGAGCGCCGCGTCGGCGTTGCCGAGCGCTGTCGCCAGCTGGCTGGGCGCGCATGATGTCGTCGCCGTGACCGAGGCAGAGGCGACCTGGGCCGCACACGCACGTCGCCTGGCGGCTGCCGGTGGCCGGGTCCGGCTCATCGGTGCGGATGCCGCTGCCACAGCATCCGCCGTCAAGGGGTCCCCGAGCCTCGCGATCTACGCGAACCCGGTCGTCTCGGCCGGTCGCGTCGAGCTGCTGCCCTTCCTGCGCGAGCAGGCCGTGTCTGTGACGGCGCACCGCTTCGGCACCCCGCACCGCTACGAGATCCCGGTGCTGGCGCCGGTGCGCTGACACCTCTGCGACGCGTTCGCGGGTCGAATGGTCGTCTCCCACGCGCGGAGGCGACCATTCGCGACACCTGAGCGGCGGTGCAGTTAGCGATAGGTCGTCGCATGGGATACTGAACGCGAACGAAGGCGGGGATGCACGTGGCGAGCCCCTCGGTCCACACAGTGCCCCCGCGCCCCCGAAGATGGGGATGACCCGGTACGACCGAAAGCATTGACATGCCCGCTCCCCTCATCGAACGACTCGGACATTCCGCCCGCACGCGTGGAATCATCCTCAACGCCGACGACTTCGGGATGTGCCGCGCGTCGAACACCGCGATCTCGCAACTGCTCGATTCCGGTCACCTCGACTCGACGACGATCATGATGCCGAGCTCGTGGTCCGCTGGCGCCGCAGCGTTCGCCGCGCGCCGCCCCGATCTCGACGTCGGTGTGCACCTCGTGCTGACCAGTGAATGGGATCGGTACCGGTGGCGGCCGCTCTCCGGCATCCTCTCCTCTCTCGTCGACGCCGAAGCGTACTTTCCCCGCACGGTGCTCGAAGTGGAGAGGCAGGCAGAGCACGACGATGTCGTCGCCGAGCTGGAGCTGCAGCTGGAAGCCGCGCTCACTGCCGGTATCGACGTGACGCATCTCGATAACCACATGGGCTCGGTCTATGGCCTCGAGACGGGGCGGAACTTCCTCGACATCGTCTTCGAGCTCGCCGCCCGCCACGGACTGCCGTTCCGGCTGCCGAGGTACGCGCAGGGGCACGGCCTCGATCCGGCACTGCAGCCGACTCTCGATGGGATGACGGCCGCCGCGGATGCCGCGGGCATCATCATCCCCGACCGCAGCTGGACCCACCCGTACGAGCTCGCGGGCGAGGCGACGGCTCTGCAGCAGACCTACGACGACGTGCGCGACGGCTTCATCGAGCTGCTCCGAGCGGTGCCCGAAGGGGTGACCGAGGTGTACCTGCATCCGATGTTCGATGGACCGGGACTGCGCGGCACTGTCGACTACGGCGCCATCAAGCGCGGCTATGAGATGCGGCTGCTGGCGGATCCGCTCGTCGCGCAGGTGATCGCCGATGAGGGGCTGGTGCGCATCGGATGGCGCGCGCTGCGCGATCTGCAGCGCGCGGGCTGAAGCGCCCCGGCCTGAGTCAGCGTCCGGGGCGCAGCTAGACGGGCGGGGTCAGCCGGCGTTGCGCCGGGCCTCCCAGCCGGTGCGCACCATCTCATCGACCGTGTAGCGCATGGTCCAATCGAGGTCGCGGGCTGCCAGTTCGCCGGTCGCGACGATGCGGTCGGGGTCGCCGGGGCGACGCGGCCCCATCGTCGGGACGAATTCGATTCCGGTGACGCGCACGACGGCATCCATGATCTGCTTCACGCTCAGCCCGTCGCCCGAACCGAGGTTGTAGGCGGGTTCGATCGGCTCGCCCGCAGCCAGGCGCTTCGCCGCCTCGACGTGCGCGGCGGCGATGTCGCCGACGTGCACATAGTCGCGCACGTTCGTGCCATCGGGGGTGTTGTAGTCGTTGCCGAAGATCGACGGGGTCTGCCCATTGAGCAGCGCTTCGAAGACGATCGGGAACAGGTTGTGCGGGCTGACGTCGTAGACCGTCGAGTCGGCGGAGCCGACGACGTTGAAGTAGCGCAGCGAGGTGTGACGCAGGGGCGTGGCGGATGCCGCGGTGGCGACGCCCTGATCGCGCAGCATCCACTCGCCGATGAGCTTGGACTCGCCGTACGGGCTGGCCGGACGCTTGGCGGTGTCCTCGGTGACGAGGTCGACATCGGGGGTGCCGAACACGGCGGCCGACGACGAGAACACGATGTTGGCCACACCGGCGGCTTCCATCGCTTCGAGGATCACGCGGGTGCCCTCGACGTTCTGCGCGTAGGTGTGCAGGGGGCGTTGCACGGAGACGCCCGCGTACTTGAACCCGGCGACGTGGATGACGCCCTCGACACTGTGCTCGCGCAACGCGCCCTCGACCAGGGCGCGGTCGAGGATGCTGCCCTCGACGAGCGCGACATCCTCTGGCACGAACGACGGCTGCCCGCTGGAGAGATCGTCGAGCACCACCGGGGTGAGGCCTGCGGCCGAGAGTGCGCGCACGACATGCGCTCCGATGTAGCCGGCGCCGCCGGTGACTAGCCAGGACATGGGTCTCCTTCCGGTGCGGGCTCGCGCTCCGCAGCATCCATTGTGTCAGGCGTCTTACGCCAGGGATTCTGGTTCACGTGCCCCAACTGGTCCCTTCCCGCGCGCGGAAGCGGCCACCTGCGCCACCTCGGCGAGTCACTCGTCGCGGTGCGGCCCATCTGACGGCGTGACGGTGAAGATGTGCGGGGCGGCGAAGCCGGCGTTCGTGAACGCCTGTCGGACGGCATCCGACACGGCGGCGACGGCAGCGTGGTCGATGAGCGCGATCGCCGCTCCGCCGAAGCCACCGCCGGTCATCCGCGCGCCGATTGCTCCGGCGGCCAGCGCCGATTCCACTGCTGTATCCAACTCCGGAACCGAGATCTCGAAGTCGTCGCGCATCGACGCGTGCGACGCGACGAGCAGTTCGCCGATCGCGCGCGGCCCGTTCTCGGTCAGGGCCGCGACCGTGTCGAGCACGCGCTGATTCTCGGTGATGATGTGCCGCACGCGGCGGTAGGTCACCTCGTCCATCACCTCGGCCGCGCGGCGCAGGTCGTCGACTCCGGCATCGCGAAGAGAGCGGATGCCGAGCAGCTCGGCGCCGAGCTCGCACGACGCCCGCCGCTCGCGGTAGCCACCGGTGGAATGAGCGTGCGAGACCTGGGTGTCGATCACCAGCACTTCGAGGTGCTCGTCGGTGAAGCCGGTCGGCACGGAGCGCGTCTCGAGGGTGCGGCAGTCGAGGAAGGTCGCAGCATCCGATCGTCCGAGCATCGATGCCATCTGATCCATGATGCCGGTGGGCGCACCGACCGCTTCGTTCTCGGCGCGACGGCCGACCTGCGCGAGCGTGACGGCGTCGAGGTCGAACCCCCAGAGCTCATTGAGGGCAGATGAGACCGAGCCCTCGATGGCGGCCGATGACGACAGTCCGGCTCCGACGGGCACGTCGGACGCGATGGCGATGTCGGCGCCGCGCAGAGCGGCATCCGGGTGCAGTGCGCGCAGCGCCCACGCGACGCCGAGCACGTACGCCGACCACTCCGGCACTGCGGGCTCTCCCTCGGAGGGAAAGAGGTCATCGAGGGCGCTCAGCGAGACCTCGACCGGCTCGGTCGCGAACGTCGATGCGACACGGATGCGATCATCGTCGCGCAGGGAAGCTGCGGCATAGGTGCGGTGCTGGATCGCGAACGGCAGCACGAACCCCTCGTTGTAATCGGTGTGCTCGCCGATGAGGTTCACCCGGCCAGGGGCCGACCAGATCCCATCAGGGGACTGGCCGGTCAGATCGGCGAACAGGTCACGGGCGGTGGCAAGCGCGGTCATGGATGCTCCAGGGCGAGGCGTGCTCCGCAGATCTGCGCTATTTCGCATCCGGATGCCGGAATTCCTGCGAATCTGTGCAGATCTGCGAACTTATGAGAAAAGGTCAGGGCGTTGTGATCGACGCGATGGCGGTGCGGAGCCGCTCGGCAGCGACCTCCGGCAGAATCTCGGCGGTCCAGGCCGACATCGCGGCCTCCGATCCGGCGAGGAACTTCAGCTTGTCTTCGGCGCGACGGGGGCTGGTGAGCTCCAGTCGCATGCGCACGGTGTCGCGGCCGACATTCACCGGCGCCTGATGCCATGCGGCGATATAGGCGGTGGGGGTGTTGTACAGTGCGTCGACGCCGCGCAGCAGCTGCAGATAGAGCGGTGCGAGCTCATCGCGCTCGGCATCGTTCAGAGCGGCGAAATCGGGCACGTGGCGGTGCGGCATCAGCTGCACCTCCAGCGGCCAGCGGGCGGCGAAGGGAACGAAGGCGGTCCAGTGCTCGCCCTGCAGCACTACGCGCTCGGAAGTCTTCTCGAACTCCAGCACGCGGGCCATCAAGTCGGGGGCCGTGTGGTCGATGCTGTCGAGCAGACGCTCGGTGCGCGGAGTGACGTACGGATAGGCATAGATCTGGCCATGCGGATGCGGGAGAGTCACCCCGATCGCCTCGCCGCGGTTCTCGAACGGGAAGACCTGCTCGATGCCGGGCAGCGCGGAGAGCGCGGCGGTGCGATCTGCCCACGCCTCGATGATCGTGCGGGCGCGCGTGACCGACTGGCTGCCGAACGACCCGGAGTGCTCGGGGCTGAAGCAGACGACCTCGCAGCGGCCGATGCTCGTGCGCGTGCGGCCGATGCCGAGCGCGGCGAGATCATCGAGACCGCGGGTGGGATTCGGTGCCGCAGGCACGCCGCCGATGGCTTCGTTGAGTGCCGGGCCGAAGGAGGGGGAGCGGTTCTCGAAGACGGCAACGTCGTACAGCGACGGAACCTCGGAGGGGTTCGTCGCGGTCTGCGGAGCGAGCGGGTCAGCATCGGCGCTGGGCATCATGACGCGGTTCTGCCGCTTGGTGGCGAAGGTGATCCAGTCGCCGGTGAGGATGTCCTGGCGCATGGTCGCGGTGTCGGGGCGGTCTTCCAGCGGGCGCGCGTCGACGCTGCGTTCGGGGCCGAGTGCGGAGCCGGGATCGTCGAAGTAGAACAGCTCGCGTCCATCGGCGAGCCGGGTGCTGCGCTTGGTGACGCCAGCGCCGAGTTCGTCCGTTCGCAACTCCGCAGAATTTTCCATGTTCACGTGAACATGGTACGCCGGGTGCCGTGGTAACGTCAACATCAGGAAGTTGTGAACGCGGAGAAAGCGTGCGGCAGAGCCGGCACGCACCGGGAGGGCGGATGTCACAGCAGCGGGTATCGATGGCGATGGTCGCCGCGCGTGCAGGTGTGTCGGGCCAGACCGTATCTCGCGTGGCGAACGCCAGCCCGCGGGTGGACCCCGCCACCAGAACCCGCGTCGAGCAGGCCATGGTCGAACTCGGATACCGACCGAATCGCGCCGCCCGTGCACTGCGCACCGGTCGCACCCAGACCCTCGGACTTGTCGCGCAGACCCTCGCGACCATCGGCAATTCCCGGATGCTGCAGTCGGTCGCCGAGGCGGCATCCGTCCGCGGCTATGCGCTCACCGTGGTGACGCTCGGCGCCGATGAAGACATCGCCGAGGCATTCGATCGTCTGCGCGACCAGGGCGTCGACGGGGCGATCGTGCTGAACGAGGCGACGGCCCTGGCCCGGGATGCGGCATCCTCCGGACTGCGTCTTGTCGTCGTCGACTCGGCCCCCGACGACCGCTTCACCGTGATCGCGACAGATCATGCGGCGGGCGCGGCAGCCGCCACGGAGCACCTGCTGGCAGCGGGGCATCGCACCGTGCATCACCTTGCTGGACCCGGCGGGTCGTTTGCGGCATCCGAACGCGAACGCGGCTGGCGTGAGGCGCTCACGGCGGCGGGCATCGACGCGCCTGATCCCGTGCGCGGAGACTGGAGCGCGGCATCCGGCTACGCGCAGACAGAGCGGATGCTGGCCTCCGGCGGTATCACCGCCCTCTTCGCAGCCAACGACCAGATGGCGCTGGGGGCGCTGCGCGCCATCGCCGACGCTGATCTGCGGATTCCGGGGGAGGTCGCCGTGGTCGGCTTCGATGACATCGCGGATGCTGCGCAGTTCCGCCCTCCGCTGACCACGCTGCGCCAGGACTTCGACGCGCTGGGCGAGCACGCAGTGAGCTGCCTGGCCGAGCTCATCGAGGGCGGTCAGCCGGCGGACCTGCGCCTGAACCCCGTTCTCATCCGCCGCGCCAGCGCCTGACCGCGCGTGCCCGCGCTCGTGCGCCGCGCGTGCGAGTCAGAGGAACAGACGGGGCGGCAGCGGGGTCACGACGCCATCCGGCCAGGTGATCGCCAGCTCATCAGAGATGATCGGTGTCACGTCGGACTCGGAAGCAGCGCCGAGCAGGATGCCGAATGCCTGCCACTCGCCGGGCATCGGCGCGACCTCGACCCACGGCACTGCAGTGCGCCCGGCGAGAGGAGTGACGTCGTCCTGCACGAGAACGCCCGAGGCGACAGCATCCGCTCCGCGCAGCAGCGCGACCCGGCTGGAGAGCCGCGGAGTCTGCGCCCATGCGGCATCGCGCGTCACCACGTCGCCGGTGAGTGCCCAGCCGCCGATGCGCAGAATGTCGTGCGCCGAAGCATCACCCGCGTCGCTCCGCACGCGCACGAACCGCACTTCCCACCCGCCGCGCACGACCGAGACGGTGTCGATCAGCGGGCCCAACGACGTCTCGCCGCCGTGCGTGCTCACACCGTGATCGGGAGTCAGCGCGAAGCCGATCGGCCAATGCGCCCGCGCAGTCGACGAGCCGATGAGCGTCTCCTGATCGAGTGCACCGAGCTCACCCCGGACGAATCCCGAGCGGTGGCTCGGCAGCCCATCGCGCATCAGTGCCACGGTGCCGTCGAGCGGCTCGGCCACTGCCGCGCCCGCGATCACCGGTGCTGTGGCTGTCGAGTAGCCGAACTTCGCGTACAGCGGCGCATCCGGCTCGAGTGATCCTTCGACGCGGTGATCGGTGCCGTGATTCACCACGCGCACCACACCGTCCGTCGTGCCGGTCGCGAGCCAGCCTGGCGCTGCGATCGCGCGAGCAAAAGTCCCGCGATCGATCGGAAGCCGCTGCTCCGGCGTCGTCCAGGCCGGATGGTCGGCGGGCAGCGCGAGCCCCAGCATCCCCTTCGCGGCCCAGTACGGCGAGCCGAGACCGGAGTAGTTCTGCGCGATGCCGCGCCACGGCGCATGCCAGCCGAGAGTGAGGATGCCGTCAGCATCCGGCGCCTCGTGCTCGACGAAGTGTCTGATCTGCCCGCTCGCCGCGCGACGGAGCAGCCCCGGGTCATGCCGGGATCCGCCGTGGATGGCGGCCGCCCAGGCCGGAGCCGCCGCAGCGAACCGGTAGGTGAGGCTGCGTCCCTGGATGAGCGGACTGCCGTCGGCGCCGATCAGATGCAGCGCATCGTCGAGGTAGTCATCGAGCCGCTCCTGGTAGCGCGCCACGCGCGCACGGTGCCGCGGATCGTCCTGCACCATCTGCGCCCAGATCATCGGGTAGAAGGGCATCGCCCAGCCGCAGTAGTGGTCGAAATTGCGCCCGATGCCGTCGGCGGTCCAGCCGCCGGGGAGGTCGAAGGAATCGAGTAGTGCGAAGTCCTCTTCGCGGTCGGTCTCCGAGAAGGGCCCGCCCACGCTCTCGAGGAAGTGCGACACGATGATCCGGAACCACGCCCAGTTGTTCGGTGGATATGCGGCGCCGATGAATGTCGCGAGGTAGTCGATCGTCTGCTGCTGGGTGCGCGCACTCAGCCGCGCCCAGACCGTCTCGCGGGTGAGGTGCAGGCCCACGGCGATCGCCGCCGCCTCCACCTTCGCCTGGTTGTGCTCGTCAGGTCGCACCCAGCACTCCGGATGCTGCGGATCGACCCCCGCGGCGAATCCGCGCGCGTATCTTTCGGCCAGCCCGCGCGTGCCCTCGGGGTCGCCGGCGATGCGGAACGACGCGAGCATGAAAGTGCGGGTGAATCCTTCGAGGTGGTCGATGTCGCGCCCGAGCCCGCCGGGCTCGCCGGGATAGCGGATCAGGGAGTGCGCCGGACTCGCATAGCCCTCGGCGCCGTCGAGGATCGCGTCGGCGACCCGGGCCCAGTGCGCGCGGGTCCATCCGGTGTGCGGCGAGAGCACCCGGTCGTCGTCGGGGAGCGCGATCATGCCGAGGACGCCATATCGGCCGCGGTGACCGGATGCCGTGGCGGCGCCCCGGTCGCGTATGCCTCGAGCTCGTCGAGCGCGGAGTCCGCGAGACGCCGGAGCTCGGTGCCCAGCGAACCGGCGAGGTGCGGGGTGATCGTGACGTTCGGCAGATGGCGCAGAGCGGATGCCGCGGGCAGGGGCTCTGGGTCGGTCACGTCGAGCACCGCGTCGAGGCGACCGCTGCGGCACTGCGCGAGGAGCGCGTCATGATCGAGCAGAGCTCCGCGGGCGGTGTTGATGACGGTTGCGCCATCGGGCAGTGCGGCGAGCTCGGCGGCGCCGATCATATGCCGGGTGGACGGCAGGTCCGGAGCGTGCAGCGACAGCACATCCACCTGGGGGAGCAGTTCCTCCAGCGATATGAGCGTCGCTCCCGCCGCGCGCACCTCGGCAGCATCCGCGAACGGGTCGGCGACGAGCACGCGCATGCCGTCCAGCATCCGCAGCAGATCGACGACGCGACGACCGATGCGCGAGAAGCCGACGATGCCGATCGTGCGGTCGACGTTGCCGATCGTCCGGGACGCCTGCAGTCCGTTCCAGCGGTGGGCGTCGTCGACCGTCGTGCGTGCGTGCGTGAGGGCGCGTTTTCCGGCGAAGATGATGGTCGCGAGAGTGAACTCGGCAACGGGCACTGCGTTCGCGTCGGCGGCGGAAGTGATCAGGATGCCGCGCTCCCAGAAGGCATCGGTGACAATCCCGCGGACCGTGCCGGCGGCGTGGAACACAGCGCGCAGCTTCGGCAGTCGCGCCAGACGCGCAGCATCCAGCACCGGGGCGCCCCAGGATGTGACGAGCACCTCCACCTCGGCGAGCTCGGCAGCAGGGAGCGCATCGACGTCGACGGGCACTGTCGAGGCGAGGTCGGCGAGCGCGCCCAGACGATGCAGCCGCCGGTCGTCGAAGAGTGTCGGCGCGGCATCCGACGACATCGCGAGGAGGGCGCGCGGGCGCGAGACGGTCATGGTCCTCCGTAGGGGCGGGGCTGTGCTGTCCACGATAGGACCCGCCCCGGGCGGTGTGGAAACGATGACCCCGAATGGATGACAGCGAATGGAGGATCCGAAATGGTTGACTCCGGGCAATAGTTGAGAATGAGCAACTAATCATGTATGGTTGACGTCGATCAACCTTCGTACTCAGGAGTATTTTCCCTTTTGACTTCCCACACTCCCCCCGCGGTCGAGACACCGCGCTCACCCCGAGAGATCTTCACTGCGATCTCCGGCCTCATCGTCGGCATGTTCGTCGCCGTGCTCTCGGGCACCGTCGTGTCGACCTCGCTGCCCGTCATCATCTCCGACCTCGGCGGCACGCAGTCCCAGTACACCTGGGTGATCACAGCCAGCCTGCTGGCTACCGCGATCTCCACGCCGATCTGGGGCAAGCTCGCCGACCTGGTCGATCGCAAGATCCTCGTCCAGCTCTCGCTCGTGCTGTTCACCGTCGGAACGGTGATC
Organism: Microbacterium esteraromaticum; assembly: GCF_900163815.1. Lineage (GTDB taxonomy): Bacteria > Actinomycetota > Actinomycetes > Actinomycetales > Microbacteriaceae > Microbacterium > Microbacterium esteraromaticum_B. The sequence continues at coordinate 53,089 of NZ_FUKO01000044.1, read as the reverse complement.
GCCGGGTTCTCCACCGACACCAACATGCTCATCGCCGTGCGCGTGGTTCAGGGCATCGGCGTCGGTGGCCTGATGTCGCTGGTCATGATCGCCGTTGCGCTCATCATCTCGCCGCGTGAGCGCGGCAAGTACATGGGCGTCGTCGGCGGCATCATGGCGCTTGCGACCATCGGCGGACCGCTCCTCGGCGGATTCATCACCGACGCGCTGGGATGGCGCGCCAACTTCTTCGTCGGCGTGCCGTTCGCCATTCTCGCGCTGATTCTTCTGCAGTTCACGCTGCACCTGCCCAAGCCCCAGAAGGCGAAGGTGACGATCGACTACCTCGGCATCGTGCTGCTCGCCGTCGGTGTCTCCACGCTGCTGATCTGGGTGTCGATGGGCGGCAACCAGTTCGATTGGGACTCGGCCACCAGCCTCACCCTCGCGGTATCGGCCGGCATCGCGATCGCCGCCTTCATCACCGTCGAGTTCTTCGTCAAAGAGCCGATCGTGCCGATGTCGCTGTTCCGCAACCGCACGTTCACGCTCTCGGTGCTCGCCTCGATCGCCATCGGCGTCTCGATGTTCGCGACCTCGGTCTTCCTCGCTCAGTACTTCCAGCTCGCCCGCGGTGCCACGCCGACGGAGTCCGGTCTGATGACCATCCCGATGATCATCGGCCAGATGGGTGCGTCGATCATCATCGGCCAGCTCGTGAGCCGGTTCGGCAAGTGGAAGAGTTGGATGCTGTTGGGCTCCGTGCTCGCTACCGTCGGCGTCAGCATGATGGCGACGCTGCGCTACGACACCCCGTTCGCACTCGTGGCCGTGTACATGTTCATCCTCGGTGCGGGCCTCGGAATGGTCATGCAGAACCTGACGCTGATCGTGCAGAACGACACGCCGCCGCAGCAGCTCGGCGTGGCCTCGTCGGGCGTCAACTTCTTCCGCACGATCGCCGGCACCATCGGCGTCACGGTCATGGGCTCGGTGCTGGCCACCAGTGTGGGCTCCTACGTCGCCGATGGCCTCAAAGGATTCGTTCCGACCACTCCCGTTGAGATCAGCGCCTTGAAGGACCTCGGCTCAGGCGATGTGCCGCGCGTCTCGGAACTGCCGGACTCCATCCGCACGATCGTCGAGTCGGCCTACGGCCACGGCATCGCCGACGCGTTCCTGATCGCCATCCCGCTGGCCGTGCTGAGCATCCTCGCGATCGCGTTCATCAAGAACAAGCCGCTATCGACCAAGACCGCCGCAGAGCACATGCGCGAAGCGGAAGAGGCTGCCATCGAGGTCGCCGAAGCCGAAGTGGGCGCCGCGATGAACGCGACCGGCAGCATCCGCGTGGTCGACGGCGCGAGCGCGTCGCCTGCACCGCGGCTGGTGGCCGTCCTCGAACGCGACGAGAAGGAGCGCGACGAGGAGGAGGGGCGCTGACATGGCGGTGCTCGAGGTCTCAGCATCCGCTGACTCTGTCGATCACGCCGATGTCGACGACGCGCTCGCCGAGTTTCAGGGGCAGCTCAACCTGATCTTCGCTCGCGCGCAGACGCTGTGGCGCGAGTCGGCGGCGCGAGTGCACCGCGATCTGCAGCCCGCCGGGTACAAGCTGCTCACGTTCGTCGAACGGGCGGGCAGCGCGAGTGCGCATCAGCTCGCCGACTCGTTCGAGATGGACAAATCGGTCGTGAGCCGCCAGGTGCGGATGCTGGAAGAGGTGGGTCTGCTCGTTTCGCGGCCCGACGAATGCGACGGCCGCCTGCGGGTGCTGACGGCCACGCCGGCTGCATCGGCGGCGCTCGCCGAAGTGCGCAGCGACCACGCGACGCGGATGCGCGATGCGCTGACCGAGATGACGCCCGAAGAGCTGCGCACAGCGTCGAAGGTGTTTCGGATTCTCGCCGAGGTGTAAGGCGCGCGAAAGCCCCGTCACCGGTTCTTCGGAGCCGCGGGTGGCGGGGCTTCTCTGCGCCTGCGCCGTACACTGGCGAGCATGAGTGCCTCGCCCGATCCAGCCGCGCGCGCGAGTCTTGACGGCGCGAGTCGTGATGGTGCGGAGCCCGCGGGCGCGAAACTCGAGGGCGCTGAGCTCGATCAAGCAGTGACGCGCGTCGAGCACGAACTGGGGCGCCTGTTCGCGCGGATCCGCATCGGGTGGCGCGATGCGGCAGCCACCGTGCACCCCGACCTGCAGCCGGTCGGATATCAAGTGCTGACCTCGATCGCGAACGCGGGCACGACCTCGGCCGGCGCCATCATCGAGCGGCTGCAGGTCGACAAGTCGGTCGTCAGCCGGCAGCTGCGCCAGCTCGAGCAGCTGGGGCTCGTAGAGAGCATCCGCGACCCCGACGATCGACGCGCGCGCCTTCTCGTCGTGACCGACCTCGCGAAAGAGCGGATCGCACTCGCCCGTGCCGAGTACGAGGGCCGCATCGGCGACCGGCTGAGCGGATGGTCGGCCACCGACCTCGAGCACTTCGCCGATCTGCTCGGCGAGCTCGGTCGCTGACCATGCTCGGCGAGCTCGGTCGCTGACCGGGTCCGCCCGCCACTTCTCCCAGCGAGAAACCACTTCTCGCACGAGAAACCACGTGCCAGGTGGTTTCTCGCGCAGCAGATGGTTTCTCGGCGAGGGTTGGAGGCACGGGGAGCGGATGCTGGGCGGCCAGCGGCCAGCGGCCAGCGGCCAGCGGGCGCGGGCGTGGGCGCGGGCGGAGGTGCGAGCGGTGCCGCGGGCGCGGGGACGGGGACGAGCGCGAGTGCGGATGCTGCCGGCGGATGCTGCCGGCGGATGCTTGCGGAACGCGCCGCAACCTGGTTTGATGTGGGAAAGCGCTTACCAATCGCGCGCCAGCTTCCCACCATGAGAGAACGGACACCACATGTCACAGGCGACTACCCGTGAGATCGGCATCATCATGAACGGCGTCTCCGGACGCATGGGCTACCGGCAGCACCTGGTGCGCTCGATCCTCGCGATCCGCGACCAGGGCGGCATCGAACTCGCCGACGGCTCGAAGGTGACCGTCAAGCCGCTGCTCGTCGGGCGCAACGAGCAGAAGCTCGCCGAGATCGCCGCCGAGCATGGCATCGCCGACTACACGACCGACCTCGATGCGGCCCTCGCCGACCCGCAGTGGGAGATCTACGCCGACTTCCTGGTGACGAAGGCGCGCGCCAGCGCGATCCGAAAGGCGATCGCCGCAGGCAAGGCCATCTACACCGAGAAGCCGACTGCCGAGTCGCTGGAAGAGGCGCTCGAACTCGCGGCGCTCGCCAAGTCCGCCGGCGTCAAGACCGGGGTCGTGCACGACAAGCTCTATCTGCCCGGCCTGCAGAAGCTCAAGCGTCTGATCGACTCGGGCTTCTTCGGCCGCATCCTCTCCGTCCGCGGTGAGTTCGGCTACTGGGTGTTCGAGGGCGACTGGCAGCCCGCGCAGCGCCCGAGCTGGAACTACCGCACCGAAGACGGCGGCGGCATCATCAGCGACATGTTCCCGCACTGGAATTACGTGCTCGAGAACCTCTTCGGTCAGGTCAAGAGCGTTTACGCGCAGGCTGCCACGCACATCCCCGAGCGGTGGGACGAGAACGGCGACAAGTACGCCGCCACCGCCGAAGATGCCGCCTACGGCATCTTCGAGATCGAGGGCGGCATCATCGCCGAGATCAACTCCTCGTGGACGGTGCGCGTGAACCGCGATGAGCTCGTGGAGTTCCAGGTGGACGGCACCTACGGCTCGGCGGTGGTCGGACTGTTCGGATGCAAGATCCAGCCTCGCAACGCCACCCCGAAGCCCGTCTGGAACCCCGACCTCGAAGACACCCGCGATTATGACGCCGACTGGCAGAGCGTTCCCACCAACGATGTCTTCCTGAACGGCTTCCGCCAGCAGTGGGAGGAGTACCTGACCTCGTACGTCGAGGGCACCGACTATTCCTTCGACCTGCTCGCCGGAGCGAAGGGTGTGCAGTTCGCCGAGGCCGGGCTCGTCTCTAGTGCCGAGGGCCGCAAGATCGCGCTCAACCCGCTGAGCCTGGACTGAGCCATGACCACGCTTCGACTGCTGTCAGCATCCGGCGCCGTCTCGGATGCCACGCTCAACGACACCGGCGTCTACACGTGCCCGACCACTCCGCTGCAGAGCCGCGTCGCGTACGCGGCGGCGCACGTGGTGCCGCGGGTGCATGCCGACAACACCCCCGGCCAGCCGGCCGACATCGACTGGGATGCGACACTCGCTTTCCGCCGCAACGTGTACTCGTGGGGATTGGGCGTGGCGGATGCCATGGACACCGCGCAGCGGAACATGGGCCTGGATGCCGCGGCCACGCGTGAGCTGATCACCCGCAGCGCCGAGGTCGCGCGCGAAGAAGGCGGCTCGGTCGTGGTCGGAGTCAACACCGATCACATCGCGGAATCGCACATCTCGCTGGATGCCGTGATCGACGCGTATAAGAGCCAGCTGCACTTCACTGAGGAGCAGGGGGCGGGCCCCGTGCTGATGGCATCCCGCCACCTCGCCCGCGTCGCGACGAGCGCGGACGACTATCGCCGGGTCTACCGCGAGGTGCTGTCAGCGGCGAGCGTGCCCGTCGTGCTGCACTGGCTGGGCACCGCCTTCGATCCGGAACTCGCCGGCTATTTCGGCGCAGCAGACTGGCAGACGGCATCCGCTGTGCTGCTCGACATCATCGACGAGAGCCCCGGCAAGGTCTCGGGCGTGAAGATGAGTCTGCTGAACGCTGAGAGCGAGATCTCGGTGCGCGAGCGTCTGCCGCAGGGTGTGCGCATGTTCACCGGCGACGACTTCAACTACGTCTCGCTGATCGGCGGCGACGCGCTCGCGCCCGCCGCACCGCTCGAATCGCCGAGTGCACCGGAAGTCGCCGAGCGCACGGCATCCACGCGCGACCAAGCCGTGCAGTCGGCGGCAAGCGGTGCACTCGACGCGCACCGCGGCCACTCCGATGCGCTGCTGGGTGCCTTTGCGGCCATCGCGCCGGTGGCCTCGGCGGCGATTCAGGCGCTCGATGCGGGGGATGCTGAGGGGTATCAGCGCATATTGGGGCCGACAGAAGAGCTCAGTCGCCAGGTGTTCGCCGCGCCGACGTTCTATTACAAGACCGGCGTCGCATTCCTGGCCTGGCTGAACGGCCACCAGCCCGCATTTCAGATGGTCGGGGGTCTGCACTCCGCGCGCAGCCTGCCGCACCTCAGCCGCATCGTCGAGCTGGCGAACGCCTCGCTCGCACTGGAGAAGCCCGAGCTCGCCCGCGAGCGCTGGCACGGGATGCTGCGCGTGAACGGAGTCGACGCATGACCGCCCTCAGCATCGCCGTGCCCGCCGCCCCTGCACGGACGGCGGGCGAAAACACGGATGGCGGGCGACACGCCGCTGGTCCTCCTGCCAAGCGTACAAACTCCCGCCATCCGTTCCGGGTACGCGTGAACGGAGTCGACGCATGAGCGCCCCGGACCCTCGCCTGTCGATCAACCAGGCGACGATCAAATACGCCGATCTCGAGACCGCGCTGCGAGTGACGGCGGATGCCGGCGTGCAGTCGATCGGGCTGTGGCGCGAGCCGGTCCACGAGGTCGGCCTCGATACGGCGACGCGGATGCTGGCAGATTCCGGGCTGCGATTCTCATCGCACTGCCGCGGTGGCTTCTTCACGCTGCCAGCAGGCGCTGAGCGGGAGGAGGCACTGGCCGACAACCGGCGGGCGATCGATGAGACCGCGGCTCTCGCTGCAGCCGGTGCCGAGGGATCCACCGCCGTACTGGTACTCGTCGCCGGCGGGCTGCAGCCGGGCTCGCGCGACCTGATCGGTGCGCGCGAGCGCGTGCGGGATGCCATCGGCGAGCTGGCGCCCTATGCGCAGAGCGCTGGTGTGACCTTGGCGATCGAGCCGCTGCATCCGATGTTCGCGTCCGACCGCTGCGTCGTGACGACGCTCGGGCAGGCGCTCGACATCGCCGCCGATTTCGACGCCGCTGTCGTCGGCGCTGCCGTGGATACGTTCCACATCTGGTGGGATCCGCAGGTGCTCGAGCAGATCGCGCGTGCCGGGCGCGAGGGGCGGATCGCCACGTATCAGGTGTGCGACTGGCAGACTCCCCTGCCCGCCGATGTGCTGCTTTCCCGCTATTACATGGGTGACGGAGTGATCGATTTCGGCTCGCTCACCCAGGCAGTTGTCGCAACCGGATACGACCGGGATATCGAGGTTGAGATCTTCAACGCCGACATCTGGGCCGACGATCCGGCGACGGTCGTGGCGCGCACCGCCGCATCCTTCACCGCCACCGTCTCTCCGCACCTGGCATGATCTGTTCGAGTGGCGCACATGGCCGCATCAGGGCCGGGTATGCGGCAGATTGCGCCACTCGAACGGCGACAAGAGGAGTCTGAACGGCATGATCAGACCAGGACTGTGCTCGGTGACCTACCGACAGCTCACGCCCGAGCAGCTCGCGCCGCTCGCCGCCGACGCGGGGCTCGAGGTGATCGAATGGGGCGCTGACGTGCACGTGCCGTCGGGCGATCCCGAGCGTGCGGCAGAGGTTGCGCGCGTGACGTCGGATGCCGGCCTCTCGGTCGCGTCGTACGGCTCGTACTTTCGCGCCGGAGCCGATGAGGCGCTGACGCCGACCCTCGACAGCGCCGAGGCGCTCGGTGCCGATCGGGTGCGCGTCTGGGCGGGGCGGGACGACTCGGGTGACGCGTCGCCCGCGCAGTATGCGCAGATCGCCGCGCGGCTGCAGGATGCTGCTGCCGAGGCATCCGATCGCGGCATCACCCTCGCGTTGGAGTACCACCGCGGCACTCTCGCGGACACTCCGCAGGCCACACTGCGACTGCTCGCCGACGTCGACAGCCCGGCACTGACGACGTACTGGCAGCCATCGGTCGGCGCTGCGGATGCCGTCGCACTCGCCGAATACGAGGCAGTCGCGGCGCACACCAGCGCCGTGCACGTCTTCTCGTGGTGGCCGGATGCCGAGCGCCTGCGCCTCGACGAACGATCTGGTCTTTGGGGCAGTCTCTTCGCTGCGGCGGCCGCACAGGCGCAGCCCCCGCGTGACGCCCTGCTGGAATTTGTGCCCGACGACGACCCTGCACTGCTGGCATCCGAAGCCGCGGTGCTGCGCCGCTGGCTCGCCGAGGCGTGATGACCGGCGTTCCGGTCGCATTTTCTCCCGCTCGCCGGGCGCCGAAGCGGGGCTTTGTGCGACCGGAACGCGGCGAGGACTCTCTGGGCGGCACAATCTGCGACCGGAACACCCGCATGGATAGGCTCTGCGTATGACATCCGAAGCCCGACGCACGCAGCCGCGCGCGCATCATGCGACGCCCACCCTGCATGATGTGGCCCGGGTCGCCGGTGTCTCGCTGGCAACCGCATCGCGGGTGCTGAACGGTTCAGAACGCAAGGTCGCCGAGTCGTTCCGCGAGCGCGTCGAGAAGGCCGCTGATGAACTCGGCTACACCGCGAACGCCTCGGCGCAGGCGACAGCACGCGGCACCTCCGCGACCGTCGGGCTGCTGGTCGCCGACATCGCCGACCCCTATTTCGGGCTGATCGCGTCCGGTGTCGCGCGCGGCGCCGACGAGCACGGACTCATCGTCACCGTCGCGATCACCGAGCGCGATCCCGCCCGTGAGGTGAAGATCCTGCGGGCACTGCGCGGCCAGCGCCCCCAAGGGGTGATCCTCGCGGCATCACGCACCGACGACCAGGAGAGCGGCACGGTCGCCGAGCTGGCCGCATTCCGCGACCTCGGCGGTCGCACGGTCACCTTCGGGCCCGGCGGCGACCGCAGCATCCGCATCGACAACCGCGGTGGTGCCGAGCGGCTGGGGCGCGAGATGGCAGCCCTCGGGTATCGGCGGGCGATCGCGATCGCCGCTGCCGAGGGCGTGCGCACGTCCGATGATCGTCTTGCCGGGTTCGTCGATGGCTTCGGCGCTGCGGGCGGAGTGATCGAACGCGTGTATCGCGGAACCTTCGAGCGCGAATCGGGTGCCGGATCGATGAAGCAGGCGCTCGCCGATGGCGTGGATGCCGGCACGCTCGTCTTCGCGCTCAGTGATGTCGTCGCGATCGGAGCGATGACCGCGATCCGTGAGAGCGGTCGCGATGTCGGCACCGATATCGCCGTGTGCGGCTTCGATGATGTGCCGGTCAGCCGCGACGTCACGCCGCAGCTGACGACGGTGCGCGTGCCACTGAGCGAACTCGGCTACCAGGCGTTTCGGGCGACGGTGGATGCCGAGTGGAGTCCGCCTGCTGCCGACCTCGAGGTGCTGGTGCGCGAGAGCACCCCAGGGATCAGCACGATCGAGGGTGCCGAGTGACCCGCATCGTCTTCGCCCCGGACAGCTTCAAGGGCACGATCACGGCGGCGGATGCGGCGGCCGTGCTCGCTGACGCCTGGCAGTCGGTCGATCCGGAAGCGCAGGTTCTGCTGCGGCCGATGGCCGACGGCGGCGAGGGCACGGTGGCCGCGTTCGCCGCGGCTGTTCCGGGTGCAGAGCGGATGCCGGTGACCATCGACGGACCTGCGGGCAGCCCGGTGCAGACCAGCTGGCTGCTGCTGCCGGCGTCTCCGGATGCACTCGCTGGAACAGCCGTGATCGACATGGCGTCGACCTCGGGTATCGAGCTGCTCGACGAGCTGCGCCCGTGGGACGCGGACTCATCCGGGTTCGGGCAGGCGATCGCCGCGGCCCTCGACCACGGCGTCGCGCGGCTGGTGCTGGGCATCGGTTCGAGTGCCTCGACGGACGGTGGTACGGGAATGCTGCGGGCGCTCGGCGCTCGGTTCTTCGACGCTGCCGGACTGGACGCGGTGGCCGGTGCGCGCGGCCTTGCGGACATCGCCACGGTCGACCTCAGCGAGCTGCGAACGGCACCTGAGGTGCGCGTTCTCACCGACGTCACCAATCCGCTCACCGGTCCGCGCGGGGCAGCAGCTGTCTTCGGGCCTCAGAAAGGTCTCACGGAACGTGCGGATCAGGACCGGACGGATGCTGCGCTCGCGCACCTGGCGACACTTCTCCGGCTCGACCCGACGACTCCGGGCTCGGGTGCGGCCGGCGGCGTCGGCGGAGCGCTCGTGGTGTGGGGCGCGACGCTCGTGCCGGGAGCAGAGGAAGTAGCCCGCTTGATCGGACTGGCGGATGCCATTGCGACCGCCGACGTCGTCGTGACAGGGGAGGGGTCCTATGACGGTCAGTCCGGCGACGGAAAGGTGCCGTCGTTCGTGGCATCGCTCGCCGCCGATGCCGGGGTGCCCGTCATGCTCGTAGCGGGCCGCATTGATGAAGATGCCGATACCGGCATATTCGCAGCATCCGCTTCTCTTACCGATCTCGCCGGGTCATCGGCAGCCGCGTTGGGTGACCCGCGCCGCTGGCTGCGTGAGGCGGGGAAGCAACTCGCGCGCTGACCTCAGCCCCCGAGCGCCGCCGACACCACCGCTCGAGCTTCCTCCTGCACCTGGGCGAGGTGATCCGGCCCGAGCAGGCTCTCGGCGTACAGCTTGTATACGTCTTCGGTGCCCGAGGGCCGCGCGGCGAACCACGCGTGCTCGGTCTGTACCTTGAGCCCGCCGATCGCTGCGCCGTTACCCGGAGCGTGAGAGAGCTTCGCGGTGATCTCCTCGCCCGCGAGTTCCGTGGCGCTGACAGCATCCGGTGCGAGCTTGCCGAGCGTCGCCTTCTGCTCGGGCGTCGCCTGCGCATCCACGCGCTGGTAGGCGGAGGCGCCGAACGCCTGCTCGAGCTCGCGATATCGCTCCGACGGAGACTTGCCGGTCACCGCGATGATCTCGGCGGCCAGCAGACACAGCAGGATGCCATCCTTGTCCGTCGACCAGACCGTGCCGTCCTTGCGCAGGAACGAGGCCCCCGCTGACTCCTCGCCGCCGAACGCGACGGATCCGTCGAGCAGTCCAGGCACGAACCACTTGAAGCCGACGGGCACTTCCAGCAGGCGCCGCCCGAGCGATTCGGCCACCCGATCGATGATCATCGACGACACCAGCGTCTTGCCGATCGCCGTGTCGCGCGGCCACTCGGCGCGGTGCGAGAAGAGATAGTCGATCGCCACTGCGAGGTAGTGGTTGGGGTTCATCAGACCTGCATCGGGGGTGACGATGCCGTGCCTGTCAGCATCCGCATCGTTGCCCGTGAGCACATCGAAGTCGCCCTTCTTCGCGACCAGGGATGCCATCGCCGACGGCGACGAGGGATCCATCCGGATCTTCTCGTCCCAGTCCAGGGTCATGAAACGCCAGGTCGGATCGACCTCCGGGTTCACGACTCGCAGGTCGAGGTCGTGCATATCGGCGATCAGCGCCCAGTACTCCACGGACGCGCCGCCCAGCGGGTCTGCGCCGATGCGCACGCCCGCTCGGCGGATCGCATCCACGTCGATGATCGAGGGCAGATCCCGCACGTATGCATCGCGGAAGTCGTATTCGCCGATCGCATCGCCGTCGATGTCGGCGTAGCGCACGCGCTGCACGCCGTCGAGACCGGCAGTGATGAGCTCGTTCGCACGCTCGGCGATCCAGCTCGTGGCATCCGTGTCGGCCGGGCCGCCGTGCGGCGGGTTGTACTTGAAGCCGCCGTCACGGGGCGGGTTGTGCGACGGCGTCACGACGATGCCGTCGGCGCGGCCGGGGTCGGATGCTGCGCGCCCCCGGTTGTAGGTGAGAATCGCGTGGCTGAGTGCCGGCGTCGGCGCCCACGAGTCGCGGGAGTCGGTGCGCACATCGACGCCGTTCGCGATGAGCACCTCGACCGCGCTGCGCTCGGCGGGCAGCGAGAGCGCATGCGTGTCGCGTCCGAGGAACAGCGGACCCTCGATGCCCTGGCTGCGGCGGTAGTCCACGATCGCCTGGGTGGTGGCGAGGATGTGGTCCTCGTTGAAGCTCGATGACAGCGACGATCCGCGGTGGCCGCTCGTGCCGAAGACGACCCGCTGTGCGGGGATCGTGGCGTCGGGATGCCGGTCGTAGTACGCGGCGATCAGTTCGTCGACATCGATCAGATCAGATTCCTCGGCGGGAAGGCCGGCACGGCTTGTCATGCACATAGTCTGCCCCGACGGCGGCCGTTGCGCATCCCGGGCTTTGTCGTCGGGTGAATTCGTCGCAGTAGGCTTGCGCCGTGACCGAACGCCGCACGTACAGCTACCTGGGCCCCGCTGGAACCTTCACCGAAGTGGCTCTCAGCCAAGTCCCGGAGGCTCGAGACCACGAGTGGAAGCCGGTGCACAACGTCGGCGAGGCGCTGTCTGACGTGCTCGAGGAGCGCAGTCACGCAGCGATGATCGCCATCGAGAACTCTGTCGAAGGCGGGGTTTCGACCACGCTGGACGCCCTCGCCACGATGCCGGGACTGCGCATCGTCGGCGAATACCTGGTGAGCGTCAACTTCGTGCTCGTGACGAAACCAGGCACGGTGCTTGCCGACGTGCGGGTGATCGCGGCGCACCCCGTCGCCTACGCGCAGTGCCATCGCTGGCTGGGCGAGAACCTGCCGCGGCATGAGCATGTGCCCGCGGCGAGCAATGTGGCATCCGCTCTCGGGGTTCTCGACGGGACGCTGCACGCGGATGCCGCGATCGCCGCCCCCGGCATCGTGCAGCACCATGAATTCGACGTGCTGGCTGAGAAGATCGGCGACAACGACAACGCGGTCACCCGCTTCGTGCTGGTGGCGAAGACCACGGCGCCTGCGGAGCCGACCGGGGCTGACAAGACGTCGCTGATCGTCGAGCTGCCCGATGACCATCCCGGTGCACTGCTCGAGATGCTCGAGCAGTTCTCCACCCGCGGCATCAACCTCTCACTGCTGCAGTCGCGGCCGGTGGGCGATGCGCTCGGCCGGTATCGCTTCGTGGTGGATGCCGACGGGCACATCCACGACGAGCGGATGGCCGACGCGCTGCTCGGCATCCGCCGGTTCAGCCCCCGGGTCGTGTTCCTCGGGTCGTATCCGCGCGCCGACCGCAAGATCGTGCAGTATCCCGAACGCTATGCGGACGAGATCTTCGTCGAGGCGCGCGACTGGCTGCGCGCGCTGATCCACGGCGAACCCGAGGACTGAGCGGCCCGTCTTTGGTTTCTCTCCTATCGTGAGTCTCACCTGACCCGGGACGTTGGCAGGGATGCCTCAGGCCAGCAGCTCCAGGGTCTGGATCCGACCGGGGGTGGCATCCAGCGGCTCGGCGTCGTACGATCCGGCGGCGAGTGCGAGCATGACCTCGTCGACGCCGTGACGCTCGGCGAACGCGGTGAGGTCGGATGCCACTTGCGCGCCCTCTCCGACGAACCAGCGGCTGCGCATCGCATCGATGATCCGCTGCTCTTCGGCATCCGCAGCGTCGCGCAGACCCTGCTGCGCCTGCTCGACCGTCTCGGTGGCTGTCATCGGCTTGTTCCGGCGCAGGCGCGCCATCATCCGCAGCTGCGGCAGGGCGCGGGCTTCGGCCTCATCTGCAGTCGGCGCGGCGATGACGTTCGCGGTGACGAAGGTGCGCGGTGCGGCCAGGTGCTCGCTCGGCTGGAACGTGGTGCGGTACAGCTCGAGGGCGCGCTCGAGCCCAGCGCCGGCGAAGTGGTTCGCGAAGACGTAGGGGAGCCCCTGCGTCGCCGCCAGCTGTGCCGAGTAGTCGCTGGAGCCCAGCAGCCAGATCTCCGGAGAAGCGGATGCTGCCGGTGTCGAGACGACCTGGTATTCGCTGCCACTGGTGAACTGCAAGGTCGCGCCACCCGGCTGCAGCATGAGTGCGATGTCCTGCACGTGCGAGGGGAAGCGCTCGACGTCGCCAGCCGCACCCGACGAACGCAGCAGCTGGGTGATCACCGGGTCGCTGCCCGGTGCGCGGCCGAGACCGAGGTCGATGCGACCGGGGGCGAGGGCTTCCAGCGCGGCGAACTGCTCGGCGACGATCAGGGGCGCATGGTTGGGCAGCATCACCCCGCCCGAACCGACTCGGATCCGCTTCGTGCGTGCGGCGGCCGCGGCGATCAGCACCGGCGGCGAAGTGGATGCCACGGACGGCATGTTGTGATGCTCGGCGAACCAGTAGCGACGCAGGCCCAGCTCGTCAGCACGCTGAGCGAGTGCCATCGAGGCGGTCATCGCCTGGGCGCTGGTCTGGCCTGAGCGCACGGGGACAAGATCGAGCACGGAGAAAGTGGGAGCAGTCATCACCGGCATCAACCGCGTCGATGCCGCGGGCATTCCCGTTCGGCGCAACCCGGGGTGGGAGCGCGGGCACTAACATTTCGACATGGACGCCAGCATCTTCGTCATCATCGTCGGCGCGGTCGCAGTCGCGGCGGTGGCGAGATGGAAGGGCTGGCCGGCACCGCTGCTGGTCACCGTGGTCGCGCTCGCCGCATCGTTCCTGCCGTTCGCCCCGAACCTCGCGATCGATGGGCATGTGCTGCTGAACATCGTGCTGCCGCCGCTTTTGTATTCCGCCGCGCTTGACGTGTCGTTCGTGAGCTTTCAGCGGAGTCTGCCGCAGATACGCCGACTCGGCATCGGGCTGGTCGTGGTGACGGCGGTGATCGTCGGGCTGATCGCCTGGTGGCTGATGCCGTCGCTGACGCTGCCGGGTGCGCTGCTGCTCGGAGCGATCGTCGCTCCGCCGGATGCTGTCTCTGCGGCCGCGATCGGGCGCAAGCTCGGCCTGCCGCGAAGGGTGATGACGGTGCTGTCGGGCGAGAGCCTCATCAATGACGCCACCTCGCTGACGATGTTCCGGGTGTTCGCGGCGATCGTTGCGGGCTCTGCGGCATTCCATCTCGGCGAGACGATCGGGCAGTTCCTGCTGGCGGTCATCGTCGGCGTGTTGGTCGGACTGGTGTTCGGTGCGGGCATGCACCTGCTGCGCATGCGCGTCAACGATCCGGTGGTGAATGGCACCATCGGCCTGCTCGCCCCGTTCGGCGCCTATGCGATCGCCGAGCAGCTGCTCGGCTCGGGCGTGCTCGCGGTGGTGGCGATGGGGCTCTTCGTCGGTTACAACGCGCCGCGCACCAGCTATACGACGCGTCAGCAGGAAGCGCCGTTGTGGCTGTCAGCCGACTTCCTGCTGGAGTCGTTCGTCTTCGCGTACATCGGTTTGCAGCTGCCCCGCGTCATCGCGGACCTGCGCGACGGCGAGATCGGCCCGGTGGTGCTGCTGTCGATCGTGGTGCTGGTGACGGTACTGGTGGTGCGGCCGCTGTTCGTCTACCCGGCGGGGGCGTGGGGGCAGTGGTGGACGCGGATGCGGCTGCGCAGATGGGAGCGCGTGAAGGCCGTGCGCGGGGACCTGCCCGAGGGGATCGTGCGCGGGGGACGGCATCCGATCACCGAGAAGCAGCTGCGTGCCCATCTTGCCGAGACGAAGCTCTCGTGGCGCGACAACGCGGTGATCTCCTGGGCGGGGACGCGTGGAGTGGTGACTCTGGCCACCGCGCTCGCCGCCGCCGATATCGCCGGGCTCGATGTCGATGCCGCGCACGCCATCGTGGTGGTGGCATTCGTCGTCACCGTGGGGACGCTGCTGCTGCAGGGGCTGTCGCTGCCGTGGCTGATTCGGCGGCTCGGCGTGATCGACAGCTCGGAGGCCGAAGAGGATGCTCGTCAGCTCGCTGCGGTGCGCGAGCGCAGCCGTGAGGTCGGCAAGGCGTACCTGCGCGATATGCGGCGGAAGTGGAGCGACAAGCACGGCGAGGATCAGCTGCCGGCATTCGATGCGTTCGCGCAGCGGCTCGTCCGGGTGGAATTGGATGCCGAAGACAGCCGCCTGGAGGAACAGCCGCGTCCCACGTTCGAGCAGTTCACCGAGATGTCGAAGGCCTGGCTGGCAGTGCGGCGACAGCTGCTGCTCGAAGAGCGCGACGCCGGCAACCTCAGCGAAGAGGTGATGCACGAGCTGATCACGGCGATGGATGCCGAGGAGCTCGCGCTCGACACGAGGGCAGCCATGCGCTCGCGGCCGCACAGCTGAACTGCGATGACGGTCGCCGCTACGGCGGTCCGCTAAGCGGCGATCAGCGAGCGTTCATGGCGGATGCGGGCGCCCAGCGCGTTCGTGACATCCCAGCATGCGCTGTAGCTCTGGTCTGCCAATGTCGCAAGCATGTTCTGGTCTGCAGCATCGAGCCCGTCACGCTTGGCCTCGCGTGTGAGATCGTCACGCGTCGCCGGGTATTCCATCGTCCGCAGGAAGCACTCCAGGCTGGTTGAGAGAAGCATTGATCCTCCTCGTGTTGTGCGGTTGAATCGTTCGGTCCGTCGCGTGCGGGTGGGAGCCGAGAGGGCTCCCACCCGCACCGATTAGACATTGATCATGTCTGGCTGATCTGCCGACTCCACACGGATCTTTCGCGGTTTGGCTCGCTCGCTGACGGGGATCGTCACCGAGAGCACACCGCTGTCGTACGTTGCGCTGATCCCTTCCAGGTCCACGCCATCGCCGAGGGTGAACTGACGGAAATATGAGCCGGTTCCCCGCTCGCGCGCGATCCAGCGCGCGCCTTCGGCGATGCCTGCCGTGCGCTGAGCGCGGATCGACAGTTGCGATCCGTCGAGATCCACGTCGATCGAACCCGGGTCCGCCCCGGGAATATCAGCGTGGAGCACGTACTGGTCGCCATCACGGTACAGATCGACGGGCATGAGCCGGGGTGCGCACACGGAGTCCAGCACGCTCGCAGCGAAGCGATCGAGCTGACTGATCGGGTCGAGGGTCATTGCCATGGTGTTCTCCTTCCGACGGGCCGCCATTCGTAGCGGCGTTGTCGATGCAGCGAATCTGCATCGGTAGCTGTAGATTTGTTATAACCTGGGAATCAAGAAAATTCAAGTCCTGGAGTGCAAATCCGATGTCCGAAGTGAAATCAACCCGCCCGGTCTACGGCATAGCGGTCGCCGCGGAGCTCGTGGAACTGCCCGAGGCGACGTTGAGGCTCTACGAGCGGCGGGGACTACTTGTGCCATTTCGCAGCCCAGGCGGGACGCGACGCTACAGCGACGACGACCTCGTTCGGGTCCGTCGAGTCGAGAGACTGCGCGAGGCAGGAGTGAACCTCGTCGGCATCCGACGTGTTCTGCACCTCGAAGACGAGAACGGGCGCCTGCGGCAGGAGCTGGATGACGCCGACCAGACGGGCTGAGAGAGCAATTCGCGGCGCGGCCGAAAGCTGGACAGATACACGAAGCGCCCCGCCCGAAAACGGGCGGGGCGCTAGATCGCTCGGAAGCGCTCAGCGGATGCTGGCTGGCTCTTTCGTAGCATCCGGATCTGCGGCATCCGCATCGACCGACGTGTCGTCGAACTCATCCGTGTCATCGGCGAAGGGGAGCCCGTTGCGGGGAGCGTTGTACAGTTCCTCGTCGAGGATGCCCTCGCGCTTGGCGACGATCGTCGGCACCAGCGCTTGGCCTGCGACGTTGACCGCCGTGCGCCCCATGTCGAGGATGGGGTCGATGGCGAGCAGCAGGCCGACGCCCTCGAGCGGCAGCCCGAGTGTCGAAAGGGTCAGCGTCAGCATGACGATCGCACCGGTCGTGCCTGCGGTCGCGGCCGAGCCGACGACCGAGACGATGACGATCAGCAGGTACTGCACGAGGTTCAGCTGGATGTCGAAGAACTGGGCGACGAAGATCGCGGCGATGGCGGGGTAGATCGCCGCGCAGCCGTCCATCTTGGTGGTGGCGCCGAGCGGCACGGCGAACGACGCGTAGCCGCGGGGCACACCGAGGTTGCGCTCGGTCACGCGCTCGGTGAGCGGCAGCGTGCCGATCGAGGAGCGGCTGACGAAGCCGAGCTGCACGGCCGGCCATACGCCCGAGAAGTACTGCTTGATCGAGAGCCCGTGGCTCTTCACCAGGATCGGGTAGACCACGAAGATCACCAGGGCGAGACCGAGGTAGATCGCGCCGGCGAACCAGGCGAGGGCGGTGAGCTTGTCCCAGCCGTACTTGACGACGGCGGCACCGATCAGGCCGAAGGTGCCGATCGGGGCGATGCGGATGATCCACCACAGCACGCGCTGGATGATCTTCAGCAGCGACTCGGTGAAGGCGAGGAACGGCTCGGCCTTCTTACCCGCCTTCAGCGCCGCGATGCCGACGACCGCCGCGACGACGATGACCTGCAGGATGTTGAACCCAACGCTGGATGCGACGGCGCCCGTTTCGGGGTTGACCGAGCTGTTCACGTTGAGGCCGAGGAAGTTCTGCGGGATGAGGCCGAGGAGGAAGTTCCACCAGGTGCCGACCGTGTACGGCTCTCCTGGCTCCAGGCCCTCGCCAGCACGGGAGCCGGGCTGGATGACCAGGCCGAGCACGATGCCGATCGTGACCGCGATGAATGCGGTGATCGCGAACCACAGCAGGGTCTGACCGGCGAGGCGTGCAGCGTTCTGCACGCGGCGCAGGTTGGAGATGCTCGCGACGATGGCGGTGAAGATCAGCGGCACGACGGCCGCCCGCAGCAGGGTGACGTACGAGCTGCCGATCGTGTCGAGCGTGGCGGACAGCCCGGTCGGGTTGGTGCCACTCGCGCCGAGCGAAACGGCGAGAAGCCCGACGGCGACGCCGAGGACGAGCGAGAGGAGGATCTGGAACCCGAAGGAGGTCAGCAGCTTGCGGGCCGGCCCTCGGGTGTCGGGCGCCTTCTCGGCGCGGGTAGTGCTGCTCACGGTGACTCCATGTCTTCGCGCGCACGGTGCGCGCCATGGGAACCAACGTTAGGAGCGCGGATGCATTCCGCGCTCGGAAATGACGAAGGATGACGGATGCTGTGCATCCGCCATCCTTCACGCTTCCGGCCGCGTGCGCGTCGAAGCGCTGGAGTCTTAGCCCTGGGCGCAGGTGACGACGGCTTCGCTCATCTCCTTGCTGACGAGGTCCTTCGCTTCCTGGTTGGTCTGGACATCCTTGCCATCGGCGATGTTCTGGAGGTCCTGATCGGAGATCTTGCTGTCGATGAGCTCATCGGAGATGCAGGAGACCTGCTCGTCGTTGAACTGGTCGCCCAGTCCGCCGTCGTCGAGGATCTTCTGGATGCCGGAGCTGAGGTCATCAGAGCTGGGGCGTTCGGCGGGCGACGAGCACGCGGCGAGCGAGAAGGCGGCCACTGCGATCGGCAGGGCGAGCAGGAGACGGGTGCGGGTGCGCAGGTTCCGGTCGATGTTCATGCCATAACCGTATCGGGGACTTCGCTCGTGGCGCGGATCCGGGGATGGGGACATATGCCCATGGGGCGATGGGTGGCTGCTGTTGCTGCCGAGTGTCAGCTCGCCCGACGGCGACCGTCTGTGGCGAGCGCGTTGAACATATCGGTTGTCACGTCTGCTAGGAGCTGACCCGGGTCAATGCGGAGCGCCTCGGCGATGCGGATGAGGGTCGGGATGCCCATCAGAGCGCGGCCTTTCTCATAGCCCCGGATGTTCGACGAATCGATTTGGGTGAGCACAGCCAGCTCGTCTTGGGTGATGCCGACTTCTCTGCGCCGCGCGGCAATCTGCGCGCCGATCTGGACGGCTGCAGGCGACGGGACTCGGGGCACTCCTCAAGCGTCTTGAATGTCGGTGAAGTGTGCCAGGGTTAACTCACCCGGGTACTAATGCCGATCCGGGGTCGAGGGAACCCTGGAGGGCGTCGATGGCTGGCGAGAAGCTCGTCAAATCGAAACAGCGTGTCGCAGATCACGGTGAGGTGTTCACGCCACGTTGGTTAGTCGACGACATGCTCGACCTGGTCAAGCAGGAGGCGGAACGCATCGACTCGAGGTTCCTTGAGCCAGCCTGCGGTTCCGGCAACTTCCTGGTCTCAGTCCTCGAGCGCAAACTTACGGCAGTGCAGGTGCGTCACGGGCGCAGCGAATTCGAGAAGCGCCACTACGCGCTTTTCGGACTGATGTGCATCTACGGGATCGAGCTGCTTGAAGACAACGCGAAGGAGTGTCGCGAGAATCTCCTGGGTACTTTCTCCCAGTATCTGAACGTGTCGGCTGACGACGAGTGGTCGAAGGCAGCAAAGGCCGTTGTTGCCGCAAATATTGTGCAGGGCGATGCGCTCAAGATGGCCACCGTCGACGGCGAGCACATCACGTTCGCGGAGTGGGGGTACCTCGGACGAGGGCGTTACCAACGCCGCGATTTCCGGTACGACAGCCTGACGCAGCGCGCTTCGATGCAGGGGACGCTCTTCGATGCGTTCGAAGAGCATGAGATCTTTAGGCCGGTTCGCACCTACCAGGCGATGACAGTGCGAGAGCTGGCGTCATGAGTGCGCCGGTCGTCGAATCGAAAGCAGCATTTACGCTGCGAGCCCACAATCCTGACGTTCTGACGTGCATCGCGAACCTCTCGAATGATGAAGTCTTCACCCCTCCGGAGTTGGCTAAACAGATGCTCCACACGCTCGAGGAGGCGTGGGCGAAGTCGAACGACGGTGCGTCGATCTGGGCTGATCCGGAAGTCACATTTTTCGATCCGTTCACGAAGTCAGGTGTCTTTCTGCGCGAGATCGTCGCGCGACTGACTTCAGGGCTCGAGGCTGCGATTCCCGATCTGAATGACCGCGTCGACCATATCCTCACGCGGCAAGTGTTCGGCATCGGAATTACACAGTTGACGGCACTGCTCGCTCGGCGCAGTGTTTATTGTTCGAAGGATGCCACCGGCAAGCACTCCATCGCGAAGAGCTTCGACCGCGACTGGGGAAATATTTGGTTCGAGCGGACCGAACATTCATGGTCGGGCGGGAAGACGAACCATGCTCTCCTCGACGGAGAGGGAGCGCCGACCGTCACGGGGCGGCGATGTCGCTTCTGTGGCGCGGCCGAGTCTGAGTATCTGCGCGATTCCGCACTTGAGTCTCATGCCTATGCATTCATCCACACAGACGACATCAAGGCTCGCATCAACGAGCTGTTCGGAGCTGACATGCAATTCGACGTCATCATTGGCAACCCGCCATACCAGTTGAATGACGGTGGTGGAACAGGGTCGAGTGCGCGCCCGATCTACCAGCTTTTCATCCAGCAAGCGCAACGGCTTGAACCGCGTTTTCTGTCGATGGTTGTGAAGGCGAACTGGTACACCGGTGGAAAAGGTCTGGATCATTTTCGGAACGCGATGCTGAGCGATCGTCGTATCCGTGCACTCACTGACTTCCCCGATTCGCGACAAGCATTCGACGGTGTGGATATCGCGGGTGGGGTCTGCTATTTCCTGTGGGAGCGGGACAACCCTGGCGATTGTGTTGTCGAGACTCGAGTCGGCAGCGAGACGATCGCTGTAACGCGTCGACTTGATGAGCACGCGGTGTTCGTGCGCGACAACCGCGCGTTGGTGATTCTGGAGAAGGTCCGCGCGATCAGCCCGAGTTCCCTGTCCCGGCGGGTGTCTGCTAGGAACCCATTCACCGTCAACCCGGCGCACGAACGAGACCAGGTCGGCGATCTATACCTATATGCGAGTGGCGCCGACGGCAGAGTTGAACGAAAGTATGTGGCGAGAGGAGAAGCCCTGATCGATGCTTGGAAAGTCCTCGTCTCCAAAACATCCAGCGAGCATGCTGGACAGACCGACAAACAAGGCCAGCGGCGCGTGCTCTCTCGGCTGGAGGTCATGCCACCGGCATCTGTTGCCACGGGCTCGTATCTCGTCATTGGTCCCTTCTCATCGGAGTCGGAGGCGTCCAACGCCGTCGGCTACTTGCGAACTCGCTTCGCGCGATTCTTGATCTCGGCGATCCTCTTGACCCAGAACATGACGCGCGGGTCGTACGAGTTTGTGCCCGATGTGGGCTTTGAGCGAGCTTGGACGGACGAGGATCTCTATACGAAGTACGATCTGACGCCCGAAGAAGTCACGTTGATCGAGACTCAGATCAAGCCAATGACGTTCAGCGCTTACGGAGATGTAGATGCCGCGTCCTGAGTCTGAGCTTCTCCCTCCGAAGCCTGAGGCGCGCCTCCGCATCTACGCGTATTCCATCGCCGACGATGCACATGCGGGTCTGCTGAAGGTCGGCCAGACCACGCAGGACGTCAAGGTCCGTGTCGCACAGCAGTTGAAGACCGCCGCAATTGAGAATTACCAGATCGTCATCGACGAGCCGGCGGACCGCCCGGACGGCTCGGTGTTCACTGACTTCGATGTTCGCCAGAGGCTCAAGCAGAAAGGGTTCGATAAGTCGACCCTCGAGTGGATGCGCTGCACCGTGGCAGATGTTCGCACTGCGATCGCCGAGCTCCGTGTGAACAAGGAGTACGAGGGCACTCACCATCTGGATTTCCCGCCGCGCAGAGAGCAACAAGATGCGATCGAGAAGACCTACGCATACTTCCAGGATCGCTGGTCCGAGGACGCCGACGCCTTCCCCGAATTCCTCTGGAACGCGAAGATGCGTTTCGGCAAGACCTTCACCACCTACAAGCTCGCTCAGAAAATGCGCGCGAAGCGTGTGCTGGTCGTCACATTCAAGCCTGCGGTCGAAGATGCATGGGAGAACGACCTCAGAACCCATGTCGACTTCGATGGCTGGCAGTACCTGTCCAAAGCAGCAGGCGGAGATCCGACATCCGTCGATCCCGACCGTCCGCTTGTCTTCTTCGGCTCTTTCCAGGACCTATTGGGTAAGGACAAGGCTGGAAACTTCAAGCCGAAGCACAAGTGGCTCACCGAGGTCACCTGGGACCTCGTCGTCTTCGACGAGTACCATTTCGGCGCGTGGCGGGACACAGCGAAAGAGCTCTTCGACGGGGAGGATGAGTCTTCGAAGAAGAGGGCGACCGCTCAGGAGTTCGGCAGCGACCTCGACACCTTCACGGAAGAGCGCGAAGTCAACGGCCTCGACGAGGACGCCATTATCCCGATCAAAGCCCGTTCCTATCTCTACCTCTCGGGCACACCCTTCAAAGTTCTCAACGAGGGGCGGTTCATCGAAGAGCAGATCTACAACTGGACCTACACCGACGAGCAGCGGGCCAAAGCGGAATTCGTCCAGCAGCACCCCAGTGAGCCGAACCCGTACGCGGCGCTACCGGAGATGCGTCTACTGACCTATCAGATGCCCGACGAACTCATCGCGATCGCCAACCAAGGCGAGTTCGATGAGTTCGATCTGAACGCCTTCTTCGAAGCCAAGGGCGTGGGCGAGCAGGCTGCGTTCACTCACAAGAACGACGTGCAGAAGTGGCTCGATATCATCCGGGGTAACTACGCGCCGACGCAGGTCGATGCGCTGAAGACCGGAACGCGGCCGCCATTCCCATACTCCGACGTACGTCTGCTGCCATATCTGCAACACTCACTGTGGATGCTGCCCAGCACTGCAGCATGCGCGGCGATGGAGAACCTTCTCGCCGAATCGCAGAACGCCTACTGGCGCGACTACCGAGTCGTCAATGTCTCGAAGCCGAGCGTCGGCGTCGGACTCGCCGCGCTTCCTCCGGTGCGCCAGGCGATCGGCGCGGGATTCGATACGAAGACCATCACGCTCACGGTCGGAAAGCTCACGACAGGTGTCACCGTGCCGCAGTGGTCGGCAATCCTCATGCTGCGCAACCTCAACGCTCCCGAGACATACTTCCAGGCGGCCTTCCGGGTGCAGTCGCCATGGGTCATCCGCAATCCGAACGGCGACGACCCGCACGAGGAGACGATCTTCAAGCCGGTCAGCTTCGTATTCGACTTCGCACCGACGCGGGCCCTGCGGCAGATCAGCGAGTATGGTCGCGGTCTCTCGCCTGAGACGCCGAATCCCGAGAAGGCGGTCGAAGAACTGGTTAGCTTTCTGCCTG
The DNA here is from genome assembly GCF_900163815.1 of Microbacterium esteraromaticum. Classification (GTDB taxonomy): domain Bacteria; phylum Actinomycetota; class Actinomycetes; order Actinomycetales; family Microbacteriaceae; genus Microbacterium; species Microbacterium esteraromaticum_B. The sequence goes on along the minus strand of NZ_FUKO01000044.1, from coordinate 30,265 downwards.
TGCTCGCGTACGACGGGTCGAATATGACGCAGGTGGATGCTGCCGGCATCCTCGACATGGCCATGGCCGGTACGTCCGCGACCCTCCTTGCACGCAAGTGGGAGTCCGCCGTGCTCGTGAACGTCGACAACCAGACGCTGAAGAAGATCATGTCGTCGGATGCTGCGATGAACGCCGTTATGAACATCGAGGGCTTTCGTGCTCTGGGGTCGAGTGTCTTCGAGACGGTTGTGAATAAGAGTGAGGCGGTGACGAAGACCAGGAAGGAGAAGGGCGACGACATCACGTCGACCGAGAAGAAGGAACTCACCGCTGAGGAGAAGGAATACAAATCCAAGCGGAAGCAGATCCAGGAGAAGCTGATCAAGTTCGCCACCCGCATTCCGGCATTCATGTATCTCACCGACTATCGCGAACACACACTCAAGGACGTGATCACGAAGATCGAGCCTGAACTGTTCCGGGCGGTGACGGGGCTTACCGTGGCCGACTTCGAGCTACTCGTCTCGCTGGGAGTGTTCAACGCTAGTCACATGAACCAGGCCGTGTTCGCGTTTCGACGTTACGAAGATGCTTCGCTGTCGTACACCGGCGTCGAGTCGCATGAAGGGCTGCGTCGCTACGGACTGTACGACACGGTCGTTGCTGTCGACGAACGCCCGGCTATCTGAGGCTAGCGAGGACAGCGTACGCACGGTCAGGTCCGTCTCCCGAGCGGTCATGTTGAGCGTCTCGGATCGCGCAGTGGCCAGCTACGCCCCCAGTAGGCCGGTCGTGAGGGTTGACTGCCTGCCTCGCTGACACCCGCGTTTTACGTGTCCGCCGCCATCTCCGCCATCATCGGGGACAGCACGGCGAGCATGACGCCTCGCGCCACGGCGGCGCGCAGCGGTTCCACAACGGTGAATGAGCCGTCTGCCACACGCTCCAGCAGCCCGGCGGATTCCAGGTGCTTCAGTCGGCGCAGTGCCATCGGCGTCATGAAGGTCGTCGGCAGCTCAGCATCCGAATGCTCGCCGTCGTACGTCAGTGCGCGCACCGTGCGTGCGAAAGTCTCCGCGTCGACGGCGACGTCGAACCCATCTGTCGTGCCGCGACCGGCGCCCGTGACCACTTCGGCGACGAAGACGCTGACCAGGAACTCCAGCAGGTCCACCGGAGGCACCGTCGCGCCGCGCCACAGCTCCGCCTGCTCACCGGCGTACACGCGCGTCACCGACATGCTGAGCACGCCGGTCGCGTTCAGTGCCCACCACCACGAAGCCAGCGCGGGAACATCCCACATCGACTGCGCATAGATGCGCGAATCCTCGCGATCCTCGCGCGCCGGTCGCTTCTGCACGCCGACCGCCGAGACGCCGATCAACCCCGCGACATGCTCGATTTCCGCTCGGCGCAGGCCGCCAGACGACGTGATCGCACGCCCGGCGCCGACCCATTCCAGAATCTCCCGCACCGCCTGCACGATCGGGAGAGACCACAACGCCGCTCGTCGTTCCTCCGCATCCACAGCCTCGGCAGCTGCGGCGATCTCCTGCAGTGCCGGCATGATCGATGAATCATCGCGAAGCACCTCTTCGAGGCTCGCATGCGCCTCTTCCCAGACCTCCGGATCCTCGGCTGTGTCCAATCGAAAGTGCAGATAGTCATCGAGCGTGTGAAGCAGGTGTTCGACGGCCTGCCGCGACTCGTCGTCGTCGCCCGCCTCCTCAGCGATGTCGAGCAGCGCATCCACCAGCGGATCGATGTCATCCGGATCGGTGAGGGCGAGCAGCTCGTCGCCGGCGATGCTCTGCAGCACGGTGAACATCCGGATCTCGGAAGCAACATCGGGCGCGGCGATCTGCGGCTCCTGCTGCAGCCATGCGCGAAACTTCCGCACCAGGGCATCCGACGATGCGGCCGGCGCGAGACCGAACGACGCCCCCGTCGCGGACGACGCGCCCGCACCCGTCCCGAACGAGGAACCCGCACCCGCCCCGAACGAGGGACCCGCACCCGTCCCGGACGACGACCCCGCCCCGAACGACGATCCCGACGGCGAACCAGACCCTTGCGAATCCAGCACCCGCGACACGAGATCGTCAATCAGCACACCCTCGATCTTCGCCTGGGCGATGACGGATGCCGCCACGGCCAGCGCCCCGCCCTCGGAGATCGCCAACCCGCTGTGCCGGCCGTGCAACTCCTGCAGCGAGTCGAACGCGCGACCCTTCGCCGCTAGTGCCGCAATATCACGCGCCGCGGCCTTCGACCGCTTCGACCGCCACTCGGGCACGCGCATGCGCGCCTTGACGCGCCGCAGCGCAGCATCCGTCTGCCTCTCATCGAGCAGCCCCAGACTCACCCCGATCACGTGCGAGATCGCCGGCACCGTCGGCTCGGGGTCGCTCGGAATGCCACCCAGCAGCGCCTCGGCGAGTACGAGGTTCTCCTCGGCGATCGCGAGAGTGAACTGCCGCAGCAGGGCGAAGGCGCCGTCCAGATGCGCGCCGACCGGGGTGAACAGCGTCAGGTTGTGCCGTTCGGTCGCCCGCGCGAGCGCGGCGTTGACGGCATCCAGATCGGCGGCATCCAGATCGTCCAGGTCGAAGCCCTCATCAGCCAGCAGCGGCGCGATCTCACCCAGCATCTCCTTGGCCATGCCGGGCTTGTGCACCACGCCCATCGCTTCCATCTGGGCACGGAACTCGGGGTCGTCGAAAGGAGAAGTCACGAGACCAGAGTACGGAACCCGCGTTGTACATCACACCCGGGGAATGAGCTTCGCCTTCCGGAACGCCTCGATGCACGTCGGGCGTCGGCGGTTCTGATCGACGACCTGCGCCAGAAACGCCTCGAATGATCTCTCGCCATCCGGACCGGCCGCCACAGCGGCATCCCGCATCGTCTTGAGCACGTTCGCTGCGGTGCGGTAGTTGCGCTTGTCGGTGACCTCCAGGGTCTGCTGCACGATCTCGCGGTAGACGGGCAGCGTGTCGGCGGGCGCGGTCGTGGCGCGGCGCTGACACAGATTCAACCAGGTGGCGTGTGCCCCATCCACTGCGAAGCGCGATACCGCGAACTCCCATGCCTCACCGTTACGATCCTCATCCAGCAGGTGCTGCGCGAACGACTGCGGGGAGTGCTGTGCCAGCAGTGCTTCAGCATCCGCCTTCTCCGTCTGCCACTCGCCGACCTGCTCCGCGGTCTCGCGCAGCGCGGTAAAAGCACTGGCGAGAGGGAAGCGCGCGAACCACGCGCGCCGTACGTCTATTGCCTCGGACTCGGCTCCGCGGAGGAGCGCGTCGTCCACAACGAACGTGACGAGCTGCTGATTCCAGCCCTGGCCGTCGAGAGCGATGCCGATCCGCGCGTACGCGACGGCGTCGTCGTGCAGGCCGGCCTCCTCCAGGTCAGCCACAAGCCGCCGCGCCAGTTGTGCGTTCTTCGGCTCGCCGCCGTGGGCGGCGACGATGGCATCCCGGTCGCGATCGAGCACCGCCAGCCGCGTCAGCGGGTACGTGCCGTACTCACCCAGATCGGTGCTCGCGATCGCGGTGCGGTACTGCGTGATGCTCTTCTCGCTGAGTCCGGGTGCGTACGCGACGATGTCGGGGTCGAAGAAATCCTGCGCACCGCTGTAGCGGTACTTGATGATCCACTTCACCACGCGCGTCTGCTCGGCCTGGGAAAGCGCCGGTGACGCCGCGCGCACCGCCTGCGCATGCGCTTCGAGCAGCCTGCGCACGAGGTCGCCCTGCGCGCCAGACGAGTCGTCGGACTTCAGGATCGCCCGGGTGCTCAGCGTGATCGCCCGCTCGATCACGGGGACCAGTGCCGGAGTCGCATTCGCAGACTGCGTGCGCAGCAGTTCGACGGCGTCGTACGCGTCGGACGCGTACCGATTCGCCTGCCAGTAGTCGTAGAAGCGGCGGCGCGGCGTGAGATCGCGGTTCACGATCGTCAGCAGTTCGGCGGGGTCGTCGGATGCTGCCGCGCGGCGCGTTTCGAGCCAGTCGGCCAGTCCCGCGACGCGCAGCGTCGCCTCCTCGAGCAGATCGCGGATGCTGTCTTCATCGAGTCCGTCAAGCCAGGACTCGAGTGCGGTGGGGTCGCCCTCGGAAGCCATGAGACCAGTCTTTCAGTCCGCCCGGGCTGCTGCAGGATCCACCCGCTTCAATCCGGGAAACCGGCCGAACCCGCGATCCCGCGTCGCCAGTGTCGCGCCGTTCGTCAGGCAGAGTGCGGCGATGCGGGCATCAGCCACAAGGTCGCCGCGGATGCCGGCATCCGACCCCGCCAGCCTCTCGAGCTCATCCCACGGCGCCGAACCCTGTCGTAGCCACTCCGATCGCGGCGCGTCGATGAGATGCCGCGCGAACGTCAGCGCGGCAGCAGTCGGCGCGGGCTCCGTGAAGACGCGCGGATGCGTCGCGATGCGCACGAAATCGGCGAGGATCGTATCGGCGAGACCGATCCGGTCGGTCTGCAGGCCACCGTTCAGCCACGCCGCGCATCGCTCATGGTCGGGCGAATCCGCGCGGAACGCGCGCACGAGCACATCCGCATCGGGAACGAACAGCGTCATGCGCTCTGATCCATCTCGCCGCGCACGGCCTCTCTGTCGTCGAGGTCGACCAGGGCGCCAGCGGCACGCGGTGTGAAGGTGGGCAGCGGCCCTGTGGCCGCGCCCGGAACCTCACGGGAGAGGTGGTCACGCAGAGCCTCTTCAAGATAGCTGGTGAAGGTGCGTCCCTCGGCCGCGGCCCGCGCCTTCGCCTCATGCGCGAGCGCGTCGGACAGGTTCAGAGTGGTGCGCATACAGATCAGCATACGCATTGAGGCAGAGATCTGCCTCAATGTCCGTGGCCCCTGAGAGTATGAAGTATGGCCACTTTCACCGACGTCGCGGCGCTGATCCCGACGCTGCGCGCGCGGGTCGGCTCGTGCGCGTCGCTCGCGCAGGCGCAGACCGCGGTGAGTGCGATGACGGATGCTGAAGCCGTCGCCATCCTGCGCGAAGCGGACGAGGTCGCCCAGCACGCCGAGCAGCTGCGGCTGATCGCGCTCGGCGTAGTGTCTGCGCGTTCTGGCAGGGATGCGGGCCATTCCGGCGCCGCCCAGAAGCACGGTCACCGCAACGCCGTCTCGCTCGTGCAGCAGATCACCGGAACGACGAAGTCGGATGCTGCGCGGCAGGTTCGAGTGGCTGAGGCGATGCTCGACGGCGAAACCGATGCCACCGAGCCGAATGCGGCAGAAGCGGATGCCACGGCCCGGCCGACCGACTGGCGCGGGCCACTGCGCGGTGCGCGCCGCGACGGCCGGATCAGCACAGCCCAGTTCGATGTCATCCAGCGCGGGCTGGGGGAGGTGCCGCTCGCGAGTGAGCAGCTTGATGAATCGCAGCGGCGGGACCTCGACGAGACCGCAAGAGCCGCGTGGTCGCAGGCCGCGCAGCAGCTCATCGAAGAGGCACCGGAGCGCACGGTCGAAGAATTGGCCTCCGCGGCACGCGCGATCCGCGACCTGCTCGACCCCGACGGCGCCGAACAGCGCTTCCTCGTCCGGTATGAGAAGCGCTCGTACCGCGAGTGGATCGACCAGTACGGCGTGCGCCGGGCGAGCATCGCCTACGAAGATCACGGTGCGTCGCTGCTCGACACGATCTTCAACGCCGGGCTGCGTCCGCGCCGAGGGGGTCCGCGCTTCGTCGACTCCGAGGAGAGGGCGCAGGCCGCCGCGCTCGCCGACGATCCGCGCACTAACGAGCAGCTGCAGTACGACTTCCTGATCGACCTGGTCCGCGCCGGCGCGCTGGCTGACGCGAAAGACGTCTTCGGCACCCGTCAGGCCGGCGTGCGGGTCGTGCAGGTGATCGACAGCCACGGCGGCACGGTCGGCTACACCGAGGACGGGCTGAGCGTACTGCCCGACGCAGCCATCGACCAGCAGATCTGCGAGACCGGAACCATCGCGGTCGGTATCGATGCGCGTGGTAATCCGCTCGATGTCGGTCGGGAGCAGCGGCTCTACACGCCGAAACAGCGAATCGCGCTCGCCATCCGCGACGGAGGCTGTCGCTGGACGGGTTGCGATCGGCCCGCCTCGTACTGCGAGTCGCATCACGCCGACGAATGGCAGCGCGACGGGGGAAGAACCGACATCGACCGGGGCATCCTGCTATGCAGATATCACCATATGCAGCTGCATCACGGCGGGTGGCGCATCGCCCGCGACGGTAAGGGCGACTTCCTGCTGCACGATCCCGGCGGGGAAGCGCGGGCGTTGAGACCGAGAGGATTCCTCGCGTATGCATGGGGCGACATCGATCCGTCACCTCAGAGATTCCGGCCGATGATCGCGTGATGGTCGATGATCGCCAGACTGCTGGGGTGTTGCGCCCGGGGTTGGCGTGACAGGCGCGGTGACATGGCGTGGCAGCCGGGGTCGCAAGACAGTTGGCGGGGTGACAGCCAGGGGGCATGGCGTAACAGCCGGGGTGGCGTGGCGTGGCGTAACGGCCGGGGCGATCTGGTCACCGGTGCGTGATGCTCACACGCGCGGCGCCAGCACCAGCAGCTCACCCACCTCGCACTCGAGCGCGTCGCAGATGGCGCGCAGCGTGGAGTAGCGAATCGCCCGCGCCCGATCGTTCTTCAGCACCGAGAGGTTCACGACACTGACCCCGACGCGCGCGCTCAGCTCAGCGAGAGTCATGTCACGTTCGGCGAGCAGTTCGTCCAGGCGACAGCGGATGCCGGTGTCGTCGTCTTCTGTCGGAGGGGTCACACCAGCCCCTCCGTCTCCTTCTGCAGCCGCGCAGCTTCATCCTGCAACTGTCGCCCGTACCGGAAGATCGCTGACAGCGCGAAGAGCCCGACCGCGACCGCGAACGGCCACAACGTCACTTCCAACGCGAAGGGCACCTCGGCATCCGGCGTCCACTTCAGCGAGCGAGCGGTCAGCGTCATCCCGATCTGGTCGAGCACCTGGCCCATCGGAACCGTCGTCACCACGATGATTGCGACGATGCCGAACGTGCGCGAGACGCTGCCGTGGAAAGGATCGCGTTCACCGGCTCGACGGGTGGCGTTGTAGATCGCCCATGCGATCGCGGCCCACGCGACTAACGTCAGCACGGCGCCGAGATAGATCGTCAAGCGGGTTCCGAAGGGCGCATCGTGAACGACTGAGCCGCAAAGCGCGACGCCATCGGGCACGCCCTTCTCGTCACAAACGGGGGACAGCAGCGAGTCCTGGCGATCGTGCACCCAATCACGGGTGCTGCCGGTGAGGGTGATCCTCGGTGACCCGAGGATCGTGAGCCCGCTCATAACCACTCCGACCGCGGTGAGGCCCACCATCACGAACGAAGCGTTCCTCGTCACATCCAGCGCCAGGGTCGTGCTGCCACGCCTCCGTGCACGCGCGATGGAGAACGCCGTGATCAAACCGACGATCACGAGCACGAGAACAAGCATCGACAGGCCTGCGAAGAGGTCACCATTCGAGAGCTGGATCAACATCAAACGAGTCCTTCCGTGTCTTTCTGCATCCGCGCGCCTGCCTGGAACACATACGTCAGAGCGAGCACCGCGAAGCCGATGAGGATCGGCAGCGGTTCGAACAGGAAACCCACCTGCGCGACGTCGCCGAGGCTGGGGTTCAGATCATCCGCGGCGACCATCTGCCCGAACCCGCGCAAGGCCTGCGAGAACAGGCTGCCGAACGTGATCGCTAGTCCAGCGATCACCGCGGCGGTGCGCATGCTCCGATGAAAGGGTTTGCGTTGAACGATGCGTGCCAGGGCATAGGCGAAAGCGGCGGTGACAAGACCGATGGCCGCGGCGCCGATGAGATCAGAGAGCGCGAAGAGCCAGACCGCGCTCGTGGGGAGCGCCGCCGCGGTGACGATCAGCGAGTCGCCGTGCGCGTCGAGGATCCCCGAGCCCGCCGACACCGGAATGTCGGCGAGCAGCTCGATGGGGTATCGAGACGGATCGAGCAGGCGAAACATGCCGGTGATCAGACCCCGCCCGGCGATGAAGCCACCCAAGCCTGCCCCTGCAATGAGGATGACGAGCACCGCGATGCTGTCAGCGCGGCCGATGTCGGTTCGTGTCGTACTCATGATGTCGATCTCCAGATTGGTAGCAGCTGCCGCGACGCGTAGTTCATGATCAGACCAGCCCGTCCGAGTCGCGCTGCAGGCGCCGCACGCCCAGGTACAGAACTCCGGCGAGAGCGAGCACCACGCCGAGAACGAGCGCCGTGCCATCGGGGGACAGCAGGGAGGAGTGCGGCAGCTGCACCCAGACTGTGCCGCCCGCAGCAGAAGTCGAATAGTCCATGTCCGCCAGCGCTGACGCATCTGCCCGGTGGCGCAGCCACGGCGCGAGCCATGCGGTGAGCAGCGTCAATGCCGACAGCGCGAACAGCCACACCGCCGCGGACCGCGCAAAGGGACGTCTCGTCCACAGTCGTCGGCACAGCACGATGATCGTCACGCCCCCGGCGAGGAAGTTCAGCGACGTCAGAGCGAGCGCGGTCGCCTGCAGGGTTCTCGAGACCGGCAGCGGCGCAGTCGACGACAGCAGCACACCCCACAGCCACGATTGCGTCGCCGAGTCGTCACCATCGAGCTTCGCCGGCACCCCATCATGCGAGCCGAGCTCGGCATGCAGGTCGTACGCGCCCTCATAGATGTAGATGATGCGCACGAGGTCGTTGAGCAGTACGGCCAGGGTCAGCACGGCCGTCACAACAACCACGATCGTCAGCAGCATTCGCCCGCCGACTCGTCCGGATGATCCGCCTGTTGTCTCCATGTCGCCCCCGTCAATCGCTCCATATCGATAATCGTTGTTATCGATAGTCGTTAACGTAACGACTATCGATATGCGTGTCAATACTCGTGTCGTTCTCAGGGGTGTGAGGGCGCAGGGCTGCTCCGGAAGTGAGCATCGGGGAGGGGCCCGCGAAGCGGGAGGGGTACCCGTTCTGCGAACGCACGGAGCATCCCGGAGCCCGTCTCCACGATTTCAGAACGCGCTATGCCGACGGCGAACACGGGCATACGGCATCCGCTCGGTCGTTACTCTCGATGTACAAGGCGCTACCAGCCGCTTCGCCCCGTGCGGATTCGCCACGTGCGAAAAGGAGTCACAGCATGTTCGAGAGATTTACCGACCGAGCCCGTCGGGTCGTCGTCCTCGCCCAAGAAGAGGCGAAGATGCTCAACCACAACTACATCGGCACCGAGCACATCCTGCTCGGGCTCATCCACGAGGGTGAGGGCGTCGCAGCCAAGGCGCTCGAAAGCCTCGGCATCTCCCTCGACGCCGTGCGCGAGCAGGTGCAAGACATCATCGGCCAGGGCCAGCAGCAGCCGACCGGGCACATCCCGTTCACGCCGCGCGCCAAGAAGGTGCTCGAGCTGAGCCTGCGCGAAGCGCTGCAACTCGGCCACAACTACATCGGCACCGAGCACATTCTGCTCGGGCTCATCCGTGAGGGCGAGGGCGTCGCAGCCCAGGTGCTCGTCAAGCTCGGCGCAGACCTGAACAAGGTTCGCCAGCAGGTCATCCAGCTGCTCTCCGGGGCTCCCGGCCGCGAGACGGCATCCGTCGGTGCGCAAGCGAACGAGGGTCCCGCAACGGCCCAGGGCGGCTCCCAGGTGCTCGACCAGTTCGGCCGCAACCTCACCCAGGCAGCCCGCGACGGCAAGCTCGACCCGGTCATCGGGCGCGAGAAAGAGGCAGAGCGGGTCATGCAGATCCTCTCCCGCCGCTCCAAGAACAACCCCGTCCTCATCGGCGAGCCCGGCGTCGGCAAGACCGCCGTCGTCGAGGGCCTCGCTCAGGCCATCGTCAAGGGCGATGTGCCCGAGACGCTCAAGGACAAGCAGCTCTACTCGCTCGACCTCGGCTCGCTCATCGCCGGATCCCGCTACCGCGGCGACTTCGAAGAGCGCCTGAAGAAGGTCACCAAAGAGATCCGCACCCGCGGCGACATCATCGTCTTCATCGACGAGATCCACACCCTGGTCGGGGCAGGTGCCGCCGAAGGTGCGATCGACGCGGCCAGCATCCTCAAGCCGCTCCTCGCTCGAGGCGAACTGCAGACGATCGGCGCGACCACGCTCGACGAGTACCGCAAGTACTTCGAGAAGGATGCTGCGCTCGAGCGCCGCTTCCAGCCGGTGCAGGTGAACGAGCCGTCGCTGCCGCACACGATCAACATCCTCAAGGGGCTGCGCGACCGCTACGAGGCGCACCACAAGGTGCAGATCACCGACGGTGCACTCGTGGCCGCGGCGAACCTCGCCGACCGCTACGTCTCCGACCGGTTCCTGCCCGACAAGGCCATCGACCTGATCGATGAGGCCGGCGCGCGTCTGCGCCTGAGCATCCTGTCGTCGCCGCCCGAGCTGCGTGAATTCGATGAGCGCATCGCCAAGGTCCGCGAAGACAAGGAAGCCGCCTCTGAAGAGCAGGACTTCGAGAAGGCCGCGTCGCTGCGCGATCAGGAGAAGGAGCTGCTCGGTGAGCGGCTGCGCCTCGAGAAGAAGTGGCGTGCGGGCGACGTCGCGACCCAGGCGGTCGTCGACGAGGGCCTGATCGCCGAGGTTCTCGCACAGGCCACCGGCATCCCGGTCTTCAAGCTCACCGAAGAGGAGTCCAGCCGGCTCGTCTTCATGGAGCGCGCGCTGCACCAGCGCGTCATCGGTCAGGAAGAGGCGATCGCCGCGCTCTCGCGCACGATCCGCCGCCAGCGCGCCGGCCTGAAGGACCCGAAGCGTCCTTCCGGCTCGTTCATCTTCGCCGGCCCCACCGGCGTGGGAAAGACCGAGCTCGCCAAGGCGCTCGCCGAGTTCCTGTTCGACGACGAGGCAGCGCTCATCTCGCTCGACATGAGCGAATTCGGTGAGAAGCACACCGTCTCGCGTCTGTTCGGTGCCCCTCCCGGGTTCGTCGGATTCGAAGAGGGCGGCCAGCTCACCGAGAAGGTGCGCCGCAAGCCGTTCTCGGTCGTGCTGTTCGATGAGATCGAGAAGGCCCACCCCGACATCTTCAACTCGCTTCTGCAGATCCTCGAAGAGGGTCGCCTGACTGACGGTCAGGGACGCATCGTCGACTTCAAGAACACCGTGATCATCATGACCACGAACCTCGGATCGTCGGCGATCGCCGGTGGCCCGGTCGGCTTCCAGATGGAAGGCAACCCGCAGACGTCGTACGAGCGGATGAAGGGCAAGGTCGACGAAGAACTCAAGCGCCACTTCAAGCCCGAGTTCCTCAACCGCCTCGATGACGTCATCGTGTTCCCGCAGCTGAACAAGGACGAACTGCGTCAGATCGTTGGCCTGTTCACCAAGCAGCTGGCCGAGCGTCTGCTCGACCGCGACATGACGGTCGAGCTGTCGGATTCGGCGAAGGACAAGCTCATCGAGATCGGGTTCGACCCCGCGCTCGGTGCTCGTCCGCTGCGCCGCGCCATGCAGCGCGAGATCGAGGATCAGCTCTCCGAGCGCATCCTGCACGGGCAGCTCAACAGCGGCGACCACGTGAAGGTCGACGTCGTCGACGGCAAGTTCGACTTCGAGCACGCTCCCCGGGGCGAGAAGGTCTCGGTCGGCGTGAACACCGGCGGCGGCATCACCGCCACGCCGGATCTGGCCGCGAGCGGCAACGACTGATCCCTGCGTGAGCGGGCCTCTTCGTCCTAACCGCACGAAGGCAGTGCAACAACGAGGGGCGGATGCTGCACAGCATCCGCCCCTCGTTCTGTCCGTCGTTCGGGCGCGCGTCACGGATGCCGCACAGCGACGCAGTTCTAAGCTGGATGCGTGAGCGAATACACCGTACGCGCCGCGCGCAGCGCCGACATCACCGGCATCCACGCGCTGCTGAAGCCGCTCGTCGACGAGCGGATTCTGCTGGGCAAGGATCTGGCTGTGCTCTACGGCGCCGTGCAGGAGTTCGTCGTCGCTGAAGCAGAGGGCGAGCTGATCGGCTGCGGTGCACTGCACGTCATGTGGGAGGACCTCGGCGAGGTTCGCACCCTGCTGGTGCGCGATGACCGGCTGCACCACGGCGTCGGTCGTGAGATCGTGACAGAACTCGAGCGCCGCGCCCGCGAACTGGGTCTCTCGCGGCTGTTCTGCCTGACGTTCGAAACGGAGTTCTTCATCCGCCGCGGGTTCTCGCCGATCGGAGAGCAGATCGTCGACGCCGACGTCTATTCGCAGCTGCTGCGCAGCGGCGACGCGGGTGTCGAGGAATTCCTCGATCTCGCGCACGTCAAGCCGAACACGCTCGGCAACACCAGGATGCTCAAGCACCTGAATTAGCCTGGACATATGCCCCGCCAATCCGCCGCCGTCTACCGTCGTCGGAGACTCGTCGTCTTCCTTCTGATCCTCGCGCTGATCGCCGCGATCGGCACCGGAACATGGCTGGCGATCGCCCAGCCGTGGAGCCCGGGGCCGACGCCGACGAAGACCTCCGAGGCGGATGCTGACCCGGTTGATCCCTCCGGAACACCGACGCCTGACGCGACCGAGTCTGCCGACCCGACACCGACCGGCTCGGCGTCGCCGAATCCGAGTGAGACACCGGGGATCGTGGCGTGCGAGGCGCCGGACATCGAGGTGACCCCGGTGACCGATGCCGACACCTACGCCGCCGGTGTGCTGCCGAAGCTGTCGATCAGCCTGCTGAACAAGGGCTCGCAGGACTGCACCATCAACGTGGGGTCGAGTAAGCAGAAGTTCACCGTGACCAGCGGCTCTGACATCTGGTGGCAATCGACCGACTGCCAGACCGAGCCGAGTGACATGATCGTCACGCTTACCGCCGGCAAGTCCGTGAGCAGCAGTGCTCCGGTAGTGTGGGACAGGACGCGCTCATCCGTTGACACCTGCGATGAGAAGAACCGTCCCCGCGCACCTGGCGGCGGCTCGTCTTACCACGTCGCGGTATCGATTGGCGGATTCGAGAGCACAGCGTCGAAGCAGATCATTCTGCGATGATGAGAGAAGTTGGGTTTTCGACTGACAGTGCCCATGATTTGGGATACCACCGAAATCGGTTCTCCGAAAGCGCAGTGAAGCCATCCCCAGTGGTGTCGATTCCAGCGTCCCCAGCGCTTCGACATTCACTGCTTTGGGAACCAGAGGGCCCTCTCGAGTCAGCCAGTCCCCAATGGAAGATTCGAGAGGGCCCCACTCTGTTAACAGCTCTCATAAGCTGGAGTCATGGCGAAGAAGAGAGCAGGCGCGAAGCGCCCCGCACCCGAGGACTTCCGCTCCGAGGCGCTGGCGCAGGCCCTTGAGAAGCAGGACATCGCTGGTGTGGCCCTCGCATTGCGCAATGGCAACACGGTCGTTCCGCTGATCAAGCCCGGACCCCGCGACAACCCGCTCGACGGGGGCGAGGTGTGGACGTACCGCGACGCGAACACCGGCGAGATCGCACTGCTGCTGTTCAGCGACGCGAAGCACAAGCCGGAGAACCTCCCACCCGCGGTGGGCGTCTACTCACCGGCCTGGCTGAAGGCGTTCCTGACCACGCACCGCGACACGATCACGACCGTGTTCCTCGATATCGCGGGCCCGCACCCGATGCAGGCACCACCCGCCGAGCTGCTGAAGGCGCTGCAGGTGTGAGGAAAGCTTCCGATTAGAACGGCGGAATCTCGTCTTCGCTTCGTCGAGCAGTTGAGCGCGCCCGCACATCGCCGAGCGCGGCCCGCAGAGTCTTCGAACGATCGTCGACGACCTGGCTGTACCCCAGTCGGGCTGCTTCACTGCGCCGCTGGGTCGCCTGCGTGACCGGACGGATCTCGCCGGCCAGTGACAGCTCGCCTACGGCCGCGACCGTGTGCGGCACAGACACCTGACGGATCGACCCCGCCACAGCCACAGCGATCGCGAGATCGGCCGCGGGCTCGGTGAAGCGCACTCCGCCCACCGTGGAGACATACACGTCGAGTTTTGACGTGGCGATGCCCGCCCGACGTTCGAGAATCGCCAGCACCATCGCCACCCGAGATGAATCCAAGCCGTTCACCACCCGACGTGGATTCGGTGCGTTCGAGTCAATTGTCAGCGCCTGCACCTCGACCGGGAGCGCACGGCGCCCCTCCATCGCGATCGCGACGCAGGTGCCCGGTTCTGCTGCACCGCGAGATAGGAACAGCCCACTCGGATCGGGAACCTCGGCGATGCCGGCGCCGGTCATCTCGAAGCAGCCCACCTCGTCGGTCGGGCCGAACCGGTTCTTCAGCGCGCGGATGAACCGCAGCGCCGTCTGCCGGTCGCCCTCGAAGTGGCAGACGACGTCGACGAGGTGCTCGAGCATGCGGGGGCCGGCCACCTGGCCGTCTTTGGTGACGTGACCGACGAGAATGACCGGGAGTCCCCGGTCTTTTGCTATGCGGATGAGTGTCGCCGCGACCTCGCGCACCTGGCTCGGCTGCCCCGCCGCACCGTCGATAAGGCCGGATGCCACCGTCTGCACCGAGTCGACGATCAGCAGGTCGGGCTTCACCTCATCGATGTGGCCGAGGATCGTGCCGAGGTCGGTCTCGCTCGCCAGATAGAGCTCGTCGTGCAGCGCACCCGTGCGCTCGGCGCGCAGCCGCACCTGCGCCGGTGACTCTTCGGCACTCGCATAGAGCACTCGACGCCCCGCGCGGGCAGTGGCGGCTGCAACCTCGAGCAGCAGGGTCGACTTGCCGACGCCCGGCTCGCCGCTGAGCAGAATCGCAGCTCCCGGCACGACGCCGCCGCCGAGCACCCGATCGAACTCGGCGACCCCGCTTGTGCGCCGAGGAGCATCGGCGGTGGTGATCTGCGTGATCGGACGTGCGGCGCGCTCGGCTGTCGGGGCGACAGCATCCGTCTGCCGCAGGATGCCGGTCCGCACCGCCTGCTCCTTGACCGTGCCCCACTGCTGGCATTCGCCGCAGCGACCCACCCACTTCGCCGTCGTCCAGCCGCATTCGGTGCAGACGAATGCGGGCGGTGCGGTTTTGCGGGTGGCCATGCTCTCAGGTTACTGGCGGCAGCCGACATCCACCCGGCGACAGCGCAGGCAGCTGGGCTTCAGCTCTTCCTGCCCACATCTCGCAGCATGCCGGCGACCACGAGCGCGAACGCGCCGACCAGCACCAGCAGCCACAGGCCCAGCGAATACG
The DNA here is from genome assembly GCF_900163815.1 of Microbacterium esteraromaticum. GTDB lineage: Bacteria > Actinomycetota > Actinomycetes > Actinomycetales > Microbacteriaceae > Microbacterium > Microbacterium esteraromaticum_B. Next base: position 15,079 of record NZ_FUKO01000044.1, on the reverse strand, counting down.
AGCCCGACTCGGGGTGGTAGGTCGCGCCCATCACCAGCGGCGGGAAGTACCCGCCGAGACCGCCCGCCGCGGCGACGACACCGCTGACGGCACCGACCTTCTCCTTCGGGGTCGAAGGCCCGATCCAGGCGAAGACCGCGCCCATGCCGAGCCCCATCGCCGACGCCATCAGGATGAACGTGATGCCGGTGACGACGCCTTCGGGCGGCTGCTGGCCCACGATGTACGCCAGCGCGACGATGCCGCCCAGCGACGTCAACGAGACAACCTTCGGGCCGAACCGGTCGGCGAGCACGCCGCCGATGGGGCGTGCGATCACCGCGGCCGCCGCGAACAGCGCCGTGCGGGCGCCCGCCCCGAGCACGTCCACCTCGTTCGGGTAGATGGTGGTGAGATACTTCGGCAGAAATGTCGAGAAGGCTACGAACCCGCCGAAGACGATCGCGTAGAGGAACGACATCTCCCACGTCACCGGCAGCTTCAGCGCGCCGATGAGCTTCGGCACCAGCTTCTCGCGGTTCGGCTCCCACGCCGGCGATTCGCGCATCATGAACCAGACCACCGCCGCCATCACGACCAGCGCCCCGGCGATCACCAGGTGCGTGGGCAGGTAGCCGATATCCTGTGCCAGCCGCGGGGTCACCATGGCCGAGACGGCCGTGCCGATCATGCCCATGCCGAACACGCCGGTCGCGAAACCGCGGCGCTCAGGCGGAAACCACGCACCGGAGAACGGCACGCCGACGGCGAAGATCGTGCCGGCGACACCGAGGTAGAAGCCCGCGATGATCAGCAGCGGAAAGCTCTGGATGCTGCCGGCCAGCGCCACCAGCAGCACTGCCGGAGCGGAGAGCAGCAGCACCAGGGTGAACATCTTGCGGCCGCCGAATCGGTCGGTCATCGCGCCGATCACGATGCGGCCCAGCGCGCCGACGAGCACCGGCGTGGCGAGCATCAGCGAGATCTGTCCCTCGTCGAGGCCCATTTCAGATGCATAAGTGCGCTGCAGCGGAGCGATCGACATCCAGGCCCAGAAACCGATCGTCGATGCGATCGTCGCCAGCAGCACCTGGGCGAGTCCGCCCTTGAGTTCGGTCTGAGGCGGAGCGGAGGTGGTCAGCCTGGTCATAGGGGGTCTACTTCAACCACAAGACCGGCAAGGCCGAGAAGTGCACGATGTGCTATCCGCGCATCGAGGTCGGCCTGCCCACCGTGTGCTCAGAGACCTGCGTTGGCCGCCTGCGATACCTGGGGCTGGTGCTCTACGACGCCGACCGCGTGGCTGAGGCCGCCGCCGTCGAAGACGAGCACGAACTGCTCGACGCGCAGCGCTCGGTGCTGCTGGATCCGCACGACCCCGAGGTCATCGAGGCAGCCCGGCGCGACGGCATCTCCGACGACTGGATCGACGCCGCACAGCGCAGCCCCGTGTGGCGACTCATCCACGACTACAAGGTGGCGCTGCCGCTGCATCCGGAATACCGCACCATGCCGATGGTCTGGTACATCCCGCCGCTGTCGCCGGTTGTCGACGTGGTCAGCAACTCGGGCGCCGACGGTGAGGACGCGCGGACGCTGTTCGCGGCGATCGACAAGCTGCGCATCCCGATCAGCTACCTCGCCGAGCTCTTCACTGCTGGCGATATCGGGCCTGTGGATGCGTCGCTGCGCAAACTCGCGGCGATGCGCTCGTACATGCGCGGCGTCAGCATCGACGATGAGCGCGATGAGCGGATCGCGCAGGCGGTCGGCATGACCGGCCGCGAGATCGAAGAGATGTACCGGCTGCTCGCGATCGCGAAGTACGAGGAGCGCTATGTCATTCCGCCTGCTCACTACGAGCAGGCGCACGACCTCGAAGAGATGGCCTGCTCGCTCGACTTCGACGGCGGGCCCGGCATGGGCGGCGCCGGCGGGCCGTTCGGCGCGGCGAGCGGCTCGGCCGTCCCCGTCGCGATCGAGAACTTCAACGCGCTGGCCGACCGGCAGACGGCGGATCGGCCCTCGACCCCGGGCCGGGTGAACCTGTTGAACTGGGACGGCAACGGTTCGACCACCGGTTTGTTCCCGCCTGCCGAGCGGGCCGAGGAGCGCTCCTACGACGAGGAGCAGACATGAGCACCGTTCTGCCGCCCCGCGTCACGCCGAAGCGCAAGCTGCCCGACGTTCTTGCGCCCGTCGCGCTGAACGCTCGGCAGCGCAGCACCACGCACATGCTCGCGTCGCTGCTTCTCGATTATCCGGATGCCGAATGGTTCGCGCGCCTGGAGATTCTGGAGGCGAACGCGGTGACTCTGCCGGCCGCGATCTCGGAGCCGCTTCTGCGGTTCATCACACGGGCCCGTGAAGCAGGATCATCGCAGTGGCAGAAGACCTATGTCACGACGTTCGACCTCAAACGCAAGTGCTCGCTGTACCTGAGCTATTACGCCACCGGCGACACCCGTCGTCGCGGTACCGCCCTGGTCACATTCATGGACGCGTATCGCGCGGCCGGGTGGGAGTTCGACGCCCCTGAGCTGCCCGATTACCTGCCGGCGGTGCTGGAGTTCTCTGCGCGTTCGCAGTCGGACGTGGCGGATGCTGTGCTCGCCGCACACCGCGAGGGCGTAGAGGTGCTGCGGGCGGCACTGGAGGGCATGGACAGCCCATGGTCCGATGTCGTTCGCGCGATCACGCTGTCGCTGCCGAAGGTCGATCAGCGCACGCGCGATCGTGTGCTCGCCCTCGTGAATGAGGGTCCGCCGACCGAGACCGTCGGCCTGAGTCTGCCCATGCCGACTTTTCGGGGCACGGGATTCGCCGCTGAGGCGATCGGAGTGAGGGAGCAATCGTGAACACGATGCAGATCCTGCTGTGGGTGGCGCTGCCGTACGTGGCCGGGGCGGTGTTCATCTTCGGGCATCTCTGGCGGTACCGCTACGACAAGCTCGGCTGGACGACCCGCTCGTCGCAGTCGTACGAGAACCGGCTGCTGCGCTGGGGCTCGCCGATGTTCCACCTCGGCATCCTCATGGTCATCGCCGGCCACGTCGTCGGCCTGCTGATTCCGCGCGAATGGCTCTATGCGATCGGCATCAGCGAGAGATGTACCACATCGGCGCCACCGTGATGGGCACGGCGGCCGCGGTGCTGACGCTCGCCGGACTCGCCATTCTCGTCTTCCGCCGCCGCACAGTGCCGGCGGTGTTCCTGGCGACCACGGTGATGGACAAGCTCATGTTCGTGTTCCTCGGTGCGACGCTGCTGTTCGGCACGCTGGCGACCGTCGTCTACCAGGTCTTCGGCTCGGGGTTCCACTACCGGGAGACGATCTCGCCGTGGATGCGCGAGCTGATGATCTTCCGCCCGCGACCCGAGCTCATGCTCGAGGTGCCGCTGCTGTTCCAGCTGCACGTGATCACGGCGCTGCTGCTGTTCGCGCTGTGGCCGTTCACGCGTCTCGTGCACGTGTTCTCGGCGCCCGTCGGCTACCTGTTCCGGCCGTACATCGTCTACCGTTCGCGCGATGAGCTGCGCGGTGCGCGTGCGCCCAAGCGTGGGTGGGATCCGATCGAGGCTCCGGATCCTCAGCGGTTGCGTAGGCCTTAGCTCTGGGTCTGGGGGCGGGCGCAGGGACGTTCCCTTCGCTCGCAGAACGGGTGCCCCTCCCGCTTCGCGGGTCCCTCCCGATACTCACTCCGGGAACATCCCTGCGCCCTTGGCGGCACCGACGATGAGGGCCGCTTCGCGAGGTGGGTGGTAGTAGTAGAAGGTGCGGTCAGCGGGAGGCAGCGACGGCAGCGGCGAAGTCGGATGCTGGGGATGCCAGCACCTCGTAGAGGGGGCCTTGCTGGGTGATGCGGCCGTGCTCGAGGAACACCAGGCTGTCTGCCAGAGCTGCAGCATCCGCCACGGTGTGCGAGACGACGATCGTCGTCGTGCCCTGCAGCTGGTCGCGCACCACCTCGCGCAGCTGCGCGGCGGCCTGCACATCCAGCGATGAGAACGGCTCATCGAGCAGCAGCAGCCGTGGCCTCGCCGCGAGGGCTCGCGCCAGAGCGATGCGCTGACTCTGGCCGCCGCTGAGCTCACCCGGTCGGCGCCCGCCGAGACCGGCCAGTCCGACGCGCTCCATCCACTCCGCCGCGATCGCACGGGATGCGTCGCGGCTGGCTCCGCCCGACTGTGCCGCGAACGCGATGTTCTCCGCGGCGGTCATGTGCGGAAAGAGCAGCGCTTCCTGCCCCAGCAGCCCGATCGAGCGCCGAGACGGCGGTGTGTGCTGTCTGGCATCCGCAATGCGGTCGCCGTCGATGTCGAGGTATCCGTCATCGAGGCGCGTGAGTCCGCTGAGCGCATCAAGCAGCGTGGTCTTGCCCGCGCCGCTCGGCCCCATCACGGCAAGCACCTCGCCCGCGGCGAGGGTCAGCCGAGCGTCGACGGCGGCATGGGTGACGACGACGTGCGCGTCGACCGCGCCGCTCATTTCAGTGCTCCTGGCCGCCAGGCGCGCACCAGCAGCAGCACGGCGACGGCGGTCGCCAGCAGCAAGATCGACAGCGCGACCGCGGTCTCACGCCCGGTTCCCGCGCCGTTGAAAGCGGTGTAGATCGCCAGCGGCATGGTCTGCGTGACACCGGGAGAGTTGCCGGCGAACAGCGCGGTGGCGCCGAACTCGCCGATCGCGCGGGCGAAGCAGAGAATCACGCCGACCACGATGCCGGGTGTGGCCAGCGGCAGGGTGATTCGCCACAGCACACGCCACGGGCGTGCCCCCAGGGTCGCGGCGGTGCGCTCGTAGCGTCCGCCGACACCGCGGATCGTGCCCTCGACCGCGAGCACCAGAAACGGCAGCGCGACGAAAGCCTGGGCGAGCACGACGGCGACCGGAGTGAACGGCAGTGTGACATCGAACGCCTGCGCGAGCAGCTGTCCGAGCGGGCTGGTGCGACCGAACAGGAACAGCAGAGCGACACCGCCCACCATCGGCGGCAGTACGAGTGGAACGGCCACGAGCGCGCGCAGCAGCGCCGACACCCGGGGCCCGGAGCGCGCCATGAGCAGCGCGAGCGGCAGGCCGAGCACCAGACACAGTGCCGTCGCCGCGAGGCCGGTGACCAGCGACAGCCGCAGCGCATCGAGTGCGGCCTGCGAGGTGATGTCCTGCCAGAGTGTCGCCCACGACGCGCGGGTTATCAGTGCGAAAAGCGGCAGGATCAGCAGCATCACGCCGAGCACGGCCGGCGCGATCAGCGCGAACGGCGTGCCCGTGCCGGTGTCGCGTCGGCCGCGCTGGATCGAGGTCACGGGGCGCCGAATCCGAGTTCCTGCAGAATCTTCTGTCCGGTCGGACCCTGCGCGAACTTCACGAAGGCGATGCCGGCGTCGCTCGCACCGTCAAGCGCCACGATCGGATATCGGTTGACGACGTCGGCCGCACCGTCTGGCACGAAGCTCTCCACGGCATCATCGCCGATGACGTCGGTCGCGTAGACGAGCCCGGCATCCGCCTCATTCGCCGCCACCTTCTGCAGCACGGCGGTGACGTTCTGCTCCTGGCTGGCGGGGGTGACCGTGACACCGGCGTTGTCGAGCAGAGTCGTCGCGGCCTTGCCGCACGGCACCTCGGGCGCGCACAGCACGGTGACCACGTTCGCCAGATCGGCGAGAGAGGTGACGCCCGCCTCGTTGCCCGCGGGCACGGCGACGACCATCGTATTCGTGGCGAACAGGGCCGGATCCGCGGCCAGATCCGCGTCGATCAGGCTCTGCATATTGCGCTCGTCGGCGGTGGCGAGCACATCGGCGTGCGCGCCTTCCTGCAGCTGCGTGACCAGAGTGCTCGAGCCGTCGTAGACGATCGGGTTGACCGTGACGCCGGGGTTCTCCTCGGTGAACGCAGCTGCGATCTCGTCGAACGCGGTGCGCAGCGAGGCGGCGGCGAACACCGTCACTTCGCCGGTGAGTTCACTGCCGGACGCCGAAGTGGGTTCGGTCGCCGGGGCGGCCGGGGCGTCGGATGCAGCGGAGCACCCCGTGAGCGCAAGTCCGCTCACCAGCGCGATGAGCACAGCGGCCCGACGAAACATGTTCACGAATGATTCTCCTTCGGGGTCTCGACGACGACGGTGGTTGCCTTGATGCTGGCCACCGCCAGTGATCCCGGCTGCAGATCGAGTTCGCGCGCGGCCTCGGCCGACATCAGCGACACGACCCGATGCGGGCCCGCCTGGATGTCGACCTGCGCCATCACGCCGTCGATCTGTACGCGCGTGACGAGGCCGGTGAAGCGGTTGCGCGCACTGGAGAGCCGATCGGGGGAGTCGGCGTGCGCGTCTGCCGACGTGACCGCGTGGGCGGCGAGGGCGTCACCGGGGATGCGGGCGGGAGAGTCGCCGGTGACCGGAAGGGCCCCACTGTCGATCCAGCGGCGCACGGTGTCGTCACTGACGCCGAGCAAGCGCGCCGCCTCACTGATGCGATACGAAGTCATGACCTCAGCATAGGCACGCTTCAGACGCAGATCCAGGAAATCTCCCGCAAATATTCCGCAGATGCGGAGAAATGGTGCCGTATGGCCAGGAACGGCATAAATCCGGCATCCGACGCTGGCGCCGAGCGGGCCGGATCCGTAGCCTCGGAGATATGGCATTGCCTCCCCTTGTCGACCCCGTCGACTCTCTGAGCGACGCCGAGCGCGCCCGCACGGCCCGGCACCATGTGCTCGCCGGTCTCGGCGAGCTCGGCCAGCGTCGTCTGCGCGCTGCGCACGTCGCCGTCGTCGGCGCCGGAGGGCTGGGAGCTCCGGTGGTGCTTGCGCTCGCCGCGGCGGGCATCGGCACGATCACGATCATCGACGATGACGTCGTCGAACTCTCGAACCTGCAGCGTCAGGTGATGCATCGTCAAGCAGACATCGGCGCGGCGAAAGTCGACAGTGCGGTGCGGGTAGCGGCCGATCTCGCGCCCGAGGTGGTGGTGCGTCCGCTGCGCGTGCGCCTGACGGCCGACAACGCCGAGGGCCTGCTCGCCGGTGCTGATCTCGTCATCGACGGCACCGACACTTTCGACACCCGGCTGCTGGTCGCCGCGGCCACCGAGCGCCTCGGCATCCCGCTCGTGTGGGGTGTCATTCAGGAGTTCGCCGCGCAGATCACCATCTTCTGGTCGGCTCCGCCGGCGGGGGCGGATGCTGTGCTGCTGAGCGATCTGTACCCCGCGGGCAGCGTCGGCGAGCTGCCGACCTGCGCGGCGGTCGGCGTGTTCGGTGCGCTCTGTCTGCAGGCCGGGTCGATCCTCTCGATGGAGGCCATCAAGCTCATCACCGGCATCGGTCGACCGCTTCTCGGGCGCGTGCTGGTCATCGATGCGCTCGGCGCGACGGCCCGCGAGGTGCCGCTGCGCGCCGCGCGAGCCGGGGGTGGCGGCGCCGTTGCCAGCCCTGCCCCTGCCGCACCGTCGGAGATCACGGTCGCCGCGCTGGAGGGCGAGTCGGCTGCGGGTGCGCTGCTCCTCGATGTGCGCGAACAAGCCGAGGTCGTCAGCGGCATGATTCCTGGCGCGAGGCATATCCCGTTGGCAGAAGTGCTGGCAGATCCCGCATCGTGCGGTGATGGGCGGATCATCGTCATCTGCCAGGTCGGCATCCGGGCACGTCGTGCGGCGGCGGTACTGCGGGGGATCGGCGCGGATGCTGTCGTGCTGGCCGGCGGCATGGAGGCGTGGAATGCGCGCGAGCTTGCTGAGCCGCTCCGGCCAGCACCCGCAGCGGAGGAGAACGCACCCACCGGAGGACCAATGCCCGAGGTTTCTCCTCCGGAGAGTGAGAACTCCTCCCGACGGGGTGTCAGAACACAGCCCGAGAGGACCCGCGCATGACGTATCGAACAGTCGAAGAGCAGCTCGAACGCGTCCTGGCTGCCGTGCGGCGGCATCCATCTATCAGCGTTCCACTCGCCGAGGCCCGCGGACTCACGCTGCGCGCACCAGCGCGAGCGACGAGCGCCGTGCCGGTGTTCGACAACTCCGCCATGGATGGCTTCGCCGTGCGGTTCGCCGATGTAGCGGACGCGACGCCAGAGCATCCGGTCGTCTTGCAGGTGATCGCCGACATTCCCGCCGGCAGCGCCATCGATCCCGCCATCGGCGCGGGCGAGGCGGCGCGGATCATGACCGGGTCGCCGGTGTCGAGCGACGCCGACGCCATCGTTCCCTTCGAGGACACCGTCGGGGGCCTCGCCGACTCGCTCGCGACGGCGACCGTGCAGAACGCGCCGAAAGCCGTCGGTGCGCACATTCGCCGGGCGGCCGACGACATCGACATCGATGACATCGTGCTCGACGCCGGCACCCTGCTCGGCCCGAGACAGCTCGGCGCACTGGCATCCGCCGGTATCGCACGCGTCGACGTCGCGCCGCGGGCGCGAGTCGTGGTGGTCTCCACCGGATCCGAGCTCGTCGCCCCCGGCACCCCGCTGCAGCGCGGGCAGATCCCCGAGTCGAACAGCATCCTGCTCGCCGGACTCGTCGCCGAAGCAGGCGCCGACGTCGTGCTGCGGCGCGTCATCGACGACGACGGCGACGGACCAGCCGAAGTCGTCGCCGAAGCCAGGGAACTGCAGGCGGATGCCGTCGTCTTCTCTGGCGGAGTCAGTGCCGGAGCCTACGAGATCGTGAAGCAGAGCCTCGGCGACACGATGGAATTCTCGAAGGTCGGCATGCAGCCGGGTAAGCCGCAGGGTTTCGGCGTCACCGCCGACGGGATGCTGCTGTTCGGACTGCCGGGCAATCCCGTCAGCGCCGCTGTCTCGTTCGAAGTGTTCGTGCGACCAGCGCTGTTGCGCATGCACGGTCGGGGGAGTGTTCACCGGGCCCGCGTCGTCGTGCCGGCCGCAGTGGGATGGCGCACGCCCCCGGGGCGCCGCCAATACCTGCCGGCAGTCATCGACCGCACCGACCCCGCCCGCCCTGTCGTGCGACCGGCGACAGCCGGCGGATCGGGCTCGCACCTCAGCGTGGGCCTCGGCGTCGCCGAAGCTTACGCAATCGTCCCCGCCGAGACGGAGCAGGTCTTCGTCGGCGACCTCATCGAAGTCATGGAGCTGCAATGACCTTCACCCACCTGGATTCCTCCGGCCACGCCCGCATGGTCGACGTCACTGAGAAGCAGCCGACCGTGCGCGCGGCGACCGCACGAGGATTCGTGCGCTGTGCTGCAGACACGGTCGCCCTGCTGCGCGACGGCACTGTGCCCAAGGGCGACGTGCTGGCCGTGGCGCGCATCGCCGGTATCCAGGCTGCGAAGCGCACCCCGGAGCTGCTGCCGCTCGCGCACGTCATCGGCGTGCACGGCGCCGTCGTCGACCTGCAGATCGACGACGACGGGGTCGCGGTCGAGGCGACCGTGCGCACCGCCGACCGCACTGGCGTGGAGATGGAGGCGCTCACCGCGGTCTCGGTCGCCGCACTCTCGATCATCGACATGATCAAGGGTGTCGACCGCTCGGCCAGCATCGAGCACCTGCGCATCGTCGCGAAAGAGGGCGGTCGCAGCGGGTCCTGGCAGCGACCGGGCGAATGACTGCCCCCCGGGTCGGGGCGATCCTGCTCGTCGGCGGACGCTCGACGCGGATGGGCGGCGGATTCAAGCCGCTGATCGAGATCGGCGGCACGTCGCTGTTCGCGCGCGCGGTGATGACGCTGGCGGATGCGGGGGCCGAGCCGATCATCGCTGCGGGCCCCGAACTCGATGAGGCGGCCCCGGTGCACTGGGTGCGCGAGGACCCGCCGTTCGCGGGTCCTGTGGCGGGTATCGCCGCGGCACTCGCCGCGCTGGACGCTGGGATTTCCGCGGATGGACCGGCCGCCATTCCCGAGTGGATGCTGGTGCTCGCCGGCGATCTGCCGTATGCGGCACGGGTCATCGAACGATTGCTCGCTGTGCTGACAGCATCCGCTGCCGGACCCGATGCCGATGCCGATGCCGATGCTGATGCCGGACCCGACGCGCACGTCTTCACCGCCGACGGGCATCCGCAGTGGCTCGCGGGCGTCTACCGCACCGACGCGCTGCGGTCGGCACTGCGCGCGCTCGCAGCCGGTGGCACTGCTTACGACGACGCGTCATGTCGTTCTCTGTTCAGCGGCCTGGATATCGCCTGGCTGACCGACGAGGATGGAATCACCGCCGATATCGACACCCCGGCGGATCTGGTCCGCATCCGCGCTGAACTCGAGGAGGAATCGTGAGCACGTCATCACGCACCCTGCCACCGGAGGCCCTCGACGAGTGGGCACTCGCGCTGCGACAGCGGTTCGAGCTCGGCGCAGACGATGTGCCGATCAGCCTGATTCTCGACCTCGCTCGCGACGTCGCCAATGGCGTCGCCCGCCCCGCGGCACCGTTCAGCGCTTTCGTCGCGGGTCTCGTCTCCGGTCGCTCTGGCGGCACGCCCGAGCAGGTACGGGAAGCCGTCGCGGCGATTGTGGAACTTGCGAGCACCTGGCCTGCTGATGACCACACGGAGGAAGGCTGACATGACAAAAGTGCGATTCTTCGCGGCCGCGGAAGAGGCGGTCGGACGCGATGCCCTGATGACGGATGCCGTCACCCTGGGCGATCTGAAATCGACGCTGCTCGCTGAGCATCCGGCTCTGCACGGGCTGCTGTCGCGGTGCGCTGTGCTCGTCGACGGAGCGCGGGTCGATGACGAGTTCGCGCTCGCAGGCGCGCAGACGGTCGATGTGCTGCCGCCATTCGCCGGCGGGTGAGACGCCCGCCCGCTGCTCGGTGAAGGACTATCCGCCGATGCCCTTCCAGGCAGTAGTGCCGTCGGCCTCGACCTGACGCTTCCAGACCGGCAATTCTCGCTTGATGGCCTCGATGACCTCGCGGCAGACGGTGAAGGCCTCATCGCGGTGCGCGGAGGCGACAGCGATGACCACCGCGGCGTCGCCCACGCCAAGGCGTCCGGTGTGGTGACTGACCGCGACGACAGCATCTGTTCCCGCGGCCGCCGCCTCGGCGATCCTGTGCAGGGTCGGCTCGGCGTCGGGGTGCGAGGTGTACTCCAGGGCCACGACGGCGTCTGTGGCATCCGGGTCATGATCGCGCACGCGACCGACGAAGGTCGCGACCGCACCGGCGGTCGCGCTGTCGACAGCAGTGATGTGCTCGTCGAGCGACAGCGGTTGGTCGGCGATAATACGGGCTAGGCGAACGGTCATCTGTGGTCTTCTCCGTCGAGCTGATCGAGTACGTGCTGCGCGATGGACAGCACGACCGGCATGCCCTCAGCGACAGCCTTCGGCGAACCGGGCAGATTCACGATGAGGGCCGCGCCGACAACACCCGCCACGCCGCGCGAGAGCATGGTGGCGGGCTTGGGCGGGTTGGCTGCGAGACCGATCCGGCGCAGCTCCTCGGCGATTCCGGGCAGCGGGCGTTCGAGCACGCGCGCGGTGCCTTCGGGGGTCTCATCACGAGGGCCGATGCCCGTGCCGCCGCTGGTGACGATCAGTCGGATGCCGGCATCCAGCATCCGACGCAGTGCGTTCTCAACGGAATCCGCACCATCGGAGACGATTACGGCACCCTTGCACGCGAAGCCGGCGTCGCGAAGCGCGGCGACGGCGACGGGTCCGGCGGCATCGTCTCGGGTGCCCGCCGCAGAGCGGTCGGACACGGTGAGCACGGCCGCGGAGATCATGTCTCCCACACTAACCAAGCGGCGGTGACAACGGCCGGAACTATTCGGGGTTCGTTTTCGTTCCGGGGCACGGGCATTGTGTGATGATGGAGTCATGGCCACCACCGGACGCGTCTACGGGCCGATTTCGAGCTACTCCCGGGTGCAGATCCTGCACCTGGTGCAGACCCGGTCCGACCGTACGATCGGCGAGCTCTGCGAGGCCACTGGCCTGCATGCCAACACGGTGCGTGAGCATCTGCAGCGTCTCATCGAGGGCGGCTATGTGCTGCAGGTCGCTGAGCATCGCACAACCCGCGGGCGTCCGCGCACGCTCTACAGCGCGGCAACCGGAGCACCCGACGCGTCGAGTCCGGTCGCTCGTGAGAAGGTCGCCGAAGCCGCACGGCGCGGCGACATGTTGCGCCGCATCCTCTCCGAAGAGGGCTCTGAATTCGGCCGCGAGGCGACCTATCAACTCGACGCTCTGGTCGAGCACCTGGAAGAGAGCGGCTTCGAGCCGGTCATCGACGAGGACTCGCTCACGGTCGAGCTCACGCCGTGCCCGCACGCCGCGGGTGCTCCCGAGCACCGGCCGCTGCTGTGCGAGGTGCACCTCGGGCTGATGCAGAGTGTGCTCACGCAGGCTGGCGGGCCGCTCGCGACCGAGTGCGTTCGCGCCACCGCGAGCCCGGCGGAGTGCACCGTGCAGCTGCGGGTTTCCGCCGCCTGACGCTCACGGCGGTCAGTTGTAGAGGGACTCCACCGGTTCCATGACGATGCCCTGGGCTTCGAAGGCCTGGCGGCGCTCTTCGATGCGGCGGTGCAGTTCGGTCTGCGCCTCGGCGACGAGGTCAGCCGGAAGGTCGACGGATGCCGGGTTCGCCTCGCCATTGCCTGCGGCGATGTACGCATCGAGTTCCGGGCCTGAGGTCCACGAGGTGATGAGCGAGTAGCGCGGTGTCGTGCCCCGGTGCCACACCGCGTGCCAGAAGCGCTGGGTGTCGACGATGATCCGCGACCCGCCGTGCAGGGGCAAGCGCACTTCGGTGGCGGGATCGAAGCGGTCAGAGCGCAGGATCAAGAGCGAATCGGCATCATCGGTGAGGTTGAACCAGCCGCGCACGATCCATCCGCTTCCCTCTGTATTGAGGCGGTTGTTGTCGTCCTGATGCAGGTTGTAGATGGCATCGGCATAGGTATTGGGCTGGAGTTCGATCACGCGGCACCGCCCGACGTTCGCGCCCGGTTCCAGGGCGCGCTGCTGCAGGGTGGGCGCCTTGGCCACCTGATCGGCGATCCAGACGCCGTCCTTGTCGGTGCGCGGGGGAGTGTGGTTCCAGAAACCGTTGCACTCCAGATCGCCGGCGTAACTGGCCAGCGGAGCGAAGCGGGTGATGCCCGAAGACCGCCACCCGATGTAGGTGAGGTCAAGCCATTCAGCAGGGTCGGACGACTGGTCGTGTCGATCGAGCACGACGTAGCCCGTCTCATGCAACGCTGCTGAAGTGAGGAATCCCATCGCGCTCTCCGTTCCGGCATCCGATACTTAGGCAATCCTAATCGCTGCGGCGGGTGTGACGTCTCGAGTCTCGGCCGGAGGAAATCATCGCCAGGCGCTCTAGCCTGGAAGGATGACTCAGCCTCAAGGTGCCCTGCTCGTGGGCAGCGTGAACTACGACGACGCCGAGAAGACGATTCGCACCGCGTCGGAGGTGCTCGGCGGGCGGCTCAAGCGCATCCCCGACGGTGAGGTGGGCAAGAGGTTCCACTGGATCATGTTTCAGCCGGACGTGCTGGCACAGGCGGAGGGCATCGAGCGCATCGGTGCGGAACCGGTCTGGCTGCGCGATCTCGACGCACGTCCGCTGCGCATCGCGGAGGGGGTGGAGGCAGCGTCACTGCAGCTGCCGCCGCTGGGATATGTGGATGCTGCCATCGCCTCCTACGAGACGTTCCGCCGGCTGCGTGCTGCGGGGGATGTGGCCCCGGGGGTGCGGTTCCAGGTGTCGCTGCCGACTGTGGTGGCCGTGGTCGGGTCGTTCTTCTTGGGCGACGATCGCGCTGCGATCGAACCGGTCTACACGGCGGCGCTGCTCCGTGAACTCGATGAGATTCTCGCCGTGATTCCGCATGACGATCTTGCCGTGCAGTGGGATGTCGCCAGTGAGATCGGCATCATCGAGCAGGCGGCGGTGCATGGCAACCCGATGTCAGCGTGGTGGCCTGGCGACCCGTTCGACGGTCTGGTGCTGCGCTTGGCGGGGCTCATCGATTCGGTTCCAGCCGACGTCGAGGTCGGGGTGCACCTCTGTTATGGCGATATCGCTGAGGCGCATTTCATCGAGCCGAAGGATGCTGGCACGCTGGTGCAGTTCGCCAACACGCTGTCTGTCGCCGCGGACCGGTCGCTGACCTGGCTGCACCTGCCGGTGCCGATCGAGCGCGACGACGAGGCGTACTACGCGCCGCTGGCCGAGCTGGCTCCGGTCGCCGATGAGCTGTACCTCGGTCTCGTGCATCGCGAGGACGGGGTCGAAGGTGCGCAGCGGCGCATTGCCGTGGCATCCCGTTTCGTGCCGGTGTTCGGCGTCGCCACCGAGTGCGGCATCGGTCGCGCGCCGGAGGGAACGACCGAGGGAATCTTCGAGACGCACGCGGCGGTTTCTGCGGCCTGGTGAGGCGTCACGGCGTGCGCTGGCGATGAGAGAGTATGAGGCATGGACTCGAACTCGTCGCCGATCAGCCGGCCGCTCTCCAGTGACGTCGAAGGGCTGAAGTTGGCGGAGTGCTGGCGGGCACTGGCATCCGCTTCGCTCGGGCGCCTCGCCGTGCTCGGCAGTGATGGCGCACCCGACATCTTCCCGATGAACTACGTCGTCCACGACGAGCAGATCTACCTGCGCTCCGCGCCCGGAGCCAAGCTGATGGCGATCGTGCGCGATGCGCGCGTCGCCTTCGAGGTGGATGCCATGGTCGACGGCATCGCCTGGAGTGTCGTGCTGCGCGGCACGGCCGTGCGACTCGACACCGATGATGAGATCGTGGCGTCGGGAATCCTCGACTTGCGCACCGACAACCCGACCGCGAAGCACAACTACATTCGGGTGGATCCGCGAGAGATCATGGGGCGACGGTTCCATGCCCGGGGGTGAGTGAGGCGGTTGCTGTCGCGTGAGCAGAGCGGATGCTGCGCTCGATTCGCGCGCGAGGCGCCGCGTGCCGTAAACTCGACGACGGTGACGTGTCCGAGCGGCCGAAGGTGCAACTCTCGAAAAGTTGTGTAGGTAACCCCTACCGTGGGTTCAAATCCCACCGTCACCGCCACTTGTCCTGAGTCGCGACATAGTTTACGAACTTGTCGCGGCTCAGGGCTTTTTTGTTGTCTGATGTGTTGACGGCTGACGGGG
>NZ_FUKO01000004.1 GCF_900163815.1 Microbacterium esteraromaticum | reverse complement strand
CCAACTCCCTGACTCCCTCGCCCCACCAACTCCCTGACTCCCGCGCCCAACTCCCTTCCTGACCCCCGCACCCCCGTTTCTTCCGCCGAGTGCACGGATAGTCGTCGAGTGAACAGGATGCTGGCGCCGATAAGCCGTGCGTTGGACGAGTTCTCGTGCACTGGATGAAGAGTGCGGCGGGAATAACCGCCTGCCGCGGCGCCTTGTGGTCGAAGTGACAGCATCCGTGAACCGTGCCAGCGTCGGGTTCCGCTCGGAACGCGGCCCCGTGCTCGCCGCTCTCATGCTGGCCACGGGGCTCATCGCCATAGATGCCACGATTCTCGCGACCGCCGTGCCGAGCATCGTTCACGATCTCGGCAACTACCAGCAGTTCCCCTGGCTGTTCTCGATCTACCTTCTCGCGCAGGCCGTCAGCGTGCCGATCTACTCGCGGCTCGCCGACACCGTCGGACGCAAACCCATCATCCTGCTCGGAATCGGCACCTTCCTGGTCGGTTCGGTGCTGTGCGGCTTCGCCTGGAACATGACTGCTCTGATCCTCTTCCGCGTCGTGCAGGGGCTCGGAGCGGGCGCGATCGCGCCCATCGCGATGACGATCGTCGGCGATATCTACACCGTGGCCGAGCGCGCGAAGGTGCAGGGGTACCTCGCCAGCGTGTGGGCGGTCTCGTCGGTGGTCGGGCCGGCCCTGGGCGGCATCTTCTCGCAGCTCGACGCCTGGCGCTGGATCTTCTTCGTGAACATTCCACTGTGCCTGCTCGCCGGATGGATGCTGGTGCGCCACTACAGCGAGCAGAAGCAGACCCGACGACACCGCATCGATTTCAGCGGGGCCGCTCTGCTCACGGTCGGGCTGACCGGAATCATCCTCGGGCTGCTCGAGGGAGACAGCGCTTGGGCATGGCTGTCGTGGCCGAGTGCGCTGTGCTTCGGTGTCGGCGCGATCGCTCTCGTGGCGTTCGCGCGCGTCGAGCGCCAGGCGGCAGAGCCGATCATCGACTTCGCTCTGGTGTCGCGGCGCCTCATCCTCACCACGACCCTCGTCTCGTTGGGAGTCGGCGCGGTGCTGATCGGAGTGACCAGTTTCGCTCCCGCCTACCTCGAAGGCTCCATCGGCATCCCGCCGTTGCTGTCGGGGCTTGCTGTCGCCGCGCTCACGCTCGGGTGGCCGCTCGCCGCCGCGAACGTCGGCCACCTCTATCTGCGGATCGGTTTCCGCCGGACAGCCCTGATCGGTTTGTCGATCGCGGCTGTCGCGGCAATCGCGCTTGCTGCAACATCACCGTGGCCGCATCCGGTGATGGTCACGATCATCGCGTTCGTGCTGGGCTTCGGCCTGGGATGGAGCGCGGCACCGGCGCTGATCGCCGCGCAGTCATCGGTGGGCTGGGGAGAACGCGGAGTCGTCACCGGGATGAACGCGTTCGCCCGGTCGGCGGGCAGCGCGGTCGGTGTGGCCGTGCTCGGAGCGATCTCGAACGCCGTCATCGCGCGCGGAGACGGGCCGCAGGATCCCGCCACGATCATCTCGGCGTCGACAGCGGTGTTCGCCGCCGCAGCCGGGGTGGCGGTGCTGACGCTGGTCGCCGCATGGATGATGCCGCGAGACGGCGCCATGACCGGAGACGGCCAGCCCCTGTAGCGCGCCCGTCATCTTCCCGCCGTCTCCCCGCGATCTCCCCGCCATCTCCCCGCGAGTGCACCGGATGCCGTCGAGTGCACCGGATCTTGGCGTCGGCAAGCCGTGCACTGGGCGAGTTCCCGTGCACTCGGCGACGGGGAAAGCGGGGAGCGGGGTGCCGGGTGCCGGGCGCGGGGAGCGGGGACCCGGGGACCCGGGGGGCGAAAGCGAGGCGGGTGTCAGGGACGGGCGAGCTGCTCGGCGAGGCCGGTATAGGTGGCCGGGGTCAGAGCGAGCAGGCGCTGCTTGGCAGCATCCCCGATCTCAAGGCCCTGCACGAACTCCGCCAACTCAGGCGCTCCCACCCGGTGTCCGCGCGTCAGTTCTTTGAGCAGCGCGTAGGGGTCGGTGATGCTCGAGCGGCCGGCGACGACCTCCGCACGGATCACGGTCTGAATCGCCTCGGCCAGCACCTCCCAGTTGTGGTCGAGGTCATCGAGCAGCACGTCGCGCGACAGCGAGATCTCGTTCAGGCCGCGGCGCAGGTTGTCGAGCGCGAGCAGCGAGTGCCCGAACGCGACGCCGATGTTGCGCTGCGTGGTCGAGTCGGTCAGGTCGCGCTGCATGCGCGAGGTCACCAGCGTCTGCGACAGCGATCCGAGCAGCGCGCCGGACAGCTCGAGGTTCGCCTCGGCGTTCTCGAAGCGGATCGGGTTGATCTTGTGCGGCATCGTCGACGAACCGGTCGCGCCCGCGACGGGAATCTGCGCGAAGTAGCCGAGCGAGATGTACGTCCAGATGTCGGTCGCGAGGTTGTGCAGGATGCCGCCGGCGTGGCGCACCCGGTCGTAGAGCTCGACCTGCCAGTCGTGCGATTCGATCTGTGTGGTGAGCACGTTGAAGTCGATGCCCATTCCTTCGATGTACTCGCGTGAGATCTCAGACCAGTCCACAGAGGGTTCGGCCGACAGGTGCGCCGACCAGGTGCCGGTCGCACCCGAGAACTTTGCCAGGTACTCGCCACCGGCGATCTGACCGCGCACGCGCTCCAGGCGCCAGGCGAACACGGCCAATTCCTTGCCCATGGTCGATGGGGTCGCCGGCTGACCGTGCGTGCGCGACAGCATCGCGGCATCCGCCTGCTCGACCGACAGCTCGCGCAGCTTGGCGATCACGCCGTCGAGCGCCGGCAGCCACACGCCTTCGACCGCGCGCTTCACGGTCAGCGCGTACGAGGCGGAGTTGATGTCCTCACTTGTGCACGCGAAGTGGGTGAGCTCGGAGATGGCATCCAGACCCAGCGTCGAGAGGCGATCGCGCACGAGGTACTCGATGGCCTTCACATCGTGGCGGGTCACCGCCTCCTTCTCGGCGAGCCAGTCGATCTCGGCCTGCCCGAAGTCGCGGTACAGGGCGCGCAGACGCTCTTTATCGGCATCCGACAGCGGTGACGTCTCGAACAGCGAGCGATCGGTGAGCGCGATGAGCCATTCGACCTCGACCTCGACGCGGGCGCGGTTCAGGCCCGCCTCCGAGAGATAGTCGGCGAGGCCGGTGACAGCGGCGCGATAACGGCCGTCGAGGGGGCTGAGCGGCTGAGGCGGAAGCGAGGGCAGAGAAGTCAGAGGAGGTCCTCCTGCTCGGGGCCCCGCATCACACGGGGCGTCTTGTGAAATGCCCGCACAGCCGGTTCGAGCTGGTTGAAGAGTCCGCGGGTCGCGATCTCAATCATACCGAGCACGGAATCGAACATCGGAGTGCCGGCATAGTACGGATCGGGCACATCCATGCTCGAGGCATGCGGATCGAAGGCGCGCAGCAGCGTGACCTTGCCCTCGTCGTCGTCCGACCGCGCCCAGGCGCGCAGAATCCGCTCGTGGGTGCGATCGAGGGCGACGATCAGATCGTTCTCGGCGAAGGATGCTGCGCTGAACTGCTTCGCGCGATGCAGCGAGCCGTCGTACCCGCGCCGGGTGAGAGCCTCGATCGTGCGGTCGTCCGCGCGTTCGCCGACGTGCCAGTCGCCGGTTCCTGCGCTGCTGGTGGCCACCCGCGGGCCCAGGCCCCGCTGATCGGCGAGCGCGCGGAGCACCGCTTCGGCCATCGGTGAGCGGCAGATATTGCCAGTGCAGACGAAGATGACACGGAAGGCGCCCGGGTCTGTCATGGCTCCATTCTGCCTGTTGCGCGGGTGGATGTCCGCCTGCATCCGGATCTGCCGCCCCCAATCTTCTCCCCAATTTGCGGCCGCACCGGAGTTGTCCACAATCCCGGACTCCGCCGGGTGAGCGGATGCTGGCCAGCCCGCAGGCTGGGGGCATGTACTCGATACTCAGCGCCGAAGCCCCGGCCAGCGAAGACCTTTGGGCGGTGTTCGCCGCACTGCGACTGCTGGACGAAGGGGCAGACGCGATCGCGTCTGCGCGCACGGAGGTGGCGCGGCTCGCCGACGATGCGCACTGGGAGACCAAAGGCGTGCGCAAACTGCGAAGAGCGCTGATGGAGCTGTGCGTGACGCTGGGCGTCGAGCACGGCGAGCTGAGCTTCGTGCGCGAGACAATCGCCCGAGAGGCCGTCTCGTGAGCGGCGAGTTGAACATCACCGCCGGCGGTGCGGTCAGCGTCGACTCCGAGGCGTTTCGAGCAGTTGGGGTGCGGCTGGAGTCGGTGGCGGAGCAGCTGAGTCGCGCAGGGGAGTTGGTGGGTCGCGCTCGGCATACTCTCGTTCAGCTAGCCGAGTCGTCGCGGTTTCGCCTGTCCGAGATCTGGGCCTGCGCTGCCAGGCTGCAGCAGCTGGCGGTTGAGGCGACCGACGATGCGACGGGCACTCAGATCATGGCCGATGTCTTCGAGCTCGTCGAGCTGCGCGCCGAGCAGCAGGCGCTCGCGGTGAATCAACCTCGTGCGGCGTTCGCGCTCCAGCCGCGCATCGAGGCGTTGCTCCAGGCCTACCCGCAAACCGAGAACATGGCGACGACGCTTGTGGCCGGGTGGAGCACAGACCGCTTCGAGGGCCTGTTCGAACAGCCGATCGACCAGTTGCTGCTGGCGAGCGGGGTCACCTACGGCGGGCTGCTTCCGATAATGCTGTCGGCGGTGATCAGCGACAAGGTGGTCTCGGCGACCTCGAAAGGGAGTCTCCCCTTCGGGGCTTCGCTGCAGGGCGAAGCGCCGCCGGTGCATGTGAGCGAATCATCCCGGAAGCTCGTGGACGGAGGGCCTCGGACACTGACCGAAGCCCTGGAGCGGATCCCCAAAGAAGACGCGCAGATCCGGATAGAAAAGCGCACCTATGCCGACGGCAGCGCCGACTTCATCGCATATCTGGATGGAACCAGATCGTTTCTCTCCGGTACCGAGCAACCCTGGGACATGGGGTCGAACTGGGATATGTATGTCGATCAGGAGCGTGCTGCGTCGTACGAGGCGACGATGAAGGCGCTGGAGATGGCAGGAGCCGAGCCGGGGGATCGCGTTGACTTCGTCGCGTACTCGCAGGCCGGGATGATCGCTGACCACGCGGCGATGAGCGGACCCTATGAGACGAAGATGGTCGTCTCGGTGGGAAATCCCGTGCAGCCATCGCTCGGCGCAGACCAGACGCTCGTGGAACTCCGGCACACTGACGACCCGGTGGGCACCGCTCTCAGCGCTGGCGGGTCGTTCGGGGGCACCGGAGCATCCGACAGCATCACGATCACCCGTGAGGCTGCGCACGGGCTGGTCGAGAGCTCATTCCACGCGCATCTGTTCGACAAATACCTCGAGACCGCGCAGATGGCTGACGCTTCTGGCGACGTTCGGATAGAGGCACTTCAAAAGACGCTTGCGGACCGGGACACCGCTGTCACCGTCGAGCAGGTCGACTACGTCGCGAAGCGGCCGTGACCGGCATCCGCCTCAGTCGGGTGCGTCCCTCAGTCGAACGCACTCGTCTCAGACGCGACGCTTCTTCTTCTGCGGACGCAGGATCGCTCCGAACACGGCGTTGATGATCGAGATGACGATGGCTGCCACCACTCCCCACCAGAACGACTCGACGCCCAGGCCCCATCCGAAGCCGCTGGTGATCCAGGCGGTCAGCCACAGCAGGAATCCGTTCACGATGAACGAGATCAGGCCGAGAGTGAGGATGTAGAGCGGGAACGCGACCACCTTGATCACGGTGCCGATGATCGTATTGACCAGCGCGAAGATCGCGGCCACGGCGAGAAGCGTCAGAACCAGCTGCAGCGTCTCACCTGGCGCGAAGGCCTTGACCGTGATGCCCAGCACAGGAATGAGCGTGACCACCCAGATGGCGAACGCGTTGATGACGACACGAATGATGAAGCGCATGATCAGGACAGTCTCGCATGCGGTATCGGATGCTGTCCTCAGCTGCGCGAGATGATGTCGCTGCTGAGGAGGATCCGAAATTGCTGGTGGTCGGTGAGCACGTTGAGATATCCCGAATCGACACTGAGCACGTAGCCGGTGATCGTGCCGTCGGTCGTCACGATCCGTTCGCGGGGAACCCAGGGCGTCGTCACGAGAGCGGCGACCAGCAGCAGCGAAACCGGCGCCAGCCATCCGATGCTTCCCACGGCGACCCGTGCACCGTGACTGATGCGGTTTCGCGTCGGCAGCAGGCGTGTCAGTGCGAGCGCGACGAAGACCAGAGCGGCTGCCGGTGCCATCCACCAGTTGCGGAAACTGAGCGTCAGCGCCGCTGCGACGACCAGACCCAGTGCGGCCAGCAGCATCATCACCGGTCGGTGCGCCCGTGGACCCCACAGGCTGGCGGCGACGAGCAGCGGCAGCAGCAGGATCAGCAGCCCTGCGGTGAAGGTGTGTCCGGCCATCAGCGACCCGAACAGCAGCGAGACGCCGTCATTCAGGCTGAGGGTCGTGCTCACTGCGAAGGCGGTGTCCCAGTTGTAGCCCGATACGGCGAAGATGCGCAGAATCACGAACCCGAAGACCCACACCGTCACGAACGCTGCCGCTCGCGCCGGGCGGGCGGTGGGTTCCAGGTCGGTCGAGTTCTCGTCAGTCATCGTGAGAAGCGCACCTCTCCGGCCAGCCGCGTCTCCGAGACGACGATCTTCGAGATGGTGGTGGGGTCGACCGTCAGCGGGTTGTCTTCCAGCAGCGCGAAATCGGCGAACTTGCCGACCGAGATCGATCCGGTGATGTCGTCCGACCGGCACTGCCAGGCCGCGTCGATGGTGACGGCGCGCAGGGCGGCGGCGACCGGGATGCGCTCGTCGAGGTTCAGCACTTCGCCGTTCTCGGCCATGATGCGCGTGACCGCATCCTCGACGTACCGCAGAGGTTCCAGCGGAGTGACGTTCCAATCACTGTGCAGTGAGATGCGCAGGCCGGCGCGCAGCGCCGATGCGCACGGGTCGTAGAGATCGGCGCGCTCCGGGCCCAGCAGGCGGTCTCGGAAGGCGCCGCCCCACCAGCGGATGTGCCCGATCAGAAACGACGGCGAGAGTCCGAGGGAAGCCATCCGGTCGATCTGTTCGGGATGCAGGATGCTGCAGTGCTCGATGCGGTGCCGATGATCGCCGCGGGCAGACAGTGCCAGAGCGTGCTCGAACGCGTCGATGGTGACGTCGATCGCCGCATCGCCGTTGGCGTGCACGCCGACCTGCCACCCATCGGCATGCGCGCGGTGCACGATTTCGGCGAGCTGATCGGAAGAGTAGTTGAGCATGCCGCGCGATTCGGTGCCGAGATACGGTTTGCGCTGGTAGCCGGAACCGCCCTGATTGGATCCGTCTGACCAGGCCTTTATTCCGTGCACGCGGAAGAGAGCGTCGCCGAAGCCGGGCTTCAGGCCCATCGCCGACCAGGTGTCGTAGGCGCTCGAGACCAGCATCCCGCGGTAGCGCACCGGCGAACCCGACCCGAGGGCCTTCTGCAGGGCGTCGAGATCGGCCGCGCCGCTGATCGACCCGATGCCGCAGTCATGCAGCAGTGTGGCGCCGGTGCTGGCCGCGCGCCAGAGCAACTGCTCGATGCGGTCGACCAGCGCGTCTCCGGCGACCATGGGGAACCCGACGGTGAACGCGGCGACAGCCGAAGCCTCCTCCAGTCGGCCGGTCAGCTCACCGCGCGCATCACGGATGTAGCGGCCCGCGGGCGGGTCGGGAGTGTGCTGATCGACGCCCGCGCGCTCGAACGCGAGCGAGTTCGCATAGGCGACGTGCCCATTGCTCTCCAGCACGAGGGCGGGTCGATCGGGAACGAGTCGGTCGAGCATCGCGCGATCCAGCCGCGGGTCTCCGGCAGTGATGCTCGGGTCGAACTGCTGGGCGAGCACCCAGCCGGTCGAGGTCGGCTCGGCATCGCGCAGCGCCGCGTAGACAGCATCCGCGTTCGGCGTCGACATCGGGCTCACGTCGACCCAGTCCGCGAGCTGCACCAGCGCCGAATGCATGTGCGGGTCGATGAGTCCGGGCAGCAGAGTTCGTCCATCGAGGTCGACGGTCTCGGCATCCGCTCCGGCGAACGACCGAACATCCTCTGCCGAGCCGACGGCGACGATGCGTCCGTCGCGAACCGCCACCGCCTCGGCCACTTCGTGATCGGAATCCATCGTCAGGATCGGACCGCCGGTGAAGACCGTTCCGACCTCGCGGCCCTGCGAGTCGTCGTGCGGCGTCTGAGTCGAGCGCATGGCCAGAGCCTAGTCCCGCGCCGGTCCGCGTAGGCCGGCAGACGGATGCAGGGTGTTTGTACGTCTGGCGATGAAAACCTCGGCGTGTCGCCCTGCATCCGTACAAACTCCCTGCATCCGTGCGGGGAAGGTGCGCGGGGAAGGTGTGCGGTGAAGGTGTGCGGTGAAGGTGTGGGTGGGGGAAGGTGCGGGGAAGACGAGCGGGAAGGTGTGAGGCACGGTGGGGACCCGACTCATAGACTGATCCCGTGACCGAGCCGATCCTGCCCCGCATCCGTCCCGAAATCGCCGCCCTGCCGCCGTACCGTCAGGGCAAGCAAGCGGGCCCGGAGGCCTTCAAGCTGTCCAGCAACGAGAACCCGTTCGAGCCGCTGCCGTCGGTGCTCGAGGCGCTGCAGCACACGGCGCCGATCAACCGCTATCCGGATGCTTCCGCTGGCGCGCTCCGCGCCCGCCTGGCGGAGAAGTACGACGTCGATGTCGACGCCGTGCACGTCGCGTCCGGCAGCGTGTCGATCCTGTACCAGCTGATCCTCGGTGTCGCGTCTGTCGGCGACGAGGTCGTCTATGCGTGGCGCTCCTTCGAGGCGTACCCCGGCATCCCGCTCGTCGCCGGGGCCACCGGCATCCAGATTCCGCTCACTGACGGCGCGCGGCATGATCTCGACGCGATGGCGGATGCTGTCACCGACCAGACCCGCGCGATCATCGTCTGCACGCCGAACAACCCCACCGGCCCGATCGTCACGAGCGCCGAGTTCGCAGCATTCGTCGCCCGCGTGCCGAAGGACGTGCTGATCATCCTCGATGAGGCGTATGCGGAGTTCGTCACGGCACCGGATGCTGTCGACGGGCTCGGCGAACGCGTATTCGAGCAGTACCAGAACGTCGTCGTGCTGCGCACGTTCTCGAAGGCGTTCGGCCTGGCCGGCCTGCGGGTCGGCTACGCCATCGGACACCCGCGCGTGCTCGACGCCGCCCGCGCGACGGGCATCCCGCTGTCGGTCACCTCCGCGGCTCAGACGGCTGCGATCGCGAGCCTGGATGCCGAGGACGAGCTGCGCGAGCGCGTCACTGTCATCGTCGAGCGCCGTACCCGCCTCGTCGGGGGCCTGCGTGCGCAGGGCTGGGATGTTCCCGACTCGCAGTCGAACTTCATCTGGCTGCCGACGGGCGAGCAGACGGATGCTGCCGCCGCGGCGTTCGATGCTGCAGACCTCATCGTGCGCCCGTTCGCGGGCGATGGCATCCGCATCTCGGTCGGCGAAGAGCAATCGATCGAGAAGGTCATGGCCGTCGCCAGCGCGCTGCGCGCCGGGTGATCGTCCGCCTCCAGGCCACTTACTAGGGCCCCCGAGTTATGCGGGGCCGGGCATGCGCGCGTGGGTAGCGTGGGGTGGTGACCTCGACCGAAACCCCCCTCGTTCGCGTCCTGGAAGCGGATGGGCGCTATGCGCCGTCTGCCGGGGCCGAGCAGTACCTGCCCCTGATCGACGCGCTCACGGATGCGGAACTCGAGCAGTTCTACCGAGACATGGTCGTCATCCGCGCGATCGACAGCCAAGCCACCAACCTGCAACGTCAGGGCCAACTCGCGCTGTGGCCACCCAGCCGCGGGCAGGAGGCTGCTCAGGTGGGCTCCGCCCGTGCCGCCCGCACGCAGGACACACTGTTCCCCTCGTACCGGGAACACGCGGTCACCCGCATCCGCGGCGTCGACCCGCTCGACATCATCAAGGTCATGCGCGGCACGTCGCACGGTGGCTGGAACCCGATGGACCCGAAGAACGGCAACACCCGCATCTATACGCTGGTGCTCGGCTCGCAGACCCTGCACGCGGCCGGCTACGCGATGGGGCTGACGTTCGACGGCCGCACCGGCACCGGCGACATCGACCGCGACGAAGCCGTCGTCGTCTACTACGGCGACGGGGCCTCCAGCCAGGGCGATGTGCACGAGGCGATGGTGTTCGCCGCCAGTTACAACGCACCCGTGCTCTTTTTCCTGCAGAACAACCACTGGGCGATCTCCGTGCCGGTCGAGACGCAGTCGAAGGTGCCGCTCGTCACGCGCGGCGCCGGATACGGCATCCCCTCGGTGCGCGTCGACGGCAACGATGTGCTCGCCAGCTACGCCGTCTCGCGCGCACTGCTCGATGACACGCGCGCCGGCAGGGGACCGCGCGCCATCGAGGCGGTCACCTACCGCATGGGCGCGCACACCACCAGCGATGACCCGACCAAGTACCGCGGCTCGGATGAAGAAGAGTCTTGGGCGAAGCGCGACCCGATCGCGCGCATGCGGGCGTTCCTCGAGGGGCGCGGCGCGGCAGCATCCGTCTTCGAGGATGTCGAGACCGAGGCGGCGGATGCTGCCGAACACCTGCGCGCACGGGCCGTCACTCTGACCTCACCCGGCCGCGAGCTGATGTTCGATCACGTGTACAGCGAGCCGCATGTGCTCATCGATGAACAGCGGACCTGGCTCGAGCAGTACGAGGCCTCGTTCGAAGGAGCCGCCGAATGACCCTCGAGACGATGCCCTTGGCGAAAGCTCTGAATGCCGGGCTGCGCAAGGCGATGGAAGACGACCCGCGCGTGCTGCTCATGGGTGAGGACATCGGGCCGCTCGGCGGGGTGTTCCGGGTCACCGAGCACCTGCATCGGGATTTCGGCGACCGCCGAGTGCTCGACACCCCCCTCGCCGAATCGGGCATCGTCGGCACAGCGATCGGCCTGGCCATGGCGGGGCTGCGGCCGGTGTGCGAAATCCAGTTCGACGGCTTCGTGTTCCCAGCGTTCGATCAGATCACGTCGCAGCTCGCGAAGATGACCAACCGGCACGAGGGTGCGCTGTCGATGCCGATCGTCATCCGCATCCCGTACGGCGGGCACATCGGTGCGGTCGAGCATCACCAGGAGAGTCCCGAGGCGTACTTCGCGCACACTCCGGGGCTGCGCGTGGTGTCGCCTTCGACGCCGAACGACGCCTACTGGATGATCCAGGAGGCGATCCGCTCGAACGATCCGGTGATCTTCCTGGAGCCGAAGAGTCGGTACTGGCAGAAGGGCGAGGTCGAGCTCGACGCGTCGTCGGCGCCGCTGCACGCCGCGCGGATCGTGCGCCGCGGCAGCGACGTGACCCTCGTCGGGCACGGCGCGATGGTGACGACCCTGCTGCAGGCGGCCGCGCTCGCCGAATCCGAGGGGACCAGCTGCGAGGTCGTCGATGTGCGCTCGCTCTCGCCCGTCGATTACGGACCCATCCTCGATTCGGTGCGGTCCACCGGGCGGATGGTTTACGCGCAGGAGGCACCCGGCTTCACCAGTGTCGGCGGCGAGATCGCCGCGACTGTCATGGAGCGCGCCTTCTACGCACTCGAGGCGCCTGTGCTGCGTGTATCTGGCTTCGATACGCCCTTCCCGCCCGCGAAGCTCGAGGGCGCCTACCTTCCGGATGCCGATCGCATCCTCGAAGCCGTCGACCGCTCGCTGGCCTACTGAAACCCTGGAGTTCGTCATGACCACGCAGACCTTCACCCTTCCCGACGTCGGCGAGGGCCTCACCGAGGCCGAACTCGTCACCTGGAAGGTCGCGCCCGGCGATGCCGTCGCCATCAACGACGTCATCTGCGAGATCGAGACGGCGAAGTCGCTCGTCGAGCTGCCGTCTCCGCACGCGGGCACGGTCGGCGAGCTGCTCGTCGCCGAGGGCGTCACGATCGAGGTGGGTGCGCCGATCATCACCTTCGTGACGGATGCTGCGCCGCGCCCTGCTGCCGCACCCGCCCCCGCTGCGAAAGAGGAGGGCGGCGGCTCGGTGCTCGTCGGCTACGGCACTGGCGGCGATGTCACCTCTCGCCGAAAGCGTCCGGCACAGCGTCAGGTGCGCTCGTCGGTGGGCGTGATCGCGAAGCCGCCAATCCGCAAGCTCGCCCGTGACCTCGATGTCGATCTGACGGAGGTCACCGCTACCGGCGCCGACGGCGAGGTGACCCGCGACGATGTCGTGCAGCATGCCTCGCAGGCGAGCGTGTTCCGCAACATCTCCACTCCCGAGTGGGGCGCCGTGCGCGAAGAGACCGTGCCTGTGCCCGCTCGGCCGGGTTCCGATCCGGAGCGCAGCGAGTCGATCCCGGTCAAGGGGGTGCGCAAGGCGACCTCGTCCGCAATGGTGCGCAGCGCCTACTCCGCACCGCACGTCACGGTGTGGAAGGAGATCGATGCGACGCGCACCATGGAGCTGGTCAAGCGGCTGAAAGCGTCGCCTGATTTCGCCGACATCAAGGTGTCGCCGCTGCTGATCATGGCCCGCGCCGTGATCTGGGCCGCTCGGCGCACCCCGATGGTGAACGCCGCCTGGGTCGACACCGGCGACGGTGCCGAGATCGTGCTGCGCCACTATGTGAACCTCGGCATCGCCGCAGCGACCCCGCGCGGGCTGCTCGTGCCGAACATCAAGGATGCCCAGGACCTCGGCCTGCGAGATCTTGCCAGCGCGCTCAACCGGCTCACGCTCACCGCGCGTGAGGGCAAGGCCACCCCTGCCGATCAGCAGGGCGGCACGATCACGATCACGAACATCGGTGTGTTCGGGATGGATGCTGGCACCCCGATCATCAACCCCGGCGAGGCGGGCATCGTCGCCATGGGAACGATCTCGCAGAAGCCGTGGGTCGTCGACGGCGAGGTGCGCCCGCGCTGGGTGACGACGGTCTCAGGATCTTTTGACCACCGCGTCGTCGATGGTGATGGCATGAGCCGGTTCCTTGCTGACGTGGCATCCATCCTCGAGGAACCCGCGCTGCTCGTCGACTGAAGGACCTGCCGCCATCTGCATGGGCGTCCCGCGGGCCGCCATCCAGCCGCGTTCGGCGCAGCGACGCGCTGTCAGTCCTGCGTCGTGTTCGAGATCTCCAGCAGGCGACGCTCGTCGCCGTCGAGCCAGGTGGCCGCTTTCGGCAGGTGCCGCTCGATCCGCGCCTCGTTGCGCGACTGACGGAGCGCGTGCACGATCGCGAACCGGATGATCGCGTATGCCACGCAGGCGCCCGCAAACACATACGCAATCGGAATGATGATGGCGAGAAATTCCATTTTTGCCCTCGATTTCGCAGATCTGCTTCTAGGCAGCGAGCATAGCAACGGCGAAATCCGCTCTGTTGATAATGGTTCTCATTTGCATTAGTGTCGAACGCATGCAGAAACCCCTCGCCGCACTCGCGCTCGCCGCTGCGTCCGTCATCGTCCTCTCAGGATGCTCCGTGACCGGAACCACTCAGGGCGCCGACGACGACACCGTGCGGGTGGTTGCGTCTACGAACATCTATGGGTCTCTGGCCGCGCAGATCGGCGGCGAACGGGTTGACGTGACGAGCCTGATCGATTCGGTTTCTAAGGATCCGCACTCCTACGAGGCGACCGCACGTGATCGTCTCGCTGTGCAGAAGGCCGACCTCGTGATCGAGAACGGTGCCGGGTACGACTCGTTCATGACCGAGCTGCTCGACGGGTCGGATGCTGCGGTCATCACCGCCGCGAGACTCTCGCACGACTACCCGCCGCCGCCCGACGAGGCACATGTTCACCTCAACGCCGACGAGAAAGCCAAGCACGACGAAGAAGCCACGGACCACGACGCCGGTGACCACGACGCCGATGACCACGACGCCGACGACCACGACGAGGGCCACAGCCATCAGGGCCACAACCACATCAAGGGCTTCAACGAGCACGTCTGGTTCGATGTGCACACCATGACCCATGTCGTCGAGGCGATCGCCGAAGAGCTCACCGAGATCGACCCGGCGGGCAAAGCCGACTTCGCCTCCGCAGCCGACGAGCTGATCACCGAGCTCAGCGGCATGGAGGACGAACTCGACGGCCTCCACGAGAAGCACGAGGGCCAGCAGGTGTTCATCACCGAGCCGCTGCCAGGGCTTCTCGCCGCAGCCATGGGTCTTGACGACGCGACCCCGGACGGTTTCGCGTCGGCGGTCGAAGAGGGCAACGACGTGCCGCCCGCCGTGCTGCTCGATGCGCTCGCGGTGCTCGATGACGGCGAGGTGCGTGCTGTGCTCACGAACGCGCAGACCGGGGGCTCCGAGACGCAGCGGGTGGAGAAAGCCGCGGCGGATGCCGGCATCCCTGTTGTGACCTTCAGTGAACTCCTTGCACCCGATCAGTCGTACGCTGAGTGGATGCGCGCCGCGATCTCCGACCTTGTGACAGCACTCGACCGATGAGTGGTGCCGAGGCGCACCCGCAGCCTGCATCCGTCCTCACCATCGCCGGGGCCGCACTGCACCGCGGCAGCCGTGAGCTCTGGGCCGGCCTCGACCTCGACGTCGCACCTGGCGAGTTCATCGCCGTGCTCGGGCCCTCGGGCTCGGGAAAGACGACACTGCTGCGCAGCATCCTCGGCCTGCAGCCCCTGTCTGCGGGCAGCATCCGCGTCGGCGGCGACCCGGTGCGACGCGGCAATCCGCGCATCGGCTACGTGCCGCAGCAGCGCCCGTTGCCGCCCGACACCAGCATGCGCGCCCGCGATCTGGTCGCTCTCGGCGTGCGGGGCGCGCGGTTCGGACTGCCGATCCCGCACCGTGGCGACCGCGCCCGCGTCGACGCACTGCTCGACGGCGTCGGCGCAGCGCACTACGCCGACCGCCGAGTAGGCCTGCTCTCCGGCGGCGAGCAGCAGCGGCTGCGCGTCGGTCAGGCCCTCGCCGATCAGCCGATGCTCCTGCTCTGCGACGAGCCGCTGTCGAACCTCGACCTCGCCAACCAGCGCGGTGTCACCGACATCATCGATCGTCAGCGGCACGACCACGGCACCGCCGTGCTGTTCGTGACGCACGACATCAACCCGATCCTCGGCCACGTCGATCGCATCCTCTACATCGCTGGCGGCCGGTTCGTGCTCGGCACTCCAGACGAGGTGCTGCAGAGCCGGGTGCTCACCGAGCTGTATGGCACCCCGGTGTTCGTGCTGCGCGCCGGTGACCGGCTGGTCGTCGTCGGTGTTCCGGATGCCGAGGCGCAGCACGAGCACGAGCATGACCACGACGACGCAGCGGGCGCGGGGGGCTTCGCATGATCCCTCTGCTCGCCCAGACGCCGATGCTCGCCAAAGTTCCGTTGCTCGACTGGAGCGACGTCTTCTCCTTCCAGGATTACGGCGAGCTGCTTGCTCTGCTCGCCAACTCGCTGATCGCCGGTGCCGTGCTCGGCATCGTCGGCGGACTCATCGGCGTCTTCGTCATGCAGCGCGACCTCGCGTTCGCCGTGCACGGTGTCAGCGAACTGTCGTTCGCCGGGGCGGCGGCCGCCCTGCTGTTCGGCGGCAGCGTCGTGGCCGGATCGATTGGCGGTGCGCTGCTCGCCGCGATCCTCATCGGCCTGCTCGGATCGAAAGCCCGCGACCGCAACTCGATCGTCGGCGTGCTCATGCCGTTCGGGCTGGGCCTCGGCATCCTGTTCCTCTCTTTGTACGAGGGCCGCAGCGCCAACCGGTTCGGTCTGCTCACCGGGCAGATCGTCTCGGTCTCAAGCCCCGACCTCGGCTGGCTGATCGGCATGAGTCTGATCGTGCTGGTCGGGCTGCTGCTGATGTGGAATCCCCTGCGCTTCGATTCGCTCGACCCCGAGTCGGCAGCGGCGCGTGGCGTGCCGGTGCGCCTGGTGAGCCTCATCTTCATGGTGCTGCTCGGCCTGATCGTCGCCGTCAGCGTGCACATCATCGGTGCCCTGCTGGTGATGGCGCTGCTGGTCACCCCCGCGGCAGCCGCGATGCGTCTGACCGCCGGACCGGTCGCGGTGCCGCTGCTGGCCGCGCTGTTCGGATTCGTGTCGGCGGTGGGAGGAATTCTGCTTGCGCTCGCCGGGATCCTTCCGGTCAGCCCGTACATCACGACGATCTCGTTCCTCATCTACTGCGGATGCTGGATAGCGAAGCGTCTGCAGCAGCGCGTGCGGCGGGCCTAACAAACATCGAGTCCGCCCAGCAAGAGGTGCCATCATGGACGCTGGGGCCATCAACTTGGAAAGGCGATATCCGGTGAGCGATACGAACGAGTCCGGCAATGCGCAGAACGGCGATTTCTTCGACCAGCTGCTGACCGCAGCGCCGAAGGATCACTCCGCATTCACGCAGGCGTTCCGCGGCTACGACAAGGCGGAGGTGGATGCGGCGATCACTACCATGCGCGATCAGCTCAAGCGGCTCTCCGCCGACCTCGAGAGCACGGATGCCCGTCATCGCGCTGAGCTCGACTCCGTGCGCGGCGAGAGCGACCGCTCGCTGTCCGACGCGCTGGCGGAATCAGATGCTCGCGTCGAGCGGCTCGAAGACGAGCTCGCCGCCGCCCGTGCGCAGGCCGACGAGACCGCCCAGCAGATCGCCGCTCTCACCACAGAGCTGACCGATGCGCCGAAGGGCGAGGACGAGCCGCAGAGCCGCCAGCAGTTCGAAGCGGTGCTGCGCGTCGCCGAAGAGCAGGCCAGCGTGCTCATCCACAACGCCGCGACCCAGGCCGAGCGCCTGCTGCAGGCGGCGCGCGAAGAGGCGCAGGCCAAGCGCGTCGAGCTCGAGGCCGACGTCGCTCGCATCACCGCTCAGGCGCAGAACGATGCCGACCAGGTGCGTCTGAGGATCGACACCGAGCTCACCGCGCATGACGCGCGCCTCGAGCGCGAGGCCTCGCACGCCGCCGAGAAGATCGTGCAGGCCGAGCAGGAAGCCGCCACCGTGCGCACCGAGGCCGAGAAGGGCGCCGCCGCGCTGCGCGCGATGGTCACCCGCGAGACCACCGATCAGCGTGCGGATGCCGAGCGCGAAGTGCGCGAGATGAACGCCCGCGTGCTGGAGTTCGAAGAGACGCTCACCCGCCGTCAGGACGACGCGCAGCAGGAGTTCCTGGTGCTGCACAACCAGGCGGTCGCTCACGCCGAGCGCATCACCACGGATGCCAATGAGCAGGTCGCCGCATCTCTCGAGCACGCGCAGCGCATCTCGAGCAAGGCCGATGACTACGAGCGCCTGATGCGCTCGCAGGCACAGGCTATCGAGGCCGATGCGCAGGTGAAGTCTCGCGAGACACTCGAGCGGTCGCGCGCCAAGGCGCAGAAGATCATCGATTCCGTCACCGGCCATGCGACCGACGCGCTGCGGGATGCCGAGGATCGCACCCGCCAGCTGCGCTGGCAGCAGCAGCAGCTCACGAGCTTCATGTCGGAGGTGCGCGAGCTCATCCGTCCCGACGGTGTGCTCGCCGCTCCGACATCGGGCGTCGCTGCCTCGGCATCCGATGAGGATGACGACAGGTCGGAGCTCGACGCCCTGCTGGACGAGCCCGAGCTCGACGCGGAGGATGCGCAGTACGACGACGACGACTCGGACGACGGCTCCGATTCGCGCTGACCGCGGCAGCATCCGCTTCTACGCGTCCTCTAGCGCTCTGCGTGTCCCATTAGTAGCGGGTGCTGCGCCTGCGGACCCGCCACTTCTGGGACATGGCCCGCTGCCGGGATGAGCAATGGCGGGCGGATGCCGGAGCGACCCGCCACTTCTGGGACATGGCCGCAGTTCCTGCATCCGCAACACCACCGACGCCTGGAGTCGCCCGCGGCAGCGCCCGCTCGGCTCCGGGCGCCTCGCACAGGCGCCCGGCCTAGACTCGGAGCATGGC
Source organism: Microbacterium esteraromaticum (assembly GCF_900163815.1). GTDB lineage: Bacteria > Actinomycetota > Actinomycetes > Actinomycetales > Microbacteriaceae > Microbacterium > Microbacterium esteraromaticum_B. Next base: position 38,650 of record NZ_FUKO01000004.1, on the reverse strand, counting down.
TCAGCGGAACACCTGGCAGCGCGAACGCGTGCGCGATGCGCTCGCCGACGCGCGCGGTTTCGTGAGCGCCCAGACGCTGCACGCCGAGCTGCGTCAGGCCAACACCGGCATCGGACTGGCGACCGTGTATCGCGCGCTCGCCGGCCTGGCAGCAGCCGGCGATGCCGACTCCCTGCAGAGCCCCGAGGGTGAGGCGCTCTACCGTGCCTGCACCACGCAGGGGCACCACCACCATCTCATCTGCCGCTCCTGCGGACTCACCGTGGAGATCGAGGCGAAAGACGTCGAGCAGTGGGCCAAGCGCACCGCGAACCTGCACGGCTTCCGCGACGCCGAGCACGTGGTCGACATCTTCGGCCTCTGCGCGGCATGCGCGAACCGGCTCGACGCCGAGCGCAACACCGAGCGTGACGCAGCAGCGACGGGCGGGACCGGCAAGTGAGCTCTGCCCCTCCGGAGGCCGGTCGGCACCAGCATCCGGTGCCGCACGCGCGTCGCCAGCCGCCGCCTCGCGTGCCCACGCCGAAAGCGATGGCCACAGGGCTCGGCATCATCGCGGTGCTCGTGCTCATCGACTTCTTCGCGCCCACGCTGTTTCCGAAGGCGCTGCCCGACCGCGCACAGGACGGGCTCACCCTCACCCTGAGCGTGCTCATCGAAGCGCTCCCGTGGGTGATCCTCGGCGTCGCGCTGTCGATCGTCGTGCAGGTGTGGCTGCCGGCGAACGCCGTGCAGCGCTGGCTGCCGAAGAACGCCTGGGCGCGCCGCGCGGTGCTGTCGCTGCTGGGCATGTTCATCCCGGTGTGCGAGTGCGGCAATGTGCCTTTCGCGCGCGGCCTGATGATGCGCGGGCTCGCACCCGCCGAGGCGATGACGTTCCTCATCGCGGCGCCCATCGTCAACCCGATCGTCATCCTCACCACCCATGCAGCCTTCGGCTGGGACGGCGGGATCCTTGTCGCGCGGATCGTCGGCGGTTTCCTGATCGCGAACCTCATCGGCTGGGTCTACAGTCGTCACCGCGACCCGCAGGCGATGCTCACCGCACGCTTCGTCGAGACCTGCGCGCACGCCGCGCATGAACACGGATCCCCGACGCGGCGCAGCCTCATGCAGTTCCTCATCGAACTGCGGGCGGTCATGCCGGCACTCGTGATCGGGTCGGCGCTCGCCGGAGCGGTGCAGGTGCTCATCCCGCGTGATGTGCTGCTGGCCATCGGCTCGAACCCGGTGCTGTCGATCGTCGCGATGGTCGCTCTGGCGATGACGGTCGCGATCTGCTCGAACGTGGATGCGTTCTTCGCGCTGTCGTTCGCGGCGACCTTCTCATCCGGTGCGCTCATCGCCTTCCTGCTCGTCGGCCCGCTCGTCGATGTGAAGATGCTCGCGCTGCTGCGCACCACCTTCACCACCCGGGTGCTCGCCGGGATCGTGGGCATCGTCATCCTCTCCGCCTGCGCGATCGGCATCGGGGTGAACGTCTTTGGCTGAGCAGCAGGCAGGTGCGATTCGACGCGCCCTCGCCGCGCGGTGGCTCGGGGTCGGGCTGGCGACGGTCGTCGCGGTGGTCACACTCGGACTCGGCGTGACCGGACGCCTCACGCTCTACATCAGCCCCGAGACCGTCTGGTTCGCGTGCGCCGCCGCTGTTGTCGTGCTTGTCGCCGCGGTCTGGTCGTGCATCCTGCCGCTGGGCGCCGAGGGCGATCACAGCCATGCGTCGCCGTCGGAAGAGACGGATGCTGCCGCATCCCGCCGCCGGATCATGCAGACCGCCGCGGTCGTCTCCGGCGGTGTCATCGCATCCGGAGTTGTTCTGGCGGGGCTGATCCTGCCGCCGGCATCCCTCTCGGCCGAATTGGCCATGTCTCGTGCCGGTGAGACCACCGCGCTGTTCGCCGGCGCCGACGACGTGACGATCGGCGTCGCCGACACGACGACGTTCGGTGTCGGCGAGTGGGCGAGCGCGTTCGCCACGTCTACCCGCCCCGAGAACTATGAGGGATCCGCCGTCACCCTCACCGGCTTCGTCACCCCAGCCGACGGAGACGCCGTCAACCTCACCCGCATGGTCATCTCGCACTGCGTGATCGATGCCCAGCCGGCGTCGGTGCAGGTCGGCGGGGATGGTCTGGACGGCTCGTATGCGACCGGGCAGTGGATCGAGGTCAGCGGCACCGTGCGCGCCGACGCCGATGGCACCCTGCGCATCGAACCGTCCTCGGTGAAGAAGATCGCCGAGCCGAAGGATCCGTATGAGTACTGACGGATCCGGCGAGGCACCGCTCACCCGCGCGCAGCTGCGTGCGCTCCGCGCCGCCCAGGAGGGGGAGCACGCGGATGAGGCGCTTCCACCTGCCGCCGACTCCGGCGCCGCACCCGAACCCGAACCCGAACCCGCCGCACCCGACTACAGTTTGGGGGCCGACACGCCAGATGTCGGCGCGGATGCCAGCATCCGTCCGACATCTGTACATTCGGCCTCCAAAGTGTCGGCCTCGCCTGCGCAGGAATCGGCCACGACGGCCCCGAAACCCGCCATGCCGGCCCCGAAACCCCGCAGGCTGGCTCCCAAGAACACCCGCTTCACCGTCACGCTGCTGTCGGTGCTCGGCGTGCTCGCTCTCGTCGTGGGCGTGCTCGGCGTCGTCAGCCTGACCCAGGGGCCACGCATCGATCAGGTGCAGGTGAACCCGACCCAGGTGATCGAGACATCAGGCAGCCGCATCATCATCACGGCGAACCAGCGCCTCGGCCCGATCGATCCCGCGCAGGTGAGCGTCGACCCCGCCGTGCCGTTCACCGTCGATGCGAGCGGGCGCAGCATCGGCATCCGCTTCACCGTGCCGCTCGACGACGACACCAAGTACCGCGTCTCGGTCGCCGGGGCCACAGCCAGCGGGGGCGGGCCGCAGTCCGACCTCGAGACGACGTTCCGCACGCCGGCATCGCAGATCCTGCTGCTGCAGCGCTCGGCCGATGGCGACGACAAGATCTTCACCACCGACCTCACCGGCGAGAAAGCCACGCCGGTCTTCGAGCATCCGCGCGTCGATGACTACCGGGCGACCTCCGACGCCCTGGTCGTCGCCGTCGAGGAGGACGATGGCTCGCGTCTTCTCGTGATGAACCGCGACGGATCCGACCAGCGTGAGCTGAAGCTCCCCGGCGAGGGCTACGTCTCCTCGGTGCAGGTCTCCGACCGCGCCGGCCTCGTCGGCTACAACTACTCCGACCGCGAGCTCACCGAGACCTCGGGTCGGGCGAGCGTGCTCGTCACGCAGCCGCTGAGCGGAGCCGGCAAGCCGCGCATCGTGCAGGTCGACGGCGACGAAGCCAGCGTCTCCGAGTGGCGGTTCGTACCCGACTCCTCATCGCTGCTGTTCATCGACTTCGACGGCGCACTGAGCGTGGAGGATCCCACTTCCGACGCAGGGGTGCAGTCGATGGGCATCGCCGCCAGCATCCTCGGCATCAGTCGCGGCACGTACACGGCGATCGTCGAGCGCACCGATGGCAGCATCATCCAGCTCGACTTGACCGATGGCGCGGAGTCCCCGCTCGCGGCATCCGAACCCGACTACGGCGACGCCACCACGATCGAGCCGTTCCCCGGCGGCACGCTGCGGCACATCGTGCAGCGTGACGAGACGGGGATGCCCACCGGTCAGGCCGTCGTGAAGGTCGATGACGACGGTGCCGCGACGGTGGTCACAGAGGTGAGCGGCACGGATGCCATCCTGCAGGTGTGTGCGTCGCCGAGCGGTCAGTACGCAGCCGTCGTGATCGCGCCTGACCTGGCCGCCAACGCGTACGACGACCTGATGCTGCCGCTGCCGAGCACGCTGCACACGCAGCTCTTCGATCTCCGCGGCGACGACACGCTGCCGACGCTGAACGGATTCGACATCTCGTGGTGCCGCGTCGCCCCCCAGCCATGACCTCAGCCGAGCAGAACGAAGGAGAGCGGATGCTGCGCCCCGTCACCCACGCCGACCTCGCCGGGCTTCCGGTCGATGTGGCGCCCACGCTGCTCGGCGCTGAACTGCACACCGTCGTCGATGGCGTCGCGGTCGCCCTGCGCATCACCGAAGTCGAGGCGTACCACGGCCTCGGCACAGGCGGCGTGCCCGACCCCGGTTCGCACGCGCGCATGGGGCCGACGGCACGCAACGCCACGATGTGGGGGCCGCAGGGGCACCTGTACGTGTACCTGAGTCATGGCATCCACTCCTGCATCAACGTCGTCTGCGGTCCCGAGGGCGAGGCCGGCGGAGTGCTGCTGCGCGCCGGCGAGGTGGTCGACGGAGCGGATGCTGTCGCCGAGCGCCGCGGTGTCGCAACGCCGCTCTCTCGCATCGCGCTGCGCGACCTGGCGCGGGGTCCCGGCCGATTCGGCCAGGCCCTGGGGCTGCAGTACGCGCTGCACAACGGCCTCGACATCATCGAAGACGTTGCGAGGAATGGGGCGACGGCGCGACTCCTGCTGGGCGAGCGCGTGCCCGAGATCTCGGCGGGCCCTCGCGTCGGCGTTGCTGGAGTTGCCGGCACGATGGCGTTCCCCTGGCGGTTCTGGATCACGGGAGACCCGACCGTGTCACCGTTCCGCTGGGGTAGAGGTGCGAAGGAGGCGGCTGCTGCGCTCGGGGCAGACGGCATCGGAGACTGATTCCAAGCGGGCGTGAGCCGTGATAGAGTTGACGACGGTCTGCGCGCTCTCCTGTGCGCAGTTCGCATCCCACTCTCTTCGAAACGGTCCTGTGCCGTGCGCGGAGGCGGGTTGCAGACAAGGGATCTTGGGTGAGGCCGTCCGGCCTCACGGTAATGAAGGAGTAATCACATGGCAGCAGTGTGCCAGGTGACAGGAGCTGTTCCCGGCTTCGGTCACAACATCTCGCACTCGCACCGCCGGACGAAGCGCCGCTTCGACCCGAACGTGCAGAAGAAGACCTATTACGTGCAGTCGCTCGGTCGTAAGGTCACCCTGAACGTGTCCGCCAAGGGCATCAAGGTGATCGACGTGCGCGGCATCGAGAGCGTGGTCAAGGACCTCCTCGCGAAGGGTGTGAAGCTCTAATGGCTAAGAAGGCTCAGGACGTTCGTCCGATCATCAAGCTGCGTTCGACGGCAGGCACTGGTTACACCTACGTGACCAAGAAGAACCGTCGTAACACCCCTGACCGTCTCGTGCTGAAGAAGTACGACCCGGTCGTTCGCAAGCACGTCGATTTCCGCGAGGAGCGCTAAACATGGCGAAGAAGAGCAAGATCGCTCGTAACGAGCAGCGCAAGGTCATCGTCGCCCGCTATGCGGAGCGTCGCCTTGAGCTCAAGAAGACCCTGGTCGACCCGAACGCGACCGACGAGGCCCGTGAGGCCGCCCGCGTCGGCCTGCAGAAGCTGCCGCGCAACGCATCGCCGGTGCGCGTGCGTTCGCGTGACGCCATCGACGGTCGCCCCCGTGGCATGCTGACGAAGTTCGGCATCTCGCGTGTGCGCTTCCGCGACATGGCACACCGTGGCGAACTGCCCGGTATCACCAAGTCGAGCTGGTAAGCATCGCATCAAAAGGGGCGGAGTTCTTCGGAACTCCGCCCCTTTTGCGTCCCCGCGCGTCCGCTTTGCAGGACTTCGCACGAAACGCAGGATGCTGTTCAGCATCCGCTCCTGTGTTCTGTGTGATGTCCTGCGTTTCGGATGTTGGGTTCACTCTGCACAGCGGCGTATGCCGACGAGTTGTCAACAGGTGCCGGGATCTGGGTGCGAACAGTAGGGGATGCGCGGACAGACTCTCGCGCATGGACCCAGTGGAAGAGCTGCTCCGACGTGGTGGCATCACGCGAACTCGAATCCTTCTCGAGGCGGGCGTCTCGGCGCACGCCCTTCGCCGCGCGAAGGAGTCGGGACAGGTCTTCAGGCCTCGCAACGGCTGGGTGGCCGTGAAAGGCGCCGACTGGCTCGCTGTCGGCGCGGTACGCAGAGGACTGGTTCTCAGCTGCGTGACCGTGGCGGAACGTCGAGGGCTGTGGGTGCCCAGCAAAGGACAGCGCCATGTCGGGGCGTCACCCCGCGCCGGTCGTTTCCACGTCCCCGAAAGCGTCGTCGTCCACTGGTCGAAGCCGATAGTGCAGCGAAAGCCGGATGCTGTCGAGGACGACCTTCGCAATGCGCTCGCTCTCGTCGCACAGTGCCAACCACTCGAGACCGCGCGGATCATCTGGGAGTCGGCGCTGAATCAGAACCTCATCGACGCGCAAGCCATGGACAGGCTCCCGCTTCCGGCGGCGGCACGCCACGTGCTCGAGATATCTCGACCCTTCGCGGATTCGGGCCTGGAGACGATCATCGTGCATCGTCTGCGATGGCTGAAAGTGCCGATGCTGCCCCAGGCGTGGGTGCACGGTCATCGTGTGGATCTTCTCATCGGCGAGCGCCTGGTCATCCAGATCGACGGGGCGACGCACACCGGCGCACAGCGCTCGAGCGATATCGAGCACGATGCTCAGCTCAAACTACGCGGCTACCACGTGCTGCGCTTCAGCTACGGGCACATCATGCAGCAGTGGGAGCAGGTGCAGGCGGTCATCACCGAGGCCATCGCGCAGGGCCTTCACCGGGCTGCATGATGACCGCACATTCCACAGGAGTTCACACGAAACTCAGGATGCTGTTCAGCATCCGCTCCTGTGTTTCGTGTGAACTCCTGCGATTCGTGGGGACCCAACTGCGGCCCCCACAACTGCGCCACTATCGCCGAGCGTGCGGGCTCACGAGGCGATTTCTGTGACAGATGTGACAGAAGTGGCGCAACTCACCGAAAAAAGACCCCGAAACCCGCGAAATGACGCGGAAAAGTCAGTCACGGTTGGTACATTCGAGGCGGTCGATCTGACCAACGGGGTCTCCCCGACACCAACAGAATGCGACGTTCCTCGTCGCTGGAGGATGACATGGCTGACAAGTCCATCACCAAGACCGAGCTCGTCGCGAGCATCGCTTCCGCAACCGGCGAGAGCCAGGCCACCGTCTCGCGCGTTCTCGACTCGCTGTTCGGCACCGTCTCGGACGCCGTTGCCAAGGGCAGCAAGGTCTCGATCCCGGGCTGGATCTCGTTCGAGCAGGTCGACACCGCCGCTCGCACCGGCCGCAACCCGCAGACCGGCGCCGAGATCAAGATCCCGGCCGGCAAGCGCGTCAAGGTGACCGCTGGCTCCAAGCTGAAGGCAGCCGTCAAGTAAGACCGCTTCCACCGTCGAAGGCCGTCCCGCACTGTGGGGCGGCCTTCGGCGTATCCGGCTTAGGCTGGATAGGTGAACTCGTACCGTCTCGCTGGCATCTCGACGCTCGTCGTCAGCGCTGCGATCGCCCTCATCGCAGCCCTCGTGGTCGGCGGCGGTGCGGTGCCCCCGAAGCTGCTCGATCCGGGGCCCATCGTCATGTGGGGGCTGCCGGCCGTCAAGCTCATCGCCAATCTCGGGGCGGCAGCCATGTTCGGCTCGCTCGTGCTCGCCCTCTTCGGCCTTCGCAGCGGAACCAAGCCCTTCGACGTCGCGCTGGACACAGCATCCATCGGCGCCGCGATCTTCACCATCACCTCGGGTCTCACCGCCTTTCTCACGTTCATGGCGGCGTTCAACCCGAAGCTCACCGCCGATCGCTCGTTCGGCGAGCAGTTCGGCCGGTTCCTGCTCGAGCTCCCTCTCGGCCAGGCCTGGCTGATCACGACGGTGATGGGTGCCGTCATCACGCTTCTGCTGTTCGGGTGGCGCAACTGGACCGGCACCATGCTCACCGCCGTGCTCGCGGCCGCTGCGTTCCTGCCGATCGCGACGCAGGGGCACTCCGGCGAATTGTCCGGTCACGAGGTCGCCGTCAACGCGATCCTGCTGCACACCGTCGGCGCCGCCGTCTGGCTCGGTGGCCTGCTGCTGCTCGTCGTGCTGCGCGGGTTCGGCGTGACGCGAGCGCCGCAAACCGCGAGCGGAAAACGCAAGAAGGCAGCGGATGCTGACCGCATAGACCTGGCTGTGCTCGTAGCCCGCTACTCGTCGCTCGCGCTGGCCGCGTTCATCGTCGTCGCGATCTCGGGCGTCGCACGCACCATGGTGGCGCTGGGGGATTGGAGCGAGCTGCTGTCGCCGTATGGGCTGATCGTGCTCGGCAAGTCGGCGCTGCTGATCGCGCTGGGGCTATTCGGCGCCTGGTACCGACAGAAGCTCATCCGCCATCTCAATGGCGAGAAGCAGAGCAGATCGTTCTGGACCCTCATCATCGGTGAGCTCTCGCTGATGGGCATGGCATCCGGTGCCGCTGCTGCACTCGCTCGCACCCCACCACCCGTGGGCGAGACGGCGCCCGCCGTGCAGACGCCCGCTGAGCGGCTCACCCGCAATCCGCTGCCCCCCGAGCTCACGCTCGAGCGCTGGTTCACCGCCTATGACTGGGACATCCTGTGGATCATCGCCGTGGGCTTCGCGGTGTTCCTGTACGTCGCCGCCGTCGTGCGCCTGCACCGCCGCGGCGACAGCTGGTCGGTGTGGCGCACGCTCTCGTGGCTGGGCGGGATGCTGATGCTGCTCTGGGTCACCTGCGGCCCTCTGAACGCGTACCAGGAGTATCTGTTCAGCGTGCACATGATGGGGCACATGATGCTCAGCATGGCGATACCGGTGCTGCTGGTCAGCGGCATGCCGGTCACGCTGGCGCTGCGCAGCATCCGCAAGCGCGATGACGGCACCCGTGGCGGCCGGGAGTGGATCCTCTGGGCCGTGCATTCGCCGTACTCCAAGTTCATCACCCACCCGTTCGTAGCCGCGGGGATCTTCGTCGCCTCGCTCTGGGCGTTCTACTTCACCGATCTGGTGCGCTGGGCGATGTACGACCACCTCGGGCACGAGTGGATGATCATCCACTTCCTCATCTCGGGATACCTGTTCGTCATGACGCTCATCGGTTCCGACCCGATCCCGTACCGCTTGCCGTATGCGGGTCGATTGATCACCCTCATCGCCGTGATGGCGATGCATGCGTTCTTCGGCGTGGCGATCATGATGCAGGAGGGCCTCATCGTCGCCGAATGGTTCGGGTCGATGGGTCGAACCTGGGGCGCGACCCCGATGGAAGACCAGTACGTCGGCGGCGGGATCGCCTGGTCGGTCGGCGAGATCCCCACGATGGTGCTCGCAACCGTGGTGGCGATTCAGTGGTCCCGGTCGGACGACAGGCTGCAGCGGCGCCGTGACCGGCACGCCGATCGCACGGGCGAGGCCGAGCTCGAGGAGTACAACGCCCAGCTCGCGGCGCTCGCCGAGAAGGACGAGCGGATTGCCGCGCATGACGGGCGCTGACCGCTCGCGCGTCTGACCGCGATAAGCGTCCGCTAGTCGTCGTCGGCATCGGGGGAACCGACGCGGATCGAGGCCGAGCCGTCGGCCAGGATCGTGATCGTGCCATTCACCTGGAACGGCACGTCTTCAGAGAAGTCCCGCACCGAGCCGTCGAACAGCGACTGGATCTTCGCCTCGATATGAGCGACCGCATCCACCGCGGGAATCGCCCAGTTCGCACCGTCCGGCTGGATGGTGACCTTCGGCTGCGTCGCGATCGACCACTTCGGCAGCGAGTCCGGGGCCAACCGGTTCTGCACTTCCAGACCGAACGGGCAGGCCGTCGGCAGCAGCACCTGCTGCTCGGCGCACTGCGCGAGGAACTCGTCGACCCGCTCCTGCACGACCTCGGTGAACTTCTCGGTGGGCAGCGCCTGCACGTGAACGGGGGTGCGGGCCATGGCGGTGTCGGCGAGCACGCTCACACCGGGGGTGGCTGAGATGGCGGTGTCCACGGTCACCGAGTACAGCCCGGGGGTGAAGACCAGCAGATGCAGCGGGTCGAGGGGCGCAGCATCCGCTCCGTGCGACGAGACCTGACGACGGTCGAGCGCGAAGCCGTTGACGGCGAACGTGTCCGACCCGCGCACGGTGAGCTCGATCTCGGCGAGCGGGCTCTGCGCGAACCGCCAGTCCGGCACAACGCCGATCCAGCCGTTGCGCTCGACCGAGAATGTCGAGCTGCCCTCCACGCCGCCGGCGGTGTAGTCCACCGCGACCCGGTAGGTGCCGTCCTCCTGCTTCTCGGAGGTGACCTCGTAGTCGGTGAGGGTGGTCAGCGCTGCGGTGCGCAGAAGCGCTTCGGATGCTGTCGGCTCGATGCCCGAGTTCTCGAGCAGCGACAGGTCGACGGCGACACCCGGCGTGCGCAGCGCATCAGCCGCGCGACCGGACGACAGCAGACCGAGGTAGCGCTCGACGAAAGCCGTGGGACTGTAGAACTGCTGGTACAGCGCCGCGCCGCCGGCGCCGATCGCCGCGAACAGCAGCAGCCCGATGAGAGTGAGGATGCTGAGATCGACGCGGAGCGCACCGCGCCGCCTCGATACCGTCCGCCCCTGCATCATGGCGCAAGTCTAGAGATCCGGGCCTGGGATGAAGCCGAGCGACCGGCATCATGACCGCAGAGAATTACCATGGGTGTGTGTCGTTGCCTTCCCTCTCCGAAGAACAGCAGAAGCTGTTCCGCCTCATCGAGGACACCGATGAGCATGTCTTCGTCACCGGGCGGGCCGGAACCGGCAAATCAACGCTGCTGCAGCACTTCGCCGCGAACACCAAGAAGCAGATCGCGATCTGCGCGCCGACGGGCGTAGCCGCGCTGAACGTCGAGGGACAGACCATCCACTCGCTGTTCCGGCTGCCGATCGGTCTGATCGCCGAGAGTGAGATCGACCAGACCGACACCACCCGGCGCCTGCTGAACGCGATCGAGACGCTCGTGATCGACGAGATCTCGATGGTGAACGCCGACCTGATGGATGCCATCGACCGGTCGCTGCGTCAGGCGAGAGGCCGTCGCGGCCTGCCCTTCGGCGGGGTGCAGGTGGTGATGTTCGGCGATCCGTACCAGTTGGCTCCGGTGCCGCCCCGCGGCGATGAGCTGCGCTACATCCAGGACCACTACCGCTCGTTCTGGTTCTTCGACGCGAAGGTGTGGACCGGAGGGTTGGCTGCAGCGGATGCCGGAGGGCTGCTGGATCTCGGCAGCCACGGGGCCACCCTGCATGTGCACGAACTGGTCCACATCCATCGGCAGTCCGACGACGGCTTCAAGGCGATGCTGAATGCCGTCCGCTATGGCCGCGTGACGGCTGAGATCGCGGGCGCGCTGAACACTCAGGGTGCGCGCACGCCGCCGGAGCCCGAGCCCGGTGAGGTGCCGATCATCACGCTGGCCACCCGCAACGACATCGTCAACAGCATCAACCGCCGACACCTCGATGCGCTCGTCGGGCGCGAGCAGACCGCGCACGCCGAGGTCTCCGGCGACTTCGGGCGCGGTGAGGCGAACTACCCCGCCGACTCCGAGCTGAAGCTCAAGATCGGCGCACAGGTGATGTTCCTGCGCAACGATGTCGCCATGCAGGGCGAGCCCCCGCGCTGGGTGAACGGCTCGATCGGCACGGTCACCCGCATTCTGGGCGGTTCGGTGCGCGTCGAGGTCGACGGCGACGAGTTCGACGTGGAACCCGCCGTCTGGGAACGGTTCCGCTACGCCTACAACCCGGGGACCAAGACGCTGTCGCGCGAAGTGGTCGCCGAGTTCACTCAGTTTCCGCTGCGCCTGGCGTGGGCGGTCACGATCCACAAGTCGCAGGGCAAGACCTACGACCGGGCTGTCGTCGATCTCGGCTCCGGGGCTTTCGCCCCGGGGCAGACCTACGTCGCGCTGTCGCGGCTGACTTCACTCGACGGGCTGTATCTGTCGCGGCCGATGCGGCCCCGAGACATCCTCGTCGACGAGGATGTGCGCCGATTCATGCGCGAGGCATGGGAGGCGCGGCAGGCCGAGCAGGTCGAGGTCTGAGCGGACCGAGCTGCTCGCACGACCGACCGCGTGTCTTTTCGGCGTTGCAGTAGCGCGAGATCAGCATCAGTCATGCGGGGACTGTCCTATGGTCAGATCATGACGGATCTGCGGGTGGGATTCCTCGGCGGCGGGAACATCAACGGCCGACTGCGGCAGTTGGTCGAGGACTCCGGTGCGTATGACGTGATCGGCACGTTCGGCCGGAAGGATGAGTTGCCCGGGCGCGCCGACGTGGACGTCATTGTCGAGGCCGCCACGCAGGCCGCCGTTCGCGAGCGCGTGCCTGGTCTGCTGCACGCCGGGGTGGACGTGATCCTGCTCTCGGTGGGAGCACTCGCCGACCAAGCGTTGCGAAACCGGATGCTCGACGCACCGACGTCACGCGAGCAGGCGAGGGGGAGGCTGATCGCCTGCACCGGGGCGATCGGCGGCCTGGATCAGGTGCGGGCACTGCGCGCCGCCGGACCGCTGCAGACCGTGTCGATCGAAAGCCGCAAACTGCCCGGTGCTCTCGTGCAGCCGTGGATGCCCCCTTCGCTGCAGGAGGCGCTGCGAGCGGGAGACGCCCAGATCGTGCTGGCCGATGGACCCGCGAGCGAGGTGGCGCGGCAGTTTCCATCGTCGGCGAATGTCGCGGCCGCGCTGGCGCTCGCGGCTGATGCCTGGGATACCGCGACCGCGCGGATCGTGGCGGACCCGGCGGCAGAGCGAACTCGGCATGAGATCTGTGCCGTCAGCGATCTGGGAGAGGTGCGCACAATGGTGGAGAACGCGCCGTCACCGGAACAGCCGCGGTCGAGTGCCGTGGTGGCGTGGGCGGCGCTGCGCTCGCTCGGCGACTATGCGCACCTGAGGGGCTTCCCCGGACCACACGGCACGCTGATGCTCTGAGGCCCGGGCGACGCGGCGAGTGATCGGGCTGGCCGATCGCCGACGGCGCGGATGCCACGACAGGCGGGTTTTCAGCATCCGCGTTCTAGACTCGGAGAGTCCAACTCCGGGAGTCGATACATGCACCTTCGTTCGTCGCGTCGTGCGCGCGCTGTTGTCGGCGGCGCCGTCGCCCTCGTCCTGGCGCTCGCCGGATGCTCCGCCTCGACCCCCGAGTTCACCTACACGCCGCCGAAGCAGGTGGACGGCGCTCTTCCCGACGACGTCACCGCGCAGCTGCAGGCCGCTGTCGATCAGGCGATGGTCGCGACCGGTTCTTCGGGCGCGGTCGTCGGCGTCTGGGTGCCGTGGAGCGGCGAGTGGGTCACGGGCGTCGGCACGCAGACGGCTGAGGGCAGCGCGAAGGTGACCACCGACATGTCGTTCCGGGTTGCCGATGTGACTCGGATGATGACCTGCGATGTGCTGTACGGCATGGCCGATGACGGCAAGGTCGAACTCGATGCCCCGGTGCCGAAATACGTCTCGGGTGTCGCCGACATGGGCGACATCACCCTGCTCGATCTGTGCAACGGCACCAGTGGCGTCGGCTCGTCCGAAGCTTCGGTCAAGGAGTACTGGCTGAACACGCCGGGTCGTGAGTGGGCGCCCCTGCAGCTCGCGAGCTTCGGCCTGGGCGAGAAGCGCGGGCCCGCACACACGACGTACCGCAACACGGATGCCGGGTACCTCCTTCTCGGTCTCGCCCTCGAGCGCATCTCGGGCGAGACAGCCGCACAACTGATCAGCCAGTACGTGACGACCCCGCTCGAGCTCGCCGGCACTTCGCTGCCTGCGCCTGCATCCGCGGCTCCCGCACCGGCTCCGGCTCTGAAGGGCGCGTACTTCCCGGTTGCCGAGGGCGGCGGCTACGACTGCGCGGCTCCGATCGACATCACGAAGAGCTCGTCGAGCATCGGGTTCACCGAAGCGGGTGTCGTCTCGAACATCACCGACCTCGGACGCTATGTGCAGGCCGAAGCGCGCCAGGCGCTGCGCAAGGAGAATGCCAAGCCCGCGCGGTTCGGTTCTCCGCTGCCGGTATCCGACAAGTCGCCCAGCTGGTACCAGGCGACCGGCGGCGCCTACCTCGTCGGCTCGCTCGTCGGACAGCACGGATGGGTGCCCGGCTACGCGACGGCCGCCTACTCCGACCCCGCGACCGGTTTCACGGTCGCGGTCACGCTGAACAACTCCTCCGCGGGTGGCAGTCCCGCCGCCTACCTCGCCTGGCAGCTGGCGGCGATCGCCTCGAAGGCACCCGCCGCGAAGGGCGCGACCGCACCTGACTTCGGTCTGCCGTTCACGCCGGAGCAGTACGGCCAGAGCATCGTCGACACGGCGATCTGCACGGCTCCAGCCAAGGAGTGAACACCGCAGCGGCACCCGGAACCACGGCATCCGGTGGTCCATCAGGAGGCGGTCTCGCCGTCGGATTGGTGGCCGCTGGGCTGATCTGCCAAGAGGTGGGCGCCTCGGTTGCGGTGATGCTGTTCCCGTCGGTCGGACCGCTGGGCATGGTGATGCTGCGGCTGGTGTTCTCAGCGGTCATCCTGCTAATCATCGCGCGCCCTGCGCTGCGCGGCCACTCTGCCCAGGCGTGGCGCTCGGCGCTGATGCTCGGCGGCGTGCTCGCGCTCATGAACGGGCTGTTCTACCTGGCGCTGAATGAGTTGCCGCTGGGCGTCACCGTTACGATCGAAGTGCTCGGGCCACTCGCGCTCGCCGTCATCACGGCGCGCTCGCGGGGTGCCTGGCTGTGGGCAGGGGTGGCACTCATCGGCATCCTCGCCCTCGGCGGCGGAGGCTGGGATCGACTGACCGTCACCGGCGTGCTGTTCGCGCTCGGCGCCGCGGCGAGCTGGGCGGGGTACATCCTGGCATCCGCCCGGGTCGGCCGGGACTTCGCGAAGCTCGATGGCCTGGCACTGGCGATGGCCTTCGGCGCGCTGTTGTCGCTGCCGTTCGGAATCGCGGATGCTGGCGCCGCGCTGCTGCGCATCGACCTGATCGCGCTCGGTGCGGCTGTGGCTGTGCTGAGCTCGACCATTCCGTACACGCTCGAGCTGCTGGCGCTGCGCCGTCTGGCGCCGGCCGTCTTCGGCATTCTGATGAGTCTGGGGCCGGCCACCGCGAGTCTCGCCGGGTTCCTGCTGCTCGGGCAGCACATGACGGTGCTGGAGGTGAGCGGCATCGCGCTGGTGGTCATCGCCAGCGCCGGTGCCGTGTGGGCCGGACGCGAGCGACCGCGCGAGCTGCGCGCGACGCAGGAGCCCGTCGCCTGACCCGGGTCGCCTGTGGAGTCCCCTGACCCCGCATAGCATGCGCGTGAAATGATGGACGGGTGCGCCCCTCCCGCAGAGTCCCGCTTCTTCGCGGGGCCATCGCCGCCTCCTTCGCGACCTTCGTCGCGCTGGCGTCGCACGCGTGGGCAGACGGCGCGATACCCGGGATGCTGGGAATCGCCGTGCCGTGGATCCTGTCGCTGATGATCTGCACGCTGCTGGCCGGTCGCCGACTGTCGATGATCAGGCTGAGTGCCTCGGTGCTGCTCTCGCAGGCCCTGTTTCATGCTCTGTTCGTCCTGGGCAGCATCACACCGGGCGGCGGTTTCACTCCGCATGTGCACGGCGTCGGTTCGCTGAACTTCCAGGGGGCACCGGTTCTCGTGCCGGAAGACGCCAGCATGTGGATCGCCCACGGCTTCGCGGCCATCGTCACCATCATCGCGCTGCACCGTGGCGAGCGGATCGTGCGGATGCTGGCTGCCGTGGCATCCGATGTCGCCGCGTGGCTGCGCCGCACGGTGCTGGTCAGCATCCTGCTGCACCCGGCCATCCCGCGGCGCGTGCGCTGGCGCGTCACATCTGCGCCGCGGCCGATTGATCCGCTGCGTGCAGCCTTCCGCCGTCGCGGGCCACCGCTGCGTCTGAGCTGATCCGCGCCGCGGCCCAGGCCGTGGCATCCCGCAGTTCTATGACGCAGACGCCGCTTCGCGGCAATGAGAGGTTTTCCATGTTCCGTATCCGCACCGCACTGGCGGGGGCTGCTGTCGCCGCCGTCGCCGTTCTGGCTTTCGCCGCCCCGGCCTCCGCCCACGATGCCCTGATCTCAAGCTCACCCGCCGCCGATGAGCAGGTGACGACCGTTCCCGAGCAGATCTCGCTCACGTTCTCGAACAATCTCCTCGTGCTGGAGGAGAACAGCGGCACCGCGATGACCGTGGTCGACGAGGCGGGGCGCGACTGGGTCACCGGCGAGCCTGTCGTGGAGGCCGACACGGTCACCGCCGAGCTCGAGCCCGGCATGCCCAACGGCTCGTACGACGTGACCTGGAAGATCGTCTCCAGCGACGGTCACCCCACCTCCGGCGAGTACTCGTTCACCGTTGCCGCTGAGGGCAATGACGCGACGCCAGAGCCGACCGAGACGGCGACGACTCCGGAAGAATCAGCAACTCCGGTGGCCGAGACTCCGGCAGCCGAGACGCCCGCGCCGGCGCCGGCCGAGACGGATGCCGCACCGTGGCCGCTGCTGATCGGCCTCGGCGTGGTCGTGCTGATCGCAATCATCGTCGTCATCGTGATCGCCGCGCGCAAGAAGCGCTGACCGCCTTCTGAGCCCAGAGTGGATGCCGCTCGTGCCAGCAAGTCATGCTGGTGCGAGCGGCATCCGCTGTCATGGGCGATCGACGCGAGATGATGACTGCATGGCGATCATCGACAACGGCATCTACGTGAACGGCGTTCGCACCGCCAACCCCGCGAGTCTCGACGAGACCTTCCAGCTGATGCGCGAGCGCGGCGGCATGGGGTGGATCGGTCTCTACCGGCCGAGCGAGGACGAGCTGCAGGCCGTCGCCCGCGAGTTCGGGCTGCACGAGCTGGCCGTCGAAGACGCGCTGGCCGGGCACCAGCGTCCGAAGATCGAGCGCTACGGCGAGCACCTGTTCGTGGTGCTGAGACCGGCGCGCTACCTCGACGAGGAAGAGGAGATCGAGTTCGGCGAGGTGCACGTCTTCGTCGGCGATGACTTCGTGGTGACCGTGCGCCACGCCGAGGCACCCGACCTCGGGCGGGTGCGGGAGCGGCTCGAGGGCCGCACCGAACTTCTGGCGCTCGGCCCGGTCGCGGTGCTCTACGCCATTCTCGACGAGGTCGTCGATCAGTACGCACCGGTGCTCGCCGGACTCGAGAACGACATCGACGAGATCGAGAGTCAGCTTTTCGTCGAGGGCACCGACGTCACCCAGCGCATCTACGAGCTGGGGCGTGAGGTGATTCACTTCCAGCGGGCCGTGCAGCCGCTCACCGACCTCGTCGCGACGCTGCTGCGCGATGACGCCGACCAGCTCGACGAAGAGCTGCGCAGTCATCTGCGCGACGTGCACGACCACACCATCCGCATCGCGGGTCGCACCGGCATGTTCCGCACCGTGCTCGACAACGCGCTGACAGTCGAATCGACGATCGTGGCGCGGCGCCAGAACGCCGAGATGGAGCGGATGACCGCTGAGAGCATCCGCCAGGGCGAGCAGATGAAGAGGATCTCGGGCTGGGCGGCGATCATCTTCGCGCCGACACTGATCGGCGCGATCTACGGCATGAACTTCAAGGACATGCCCGAGCTGCACTGGACGTTCGGCTACCCGATGGCGATCGGGCTGATGATCGCGTTCGGCGCCGGGCTCTACTTCGCCTTCAGACGGAAGGGATGGCTGTAGCGGCCACGTCGCGCGCCGGCTGCACGGTGCGGAATCCGGCGTTGCTCATCGACGAGTCGGGAGTGTTCTGCGAGCGCGCGGAGTTGCGGTAGCGGTTGCAGTACGAGATGTGGCAGAGAAAGCTGCCGCCGCGCATGACCCGGGCGCTACCGGATGCCGGTCCCGTCGGGTCCTTGGCAGGGCTGTGCGCGTAATAGCGCGGATCGAACCAGTCCGCGCACCATTCCCAGACGTTGCCGACCGGCTGCCAGAGCCCGTACCCGTTGGGCTCGAACGTGCGCACCGGCGCCGTCGTGAGGAACCCGTCATCGAGGGTGTTGACCCGCGGGAATGTGCCCTGCCAGATGTTCACCCGCCAGCCGCCGTCGTCGATCTCTTCGTCGCCCCACGGGTATTTGCGAGAGTCGAGTCCGCCGCGGGCGGCGTACTCCCACTGCGCCTCGGTGGGCAGCATCCGCCCCGCCCATGCGCAATACGCGAGGGCGTCGTTGTGACTGATGTGCACGACCGGGTGGTCGGCGAGGTCGTCGATGCTCGAACCCGCGCCGCCCGGTCGGCGCCAGTCGGCGCCTTTGATTCCGAGCCACCACGGCGTGCTGGGCGCCTGGCCCATGATGTCGGATTCGGGTGCGGTGCGCGCGAGGTGGAAGACGGCCGAGAAGCCGAAGGTCTCAGCTTCCGTGCGGTACCCGGTCGCGTCGACGAACGCGGCGAAGGCCTCATTGGTGACGCTGGTGGCGTCGATCTCGAAGGCCGACATCTGCACCGCATGCACCGGCGTCTCGCCGTCTCCGCGGTTCTCGTCGCCGGAGGAGTCGCCCATCTGGAACGTTCCCGCGGGAATCTGCGCCTGCTCGATGGAATGGCAGCCGGATGCTGTCGGCACGGCCGCGCGCGCAGGAACGCTGAGCGAGAATGCCTGCCGCTCGGGCGCGCCACAGGTGCAGGAGGGGCCGCAGCCCTCGCCGGACGTCGAGCTGGAGGGGTTGTCGTTCATCCTGTCTATTGTGTCGCAGTGTGCGCTGGCGCTGTTGCTCGCGACGCGCGACCGGCGACAATAGAGGCATGAGCATTGCTGAATCCCCGCTTGCAGAGCATCCGTTCGACGCCATCGCCGAGGCCGACCTGCGTCGTGCGGGCAGCGTGAAGTGGACGAGATTCCCCGAGACGATCGGCGCGTTCGTCGCCGAGATGGATTTCGGGGTCGCGCCAGCGATCTCGCAGGCTGTCGGCGATGCGCTGGATGCCGGATTCACCGGGTATCTGCCGACAACGCTTTCCGATGACCTGAGGGCGGCGACCGCTCGTTGGTACAGCGAGCATGCGAACTGGAGCATCGGGGCGGATCAGGTGCGGCTGGTGCCGGATGTGATCGCCGCGTTCGAGTTCGCCATCGAGAAGTTCACCGCACCCGGTGCAGCGGTCATCGTGCCCACTCCGGCGTACATGCCGTTCCTCTCGGTGCCCCTGCGACACGGTCGCCGGGTGATCGAGGTGCCGAGCATCGAGGTGGACGGGCGCTGGACGATGGACCTCGATGGGGTCGCCGCCGCTTTCGCCGACGGTGGCGAACTGCTCGCGCTGTGCAATCCGCACAACCCCCTCGGCACCGTGTCGACCCGCGAGGAGCTGTTGCAGATCGCCGAGATCGTGACGAACGCGGGTGGCTGGGTGTTCTCGGACGAGATTCACGCGCCGCTCGTGTACGCCCCGGCATCGCACATTCCGTACGCCTCGGTGTCGGATGCTGCGGCAGCCCACACACTCACGGCGACATCCGCCTCGAAAGCATGGAACCTCGCCGGATTCAAGTGCGCGCAGCTGATCTTGTCCAATGACGAATCGCTGCAGGCGTGGAAGGCCGATGGCGGCTGGGGCGGCCACGGCACCGCCACGATCGGCGCGGTGGCGCACCTGGCGGCTTTCACGGAAGGTCAGCAGTGGCTGGAAGAGACCGTCGAGTATCTTGATGGCAACCGCCACCTGCTCGCAGAGCTGGTGGCTGAGCAGCTGCCGGGCGTGCGCGTCACGGTGCCGGAGGGCACCTATATCGCGCTGCTCGATTTTCGGGCGACGGGGCTGACCGGCGACCTCGGCGCGTGGTTCCGCGAGCACGCTCAGGTCGCGATGACCAACGGTGCCGAGTGCGGCGAGGCGGCCGCCGGCTTCACGCGCTTCGTCTTCGCGACCCCGCGGCCGATTCTCCGCGAGGCGATCGCCCGCATCGCCCGCGCCCTGTCAGCGCGGACGAGCGGCTGAGCGCGCGTCAGCTCAGCTCGGGTCGTTCCAGGACCAGATGTCGTCGCCGCGCAGTGTGGCGTCCGCCCCGCCGTCGTCGTAGATGACCTGCCCCGCCAGGTGCGTGTTCTCGCTCGATGTGAGCCAGATCAGCAGGTAGGCGATCGATTCGGGGCTCTGGTGGTAGTTGAGCGGCATCGGCACGGCCGCGTCGACCATCTGCGTGCCCTCGGGTGTCGCGAGCAGTTCTGTGGTCATCGGGGTGAGCACCGTGCCGGGTGCCACCGCATTGAGCGGGATGCCCGAACCTGCCCAGTCCTCTGAGATCGAGGCGCGGCGCACCCAGCGCGAGAGCGCGCGCTTCGACGACGGATAGATCGAGTAGCCGATGAGCGCACCCTGAGCGGCGAGGCCCTCAGCGATCTCGATGGCCCTCGGTTCGTCTCCGGCGAGTGCAGCATCCACCAGCTCCGGTGAGTTCGGCTGCAGGGATGCCATCGACGACACCACTGCGACACGGGGCGCGTCTGAAGCCCGCAGCGCCGGCAGCAGCGCGGTGAGCAGCTCGGTGACACCGAAGTAGTTGACCGAGATAGTCGCGGGGATGGGTGCGGAGATGCCGGCGCAGGCGATGACCGCATCGATTGTTCCGTCCGAGAGCTGGGTGGCGCGGGCCGCGGCCGACGCGCGCCCATCAGGAGTGGAGAGGTCGGCCTCGATGTCGGCGTTCCTCAGATCGATGCCGATGACCTTCTCGCCGCGAGTGCGGAGAGTCTCGGCCGTCGTGGCGCCGATTCCTGAGGCTGATCCGGTGATGACATATGTGCGCGTCATGCTTCTCTCCCTTTTCCGCTGCATCTGCGTCGCAGATTCGAGGCGCGCGAGCGGCGCCTCACGGCGATCGTCTCATGAGAAACGCGACAGCGGGCCGCCACCGACCGGATTAAACCCCGTCCGCCTCCGCCCGGCACGCGAATATCTCAGCCATGCTGAGAGCATGGCTGCTGTGCTGCGGTTCCTGCTCCGCTCTCCGCTGATCCTCGCCACGCTGGTGGTGGGTGTCGCAGTCGTGATCTGCGCGGCATCCGGTCTTGAGCTCGCGGCGCGCATCATCGCCACCGTGTTCGTCGGCGCATTCGTGCTGTGGACCGTCGTCGGCATGGTCCGCGACATGCTGCGCGGGCATTTCGGCCTGGACATTCTTGCGGTGATCGCGATGGTCGCGACGCTCGCCGTGGGGGAGTACATCGCCGCCGTTGTCGTGATGCTGATGCTCACCGGCGGTGAGGCGCTGGAAGACTACGCGCAGCGGCGTGCCCGTCGTGATCTCGGAGCCCTGCTGGAGCGGGCGCCGCGCATCGCGCACCGCATCGAGGGCGATGGAGTCCGTGAGGTGCCCGTCGCCGAGATCGCGGTGGGCGAGGAGATCCTGATCCGTCCGGCAGAGCTCGTACCGGTCGATGGCGTGCTGCTGTCCGATGTCGCCGACCTCGATGAGTCGCAGCTCACGGGAGAGAGCCTGCCCGTGACGCGATCGGCCGGTGCCGAGATCGCCAGCGGCACGATCAACGGCACGGTGGCGGTGCGCATGCGGGCGGTTCGCACTGAAGCCGACAGTCAGTATCAGCAGATCGTCGCGCTCGTCCGTGCCGCCGAGGCATCCAAAGCCCCGACCGTGCGGATGGCCGACCGCTTCGCGATTCCATTCACAGCGGTCTCGCTCATCATCGCCGGCATCGCGTGGGCGCTGTCGGACGACCCGGTGAGATTCGCCGAGGTGCTCGTGCTCGCGACGCCCTGCCCGCTGCTGCTCGCGGCGCCCGTGGCATTTCTGGGGGGCTTGTCGCAGACCGCCAAGCGCGGTGTGGTGGTCAAAGGTGGAGCCGTTCTCGAGCGGCTGGCGCAGGTGCGCTCGGCGGCATTCGACAAGACGGGAACCCTCACCCAGGGGCGTCCCACGCTCATGGCGGTGCGTGCGAGGGCGGGCTTCAGCGAGAACGAGGTGCTGGCGCTCGCCGCGGCGGTCGAGACTGCGTCTTCGCATGTGCTCGCCGCGGGCATCATCTCGGCGGCGGCCGATCGCGGCCTGACCGTCGACACTGCCGAGAGGGCGGTCGAAGTCGCCACGAACGGCATCATCGGCGTGGTGCGCGGAAGAACGGTCGCGGTCGGAAAGCCCGCGTACATCGCGTCGATCGTGCCCGATACTGCGCGCTTCGAAGCGGCGTCCGGGGAAGCCGTCGTGTACGTCGCCGTCGACGGGAGGTTCGCGGGGACTCTGGTGCTCACCGATGAAGTGCGTCCGGATGCTGCCGAAACCGTTGCGGCCCTGCATCGCCTCGGCGTGACGCGCACGGCCATTCTCACCGGCGATGTCGAGCCGACGGCGCGAAGCGTTGCCGAGAAGGTCGGCATCGCAGAGGTGCATGCCGAACTGCTGCCGGCTGACAAAGTGCGACTTGCGGCGGATATGCAGCCTCGGCCGGTGCTGATGGTGGGCGACGGCGTGAATGATGCACCGGTGCTCGCCGCGGTCGATGTCGGCATTGCGATGGGTGTGCGCGGATCCACCGCCGCCGGTGAGGCCGCCTCAGCGGTGGTTCTTCGAGATGCGATCTCTCCCGTCGTCAGCGCCATCGCGATCAGCCGGCACACGGTGTCGGTCGCGAAGACCTCGATCTGGATCGGCATCGCATTGAGCGTGGCGCTGATGCTGGTCGCCACAACGGGGGTGATACCGGCAGTGGCCGGCGCGTTGACGCAGGAGTTGATCGACCTCGCCGCGATTCTCTACGCCCTTCGCGCACTGCGCGCCCCGCGCGGAATCTGAGCTGGTCCGGCCGTCGCAGCATCCGGTGTTCAGCCGCGCAGCCCTGCGGTGATCGCGATCGTCGCCAAAGCCGTTGCGGTGACGAGGATCCAGAGGATCGCACCGAGTGCCAGCGGTCTGAGGCCCGCGCGACGCAGTGCGGGAATGTCGGTCGACAGCCCGATGCCGGCCAGCGCCATCGCAATGAGGAACACGCTGGCATGCACGAGGAAGTTGCGAGGGCCCTCGGGGATCACCCCGGTCGAGTTCACGATCGCCACGATCACGAATCCGATCAGGAACCAGGGCACGAGTTTCGCGATGCGGCGGCCGGTGAGGGGCTGTCCGGCGGCATCCTTGCGGGCTTCGATCACCGAGAGCCCGATGCTGATCGGGATGATCATGAGCGTGCGCACCAGCTTCACGACGACCGCGAAGCCGAGTGCTGCGGTGCTGTAGACGCTCGCGGCGGCGACCACCGAGCTGGTGTCATTCACCGCGGTGCCAGCAAGCAGCCCGAACGTGTGCGGGTCGAGGTTCAGGGCGTGCCCGAGCAGCGGGAACAGCACGACGGCGAGGATATTGAACAGGAAGATCGTCGAGACGGCGTAGGTGATCTGCGCGCCCACGGCGCCGATGACCGGCGCGGCTGCGGCTATGGCAGAGGCCCCGCAGATGCCGGTTCCCACGCCGATCAGAGTGGTGAGCTTGCCCTCGATGCGCATCACCTTGCCGAGCCACCAGGCTGCCACCAGACAGACGGCGAGGGTCGACAGCATGACGGGGAGAGATTCGAGCCCGACCTGGAGGATGCTCATCAGTGACAGCTGGGCGCCGAGCACCACGACCGCGAGCTGCAGCAGGAACTTGCTCGAATAGGTGATGCCCGGTTGCAGACTGGCGTCGAAGCGGACCCACCGGCCAGCGGGCGCGTCAGCGGCATCCGGTTCTCTGTGCCGCAGCATCCGCCCGCGCAGCAGCGACAGCACGACGCCGATGATGATCGCCGGCACCGCCGAGCCGAGCACCGGCACGAGCGTGCCGATTCCCGTCGAGGCCACGGCGATAGTCGCCGTGAGAACGACGCCGGGGAGCACATCGATGCCGCGGCGGGCCAGGCGTGGGGAGAGGGTCTGCAGGGGGAGGAGTTGCACAGATCCAGTTTTGCGGAACGCGCACCGAGAGCGGAAGCGCGTATCGTCGGTAGGGATACAGGTAAGGGCTGTGGGCGGAGGCGGGAGTGCCATGAAAGATGTGCCCGAGATCGGAGCGCTCGAACTGCTCGTCGCGGCGGTGCGACACGGATCTATCTCAGCCGCCGCGCGCGAATGCGGCGTGACCCAGCAGACGGCATCCTCACGCCTGCGCGGACTTGAGCAGCGGCTGCGCCTCGAGCTGCTGCTGCGCACACCCCGCGGTGTAACGCCGACCGCGGCGGGCGAGACGGCCGCCGCCTGGGCGGAGGACGTACTGGCGGCCGGCGAGAGGTTCAGCCTCGGTGTCGAGACGCTGCGCGGCGAGCGCAGCCGGGCGCTGACGGTCGCCGCGAGCCAGACGGTAGCTGCGCATATGCTGCCGCGTTGGCTGGTTGCGCTGCGCGAACGGCACGTGCGTTCCGGGCACGCGCCGACGCAGGTGCGGATGCTGAACGCCAACAGTTCCGAGGTCGGGGAACTCGTTCGAAGCGGTGATGCCGATCTGGGATTCATCGAGTCGACGACTCTGCCCGAGGGACTGTCGAGGACGACGGTGTGCCTGGACGAGCTGGCCGTCGTGGTCGCCCCGCAGCACGCGTGGGCAACGCGGACCGAGATCGAAATGGCGGATGCGGCGGATACTGCGCTGGTCGTGCGGGAGCGGGGCAGCGGCACGCGCCAGGCGTGGGAGGATGCCGTGCTCGCCCGGCTCGACTGCAGCCCGACGGAGCCGGTGGCGGAGCTGTCGACCTCGGCCGCCGTGCGCTCAGCAGTCGGCGAGGGTGTCGGGCCGGCAGTGCTCTCGCGACTGGCGATCGCCGACGATGTGCGGCTCGGACGGCTGGTGGAGGTTGCGCTGCGGGGCGATCCGGTGCAACGCCCGATCACGGCGCTGTGGCGCGGAGGGCGAGCCGATCTCTCGCAGGTGGGCCGCGAGCTGCTCGAGGAGGCCGTTCGATGAGACGCGCACCCGCGCTGACGGCATCCGCACTTCTGCTCTTCGTGCTCGCGGGGTGTGGCGCTGCGGCGCCCTCCGAAACGGAGATGGCGATCAGGCTGCCGGATGCCGGGGCTGACTTCGACTACCAGCTCGGTGGCGCGTACCCGCCCCCAGACGGGGCGACGGTCATCGTGCGCGACCGGCTTCAGGAGCCAGCCGGCCTCGGCTACGACATCTGCTATATCAATGGGTTCCAGACGCAGCCGGACGCGTCCGAGAAGTTTGCGCGAGAGCATCCGGAACTCGTCCTGCACGTGGGCGATGCACCGCTCGCGGACCCCGGCTGGCCGGATGAGTTCATCTTGGATACCTCGACTGAGGAGAAGCGCGCGGGCCTCGCTGAGATTGTTCGTGGATGGATCGAGGGGTGCCGGGATGCCGGCTATGCGGCCGTCGAGATCGACAACCTCGACTCGTTCTCGCGCTCGCGCGGGGCGCTGGCGCCGAGCGACAATCTTGCGCTCGCCGCCGAATACGCGCGCATTGCGCACGCGGCTGGTCTGGCGATCGCGCAGAAGAACACCGCAGAGCTGACGACGGAGATCGCGAAGATCGGATACGACTTCGCGGTGACGGAATCCTGTGCGGTCTTCGACGAGTGCACCTCTTATGCCGCGGTGTACGACGTCGTTCTCGACATCGAGTACGCCGATGGGATGGGCTCGGACAAGTTCGCGGCGGCATGCGCAGCTAGGCCCGCCGGTGTGACCATGATTCTGCGAGACCACGATCTGAGGATGCCTGGCCATGATGACTACGTGCGGCTGGCTTGCTCGCCTGTCGAGTGAATGCCGAGGGTTGGATCAGGTGCTGCTGTGCAGAAACGGAGCATCCGCGACGTGAAGTCAAGCCCTGCCGCCTGCTGCCGCCTCTCTCGTACGCTCAAGATGTCACCGGCGCACTGCCCGGTGACGGGACACGTCGACAACAGCGTGGGAGACGAACATGGCCGCGGTGAAGCGCAAGCAGACGACATCGCGACGTCGGCGCAGCCCGGTGATCACCCGCGAAGCGACGGACGACGGCTTCATCTACCGACTCGGTGGCCGAAAGATCACGAAGCGATCCGAGATCGAGCGCATTGAAGCGCTGGTGATTCCGCCGGCCTGGGTCGACGTGGAGATCGCCCGGTCGGCATCGGCGAAGGTGCTGGCTCGCGGAACGGATGCCGCCGGGCGAACCCAGTCGATCTACCACCCCGCATATCGCAGACGGCAGGAGCGTCGCAAATACGATCGGATGCTGCGCTTCGCCCGAGCGCTGCCGCGGCTGCGCAACAGGGTCGACCGTGACCTTCGCCGGAAGCGGTTGAACCGCGACCGGGTGACCGCGTGCGTGATCCGGCTGATCGATCTGCAGCTGTTCCGGGTCGGCAACTCCGCCTATGCGAAGCAGCATCGCAGCTATGGTGTCACGACCCTTCGCGCCGAGCACCTCACGGCCACGTCGTCCATCGTCGAGTTCGACTTCACCGGAAAGAGCGGCAAGCGGCAGCAGCGTCGCGTCTCCGATGCACGCGTAGCGCGCCTCATCGCGCAATTGCTGGAGCTCCCGGGTTCTGACGTGTTCCGGTTCTTCGATGAGGATGGAGTCGTACGTGATGTGCGAAGCCATCACGTGAACGCGTACGTGAAGCGGTTCATGGGCGAGGAGTTCACGGCGAAGGACTTTCGCACGTGGGGAGGAACAGTGCTCGTCGCCACGGCGCTCCTCGGCAGCGAGCTCTCGGATGCGTCGTCCGAACGCGAAAGCGCCTCCGTGCTCCGCGAAGCGGTGAAAGCCGCTGCCGACCGTCTGGGCAACACTCCTGCGGTCACCCGGTCGGCGTACGTCGACCCGAGAGTGCTCGCGGCAGCCGAGCATCCGGACGTTCTCGAGCGCGTTCGACGCACGCGAGTCCGCCCGCGCGACGGGCAGACGGCGGCAGAGCAGCGCACGGTGCGGCTGCTGACGACGATGGGCGCTGCGCGCCAACCCGTCAAATAGCACTGTGGCTGGGGAGCGTCAACCCCCACGACAGCACGGCTTCGACCTGCCAAGTTGGAGCATGTTCAACAGTGGCTCTCACTCTGAACGACACATAGAGGTCAAGGAGAACAAGCATGAACATCGCGCTTATCATCATCGTCGTCGTTGCGATCGTCCTCGCGATCGTCGGCGGGCTCAGCAGTGCGCTCAACTGGTTGCTCTGGGTGGCCCTCATCGTCGGCGTCATCGCACTCATCGCTTTCCTGTTCCGGGTCATCGGCGGTCGAAACCGCGTCTGATCCGCAACACCGTCCACTGAACACCCCGTCGGAAGGAGATAACAATGGCTTCGACTAAGAAATCTGCATCCAACAAGACGGCAACCCCGCCCGCCACGGGCTCGAGCGCCGCTCCGCGTGAGAACGACGAGAAGGGGTTCCTGGCTTCGAAGGCCCTGCGCGAAAGCCTGCAGGCAGTTCTCGTCGACCTGGTAGAGCTCTCGGTGCAGGGCAAGCAGGCGCACTGGAACGTCGTCGGCAGGAACTTCCGCGACACCCACCGCCAGCTCGACGAGATCATCGCCGCAGCCCGTGGGTTCAGCGACACGGTCGCGGAGCGCATGCGCGCACTGCACGCCGTTCCTGACGGACGCAGCAGCACGGTGTCTGAGAAGACCACCTTGCCGGAATACCCGCAGGGAGAGGTGAGCACCACCGACACCGTCGACTTGATCACTGTTCGTCTCGAAGCCACCGTCAAGACGATGCGCGACGTGCACGACACGGTCGACGACGCTGATCCGACGAGCGCCGACATCCTGCACGGAATCATCGAGAAGCTCGAGCAGTTCGCGTGGATGGTCAGTGCGGAGAACCGCACGCCGGCAGTGAAAAGCTGATGAGCGGCATCGGAGACCAGGGCCTGCGGCCGGAGGGCGTTGACGCCCAACCGGTCGATGAGCCTGACGATGATGACACGGACGGCGAAGAAGCTGAGAAAAACTAGCTCGCTCGCCTGACACGAAAGCCGCCCTGAACCTCTCCGTTCAGGGCGGCTTCGTCGTCACCCGCGGGGCGGGAAGTGCGGGATCTCGTTGGGGCGGGCCGAGCGCGGCCGCGCTGGCGTCGGCTCGGCGATCAGCGCATCGAGATCCGCGAGCAGATCCGCCAGCTTTCGATAGCGGGAACGTGCGGGGCGAGGGTTGCGCAGCCAGAGCACCTCGAAGGAGCCGGTCACGTTGCGGTCGACGTAGGCGACCAGGCGTGATCCGTCGGACTCCGAGAGCGAGCTATCGCAGACGCGCCAGCCGCCGTGACCGACTTGAATGATCTCCCACCTGGTTGCGGGGTGAGAAGCACCTGATCCTGAGCCGTTCATAGTGATTTCCCTCCGGTTACCGGCAAGACCGCGCCCGAGACATACGACGCTTCCTCGGATGCGAGGTAGACATAGGCGCCTGCGAGTTCGGCCGGCTGCCCCGCCCTGCCCAGCGCGGTGTCGGTGCCGAAGTGCGCGAGCTTCTCGGCATCCCACCCGGTGCCCGGGATCAGCGGCGTCCAGATGGGGCCGGGGGCGACGGCGTTGACGCGGATGCCACGCGGCCCCGCCTCTTCAGCGAGCGCCTTCACGAACGCCACCTGCGCGGCCTTCGTCATCGCGTAATCGATCAGCCCCGGGGAGGGATTGAACGACTGTATGGATGCGGTGACGATGATGCTCGCTCCGGGCTCGAAATCGGGGAACGCCGCTCGCGCAGAGAACACCAGACCCGCGAGGTTGGTGTCGAAGACACGTCGCATCCGGTCGGTGCGCAGTTCACTGAAGCTGTCGATGTCGTGCTGGTAGCCGGCATTCAAGACCAGAATGTCGAGGCCTCCGAGCGCTGAGCGCGTCTCAGTCACGATGCTGGTCGCGAAGTCCTCATCACGGACGTCGCCGGCGAAGCTCACTCCTGTGCGGCCGGCTTCGCGCACGAGGCCCAGCGTGTCATCGGCATCCTCCTGCTCTTCGGGGAGATGCGCGATGGCGACGTCGGCACCTTCACGGGCGAACGCGATCGCGACCGCCCGCCCGATGCCGGAGTCGCCGCCGGTGATCAGCGCACGACGGCCAGCCAGGCGACCATGCCCCTCGTAGGTGGACTCGCCATGGTCGGGAGTCGGATGTGTCGCCGAGGTCAGGCCGGGCTGGGACTGCGTCTGCGGCGGGAAACCACCCTGATGGTGGGCATTACGGGGATCGTCTGGGGTTGCGCGCGTCATGATCGCCTCTTCTCACTGGGGTGTGAGACGACCCTCTTACCTGTCGCGCCGCTCGACAAGGGGCTTGACAGTGTTGCGAGCGCGGACCTCAGCCGGTGGGCGGGACCGTACGCATGTCGGGCGACGCCGCCTCGCCAGAATCAGACGGCTCAGGCACGAGGTACAGGCCGGTGGGGGCGTTCGCCGTGAAGGCAAGCGCGTCGACCCATGCGCGGCTGATCGCCGGCTGGCGGCTGCCGTAGTACTTGTACACGATCGAGCTGCCCGGGTGCAGCCACACGGTCGTGCGCCCGCCGCCGACGCTCGCGTCTTCTCGCCAGCTGAAGGGGAAGGGCTCGCCGCGGCGAAGCTTGGCGCTGATCACCAATTGGATGTGAGTGAGCGCACGGTCTTCGATCTCGACCTTGACGCCGCCTTCATAGACGAACTTGCCCACGTGCGCCACCGCTCTTTCTCGCGCATGCACCGGTACTGATTTACCAGCCAACTGAATGATAACCGGCTGGAGGGCGTGTCCCGGCCGCTCACGCCAGGTCGGTTCCGCTTGGCACGGCGGCGTGGGCGTCGCTGTCAACCCCCTTCTGGAGTCGGCGAGAACCTGCCTACCGTCGGGGTGACATACGAAACGAGAGACCGCACCGAGAGAGGACCCGGACATGACGCTCGCACGGGACATCATGACGCCTGCACCGCGGTGCATCGGGGAGAACGATTCACTGAGCATCGCGGCGTCCCTGATGTCGGAGTTGGACATCGGGTCGTTGCCGATCTGCGGCGAGAACGGAAAGCTCAAAGGGATGCTGACCGACCGCGACATCGTCGTGAAGGCAGTTGCACACGGCCTCGATCCGGAGACAACCCCGGCGCGAGCCCTGGCGGCGGGAAAGCCGGTGACAGTCGACGCGTCAGATGATGTGTCGGTGGCACTCGAGCGGATGCGCGACCATCAGATTCGTCGCGTTCCCGTCATCGAGAGCCGCGTGCTCGTCGGGATTGTCAGTCAGGCCGATGTTGCACGGGTGCTCTCCGCCGAGTCCACCGGGATCACCGTGGAGAGCATCTCTCAACCCGATGGCGAGATGCCGTCGGTCTACGTTGCCCAGCAGTCAGGAGAGGAAGAGCAATGCCTCGCAACGCGAACTCGCGATTGAAGGATCCGGAGCTGTACGAGGAGCTTCGTGACGACGGCGCCTCGAAGGAGAAGGCCGCGAGGATCTCGAACGCCGCGGGCGGCACCAAGAAGGGCCGCAGCGAAGTCGGACGCCGAGGAGGAGAGTCCGGCAGCTACGAGGACTGGACTGTCGAGGAGTTACGTGATCGCGCGAAGGAACTCGGCCTCACCGGCTACTCGAAGAAGAAAAAGGCCGATTTGATCTCAGCGCTGCGCAACCATTGAGGCAGCTGTTCAAAAGGTCATGGCGCGGATGCTCAGCATCCGCGCCATGACCTTTCACTGCCGACTCACTCACTCAGCTGAGCCTTCGGCTTCGCCTTCTTCGCTGGCGAGGCGGTCTGCGTCGGCACTGTCGATGTTGTCTGCGTCGGCGTCGGGGTCGAGCACCGTTTCGCCGTCTTCCTCGACGGTCGGCTCCTGCTGTCGGTCGTCATCCGGCAAGGGCAGCGGCATGAAACTGGGATTCGACATGGTTGCGTCCTTTCGATGAGGTTTTGCGTGCTGATCGCTCACGCTACGGGGTGGCGCGTACGACGCCGATCCGGTTGACGGAGCGCGATCTGCCGCGTATAAGCCGTGCGGTGCGGCTGGTGAACTCTGCGCACCAGATGGGGTGCAGATCGGCTAGATTTCAACTATGGGCAGACTCGTGTACGACGGCATCGAAAATATGATTCATGTTGAGGATCGGGCGCTCGCGCACCTCAAGGTCGTCATCGCCACGAAGCTGCGCAGACAGGAGAGCTTCACCCTCTCGTGGCGGCACCCGGACGGCGACCCGGAAGGCCGCTCGACGATCTGGCTGCATCCTTCGATCGCGCTGCGTTTCGTCTTCGATACGCCGGAGACGCCGACTCTGAATGCCGCGTGGATCGAGAGGCTGATGCACTCGGTCAACTCCACCGGAGGCATCGCGCTCGTGGATGAAGTTGTCAGTCAGACCGATGCCGATGCCCAGACCGCCGCGGCCATTGCTGCCGCGGCGGATGTCGCCGACTAAGGAGAGCCGTCGCCCTCTGAGCTCGTAGCGCGGCTCCGGCGCGTCCTACCCGTGCGCTACCGCCAGGCAGCGCTTACGACCTCAGCGGCCTCGGTGGGATCCACCTGGGGGATGCACTGGTGATTCAGCGCCGTGCCCCACCCGGCCGCTGTGGGCAGGTTGCTGAACGGCACCCTGGTGCTGCTGGTGATCGGGCCGTACTTCGCGAAGAGTCGCTTCGCTTCCTCGTCGATCATCCCTAGCCGCGCGAGCGCCCACATGTCGTAGAGATCACGGGGAGCCCCGCGATCCACCCATGCACTCAGTTTCGCGGCCGCGAACGCCGGGGCTGTCAGGACTCTCATCCGCGCAAGAGGTGCGTCGGAGTACCGCTGTGTGAGGGAGCGGACCTCGGTAGGCCACGCGGGATACCCCTCGGAGGACAGCAGCTGAATCTGGATGCGCACGTCCCCGACGTCCATCACGCTGGGGTCGGAATGGCCGGTCGACGCTATGTCCGGGGTGAATGTCGGGGTCCGGAACGTGCGCTTCAGTCCAGACTCCAGATACTGCTGAACCTCGGCGGCTACCTCGGCTCTGACCGCGAGGGCGATGAGGTCGATGTCCTCGGACAGTCGCAGGTTCGGTAGGTAGGTTCGCGACAGGGCGGTGCCTCCGAAGAACACCAATCGCGAGTCGTCGATACCGCCCAGGGCTGCGAGCGCGTGCGAGATGACGTGATCGCGCCTGACCTGCTCCTCGTCGACGCCGAACATCAGCTGGACATCCAGCATCTCCTCCTCGTCGAGAATGCCGGGGGTGGCCCCTGGTTTCATCGCTGATGTTCCATCCTGTCGATGACCTTCTTCACCGTTGTCGGCACTCGTTGTGCTCGCGCGGCGATGGCTTTCAACTCCGGTGCCGTCACGCGGGCGCCGAGGTTTCGCGCCGCATCCTCGGCCGCATCTGGCGCCTGTCCTTGGTGCGGCTTCGCCAGCAAGTCATACAGAGTCTGCGCCGGGGT
This sequence comes from Microbacterium esteraromaticum, assembly GCF_900163815.1. GTDB lineage: Bacteria > Actinomycetota > Actinomycetes > Actinomycetales > Microbacteriaceae > Microbacterium > Microbacterium esteraromaticum_B. Next base: position 6,430 of record NZ_FUKO01000004.1, on the reverse strand, counting down.
GGTCACGAGAGCGTCCCCGAGCGGTGTGGCCTGCAATTCAAGGTCGAGGTCATCTAATATCCGCGGGATGAAGTGGACTGTGCCCCCGGTCTCCAGCTGTATGGCCGGACGCCCGGCCACCGGTACGGCAATGGTCGTCGTTGCGATGGCCCTGGGGATTGCTCCCCAGAATCGGGCCGCGCCGACGCCCATCAGAGCGACATTGCGCTGCCCGAAGCGTGTGGTCGCCACTGCCAGTCCGGCGGCTTCCAGCGGCGGCTTCCATCGCCGCCCATCGGCACCCCCGGGAGGGGCGGTGTACGTGCCGTGGGCAATGCGCACCAACGCCCCCTCTGCGACGAGACTGGCTAGCTCGCGTGCCGCATTTGTGGTTCGTTGGTCGATGGCGGTCCACCGAAGGGTCCTCAGTGGCGCCCGTTCGACTGTCCGGACCAACTCCAGCGGCTTCATCAGCGCTCCTAACTGAGACTTACCATACACCCAGCGTATGTTCAGTCTCACCTATGCACAGTTTGCGGGGCCCGCTGTACCGGAGGCCAACCGTCATTGCCCATCACCTAGTCAACGTCAAAGGGCGCCGCACGCACGACGCGCCTGTCCGCACTAACCTCGCGGAATCTGCAGACTGGAATAGCTCCAGAATGTCCGGGATAGCTCAGGGATTTAAAAGTGGAGGGGCTGACGGGAATCGAACCCGCGCTATCTGCTTGGGAAGCAGAAGTTCTGCCATTGAACTACAGCCCCGCACGCCTTGCGGCGCTCGACCAGCATAACAAACCCTGACGATTGGCCGGCACTGCGCAACGATCACAGCAGCCACGAAAGTCACTCCAGAGTCCGACATCCGTGCCATCAACGTCATCCCTCCGAGGGACGCGCAGCACCGCGCCGTACCCGTAGCGTCGTAGTCATGATCACAGCCGAAGGCCTCAGCAAGAGGTATGGAGACAAGCTCGCCGTCGACGACGTGTCGTTCACCGTGCGCGCAGGCAGCGTCACCGGGTTCCTGGGGCCGAACGGCGCCGGCAAGTCGACCACGATGCGCATGATCGTCGGGCTCGACCGCCCCACCGCCGGCCGGGTCACCGTCGACGGCAAGGAGTACGGCAAGCTGGGCGCGCCCCTCACCGAGGCCGGCGTGCTGCTCGACGCGAAAGCCGTGCACACCGGCCGCAGCGCGCGCAATCACCTGCGCGTCATGGCTGCGACGCACGGCATCCCGGCATCCCGCGTCGACGAAGTCATCGACATCACCGGCATCGGCTCGGTGGCTCGCAAGCGCGCCGGCGGGTTCTCGCTCGGCATGGGGCAGCGCCTCGGCATCGCTGCCGCTCTCCTCGGCGACCCGCACACGCTGATCCTCGACGAGCCGGTCAACGGCCTCGACCCGGAAGGCGTGCGCTGGGTGCGCCAGTTCGTGCGGCATGCGGCATCCGAGGGCCGCACGGTGCTGCTCTCCAGCCACCTCATGAGCGAGATGGCGCAGACCGCCGATCACGTCATCGTTCTGGGGCGTGGAAAAGTGCTGGCGGATGCTGCGCTCCCCGACCTCGTTCGCGCATGGACCACCGAACGCGTGCACGTGCGCACTCCGCGCCCCGCCGAACTGGCATCCGCCGTCGCCGGTCGCGACGTCGAGGTCGCCGCTGTCGGCGCTGACATTCTCGACATCACCGGGCTCCCAGCATCCCGCATCGGCGACCTCGCCTTCGAACGCGGCATCCCGCTGCACGAACTCACCCCGACCAGCGGCTCACTGGAAGACGCCTATCTCGCCCTCACCGGCGAAGCTGTCGAATACCGCACCCGTGCCGTCCCGCAAGACGGTGCCCGGCTCGAGGAGGCACACGCATGACCGTCGCGGCCCGCGCAACGCACGTTCCGACCTCGTCGTTCACGCTGACGTTCCCCCGCCAGCTGCGCAGCGAATACATCAAGCTCACCACCGTTCGCGGCACCTGGTGGTCAGTCGCCATCGTCGCAGCCCTCACCATGGGCATCGCCTTCCTCGCGACACTTACGATGACTGCGCCAGCCGACACGATCATGGCCGTCGTCATGCCCGTGCAGTTCACGATGATGCTTGCCGGTATCCTCGGCGTCATCTCGGTCACTGGCGAGTACTCGACCGGCATGATCCGCTCGACCCTGACAGCGAATCCTGTTCGCGGTTCGGTGCTCGCGGCGAAGGCGACGGTTCTCGCCTTCTTCATGTTCGTCGTGTCGTTGTTGATCTTCCTCGCCACCGCCGCGATGATCTCACCGCTCGCCGCGTCGAGCGGGATCCCGTTGCTCTGGGACGACCCAGGCAAAACGATCCTGCCGATTCTCGCGGCATCCGGCGCCATGGCGCTGTTCGCTTTGCTCGGTGTCGGGCTCGGATTCCTGCTGCGCTCCGGGGCAGGCGCCATCGCCATGACCGTCGGCATCCTGTTCGTGCTGCCGATCATCGTCGCCCTGCTCGGCTCTTTCGCGCAGGACATCGAGTGGATCGGCAACCTCGGCAACTATCTGCCGGCATCGGCGGCGCAGAACGCCATCCTGCCGCAGGACGGGTGGGGCCTCAGCGCTCCGGAGGCGTGGGCGACACTCATCGCATGGCCCGCCGCGGCCCTGCTGGGTGCGTGGGCCGTGGTGCGCGGACGGGATGTGTGACTCCGCGCCCCAGTAGCGTCGTCACCGTGTCGGCCTCGCGCAGCCGCAGCCTTCCGTGTCTCAGAAATGGCGGGTTCAGTTGCGACTGACCCGCCACAACTGGGACATGGTTCGGGAGGTGCCTCAGAACTGCCGGGTGTGGATGCGGCTGACCCGCCACAACTGAGACATGGCCACAACCCAGCGGTTGGGCAACAGCGCCGGTAGGCTGAAGGCGTGCTTCTCAGCGACCGCGACATCAAGGCAGAACTCGCATCAGGCCGCATCGGACTTGATCCGCATGATGCGGAGATGGTGCAGCCATCGAGCATCGACGTGCGCTTGGATCGGTACTTTCGGCTGTTCGACAACCACAAGTACCCGTTCATCGATCCGTCGGTCGATCAGCCCGAGCTGACTCGGCTGATCGAGGTCGACCCGGATGAGTCGTTCATCCTGCACCCGGGGGAGTTCGCGCTGGGTGCGACGTTCGAGCAGGTCAGCCTGCCCGACGATGTCGCCGCGCGCCTCGAGGGCAAGTCGTCGCTCGGGCGCCTCGGACTCATCACGCACTCGACGGCCGGGTTCATCGACCCCGGCTTCAGCGGGCACGTCACGCTGGAACTCGCGAACGTCGCGACCCTGCCGATCAAGCTCTGGCCGGGGATGAAGATCGGCCAGCTCTGCTTCTTCCGTCTCACTTCGCCGACCGAGAACGCCTACGGCTCGGGCCCCTACGGCAACCGTTACCAGGGGCAGCGCGGGCCGACGGCATCCCGCTCATTCCAGAATTTCCACCGCACGAACGTGGGCACGACCGATGCAGGAGCCATAGGAGGCTGACATGTCTGACCCCACCGAAGATGCGGATGCGGTTCCGGAGGCTGCGGCGGTGCACGAACCCGCCGGGACCGGTGGGGTGGATGCTGACCGGCCGGATGCCGGGACGGATGCCGGTGGGGTAGATGCCGGTGGGGTGGATGCTGCTGAGCCAGGGCCTGCCGGCGCAGGCCCGCTGGAGCCGGGCGCTGTCGATCCGGCGTCGGTGATCGCGCGCGCCTATGTCCCCGACCTCGATATTCCGGATGCGCCGATGCCAGAACCCGAGCTTCCGGCATCAGTGTTCGAGGAGCCGGTGATCCCGCCGCCCGCGGTGGAATCGGCGCCGCTCGCCGCGACTGGTGGCACGAGGGCGCCGGGCGTGACGGATGCTGCCGCAGGAGAAACCGCGGTGCCTGGCACGCGCGCCGACAAGCGCAAACTGCCCGCCCCGAGCGAACTTCCCGATCGCCCGCCGATCCCCTCGCCGGCTGCCGGCGGCACGACCGGAAGCTACCGGGCGTGGACGATCGTCATCTTCGTCATTCTCATCGCTCTGCTGGTCGCGGCGGTGGCCGTGGTCGGTGTGCTGCTCTCCACCGGTGCGAACCCGTTCGATATGGCTGCGCCACTGGCATCCGTCACTGCTCTGACATGACGAAAGCCGCCTCTCGGAAGCCCGGGAGACGGCAGTCGGATGCTGGCGCTCAGCTGTGCGTGTGGATGTGGATGTGCTGCTCTGGTGTCCGTGACCGGTGGCTGAAGCCATGACGCCGATCGTGGTGGCGATCATTGTGGCATCCGAAATTGTGCTGTCCGTGCCGGCGGGGGAGGCGCATGCCTGCTTCCCAGCCGAACTCGCGGGCGACCTTCTCGAGTGACGCTGTCATCGCGGCGAGCTCCTCGGGGGAGACGGCGGCGGAGAAGCGGGCGCGGATCTCGTCGACCGCGGAGCCGAGGCGAGACTTGGCCAGTCGGCCGGCGTCGGTGAGGGTCCAGCCGTCGGCGTCGCGGCTGATCCAGCCGAGGTCGATCAGTCGGCGCAGCTTGGGGCCGCGCATTGCGTGAGGCAGGCGGGCCGTGCGCGCAGAGCCGGTATCGGGTTCGGGCCGCGAGCCAGGCGTCGTGCCGTCGATGAGGTTCAGCATCCGCCATTCGCGGCGAGTGATTCCTTCATCGGCGAAGACGGTGGCGAACTCGGCTGCCAGCAGCCGGTCGACGGCGCTGATCCAATAGCCGAGGGGACGTGTGTCAGTAGTGATGTCGTTGTTCATGGAAATCCTTTGTTTGTCATGTTGCATGTATATGCAGTGTGACATGCAATGTGCATCCATGTCAAATCGCATGTAAAGTTCTGAGGGTGAGCACCGAGAGTTCCAACCCCGCCGACATCATCGCGACTGCCCTGTCACGCCTGCGCGGAAGGCGCGGTGGCGCACCTCACGCACACCAGCATCCGCGCGGCGAGCATGGCCCGGGCGGGCGTGGAGCCGGACGGATGGGATGGGAGGCCGGGCGCAACGGTGCGCTGGCAGTGGTGCGGATGCTGGATGCGCTCGCCGCGGCACCCGAACCGCTCAGTGTGAGCGGGCTCGCCGAGGCCGTCGGCGTCGATCAGCCCCGCGCGTCACGCCTCGTGCAGCAGGGCGTCGATCGCGGCTGGGTGCGCCGCGAGGCAGACCCCGACGACGCACGCCGCACGCGCATCGCGCTGACCGATGACGGCGCACGGATGATTCGCGGCATGCGCGGCGAGCGGCGCGAGCGACTGGATCAGGCGCTGACCGCCTTCACCGACGATGAGCGCGATGAGCTCGCGCGGCTGCTCACGAAACTCGCGAAGAACTGGCGGGGGTGAGGCGGTTGCCCGGACTGGCGTGATCAGCGTACGGGAAGTAGGTGCTGTGGTGGGCCATCCAGGGGAGCGACTGCGATCTTCACCTCGGTGATTCACCCTGGAACCATCGATCCGTGCGCTGAGCTCGTCTACTAGTCCGTTGATCCTCGCGTCAAGTCTGACTTCGGCGGTATCGACCCGACGAACCAGCATTGCAAATCCGGCAAACATTCCGACCCCGCGCGTGATGAAGCTACTCAAGTGACGGCGCTCACTGAAATTCCGCAGTTCTGCTCATCGAAATTCGTCACCCTGGGTCGCTCCGCCGCATGGGGCGGGCCTTCCTCGATGCTGATGGTCTCTGACCATACCCGCCCGAGGAAGGCCCTGTTTCTCATGCTCTCGGAGAGGAGCAACGTGGATATCCACGTTCTGAAACGGCAGGGGTTCACGATCAGCGAGATCACTCGCCGCACCAATGACGACCGCAAGACCATTCGCGCGTATCTGAATAGGCAACGCGAGCCCAGGTTCCGCGATTCCGCTGGCCCTGACGCGTTCGCGCCGTTCGTCGACTATGTCTCCGCGAGGCTTTCCGAGGACCCCGCATCTGTGGCGGTGACGCTGTTCGACGAGCTCGCCCTGTTGGGGTTCACGGGTTCGTATCCGACGTTGATGAGACAGATCCGGGCACGCGGGCTGCGGTCGGCGTGCACGTATGCGCGCATGTCACGAAACGCGCGAACGCGGTCATCGAGCACCCGCCGGGGGAGGAGACGCAGTTCGATTGGGTCGAGATGCCCGACCCGCCAGAGCAGTGGGGATTCGGCCGCAAGACCGCCTATGTCCTGGTTGGCTCTCTCGCGCGCTCCGGGGTCTGGCGGGACGTGATCTCACCGTCGATGCACGCCCTCCATCTGCTGGCCGCACATCTGCAGGAGGGGCTTCAATCTGGCTGAGGCGAATCAGTAACTGTACTCGTTCCGCCAGTTCGAGAATGCCACGCAGTGTTAGCGGAGCAAATATGCTGTGCGTGGCGTGTCAGGTGGCCCAACGTGCTCTGTGACCACTCCGTGGCCGCTCTTAGCCTCGATTCACCGATGAGCTTGGGTTCTGAGCGAGCGTCGTGACATAGAAATG
>NZ_FUKO01000017.1 GCF_900163815.1 Microbacterium esteraromaticum | reverse complement strand
CGCCGCCGAGTGCACGACATCTCGCCGAGTGCACAGGAACCACAGCGCGCGTATTCCGTGCACTCGCCAGCATCCCGTGCACTCGCGACATGACCGAGAGCGGATGCTGCTAGAAAGCAGCCAGCACCGCGCGTGCTTCGGAAGCAACCTCTTCGGCGATGGCATCCAGCAGCGAGGACCGCAGGTTCCACTGCTGCCAGTAAAGGGGCACACGTGTCGATGGCCCGTCGAGCTCGACGAGGTTCTCGGTCGCCTGCAGTACGGGGATCATCCCCCACCCGAGCCCCAGCCGCACAGCCTGCGCAAAGTCGTGGGATGCCGGCACATAGTGCCGAGGCACCACCCACGGGTCGACTCCACGACCGCGCAGCCAGTCCTGCTGCAGGGTGTCGCGACGATCGAAATCGACGAACGGCGCACGGCTCAGACTCTCGACAGAGACACCCTCGGCGAAGTGCCGGGCGATGAAGTCGGCGGTTGCCATCGGCCGATACTCGAGCATCCCCAACCGGGTCACAGCACTCCCACCCACCGGTTCCGCCTCGCTGGTCACGGCTGCCATCACCTCACCGGACTCCAGCAGCCGAGCGGTGTAGTCCTGGTCGTCGCGGTGCAGATCGACGTCGACGTCGAAGCGCCACGCGATGCGGGCCATCGGTGCGAGGAACCACGTCGCCATGGAATCGGCGTTGACGGCGAGCGGCACGCGGATGCGAGGTGCGGCCGACTCCCCAGGATCGAGCCCGAACGCCGCCACTGTGTCATGCTCGAGCAGCTCGACCTGCCGCGCCAAGCGCACGAGAGCCTCGCCTGCCTCGGTGGTCCGCACCGGACGAGAACGCACGACGACGACGCGCCCCAGCTGCTGCTCGATGGCCTTGATGCGCTGACTCACCGCAGACGGCGTGATGTGCAGGCGACGAGCGGCCGCATCGAAACTGCCCTCGTCGACGACGGCAGCGACAGTGGCGGCGAGCTGCGCATCGATCTTCACATAAGCCAGGCTAATGCAGATGCAGCTTTCTTCGCTGGTGCTCATGTCTGGCCACCCCTACCGTAGAGAGGTGCTCACCTTCCTCTCCGGCATCGGCCTCGGCCTCTCGCTGATCATCGCGATCGGTGCGCAGAATGTCTTCGTGCTGCGCCAGGGGATGCGCCGCGATCACGTGCTGGCCGTCGTGCTGATCTGCGCGATCTCCGACGCGGTGCTGATCACCGCTGGCGTCGCAGGCCTCGGCCTGCTGGTCGAGCGGGCCCCGTGGCTGGTCATCGTGGCCCGCTGTGCGGGCGCGATCTTCCTCGTCGCGTATGGCCTCCTCGCCGCGAAGCGCGCATGGCGCGGGAGCGATCAGGGCCTTTCCCTCAACCAGAGTCCCCGCGTCGACACGCACTCACCGGGGCAGACGGATGCCGCCGCAGCATCCACTCTCACTGCCACTCGCACTCGCACCCGACTCGCGCCGGTGATCGCGACCGTTCTCGCCCTCACCTGGCTGAACCCGCATGTCTACCTCGACACTGTGCTGATGCTCGGCTCGGTCGCGGCCACCCACGGCGACGCCCGCTGGGTCTTCGCCGCCGGAGCGATCTTTGCCAGCTTCCTGTGGTTCGCAGGTCTGGGGTTCGGTGCGCGCTACCTCGGCCGCTGGCTGAGCACGCCACGCGCCTGGCGCATGCTGGACACCCTCATCGCCGTCGTCATGATCGCGCTGGGCGTGGCGCTGGTCCTACCCGTGCTCGGAGGCTGACGCAGCGCATGCAAACGCAGAAGACCCCCGCCGCGAAACGCGACGGGGGTCTTCTCGAGTCATGCTCAGATGGCGTTGACGTCCAGCGGGATGCCGGGGCCGAACGTGGTCGACACGGCACCCTTCTGGATGTAACGACCCTTGGCGCTCGACGGCTTCAGACGAACGATCTCGTCGAGAGCTGCCGAGATGTTCTCGTTGAGCTGGTCAGCCGTGAACGAGGCCTTGCCGACGATGAAGTGCACATTGGCGTGCTTGTCGACGCGGAACTCGATCTTTCCGCCCTTGATCTCCTCGACGGCCTTGGCCGGGTTGGGGGTCACGGTACCGGTCTTCGGGTTGGGCATCAGGCCACGCGGGCCCAGCACCTTGCCCAGGCGACCGACCTGGCCCATGAGCTCAGGGGTCGACACCGCGGCGTCGAAGTCGGTCCAGCCAGCGGCGACCTTCTCGATCAGCTCGGAGCCACCGACCTCGTCAGCGCCAGCGGCGATCGCAGCCTCAGCGGCCGGACCGTTCGCGAAGACGATGACGCGAGCGGTCTTACCGGTGCCGTGCGGGAGCATGACGGTGCCGCGCACCATCTGGTCTGCCTTGCGCGGGTCGACAGCGAGCTTCAGCGCGACCTCGACGGTCGAGTCGAACTTCGCAGAACCCGTCTCCTTGGCCAGCGTGACGGCCTCGGTGGGGGTGTAGAAGCGGTCTGCCTCGAGCTTTGCGAGAGCAGCGTTGTATGCCTTGGACTTTGCCATGATGTTCCCCTTAGCCCTCGACCGTGATGCCCATGGAACGGGCAGTGCCGGCGATGATCTTCTCGGCGGCGTCGATGTCGTTCGCGTTCAGGTCAGGCTGCTTGGTCTCAGCGATCTGACGTACCTGCTCCTTGGTGAGCTTGCCGACCTTGACGGTGTGCGGCGTAGCCGAAGCCTTCTGCACGCCAGCCGCCTTCTTGATCAGCTCGGCTGCCGGCGGGGTCTTCAGGATGAACGTGAAGCTGCGGTCCTCGTAAACGGTGATCTCCACGGGGATGACGTTGCCGCGCTGCGACTCGGTCGCGGCGTTGTACGCCTTGCAGAACTCCATGATGTTGACGCCATGCTGACCGAGCGCGGGGCCGATCGGCGGCGCCGGGTTGGCTGCACCGGCGTTGATCTGAAGCTTGATCAGGCCGGTCACCTTCTTCTTGGGTGCCATTCTCTTTCCTTTCATCGAGCTGATGCCGGGGCATCCCTCTCCCGCTTCCTCGGCCTCTCCGAGGTGCGGTCGTGTTCGTGCTGACGCACAAACCATGCAAGTCTACCTGATCGGCGCCCCTGCTCGAAACGAGAAAGGCCCCGCCGAAGCGGGGCCTTTTCGAAGCAGATGTCAGAGCATCTTCGAGACCTGATCGAACGACAGCTCGACCGGGGTCTCGCGCTCGAAGAGCGAGACGAGCACAGTGAGCTTGCCGCTCTCCGGCTTGATCTCGCTGATCGTGCCGGGCAGGCCGGCGAACGAGCCTTCCTTGATGGTGATGGTCTCGTTGACCTCGAAGTCGATCTCCGCGGCCATCGGACGCGCGACGGCGATGCCGCCCTTCGACGAGATGGACTTCGCGGTGGGAACGTCCTTGACCTCGACGAGCGCCTTCAGCATGTTGAAGGCCTCTTCGAAGCGCAGCGGGGTCGGGTTGTGCGCGTTGCCCACGAAGCCGGTGACACCAGGGGTGTGACGGACGACCGACCAGGTGTCTTCGTTGAGCTCCATGCGCACGAGCACGTAGCCCGGGATGCGCACGCGAGTGACCATCTTGCGCTGGCCGTTCTTGATCTCGACGACGTCCTCCATCGGGACCTCGATCTGGTAGATGTCGTCCTCGACCTCGAGCGTCGACTTGCGCTGCTCGATGTTGGCCTTCACCTTGCGCTCGAACCCGGCATAGGAGTGGATGACGTACCACTTGCCCGGGAGCATCCGAAGGTCCATGCGGAACGCCTCGTACGGGTCCTCTTCCACGTCTTCGTCGGCTTCGGCATCCGCCGTCGCAGCGTCCTCGTCAGCGTTCAGGTCGGGGCCGTCGTACGGGGCCACCTCTTCGGCAGCCGCGGTCTCTGCGTCTGCGGTCTCTTCTGCCGCGGCGTCGGTGAGAACCTCAGCAGCTGCCTCGGTCTCAGCCGTCTGGTCCAAGTTGAGAGCGTCGTTCACGATCGCGTCCGCCTCCGGGTCTTCGATTTCGATGTCTTCCGTGTCGTCTTGATACTCCGTGTCGGAGTTATCGGTGTCTTCGACGTGCAGGGCGACATGCTCGGCAGATGCGGCCGACCGCTCCTGCTCAGCGAGGATGTTGCCCTCCTGGGCCTCGTCCTCTTCGCTGGACTGCTCGGCCGCGGTGGCCCAGTCTGCGTCATCGGAATATCGTTCAGACACGTTGCTTCTTTCCATTCACTGCGACCGTCCGTCGCAGGTGCGTCAACTGTCCGGAACCCCGAACACGATGTGAGTCACATAGCCGAACAGCGAGTCGAAACCGTAGACCAGTGCCATCACGATCACGACGAACACCAGGACGACGAGAGTGAATTTGATCAGCTCCTTGCGGGTCGGAGTGACGACCTTGCGCAGCTCGCTGACGACCTGGCGCATGAACAGCGCGATGCGGCCGAAGAAGCCGAGCTTCTTGTCGCGCAGGGCGTACGGGCCTGCTGTGGCGAGTTCGCCGCCGACGTCGTCCTGATCCATCCTGCAAGTACCTTTCGTGAGTCAGCGTGTGCGCTGACGCGCAGGGCGGACAGGAATCGAACCTGCAACCTGCGGTTTTGGAGACCGCTGCTCTGCCAATTGAGCTACCGCCCTAGAGACCGGATGGCCCCTGGGTCTGCGCCCTCTCTGCGCCGATCAAGGCACAGTGAAGGATGCAGACAACTGCCCCACAAGTGTACGTCATCCGAGCACCCTGGCAGAACCGCGTCCGGCCGCCAGCTCGGTTGAGTCACACAGGGATGCCCCATACGCTGGGTCGACATGGTCTCGTTCTGGAACCTCCCTCCCATCTTCAACGCCATCATTCTGCTGGCTGCTGCCGCTGTGCTCGTCGTTGTCGTGACGTCACTGTTCGGCCTGCTCATCCGCGTGATCGGCCGCGGCCGGATGTGGACGACCCTGCTGCGTCAGCGCACCCGCGTGCCCTTCGCCGTGTTCAGCACGGTCGCACTGTCGTGGCTGGCGCTGGCGCTCACACTCCCCCTGCAGGGCGCGGTGCAGGCCGGCTTCAACCACGTGCTTCTCGTGCTGCTCATCCTCTCCGCCGCCTGGGCGATCGGGTCGGCGCTGATGTTCGCCGCAGACCTGGGCCTGGCTCGGTATGCAGAGGACGGCTCCGACGGATGGCAGGCGCGGCGCGCGCGCACCCAGGTGGCTGTTGTTCGTCGACTCATCGGCGCAGCATCCGTCATCATCGGCATCGGCGCCGCCCTGTTGACCATCCCCGGCATAGCCGCGGTCGGGGGCACGCTGCTCGCTTCGGCCGGTTTCCTTTCGGTCGTGGCGGGCCTTGCCGCGCAATCGACGTTGAGCAATGTGTTCGCCGGCATGCAGCTGGCCTTCAGCGGCGCGATCCGCCTGCAGGACATCGTCGTGGTCAACGGCGAGTGGGGATATATCGACGAGATCACCCTGACCTACGTCGTCGTGAAGGTGTGGGATGAGCGCCGACTGGTGCTTCCCTCCACCTACTTCACCCAGCAGCCGTACGAGAACTGGACCCGTGAGTCGACCGCCGTTCTCGGCACCGTCTTCTTCGACCTCGACTGGGGCGTCGACATTCTCCGCATGCGCGCGAAGCTCGATCAGATTCTCGACGAGAGCGGCATGTGGGACGGCGCCGCATCGTCGCTGCGCATCACCGACACGGTCGGCGGCTACGTGCAGGTTCGCGCGCTGATCAGCGCGGCCGATGCGTTCCAGATGTTCGATCTCTCACGCACGGTGCGCGAAGAGATGCTGCTGTGGCTGCAGCGCGAGAACCCCGAGGGTCTGCCGCGCACCCGCATCCAGACCGTCGAGCGCGACGGCGAGGCATTCCCGCGTCCGCGGCGTCCGCGCACGGCGGCTCAGGCGAACGCCGATACCGGTGCGGATGCCGGCGAGCCGTCACGAGGCGACGAGACGAGACCCATCAACGCGATCATCGACACCCAGGAGCCTGAGGCTCAGTAGTCCTGCACGCCCGTGCGTTCGGGCTCAGCGGTCCTCTCGAAGGCACGCCCGGTCATCTTCTCGGCAGAGATGCGCACGAACACTCGCTTGAGCGTGGGGATCCATGGCTGGAGTCCGAGGCTCTCGGCCCGCTCGACGTCCGCCTCAGCCTCCAGCACTTCGGCTCGGCCCGACACGATCACACTCCACGCCTCGGCATCGGTGTGGTCGTCGACTTCGAAGAGCACTCCCGAGTTGACGGTGAGCTCGAGCAGCTTGCTGCCCGGAGCTGTGCGGAACAGGATCCCGTCGCCGTCGAGCACGTAGTTCACCGGGAACACATCCACCACGTCGCCGACGCGGGTGATCAGGCGTCCGAGTGACTGTGTGCTCAGGCGGTCGCGACACTCCCCGTCGGAGAGTCTGACGACGGGATCGCTGTTCTCGCTCATGCCTCCATTCTGCCTTGCGCGCGCCTTCCGCGACAGGGCAGCGGCCTGTTCTGCTCAGGCCTTGCGAACCAGCTTCTTGTTGACGAACTCGTCGGCCGCGAGCAGACCCATCTCCCGCGAGGTGCCGCTGCGCTTCACACCGCCGAAGGGCAGTTCCGGGCTGTCGGCGAGCACGAGGTTGACGTAGACCATGCCGACCTCGAGGCTGTTCGCCACGCGCTCGGCCTGGGCAGCATCCGTCGTGAAGACGTACGACCCGAGCCCGAAGGAGGTGTCGTTGGCGATGGCGACCGCGGCATCCTCATCCGCGACGCGGTAGACGACACCGGCCGGCCCGAACAGCTCCTCGGAATACACGTCCATCGACGACGTCACATCGGCGAGCACCGTCGGGGCGAAGAACGTGCCCTCGCGGGTTCCGCCGGTGAGCAGTGTCGCGCCCTGGGCCACGGCGGTATCCACCTGCTCCTGCAGCCGCTCGGCGGCGACCAGAGACGACAGCGGCCCGAGGACCGTGTCGGGCGATGTCGGGTCCTCGGCGGAGACGGCGGCGAGCGCGGCCACGAATTTAGCGGTGAACTCCTCGTAGAGACCGTCGATGATGATGAAGCGCTTCGCACCGTTGCAGGACTGACCGTTGTTATCCAGGCGCGCGTCGACGGCCGACTGCACGACAGCATCCAGATCGTCGGTCGACAGCACGATGAACGGGTCGGAGCCGCCGAGCTCCAGCGCCACCTTCTTCAGGTTGCGCCCGGCGACCTCGGCGACGGCCGCGCCGGCACGCTCAGAACCGGTGACCGAGACGCCATGCACTCGCCGGTCGGCGATGATCGTCGCAGCCTGGTCGTTCGTGGCGTACACGTTGACGTACCCGCCGTCTGGCAGGCCCGCGTCGCGGTACAGCTTTTCCAGGAAGGCCGCGGACTCGGGGCACTGCGAAGCGTGCTTGAGGATGATGGTGTTGCCCACCGCGAGGTTCGGTCCGGCGAAGCGCGCCACCTGATAGGCCGGGAAGTTCCACGGCATGATCCCGAGGAGCGCACCCAGCGGCGCCCTGCGGACGACGCCGGTGCCTTCGCCGAGGATATCCAGCGGCTGATCACCGGTGATCTTGTCGAAGTTGTCGGCGTTGTACTCGATGATGTCGGCGGCGAAGTCGACCTCGCCCTCGGCCGCGGCGATGGGCTTGCCCATCTCGCGCACGATGATCGCGGCGAACTCGTCACGGCGCTCGCGGTGCAGCTCGGCGATCCGACGGATCACCGCAGCCCGGTCGGCGGGCGAGGTGGCAGCCCAGGTGACGGCTGCTGCGGCCGCGCGAGCGACAGCATCCTCGATCTGCGCATCGGTGAAGGTGTCGAACGTGGCTTCGGTCTTTCCGGTCGCGGGGTTCACGACGGCATATTCAGTCATGCGTTCCTTTCAGGAGTGTTACGCGGGGATGAGGGTGTACTTGGTGGAGAGGTATTCGTGGATGCCCTCGAAGCCGCCCTCGCGGCCGACGCCCGACTGCTTGACGCCGCCGAAGGGTGCCGCGGCGTTGGAGACCACGCCGACGTTGAGGCCCATCATGCCGGTCTCGAGTGCATCGATCATGCGGTGGCCACGGCCGAGGTCTTCGGTGAAGACGTAGGAGACGAGTCCGTACTCGGTGTCGTTGGCCATGCGCACGGCCTCCGCCTCATCGGTGAAGGTGGCGATGGCGAGCACCGGTCCGAAGATCTCCTCACGGAGGATCTCGCTGCCCGCGACGACGTCCGTGAGGACGGTCGGCTCGTAGAACGTGCCCGCGCCCTCTCGTGCATTGCCGCCGGCAAGCAGGCGCGCGCCCCGCTCGACGGCATCGCCGACGAGGTCGGCGGCCTTGGCCACAGCATCCGCATCGATCAGCGGGCCGATCGTCACACCGTCTTCGGTGCCGCGGCCGATCTTCATCTGCTGCACCCGTTCGGTGACCCGGCGGGCGAACTCATCTGCGACCGATTCGTGCACGATGAAGCGGTTCGCCGCCGTGCACGCCTGGCCGATATTGCGGAACTTCGCTGCCATCGCGCCATCGACGGCCTTGTCGAGATCAGCATCGTCGAAGACGACGAACGGCGCGTTGCCGCCGAGCTCCATCGATACCCGCAGGATGCCGTCGGCAGCCTGTGCGATGAGCTTGCGGCCGACCTCGGTGGACCCGGTGAACGAGAGCTTGCGCAGCCGCGGGTCGGCGATGATCGGTGCCGACAGCGCGCTGGAGCGCGACGTCTGCACGACGTTCACCACACCGGCGGGCAAGCCCGCCTCTTCGAGCAGCTTGGTGAAGAAGATCGTCGTCAGCGGGGTCAGTGCCGGCGGCTTGATGATGACGGTGCATCCGGCGGCGAGCGCAGGGGCGATCTTGCGCGTCGCCATCGCGAACGGGAAGTTCCACGGCGTCACGAAGAAGGACGGGCCGACGGGCCGCTGCGACACGACCATCTGGCCTGTGCCCTCGGGGTTGATGCCGTAGCGACCGGAGATGCGCACGGCTTCCTCGCTGAACCAGCGCAGGAACTCACCGCCGTAGACGACCTCGCCGCGAGACTCGGCGAGCGGCTTGCCCATCTCGAGAGTCATCAGCAGAGCGAGGTCCTCCTTGTGCTCCTGCACGAGGTCGAAGGCGCGGCGCAGGATGTCACTGCGGGTGCGGGGTGCGGTCGCGGCCCAGTCTGCCTGCGCGGCGACGGCCGCGTCGAGGGCTCGGGTGCCATCCGCTGGCGTCGCATCCGCGATGGTGGCGATCACCTCGCCGGTGGCGGGGTCGCGCACCTCGAACGTGCCGCCGGCCTCGGCGTCTGTCCACTGGCCGCCGATGAAGAGGCCGGTGGGGACCCGTTCAAGGAGTTCCTTCTCGTTCGATGCGAGTGCAGTGCTCATGTTTCGTCTCGATTCTTTCGGGGATGCGAGGTCGGCGAGTTCAACGGCGACGGACGCTGGCAGGAGCGTCCGTTCCCAGCGTCTCACCTCTGAAGAAGGCAGGGCGTCGATATGCGTTCCAGAACACCACCACGGCGCCGATGCCGAGCACGCCGACGCCGAGGATGCCGAACGGGAATATCAGCACAGCAGCTCCTTGGAAATGTTGATGGGAATGCGCTGATTGCCGTCCGTATCCCCCGATCCGGACGGCAATCGGCGGGTCTCAGGCCGCGGCGAGCGCCGCGGCGACGATGTCGAGTCCTTCGGTCAGCAGCTCATCGCCGATCGACAGCGGCGGCAGGAAGCGGATGACATTGCCGAATGTGCCGCAGGTGAGCACGATCACGCCCGCCTTGACGCAGGCAGCCGCGACAGCGGCCGTGAGTGCGGCATCCGGCTTGCCGGTGGCCGGGTCGACGAACTCGGCGGCGATCATCGCGCCGTGACCGCGCACTTCTCCGATGCGCGGGTCTTCCGCCTGGATGCCGGCCAGGCGGTCGCGCAGCAGTGCGCCGATCTGCTGGGCGCGCTCGACGAGCCCGTCGTTCTCGAAGACGTCGATCGCGGCGAGCGCGGCGGCGCAGGCGATCGGGTTGCCGCCATAGGTGCCGCCGAGTCCGCCGGCGTGCGCGGCATCCATGATCTCGGCGCGCCCGGTGACGCCGGCGAGCGGAAGTCCCGCGGCGATGCCCTTCGCCGTGGTGATCAGGTCGGGTTCGATGCCGAAGATCTCGCTGGCGAACATCGCACCCGTGCGGGCGAAGCCGGTCTGCACCTCGTCGGCGATGAAGACGACATCATTCGCGCGGCACCAGTCGACCACGGCGTCGAGGAAGCCGTCGGCGGGGACGATGAAGCCGCCCTCGCCCTGAATCGGCTCGATGATGACGGCCGCGAGGTTGTCTGCGCCGATCTGCTTCTCGATCATCGTGATCGCGCGCTCGGCTGCCTCGGCGCCGGTGAGTCCGTCACGGTAGGGGTAGGAGGCGGGCACGCGATAGGTCTCGGGCGCAAAGGGGCCGAAGCCGGACTTGTACGGCATCGACTTCGCAGTGAGCGCCATGGTCAGGTTGGTGCGGCCGTGATACCCGTGGTCGAATGCGACGACGGACTGGCGACCGGTGTACTTGCGGGCGATCTTGACGGCATTCTCGACGGCTTCGGCGCCGGAGTTGAACAGGGCGCTCTTCTTGGCGAAGTCGCCCGGCGTCAGCCGATTGAGGGCTTCAGCCACGTCGACGTACGACTCGTACGGCGAGACCATGAAGCAGGTGTGCGTGAACTGTGCGGCTTGCGCAGCGATGGCGGCGGCGACCTTGGGGTGCGCGTTGCCGACGCTGGTGACGGCAATGCCCGAGCCCAGGTCGATGAGCGAGTTGCCGTCGGCATCGACAACGACACCGCCGCCGGCTGCGACCACGGAGACCGGCATGGAGTGTGCGACGCCGGAGGCGACAGCATCCGCTTTGCGCGCGAGGATGGCGGCCGAGCGCGGACCGGGCAGCGGGGTGCCCACGCGACGGACCTGCTCGAGGGCGGGTCCACCGGCGGGGAGGGAGGAGGTCTCGTCGATGAGGGTCATGGGGCGAGAGTACGTCGCGACGGATGCCGGATGCACTCGCCGAACTGTACAATTCAGGCAACTCATTCGCCGTGCCGTATAAGAGAGGATGCCGGTGGAACCTCCGCTGAATCCCACGCTGCGCACGCTGCTGGCGCGGCGTGAACTGCGGCTGAGCCTCGTCTCGGATGAAGTTGCTCTGCCCGATGGCGCGCTCGAGCAGCCGGTGCGCTGGGTGCACAGCTCTGACCTGCGCGATCCGACACCGTTCCTCGCCGACGACCTCATGCTCCTGACGACGGGCACGCAGTTCGCCGCCGGCGATGCGGACGGTGTGAGGGAGTACGTCGCGCGGCTGACGGCGCGCGGTGTGAACGGGCTCGGCTTCGGGTCCGGGGTGCACAGCCAGGGCATCCCACCGGAGCTCGTCGAGGCGTGCGCGACGCATGGACTGGCACTGTTCGACGTGCCGTACGACGTGCCGTTCATCGCGATCGCGCGCGGCCACGCCGAGTCGATCGCCGCGCAGACCTATGCCCGACGCACCTGGGCGCTCGACGCCCAGCGCGCATTGGCAATCGCGGCGCTGCGCCCACGCGGGCTCGAGTCGGCGCTCACAGAGCTTGCGAAGCGGCTCGGATGCTGGGTGGGCTTCTTCGACGCATCCGGCGCACTCGCGCACGAGCATCCCCGTGGCATCGGATCCTCCGCGGCCGTGGCGACCGCCGCGGAGAAGCTCCTGCAGCGCGGAAGCGCCGCAAGTCGCACCATCACCGATTCCGAGAGCACGCATACGCTGTTCACGCTCGGGCGCACGGGCCACCTGCGCGGTGTGATCGCGATTGCCGCCTCCGCGCAGGATGCCGAGACCCGCGCGGTCGTCACCTCAGTGATCGCGATGGCGGGCCTGTCACTGGAGCAGAACGCATCGCTGGCCCGCGGCCGTCGCCGCTTGCGCGCGCAAGTCCTCGAATCACTCCTGCTCGATGACCCGACCCTCGCCCGTCGCGTGCTCGGTTCGATGCCGGCCGGGCCGATCGTCGTCGCGGTCACCCGCGCCGGAGCGGCAGCGGACGCGCTCCTCGAATGGTGGGAACGGCTGCATGCCGAAAGGGGTGCCGCGACTTTCGCGTCTTCGTCCGAGGCTGCGGTCACCCTGTGCATGCCGGCCGCGGATCACGCGCTGCTGGACGAGGCGGCGGCGCGCTTCAGCATCCGACTGGGTGTGTCCGACCCCCAGGAGTACAACACCTTCTCTCGGGCGCATGCCCAGGCGATGACGGCGCTGCGATATGTCGGGCCCGCGGCGGATGGTGGCGGTGCGGTGCGCTATGCCGACACCGTGGCATCCAGCATGCTCAGTGCTGTCACCACAGACGACGCGAGGCTGGTCGCCGCTTCCCGCCTCGCACCGCTGCGCGCGCACGACCGCCGGGCCGATGCTGAACTAGAGAACTCGTTGCGGGTGTGGCTGGAGCACGACGCCCGCTTCGAGCCGGCAGCGGCGGCTCTCGGCATCCATCGGCACACGCTGCGATCTCGCGTGGCGCAGTCCGCGGCCCTGCTCGGGCAGGATCTCGCATCGTTCCCCGCCCGCGCCGAGCTCTGGGCCGCCCTGCGCATCGCCGACGACTGAGCGCCACCCCGCCTGCATGCGCTCCCGAGCGGGAAACCTCTCATCGAGAAACCACTTCCTGCGTGAGAAACCACGCCACAGGTGGTTTCTCGTGCGGGAAGTGGTTTCTCGCAGTTCCTGCGACTCAGCGCGGAGCGTGGGCGTCGAGGAACTCGTAGACGTCGGTCGTGTCGACGCCGGGGAACGAGCCGGTCGGCAGGGTCGCCAGCAGCGTGCGCGGGGTGCGCACGTTCGGCCAGGAGTTCTCGCGCCAGCGCGCTTCCAACTCGGCGGGCGCCCGTCGGCAGCACGTCTCGACGGAGTGCTTGGAGACGCCGCGATTGGGGGTGTCACGGCCCACGAACCACTTCGTGTCGTCGAAGCGCACGCCTACGCTCACCGAGTGCAGCCCCTCGCTCGACGGCTCCACACGAGCGGTGCACCAGTATGTGCCGTTGCCGGTGTCGGTGTACTGGTAATACGGATTGAAGCGGTCCTCGACATCGAACACCGCACGGCTCGTCCATCGCCGGCAGCACATCTGGCCCTCGATGGAGCCGAGGCGGTCGGTCGGGAAGTTGACGTCATCGTTCTCGTACGCCTTGGTGATGGTGCCCGACTCGTGCACCTTGAGGAAGTGCACCGGGATGCCGAGATGCCGTGTGGCGAGGTTGGTGAAGCGGTGCGCCGCGGTCTCGTACGACACCGAGTAGGTGTCGCGCAGATCTTCGACGGAGATCGCCCGGCGTGACTTCGCATCCTGCAGGATCGGCACCACATGCGCTTCGGGAATCAACAGCGCACCGGTGAGGTAGTTCGTCTCGACGCGCTGGCGCAGGAACTCGGCGTAGCTGCGCGGCTCACCGTGGCCGAGGATGCGGCTCGACAGCGCTTGCAGCACCGCGGCGCGCGGATCGCCCTTCGACGGGATGCTGCTGGAGAGATAGAGCCGCCCGTGGGCGAGGTCGGCGACGCTGCGAGTTGTCTGCGGGAGATCAGGGGCGTAGTGCAGCGTGAAGCCGAGGTGGGCGGCGATCTCCGACGCGGTGCGCTGCGTCAGCGGACCGCCCGGATGCTGGACAGCAGCCAGGATCTCCGCTGCCCGCTGCTCGAGATCGGCGAAGTAGTTGTCCTGCGTGCGCATCAGGTGGCGCAGCTCGACGTTCGCGCGCCGGGCCTCTTCAGGTGTCGCGGCACGCTCGTCGCGCAGCCGCTCGATCTCGCCGTGCAGCGCGAGCATCGTCTTGAGCGCCTCCGACGGAACCGACTTCGCGATTCGGAACGGCGAGATGCCGAGCGTCTGAAAGGTCTGCCCCTTCATGGCGCGCTCGAGTGCAATTTCCATGGTGCTGCGCTCATCGAGCGGCTCGCCCTCGAGAAGCTCGTCGAGTGTGGTGCCCAGCGCGCGGGCGATCGTCTGCAGCAGGGTGAGCTTCGGCTCGCGTTTTCCGGTCTCGAACATCGACAGCTGGCTGGGCGCCCGGTCGATCGCTCCGGCGAGCTCATCGAGAGTCATTCCCCGGGCTGTGCGCAACTGCCGGATTCGGCGTCCGATTGTGAGGGCGTCGGGCTCTTCTGCCGATTCTGCGAGGGTCATGCGGTTGAGCATCTCACAAAAACAGAAGTTTCGTAAAACTTCTCCCCCGGTTTGGCCAGGCGAGTGCGCAAACTTCACCCAGAGTAGGAGCAAGCCACCCGGCCACTTCGACACTGCCAGTGCCGACCGACATCCCACGGAGGAGACAGCTCATGACCATCACCGCTGAGTCACAGACCACCCCGATCCGAACCGTCGGTGCTGCGGTCCGCGCCGAAATGGGTCCGACGATCACCATCACCGGCACCATGCACGACCGGTTCACCGACATCCTCACCCCGGACGCGATCGCATTCCTCACCGAACTGCACCACCGCTTCGCGGGCCGCCGCCATGACCGCCTCGCCGACCGGATGCGTCGCCGTTTCGAGATCGGCAACGGCCACGACCCGCGCTTCCGCGAGGACACCGCGCACATCCGCGACGACGCCGACTGGCGGGTCGCCGGCGCCGGCCCCGGGCTCGAGGACCGCCGCGTGGAGATCACCGGCCCGACCGACCCGAAAATGACGATCAACGCACTGAACTCCGGCGCGAAGGTCTGGCTCGCCGATCAGGAAGACGCCACCAGCCCGACCTGGCAGAACGTCATCGGCGGCCAGCTGTCGCTGCGGGATGCCATCCGCGGCGAACTCGTCTTCACGAGCCCCGAGGGCAAGGAGTACCGTGTCACTGCCGAGCAGACGCCCACGATCGTGATGCGTCCACGCGGTTGGCACCTCACCGAGAAGAACATCGACTTCACCGATCGCGTCGGCCGCACGATGTCAGCATCCGCTTCCCTGACCGATTTCGGGCTGTACTTCTTCCACAACGCGCAGGCGCTCATCGACTCCGGCCAGGGACCGTACTTCTACCTGCCGAAGATCGAATCCAGCGAAGAGGCCCGGCTATGGAACGACATCTTCTCGTTCAGCGAGGAGTACATCGGCATCCCGCACGGCACGATTCGCGCGACCGTGCTGATCGAGACGCTGCCCGCGGCCTTCGAGATGGACGAGATCCTCTACGAGCTGCGCGATCACTGTGCAGGTCTGAACGCAGGCCGCTGGGACTACATCTTCTCGATCATCAAGAACTACCGCGGCCGCGGCGCGCGATTCGTGCTCCCCGACCGCAGCAAGGTCACCATGACGGTTCCGTTCATGCGCGCCTACACCGAGCTGCTGGTGAAGACCTGCCACAAGCGCGGTGCCTACGCCATCGGCGGCATGAGTGCCTTCATCCCGAACCGCCGCGACCCCGAGGTCACCGATCGGGCGCTGGAGAAGGTGTCCGCTGACAAGCGGCGAGAGGCGAACGACGGCTTCGACGGCACGTGGGTCGCCCACCCCGACCTCATCCCCGCAGCCCAGTCCGAGTTCGATGCCGTGCTGGGCGATCGCCCGCACCAGCTCGACCGGCAGCGCGACGACGTCGAGGTGACCGCCGAGCAGCTGCTCGATCTGCGCATCGGCCGCCCGATCACCGCGAAGGGCGTGCGCGACAACGTGTCGGTGGCCATCCGCTACATCGAAGCGTGGCTGCGCGGCCTCGGCGCCGTGGCGATCGACGACCTCATGGAGGATGCCGCGACCGCCGAGATCAGTCGCTCGCAGGTGTGGCAGTGGATCCACCAGGATCGCCGGACCGAGGAGGGCGAGCGGATCACCGCCGAGTACGTCGAGGAGATGATCACCGAGCTCCTCGCCCAGACCCCGCGCACCGACAGCAGCCGTTTCGACGATGCCGCTGACGTGTTCCGCGAGGTGGCGCTGCAGCCCGAATTCCCCGCGTTCCTGACTGCGCCGGCCTACGCGCGCCTTCTCTCCGAGAACAACTGACCGCTCCCCCACCCCACGAAGGACATGACATGACTCAGTACCAGGACGACATCGATGCCATCCAGGCCCTGAAGCAGGAGCACGGCTCCAGCTGGAGCGCCATCGACCCCGAATCAGCCGCACGCATGCGGGCGCAGAACCGCTTCCGTACGGGGCTCGAGATCGCGCAGTACACCGCCGACATCATGCGCCGCGACATGGCCGAGTACGACGCCGACTCGTCGGTGTACACCCAATCGCTGGGTGTCTGGCACGGCTTCATCGGGCAGCAGAAGCTCATCTCGATCAAGAAGCACCTGAAGACCACGAACAAGCGCTACTTGTACCTTTCGGGGTGGATGGTCGCGGCTCTCCGCTCGGAGTTCGGCCCGCTGCCCGACCAGTCGATGCACGAGAAGACCTCGGTCCCCGCGCTGATCGAAGAGCTCTACACGTTCCTCCGCCAGGCGGACGCCCGCGAGCTCGATCTGC
Source organism: Microbacterium esteraromaticum (assembly GCF_900163815.1). Classification (GTDB taxonomy): domain Bacteria; phylum Actinomycetota; class Actinomycetes; order Actinomycetales; family Microbacteriaceae; genus Microbacterium; species Microbacterium esteraromaticum_B. The sequence continues at coordinate 62,436 of NZ_FUKO01000017.1, read as the reverse complement.
TGTTCACCCAGCTGGATGCGGCCCGCGCCGCCGGCGATGACACGGCGACGGAGTTCATCCAGTCGCAGATCGACGGGTTCGAAACCCATGTCGTCCCGATCATCGCCGACATCGACGCCGGGTTCGGAAACCCTGAGGCGACGTATCTCCTGGCGAAGAAGATGATCGAGGCGGGCGCCTGCGCCATCCAGATCGAGAACCAGGTCTCGGACGAGAAGCAGTGCGGCCACCAGGACGGCAAGGTCACGGTGCCGCACGAGGACTTCATCGCGAAGCTCAATGCCGTTCGCTACGCCTTCATCGAGCTCGGCGTCGAGAACGGGATCATCGTCGCCCGCACCGACTCGCTCGGTGCAGGCCTCACCCAGAAGCTCGCCGTCACGCGTGAGCCCGGAGACCTCGGCGACCAGTACAACTCCTTCATCGATGCCGAGGAGATCGCGGAGAGCGATCTCGGCAACGGAGACGTGATCATCAAGCGCGACGGCGCGCTGCTTCGTCCGAAGCGCCTGCCCAGCAACCTGTACCAGTTCCGCGCCGGGACAGGCGAGGACCGCGTCGTGCTCGACTGCATCACTTCCCTGCAGAACGGCGCCGACCTGCTGTGGATCGAGACCGAGAAGCCGCACGTCGAGCAGATCGCCGGCATGGTCGACCGCATCCGCGAGGTCATCCCGAATGCGAAGCTCGTCTACAACAACAGCCCGTCGTTCAACTGGACGCTGAACTTCCGCCAGCAGGCGTTCGACCTGATGGCGGAGCAGGGTGAAGATGTCTCGACATACGACCGCAACTCGCTGATGAGCATCGAGTACGACGACACCGATCTCGCACGACTGGCCGACGAGAAGATCCGCACCTTCCAGCGCGACGCCGCCGCGCGCGCCGGAATCTTCCACCACCTCATCACGCTGCCGACGTACCACACGGCGGCGCTGTCGACCGATGATCTCGCCAAGGGCTACTTCGGCGACCAGGGCATGCTCGCCTATGTCGCGGGCGTCCAGCGTCGCGAGATCCGCGGCGGAATCGCGACGGTCAAGCACCAGAACATGGCGGGGTCCGATCTGGGCGACAACCACAAGGAGTACTTCGCCGGTGAGGCCGCATTGAAGGCCGGCGGTCAGCACAACACGATGAGTCAGTTCAACTGACCAGCGCACCCGCGGAATGCCTGCGCGACTGGATCCCTCCAGCCGCGCAGGCATTCTGCGTCCAGCATCCTGCATCCGAAACCAGCCACCGAGGAGAGACCATGACCGCCACCGCTGACCTCTACGACCTGCACGGCGACAGCTTGCAGTCGCTTCCGCTGCAGCTGCGCTCGTTCGGCGGGGTTCCGCAGTTCGAAGGCACTATCCGCACCGTGCGGTGCTTCGAGGACAACGCGCTGGTGAAGCGGATCCTCGCGACATCGGGTGATGGTGCGGTGCTCGTCGTCGACGGCGACGGATCTCTGCAGACTGCTCTGATGGGCGACATGATCGCGCAGAGCGCGGTGGATGCCGGCTGGTCGGGCGTCGTCATCCACGGCTGCGTGCGCGACAGCGTGATACTGGGCACGATGCCCCTGGGGGTGAAGGCCCTGGGCACGAATCCGCGCAAGAGCGCGAAGGCCGGCGTCGGCGAAATCGATGTGCCCGTGGAATTCGGCGGGGTCGTCTTCCGACCCGGTGCGCGCCTGTTCGCCGATGCGGATGGCATCCTCGTCGAGCGCTGACCGTGCCTGCGTCCTGGCGCGCGCCGGAAAAGGATGGTCGGCGAGAAAAGGATGGTGCGCGCCGGAAAAGGACGGTCGGTGAGATCATGCGATTCAGCCGCCGAAAGCTCCTGTCTCCGTCGAATCTCCTGATTCCACGCACGCCGCGACCCTTCCGAGTACCATCGGAGGCGTGACTGAACGCGCTCCTCTCTCTCGCAAACTGTCCGCCATCGCCGAGTCCGCCACGTTGAAGGTGGATGCCAAGGCCAAGGCACTCAAAGCCGCGGGCAAGCCGATCATCTCCTATGCCGCGGGCGAACCGGATTTCGCAACTCCGCAGTTCGTCGTGGATGCTGCCGCCGAGGCTCTCGCCAATCCGGCGAACTATCGGTACACACCCGCCCCCGGCCTGCCGGCGCTGCGCGAGGCGATCGCCGCGAAGACGCTGCGCGATTCGGGCCTGGAGGTATCCCCGAGCCAGGTGATCGTCACCAACGGCGGCAAGCAGGCGGTGTACCAGGCCTTCCAGGCGGTCGTGAACCCCGGCGATGAGGTGCTGCTGCCGGCCCCGTACTGGACCACCTACCCCGAGGCGATCCGTCTCGCCGATGGCGTGCCCGTCGATGTCTTCGCCGGCGCCGATCAGGATTACAAGGTCACCGTGGCGCAGCTCGAAGCGGCTCGCACCGACCGCACGACAGTGCTGGTGTTCGTCTCGCCCTCGAACCCGACCGGCTCGGTGTACACGGCCGAGGAGACGAAGGCGATCGGCGAGTGGGCCGTCGAGCACGGCATCTGGATCATCACCGACGAGATCTACCAGAACCTCACCTACGAGGGCGTGAAGGCGATGTCGATCGTCGAGGCGTGCCCCGAGGCTGCAGACCAGACGATCCTCGTCAACGGCGTGGCCAAGACCTATGCGATGACCGGATGGCGGGTGGGCTGGATGGTCGGACCGGCGGATGCCATCAAGGTCGCCGGTAACCTGCAGTCGCACCTGACCAGCAACGTGAACAACGTCGCCCAGTGGGGTGCCGTTGCCGCGCTCAACGGCCCGCAGACCGAAGCTGCGCAGTTCCGCGAGGCCTTTGACCGTCGCCGTCGCCTGATCGTGTCGGAGCTGTCGAAGATCGAGGGGATGCACGTGCCGAACCCGCTCGGCGCGTTCTACGTCTACCCCGATGTGCAGGGCCTGCTCGGCCGCACCTGGGGCGGCGTCACCCCGACGACATCACTCGAGCTCGCCGATCTCATCCTGGAGCAGGCCGAAGTCGCCGTCGTTCCGGGTGAGGCTTTCGGCCCCTCTGGCTACCTGCGTCTGTCCTACGCGCTGGGTGATGACCAGCTGCTCGAGGGCGTGCAGCGCCTGCAGAAGCTCTTCGCCTCCTGATCGGACTGCCGGCAGCGTGCGCTGTCACTCGTCCTGGTAACCGATGAGCCAGCGCACGCCGTAGCGGTCGACGAGTGTGCCGTCGTAGTCGCCCCACGGCCGCTTCTGCAGTGCATCGATGACCTCGCCGTCGTCGCCGAGCGCGGCGAACCACGTGGTCAGGGTCGCGGCATCCGCCGTGCCCAGCAGCGAGAAGAACATGCCGTCCATCGTCACCGTGGTGTCGGCTGCGCCAGCATCCGCTCCGGCGATCTCCACCGGCCCTTCGACGAGCATCCCGTGCGCGATCGCGTCGGCGGGGCCATCGCTGCGCCCCGCCGAGGCGTAGTCGAACAGGTGCAGCGTGCCGCCGAAGATCGATTCGTAGTGCCGCAGCGCCTCCGCGGCATTGCCGGGGAACAGCAGGTAAGGAATCAATCCGCTCATCCCGTGACTATACGCCCGCCTCGTTGCTTCGCTCGAGTGCACCGGATGCCGTCGAGTGCACCGCATCCGTACGGCAGCAACCCGTGCGCTCGACGAGATGCCGTGCACTCGGCGGTGGAAGGGAGAGCGAGGTGGCTACAACTCCACGCCGACGAGCACGGGTTCGGGCTGCAGCAGCAGACCGAATTCGGCGTGCACGCGGCTCTGGATGAACCGGGCCAGCTCGCCCAGCTCGCCGGCGGTCGCTTCGCCGCGGTTGGTGAGCGCGAGAGCGTGCTTGGTGGATACGCCGGCACGCGAGCGCGGCAGGCGGAATCCCTTGCGGATGCCGGAATTCTCGATCAACCACGCCGCGCTCACCTTCACCAGTCCCTCGGGGCGCCCGGCACGCGGGGTGAGCCCGGCATATGTCTCGAGCGGAATCACCGTGACGGTGTCGAGGTCGGGCTCCACCGGCCACCGCGGGCACTCCGGCGGAAGGCCTCGAGCGATGCGCTCGGGCACGATCGCGTTCTGGAAGAACGATCCGGCGCTGAACGTGTCGGGGTCGCTCCCGTCGAGCAGCATGCCCTTCGCTGCGCGCGTCTGCAGAATGCGCGTGCGCACCCAGTCGAGCGGGACGGGCTCGAAATCCTCCAGGCCCAGGGCGCGGCGCAGCTGCTCGCCGCGGATCACCCGGCCGGCATCTCCGGTGACGGCGAGGTCGAGCGTCACCGAGAGGATCACCGCACGCCGCCCCTGCGCCTCGCCGTAATGATGCTTGAGCACAGACGTGCGAAAGCCCAGTTCGAGTTCGGCGGCAGGCACGACGACGGGCGCATCCGCACCCTCGTCGATCATCTCCACCTCGACGAGCGTCTCCTGGATCTCCTGACCGTAGGCGCCCACGTTCTGCACGGGCGCCGCGCCTACAGTGCCGGGGATGCCGCTCATCGCCTCGACGCCGGCGTAGCCGCGTTCCACGGCATAGGCGACCAGGTCGTCCCACGAGTGTCCAGCCTGCACGCGCAGGCGCACGCGCCCTTCATGCGGGGAGGGCAGCTCTTCGATGCCGGAGGTGAGGATGCGCACGACCGTTCCGTCGAACGGCTCATCACCGGCGAACAGGTTCGAGCCCCCACCGAGCACGAACCACTCGTCATGCGTCTTCCACACGCTGTGCAGCGCGCTGATCAGCTCTGCGGTGGTCGAAGCCTCCCGCATCCGCTCGGGCGCGGCGCCGGTGCGCAGCGTCGTCAGTCCGCGCAGCGGCAGGGGCGTGATCTGCGTCACATCGGGCGAGGCCATATCGGGCGAGGTCATCTCCGGCGAGGCCATCTCAGAGCGCGACCCGCAGCTGCGCCTTCACCAGCACGGTCTTCTCCGCGAAGGTGACGGTGAGGTCGATGCGCGCCGACGTCTCGTCGACAGCGCCCACCTTCGCGACGACGTGCACGTCAGCCCCGGTTTCGGGGTCGACGACGACGGGCTTCGTGAAGCGCACGCCGTAGTCGAGGAGGCGGGCGTCGGCGGGAAGCGCGGCCACGACCACTGAGGAGGCGATGCCCATCGTCAGCATCCCATGCGCGAGCACACCGGGGAGTCCGACGGATGCCGCGACGTCATCGCGGTAGTGGATGGGGTTGAAGTCTCCCGATGCGCCGGCATAGCGAACGAGCGACTCACGGGTCAGGTGCACGGTGCGCTCGGCGACGATGTCGCCGACGGTGAACTCAGCCATCAGCGCGTCTCCTCATCTGCCGCATCCTGCCCGACCAGCAGGACGCTGGTGGCGGTGACGACATGCTCGCCCGCGGCATCGGTGATGGTCGCGTCGCTGGTGACCATCGCGTTGCCCCCGAGAGTGCGGATGCCGGTGACCGCCAGCTGGGCGATGAGCTCATCGCCTGCGACGATGGGCCGCGTGTAGGCGAAGCGCTGCTCGGCATGGATCGTGCGCGCCAGCACGATTCCCGAATCGGGCTGCGAGAGCAGCTGTTGCAGGGTCAGGTCCTGCACGACCATCGCGAAGGTGGGCGGCGCGACCACATCGGCGAAGCCGGCCGCGCGGGCCGCCTCGACATCGGTGTGCTGGGGAGCATCGGCGAAGACCGCGCGCGCGAATTCGCGCACCTTCTCTCGACCGACGAGGTACGGGGCTGTCGGCGCGAATTCGCGGCCGACCAGATCGTTGTTCACGGGCACCCCTCGATCCTACCCAGCAGAGTGGAACGTCGAGGAGAGCGGATGCCAGAGAAATGCCGCCGATCAGCGCCGGTGCGCCTGGATCGCCTTGATGGCCATCTGCACGGCGATGAAGATCAGGTACCCGGCGAAGAGCATATTGCCGACGAACGGATTGATCAGGGTCGCCAGCCACGCGCCGAGCGCGGTCGTCGTGCAGGCGGAGAGCCCGATGATGCCGGCCGCGAGCAGGTCGACGTTGCGGTGGCGCAGGTTGCCGATGGTGCCCGATAGCGCGGTCGGGATCATCATCAGCAGCGAGGTGCCCTTGGCGACGAGGTCACTGGTGCCGAAGACGAGCATGAGCACCGGCACGACGATCACACCGCCGCCCACGCCGATGAGTCCGGCGATGATGCCGGTGACCATGCCGACCCCGGCGAGTCCGATGCCGTTCGCCCAGCCGAGAATCAGATGGGCGTCGCGCGAGGGGATGACGACGAACAGGCTCACGATCACGATCACGAGGAACCCGACGAACCCCCAGCGCAGCGCCGCCTGCGAGATCTTCGGCAGCAGCCGGGTGCCGATCTGCGCGCCGATGACGGCTCCCGCAGCGAGGATGAGCGCGGGAATCCACGCGACCGCGCCGGACAGCGCGTAGGAGATCACGCCGACACTCGCCGTCGGGACGATCGCCGCCAGCGAGGTGCCCGCACCGCGCCGCTGGTCATAGTGGAGCATCAGCACGAGCAGCGGCAGGATCACCGTGCCGCCGCCGACGCCGAAGAGTCCGGAGAGCAGTCCTGCGGAGAGGCCGATGAATACGAACGTGAGGTACGCGCGCGGCTGTCGGGTTATGGCCTGATCATCCGCATTCACGAACCAAGCCTATCGTCCGCTGAGCCCTGGAACGCGGTCCCGGGGTGTGCGAGACTGACTCGCACACCCGCTCAGGCACATGATCGAAGGAGATCACATGCACAGCTCCTACCCTGACGTCGAGATTCCGAATGTCCCGATCTTCGACTACCTCTTCGACGGGCTCGATGAGTCGCAACTCGATGCTGTCGCCATCATCGACGGAATGTCCGGCGCCGAGACCACGTATCGGCAGCTGGTCGGACAGATCAACCTGTTCGCCGGCGCGCTCGCGGCCCGCGACATCGGGATCGGCACCCGCGTCGGCGTCCTCTGTCCGAACGTTCCGGCATTCGCAACCGTGTTCCACGGCATCCTCCGTGCCGGCGGCACCGCGACGACCATCAACTCGCTCTACACAGCAGAAGAGATAGCGAACCAGCTCGAGGATGCGGATGCCCAATGGCTGATCACCGTATCTCCCCTGCTGCCCAACGCCAAGGCTGCCGCCGAGCTGCGCGGCATCCCGGATGACCACCTGATCGTCCTCGACGGCGCCGAGGGCCACCCGAATCTTCGCGATCTGCTCGGCGAAGGACACCAGGCGCCCGAGGTGTCCTTCGACCCGGCCACCCACCTCGCCGTACTGCCGTACTCCTCCGGCACGACTGGCCGTCCGAAGGGCGTGATGCTCACCCACCGCAACCTTGTCGCGAACGTCGCGCAGTGCGGGCCGCTTCTCGATGTCGGGCCCGACGACCGGCTGCTGGCCGTGCTGCCGTTCTTCCACATCTATGGAATGACCGTGCTGCTGAACTTCGCGATGCGCCAGCGCGCAGGCCTGGTCACGATGCCGAAGTTCGACCTGGTGGAGTTCTTGCGCATCATCGCCGAGCATCGCACCACCTGGGTGTTCGTGGCCCCGCCGATCGCGGTCGCGCTGGCGAAGCATCCGATCGTCGATCAGTACGATCTCTCGGCGGTCAAGGTCATCTTCTCGGGGGCGGCACCGCTCGACGGCGCTCTCGCGGCGGCGGTGGCATCCCGGATCGGCTGCGAGGTTGTGCAGGGATACGGTCTGACGGAGACGAGTCCCGCAGTGAACCTGATTCCCGCCGAGCGCACCGAGATCGACAAGTCGTCGATCGGACCACTCGTCCCGAATACGGATGCCCGTCTGGTCGACTCCGAAACCGGAGCCGATATCGAGGCGCCGACAGAGGGCGTGAGCGCACCGGGAGAGCTCTGGGTGCGAGGGCCGCAGGTGATGACCGGATACCTCAACCGGCCTGACGAAACCGCAGCCACGCTCGACGACGAAGGCTGGTTGCGCACCGGCGATGTCGCCACCGTCACTCACGACGGCATTTTCCACATCGTCGATCGGCTGAAAGAGCTGATCAAGTACAAGGGCTACCAGGTCGCTCCGGCCGTGCTGGAAGCGGTGCTGCTGGAGAACCCCTCGATTGCGGATGCTGCTGTCATCGGCGCGTTCGATGATGACGGCCAGGAGGTGCCGAAGGCCTTCGTGGTCCGTCAGCAGAGCGCAGAGCTCTCGGCGGATGACGTCATGGCATTCGTCGCGTCGAAGGTCGCACCGCACGAGAAGGTGCGACAGGTGGAGTTCATCGACGTCATCCCGAAGTCGAGTTCCGGCAAGATCCTGCGCAAGGATCTGCGCGCGCGCATCTGACCGACTGTTGGCGCGCACGGGGCCCGAGCAGCGAAGAAACCCGCCACCGATCACGGTGGCGGGCTTCTTTGAAATACTGTGACTTACTTGCCGGCCTCGACGAAGCCAGCGGCCTCAGCGGCCTCAGCGGTGCGGAACCACACCTCTGCGATGGTCGCGTCGTACCACTGGCCATCGGGGCGGTGGAACTTCATCGAGTCCTTGTTGCCCTTGATGTCGAAGCCCTCGGGAGCCGAGCCGTCCTCGAGCGGAGCGGCTGAGTCTTCTCCGAAGCCACCGTCGACGAGAGCGGCCGGTGCGGCGGTCTCTTCAGCAGGAGCCTCTTCGGCCTTCTTCTCTGCCTTGGGGGCAGCAGCCTTCGCGGCAGGCTTGGCAGCCTTCTTCTTCGGGGTGACGGGCTCGAGAACGAGCTCGATCACGGCCATGGGCGCGTTGTCACCCTTGCGGTTGCCGACCTTCGTGATGCGGGTGTAGCCGCCCTCACGGTCAGCGACCAGCGGCGCGATCTCGGTGAACAGCACGTGCACGACATCCTTGTCACCGATGATCGATGCCACGCGACGGCGAGCGTGCAGATCGCCGCGCTTCGCGAACGTGATCAGGCGCTCAGCGAGGGGACGCAGACGCTTGGCCTTGGTCTCCGTCGTCTTGATCGACTTGTGGGTGTAGAGCGCTGCAGCGAGGTTCGCCAGCATCAACCGCTCGTGTGCGGGACCGCCTCCGAGGCGGGGACCCTTCGTGGGCTTGGGCATAATCGTCTAACTCCTGATCAGGAAGAGGTCGGGTTTCAGAAGGAATCGTCTTCGTTGCCGCTGTAGAAGTGAGCGCCGTCGAAACCGGGCACCGAATCCTTCAGCGACAGACCGAGCGAGACGAGCTTATCGCGCACCTCGTCGACCGACTTCTGTCCGAAATTGCGGATGTTCATGAGCTGCGTCTCGGAAAGGGCGACCAGCTCCGAAACGGTGTTGATCCCCTCGCGCTTGAGGCAGTTGTACGAGCGCACCGACAGATCGAGATCCTCGATCGGCATGGAGAGCTCGCTGGAAAGCACGGCCTCGACCGGCGCGGGGCCGATCTCGATGCCCTCGGCTTCGACGTTCAGCTCGCGGGCGAGTCCGAACAGCTCCGTGAGAGTCTTGGCTGCCGAGGCGACGGCGTCGCGCGGGCTGATCGACGACTTGGTCTCGACGTCGAGGACGAGCTTGTCGAAGTCGGTGCGCTCACCAGCGCGAGTCGCGTCGACGCGGTAGCTGACCTTGAGGACCGGCGAGTAGATCGAGTCGACCGGGATCTGACCGGCCTCGGCGTACTCGTTGCGGTTCTGCGAAGCCGACACGTAGCCGCGGCCGCGCTCGATGGTGAGCTCGAGCTCGAAGCGGGCGGTGTCGTTCAGCGTGGCGATGACCAGCTCGGGGTTCTGCACCTCGACACCCGCCGGAGCGGAGATGTCAGCGGCGGTGACCTCGCCGGCACCCGTCTTGCGCAGGTACGCGGTGATGGGCTCATCGCGCTCGCTGGCCACGACCAGCTGCTTGATGTTGAGGATGATCTCGGTGACGTCCTCCTTCACACCGGGGATCGTGCTGAACTCGTGCAGCACGCCATCGATGCGAATGGTGGTGACCGAGGCGCCGGGGATAGACGAGAGCAGGCTGCGACGCAGCGCGTTGCCGATCGTGTATCCGAAACCGGGCTCGAGCGGCTCGATGATGAACCGGCTGCGGTTCTCGGCGAGCTTTTCCTCGGTGAGAGTGGGACGCTGTGCAATGAGCACTATGTGTTCCTTTCGATCACATGTCCGCTATATGACATGTGTGGATGAGGTTTTGAGTTTTGTGAAGTCGTGCCCAGAACGGGCTGTAAGCCGCTCGAGCCCCAGAGGGGCCGAGCGGCTAAGCAACCGGATCAGACGCGGCGGCGCTTCGGCGGGCGGCAGCCGTTGTGCGCCTGCGGCGTGACGTCCTGAATCGAGCCGACCTCGAGGCCAGCGGCCTGAAGCGAGCGGATCGCGGTCTCGCGGCCGGAACCCGGCCCCTTGACGAAGACGTCGACCTTCTTCACACCGTGCTCTGCGGCCTGGCGAGCAGCGGACTCCGCTGCCATGCCTGCGGCGTACGGAGTCGACTTGCGCGAGCCCTTGAAGCCCACGCCACCGGACGATGCCCAGCTGATGACAGCGCCGGACGGGTCGGTGATCGAAACGATCGTGTTGTTGAACGTCGACTTGATGTGGGCCTGGCCCAGCGCGATGTTCTTCTTTTCCTTGCGGCGCGGCTTGCGCGCGGCGGCCTTGGGTGCAGCCATGATGATTTTCTCCTAATCCCTGGCCGCTTAGCGGGCCTTCTTCTTACCGGCAACCGTGCGCTTCGGACCCTTGCGGGTACGGGCGTTGGTCTTGGTGCGCTGGCCGCGCACCGGAAGGCCGCGACGGTGGCGGATGCCCTCGTAGGAGCCGATCTCGACCTTGCGGCGGATGTCGGCGGCGACCTCACGGCGGAGGTCACCCTCTACCTTGTAGGTGCCTTCGATGTGGTCGCGAAGTGCGATGAGCTGCTCGTCGGTCAGATCCTTGACGCGGATCGACTCGTCGATCCCCGTAGCCGTGAGGATCTCGACGGAGCGGGTACGGCCGATGCCGTAGATGTACGTGAGGGCGATCACCACGCGCTTGTCGCGCGGGATGTCAACGCCGGCAAGACGTGCCATGCGGTTTCTCCTGGAGTGTGCTGGAGGTGTGGAGCAGCATCCGGTCCCGGGCCTCCGCCCCGAGGTGTCCGCTTCGTCGAGGTCGCTGACCCCGTCTTAGCATCCGATGCTGCCTGACTTCAGATATTGAGTTGTCTTCGAGTGAGCGAAGCACGACCTCTCGGCCTGCTTTGCCCTCCCGATCAGCCCTGACGCTGCTTGTGGCGCGGGTTGCTCTTGCAGATCACCATGACGCGACCGTGGCGTCGGATGACGCGGCAGTGGTCGCAGATGGGCTTAACGCTGGGGTTGACCTTCATGATGTTTCCTGTTCGCTGTCTTCGTACCGCACGCTGTGGACCCTCGATGAACTCGGGAGCCCGTCACGACGCGGTCGTTACTTCTCGACCGATCAGCGGTAGCGGTAGACGATGCGACCGCGCGTGAGGTCGTAGGGGCTGAGCTCCACGACGACGCGGTCCTCGGGGATGATGCGAATGTAGTTCTGCCGCATCTTGCCAGAGATCGTTGCCAGGACCTTATGTCCGTTGCTGAGCTCAACGCGGAACATCGCGTTGGGCAGCGCTTCGGATATGACGCCCTCGATCTCGATGACACCGTCTTTCTTAGCCATAGCCTCGCTGACGCTTCTGCAGATCGGTCGATCTGCGGTGGTTGGGTGATGATTGCGGTGCCGACCGTTCGGACACGCCAGAACGGGCATAAGGCACCAAAGATCTATATTAGACCCTTATTCTGCTAAGCGGCAAATGGAGCCGCCGCGGAAGATGTCAGCCGACTTCCTTGATGAAGGCGTCGACAGCCGTGTACGTCTCCTGCATGGTTCCCGTCAGGCGCTTGCCATCGATGTCCACCGTCGGCGTGCCCGTGATCTCATGCGCCTTGGCCTGAGCCGCGCCGAACTTCTTGTAGGTGCCATCGGCGATGCACGATGCAGCCTTGTCGGCGCCGACCTGGGTCGCGATCTCGGTGAGCTGCTCGTCTGTCAGCCCTGGGCTGTTCTCGGCGGGCTGGTTCGCGAACAGCGCGTTGAAGTAGTCCATGGCCTTGTCCGGTGCGGACTCGGCGACGCAGTACATCGCCGCAGCCGAGCGCGACGAGTAATCGGTGCCCTGCGAGAGGTGATCGAGAATAGCGATCGGGTGGACGTTCAGCGTGATCTTGTCATCGGCCGCGGCCTTCTGCAGGTCTGCGCCGAAGGTCTGCTCGAACGAATTGCACGCTGGGCAGATGAAGTCGACGTACGTGTCGATGGAACGGTCGCCAGAGCCGAAGGTGATCGCTCCGCTCTCGGTGTCGATGATCGCGCTCTTGGGCGCGGTGCCGGGCGAGCTGGCCTCGTTGTTCAACCACACGACGACACCGCCGAGAGCCACCAGCACCACCACGACGGCGATGGATATTCCGATGGCGAACCAGTTGGTCTTCGCCTGAGCGCGTGCCATAGCTTTCCGATCTGTGTACGGCCCGCCGCGACACGGCGAGTCCTGCCTGCCTACTGCAAGTATTCTGCCCCGAGCTCGCTATGTCTGCCATGTGAGCGGCGGTGAAGACCCCAAACTGTCGCTGTCAGGGGATGGGCACGGGCGTGACGCCGAACGACGCGAGTCCGGCCGCCCCGCCGTCGGATGCCGTGAGCACCCAGATGCCGCCGTCATGGCGTGCGACGCTGTGCTCCCAGTGCGCGCCATCGGTGCCATCCACTGTCGAGACGGTCCAGTCGTCGTCCTCGACGAGAGTCGCTTCGCCACCCGCGGTGACCATCGGCTCGATCGCCAGCACAAGTCCGGGGCGGACCTCGGCGCCGGCATCCGGTGTGCGGTAGTTGAAGACGCTCGGAGACTCGTGCATCTTGCGCCCGATGCCATGGCCGACGTATTCGCGGAGGATGCCGTAGCCCTCCCCCGAGACCGATGACGGCCCCTGCGCCTCGATATAGCCTTCGATAGCGGCGCCCAGGTCTCCGATGTGCGTTGCCGCAGCAAGGGCGGCGATGCCAGCCCACATCGACCCCTCGGTGACACGAGACAGTTCTGTGCGCTGCTCGACCACCTCAGGACGCAGCGGGTCCGGCACCACGAAGGTGACGGCGCTGTCGCCGTTCCAGCCCTGGTACTGCGCACCGCAGTCGATCGAGACGATGTCGCCCGCCTGCAGCACCCGCTCACCGGGGATGCCGTGCACGACCTGCTCGTTCACCGAGATGCAGGTCGTGTGACGGTAGCCCCGCACGAGCTGGAAGTTCGATTCCGCCCCGCGGGCGAGGATCGTACGCTCGGCAGCTGCATCCAGGTCAGCGGTCGTGACGCCAGCGCGCACCAGCGGACGGATCGCGTCCAGCGCCGCCGCCGTGATGAGCCCGGGCTCTACCATCGAGCGCAACTGCGCCGGGGTCTTATAGATCGATCTGCGGAACATCGAAGAGCTCAGACGAGCTGACCGATCCCACGTGCGCCGAGCGCAGCGGAGATGCGCGCCGTGATCTCGTCGAGTGAACCGACGCCGTCGATGCGATCGACGATGCCCCGCTCCTGGTACTCCGAGATGATCGGAGCGGTCTCGTTCTCGTAGATGTCCAGCCGGTGGGCGATAGCCGCCTCGGTGTCGTCCGAGCGGCCCTGCTCCACCGCGCGCAGACCAAGCCGCGCCATGCTCTCCTCCCGGGGCACGTCGAGCAGGATCACGGCATCCAGCGCAGCGCTCTGCGCGCTGAGGAAATCGTCGAGGTGACTGACCTGAGCGGTGTTGCGGGGGTAGCCGTCGAGCAGAAAGCCCGTGGCGGCGTCATCCTGCGACAGCCGATCGCGCACGATTTCGCTGGTCAGCTCATCCGGCACCAGGTCGCCGGCATCGAGGATCGCGGTGACCTTCTTGCCGAGATCCGTGCCGTCTTTGATGTTCGCGCGGAAGATGTCACCGGTGGAGACGACAGGAATGCCCAGCGCCTCTGCCACGCGGACCCCCTGGGTGCCCTTGCCGGAGCCCTGCGGGCCGACGATCAGCAGACGTGCGGTGGGGTGCTGGTCCTGTCGGTCAGCGGTCATCGGAGGAGCCCTTCGTAGTGGCGCTGCTGCAGCTGCGCATCGATCTGCTTCACGGTCTCGAGTCCCACACCCACGATGATGAGGATCGAGGCTCCACCGAACGGGAAGTTCTGGTTCGCCTGGACCGTTGCGAGTGCGACGAGAGGGATCAGTGCGACGATGCCGAGGTAGAGCGAGCCGGGGAACGTGATGCGGGTGATCACGTAGTCGAGATACTCGGCCGTCGGACGTCCCGCACGGATGCCGGGGATGAACCCGCCGTACTTCTTCATGTTGTCTGCGACCTCAACCGGGTTGAAGGTGATCGCGACGTAGAAGTAGGTGAAGCCGATGATGAGCAGGAAGTAGACGGCCATGTACAGCGGCTGGTCGCCGGAGACGAGGTACGTCGAGATCCAGGCCACCCATGCGGGCGGCTCGCTGCCATCGGTAGGAGTGTTGAACTGCGCGAGGAGCATCGGCAGATACAGCAGCGATGAAGCGAAGATGATCGGGATCACGCCCGCCATGTTCACCTTGATCGGGATGTAGGTGTTGGTGCCGCCGTAGGTGCGTCGTCCGACCATCCGCTTGGCGTACTGCACGGGAACGCGTCGCTGCGACTGCTCGACGTACACGACCATGGTCATCACCACGATGCCGATGACGAGCACGAGCAGGAACGTCTCGAAGCCACGTGCCTCCCAGATGCCCCACATCGCGGAGGGGAAGGTGGCGGAGATCGACGTGAAGATCAGCAGCGACATTCCGTTGCCGATGCCGCGCTCGGTGACGAGCTCGGCGAACCACATGATGAGGCCGGTGCCGGCGGTCATCGCGATGATGATGAGCAGCTGCGCCCACCACACGTCGTTCGTGAGCAGGTTCTGGCAGGCGGCGACATCGGTGGTGCCGAAGAGCTGTCCGCTGCGTGCGACCGTGACCAGGGTGCTCGACTGCAGCAGTGCGAGCGCGATCGTCAGGTAGCGCGTGTACTGCGTGAGCTTGCTCTGACCGGCCTGACCCTCCTTGTGGAGAGTCTCGAAGTGCGGAATGACCACACGCAGCAGCTGCGTGATGATCGTCGCGGTGATGTAGGGCATGACGCCCAGCGCGAAGATCGACAGCTGCAGCAGGGCGCCGCCTGAGAACAGGTTCACCAGCCCCAGCAGTCCGTCGGTGCCTGCGGTCGTCGCGAGGCACTGCTCGACGTTCGGGAAGTGCACGAAAGGAGCCGGCACGTTCGAACCGAGACGGTACAGAGCGATGATGCCGATGGTGAATAGGATCTTCTGCCGCAGGTCAGGCGTGCGGAAGATTCGCGCGATGGCGCTAAACAAGGGCGTTCCTCCTGAAGGGATTGCCGAACGTCGAAGGACGGCCGAAAGTCCAGGGTAACGCACGAGAGGGGCCGGAGAATATCCGACCCCTCCCCGCGTTGATCACCTGGGTGCTCAGTTGACTGAACCGCCAGCGGCGACGATCTTCTGTTCGGCGCTGTTGGACACCTTGTCGACCGAGACCGAGAGCTTCACGGAGATGTCTCCGTCGCCCAGGACCTTGACCTTTTCGTTCTTGCGCACGGCACCCTTCGCGACCAGGTCGCTGATGGTGACGTCTCCACCCTTGGGGTAGAGCTCGGCGAGCTTGGCCAGGTTCACGACCTGGTACTCGACGCGGAACGGGTTCTTGAACCCGCGCAGCTTCGGGGTGCGCATGTGCAGCGGCATCTGCCCACCCTCAAAGCCCACGCGAACGGTGTTGCGTGCCTTGGTGCCCTTGGTACCACGACCGGCAGTCTTGCCCTTGGAGCCCTCACCGCGACCCACACGGGTCTTGGCGGTGTTGGATCCGGGGACCGGACGCAGGTGGTGCACCTTCAGGACGGCGGGACGGGCTGCCGGAGCATCCGCGTCCTTGTTCGCCGGAGCCTTCTTGGCAGCGGCCTTGGCCGGAGCCTTCTTGGTGGCGGTCGCAGCGGGCTTCTTCGCTGCGGTCTTCTTCGGGGCCTTCCCGGCCTCGACGGCTTCGTTCTCAGCCATTAGTCGATCTCCTCAACCTTGACGAGGTGAGCGACGGTCCGGACGTATCCGCGCGTCTGCGCGTCATCCGGGCGAACGACCGAGTCGCCGATCTTCTTGAGACCGAGCGAACGCAGCGTGTCGCGCTGGTTCTGCTTCTCACTCACCTTGGACTTGACCTGCGTGACCTTGAGGCGCTCAGCCATCAGGCACCTACCTTCTGCGCGGCGGCGGCAGCGGCCTTCGCCTCGTTGCGGATGATGATCTCCGGCACGACGGCGTCGTAGTCGAGGCCACGACGGGCTGCGACAGCGCGCGGCTCCTCAAGGCTCTGGAGAGCCTCGACGGTCGCGTGCACGATGTTGATCGTGTTCGAGGAACCCAGCGACTTCGACAGGACGTCGTGGATGCCAGCGCACTCGAGCACGGCGCGAACCGGACCACCGGCGATGACACCGGTACCGGCCGCAGCCGGACGCAGCAGCACCACACCGGCAGCGGCTTCACCCTGCACCGGGTGCGGGATGGTCGAGCCGACGCGCGGAACGCGGAAGAAGTTGCGCTTGGCCTCTTCGACACCCTTCGAGATCGCCAGAGGCACCTCGCGAGCCTTGCCGTAGCCGACGCCCACCAGACCGTTGCCGTCACCGACGACCACGAGAGCGGTGAAGCTGAAGCGACGACCACCCTTCACGACCTTCGAGACGCGGTTGATGGTGACGACGCGCTCCAGGAACTGGTTGTCGCCACGGTCGCGCGAGTTGCGGTCGCGTCCACCCTGATTGCGGTCACGGCCGCCGCGGCGGTTGTCACGCTGCTCGCGCTGCGGCTCAGCCTGAGTCGCTGCGGGAGCTTCGGCCGGAGCCTCTACGGTCACTTCGTTCTCCTTGGTGTCACTCACAGTGCCAGCCCCCCTTCACGGGCGCCATCGGCGATGGCTGCGACACGACCTGCATAGCGGTTGCCGCCACGGTCGAACACTGCCTCGGAAACGCCGGCTGCCTTCGCACGCTCGGCGACGAGCTCGCCCACCTTGCGCGCCTTGGCGGTCTTGTCACCGTCGAAGGAGCGCAGGTCGGTCTCGAGCGTGGAAGCGGATGCCACGGTGTGGCCCTTGCTGTCGTCGACCAGCTGCACGAACACGTGGCGCGCCGAGCGATTGACGACAAGGCGCGGACGCAGTTCGGTGCCGGAGATCTTCTTGCGAAGACGGGCATGCCGACGTGCGCGGGCGGCGGACTTTGACTTGATAGCCATGGTTACTTACCAGCCTTTCCGGCCTTGCGACGCACGACCTCGCCGGCGTACCGCACACCCTTGCCCTTGTAGGGCTCGGGCTTGCGAATCTTACGGATGTTCGCAGCTGCCTCGCCGACAGCCTGCTTGTCGATGCCGCTCACGGTCACCTTGTTGTTGCCCTCGACGGTCAGGGTGATCCCTGCCGGCGCGTCGACCAGCACGGGGTGCGAGAAGCCGAGAGCGAACTCGATGGAGTTGCCCTTCTGCTGCACGCGGTAACCGGTGCCGACGACCTCGAGGCCCTTGGTGTAACCCTGGGTGACGCCGATGATGTTGTTGTTGATGAGCGTGCGGGTCAGGCCGTGAAGCGACCGCGACTCGCGCTCGTCGTCGGGGCGAGTAACCAGAACCTGGCTCTCCTCGACCGAGATCTCGATGGGGCTGGCGAGCTCGAGGGTCAGTTCACCCTTGGGGCCCTTCACCGCAACCTCGCGACCGCTGACCGAGATGGTCACACCCGCGGGGATTTCAATGGGAAGCCGTCCAATGCGCGACATATCAGATCACCACACGTAGGCGACTACTTCTCCGCCCACGCCCTTCTGCTCTGCCTGGCGGTCGGTGAGAAGACCGGAGGATGTGGACAGGATGGCAACGCCCAGGCCGCCGAGGACGCTGGGCAGCTCGGTCGACTTCGCGTAGACGCGGAGGCCGGGCTTGGACACGCGCTTGATGCCCGCGATGGAGCGCTCACGGTTGGGACCGTACTTGAGCGACAGGGTGAGGTTGCTGCCGACGCGAGCGTCGGTGATCTCGAAGCCGGCGATGTAGCCCTCCTGCTGGAGGATCTCGGCGATGTTCGTCTTGAGCTTGCTCGACGGCATCGACACAGAGTCGTGGTGCGCCGAGTTCGCGTTGCGCAGACGGGTCAGCATATCTGCGACCGGGTCTGTCATTGTCATAGTGAGTTTCCTTCGATCATGAGGTTCCGGCTGCCGTTACACGACAGACGGCCTGCGATGAGCACGCAAAGTTCAATTGTACGTGCAGTCCGACAGGCTCAGTAACCGTTGCCGGTTGCTGAGCCTGTCGAAGGGTCATGCCGGGGCGTCGGCGGCCTTGAACGGGAAGCCGAGCGCGCGCAGGAGTGCACGTCCCTCGTCATCCGTCTTCGCCGTCGTGACGACCGTGATGTCGAAACCGCGAACGCGGTCGATCTTGTCCTGATCGATCTCGTGGAACACGCTCTGCTCCTGGAGACCGAAGGTGTAGTTGCCGTTGCCATCGAACTGGTCACCCGACAGACCGCGGAAGTCGCGGATGCGGGGCAGTGCGAGGTTGACCAGGCGGTCGACGAACTCCCATGCGCGGTCGCCGCGGAGGGTGACGTGCGCACCGATGGCCTGTCCTTCACGCAGCTTGAACTGCGCGATGGACTTGCGAGCCTTCGTGACGATCGGCTTCTGGCCGGTGATCTTGACGAGGTCTTCGACCGCGCCATCGATCACCTTGCTGTCGCGAGCCGCCTCGCCGACACCGGTGTTGACGACGACCTTCACAAGACCGGGGATCTGCATGACGTTCGGGTAGCCGAACTCCTCCTGCAGAGTCTTCTTGATCTCGTTGTTGTACTTCGCCTTGAGGCGGGGCTGGGTCTTGCCAGCCACCGCGGCGTCAGTCGCTGCCATCAGAGGTCCTTACCTGACTGCTTTGCATAGCGCACGCGAACCGTGCGCTTCACGCCGTCCTTGACCTGCTCCTCGACACGGTGGCCGACACGGGTCGGCTTCTTGGTCGAGGGGTCGACGACGGCGACGTTGGAAATGTGGATCGGGGCCTCGACGGTCTCGATTCCACCGGTCTTGGTGCCGCGCTGGGTCTGGCCCACACGAGTGTGGCGGGTGACGTAGTTCACGCCCTCCACGACGACGCGGTTCTGCTCGCCAAGGATATCGAGGACCTTGCCCTGCTTGCCGCGGTCGCCGCCCTTATCCTGCTTGCGGCCGGTCATGACCTGAACCAGGTCACCCTTTTTGATGTTCGCCATGATCAGATAACCTCCGGCGCCAGCGAGACGATCTTCATGAACTTCTTGTCACGAAGCTCGCGACCGACCGGTCCGAAGATGCGGGTGCCACGGGGCTCCCCATCGTTCTTCAGTAGCACGGCGGCGTTCTCGTCGAACTTGATGTACGAGCCGTCGGAACGGCGCGTGGACTTTTTGGTGCGGACGATGACAGCCTTGACCACATCGCCCTTCTTGACGTTGCCGCCGGGGATCGCGTCCTTGACAGTCGCGACGATGGTGTCACCCAATCCCGCGTAGCGGCGGCGCGAACCACCGAGAACACGGATCGTGAGCAGTTCCTTCGCGCCGGTGTTGTCGGCGACCTTGAGGCGGGACTCCTGCTGAATCACTTGGCCTTCTCCAGAATCTCCACCAGACGCCAGCGCTTGGTGGCGCTCAGCGGCCGAGTCTCGTTGATGAGAACGAGATCGCCGATGCCGGCGGTGTTGTCCTCGTCATGCGCCTTGACCTTTGAGGTCACGCGAATGACCTTGCCGTAGAGCGCGTGCTTCACGCGGTCTTCGACCTCGACGACGATGGTCTTGTCCATCTTGTCGCTGACGACGTATCCACGGCGAGCCTTGCGGTAACCGCGTGCGCTTGCGTCGCGCACATCGTGCTCGCCGTGCGCAGCTGCTTTCTTCTCAGCCATTACTCGGCCTCCTCCTTGGGCGCGTCAGCCGAAGCTTCCTTCTTCGCCTTCGCCTTGGACGCCTTCTTGGCCGGAGCCTCGACGGGCGCTGGCGTGGCACGAATGCCCAGCTCACGCTCGCGGATCACGGTGTAAAGGCGCGCGATGTCGCGCTTGACGGCGCGGATGCGGCCGTGGCTCTCCAGCTGGCCGGTGGCCGACTGGAAACGGAGGTTGAACAGCTCCTCCTTGGCCTTACGCAGCTCCTCGACGAGGCGCTGGTCTTCGAACGTATCGAGCTCGACAGGTGCGAGCTCCTTGGTGCCGATCGCCATTACGCGTCGCCCTCCTCGCGCTTGATGATGCGTGCCTTGAGAGGCAGCTTGTGAATGGCACGGGTGAGTGCCTCGCGAGCGAGTTCTTCGCTCACGCCAGCGACCTCGAAGAGGACGCGACCCGGCTTGATGTTCGCGACCCACCACTCCGGCGAGCCCTTACCGGAACCCATGCGGGTTTCCGCAGGCTTCTTGGTGAGGGGGCGGTCGGGGTAGATGTTGATCCACACCTTTCCACCACGCTTGATGTGACGGGTCATCGCGATACGAGCGGACTCGATCTGACGGTTGGTCACATAAGCGGGGGTGAGAGCCTGGATGCCGAACTCGCCGAAGGAGACCTTCGTGCCGCCGGATGCCTGGCCCGAGCGCTTCGGGTGATGCTGCTTGCGGAATTTGACCTTGCGCGGGATGAGCATTATGCCGACGCTCCTTCTGCGACCGGAGCCTCGTTCCGCGGAGCGCGACGACGGTCGCCACCACGGTCACGTGACGGTTTCTGGTTCGCCTGCTCGCGAGCGAGTTCCTTGTTGGTGAGGTCGCCCTTGTAGATCCAGACCTTCACGCCGATGCGGCCGAAGGTGGTCTTTGCCTCGTAGAAGCCGTAGTCGATGTTCGCGCGGAGGGTGTGCAGCGGCACACGGCCTTCGCGGTAGAACTCGGAACGGCTCATCTCCGCGCCACCGAGGCGGCCGGAGACCTGGATGCGGATGCCCTTGGCGCCGGCGCGCTGAGCGCCCTGCAGACCCTTGCGCATCGCGCGACGGAACGCCACACGAGCAGAGAGCTGCTCGGCGATGCCCTGCGCGACGAGCTGAGCGTCAGCCTCGGGGTTCTTGACCTCAAGGATGTTCAGCTGGATCTGCTTGCCCGAGAGCTTCTCGAGGTCACCGCGGATGCGCTCGGCTTCGGCGCCACGGCGACCGATGACGATGCCAGGACGTGCGGTGTGGATGTCCACACGCACGCGGTCGCGGGTGCGCTCGATCTCGATGTTCGAGACGCCGGCACGATCGAGCTGCTTCTCGAGCAGCTGACGGATCTTGATGTCCTCGGCCACGTAGTCGGCGTAACGCTGGCCCGGCTTCGTCGAGTCCGAGAACCAACGCGACACGTGGTCCGTGGTGATTCCGAGGCGGAAGCCGTACGGGTTTACCTTCTGGCCCATTACTTGCTCGCCTTCTTCGTCGTGGCCTCTGCGGCTGCCGCGTCAGCGACCTCCGGAGTAGCCAGCACGACCGTGATGTGGCTCGTGCGCTTCTTGATCTGGAATGCGCGACCCTGAGCACGGGGCTGGAAACGCTTGAGCGTCGTGCCCTCGTCGACGTACGCGTTCTTCACGTACAGGTCCTGCTCGTCGAGGAACTCGCCGTCGCGGTCTGCCTTCACCGATGCGTTCGCCATTGCAGAGTGCACGAGCTTGTAGATCGGCTCGCTGGCACCCTGCGGTGCGAACTTCAGGATGGCGAGCGCTTCCTGCGCCTGCTTGCCCTTGATGAGTGCGACGACGCGACGAGCCTTCTGAGGGGTCACGCGGATGTGTCGCACGCGTGCGATGGACTCCACCATTTCTCTCTCCTCTATCGTCCCCGCGTCAGCGGCGACGGCCCTTCTTGTCGTCCTTCACGTGGCCGCGGAAGGTGCGGGTGGGCGCGAACTCGCCCAGTTTGTGTCCGACCATGGTCTCGGTGACAAACACGGGGATGTGCTTGCGACCATCGTGGACGGCGATCGTGTGACCCAGCATCGCCGGGATGATCATCGATCGGCGTGACCAGGTCTTGATGACGTTCTTGGAACCGGCTTCGTTCTGACCGACCACCTTGTGAAGCAGGTGCTCGTCGACGAAGGGGCCCTTCTTGAGACTGCGTGGCATCTTCCTCTACTCCTACTTGCGCTTCTTGCCAGCGGTGCGGCGACGGACGATGTACTTGTCACTGGCCTTGTTGGGGTTGCGGGTGCGACCCTCTGCCTGGCCCCACGGGGAGACCGGGTGACGACCACCGGACGTCTTGCCCTCGCCACCACCGTGCGGGTGGTCGACCGGGTTCATTGCGACACCGCGGACGGTCGGGCGGATGCCCTTCCAACGGTTGCGGCCAGCCTTGCCCCAGTTGATGTTCGACTGCTCGGCGTTGCCGACCTCGCCGATGGTCGCGCGGCAGCGCGCATCGACGTTGCGGATCTCGCCCGAGGGCAGACGCAGCTGAGCGTAGGGGCCGTCCTTCGCGACCAGGCGCACCGAGGCGCCGGCCGAACGTGCCATCTTCGCTCCGCCACCGGGACGCAGCTCGATCGCGTGGATCACGGTACCGGTGGGGATGTTCTTCAGCGGGAGGTTGTTTCCCGGCTTGATGTCCGCTCCCGCACCCGACTCGACGACGTCGCCCTGCTTCAGCTTCGTCGGCGCGAGTATGTAGCGCTTCTCGCCGTCGAAGTAGTGCAGCAGCGCGATGCGAGCGGTGCGGTTGGGGTCGTACTCGATGTGCGCGACCTTGGCGTTGACGCCGTCCTTGTCGTTGCGACGGAAGTCGATGACGCGGTACTGACGCTTGTGTCCACCACCGATGTGGCGGGTCGTGATGCGGCCCTGGTTGTTGCGACCACCGGTCTTCGAGAGCGGACGCAGCAGCGACTTCTCCGGCGTCGATCGTGTGATCTCGGCGAAGTCAGCCACCGACGAGCCGCGGCGACCCGGGGTCGTGGGCTTGTACTTGCGAATAGCCATATTCTGTCCTTATCCCCCGGTCAGCCGACTGCCGTGAAGATGTCGATTGTTCCCGACTTCAGCGCGACGATGGCGCGCTTGGTGTCCTTGCGCTTGCCGGTGCCGAAACGGGTGCGGCGGGCCTTGCCGACGCGGTTGATCGTGTTCACCGATGCCACCTTGACGCCGAAGATCTTCTCGATGGCGAGCTTGATCTCCGTCTTCGAGGCACGCGGGTCCACGAGGAAGGTGTACTTGCCCTCATCGATCAGGCCGTAGCTCTTCTCGGAGACGACCGGTCCCAGGATGATGTCGCGCGGGTCCTTGTTCAGAGCCGTCGCGAGGACGTTCTGCTCGGTCATGCCGAGACCTCCTCGGTTGCGCCGGTCTTCGAGGCGATGAACGACTCGAGCGCGGCCTTGGTGAAGACGATGTCGTCGGAGACGATCACGTCGTAGGCGTTGAGCTGGTCGAAGCTGAGCACGTGAATGTTCGGCAGGTTGCGAACGCTCTTCACGGTCACTTCGTCCGACCGCTCGATGACGATCAGCACGTTCTTCGACGGTGCGACGTTGGCGATGAGGCCAGCGGCGGTCTTGGTCGAAGGAGCGCTGTCGGCGACGAAAGCCTCAACGGCGTGCAGGCGCTCACCGCGGAAGCGGTCGCTCAGCGCACCCAGCAGGGCGGCAGCGATCATCTTCTTGGGGGTGCGCTGCGAGTAGTCGCGCGGCTGCGGGCCGTGGACGGTGCCACCGCCGCGGTGCTGCGGCATGCGAACCGAGCCCTGACGCGCGTTACCGGTGCCCTTCTGCTTGAAAGGCTTGCGACCAGAACCGGATACCGCGCCACGAGTCTTCGTGGCGTGGGTGCCCTGTCGTGCGGCAGCGCGCTGCGCGACGACGACCTGGTGGATCAGCGGGACATTGGTCTCGACGTTGAAGATCGCGGCGGGCAGCTCCACAGAGCCAGCCTTCTTGCCATCGACCGAGTAGACGTCGAGCGCGAGAGTCGAGTCAGCCATGTGATCAGGCTCCCTTCACTGCGTTGCGGACGTAGACGATGCGACCGCGAGCGCCGGGGACCGCGCCCTTGACGAGCATGAGTCCCTTCTCGACGTCGATGGCGTGCACCGTGAGGTTGAGGACGGTCACGCGCTCGCCACCCATTCGGCCGGCCATGCGCATGCCCTTGAAGACGCGGCTCGGAGTCGACGATGCGCCGATGGAGCCGGGCTTGCGGTGGTTGCGGTGCGCACCGTGAGATGCGGACGCGCCCTTGAAGTTGTGACGCTTCATGACACCGGCGGTGCCCTTGCCCTTGCTGGTGCCGACGACGTCGACCAGCTGTCCGGACTCGAACACGCCGTCGACGGTGAGCTCCTGGCCCAGCGCGTAGTCAGCAGCATCCGCGGTGCGGATCTCTGTGACGTGACGACGCGGGGTGACGCCAGCAGCCTCGAAGTGAGCGGTCAGCGGCTTGTTCACCTTGCGGGGGTCGATCTGGCCGTAGGCGATCTGAACGGCGTTGTAGCCGTCCTTCTCGGGGGTGCGAACCTGGGTGACCACGTTCGAAGCCAGCTCGATGACGGTGACGGGAACGAGCTTGCCGTTCTCGTTCCAGACCTGGGTCATGCCGAGCTTGGTGCCGAGCATTCCCTTGGAAATCTTTGCGTTGATGTCAACCATGGCGACCCTTACAGCTTGATCTCGATGTTGACGTCAGCCGGGAGGTCGAGACGCATCAGCGAGTCGACTGCCTTCGGCGTCGGGTCGACGATGTCGATCAGACGCTTGTGCGTGCGCATCTCGAAGTGCTCACGGCTGTCCTTGTACTTGTGCGGCGACCGGATGACGCACACGACGTTCTTCTCGGTCGGCAGCGGCACGGGGCCGACGACTGTCGCGCCCGCACGGGTCACGGTGTCGACGATTTTGCGTGCCGACGTGTCGATGACCTCGTGGTCATACGACTTCAGGCGAATGCGGATCTTCTGTCCCGCCATTGTCTGCTCTCTCTCTTTACGCGTCATACCGACCGGGACCGGGTGGCCCTGGGGCATTGGACGCACGACGGCGCTGTTCACGCCTCGGCACTCTGCTCCTGGAATTCGGATCCGCAAGCGGTTCCTGCATCCTTCACGTGCACCACTGTTCTGCTGTCAGCCCGCGTGCCGGAGCATGCGGATGCCGACTCCCGCCGTGCAGGCACGGCGAGACCCCCAAAAATGGAGGTGTCGGATTGTGTGTTCTGCTGCCCGTGGCCTAGAACCCTGCGCTCACCCCGGAGGGACTGCGCCGCCTATGCACTTTCAAGACAGTGATCCCGCACATCACGAAGACGGCAGGAATGTGGAACCTGTCTATTCTGCCATGGCGGATTCGTCTACCGCAAACCCGGGCGTGTCGCGCCGTTTCTCAGCTCTTCCAAGACGCTGGGTGGAGCATCCCCTAGGGGATGGATTCGCTTTGTGTCATCTCGACGGAAAGCCAGAAGGCGACGCACCCGAAGGTGCATCGCCTTCTTCGGCTCTGGAGCGTTCGCTATTCGTTGCCCACCGACTTGTCGACATTGTCTCGAACGTCATCGATCTGATCGGCGGAGCCCGGCGCCACCTTCTTGGCGAAGCCCGCGACACCGTCGAGGACCTTATCGCTGATCTGCTCAGCCTGGTCACTCTTGAGGGCGTCATCGATCTTGTCCTTGTTCTGTTCGAACAGGTCCTTGCCCTTGTTGACCATGTCTTCAATGCCCATGGGTTTCCTCCCGCCGTTTCGGCTGAGCAGCCTGTCTGCTCTTGACGCATTTCTACGCGATTCCGTCCCGATACAACAGGTCGAGCATCCGCGTGTCCGATTCAGCCGGGGCGTCGCCTGGTTGCAGAGTGCTTCCGAATGCAGAAGAGGGGCCGGACCGTGTGGTCCGACCCCTCTTCAGGGAAAGCAGATGCTTAGGAGATGACCTTGGTCACCGTGCCGGCGCCGACGGTGCGGCCACCCTCACGGATCGCGAAGCCAAGACCGTCCTCCATGGCGATCGGCTGGATCAGCTCGACCTTCATGTCGGTGGTGTCGCCGGGCATGACCATCTCGGTGCCCTCGGGCAGCGAAATGACGCCGGTGACGTCGGTGGTGCGGAAATAGAACTGCGGGCGGTAGTTCGTGTAGAACGGGTTGTGACGGCCACCCTCGTCCTTCGAGAGGATGTACGCGGTGCCCTCGAAGTTCGTGTGCGGGGTGATCGAACCGGGCTTCACGATGACCTGGCCGCGCTCGACGTCCTCGCGCTTGGTGCCGCGGAGCAGGAGGCCACAGTTCTCGCCGGCCCATGCCTCGTCGAGCTGCTTGTGGAACATCTCGATACCGGTGACGGTGGTCTTCTGCGTCGGCCGCAGACCCACGATCTCGATCTCGGAGTTGATGGCCAGCGTGCCGCGCTCGGCGCGACCGGTGACGACGGTGCCACGACCGGTGATCGTGAAGACGTCCTCAACGGGCATCAGGAACGGCTTGTCACGGTCGCGCTCCGGGTCGGGGATGTTGTCATCCGCGGCCTGCATGAGCTCGAGGATCGAGTCGACCCACTTCTCTTCGCCGTTGAGCGCGCCGAGAGCGGAGACCTTGATGACCGGGGCGTCGTCGCCGGGGAAGCCCTGAGCCGAAAGCAGCTCGCGGACCTCGAGCTCGACGAGCTCCAGGATCTCCTCGTCGTCGACCATGTCGCTCTTGTTCAGCGCGACCATCAGGTACGGCACGCCGACCTGCTTGGCGAGCAGCACGTGCTCGCGGGTCTGAGCCATCGGGCCGTCGGTGGCGGCGACCACGAGGATCGCGCCGTCCATCTGTGCGGCACCGGTGATCATGTTCTTGACGTAGTCGGCGTGGCCGGGTGCGTCAACGTGCGCGTAGTGGCGCTTCGGGGTCTCGTACTCGATGTGCGAGATGTTGATGGTGATACCGCGCTGACGCTCCTCGGGAGCCGAGTCGATCGTCGTGAAGTCACGCTGGACATTCGTGTCAGACGGGTACTTGTCAGCCAGCACCTTCGAGATCGCGGCAGACAAGGTGGTCTTGCCGTGGTCGACGTGACCGATCGTTCCGATGTTGACGTGCGGCTTGGTCCGCTCGAACTTGGCCTTGGCCACTGGGTCCTCCTCAGGACGTTCGTGTAGGAATTGCCGGGCACTGGATTGTGACCGGGTCCCTACTGATTAGCTTTTCTCAGTTTAGTAGAGAGTGAATGTGAAGTTGTCGGGTATCCGGCCCTCCGACGGGCTCAAGAACCAGTCTGGAACATTGAGCCCACCGAAGTGCCGGATGAAGGGCTTATTCGCCCTTGGTCTTCTGGACGATCTCCTCGGCAACTGCCTTGGGGACCTCGGCGTAGCTGTCGAACTCCATCGAGTAAACAGCACGCCCCGAAGTCTTCGACCGCAGATCGCCAATGTAGCCGAACATCTCCGACAGCGGAACCGACGCGCGGATGACCTTGACGCCTGCGGCGTCTTCCATCGACTGGATCTGGCCACGACGCGAGTTCAGGTCGCCGATGACATCGCCCATGTACTCCTCGGGAGTACGGACTTCAACAGCCATCAGCGGCTCGAGCAGCACGGGGTTGGCGCGACGAAGGGCTTCCTTGAAGCCCATCGAGCCAGCGATCTTGAACGCCATCTCCGAGGAGTCGACGTCGTGCGCGGCACCATCGACGATGGTCGCCTTCACGCCCACGATCGGGAAGCCGGCGAGCACGCCGACGTTCATCGCATCCTGGAAACCGGCATCGATCGACCCGATGTATTCGCGAGGAATGCGACCACCGGTCACAGAGTTCACGAATTCGTAGGTCTTCTCGTTGTCGAGCGGAAGCGGCTCGATGTTGAACTGGATCTTTGCGAACTGACCCGATCCACCGGTCTGCTTCTTGTGCGTGTAGTCGTGCTTCTCGACGGTCTTCTTGATCGTCTCGCGGTAGGCGACCTGGGGCTTGCCCACGTTCGCCTCGACCTTGAACTCGCGCTTCATGCGGTCGACCAGGATGTCCAGGTGCAGCTCGCCCATGCCCTTGATGGTCGTCTGACCGGTCTCGGGGTTCAGCTCCGTGCGGAACGTCGGGTCTTCCTCGGCGAGCTTCTGGATCGCGGTGCCCAGCTTCTCCTGGTCAGCCTTGGTCTTCGGCTCGATGGCGACCTCGATGACCGGCTCCGGGAACGTCATCGACTCGAGGACGACGGGCGCTGCCAGGTCTGCCAGGGTGTCACCGGTGGTGGTGTCCTTCAGGCCGATGACGGCGTAGATGTTTCCGGCGGAGACGGCGTCGACCGGGTTCTCCTTGTTGGCGTGCATCTGGAAGATCTTCCCGATGCGCTCCTTCTTGCCCTTGGTCGAGTTGATGACCTGCGAGCCGGAGTCGAGGTGACCCGAGTACACGCGGATGTAGGTCAGGCGACCGAAGAACGGGTGCACGGCGACCTTGAACGCGAGTGCCGAGAACGGATCGTTGGCGTCGGGGCGACGCTCGATGATCGTGTCGTAGTCCTTCGGGTCGTGCGCCTCGATGGCACCGACGTCGAGAGGGTTCGGCAGGTAGTCGACGACAGCATCCAGCATCGGCTGCACGCCGCGGTTCTTGAATGCGGAGCCGCACAGCACCGGGTAGATCTCGCTGTTGACGACCATCTTGCGGATGGCGCCCTTGATCTCGGCGACCGTGAGGTCTTCGCCACCGAAGAACTTCTCGAGCAGCGCGTCGTCGGTCTCGGCGACGGTCTCGAGCAGGGCCTGGCGGTATTCTGCGGCCTTCTCGACGAGATCGGCGGGGATCTCCTTGACCTCGTACTTGGCGCCCATGGTGACATCACCCTTGGAGTCGCCCTCCCAGTACAGTGCGCGCATCTCGACCAGGTCGACAACGCCGACGAAGTCGTTCTCGGCACCGATGGGCAGCTGCAGCACGAGCGGACGCGCGCCGAGGCGGTTGACGATGGTGTCGACGGTGAAGTAGAAGTCCGCACCGAGCTTGTCCATCTTGTTGACGAAGCAGATGCGCGGAACGTTGTACTTGTCAGCCTGACGCCAGACGGTCTCGGACTGCGGCTCGACGCCTTCCTTGCCATCGAAGACGGCGACGGCGCCATCGAGCACGCGCAGCGAGCGCTCCACCTCGACGGTGAAGTCCACGTGACCGGGGGTGTCGATGATGTTGATCTGGTTGTTGTTCCAGAAGCAGGTCACGGCGGCAGACGTGATCGTGATGCCGCGCTCCTTCTCCTGCTCCATCCAGTCGGTCGTCGCGCCACCGTCGTGGGTCTCGCCGAGCTTGTGGTTCACACCTGTGTAGAACAGGATGCGCTCGGTGGTGGTGGTCTTTCCAGCATCGATGTGAGCCATGATGCCGATGTTGCGGACCATGTTCAGGTCGGCGAGCTCCTCTTGAGCCACGGGTGTTTCCTTATCTGCTCGACGGTCGCTGTGCGCCGCTGTGCGAAGTGTGGGGGTGCTGGCCCCGAGTCACGAGAACTCGGGGCCAGCCCCGCTGTTTACCAGCGGTAGTGCGCGAAGGCGCGGTTCGACTCGGCCATCTTGTGAGTGTCTTCGCGGCGCTTGACCGCGGCACCCAGGCCGTTCGACGCGTCGAGGATCTCGTTCTGCAGACGCTCGGTCATCGTCTTCTCACGACGACCCTTCGCGTAGCTGACGAGCCAGCGCAGCGCGAGAGTGTTCGCGCGGTGCGGCTTGACCTCGACGGGCACCTGGTAGGTGGAGCCACCGACGCGACGGCTGCGGACCTCAAGGGTGGGGCGCACGTTGTCGAGCGCCTTCTTGAGCGTGGCCACGGCGTCCTGGCCGTTCTTCGCCTCGACACCGCGGAGGGCGCCGTAGACGATGGACTCGGCGAGCGACTTCTTGCCGTCGACGAGGATCTTGTTCACCAGCGAGGTGACGATCGGGGCGCCGTATACCGGGTCGTTGACGACGGGGCGCTTGGGTGCTGGTCCCTTACGAGGCATCTAACTCAACCCTTCTTTGCGCCGTAGCGGGAACGAGCCTGCTTACGGTTCTTGACAGCCTGGGTGTCGAGCGCACCGCGGACGATCTTGTAGCGAACACCGGGAAGGTCCTTGACACGACCGCCGCGCACGAGCACCAGCGAGTGCTCCTGCAGGTTGTGTCCCTCACCGGGGATATAGGCGGTCACTTCGGCGCCGTTGCGGAGCTTCACACGAGCGACCTTGCGCATCGCCGAGTTCGGCTTCTTCGGGGTGGTGGTGTACACGCGGGTGCACACGCCTGCCTGCTGCGGGTTCGACTTCAGTGCCGGTGCCTTGGTCTTCGAGACCTTGGGCGAGCGACCCTTGCGAACCAACTGCTGAATAGTTGGCACGTTCTCTCCTCATAATGCTGCACGGTGACAGCGTGATGGGTTTCACATCATGACCCACCGGCTCGACGGAACCGCCGTGCTTTTGGTGTGATGGGTATGCCGTGGGGGCGAACCGACGGTGCCGGCGCCCAGTGCGCACGTCAAGACGTGCACACACCTGATCAAGTGTAATGCTGCGTAGCACACCGGTCAAACGCGGATGCCCGACTCACCGCAGATCTCGCACTCGCACCGCAACCGTCCCGGTTGCGCCCGTGCGCCGCTCCGAGGTGACGGCGATGATCAGCAGCACGGCTCCCACGGTGGCCAGCGTGATCCACCACGGCATGGACTCGATTCCGCGACCGATCTGCACGGAGAACACGAATACGTTCTCGATCGGCAGCACGATCAGACCGATGACGAACGGCGCTGCCAGGCGCCGTGCAGCCCCGATCAGGGTGGCGGCGAGCGCCAGCCCCATCACGAGGATGGCCCGCCAGGTCAGCGGATCGGTGAAGGTGGAGACCACGGATGCGGAGGTCATCACGATCAACCCCGGTGCCAGCAGCGGCCAGGAGCCATGCCATCCTCGCGGCCAATCGGCCAAGCGCCATGCGCGTGCGCCAGCATCCTCATCCTCGCCTGACCCGCCGCGCAGCCCGAGGGCACCAGCGACCAGCAGGAACAGCCCGAGCGGCAGGGAGAACATCTCCACGCGCAGCTCGCGCGGGGACCAGGCCACCACCGCGGTGATGAATGCGATGGTGAAAAGCACCCCTACCGGCGGGAGCAGCGACGAAGGACGCTGCATCGCGCGGAACGCCGCCCAGACCATGACCGCGAGCCAGCCGAGCATGAGCAGCCACATTCCCCAGATCACGAACCAGTCGCTCGCGATCGCCGGCCAGACCCCGGCCGAAAAGGCGAGCGCAGCCGGAACCGCCATCCATCGGGCAGGGATCCACCAGATGCCTGGACGCCCTTCGGGCGAGGCGCTCGCCGCCGCAGCGTGCAGCATCCGTGCGGCGGTGAACAGCACGAGTGCGGACAGGGCGCTCAGTCCGATGCACATCAGGAACAGTCCTGCGTCGCCGCCCCGCACTGGAGAGATATCGAGCCCACTCCCCCAGCGCACCGCCTGCGCGGTAGCGCCGAGCGCGGCGAGGGATGCGATGAGCAGAGCCGTCAGGCGCAGCGGGCGCAGCCGCCGCAGGTGCGGTCGCGCGGCTCGTCCGACGATCGCCGCCAACCCGACCAGCATCCATCCGCCGGCGAGCAGTCCATAGGCCCGCCATGGCACCGCGGCCGGGACCCTTCCGGCATCGGCGGCGATGATCAGAGCCAGCACGGGGCCGACGGCGCCGGCCAGCCCCGCAGCGAACAGCGGCACCGCCCTCGCACCTCGCAGGGTGAGCAGCACGGCGACCACTGCCGCGCCGAGCGCGGGCGGCAGCAGGTATGCCTCGGGCAGCCCCACGTCGTTCAGCGCCCACAGCGACCACAGTGCACCGGTGAACGCGACGGCAGCCGCCCACCAGCCGTACCGACGTCGGGCGACGAGCGACGTCAGGCCTGCACCCGTCCCGAGCAGGATCAGTACGAGACATGCGGTGCCGAAGCCAGCCGCCTCCCGCGTCAGGCACAGGACGACGGCGATCGTGCCCGTCAGCAGCGCCGAGATCTCGATTGCCGCGCGAGCAGCCTCGGCCGTCGGCATGAGGAATCCGCGTGCGACCAGTCCATCGCGGATCATCCGGCTCGACGGCAGCACGAGTGCGATCAGCGCGGCGATCACCGGCAGCACCACGGGAGAGCCGCTCTGCACCAGCAGCTGAGCACCCAGGCTGAGGATAACGACGGCCAGCGCCGGGATGAGAGCTCCTGCGGCGAGGGTGCGGATGACGATCGTCAGCCCCTTGCGCCGGGTGAGCAGCAGCACCAGCGCCAGCACGAACATCAGCCCGGTCGACAGCGCCGTCCAGCCGCTGCGTTCGAACATGACCTGAACGATGCCGATCGCCAACGGCACGGAGGCGACGACGAGCATGGCCTGCCAGTTCCGCGCCCCGACTCGCGGCACGAACGTCGCGACGACAGCGCCGAGCAGTCCCGCCGAGGTGGTCAGGCACAGCAGGGCGATGCCGCCGACACCAGCCATGGAGAGCGCGGTGCCCACCAGCACCAGCGCGTAGCCGTATCCGACTCCGACATGGACGAATCGCGACGACGTGGGAATCGCCCGCGCGATCACGGCGAGCGCGAGCAGCGTGGCGATGCCCGCTGCTGGAACGAACGTGCGATCCTGCCAGGCCAGAGCCACCGCAACCAGCAGTGCGAGGTGGCAGCCGATGACCAGCAGCACGCGGATGATCGTGGCGCCACCGGTCCGCCCGCGGGCGAGTACCGCCGCGATCGTCGACGCGATCACCAGCAGCACAGCGATGCTCATCTGCAGCGGCAGCACATGGGACGCCGCGAGAGTCAGCGTGGACGCGATCGCATACAGTGCGGCGACGATGAGAGCCGCGAGACGCAGCGGACGGATGCCGACGCGGCGCCGAGCCAGCAGCGCGAAGACTCCGAAACCCGTCGATATCACCGCAAGACCAAGGATCAGCGGCCAGGTGGTGGAGCCGAACACTGGCCCGTGGTCGGCCGAGAGCGCGCCGGTCTCCGCTCGCGCTCCCACGACGCGCAGCAGGTCGCTTCCGACGAGCGCCCCGTAGAGGACCGCGGGCGCACTGGTCATGCCGGCGACGAGGCCCGCGCCGACCGACATCGGGATGCGCGGGGTCCGCCGCGGCAGCGGCACGATCGCGCAGACCAGCAGTGCCAGAACGGCACCGGCGGGCACCACGGCGATGGCCCACTCCGGTTCCACTGCGCCTGCAGCCGGCAGGGCGGATGCGAAGAACGCGCCTGCCGACACGACGAGCACGCCGCCCAGGAACGCCCACACCCGAGGAATCGTGCGCACGGCCGCGAGCACGGCGTGCACCGCCAGCACTGCGAGCACGGTCGCGATGGCGAGCGGCTCCGCTCCGGTGAACACCACCCGCAGGGCCGAGAGCATCG
This sequence comes from Microbacterium esteraromaticum, assembly GCF_900163815.1. Taxonomy (GTDB): domain Bacteria; phylum Actinomycetota; class Actinomycetes; order Actinomycetales; family Microbacteriaceae; genus Microbacterium; species Microbacterium esteraromaticum_B. The sequence goes on along the minus strand of NZ_FUKO01000017.1, from coordinate 29,028 downwards.
TGACGACGATCTGCAGCACGGTGAGGGCCGCGGCCTCGCCTGCCAGAGCGCGGCGCGTCGAGATGGCGCGGTCCACAGCATCCGCCGTCGGCACGGGGCCCGCGGTGCGCGGGGCGGCCACCGCCTCGTGACCGCCTGCGATGCGGGCCGGGAACCGGGCGGCGAACCGTGGCAGCAGCGCCATCAGTCCGGTTGCGGCGAACGCGGATGCCGCGGCCCCCAGTGCAGCGGCCGTATCGTTCGAGGATGCGAAGCCGAGCATCGCGGGTGCCACGGCGAGCGCGAGGAGAGAGGTCCACAGCCAGATCCGGATGCGGGCGCGCAGCGCCGCGGCGAGCATCAGCGCACCGGCGACGGCGGTGGCTACGGAGGCGGAAGCCCAGCCTGCGTCGATGCCGGTGACCGAACTGGCTACCGCGTGCACATCCAGCCCCACGAACACCAGGGCAAGGCCGCCGACGGCTTCGGCGGAGAACTGCAGGCGACGCCGAGCGAGCAGCCACGCTCCGCCGAGGAATGCCAGCGTCACAGCTCCGATGATCCAGTTGCGCACCCCGCGGTCTGCCAGATCGGGGTTGAAGAAGGTGAACACGATCGCCGCGACGGCGAACAGTGCGGCCCCGGCGGTCGCGAGGACGGACTGCAGACTGGCGCCGTCTGTCGCAGGGCGCGCCGCGGCTGTGGTGGTGACGGCCGCAGAATCGGACCGCATCGAGCGGCCCGGGATGGCTGCGCTTGCGGCGGTGGAGAGAGTCGGGGCAGGGCCCGCAGCGACAGGACCCGCAAGAGCAGGGACCGCGCGCGGAACTCGGGCCAGCAGAACGGCACGGGTGCGCAGCGACTCGGCGGCAGATGCCGACGCGCGCCACAGCTCCGTCCCCGCGTGCCCTGTGACATCGGCGCCGCAGTGCGGACAGCGCCAGTCGACCAGCTCCGCGGCCTCGCACACCGGGCAGGTGCGCGCATCGCTCAGGCGGGCGATGGCATCCGGCATCCACCCCGCGTTCATCCTTCGTCCTCCGGAACGCGACGCAGGATGTCGCCGGGCTGGCAATCCAGCACCCGGCAGATCGCGTCCAGCGTGGTGAAGCGCACGGCCTTCGCGCGGCCGTTCTTGAGCACCGCGACGTTGGCGGGGGTGATGCCGATGGCATCGGCGAACTCCTGCACACTCATCTTGCGGCGAGCCAGCATCACGTCGATATCGATCACGATGGGCATCAGACCACCTCGGAGAGGTCCTGCTCGAGTTCCAGCGCCTTGCGCAGCAGCCCGCGCATGACGCCGACCAGCAGCGCCAGCGAGAGGCTCACGACCACACCGAACACGGCGAGCACGAGGATTCCCGGGTTCACCGCGCGCCCCGTGGCGAGCACGATGAACGACGCGACCAGCAGCACGGCGGATGCCAGCATCGTGCCGATGATGACGTCGACGTACCGAAACGCCTGCGAGCTGAAGATCCGATCGGCTCGAACCAGCGAGAGCAGCACGAACACGCACACCAGCACGACCTCGACCAGCACCAGGAAGAGCACTGCGCCGATGATCCCCGGTACCTCGAGATATGCGAGGTCGGGATTGCGGCGGGAGGTCTCTGCCGCGACCGCGGGGATCATGATCAGCTGCACGAACAGAAGCAGCGCGATCAGAACCGCGATCAATCCGCGGAGCAGGACTGTGGCGAGGGGCTGCATGGTGCTCCTATCGAGAGACAATACTTATCTATCGATAAACGATAGCCATGCGGTCGTGTGAGATTCAAGCCGATGCAGGCGATTCCCAGCGTGACTGCTCAGCCACGACGTGCGGCGCGCTTCGCGCGGGCGCTAGGGCGTGTCCGGATCGAAGGGCGAGTCCAGCGCTTCGCTCAGCTCAGACAGCATCGCCTCGATCTGCGGTTCGACGTACTGCGAGATCGCCGACTGCACGGCAAGGCGGTGACGCAGCATCAGCGAGCAGATCTCACGCCCGACCATGTTCGCGTAGTCATCGGCGAGCGCGACCTCCTGGCGCAGCGCGGCCTTCGCCTCGTCTGTCAGCGGCGGCAGTGCGGGCAGCTCAGCGGCGGCATCGTCAGCCATGCCAGCGATCGTGAAGAGGAAAGGCGCCCCCGGCATCGGATCAGGATCGAGCGGCATCCCCTCGTATTCCGGGTCGAGCCCCTCTGCCGGGCGATAGGCGCGGGCGCGATTGCGCTCGGCCTGCTGATCGAGTTCGGCCTGGAGCATCGGCAGGTTGCGCGCGGTGTACTCGGCGACAGCGTGATCGACGATCGATTTGATGCGGGTGGAGAGTCCGTGCTGCACGCCGTGCGGGACGTTCGCGCCGATGCCCGCTGCGGACAGAATCGGCGATCCGAGGCATCGCCGGCACGGGGCCGCGCGGCCGCGGTGTGTGGAGGGCTCCCAGCGGGGCACCCAGCGCAACCAGGCCTCGACGGCCAGGCCCACCTGGGTCTCCAGTGATCTCTCCACCGCTCCAGAGTACGGCGCGGTGCGCAAAAGGGCGCGGAATCAGGGCCGAAGCGCCGCTACTCCTCTTCGTTGCGCTCCCAGGGCCAGCGCGGCGGATTCGCCTGCGTGCGCCGCAGCGCGACGGCGATCCACGCCGCGACGAGGGCTGCGGCGAGCACGACCGCACTCGAACCGCGCGTCACCAGCTGCGCGGCAGCATCCGATGCCTGCACGGCAGTCGCCCCGCTCAGCAGTGCGCTCACCCACACCGTTGCCACGTGCGCGATGACCGTGATGATCGCGACGAGGATCACCGACGGGAAATGCGGCCGCTCGCGCACCAGCACCGGCCACAGCATCCCGCTGAACACGGCGATCGCGATGACCATGCCGACGATGCCGGGCCAGATGTCGAGCCCCGGCACGGCGATGATGTCGATGTCGGCGAAGAACGTCAGCATCCCGAGCCCGAGAATGGCGAGGGCTGCGAATGATGCGAAGCCGATCACCAGCGCCAGAACGGCAGAGACCCCCTCCGGCGCGGGGCCGTGGGGGTCTCTGATGGTCATGTTGTCACCGTAGCGCAGCGGGCCCCGCTTCGAGGGTGCGCTCGTATTCTGCCTGGGCTTCGGCATTCAGCACCTTCTTGCGCGCGCCGCTCTTCGCGACCCACGCACCGAACCAGATGGTGAGCTCACGCGCAAACAGGAAAGCAGCGATGGCGAGCGGTGCAAGCAGCTGCTCACTGACCAGGTCGACCGACTCCGTCGCGGTGAGCCGCCAGAACGGCGCCTGGAAAAGCTGGCCGAGCAGGTGGCCACCATAGGTCGCCGCAGCGACGAGCAGGCCGAAGATGACCCACTTGCCCCAGCGCGCGCGGTTCACGAACGCGCCCAGAAGCCAGAACGCGAGGAAGAAGACGACCACCGGAACCCAGAACGACCAGGTGGTCAGCGGCGCGAGTGCTGCGGTGCCGATGTTCGCACCGGTGACGTCGCCGTTCAGCGCGCCGAGACCAATGATCGCACCGAGGGAGAGCACGGCGAAGCAGACGGTGGCGATGAGGCCGATCGCACCCGCGGCTCCGCGGTTGCCGAGTTCACGGGGTGCCTCGGGAGCCTGCACGAAGATCGGCTGCGGCGCAGCCGCACCGTAGGGCTCGGAGGGGACGACCTGTGTCTGAGCAGCGGATGCGGCCGCGGCACCTTCGCTCGCATACGCGGTGTCTGCGACGGTGGGAGTGGTCAGCGGCTCTTCGGATGCGGCCGGCGCTGACCGGTCGGCGTAGGCGTCGTCTGCGACGGGCCACTGCGCGGTGCGCTCATCGGGGGTGGGAGCGGGCCATTCGGCGGCAGGCTCGGCAGCCGTTTCCGGGGCCGTCGCCCAGTCTGGTTCGGCCGCTACCGGCTCGTCAGCGGGCGCCGCCGCGGGGGACCAGGCCGGCTCGGACACGGCGCTGGCGTCGGCGGGCTCACCAGGGGCGACCTGCGCGGCATCCGCAGCGGCGTCACGGGACCCACCGAACGTGCCGGGGTAATCCTGCTCGGCTGCTTCGAAGGCTGCGAGATCGGGGTCGACGGCGTTCGTCACGCTGTCCGTGCCAGCTACGTCGGCACGAGCCGCCGCGGCGGCGTCGAGTCCCTCATTGGCGCTGCCGACGACGTCGTCGACGCCTGCGGGCTGTTCGTTGTCGGGAACCTCTGGGTCGCTCATGGGGTCGCCTCTCCTGGATAGATGCAGTGCGAGGCTAACTCCCGCGCGGCGGCACGGGCCGCAGGCGTGCCGAAGTGTTGCCCGCCTGGTACTGATTTGTGACCGGAACGGGCGGAAAGCCGTCCATCAGCCGGGGATCGTGCTGTCGAGAAGGTGCGTGACCACGTCGAACAGTCCGGGCCCGGCCGGCAGCGAAAGCCACACCAGTGCGCCGACGATGCCCGCGCACAGGATGCCCACGATCCAGCTCAGTGCCAGATTGCGTCCTCCCACCCGTGCTGCCATGCCCTCACCGTAAGCCCGCGACAGCGGCCGCTCTCGCAGGCACGCGCGTTGCCCCGCAGTCGAGAAACCACTTTCTGTGCGAGAAACCACCGCGCACGTGGTTTCTCGTGCGGGAAGTGGTTTCTCGCGGGTACTGCGCGGCGGCGGGCGGGGGTGCCGGGAATCGGCGGCGGGGCGACGCGGTGCGTCAGGCGGCGGGGGCGGGGACGCCGGGCAGGCTCCACGCGGCGAAGGCCGGGCCGTCGGCCGCGAGCATCACCGCACCGTCGGATGCCACGGCAAGCGTCGCGTCGCCCACCAGCGACTCGGCCTCAGCCGGCCCGGCGAGCGCTCCGGCGGGCAGCTCGAGATCAGCATCCCCCCGTGTCGCGAGCACCAGAACCGACTCATCTGCGCTCTCGCGGACGAAGACCACCGTCGCGTCATCCACGTGCAGCCAGCGCATGCCGCCCGTGCCGAGCACCGGATGCCGTCGGCGCAGTCCCACCAGACCGCGGTACAGCTCCAATCGCTCGGCGACCCCGGCATCCGACTCCGTTCCCCACGGCATCGGCGTGCGACTCGCCTCGCCGTCGGCACCGGTGAGCCCGAACTCATCGCCGGCGAACACGACCGGCAATCCCGGCAGCGTCATCGACAGTCCGACCGCGACCGGCACCGCCCCGGGCGCCGCGTTCGTCGCGAACCGTCCGGTGTCGTGGGTGTCGAGCGGCTGCATGTTGCCCAGGCGCACCCGCCACGGGATGCCGGCGGTGAACCGCACCACCGCGTCGGCGAAGTCGCGTGCCGTGTACCGCGGGATGCCACCGATCGGCTGCCCGAAGAACCACGGTTCGGTGCGCTCCTCTCCCTCGGCCGTGAGATACGGCCGATCCGTGGGTTCACTGAGCCAGCCCCACGCGGGGCGCGTGAACGAGGGATAGGTCATCGCGCCATGCCAGCCATCGCCCTGCAGGTCGGTGGCGGCGTCATTGGTGGATTCGCCGAGCAGAATCGCATCCGGGTTGATGCGCAGCATCGTCTCGCGGAACAGCTGCCGCACCTCGGCGTTCAGATCGACGTCGCCGAGACGCCCGGTCATGTTCGCGACGTCGATGCGCCAGCCGTCGATCGAATAGGGCGGCCGCAGCCACTTCTCGACGATCGAATTCTCACCGGAGACGAAGCGCTCGCGCAGTTCGGGCGACGACCAGTCGAACTTCGGCAGCGTCGAGGCTCCGAGCCAGGTCTCGTATTCGGTATTGCCATCATCGGTGAAGTAGTAGAAGCTCTCGGTCGCAGCCCCCGGATGGCCGAAGGCCGCCTGAAACCATTCGTGCCGATCGCCGGAGTGGTTGCTGGTGAGATCGCCGATGACGCGGATGCCACGGGCGTGCGCCTCTTCGATCAGCCGCACGTACGCGTCGTCGCCACCGAGGAGCGGATCGACGGAATCGAAGCTGGCGGCGTCGTAACGGTGATTGGACGCGGCAGGGAACACCGGGGTGAGGTACAGCAGATTCACGCCGAGCGAGACGAGGTGGTCGAGGTGCTCGATGACGCCGGGCAGGTCACCGCCGTAGAACTGCTGCGAGCGTCCGGGCATGACCGGGTCGACCGGGTCGGTCCATTCAGCGGCGATCGCCCACTCGGGAGTCGGATGCTGATCGGCCTGCGCGGAGCGCGCGAACCGGTCGGGGAACACCTGGTACATCACCGACTCGTACAGCCATGCCGGCGGAGCAGGGTTCGCGACCAGTGCGAAATCCTCGGCATCGAGGGTCTCGCCGCGATGCAGGCCGGTCTGATTGAGCCAAACGACTGTGCCGTCATCGTGGATCAGCACGAATCGGTAGCCGTGGCGCGGGTTGCGGACCGTGATGGGCGCCTGCCACCAGTCCCATCCATCCGTCGTGCCGATCGCGACAGCATCCGTCCACTCCGGCTCGTGGTCGGGGTTCGAGCGCGTCCGCACCGCGCGCAGCGGCCCGTATCCGGTGGGCACGCGCAGCCGCACCATGACGACGTCGCCGAGTGCGGGCGCGTCGTGCGAGACGTAGAGCGGCGAGCCGTCGTGGTGAGGAAGCAGCGCAGTCATGTCAGTGGCCTTTCAGATGGACGGGCGTAACCAGCATCCGCTACTTCACGCTGCCGGCGGTCAACCCGCCGACGATGTACTTCTGCAGCGCGAGGAACAGCGCGACCGGCAGGATCGCGGCGAGCACGGCACCGGCGGCGAAGACGCTCCAGTTCTTGGAGAACTCGTCGGAGACGAACTTGTACAGACCGACCGCGAGGGTCTGCTTGTCGGGGTCGATCAGGATCACGCTCGCCAGCACGAACTCGCTGGAGGTGCCGATGAAGCTCAGCAGTCCCACCACCGCGAGAATCGGTGCGACCAGACGCAGGATGATCGTGAAGAAGATGCGCGCATGCCCGGCGCCGTCGATCTTCGCGGCCTCGTCGATGGAAGCGGGCACGGTGTTGAAGAATCCGTACATGAGGTAGGTGTTCGCCCCGAGTGCACCGCCGAGGTAGACCATGATCAGCCCGATCTGCGAGTTCAGACCGATCGCCGGAAAGACGTCGCTGATGGTCACCATCAGCAGGAAGATCGCCACCATCGCCAGCATCTGCGGGAACATCTGCACCACCAGCAGCGCGGTGAGGCTGAAGCGACGCCCGGTGAACCGCATCCGCGAGAAGCAGTACGCGGCGAGCGCGCCGAGCAGCACGGTGAACACCGCGGTGATCAGCCCGATGATGAGCGTGTTCATGAACCATGAGCCGTAGGGGTGCCGTTCGCTCTGGAACAGCGCGATGTAGCTCTCGATGCTGACGTTGCTGAACAGCGAGTTCGCCGTCAGCAGCGTGCCGCCGGGATTCAGCGACGCGCTGAGCACGTACAGCAGCGGGAACAGGGCGAAAGCCGATGCCACCAGGCCGACGAGGTGTCGCCAACCGGTCTCGCGGAAGTACTTCCGGAACGGTCGCCGCGGCTCCCTGCCCTCGCCGGGCACGCCCGAGGTGCCGGCTCCCGCGGTGACGATCGCGGAGGTTGCGGATGCTGTGGTCTGCGAAGTGCTCATATCAGTTCAGATCCTCCAGGGCCTTGGTGCGCCGGAACGCGATGACCGAGATGGTCGCGACGAGGATGAAGATGATGATCGAGAAGGCGCTCGCCAGACCGTAGTCGGAGCTCGATCCGACGAAGGCGACCTTGTAGACCATGGTGATGAGGATGTCTGTGGCACCGACATTGACGCCGGCGGTGACATCGCGCGGACCGCCGCCGGTGAGCATGTAGATCAGGCTGAAGTTGTTGAAGTTGAAGGCGAACGACGAGATCAGCAGCGGAGCGACCGCGACGAACAGCAGCGGCAGCTTGATCGAGCGGAACACCTGCCAGGCGTTCGCTCCGTCGACGCGCGCGGCTTCCTGCACGTCTTCGGGGATCGATTGCAGGGCGCCGGTGCAGATGAGGAACATGTAGGGGAACCCGAGCCACAGATTCACCAGGATGATGCTGGCCTTCGCGAGCCATTCATTGGTCAGCCAGGGGATGTCTGCTCCCCCGAACACCGCCACGTTCAGGAATCCGAACTCCTGGTTCATCATTCCAGCCCAGACCAGCGCGGAGAGGAACCCGGGGAACGCGTACGGGAGGATCATCACCACCCGGTAGTACTTCTTCGATTTCATCCGCGGGTCGTTGAAGACGATCGCCAGGAACAGCCCGAGCGCGAAGCAGGTGAAGACCGACAGGAAGGCGAAGACGAACGTCCACACCAGCACCGACAGGAAGGGACCGCGGATCGACTCCTCGGAGAACGCGCGGGTGAAGTTGTCGAACCCGACGACGATCTGCCAGCCGGGCTTGAGCTCGGTGCCATCGGATGCCGTGAACGCGCCGGTGCCGATATCGGAGTAGACGACACCGCTGCGGGTGTCGGTCATGGTGCCGGCGGCGTCGTCGTAGCTGAGCTTGGAGGTGTACACGTACGCGCTGGAGCCATCAGGGGTGCGCAGGAAACCGTCATTCGGGTCGTCGCTGATCGGCACTGACATCGCGGCCAGCTGCTCCTGGTTGGCGACGATGCCGCCGAAGTCGAGCGTCGTGTAGCCGTTCAACCCCACGGCTTTGCCGCCGTCCATATCCGCACCGTCGACCTCTTCGAGCGGTCGTTCGTCGCCGCCGAGGAGCACGTCGCCGTCGGGCGCGGTCACCAGGAATGAGAACTCACCGAGCTGTTCGACGATGGTCAGTCCGTATGACGAGGAGTCCGGTACGCGCTCCTGAGCCGAGAGCATGAGCGCGTTGACCGCGCTTTCTTTCGTGCTGTTGTGCCCGGTGCCATAGTTCGTGAAGGCGACGTAGCCGGTGTAGAAGGCGGCGAAAACCTGGAAGACGAACAGGAAGATCAGCCCCGGCATGAGGTACTTGGCGGGCAGACGGCCTCGTCCGAAGTAGATCCACACCGCCAGCGCGGCGACCGCCAGCACGATGATCGCCGGCACCCCCTGATCCATGCGGATGAGCACCAGAGCGGCGTACAGCGCAAGGGCGACGATGAGCCCCAGCACGACGATCTTGGTCAGTACCAGGCCCCAGCCGCCGCCCGCCGCCTCGGCGATGCGGGCAGCACGACGACTTCGCTTCGTGGGAGGTGCGGTGGTGGAGGGATCGTGATCGTCGGTGATCGTCATCGGCTGTCCTCGGTGCTGTCAGGTATCTGTAAGTGAGACAGAGCAGAACGGGCGGAGTGACAGCCGCTGGCCACCACCCCGCGCCGCTGCCTACTTGCTGATCGCGTCCTGAACGTCGGCGGCCATCTTGCTCCAGAGAGCAGCCGGGTCGCCGCCCGAACCGTTGATCAGCGCAGCCTCGGTGACGCCCCAGAACTGCCACACAGCACCCATCTCGGGGATGCTGGGCATAGGCACGGCGTTGGCGCCGACCTCGCCGAAGCCGGCAGTGATCGGGTCGCCCTTGACCGCGGCGTCGAAAGCGGTTGACAGAGCCGGAGCACGGCCACCGACCTCATACAGAGCCGTCTGCACCTTCTCGGAGCCGATGTAGTTCAGCAGGAACTCGTTCGCGGCGAGCTTGTTCTTGCTCTCGGCGCTGAGGAAGAAGCCCTGCACGCCGGCGAAAGGCTGAGCGTCCTGACCGCCCGCGGACGGGATCGGGTCGACGGCGATGTTAAGGCCGGCCTCGACCGCAGCGGGAGCATTCCACGGACCGGTGAGGAAGAACGGCGACTTGCCGGCAAGGAAGTTCTCTTTGGCGAGATCGCCGGTGATGTTGGTGTTGAATACGCCGGCCTTGCCCTGTTCGGCCAGCCACGAGGCGAACTGCGTGCCGCCGTCGTTGCCGATCTGCAGGTCGTCAGCGTTGTAGCTGCCGTCGTCGTTCTGGCCGAAGACCGGAGCGCCGAACGATGTCTGGAACGGGTACAGGTGGTAAGGGTCGGCCTGTTCCGGGTCGAGTCCGACCAGGAACGCGTAGTCGGTGCCCGCGGCCTTGCCCTTGGCGATCAGGTCGTCGAAGTCGGTCGCAGCCTCGTCGACGAGGTCGGTGTTGCGCAGCAAGCCGATGTTCTCAATGGCGTACGGCACGCCGTAGACCTGTCCGTCGTAGCTGAATGCGTCGACGGCGACCTTCTCGAAGTCGCCGGCCTTGTCGCCGAGCTCCACCGGAGCGGCGACGCCGTTGTCGACGAGAACGCCGAGCCAGTCGTGCGCGCCGACGGCGACATCAGGGCCCTTGCCCGTGGGTGCCTGCTGGACGAACTGATCGCGGATCTCGCCGAATTCCTTCTGCACGAGCGTGACCTTCACGCCGGTGTCCTTGGTGAACTCCTTGGCGGCATCCTCGAGGACGCCAGCGCGGTCAGCATCCACCCAGACGGTGATCTGGCCCGCGAAGTCGGGCTTCTTGTCTGGTTCTGTGCCCGGTTCGCTGGATGAGCAGCCGGCCAGGACGATTGCCGACGTCGCTGCGATGGCGCCGAACGCGAGGATGTTTCTCATGGTCACCTTCATTGGTGTTGCCTCTCTCGATGCTGGGGACCTGCGGGTATGCAAGCGCTTACAGTATGCATGGCCGGAGGCCAGGATCGCAATGAGTGGTGCCACTGATATCAACCTGTGACAGAGAATCGGGGCGACGTTTGTTGTGGAAGCGCTTCCATGATGGCCATTCTCGATAGACTGCCTCCATGGCTGACAGTTCTTTTGACATCGTTTCGAAGGTGGATCATCAGGAGGCCGAAAACGCCCTGAACCAGGCCCGCAAGGAGGTCGAGCAGCGTTACGACTTCAAGGGCACGGATGCCTCTGTCGCGTGGAGCGGCGATGACATCCTGATCAAGGCGAACTCCGAGGAGCGCGCGAAGGCGGTGCTGGACGTCTTCCAGTCGAAGCTGATCAAGCGCGGCATCTCGCTGAAGAGCCTCGACAGCGGCGAGCCCTTCGCGAGCGGCAAGGAGTACCGCATCGTCTCCAGCCTCAAGGACGGCATCTCGAGCGAGAACGCGAAGAAGATCAGCAAGCTGATCCGTGATGAGGGCCCCAAGGGCGTGAAGAGCCAGATTCAGGGCGATGAACTGCGCGTGCAGTCGAAGAGCCGTGACGATCTGCAGTCGGTGATCGCCCTGCTCAAGGGCAGCGACCTCGACGTCGACCTGCAGTTCATCAACTACCGCTGACCGAACCCGCGGCAGACGGAAGACCCAGCCAGCCCGGCCGGCTATTCCGATACATCGTCGATCGCTCTTGCGCGTCTCGGCGCTCCGTGGTCTTTTAGACGCATGGACACAGTGACCTCTGGCGACGGAACGGCGATAGCGTTCAACGAGCTGGGCACCGGACCCGCCGTCGTGATCGTCGGCGGCGCATTCTCGCTGGCTGCAGACGGCGACGCTCTGGCGAGCGCCCTCGCCGATGTCGGGTTCCGTGCGATCACGATGGACCGCCGCGGACGAGGTACCAGCGGTGACAAGCGCGGATCTCAGCCCGAAGACGAAGCCGATGATCTCGCGGCGGTGATCGAGGCCGTCGGCGGCGACGCGATCGTGCTCGGACACTCATCTGGCGCTGTGCTCGCGCTCTTCGCCGCGTCACGGGGCGTTCCGATTCGCGCGCTCTTTCTCTCTGAGCCTCCCTTCCGATTCGGGGTCGAGGAGCCCGCCGCGGACCTTCCACAGCGGCTGCAGCAGCTCGTCGACGAAGGACGCAGCGCCGAGGCGGTCGTCACATTCCAGCTGGAGGCCGTGGGGCTTCCGCGGCAGATGGTGGACAGCATCCGCCAGAGCGAGCAGTTCGCATCACTCGTGCCGCTCGCGCAGTCGACCGTCTATGACGCCGAACTGACCGCAAGGGTATCCACGCCGACCGCAGCGATGCTGTCGGTGCACCCGCCGGTCACGATCCTGCGCGGCGCTCAGACCTTCCCGGTCCTGGTCGCCGCCGCCGACCGGCTGGCTGCCGAACTGCCTGACTCCCGCCTCGTCATCGTTCCGGAATCTGTCATGCACCGCCTCGACCCCGGCGCGACAGCGCGAGTGGTGCGGGATCGGGTCTGAGTCCGTCGACGGCGGCTAGGAGGCAGCCCACCCGGTGACCCAGCGGCCAAGCCGGGCATAAGCCTCTTCGCGGGCATCGTGCGCGGAGAGGAACACGTCGTGGAGCGCGCCGTCGATGCGCTCGACGGTGACCGAATGGCCGAGCTTCAATGCCGCCCTGGCAATGTCGTCGACCACGAGCACGCTGTCGGCACGCGTGAGCTCTTCCGACCATCGGGTGGGCACAGCCGAGCGCGCGGACAGCAGCACGCACGTGGGCGCCGGTATCGCCAGTCCACGCGACACCGTTGCATGACCGGCGAGCACCGCGTGCAGCCATGCCACATGCACCGCCATCGACTGCTCCGGACGCCACTCGAGGTTCACCTCGACGGGGTCTGAGTCGTCGGCGACCTCGTGCTGCGCACGCGTATAGAAACCGAGATCCACCTGCGGCACAGCATCCATCGGCGACCACCGTGCCCTCAACTCCACCATCGGCGCGATCGCAGCGCGGGCGACGCCGAGCTGGAACTCCAGCCACGGCGAATTCAGCACGAGCGCGTCGACCTGACGCGGATGCCGTGCCGCCCACAGACTGAGGATCAACCCACCGGTGGAGTGGCCGAGGAGCACCAGTCGCCGGCCGACGGCATCCCCCCGCGCGTCGAGCGCCGCGGCGATGTCATCGTCGTACTCGGCGAGGTCCGTGATGTAGCCGGGAGTCTGCCCGGCGCGCAGGCTGCGCCCGTACTTGCGCAGATCGAGCGCGAAGAAACGGGCTCCCCGTGACGTCCAGAACCGCGCAAGGCGCTTCTGGAAGAAGTAATCGGACCAGCCGTGCACATACAGCACGTCGACACCAGCGAGTGGGCGCGCATCCGCACCGAACCGCCACCACGGTGCGGGCTCCGGCAGCGCGCGCACGACTGTTGCGACGATCTCGCCCTCGGAATCCTCCCCGAGCGGCAGGGTCTGCTGCATGAACCCGTCACCGAGGACGTCTGGAATCCACTCCCCCATGCGCTTCACCCTATCCGGGTGCATGCCACGCGATCAGTCGGTTCGAGAGATGCGGACCATCTCTTCACGCGGCACCAGCTTCACGCGCGCGCGCTCCTGCGGGCCGCCGAGTTCGATCTCATGGGCGTCGAGCCGGTGCCAGCCTTCGAGATCGGTCCACTCCACGCCACGCGCTTCGAGAAGCGCAGGAATCGCCTCATCGGACGGATCTTCCGGCTGCCACCACGAGCCCTGATCGTTGATGAGGTGACTCACGGTCTCCATGGCATCCGACTTCGTGTGGCCGATCAGGCCGACGGGGCCACGCTTGATCCACCCCGTGGCGTAGATACCGGGAACACGCTGGTTCGACTTCGTCTCGAGCACCTGCCCCTCACGGTTCGGGATGACGCCGTGCTTCTTGTCGAACGGCACGCCGGGCAGCGGCGATCCGAAGTATCCGACTGCACGGTACAGCGCCTGCATCGGAATCTCGCGCAACTCGCCCGTGCCGACGGCGCCGCCGGCGCCATCCGATTTCGTCCGCTCGTAGACGAGGGCGGCGACACGGCCGTTCTCGTCCTTCTTGACCTCGACGGGGCGCGCCCAGAAATGCATGTGCAGACGGCGGGATGCTGTGCCGCCGGCGTTGTTCACCGAGTCGAGCTTGCGCCACGACTGCATGATGCGGTTCATCACCATGACCTGCTTGTTGCTGGCCACCGCCTGCTCCGATGCCTCGTCGTAGTCGAAGTCCTCGTCGTACACGACCATGTCGACATCGCGCAGCTCACCGAGCTCGCGCAGTTCGAGGGGCGTGAACTTCACCTGCGCGGGTCCACGGCGGCCGAAGATGTGCACGTCGGTGACCGCGCTCTCCTTGAGCCCGTTGTAGACATTGTCCGGCACCTCGGTGACGAGCAGGTCGTCGGCGTGCTTGGCCAGCATCCGCGAGACATCGAGGGCGACGTTGCCGTTGCCGATGACGCCGACGGATGCGGCATCCAGCGACCACTCGCGCGGCACGTCGGGGTGACCGTCGAACCAGCTGACGTACTCCGCCGCGCCGTAGGAGCATTCGGCGTCGATCCCGGGGATGTCGAGGCCGGAATCGCGCACCGAACCGGTCGCGAAGATCACCGCGTTGTAGTGCCGCTTGAGGTCTTCCAGCGTGATGTCGGTGCCGAAGTGCACGTTTCCGAAGAGTCGGATATCACCGCGGTCGAGAACGTCGCGAAGCGCATTGATGATCCCCTTGATGCGCGGGTGATCGGGGGCGACGCCGTAGCGCACCAGACCGTAGGGCGCCGGGAGGTGCTCGAACAGGTCGATCGAGACGTCGAACTTCCGCTCGGCCTTGAGCAGGATGTCGGCGGCGTAGATGCCCGCCGGTCCTGCCCCGACGATGGCCAGTTTGAGCTTCGTCATGGGGTTCCTTCCGTCAGCTGCTGCGATCAGCGAGATTCTCGGCGAACCGCGTGAGCGCATCGCGAACCGTGCCCTTGGGCAGTGGTTCGAGGGCGGCGATCGCATCGGTCGTCCAGGTGCGGGCGAGTTCCATGGTGCGCTCGGTGGCGGCATGGTCTCGCAGTTCGTTGAGGGGCTCGTCGAGGATCGCCGGGTCGGCGCCGTCTGCGATTCTCGCGACGCCGTCGTCGATTCGACGAGCGAGCTCGATGTCTTCCGGGCGGATGCTGGTCTTCAGCAGCAGCGAGGGCATGGTCGGCACGCCGGCACGCAGGTCGGTGCCTGGCACCTTGCCGGTCTCAGCGGGATCGGCCGACAGATCGATGACGTCATCGAGCAGCTGGAACGCCACCCCGACCTTCTCGCCGTACGCCCGCATCGGCGCCTCGAACTCGGTCGGAGCGTTCGAGAAGATCACGCCGCCTTCGGTGGCCGCGGCGATCAGAGAGCCGGTCTTGTCGGCGAGCACCTGAATGTAGAACTCGATGGGGTCATCGCCCGGCTGCACCCCGACGGTTTCGTGCATCTGGCCGAGGACGAGCCGCTCGAAGGTGTCTGCCTGCAGCTGCATCGCACGATCGCCGTGGCGCGACATGATCTGACTGGCCCGGGAGAACAGGATGTCACCGGTGAGGATCGCGACGTTGTTGCCCCACACCGCGTGCGCGGCGGGCACCCCGCGCCGGGTGTCAGCGCCATCCATGACGTCGTCGTGATAGAGCGAGCCGAGGTGCGTGAGCTCCAGCGCCTTGGCGATGTCGATCACCGCGTCGATGTTGCCGTCGCCGAGCTGGGCTGTGAGAAGCGCGAGCACAGGGCGGATGCGTTTGCCGCCCGCCTCGTAGAGGTAGCGGGCCGCAGCATCCGCAACGGCATCGGCGACTTTGAGGTCTTCAGCCAACCCCGCCTCGACCAGCTCCAGTCCGTCTTCGATGCGAGACGCGACACGGCGGGCGGCGGGACCGAGGAAGACGCGGTCGCTGAAGCCGAGACGGCTCGCAAGTCGCGTGCCCGGGGAAGCGGGGCTCGAAGTCACGTGTTCCAGCCTACCCGCGACCAGCGGCACTGCCGTCGCATCGCCGAGCGCATCCGAAGCGCGCGCCCTGCAGGGGTGCCCGGCAGACGATCACGCCAGCGCATCGACCAGCGGACGGAACTTCACCCGGGTCTCGAGCAGCTCCGATTCGGGGTCGCTGCCGGCGACGATCCCCGCCCCCGCGTAGGCGGTGACGCGGCGAGCGCCGGAGGCTGAATCGGGGGTCTCGGCGAACTGGGCACAGCGCAGGGCGATCGCCCATTCGCCGTTCCCGGCCGCGTCGATCCAACCCACGGGGCCCGCATAGCGCCCGCGATCGAAGGGTTCGATGCGCCGGATCGCGGCAACGGCGGTGGCGGTCGGTGTACCGGCGACGGCGGCGGTGGGATGCATCGCTCCGACCAGATCGAGGGCGGAGGCGCCGTCGTCGAGCTCGCCTTCGACATCGGTGGCGAGGTGGAAGAGGTTCGGCAGCTTGAGGGTGAAGGGCTGCTCGCTGGCCGCGAGGGTGCGCGTGTGCGGCCTGAGCGAGGCGAGCACGCTCTGCACGGCGTATTCGTGTTCGTCGAGGTCTTTCCCGCTGCTGGCAAGGGCTGCGGATGCGGCATTGTCGGCATCCGGATCGGCACCGCGAGCGGTGGTGCCGGCAAGCACCCGCGCGGTCACGGTGCGCTCGTGCACGGTGACCAGAGTCTCGGGGCTGGCGCCGATGAGCCCGTCGACCGCGAACGTCCACGTGTCGGGATAGCCGCTCGACAGCGCCCGCACGAGCCGACGCAGATCCGCGTCGCCGGGGACGGTTCCGGTCAGGTCGCGCGCCAGCACCACCTTGCTGTAGGCATCTGCGGCGATCTCATCGAGCGCCAGCTGGACGGACTCCTGATACCCCTGCGGCGTCTGCGCGCCGGGCCCCACACGTCCGGCCCAGTGCGGCGCATAGGCAGAGGCATCGGCGACCGGCGCGAACTCGGCATCCGAGTCGCGGATGCGTGTGATCCAGCTGCGGCCATCGCGGCGTCCGATGATCGTCTGCGGGATGATCAGCAGGCTGTCGGCCGCGGAGTCCTCATCGAAGGTGAGCGCGCCGAGAGCGACGAGGCCGGTGCCCGGCATCCCGATCAGATCGTCGATCTCTGCATTCGCGACGAGTTCGCGCCACGCGTCGGCGATGATCGCTGAGCGGACGGCGCCGCGCCCGGCGGGGACGCGGATGGATGCTGCCATCCCCTCGCCTGCGGCTACGAAACCATCGCCGCGGCGCAGCCAGGCAAGCGGCCGCACGGGGGAGGTGTGGGCCAGCAGATCTTCGACGGGTGGGATCTCGCGTGTCTGCGCGACCAGGCGGATGCTGCTCACCCCTCCAGCTTACTGTTCGGTCCTGGCCCGGCGATCTGTTCGAGCCAAGCGTCCAGCATCCGCCGCCTAGGATCGACACATGACTGCGTCTGAGCCGAACCGCGCCGACCTTGGCAAAGATCCCTCGCATGTGAGCGGCATGTTCGATCAGGTCGCCGCCGGCTATGACCGCACGAACACCGTGATGACATTCGGCAATGACGCGCTGTGGCGCGCGGCTGCCACCCGGGCAGTGGCCCCGAAGCGCGGCGAGCGCATTCTCGATCTGGCCGCGGGCACGGCATCCTCCTCCGCGTCGCTCGCGGCGAGCGGGGCGCAGGTCGTCGCCGCCGACTTCTCGCCCGGGATGCTGGCCGAAGGCCGCCGCCGACACGGTCACCTGCACAACCTGACCTTCGTCGAGGCGGATGCGACGGCGCTGCCCTTCGGCGACGACGAGTTCGACGCCGTGACGATGTCGTACGGACTGCGCAACGTGCAGCAGCCGAAGCAGGCGATCGCGGAACTGTACCGCGTGACGAAGCCCGGCGGTCGCCTGGTGATCAACGAGTTCTCGACGCCGCCGGGAAAGCTCTTCCGCGGGCTGTACCGGTTCTACAACGCGCAGGTGCTGCCGAGGGTCGCGCGTCTCGCCGGCACGAACGGTGATGCGTACGACTACCTCAATGAGTCGATCCGCGATTGGCCCGACCAGCAGACGCTCGCATCGTGGATCCGCGAAGCGGGCTGGAGCGAGGTCGCCTACCGCAACCTCACCTTCGGCATCGTCGCGCTGCACCGGGCGCGCAAGCCGCTCTGAGCGTCAGCTCGCGGCCAGCCGCTTCTTCTCCACCTCGACGTCGAAATCAGCCTTCGGCCACTGCGGATCGATCTCTTCCAGCGCGCTGATCAGCAGTTCCTGCACTGCGAGGCGCGCATACCACTTGTGATTGGCTGGCACGACGTACCAGGGCGCGGAGTCGGTCGATGTGCGGTCGAACACCGTCTGGTACGCGGCCATGTAGTCGCTCCACAGCATCCGCTCGTCGACGTCGCCGGGGTTGTACTTCCAGTGCTTGTCGGGCCGGTCGAGTCGTTCCATCAACCGGTCCTTCTGCTCGTCCCGAGAGATGTGCAGCATGACCTTGATGATGCGGATGCCGGATGCCGCGACCTGCTTCTCGAATTCGACGATCGCATCGTAGCGGCGCTCGATCTCGGCATCGTCGGCGAGACCGCGGACCTTTCCGATCAGGACGTCCTCGTAGTGCGAACGATCGAAGACGCCGATGAACCCCGGTTTCGGAAGGCGCTTCTCGATGCGCCAGAGGAAGTCGTGCGCGAGTTCTTCTGGGGTCGGTGCTTTGAAAGCGGCCAGCTCGACGCCCTGCGGGTCGACGCCGCCGACGACGTGTCGCACGATGCCACCCTTTCCGGCGGAGTCCATCGCCTGCAGTACGAGCAGCACGCCATCTGTGGCGGTTCCCGCCCGACTGGCGGCGAAGAGCCGCTCCTGCAGGTCGCTGAGCTCGTCGCTGCGGGCGGCGAGAAGCTTCACCCCGTCGTGCTTGTCGCCTCGGAAACCGGGCGTGGCGTCGGGGTCGACGGCGGCGAGTTCGAAGCCGCGCGCGACTCTGAGGAGGTCGTCTGGAGTGGCATGCCAATCGTGCTTGCTCATGCAGACATCATGCCGGGTTCGCGGCATTGTCTGCAGCATCCGGCACAATCGGAGCCATGGACACCTCGCTTCTGGTCATCGTCGTCGCAGTGCTGGCCGCGGCGCTGGCTGGAGGGCTCGGCTTCCTGCTGGGCGCCCAGCGCGGCCGGTCGGCGGATGCAGGTCAGCGTGCTGAGCTCAGCACCGCGCGCTTGCGGGTCGAATCGCTGGAACGGGATGCCGCGGCGCTGCGCGCCGACATCACCGCGAGGGTGCACGAAGAGCGCGCACTCGGCGACGGCCGGGTGGCCGAGGCGCGCAGGCAGGGCGACGCCGCGGTCGAGACGGCGAAGAGCGAGGCCCAGGCCCGGCTGGAGCACGCACGCGCCGAGCACGTGCAGCGGTTGGCCGAGGTGCGGGATGAGGCCGCGGCTGACCTCGCCCTGGAACGTCGGCGCGCGGTGGAGCGGCTGGACGAGCTGCGCACCGATCAGAAGCGCCTGGCCGATGAATTCGACGCGCTCAGCAAGAAGGCGCTGCAAGAGAACGCGAAGGCGTTTCTCGATCAGGCCGAAGAACGCCTCAAGCGCAGTCAGAGCGAAGGCGCGGCCGAACTGCAGAAGCGCCAGGATGCCGTGCAGCAGCTCATCGAGCCGATCCAGAAGACCCTCGATACGGTCAAGACCGAGATGACGACGGCCGAGAAGTCGCGGCTCGAGGCGAACGCCGCGCTGGCCGAGCAGCTGCAGTTCATGCGTCAGACCTCGGAGACGCTGGGTTCGGAGACCCGCAACCTGGTCAATGCGCTGCGCGCGCCGCAGGTGCGGGGGCGATGGGGCGAACTGCAGCTGCGGCGCGTGGTCGAGGCATCGGGGATGGTCAACCACGTGGATTTCGTCGAGCAGATGCACCACGTCACCGATGAGGGTGCGATGCGGCCAGACATGGTGGTGCACCTGGCTGGCGACAAACATGTCGTGGTCGACTCGAAGGTGGCCTTCAACGGCTACCTCGAGGCGATGGAGGCCACCGATGACATCGTTCGCGCGCAGCGGCTGAAGGCGCATGCACGGCATCTGCGCGCACACATCGATGACCTCGGCACGAAGCAGTACTGGGATGTGGTTGCCGGCTCACCCGAGTTCGTGGTGATGTTCGTGCCTGCGGAGCCCTTCCTCGCGGCCGCGCTCGATGAGGATTCGACCCTGTACGAGTACGCGTTCGAGCGCAATGTCGTGATCGCGACGCCGTCGACGCTGATCGCACTGCTGCGCACAGTCGGCCACGCCTGGCGGCAGGATCAGCTGGCACAGGAGGCGCAGCAGATCTTCACCGTCGGCAAGGAGCTGCACAAGCGACTGGGCACGCTCGGCCAGCACCTCAGCAAACTCGGCAAGAGCCTGAACTCCACCGTCGACGCCTACAACAAGTTCGCCGGTTCGCTCGATCGCAACGTCGTCACCCAGGCTCGGCGCTTCAGCGCACTGCAGGGTCTCGACGAGGTGCTCGCCGACACGGCGCCGGTGGAGGCGCTGGCGATCGCCCCGCAGAAGACCGATCTGTATGAAGACGACGAGGAGCGCTACGCGAGTGCTGATGTCGAGACGATCGCGGATCGGCTGACCTGAGCCGGCTGTTCCCTTGCTGCACTCCCGCTGTTCGCCCGCAGCTCAGCGATCGAGCGGCACCTCGATGATCTGCGGCCCGACGATCGGCGAGGTCAGCGCCTGATCCAGCACGGATCTCGTCGAGACATGCGCGAACTCCCACCCGTACGCAGCCGCGATCTCACGCAGACTCGCAGTATGCGGCGTGAAGAACCCACGATCCAGGTCTTCGGCAGGAGCAGAGGCTGCGACTTCCAGACCGTCGAAGATCGTGCCTCCGCCATCATTGCCGACGATCACCTGAATCCTCGGCGCAGGCTCATCAGCAGGCAGCATCAGCGCTCCCACATCGTGCAGGAAGGCAAGATCGCCCAGCAGTACTCGGGTCGCCCCCGGCGCCCCCTCTGCCTGGCTCGCCGCGGCGATTCCGATGGCGGTCGCGATCGTGCCGTCGATCCCGGCGAGTCCGCGGTTGGCGTGCACCGGAACCTTCTTGCCGCCGAGCACCTGGTCGGCCACGCGTACGAGCCGCGATGATCCGAACACGAGCCGGTCGTGCGGCCAGGTGGCACGCCACACGGCATCCACCAGGATCTCCCGGTCGACGCGCTTGCGCACCGCATCGAGCTCCGCACGCACGGCGCCCAATCGAGCACCCTTGTCGAGCGAATACAGCCCATCCTGGTCGGGAGCAGGCGCACTCAGGTCGATCACCAGCGCGTTGGAAGCGGTCATCCACTCCCCCAGCCACACGCGATCGCCTGCACCTGCAGCAACGGTCACCGCGTCCGCCGGGGTCGTGCGTCGATTGAGATTCAGCGCCTCGCCGCCCGATCGCACCGCCACGACCTCGACGTCGCCGCGCGACAGCAGCGCCGTCACCTCACGGCTCAGCGTCGGGTGCCCGAAGACCACCGCGCGTTCGACCCGTCCGCCGAGTGCGTCAGCGCGCAGCAGCTCGCGATAGCCGTGCACCACCAGGCGTCCGAAACGTGCGCCGCTGACGATCTCTGCGATGAGCGGCCAGCCGCCGGAATGCGCCAGCTCTTCAGCATCCGCTCCCGCATCCGCCCCCGCGATGACCACCGTTCGGGGACCTCTCTCGAGGACGACGGGCGTCGGTGCTTCGCGCACCGGCAGATCACCGGCGGTCGCGGTGACGTCGCCAGCTGCCGACAGCGGCTCCCTGGCCGGAAGATTGAGATGCACGGGACCTCGCACACCCGAGATGCCCTCGCCGTCCAGGCCGAGCGCCGCGCGCACCGCCGAAGCGCCGAGCCCGGCCCAGCCGGCTGCAGTGTTCGGGCCATCCCCGTCAGCGGCGGTACCGGGCACCGGCGCGTCGACCTGCATGCGCACGAATGCGCTGAAAATGCCCGGCTGAATACTCGCCTGGTTGGCGCCGACCCCGCGCAGTTCCGGTGGGCGGTCGGCGGTGAGCAGCAGCAATGGGATGCCGGAGTGAAACGCCTCCATGGTCGCTGGCAGCAGATTGCCGGCCGCGGTGCCCGATGTGCAGATCACCGGCACGGGACGGCCCGTCTCGCGAGCGATGCCGAGAGCGAGGAATCCGGCGACGCGCTCGTCGATGCGCACGTGCACGCGCAGCGCCTCCGCGCGAGCAAGCGCCATCGCGGCGAGCGTCAGTGCCTGTGAGCGTGATCCCGGCGAGAGCACCAGATCACGAACCCCGTGTTCGATGAGCTCGCCGAGGAGCCCGGCCGCCGCGTCACTCGCCGGCGATGACGTCACGACCGCGGGTCCGCGCCGTCAGCTTCGTCGTCGAGACGCGCTAGCTCTTCTTCCAGCTGACGGATCCGAGCATCCTGCTCGGCCTTGTCCATGCCTCGCAGCACGTCGGGCCGGTCGTCGGGGCCAGACACGTACTGCGAGTTCGACTCGCCAGCGCGGCGACGTCCGAGCAGGAACCAGAGGATGCCGCCGATCACCGGCAGCAGCACAACGATGAGCACCCACACCGTCTTCGAGACACCGCGGTGCCGCGTCGTCGGCTGCGCGGCGCAGTCGACGACGCTGTAGATCCAGAACACGGCGGCGAGGAACGCGCCGACGATGAGGAAACGCGCCATGCTCTCAGTCTAGATCGCTCCAGCATCGCCCGGACTGCTCGGCTGTGAACGCGCGCGATCCACAGCATCCGCCTAGAACCCGCTCGTACACTGAGAGGGTGAAGTTTCCACCGTTTGTCGTCTACACCGTGCTGCGGTTGCTGGCGTTCTTCGTGCCCCTCGCGATCATGTGGTTCTTCTTTCCGATCTTCCGCGAGTACTGGTGGCTGGCCGCGCTGTTCGCCGCACTCATCGGCATGAGCATCTCGCTGCTGTTCCTGCGCTCCCCGTTGTCGAAGACGTCGCGGGAACTGTACGAGCGACGCGCCCAGCGCACCGCGGCCGCAAGCGACGAAGACATCGAAGACCGGGCCGACCCCGAGGTCTGATCGCTCCGCGACGTCTTCAGCCGACCAGCGCCCAGTAGATCAATCCGGCGTACGCGAGCGACGACAGCGACGTGAGGCTCAGCGCGATCACCAGTTCGCGCGGCTGACGGTACGACCACACGATGGCGATTGCGGGAATCACAGCCAGCAGCACCAGCAGCGACAGCCAGGCGATCGGATAGAGCAGCAGTGCGAAGAAAGCCGCGATGCCGAACGGCACGAGCGCGAACAGCGTGAACAGCACCTGCGTGGCGCGCTTGCCGATGAGGACAGTCAGCGTGCGCTTGCCGACTTCGCGGTCCTGGTCGATGTCGCGCAGGTTGTTCGCCAGCAGCACGGCGCAGGCGAACAGTCCCGCGGCGATGGCGGCGAGCCAAGCCTCGAGCGGCAGCGCGAACGACTGCACCCAGGTGGTGCCGAGCACTGCGACCAGTCCGAAGAAGACGAAGACGAACAGTTCGCCCATCGCGTTGTAGCCGTAGGGGCGCTTGCCGCCGGTGTAGAACCAGGCGGCGACGATGCTGATGGCGCCGACGGCCAGCATCCACCACTGCTGAGTGCGGATGACGATCGTGAGGCCGGCGAGCGCGGCGAGCGCGAAGAAGACCAGCGCGGTGATCAGCACCTGCTTGGCCGGGACCCTGCCGGATGCCGTCAGGCGGGCGGGTCCGACGCGGTGGGCGTCGGTGCCGCGGATGCCGTCGCTGTAATCGTTGGCGAAGTTCACCCCGATCTGCAGCAGCACCGCGACCGCCAGGCAGGCGAGGGCGATCACCCAGTGCAGGCTGCGATCGGTGACCTGCGCAGCGCCGGTGCCGAGAATCACGGGGGCGACCGCCAGCGGCAGGGTTCGCAGCCGCGCGGCGCCGATCCAATCGCCGGCCGTCACCGGACCTGCTTCGATCACGGGTCGCTTGGCCGGGTTGCCGCTCGTGCGCTTCTTCTTGGTTCGGGATGCCACGGTCGGAAGCCTACTGGCTCGGCCGATCCTCCCCGTGAGAAACCACTTCCGGCGCGAGAAACCACCTCGCACGTGGTTTCTCGTGCGGGAAGTGCTTTCTCGGTGAAAGGATGCTGCGGGCGTCGGCCGAGTACTCTCGAAGCGTGACCGATCAGCCCGCCCGCGCCCTGTATCCCCAGGCGAATTCCGTCGAGGAATTCGCTCAGAATCTCGCCGATGTGCGAGCGAACATCGCTGCCGCGGCAGAGAGATCGGGTCGGGATGCTGCGGGCATCCGTCTGCTGTCGGTGAGCAAGACCGTCCCCGAGGAGCGACTGCTGCTGGCGATCGAGGCGGGGGCTGTAGACCTGGGCGAGAACAAGGTGCAGGAAGCCAAGCGCAAGGCCGAGAACCTCGCCGACCAAGACGTGCGCTGGTCGGTCATCGGACACCTCCAGACCAATAAGGCGAAGGACGTCGTCGCGTTCGCCGACGAGTTCCAGGCGCTGGACAGCATCCGCCTCGCCGATGCTCTCGACCGGCGACTGCAGGCCGCTGGCCGCTCTCTCGATGTCTTCGTGCAGGTGAACACCTCCGCCGAGGAGTCGAAGTTCGGCCTTGAGCCCGGCGAGGCGCTCGCTTTTCTCGAAGCACTGCAGCACCACGACAGTCTGCGTGTGCAAGGCCTGATGACCCTCGCCCTGTTCACCAGCGACACCGACCGCGTGCGGGAGTGCTTCCGCATTCTGCGCGACCTGCGCGATCAAGCTCGTGAGCGCGATCTGGTCGGCCCGGGTGAGCTGTCGATGGGCATGTCCGGCGACTATCAGGCCGCCATCGAAGAGGGCGCGACGGTCGTGCGCGTCGGACAGGCGATCTTCGGCGCACGCCAGACACCGGATTCTGAGTACTGGCCGGGCTTCGCGAAGTGAGCACCGCGAGCAAGCCGGATTGGGCGCACGGCCGCGCCCGCTGGGAGCTGGATCGCCGCCCGGCGGAGGTGCTGCTGATCGGCTCCCAAGTCGCTTTCGGGTCGGTCGGCATGAACGGAGTGCTGCCGATGCTTTCGGGGGTGCGCGTCGTGCCGCTGCCCACCATCGTGTTGAGCAACCTGCCGCACTACCCGAGTGTGCACGCGACGCCGCTGCCTGCGGAGTGGCTGGCCGGCAGCATCCGCGATCTTGAGGCGCTCGGCGCACTCGATGAGATCGACAGCGTGTGCACCGGCTACTTCGCATCACCCGAGCAGGTGCATGCCGTGGCCGATGCCCTCGAACCGCTGCTCGCGCGTCGACCTGACCTGCGCGTACTGGTCGACCCGACACTCGGCGATTCTGACGTGGGGATGTACACCGACCCCGCCGTCGCCCCGGCGCTGCGCGAGCGGATGCTGCCGCTGGCCACCGGCGTCGTGCCGAACGGGTTCGAGCTCGGCCTGCTGAGCGGCGCAGACGCTTCTGCAGATGCCGAGGCCGCGGCCCGGGGTCTGCTGGGCCCGCGCACGGAGTGGATCGTGATCAGCGGCGGCGCAGCGACCGGCGGCCCCACGCTCGTCGACGTCGTCGTGACTCGCGAGGACGCGACGAGGCTGGAGCATCCGCTCATCCCGACGACGGTCAAGGGCACCGGCGATGCGTTCGCCGGTGCAGTGCTGGCGGAGCTGCGCCGCGGCGCCGCAGTGACGGATGCCGTCGATGCGGCCGCCGTCGCCGTCCGCTCCCTGCTCGCCTGACGCCCCGCAGGACTGTCAGACGATCGGCCGGCGCTCGTAGTAGGTCTGCAGAACGACCGTGGTGTGCGTGCTGACATTCGCGGTCAGGCGGATGTCGTTGACGAGCTGCTCCAGCGCACGCGGCGATGCAACCCGCACGAACAGCATGTAGGCCGCGTCGCCGGCGATCGAGTGGCATGCCTCGATTGCGCTGAGGTGCTCGAGCAGCTCGGGTGCGTTGTCGGGCTGGGCAGGATCCAACGGTGTGATCTCGACGAAGGCCGACAGCGGCACACCGACCTCCTCCGGGTCGAGCACGGCCTGGTAGCCGGTGATCACGCCGCGGCTCTCCAGCCGCTTCAGCCGCGACTGCACGGCCGAAGTCGACAGCCCGACGGCCTCGGACAACTGCGAGAGCGTCGCCCGTCCATCCCGGGCCACAGCAGCAACGATCGTGTGGTCGACAGCATCATCCATACATGGAATAATAACGGTAGTTTCGGCGTACAGCCGGAATATTTCCTGTTTTCTGTCTGATCGGAGGTTCCGATGCCCCTTATCACCACCCACTCCCAGGCCATCATGGGCGAGCCCGAGGTCGTTGAGGACGCTCGCATGGCCGAGTCCAGCGCCGCGTGGAAGCAGCTGAAGGACGCCGCCATCGCGATCCGCGCGCTGCAGGTCAAGGACGGCTCGATCGTGGATACGGACGTCCACGAGGATGCCGCTCGGCACACCGCCGCCATCATCGGCGGCATCCGGGCACTCGCTCCCGCCTTCCCGCATGACGCCGCCTACCTCGACGCACTCGTGGTCGACTTCCAGCGCTGGGCCCACGGTGGCTTCGCCGAGCCCGACTTCCTCGACTCGCTGATGGCTTTCCAGCCGCAGCAGCACCGCGTCGATGGCATCCGACACCTCGTCGTGTTCCCGATGTACACCCAGAACGGATCCAGCGAGCGTCTCGTCGAGGCGCTGATCGTCGAGGCGATCTGGCCGGAGTTCATCGCCGAGCTCGAGGCCGGCGACTACGGCAACAAGCTGTTCGTCTCGCTTCGCCTGGTCGACTTCACGCCCGGCTACGACACGAACTCAGCCGTGCTCTTCCCTGAGACCGTGGCGATGCGCGAGATCCCGAGCTTCACGTGGGGGGCGATCTTCCAGGATCGCGAAGCCGCCCGCTACCGGCGCGTCGTGCGCGCGGCATCCGAGATCACGAACCTCGAACTGCCCGAGCGCGCCGCGAAGATGCTCGACGATCAGGAAGTCACCGAGAAGACCTTCGTGATGTGGGACATCATCCACGATCGCACCCACATGCGCGGCGACCTGCCGTTCGACCCGTTCATGATCAAGCAGCGGATGCCGTTCTTCCTGTACTCCCTCGAGGAGATGCGCTGCGATATGACGGCGTTCCGCGAGTCGGTGAACATCGAGCGGGCATTCGACGCGCGCATCGCCGCTGGCGAGCAGCTCACCGAGACCGAGCAGGAGATGCACGAGTACGCGCACCTCGTGCAGTACGCGGTTATCTTCGACCGGATCTTCCGCTTCGCGATCACCGGCAACCGCACGCGCAACTACGACGCCGTCGGCGGTCAGCTGCTGTTCGCCTGGCTGCACCAGCGCGGCGTGCTGCACTGGACCGACACCGCACTCGCCTTCGATTGGGACAGCGTTCCCGACGCCGTGGTGGCGCTGGGAGATGCGATCGACGACCTGTACTGGCACTCCATCGACCGCCCGAAGGTGGCGCACTGGCTCGCTGCGTACGAGCTGGTCCGCGGCACGCTCACCCCGCACCCCGCGTCGCAGTGGGCGCGCGGTCTGTCGGATGAGATTCTCGCGGGCGCGCCGAAGGGATACACGGATGCCGTGATGGACGATGAGTTCCCGCTGTCGATGTTCTTCGAGACTCTGAACAAGAAGATGCGGCCGGTCATCGAGTCGACGGTCGGCATCCGCGGCGACGACGATTGAGTCGTCTGCGCCGGCTTGATTCCACAATGACGAGGAGCATTCGATGACCGCATCCGGACGCACTGTCCTTCTCGCCGGAGCCACCAGCGCTGCCGGCCTCGCCACCACTCGCGCCCTCAGCGATGCGGGTGCTCGAGTGATCGCCACCGGCCGCTCGCCCGAGCGTCTGGAGCCGCTCGCTGATGCGGGCGCTCAGGTCGAGGTGGCGGATGCCACGTCGCTGGCCGAGATGATTGTCCTGGCTGATCGCATCGGCGCCGTCGACGGCGTGATCTCGCTGGTCGGCGGCTGGCGCGGCGGCGGCGGGCTCGCCGGCCAGAGCGACGAAGACTTCGCAGCCCTCCTGCCGGCACTTCAGGCGGTGCGCGCGACAAGTCGGGCATTCGATTCCGCCTTGCAGACATCGGGTGCCGGTCGCTTCGCGATCGTCTCTGCCACCGCGGTCGAGCGACCGCTGGCCGGAGGCGCGAACTATGCGGCTGTCAAGGCGGCGAGCGAGGCCTGGACGCGGTCCGTTGCGCACGGGTTCGCGAAGGCTGCTCGGGATGCTGGTCTGCCGCTTTCTGCAGCATCCGTCATCTTCCGCGCCGCGGGCGCTCTCGATCCCGATCTGCTGGCCGCGGCCGTCGTCGACCTGTGGAACGAGGAAGCGCCCACTCTGAACGACACGGTGCGGGTGCTCGGCCCTAGGCTTGCACAGTGAGCATTCTGCATGACAGCGCCGTTCGCGGCTTCGCATCTGACAACTATTCCGGCATCCACCCCGAGGTGCTCGCGGCGATCGCCGCCGCCAATGACGGCCACCAGAGCGCCTACGGCGCAGACGTCTACACCGAGCATCTGCAGCAGGTGTTCCAGCAGCACTTCGGTGAGGGCGTCGAAGCCTTCCCCGTATTCAACGGCACGGGCGCGAACGTCGTCGGCCTGCAGTCGATGCTGCCGCGCTGGGGCGCGGTGATCGCGGCATCCTCCGCCCACATCAACGTCGACGAAGGCGGTGCGCCCGAGCGAGTCGGCGGCATCAAGCTGCTGACGGTTGACACCGAAGACGGCAAGCTGACCCCCGAACTCGTGGACCGCGAGGCATGGGGCTGGGGCGACGAGCACCGCGCGCAGCCGCTGGTCGTCTCGATCACCCAGTCGACCGAGCTCGGCACGCTGTACACGGCCGCCGAGATCCGCGAGCTCGCCGACCACGCTCATGAGCGCGGCATGCGCCTGCACCTCGATGGTGCACGGCTCTCGAATGCGGCTGCCGCACTCGACCTGCCGCTTCGCGCGTTCACCCGCGACGTCGGCGTCGACGTGCTCAGCTTCGGCGGCACGAAGAACGGCGCGATGCTCGGAGAAGCCGTCGTCGTGCTGAACCCGGAGGCCGCCGACGGACTGCTGTTCGGCCGCAAGCTGAACATGCAGCTCTCCTCGAAGATGCGCTTCGTCTCGGCGCAGCTGATTGCCCTGCTGGAGGGCGACCTGTGGCTGCGCAACGCTCGTCATTCCAATGCGATGGCCCAGCGGCTGCGCGCGGCTATCGAGCAGGGAATCGCAGACGGGGCCGTCAGCGGTGTCGAGTTCACCCAGCCGACCCAGGCGAATGGCGTCTTCGCGACGCTGCCCGACGGTGTGGCCGACAAGCTGCGCGAATCCTTCCGTTTCTACGACTGGGATGCCGCCCGCAACGAGGTGCGCTGGATGTGCAGTTTCGACACGCACGAAGACGACGTCGACGCCTTCGTGGCCGAGCTGGGTCGCCTGACCGCCAGTTGAACCGTTGCCTCGGGGTTGTCGACGTGTCGGGTTTGACCGACGTACCTACCAGGTGAATGGAGGTCGTCAT
>NZ_FUKO01000001.1 GCF_900163815.1 Microbacterium esteraromaticum | reverse complement strand
CTGAACGGATGGCCGTGGATTCCCCGGCGTTTCTCCCGCCAAGCGTACAAACTCCCGCCATCCGTGCCTGGAATTAAGGGGCGGGTCGGTTATCCCCAGATGGATGCTGGTGACGAGTTCTCCACAGGGACCGGCATTCAGCCTCCGAAGCGGGCCTCCGAGTCCGCAGGATTGCCGCATGCGCATCACTGCCATCACACCCCGCGAACTCATCGATCGCTTCGGCGGGCTGGCGCGCGGCCGCCAGCTCACCGCCTTCGGCTTCACACGCCGACATCTCGCGGATGCGGTGAACTTCGGCGAGATCATGAGGATCCGCCCCGGCGTGTTCGCCACGTTCGCCGCATCGCCGTCCGTGCGAATGGCGGCCGGACACGGCGGTGCCCTCACCTGTGCTGGCGCTCTCGAGCACCACGACATCTGGGTACTTCGCAAAGACAGGGTGCCGCACGTGTGGATGGGCCCGGCCAATCGCGTGCATCATCAGCGGTGCCGTTGCGTGGTGCACTTCCGGCCGGGTCGGATGAAACTCGGCATCGCCGATGTCGAGGATGCCCTTGTACATGCATTCCACTGCCACGGCGAGGAGTTCTTCTTCTGCGCGCTCGAATCGGCTTTGAACAAGCGGCTCATCCGTGCCGCCGATCGAGCGCGGATCCGCGCCGCACTCCCCCAGTCGGCCCGGTGGCTACTCGACTTCGCGCGTCACGATGCCGACAGCGGTCTGGAGTCACTCGTGCGGCTCCGGCTGCATCTGATCGGGATCGACGTGCAGACCCAGGTCGTGCTCCCGGGGGTCGGCAAGGTCGACTTCGTGATCGAAGGCAGGCTCATCATTGAGGCTGACGGCCGGGAGAACCACCAGGCTGACGGCAAGATGCACAAAGACCGGGCGCGGGATGCTGCAGCATCCGCCCTCGGGTACGAGACGCTCCGCTTCGACTACGACCAGATCATCGACAACTGGCCCAACGTGGTGGCCGCGATCCGCGCCGCCCTGGCGCGCGCCCGCGCCTGACCGGCACAGATGGCGGGAAATTGTACGTTTGGCGGGAGAAACACCGCAGAATCCACTGCCAGGTGTACAA
>NZ_FUKO01000014.1 GCF_900163815.1 Microbacterium esteraromaticum | reverse complement strand
TTTGTGCACACCAGTACAGATCGGGCGTTGTCCACAGTCCCCAGCACAATGCCCGGATTACTAGGGCCAGCTGTGCCGACGACTTCGGACAATGACAACTGTCGTTGCTCTCACCGCCCTCGGGTCAGTCTTCGCGCAACAGACAGGGGCCTACACAGTCTTGGCGATCACCGCCGCACTGATCGGGGTGCTGGCCATGTCGCGATCAGGCACGGCATCCACAACATCTGACTGATCCAGCGGCAGGCCCCACTAAGCGGGAGACTCCTGTTCGGTGCCGGTCAGATGGTCGATGAACGCCTCTACGCGTCGCGGGGCCGCCCGGCCGTCCGCGAGGAGCTGGATATCACGGTGCATCTGCGTTGCCAGCGGCCGGAACACCACTCCGTTGCCGTCTTCCGGCTGTTCCGCGGAGGGGATGCAGGCGACCGCGAGCCCGGCCCGCACTAGAGCGATCTGCGTCGAGTAGTCCGCCACGAAGTATCGGACCTGGACTTCCACGCCGACTGTGCGCGCGGCCTGTACGAGTGCCCGATGCCCATCGGCCCCTTTGGCGCAGGTCGCCCAGCGATCCGAGGCGAGGTCGGGGTACCCAAGCTGCTTTCTGTCGCGCAGTGGATGCTGCTCCGACAGCGCGATCCAGGCAGTCTCCCGACTCAGCGTGCGAACAGTCGCATTAGCGGGCAGGCTGAGCTGTGCTGCGCTCCACGACTCGGCGAGCACGACGTCGAGACGGCCGTCTGCGAGCAGCTCGATGTGCCGGACAGTCTCGCCGTCTTCGACACGTAGCTCCACCCGAGGATGCCGAGCCTGAAACGCTGCGAGTGCATCCGTCAGTGGCGCGCGGAGCAGCGAGGCCAGCGCGCCGACGCACACCCGCCCGACCAGCTCCTCGCCGCGGTGTAGGTCGCTCTCCGCCTTCGCCATGAGGTCCGCGACCTGCCCAGCGTAACCGGCGAGCACCCGCCCCTCACTGGTCAGGCGCACGCCACGGCCGTCCGGGATTACCACGCGGGTTCCCGCCTCGGCCTCGATGCGTCGCAACTGCTGGGAGACGGCGGGCCCTGTCATGTGCAGCAGCGCTGCCGCCCCCCTGACGGACCCCGTTCGCGCGACGGCGTCAAGCACCCGTAGTCGACTCCACTCCACACTCATACGACATGCTTATCACTAGTGAGCAGAAATGAGAACTAGTCCTAAACTGTATCTGCTGCCTACCGTCGATCCATGATCTCGCTTCCCTCGCCCGACTCGAACCAGACAAAAGTCCTCGCCCCGGCGGCGGTCCTGGCTGGGGCACTGTGTCTGTCCGTCTCAGCGATCCTGGTCAAGGTCGCGGGCGTGGACGCGGCGACGACGGCGATGCTGCGCTGTGCCCTCGCCCTCCTGGCGCTCATACCGCTGGCGTTCGGTGAACGGCGTTGGCACGGCTCTCTTTCACGGCAGGGCATCGGTTGGTCAATCGTCGCCGGGGTCGCGCTCGGCGTCGACTATGCCGCGTGGACCGCAGCGATCTACGAGGTCGGTGCCGGGATCAGCACAGTGCTGATCAACGTGCAGGTTATCGTGCTGCCCCTGCTCGCACTCATCATCGACCGAGAACCAGTCGCCAGACGGTTCGTCTGCGCCCTGCCGTTGATGATGCTCGGGATAAGCCTCGTCGGCGGTCTCTGGAACACGGCCACTCTCGGCCCACAAGCGCTCTCAGGCACAATGCTTGGCCTGTTGGCCGGCGTCGGGTACGGGGTTTACCTCTTTCTCACCCGCCGCGCTACCCGAGGCGAACCCAGACACGCCGTTCAGCCGCTCGCTTGGGCAACGGCCTCAGCGGCCGTGACGACGGCACTCATCGCTCCCTGGACCGGCGGCCTCCACCTGACCGGCATCAGCCTGCGCTCCTGGACACTGTTGGCCGTGCTCGCCGTACTCGGCCAGGTCGTCGCGTGGCTACTGATCCACTACGGGAGCATCAGGATCGCGCCCACGACCACCTCGGGGCTCCTTCTGCTCCAACCCGTTCTCGCACTCGGACTCTCCGCTGCAGTGGTCTCCGAGCGCCCGACGACGTTCCAGCTCCTGGGATCGGCGATCGTTATCGCCACCGTGGCAGTGTCTAATGGGCTCTTCCGGAGACCCAGAGTCAGTCCTGAGTGAGGCAATTGCTGAACGAGCCGCCAATCTACGTAGGCTCACCGCGCTGCATCGGCGCGCTTACACCGACGCGTTCGAACACTCCCGGAATGGCGACATCCAGGACGCATCTCGCAGTGAGCTAGGCACTTGTCACTCGGGTCGAGTGCCGCATGCGTGAGGCCGTCTCCCTACACTCTTGGGGATGATCACTCTGCAGCAAGCCGGAGCGCTCGCACTGGCGTGCGCGTTACTGATCGCAGTTCCTGGCCCCAGTGTCATGTTCGTCATCGGCAGAGCGCTCAGTGTCGGCCGTTCGGCAGCCCTGTCGAGTGTTGCCGGCAACATGATCGGCTGCTATCTCGTCGGCCTCGCCGTGGCTCTTGGTCTGGGCCCTCTGCTGGAGCGTTCCGAACTGCTCTTCCAGGTCATCAAGTGGGCAGGCATCATCTACCTCGTATGGTTGGGAATTCGCACCTTCCGCAGCGCCGGTCCTGCTGTGGAGGGACCCCCTGGGGCAAGATCCGGCGACCACGGTGGCACGCCTGTGCAGACGTCGAAAGTGACATCGTGGGCCGCCGCGCGTACAGGGGTGATCGTCGGCCTCACCAACCCCAAGGCGCTGATCATCTTCACTGCGCTGGTCCCACAGTTCATCAACCCCGACGCCGGCGGCACCGCGCAGCAGATACTCCTGCTCGGTCTCGTCCCCATCCTAATCGGGCTGGTGACCGATACGGCATGGGCACTTGCTGCCGGACGGGCCCGTAGCTGGCTCGGCTCCTCGCCCCGGAAGATGACCATAATCGGCCGTACGGGCGGACTCGCCATCATCGGAGTCGGCGCCTCCACCGCCATCGCCGGAGACCCCCGCTGACTGCCCCCGAGCGCGCCACATAACGGTGGAAGCCACTCGCTAACGTTCTGTCATGAACATTCTTGTCCGACCGATCGCCGAGCGCGACGAGTCCGCCTGGTCCAAACTCTTCACCGACTACAGGGCCCTCCACGGCGCAACAGGAGAACCGGAGATCGTGAGCAACGCATGGAGGTGGTTGCTTCACCGCGAACACTCCTTGCTCGGGATCGTTGCCGTGGATGAGAAGAGACACTCCCGTCGCGCTGGCTAACCTGCGCTGGTTCGCGCGCCCAGACGACGGGGACATCGCGCTCGCTCTGGACGATCTGTTCACCGATCCCGAGGCGCGCGGATCCGGCGCGGCCAGCGCACTCTTACGCGAGGCGGCGGCCATCGCCACCGAAGGCGGTGCGACCGTCGTCCGCTGGATCACCGCCAACGAGAACACGACCGCCCGCCGGCTCTACGACCGGCACGCAACGAGCGCAGGGTGGGTGACGTACGACATGCCGGCAGCACCGCGAACGGATGCCTGACCCAGGCTGTCGACGACACCAACCGCGCGGCAGCCAGCACCCCCATCACCAGGCAATGCCACATATCCCCAGCAGTAGACCGCCAATCACCGATCAACTCCACAGGCGTCGAGGGCCGCGCAGCTGCGCGGCCCAAAAACGACCGATTCTGGGCTGTCCCATAGGTGGGACAGTCTGCTAGTGTCCCATGCATGGGACAGATGGAGTTCAGAGCGGAACGGAACGAGGCCGCGGACGATGCGTTGTGGACTGGCTTCGCAGTGGGTGCGACCGAGGATCAGGTACGGTACGCGATGAACACTGCTCGGGAACGTCTGGCGTCGGCCGAGAACGCGCAGCACCTGGTGGTCTTGCAGGCGATTCGTGCGCTCTCGACGCGCGGTCTTTCCGTGCGCGAGATTGCAGGAGTCGTCGGCATTAGCAAGAGCGCCGTCAGTCGACACCTACGGATGGGCATCGATGGTGTTGCAGTCCGTCAGGTGGATGAGGTCACAGCGATCGTGCGGCATGCGTGGGGCAGGGAGCGATAACGACCGTTTCTGGTCAGTCGTGAAAGTATCCGGCCGGGGCCATCTCAACCATCGCGGCTATCACACTGTCACAGCGCGCTTCCCGTCGTGCCAGCTCGGTCGGATCATCGATAGGCCATCCCCACGCGGCTCCCTCAACAAGGTCGCGCAGCATCCCGAGCCGTTCCCACCGTTCCCGATGCTCTGGTGCTGGCGTCCACGGCTGATATGCGATCTGAGTCACGGCAGTAATCCTCTCTCGCGCTTCCGACCTCGATCATCATCCATTTCGATCCTCACACCTCTCGTTCCATGTCTGTACCCTCTCGCGTGCTTCGGACAGTCGATAGTTGCGTCAGTCCCCAATCGACCGTCAGTGAGTCACCTGTCGGCCGCCCGGTTAGTCGTTGGTCCTGTTGAAGCGGGCGATCTCGCTCATACCGAGAATCCAGCCGCCACCGAGACCAACGATGATGATGCCGACGATGACGATTACTTCGAACATGTGAGTCTCCTTAGTGGTGGTGGGCGGTGCGAGAGCAAAGAGAGCGAAGCTGGAAGAAGCGGAGTGATGCTGGCCCCCGGTACCGGACTGAGCGCAGCGAGGGAGGATAAGGAGGGGGACAGTGGCACGCAGCGCCGGAAGCGTAGCTATCGTCGCGTAGCTCCGAACCACCACCACTAAGGAGACGGTGCTCGCATCCTCGACATTCGACCGTTACTGGTCGGCGTGGGCGTCGCCCAATTCGCCCGACCGAGTGAAGTAGAACACCACTGCCGCGGCGAGAGAGATTGTGGCGAACCACCCGACAGTGAAGGGCGAGAGCACCGCCTCCCCCGACTCATGGAGGCCGGCTGTGACCGCAAGGGCTATGAGCAGGATCGGCCCGAGCAGCACGAACGCAGCGCTGACGTGATGTGCGATGTCGCGACCGGCAACCTTCGTCGTTTCCATATCCATACCTTCCTCCCGGCCTCTGACAGTCGATCGCTCTTGGTCAGCCATTTAGGCCACCAAAGTTCGTCCGTACGATCGTGGGATCAGCCGACGTTCTGGTTCGTCGTCCGGCCGGGTACGGCGGGTAGGTCATCTCCCCTGGGAACGATGCCGAGTGGCGCTTGAGCGCATCGGCAGGCCATTCGAGGATCTTGTATGAACGATCTGCGAGTGCGCGCGGCGACAGATCGTTGTCATCGGGTCGCGCGAGGATCTGGGTTACTCGTCCCGCGGTGAGGCCCGCGGCCTTGGCGACCAGCGAGGGCGGCAGTCCCCCGCTCACTGCGTTGCGCTCGGCCTGTTCGAGGAGCTGCCTCGCCTCGGTCGCGAGGTTGCGCAGCTCGTGCGTGAACCTCGCAAGCTCGTAGACGTTTGCGAGAAGGTCTTGAGGATCCTGAGCTGACTCAATCGACATACCTTTACTTTACTAAAGTAAAGGGTAGTTGTCGAGGGTCCGGCGATCAGAGCACCGGCTGAATGAGCGAAGAGTCTGAGCCATCAGCGGTGCGTGAGTTGTTCACTTTGCGGTCGACGATGTGTTCTCGGATGGTCGAGGCGACGTCGCTGGACGTATGCTCAAGCATTGCCAAGGTCTCGGCCCTGACCTCTCCCGTGAGCTTCTCGGGTGTCAGCCAGGCATCCCAGGTGTCTGGTGTCAGGAAGGCGGGCATCCGGTCGTGCACCTCGCCGCTGGCGTCGCGAGCTTCTCGGGTGATGACGACGAAGCAGCGCGATCGCTCACCGTTGGGCAGTTCCATCGACCAGGTGAGGCCGGCTGCCGAGAGCAGGCCGTCACTGTGCAGGAAGTGCGGGGTCTTGTCGCCCTTCTCGCCGGTCCATTCGAAGTAGCCGCGCATCGGGACGATGCACCGGGCGGCGGAGAACGCGGGCGCCCAGAATCCCGTGGCAAGCTTCTCCATTCGTGCGTTGATGATCGGAGCACCCTTGGGACGGTTGGCCGGCTTCTGCCAGTCCCACCGCACAAGCTCCAGAATGCGCCCCTCACCCCGGTCCCGGACGATCGGGGCATCCTGCGTCGGGGCGATCGAGTAAGCGCCAGCCCACGACTTCCACCACTCCTCCGGCTTGCCGCCTTCCGCGACAAACTCCCGGATCAGCTCATCGGTCTTAGCGTCGTTCGCGAATCGTCCGCACATGCCTCGCAGGCTAGCGCGCACATCAGACGTGCGGAATCGCTACCTCTTGCGTCGCGGCGATCCGGTTCCTCGGACAGCCGATGTCAGCAGGCGCGCTTACTCTCATGAGCGTGGGGACGAGTCAGCGTGAGGCAGATGCGGCGGTTGATCACTTCCTTTTAAAGATCGCCCGGGAGAACCCGTTGCAATCACTCACGGAGAAGGAGTTGCAGCTCGACGTCTTGCCGTTGACGATCTACCCGCGTCCTCTAGTTGTACTGACCGGAGACGTTGATCGAGGATCGGCCGGTGACGCGAGATACTCGCTGCATGGGCGAGCCGCAGGTTGAAGAGGTCAGCGCAGACTTCGCGCGCCGATGGTGGAAGTCCCTGATGGCGAACGCGGTGGCGCTTGTGGAGGATGCCCACGCCCTGGCGGACCGGGGCAGTGCCGGCCGGGCTCAGGCGCTCCTGGTGCTCGCGATGGAGGAAGTGGCGAAGGCACGCTGGCTTTACGAGGCCGCCGAGTGGGAGTGGAGTGCACCTTTGAGCCTCTACGGGGTGCAGCCTCACGAACCTGGCCTGGTTCGGGTTCCGGACGGCCTACGCACCACCCGCGCACCACATGCAGAAAAGCTGCAGGTGGCGGAGCAGTTTGCGTCAGGTCTGGGTGGCTTCTGGGACCCAGACCGTCGGATCGAGTACTACCAGTTGCCGGACTTGGAGACGTTCCATGGGTTGGCGCGGCAGCGGAACCTCGACAAGCAGGCTGGCTTCTATGTCGACCGTGCAGCCGACCGGATCTCCTCGCCGCTGGACATACCCGCCGGGGGGATCGTGGAGCAGATTCGTCGAGCGGCCAAGGTAGTTCAGATGCATCTGATCCAGGACCACACCCGCCAACAAGACGCCTCCGTTCCTAGCCGGATCGACTCGGCGGAGGATCTCCACTGGACGATCCTTCCCTACTCGGACCCCGAGTTCTTCACCGAGGAGCCGCCCGGCGTGGGCGTCGAAGCCACCGAAGAGTAGCCAGCCGCTCTGAGTTTGGTGAGTGGCGGCTGGTTACCGCACGCGGTATGCGGTCGCACTTCGTTGTAGTGCCCCAGCCACGGCTCGAGCGCGTCGCGGCGTTCTTGCTCGCTGGTGTAGCAGCGGGCGTAGGCCCACCCGTCGGCCATCGTCCGGTGGAAGCGCTCCACCTTCCCATTGGTCTGCGGGCGGTACGGGCGGGTCCGTTTCGGCGTGATCGACAGGCCATGGCAGGTGTCGCGCCACAGGTGCGAGCGGTACGCCCCACCGTTGTCCGACAGCACCCGCTCGATGGTGACGCCATGGCCGGCGAACCACTGCACCGCCCGGCGAAGGACGGCGACGGCAGTGACGGCGGTCTCGTCGTCGTGGACCTCGGTGTATGCGACGCGGGAGTGGTCGTCGATGACGGTGTGGACGAACGCGTACCCGAGTTTCGGGCCGCCGTACTGGTTGCGCGGCTTGCCTGGCGTGGCGGCGCGGTTCTTCTCGCCTTGGCGGCGGCCGACGTACCGCCAACCGCCACCGTCAGGGATGTTCCCGACCTTCTTCACGTCCACGTGAACCAGCGACCCGGGGTGAGGGTGCTCGTACCGGCGGACGGGCTCGCCGGTGGCGCGGTCCACGCAGGACAACCGGTTCAGGCGCGCCGTGGTGAGGATGCGATGCACGGTGGACGGTGCGATGTCGAGTCGGGAAGCGAGCTGAACGGGCCCTTCCCGCAGTCGCATTCGAAGGCTCACGCAGCGCTTCGTCACCGACTTCGGGGTCTTGTTCGGCGAAGTCCTCGGGCGCGACGACCGGTCCTGCATGGACTCGCCGACCAGGTAGCGGTCGACCCATCGCTTCACGGTCGGCCATGACACTTGGAACCGCGCGGCGACTTCACTGATCGGCCAGCCGTCGTCGACGACGAGACGGGCGACCTTGAGTCGGTGTCGGGGCGTGAGAGCGGCGTTGGCGTGATGTCCTCGTGTCATGAAGCCAGAGCCACGAAGAGTGTCGCCGCGATGAAGACGCACTGCATCGCCGTTCGCTGCGGCAGGGGCGTGTTGGGTGAGTGCTCAGACCTACGGGCTTGTGACGCGTAGACATTCGCGGGGAACATCACGAACAGCAGCACGGCCAGACTGAGCGCTGCTGCCACGCGCAGCTGTCCCGCCTCGGGAGGAACGAGAAGGGCGACGGCACCCAGCAGCTCGAGCACGCCGGTGAGTGCGACCAGCGCGGCGGGATGCTTGAGAGCCGGTGGGACGATGGCGATGAGCCCTGCCCGCCGTGCAGGGAAGAAGTGGCTGGCGCCGGTCACGATGAACATGGCAGCCAGCCCCACAGCCGTGGCGGCGGGCCAGGAGGCGACGTAGCCGACGCCCAGCGCCCCCACCGCTCGGGCAAGAGTTGTGAAGACGAGCAGGACGATCAAAGGTGCCATGGGAACTCCCTATCTAGACAATGACTAGATCAGGCTAGCCTTTGATCTGGTCGATGCCTAGATCGAACTCATAGGGTGTGGTCATGAGCGACGGATATCACCACGGCGACCTAAGACGAGCACTCCTCGACGAGTCGGCGCAGATGATCGACGAGGTTGGACCCAGTTCACTGTCGCTGCGCGAGCTTGCCCGTCGGGCCGGGGTCTCGCATGGCGCACCCGCGCATCATTTCGGCGATCGACGAGGGCTGCTCACGGCGCTAGCCGCGCAAGGTCTGCGCCTGCTTGCCGCCGATGTGGCCGCAGCCACGGCTGGTGGCTTCGACGAGGCAGCAGTCGCGTACGTCAGGTTCGCACGTGAGCACCCTGGCCACTACGCCGTGATGCACAGGCCGGAGCTGCTCCACGCCGATGACGGTGAGTTGAGTGCAGCCCGGGCATCCTCGATGGAGGCGCTTATGGCAGGCGTCGAATCAATACCCGCAGAACGCAGGGCACACCTGACAACCTCGGAAGCAGCGCACGTGGCCTGGTCCCTGGTTCACGGGCTTGCATCCCTTGCAGCCGAAGGCGCTACCCCCGATCTTCAAACAGACGATCTCGCCCGCCGCGCCGCTCGGCAACTCTTCGCGTAAGTCTTCGATCAACGTCCCCGGTTAGTACACCTAGATGTACTGACCGGGGACGTTAGTCAATCGGGAGAACGGCGGTAGGCCACCACCGGCTGTATGGGGCCTGTGGTGGTTGTAATCGTGCAACCAGCCCTCTAAAGCGCTTCGGCGTTCGGCCTCCGAGGCATAGCAACGGGAGTAGGCCCAGCCGTCGGCCATGGTCCGGTGGAAGCGTTCGACCTTCCCATTGGTCTGTGGACGATAGGGGCGGGTGTACTTGGGTTTTATTTTGAGAGCGTCGCACGTCTCGCGCCACAGATGAGAGCGGTACGCACCCCCATTGTCAGAGAGCACTCGAGAAATAACGACGCCACGCTCGGCGAACCACTCCACCGCGCGATGCAATACACCAACTGCGGTCACGGCAGTCTCATCATCGTGGACCTCAGTGTAGGCGACACGTGAGTAGTCATCGATAACCGTGTGCACGAACGCATAGCCAAGCCTCGGACTGCCGTGTGCATTGAGCGACTTGCCCGGTGTCGCAGCGCGGTGCTTCTCTCCCTGTCGACGACCGACGTAGCGCCACCCGCCACCCTCGGGAATATTGCCAAGCTTCTTCACGTCCACGTGCACCAGCGATCCAGGTGATTCGTGCTCGTAGCGTCGGATGGGTTCGCCGGTAGCTCGATCGACATAGGTCAGCCGATTCAGACCGGCTGCTTGCAGGATTCGGTGCACCGTCGAAGGCGCAATGCCGAGTCTCGCAGAAAGCTGCACCGGCCCCTCGCGTAGACGCTGGCGGAGACTGATGCACCGCTTTGACACGGGTTTGGGCGTCTTCGTCGGAGATCTTCGCGGCCGCGAGGATCGGTCCCACATTGAGTCGCCTGCAAGATAGCGATTGGCCCACCTCTTGACAGTCGGCCAGGATACCTGGAACCGAGCAGCGACTTCACTGATTGGCCACCCCTCGTCTACGACGAGGCGAGCCACTTTCATGCGGTGGCGTGGGGTAAGGGCAGCATTTGAATGTGACATGGTCTGCATCCTCCATGAATAAAGGTTAGGTGTAGCCAAGCAGTTGAGATGGTTTTCGATTATCAATCAACGCACTTGGAAGTTCTTCAATTGGGTTTTGGATCACGTCGAATCTGGTAGATGCCTACGGCCGCGCAGATTGTAAGGGACGTTCGATATCGCGACGGAAGCGACGACGATACCCGCCCCTACAAGTTGGACCGGTGTGGGACGCTCGGACAGAATGGCCGCGGCAAGGCCAAGCGCAAGAACTGGTTGGATCAGCAGGAGCGACGCAGTGCTTGTTGACGTGATCCGATTGCTTCCGTAGTTGATCAATAGCCATGCAATAACTTGTCCGAGCACCGAAAGAGCTACCATCAGCATCCAAGACTGAGCGCTGATGCCGGCTAAGTTGAGTCCGCCGGAAAAGAGGGAGATGACTGTTGTAGCCACAGCTGCGGATGCGGTAGCCCAGGCCAGAGATTGGATTATTCGGGCGGAGTCTTTCCCTGTGGCGCGTCGGGTGAGGAACAGGTAGACGCCGTATCCGAGTCCGGCGCACAGACCCAATAGCGTTCCGGTAAGGGCACTCCGGCTCGCAGCAGAGCTCTCCCATAGCCCACCTACCAGGCTGATACCTAGCATCATCAGTGGCAATATCATTAGAAAGCGCTTCTTGATCCGTTCCCGATCGACGAGGAAAGCCAAAAGCGGAAGCACAATCACCTGCACGTTGATCAGCACTGTGCTAATCCCTGCTCCAACCTGATAGATCGCGGCCGTCCAGGCGGCATAGTCGATGCCGAGTGCGATCCCGGCGGCGATCGCCCACCCAGCACCGCTTGTTGACAATCGGCCGCGCTTGACGCCTTCAGCCCACGCTAAAGGAGCGAGTATGAGCACGGCTATAGCACAGCGCAGCATTGCAGTGGTTGCAGAATCCACTGCGGCCAGCTTGACCATAATTGCTGACATAGACAGGCATAGCGCACCTGAAAGTATGCTTGCCGACGCGATCGCTTGCATCGAGCGAGATTTGTCCCTGAGGGTGAGGTCATACTCCATAATTCGACTGTCCCACCCCAGACTGATTAGCACTACTTCCGATTTCTTCCGACTAATGGTAAGTATTGCGTATGCGTGTGGAGTGGAGCCGATTGCGAATACTTGATGCTGTCGCGCGAGCCGGCTCGGTGACTCGGGCAGCAGCGATGCTGTATATGACGGGCCCGGCCGTATCGCAGCAATTGCGGCGCATCGAGGCAGAGGCTGGTGTCCGAGTCGTCGCCCCCGACGGACGTGGAGTGCGTTTGACCAGTGAGGGTAGGGTTCTGGCAGGTTATGCCTCTCAAGTCGCTGAACTCATGGCTTGCGCAGAAAACGATCTTCGCTCCGGAGACGAACTCGTCGGACGTATTCGCATCGGCGCTCTCGCCTCGACTATTCGCGGCTCTCTTGCTGACCAGCTGTCCGTTTTTCAAAGTCGCCATCCGCGCGTGGAATTGTGCGTGGAGGATGGGGAAACGGTATGGCAACTGGAGCGGCTGCTCGATAGTCGCTTGGACCTTGTTCTTGCCGAATCTTGGAGCAGTTTTCCGATCAACCTGCCTGCAGGAGTATCTACACGCGGTTCGACGAGTGAGGCGCTATGCATCGCCCTTCCGCGGAATCATCGGCTTAGCAATAATCCAACACTCGAGCTAGTAGACCTGAGCGGTGAGGTCTTCGCAACTTGCGGCCGAGATTCCGATGGCCACCAGGCACTCGTACAGCTCGCCCGAGCTAAAGGAGTTGAACTTGACTTTCGGCACTACGTCGCGGATCACTCTACACAGCTCGCGCTTGTTCGCGCTGGCCTCGCTATTGCCTGCGTCCCCGTTTCGGCGCAACAACTCGAGCGTAGTGAGGTCGACTATCGGGAGTTCAGCTCTGTTTTGAACCGAGACACCCTGTTGGTCACCAGGGATAACAGCCAACCGCTCGAAGTCGACGGTCTTGTGGCTCACCTCGCAGCCACTCCTGACGGTTGAAAAACAACTGGACCAGTTGAATCCATGAACTCGCTATTGGCAAGGACATATCGATGGGCCCGATTCGATCAACCTCTCCGGTCAGTACATCTAGTCGCCAAGGCATGGGTTCGGTTCGGGGCGATCCCTTCGCACGTCAGCTGCGTTATCGTCCGGAGCACTTCGACGGCTGCCGGAATCGAGTTCCGCATTCGCGACAAGGTGTTTCGCTGCTGGGTATGGGGAAATGCCGTCACGACATCGAACGAAGGCGATGTCAGAGTTCTCCCCTAAGCTCCGCGGCCCGTACCCGTTTCCGATAACTTCGCTCCTATCGCGTGGCGCGGATCTCGCAATCGGATTCCTCCGAGGCGATGAAGACGGACTCGATGGACGTCTCCCAGTGCTTGTAGCGGCCGGATTCCTCGAGCTCCTGCTCCAGCGTTCTCACGAACGACGTTGTAGCGGAGCCGATGTGGGGCAGGAACGGCCCGTAGTAGGTCGTCCTCTCGTACCCGTCGTGGTTGAGCGTGGTTGCCTTGACAATCACGGCGGTACTGGTGCGGGTGGTCACAGCTGGATTCTCCTTTAGAGTCCTGACATCTCAGCGCGGGCATGCGCCCCAGAGGCCGAGTTGTTCATCTCGTGCGGTCGATTCTGCGGCCCGGTAGTCGGTCTGACCTGCGTAGGGGGCCGCGTAGGTGTATTCGACGCCTACGCCGCCGCTAAGGGCCGCGAGAGCGGCGTTCTGGCCGTCGATGTAGACGTGCCGGAGTAGTCGGCCGTAGTCGTCGACGGCCTGCTGGCTGGAGTCGGTGCGCAGTTCGACAGTGTGGCCGTACAGCAACTCATCAAGGAAGGTTCTGGCTTCCTCTGCGTAGCAATCGGTGACCTCGCCGGCATCGCGCCCGATCTCGGGTGTATCAATGCCGATGATCCGTACCCGCTCAGTGGTGCCGGACAGCTGCACGTCGATGGTGTCGCCGTCGACGACAGCGACGACCTCGCCGGTCTCGGATTGCTCGGGCTGGTGCTCTAGCTGCACGGCGCCGAGGATCCCGACTACGGCGACCACACCGAGAATGATCACGCCGAGGATCCCGCCGGCCAGGCCGACGGTTCTCAGTGCTCTGGTTCCGCGCCTGGTCGTCATGGTGTGCTCCTTGTTGATGTGGGGTGGTTAGTCCCGGTGGTCTGCCGTGTCTGGTTGGTCTATCGTGTGCGACTAGC
Organism: Microbacterium esteraromaticum; assembly: GCF_900163815.1. GTDB lineage: Bacteria > Actinomycetota > Actinomycetes > Actinomycetales > Microbacteriaceae > Microbacterium > Microbacterium esteraromaticum_B. The sequence continues at coordinate 30,132 of NZ_FUKO01000014.1, read as the reverse complement.
GCACGAGCCGGTTGGGTAGGCGTTCGGGCGGCGTCGGCAGCGTGCCTCCGTTGCCCGCGCGGGCCTCGTCAATGGCGATGCCGATTGCTTCGGCGGCCCATGCGCTATCCGATGGCCAGCGGCCGGCCTGCTGATCTGCGGTGATCGCTGCGCGCATGCGCTTCATCGTGACGGTGGGGATGTTGAACGAACGAGTGGAACCGGTGCGTTCCTCAGAGCGCACGCGGAGCCCGCCCTGCGCGGCCCGCTGCTTCGGAGTCCGCGCCGCGTGAGCATCGAGCGCTGCGGCGATCCAGCGGGCGAACGTATCCGCCTCTCCCCCGTTCGTCCAGTCAGCGAGGTAGCCCGCTCGAGCACCGTTGAACTCGGCGGGGGTGAGATAGATGCCCAGACGGTCGGTGTCACCGGGGGGCGTCTGCGCGCGCTTCTTCTCGCGTGCTGCTTGAGGAGCCGCGTTCTGTCCGGCGGCGGGCTCCGCGGCCGGCTCGACAGGCTCGGCAGCTGGGGCCACCGGCGCCTGCTCGGCAGGCGCGTCGACGGGTTCATAGAAATCGTGGGCGATCGCGGCCGCGTTGCGGTCGCGGAGGCTTCGACGAGCCATTGTGGTCTCCTTAGTTTGGTTGGTCTTTGCTGGGCTGTTGATCAGGGCACTTGCGGGACGGGAATCCCGGTGATCGTGGCGAGCGTCTGGGCGTAGTCCTCGGCGATCGCGGAGCGTGGTGCGTAGACGCTGACTGGCTTGCCGTCGGTGTAGGCGTCTTTGGCGGCTACGGCCTCACGGACGGGGCTGGTGACGCGGCCGGGGTACTGCTCGGTGAGCAGTTCTAGAACCTCTCGGTCGATCAGTTGCCGATTGTGGTACTTGGTGGGGACCACCCAGTGGAGGCGCTGGCCGGGGCGTAGCCGGGGGGCGACTCGCTGCGCAATAAATTGATCGAGCTTGCCGAGCTGGTCGTACGCTTCGGTTGCGCATTCCACGGGTGCTATCACGACGTCGGCAGCGGCGAGGGCCGAGAGCGTCAGTAGGCCCAATGCCGGCGGGGTGTCGATCACAACGTCGTCCCACTGGTCGACGAACTCGGGGAGGTGATCGCGCAGGGCCGTGATGATCTCGGGCCGCTGGTCCAGCCCTGCGAGGTCTTGAGTCCCCACGAGGACACGCGCTCCCGGAACGCTAGGCGACGGAATCGCCGCCTCGAACGCGGACGCTTCCCCCACGAGAACGTCGGCCGCGACGGCCGACACTTCGGTGTCGTCCGTCACGCCCAGGCGCGTGGTGAGGTTGCCCTGCTGGTCGAGGTCGATCGCCAGCACGCGCCGGCCGGAGGCTGTGAGAAACGCGACGAGATCGGCCGCGGTGGTGGTCTTGCCCGATCCGCCTTTGAGGATCGAGAGCGTGTAAACAGTCAATGTGGTCTCCTTGGTCGATGATGTGCGCGGGGCCGGGGGCGGCTGCAGCCTCTCCCCCGGCCTCTGACGGGCTTAGAACGGGCTGTCACCGTCGGGAATGTCAGCGACTTCCCACGAACCGTTCTGGTCGTCCTGCTCCCCTGCTCCGGCCTTGTGCTCGGCCTTCTGAGCGGTGACCGTGTGGTACTTGAGGCTGAATCCAACCTCAATGGCCGTGACCTGCTGCGCAGTGCGCTGCTGCTCGGTCGCCTTATCGGTCCATCGGTTGGTTTCGATGCGCCCCTCGACAGTCACGCGCTCTCCCTTGTGACACGAAGCGGCGACGTGCTCGGCCTGGTCACCCCAGACCTCGACGCGAAACACGTTGGGCTCCTCGTTCTCCCAGCCGTCCGCGGTGCGGCGCCGGCGGTTCTCCATAACAGTGAAGCGAGCGACGGCCCGGCCGTTCGGAGTGGAGCGCAGCTCCGGGTCTGCGGCGAGGTTTCCAGCGAAGGTGATGAAAGACATGGGTTTTACTCCTTGTTGATGTGGGCGGTTAGTCCCGATGGTCTGCCGTGTTATTAGTATCAGTCTAGCCTAGTTGGTCAATAAGGTCTAGTAATGCTGGCGTGTTCTTCCTTTATGGTGACTCCTTCGTTTCGGGCGGTTCCAGCTGCTCCCCCTCCGACAGTCGACGCTGAAACTCTGCGATCTGCTCGGGGCTGTAGTTGGCTTTCATGTACCAGTGGTTCGTCTGCCGCTGCCAGTAGTCGACGTCGCCCCGCAGGTCCGCGTTCTCGGCTTGCAGTCTGGCCAGCTCCTGGCGCATGAAGTGGTGAGCCTCCCAGGAGACAGGCCCGCGCTCTTCCGCCTGCTCGTCAGACATAGTTACACCAGGTGAGCCGCGACGCGCTCGATGTGGCCGGGACGAAAGCCGCTCCAGTGATCCTCGTCGTCGACGACCACGACCGGAGCCTGTATGTATCCGAGTTCCTTGACGTACTCCAGCGCAGCTTCGTCCTCGCTGATATCCACGATCTTGTACGGAATGTTCTTGGCGTCCAGCGCCCGATAGGTGGCATTGCACTGAACACAGCCCGGCTTGCTATAGACCCGCAGCTCGTTCTCGATCATGTTCTCTGTCCTTTCTCGTCCAATTCGCTGGCTCGTTCCTGATAAGCGGAGCAGTGCCGCAGCAGCAGGGCCGGAACACAACCGCAGGCGGTGGAGGAGAGAATTTTGCCGCGATGTGAGGGAGCGTAGCGAACGCGTGGCAAAAATCTCGGAGGAGCCGGCCCCGTAGGGGCTTGTGTGCCGGACCGCGGCGGCAATGATGGAGCGTCAGGAACGATGCCCGAAGTCGTTGAACCGTGCGGCCCGAAGGGTCGCGCCTCCGATCGCGCAGCGATCTGTGAGGGCGGGTCGGCGCTCCGTCGCCGGCCCGCCCGAGCCGGGAGGCCCTGGGCTCGATGCCCTGGGGCCTCCCCCGCCCTCAGCCCTTGGCGATCACGACCGCTCGCAGGATCGCGCGCTTCTGGTCTTCCGTGAGGCTGACATGGTCGCCCTCGTCCGTGTAGCCGAGGAAGACGACGGGGCCGGCGATGTAGTCGCCGGGAAGGAAGCGAAAGCCGAGCACTAGCGCCACGGCGCTGGCCAGGTCGTTGGGTTCTGCTCCGGTGAGCTTTCCCTCCTCGTCGAATATGGCATCGATGCCGCCGGACAGCTCGATCGTCTCGATACGTTCGCAGCCGATCGAGCTATACAGCGATCGCAGCATGTCTGAGCCGTCAAGCTCGGCCGTGGTGACGGTCTGGTCAACCGAGGCGTCAACGCGAATTCCGGTAAAAGTGGCCATTATGTGCTCCTTGTCGATGTGGGGTGGTTAGTCCCGGTGGTCGGCCGTGTTGTTAGTATCAGTCTAGTCTAGTTGGTCAATGACGTCTAGCTATTCTCTCCGCGGATTCTCGGCGGTATGATGGGCGGGTGCTTCCGGTGTGGTACCGGTCGCCGTGTTGATGTCGGGCCCGGCTCCTCCTGTGGGGGACCGGGCCCGACTGCGGTCTAGCTGCCACTGGTGGCTGCGCGGTGGTCCTGGACCTCGGCCCACGGTGAGCGGTCGGTCCAGCTGTAGGGGGTTTCGACGCTGACAGTCTTGGCGTTGGCGCGTGCGACCTTGTACCAGGTGCCGCGGATCTTCACGGCGTCGCCCTTCTTGACGGTCTCGGGGCTGTATCCGGTGGCCTGGCCGCTGGCGATCTGATCGTCGCGGACCTGCTGCCAGTAGGCGAGCTGGTCGCGCATCTCGTCGAGCCTGGGCGCGTAGTGTGCCGCACGCTTGGCTTTCTGCTCCTCGGTCGCTGGCCGGTAACCCGTCTCTGCGTCGTATACGTCGGCATCGATCTGGCGCTCCCAGCGGCGGATGTCTGCGGCGATCTTCTCGATGCGGTTTGCGACGGTGACGGGGTTGTACCGTGCGCTGGTTGTGTGTGCGGCTGCTTCGGCTCGGCGGGCGGCTTCCTCGGCCTCGTGCAGCGCATCGATGCCGCGCCGGGCACTGTTGTGCGCCTTGTCGATGGCGTTGCGGTGGCGGCGCTCGGAGTGGTGCCCGATCTTGATGGGCTCGCCACCTTCGGGCAGGCTCGCCACGTCGCGCTCGTGCTTCTGCCACAGTTCATTTGCTCGGGAGGTCTTGCGCTCTGCCTTGGCGTCGAGTGCGTCGACGCGGGCCGCCTGGCGTTCGGCCTTGGCTGCTTCAACCTCCGCTGTGCTGCGCGTGGTCATGTCGAGCTGCAACGTCTCGAGCTCAAAGCCTGCGGCCTCAAGTGCTGCGGCGGTGCGGGTGATTACGTGGTGCTGGGGGAGTCGGTCGCGGCTGTTCGGTACGTACCATGCGCTGATGCTCCGACCCCATCGCCAGCGGTTCGCCTTGAGGATTGCGGCGGTCCCGTCGCCCTTGGCCGTTCCCTCGATTATCGTTCCGGCTTCGTGAGTGTGGGTGATGGTCAGCATGTCGTGTGCTCCTTGTTCATCTGGGGTGGTTAGTCCCGGTGGTCTGCCGTGTTGTTAGTATTAGTCTAGTCTAGTTGGTCAATAGTGTCTAGCGTTTATGCCGATAGTGCTTGCTCGATCTCGACGCGCTCGAAGCGGTCAGCGATTTTTGCGGCTACGCGCTCGGCTCGCGCCCGGTTCCGGTGGATCGTCGACCGGCGCTTGTCGAAGGTGACGCCATAGCGGGTGCGCAGGTTGATGTCAGTTTCGCTGCACAGATAGCCGGTCTCGCCCTTGTACGTGACGAGGATTCGGACCTCCAGGACTCGGGGGGCGTAGTCGACCCCGTGCGTCCCGATGCGTTCGGGGAATGCGTCAGGTTCCGGGGCGCGTAGTTGCGGGTTGATGCGACTTACCCACGGTTCGGGATCTATGTGTGCCGTGTTGTTCATATCTCTCTCCTCCTCGTTTTTTTGCCTTGAAGGCACGTAGTGCCTGTCAGGGAGCGCCAGCTGGAGCGACAACACGAAGTGCGGCGGCGGAGAGAATTTCGGGCGCGATGTGAGGGAGCGCAGCGACCGCGTGCCCGAAAATCTCGGGGGAGTCGGCCCTGCGCAGCGGGGCTTGCGTGGAGGGTGGCCGACCGTAGACTGCCGCAGGCTTCAAGGCAAAAAAGGGTGGCGCCGCAGGCGTCAGAGCAGTCGTCCGCGCAGCGGTCGTCGGATAGGACCGGCCTCCGTGCCGGTCAGCGCCGGCCTCCGTGCCGGCGGGTGCCTCGGCCGAATGGCCGAGGCACCGCGCTTGCATCGCTTCTACTCGTTCTCGGTCGGTTCGATCATTGCGGCGATCTGCTCCACGGGGGAGAGGGTGTAACCCCAGCTCGTGAGGGTCTGCAAGTAGTGCGCTGTCTCCTCCCGGGGGTGACGCCATGTGTCGCGGCCGGTGCTCGCCTCGATGCCACCGAGGACGATTGCGAGGGTGACGTGTCCAGCCTTCGCGGGGTGAGCCGCGAGGAAGTCGGCGAATCGGTCACCGTAGTAGCCCGATACCGGCTCGACGCTGAGAAGGTCAGCCGCAAGGGCATTCCCGCTCATTTCTCCCGCGACCAGGTGCCGCGCTTCGGTGAGGCATCGGGCGATCACCTGCGCGGAGTCCTTGGGGAGCGTCTTGCGGCTGAGGAACTGGGCCAGCCACTCGCGACGCACGCTCTCGGCGGCGTCCCAATCCTTGTTGTTGGCAATGAGCTGCTTGCGCTCTGCCTTCTCTTCATCCGTCATCGGCCCGCCCTTACGGGCCATACCGTCGTCCGCGATGCTGTAGCCGATCGCCTCGGGGTCGTCGACGTAGTAGGTCACCTGGCTTGTTCCGTCGCGGTGTCCGCGGACGTAGACGGCTACGCCTTCCTTTCCCTGGATCTCTTCGGCGGAAACGCGCTCTCCCTCGCTCGTGCGGAGGCTGCCGAGGCGGTAGGGGGTGCGGGCATCCCATGCGGGGGCCTCCGAGAGGATGCGGTGCCCCTTGGTGGCTTCGACCTGCTCGCCGGATTCGCGGGCCTCAGCGGCGGCGCGGTCATCGCGGGCGCGCTGTACGGCGTGGGGGAAGTATCCCGGCTCGTCGGTTGCGACCTTCGTCAGTGCCGCCACGGTCTCCGGGGCATCCTCGAACTCGATCAGGAGCGCGGCCTGGTCAAGTGTCATGCCGACCTCAGCGATCAGGCGGGTTCCGGTGTCGCTCGCGGCGACGGTCAGACCCGTTTTGATCTTGTCGCGCTTGGTTCCGGTGCGCTTCGCGATCGCGGTAGCCGAGAGCCCTTCGAGTTCGAGCGCTTTCCATGCCTGGATGCGGTCTCCGTCGGTGAGGTCCTGACGCTGGTCGTTCTCCACCAGCTGCTCGATGATGCGTTGGGCGTCGTCGGCTTCGTTGGCCTCCACGATGTAGACCGGCACGCTCGACAGTCCGACCTGCTGAGCGGCCAGTGTGCGGCGCTGTCCGTAGCGGACGTGCACGCCGTTCTCATCGCGCGTCGCGACGATGGGGACGAGCACGCCGTTGGCGGTCACACTGTCGAGGAATCCCGTGGTCAGCGTCGCTTCGACTTCGGTGCGGACGTTGGTGGCGACGTCGATGCTCTGGGGGTCGATGAGTTCGAGGACTCCGGCGGGTGCTGTTGCAGTGGTCATTATGTGCTCCTTGTCGATGTGGGGTGGTTAGTCCCGGTGGTCTGCCGTGTTGTTAGTATCAGTCTAGTCTAGTTGGTCAATGACGTCTAGGTGTATTTGGAGTTCTCTATCGTCGTGTAGGTGGGCTTGTTCTCGATCCAGTCGTGTTCATGGAGCACGAAATCAGGGTGATCCTGAACGGTGTATTCCTCGCCTTGGCTGTTGAGGATTGTGAGCCGGTCCCGACGGCCGGAAGTGATGACTCGTTCGATCACGTCGCCGGTGTCCAGTACCGTCCCGATGCCCGTCTTCCAGCGCAGAAACTTGACCTTCATGTGACTCTCTCCCTCTCGTTGTTTTTCCCTGGTGGGTGGGGCGGTAGCTCAGAGAGCGGAGCTGGAGAAGCGGAGTGACGTTGGGCCCCGGTACCGGACTGAGCGCAGCGAGGGAGGATAAGGAGGGGGGACGGCGGCACGCAGCGCCGGAGGCGTAGCTATCGTGGCGAAGCCCCAACCCACCTTGGAAAAACAACGATCACGGCCGACAGGCCGGGATGTTGAGACAGAGGCCGGCTCGCCGGCCTCCACACAGTGGTTCAGAACGGCAGTTCGTCGTACTCGTGGGGATCGGGAGTGTGGTGTCCGGCACGGATCTGCGGCGGGCAGTCAGGGCAGGGCCGCGCGACCTGGTAGCCGCCGTCGGTGAGGGTGTTGATCCATCCGTACCCGTCGCATCCGGCGTTGCCGCACGCTTCGGGCGGGGGAGTGGACGACTGAGCTTGCATGGCGGGGCCGTACACCGCGGCGTCGACGTCGGGGAGAATCGCGACGCCGCGCAGCAGCGTCTTGAGGAGCCCGAACGGGCTCCATGCCGGTTCCCACGTGCTCACGCGCAGCGTGCTTGCTTCGCGGTGCAGCGCCACGGCAAGCTGCACGGGTCCCCATCCGGCTTGCTCATAGGGTTTGAGCTGTCCAGCGATCCGTCCGGGACGGACGCCAGCGAAAACGCGGGCCAGTCCTGGATCGGTCAGCACTTCGACGGCGAGGCCGAGACCAGCGCGAGGTTTCCTCCGGATCGTGGGACCCCCCTTCGTATTCAGCTTCCTTGCCGCGTCAGCGGCAACAGGATTAACCATCTGTAGAACGTGAGGGAGGTCGAAAAGCGGTCCACTACGTGGTAGGGGGGTGGCCTCATCAGACTGTGAACGATCCGCAACACGCGGCAGGGCGAATCGGCCAGGCTTCGGGGTCGTGAACTGCGCAGCATGGCGGGGCGCGAAGACACCGACAGCGAAGACGCTGGTGAAGCCGCGTTGCTTGTGCTGGTCGTGGCCGTGCCAGAGGGTGATGCGCTCGAGCTGGGTGAGTTCTCGGCCGCGGTACAACTCGACGTAGAGACCGGCACGACGGCCGATCTGCCGGGCCTTCTGCACGGTCTTCTCACCGTCCTTGTATCCGGCTCTCACGGCCGCGTGGCGGCGTGACGTGCGCAGGAGCCCACCTGACTGCGCGGCGTCGATGATGTCGTTGCGCCAGATAGCGCGCAGCCCGTCTCGACCGATCTTGCGGCCGCGCGCCTCGTCGACGGCGGGAAGGTCGATGATCTTGTCGACGATCGCGAGCATCTGGTCACGACCCGGCCAGCGAGGGAGCCTACGGCGCAGCTCGTCGAGGGTGTCGGCAGAGTCGACGGAGATCCCGTCGTGCCTGTCCTGTACATGGGTGATCGCCTGACGTCGACGAAGCGCGCCAGGGGACCAGGCGCGGCCGGTCTCGGTGATCCTTGCGTAGTCGAGGGGGAGCGATGCAATCGCGGCGGTCGTCATCGGTGACCGTCTGTCGCAACGGTCAGCGACAGACGCAGATCTCGACGGGTCTCCTGAACGGGGGACACGCCGAAAGATTCGTGAAGGTAGCTTGAAAAATCGGCTACACCGGGTACCATAAAGGCATCTCCTTCGCGTGGAGGTACAACGAAGCCCCGGCTCCTACACCGGTTCTTCCTCACATCGCCTTCATCTGTTCCGGTCGGCAAACTTCGACAGATGAGGCACAAGAGTTTCGAGGCCCGCCCCTGGCGGGCCTCACTCGTTAAGCGCTATGCCGGGCAGGCTCCTCTCCGGCTTCGGGCCACTCAAAAGGCACCGGGTGAACCGGTGCTGGGAGTTCCCAATCCTCCGGGTACCCTTGCGGTCCCGGAGTCGATGCACGCAGCGCGGCCTCGATGATTGCCCACTGGGGCAATCCCGTTGCGCGCGTGTATGCGTCGAGCAGGCCCTTCGCGTCTTCGGCTAGGTCGACCTGGATGCCGACCACGGGCGTTCCACGCTTACGCCGCAGCGGAGGTGCGGACGAAGCCTTTCTACTGATCGGAGTGGGCATGGCTGTCACAGTAGCCAAGTCCTAGATCTATGGAGCGGCGACACGCGGACTAGACCTAGGACTTTCCGAGGCGGCGCAGTCTCGGCCGCCGTCGACGGAGCTCCGGCACGATCTATGGGGTCGACGCTGCGCGTCGCTGCTCCGTTCAGAGCGGTGTTGCGCAGCGTTCCGGCCGCGTCAAGGGCGCTACGCGATTCCTTCGGAATCCGGCCCAAGGGCCGGCCCTTGACACGCCCTCCACGCTGCGCAGCGGCGGCAATTATCAGCCGATGGCGAACCATCGGCTGACCAGCCGATACAAGCGAGAGGGTGGGAATGCGCGACGCGAGATCAGTCTTCAGCGAGCAGGAAGTCACGGTACTCGCTGAGTGTCGTGATGACAGCTTGCCGGTCGAGCGTGTAAATCACACGGCGCCCGTGGTGGACTTCTTCACCATCGGTTGTGACGACGCCAATAGAGACGAGCTGCTGGAGGTGCCGGAAAACCGTCTGGTAGCTGACGCCAAGCTCCCGCTCGATCGCGCCGGAAGTCAGGCCGTTGGGGTGTTGGGCGAGGACGCGAATGATCGCCCCTCGAATCGGATTGGCTCCGAGCATCTCTACCGCCTTCGTCGCTGCGTCAGGCAGCGGCGTTGGGGGAGATGCGTAGCGAGGCATTCCTTCATTGTGCCGCAGACCTGCTTAACCGTCATAAGACTACCATTTAATGGTAGACTGGAGCACGAGAATCAGGTAGACCAGAGGTACCGACAACTCCAGCAATTCGGGACGGAAATCAGCGAGGCGCTGCCTGTCCCCCATTTGGGGGACAGATTCGTTAGGTGTCGGAACTTTCGTATTTACTGTGAGGATGCTGGCAGCGTATGCCGGCACTGCGAACCTCGGGCGGAGGCGAAGTGGGCAGGGAAAACGCTGTACCGGCGTGGCCGGTGATCGGCTTGACGTTCGAGGACAACGCTGCCGTTGCTGATGCAGCAGGCGTGGGCGAACCTATCCGAGTCGCGGCATATCCAGATCTCGCGACGGCATCGGCCTCGGCCGCTGCGGCGGCCGCCCGACGTCTGAACGTCGCCCGGTGCCGCGTACAGGGTGTGGGTCCAGACGGCGAGGTCTGGGTGATGGTCGTCGACGCCGAGGCGGAGACCCTGGAGGACCTGGACGGCGGCGCAGCGGAACGTCACGCGGCCTCAGGACGAGGCTCGAAGCTCTCCCGCCGAATGTCGGTCATTCCTCAGCGTTGGTGGCTTGTGATCGGTGTCGCCGCGGTGGCCGTGGCCGGGATCGCGGTTGTCGTGATCCCGCGCGGGGTGTTGCCCGCTCCCGCGACCGGACCGATCGCGGAAGATGAGGTGCCGGTACCCGATGCCGGTCAGCTGCCAGTCTCGGCACCCGCGGGCTGGGACACATATGCATCGTGGGTCATTGACTCGGCCAAGCCAGGGGCCGCTGCGATCCTGGCCGGAGACGACATCCTGGTACTTGCGGACGGCGCGGATGTGATCGCCGTCGACGCGGAGACCGGGCAGGAGCGGTGGCGCTCAGGAACCTCCGGCGACGTGACCGCGCTCTATGCGCCGTCGGGTACCGACGTGATCTTCGCGGCCCGCTCGAATACGGGCGTGAGCGTACTCGATCGAAAGACGGGGACCGTTTTGACGAACGGCGAGACGACCGCGCAAGAGATTGTCCTGGGCGATGTCCCGTACGCGGAACTCCCGGGCCAGGCGGCGGCGGTGCTGCTCGGAACGTCGTGGGAGCGCCGGCAGGTGCCCGCGACGGCCGTACCCGTGGGAACGGTGGACGCGGGCCTGGTGAGTGTGAGCGTGGAACAGGGAAACCTCTGGGTGACGACGTCCAACAACCCAGTGTTACCTCCGGCGGTGCCCTTGCAGGCACCGGCGGATGGGCTGAAGCTGTCTCGGACTGTGGCGTTTGTCGACGGCAACCTGATCCTGGCATGGGCAGATCGGTTCGGCCCGCAAACGTTCACGATCGATGCGGTCTCCGCTGCTGGAACGCTGGAGCGTGTTGGCACGTTCGACGCGACTGGCCGATCGTCGGGCGGAGCGAGCGTCGATGCTCTCTCCGGCCTTGTTGGGATCGGATCGCTGCTCCTGGACGTCGATTCGCAGACGGTCACAGAGTCGGAGCAGGGGACGGTGGTTGCTAGTGCCGGCTACGGCTGGACCGAGCAGGCCGGCAACAACCGTGTGCGAATCGCCCCGGACGGATCGACGTTGCCGCTGCGCAGCAGTGCGGTGATCCCGGATGTGATCTTGCCCAACGGTCAGGCGGTGGTCCGTGCTGCCCGTGGCTCTGACGGAAACGCCTACTACGTACTGGAGGTGCAGCAGCCGACCGAGACTGCCACCCCCGAACCAACTCCGACTGACGGAAAGGGACAGTGATGGAACTTATCGAAGCTGTAGTGACGGCAGATGGCGTGGGAACTGTGAGCGCTGGGGGAGAGGCGGTGCAGGTCGCCGGTCCTGGCGACCTCGCTACCGCCCGTGCGGCGGTTCTCGGCGCTGCGAACGACGCTGTGCGAGAGAGCGGGAAGGCACACCGGCTAGAGATCACCGACCAGGGCCAGCGACACGTCTTCGCGGTGCATCCGGACGGTTCGCGGGTACCGCTTGCAGACGATGCGTCGGCAGACACGCCAAGTCCGACGCCGGCAGAGACGCCGACAGTCGCTCCTGCGGAGCAGCCGAAGGTTCTCGAGGAAGTGCCTACCGACGCGGCGCTGCTGGGCTCTGCCGTGACCCCGGTTCCAGAGGCGGAACCGACGATCACGATCCCGCCTCGCCCGACGCTGCCTCCGAAGCCGGGGGATGATGCGGCGGTGCTGCCGGCGCCGACTCGTCGCAGTCTGCGCCAGACCTCATTCCTGAAAGCGGATGCCGAGGTTCCTCCCGCGGCCACGGGTGTGCGCGGACTTCTGGGCCTCGTGGGTATCAAGGTTGCGCCCTCGGCTGCGGAGTTGGCGCTGCTCGAAGATATCCGGGTGGTCGCGCGGCATCATCCAGGGACGCGGACGGTGCTGGTGGCCAACCGTAAGGGCGGCTCGAACAAGACACCGACCGAAGTGTGCCTGAGCGCTGTATTCGGCTCTTATGGCGGCGGCGGCGTCGTCGCGTGGGACAACAACGAGAACCAGGGCACCCTGGGCTGGAGGACCGAAGCGGGGCTGAGCGAGGCTAGCGTGCTCGATCTTCTCCGTGACGAGGAGCGGCTACTGCTACCCTCGGCCGGACATGGTGCCATTGCTGGGTATGTGCATCATCAGACCGACGACATGTACGACGTTCTGCGTTCGGACGAAAACGACGAGGGAGATCACGAGATCTCCGCTGGCGAAGTTCACCGGGTGCACGCGATTCTTGAGCGCTACTACCGGCTTATCCTCATCGACTCGGGTAACACATTGCGGGCCGCGAACTTCCGTGCCGCGGCTGAGCACGCCGACCAACTCGTTGTACCGACGACGACGATGGAGGACCGTGCCGAGGCCGCAAAGCTCACGCTCCAGACGTTGGAGTCCCGCGACGAGCACAGTGCGGAGCTCGCAGCGAACGCGGTGGTCATCATCTCTCAGTGGAAGCCTGAGGACAAAGCCGAGGCGCAGCGGATGGCGGAGCAGTTTGCACCGCTCGTGCGAGCGGTGCAAATCGTCCCGTATGACCCTGCACTCAAGGCGGGTCGTATCCGATACAAGGCGCTGCGCCCGGCCACGCGGAGGGCCTGGCTTGCCGCTGCGGCCGCAGTGGGGCGGGGACTATGACGAACCCATTCCTCCCCGTGGCCGAGCCTGAGGAGGCTCCTGAGGAGATCGAAACCGATCCCATCCTCGGTGATGCCCTCGAACAGACCGGCCTCGGCGCTCCGCGCATGGCGCGCGACATTGCGCCAACCCCACCTGTTGCGCCCGCACCGGCCATCACGGCAGACACAGTGTGGCTGGTGGGAGCCTCTGGCGGGGTCGGCGTAAGCACCCTCGCTCGCCTTGCAGGCGAGAGCGTGATCGATGGCGGACTACACGAGCCGGTGTGGCAAGCCCCGGTGTACGTCGTCGCCGCGACGCATCCGGCAGGGCTGGAGGCTGCCGCTGAGCTCGCACGAGCGAACGCGCGTGGAGATGTCTCGTACGACATCCGCGCTCTCCTCCTCGTGCACGATCGCCCCAAGCTGTCGCGGGCCACCGTGCAGCTGGCAAAGCAGGTCTCGGGTGTGTACCCGCGGACCATGACAATCCCGTTCATTCCCGCCTGGCGGGAACCGGGAACACCTGAGATCCCCAAAAGCGTCCGTGTGCAGCTGGTGATGGCTGCACTGGCACCAAAGAGAAAGAAGAAGTCATGAAGTTCCTCAACTCAGTAGCTACTTACGTTCCCCCGTCCGGTGGTACCGCCCCTCCGGGGGTCGAGAACATCAACACGATCGTCACGTGGGCACTTTGGGCCGTCGGTGCGATCCTGTTCGTCTTCTTCATCGTGGGGCTCGTCCAGGCTGCGCAGGCACGCAACCGAGGCGGTCAGGCGGACGCCTCAGCGCCGGTGTGGCCACTCGTCCTCGCAATCGTCCTGGGCGCTGCGGGAACAATCTGGAACGCGATCGCCTAAGCGGCGCACGAGAGGACGGAGCGAGACATGCCGAAAGACAATCCAGGCTGGTGGAGCCGGAACGCGAACCGCGTTGCACGCCCCGAACAGCAGACCTCGGAGCAAGCCAAGCGTGCCCCGTGGGTGTTGCTCGCTTTCATCGCGCTTATCGTCCTCGTAGCCGTTGGCGTGTGGGCGCTGCGCGTGTTCTGGTTCGAACCGTCACAGACGGCGGGACCGACCTCTCAGCCCTCAGCGTCCGAGGCGCCGGTAGCGCCGTCGGCCCCTCCCGCGGAGAACGGGACTTGCACGCTCGACGCCACAGATCGGGACATCAGCTCGACCCCGCCGGAGGCAACCCGTTGGGTGGTCGAACGGTGGGCTGCACTGCCCGAAGTCGACGGCGCCGGGCCCTGCGTCGAGGTGGACGACTACAGGGTGGGCTTTGCTCCCACTCAGACCGGTGCGGTGCTCGCGACCTATCACTACCTCGTGCACGGCAACACCGGATCTCCTGACGCCGGCACACGAGGCTTGCTGGAGCATGCAGTGCTCGACGGCCCGCTTAAAGCGGCCATTCTGCAAGACGTCGACGACGTTGAGAACGGCGTGGAAGTGCGGGTACCCGACTCGAACTTTGCTGGCGTCCAGTTCCTCGGCTATCGGGTGGTGTCGTTCGACGACGATCAGGCCGTGATTGAGGTTCTGCTCGGGAAGGACGGCGCCACATCGGGCTCACTCACCGCGAAGTTGGTATGGCAAGACGACGACTGGCGTATCGATCCTGCGTCGGCCAATGAATGGTCGTCTACGCAGCGGAACGTGAGCGCGCAGGGGTTCGTACTTTGGACACCGGAATCGGCCGGAGACTGACATGAGACCTCTTGCATGGGATCCGCTCGGTGACGTCCTGGAGGAGATCGGTAACTTCTTCTCGGATGTGTTGCGAGACACTGTCGCAGCACTGATTCAGGGCGTGACTGAGGCCGTGAAGTGGGTGTCGACGTACTTCCTGTACTTGCCCGCACCGGTGCTCCAGGGTGAGGGTGAGGGCTGGTCTCCTGCGGAGCGGGTGCAGGCGTACACCGACTGGGCAGTGATCATCGGCGGCATGCTGGGCATGGCGTTCGCGTTGATCATGGTCGCTCGCCGGAAGGACGCCGATTCTGCTGTGGACGTCACCCTGGGCTTCTTCCGGGTGATCCTCGTCACGGGAGCGGGTATCCCGACGATCTCGCTGCTGGCGAAGTTCTTCGACGAGGCATCGCCGTGGCTCATCAACAACATCAGCGGTGGCACGATCGAGGAGGGCTTGGGCACGCTGATCGGCGTGGACGCTGCGGCTGCGTCGGGGATGGGCGTGGGTGTGCTCGTTCTGATGCTCGTCGCGCTCGTGTTCGGCGTGCTCGGCGGCATCCTCAACCTGTTCATGGTCATGTTCAACTGGGGTGTTCTCCCCGTGGTTGCGGGACTCCTGCCGGTTCTTGCTGCGGCTGCGATGTCGGCGCGAGGACGGAACGGTTTCAACCGTGTGGTGGCCTGGACCGCCGCAATCCTGCTGTTTAAGCCCGTTGCCGCGATCATCTACGGTGTCGGCATCGCCGCCGGCCGGATGATCACGGGCGGAGTTGAGGACTCCGGGCAGGTCGTTCTGCAGGCGCTCTATGGAACAGTTCTGCTGTGTGCGGCGGGGATCGCCCTGCCGGCGATCGCACGTATTGTCGCGCCAGCGATCGCGGCGGGAACGCAAGGCGGCGGTGCCGGATTCCTAACGGGCGCTGCCATGGTCGCGGTCGGTGCGGTTGGTGGAGCTGGAGCTGCGGCGGTCGCCGCCGCCGGTGCACGCGGAGGCGGCATGCAAGCTGCGACCTCGGCCGGAGAGCAGATAGCGAAGGGCGCTTCGTCGACACAGGCCCCATCAACATCTGGTGGCGCATCCGGGCCGCAGGGCGGTGGCAGCACCAGCGGCGGAAACAGCACCGGTGGCAGCGGCACGGGGCCTGGTGGTTCGTCTGGTGGTTCGTCTGGTGGTTCGTCGACGAGCGGGGCGGGTCCGTCGACGGGCAGTGCGGGCTCAGGCGCGGGAGGGGCGGCTGGCGCCACTGCGACCCGCGGATCGCAGTGGGCGCAGCGTTGGGCGGCAAGCGGTGCCCAACAGGCGCAGGCGCAGGTGGGTTCGGTGGAGCAGTCAATGGAAGCAGGGAGTGAGCGATGAGCGAGCGTCTTTACGGGAACGTGCAGGAGCCGCACTATGCGCGGACGATGGGCCTGTCCATGGCCTCAGTCGCGCTGGTGATCGCGGGGGGCGTCTCAACGTTCTTCATGATGCAGTTCTTCGGCGTCCCGATCCATTTCGCAGCGATCGCGCTGCTGTTGGCGATCGTCGGGGTGTGGTTCTTGGAAACGGGTCGAAAGCAGGGGCGTACGCGCCTGGAGAGAGCGGTGGGAGCACGTATGTTCCGTAAAGCGAAGAAGAAGGGTGCGACAACCTATCTCAGTGGGCCGACGTCGCGGATGCCGGACGGCTCGCACCGCGCGCCGGGGTTGCTGGCGTCTACGGAGATGTTCGAGGGGACGGATCACCTGGGCCGGCCGTTCGCGTTCCTGTGGGATCGCGTGAAGCGCACGGGAACTGTGTTCTTCACCGCGGCCTCGTCCGGGCTGGACCTCCAGGATCAGGACACGATCGATTTCCTCGTCGATGGCTGGGGCGGCTACCTGCACCAGTCGAGCACACTGGCCGCGTTGGAGCAGGTTTCGGTGACCGTGACGAGCATGCGGGACACGGGTGAGCGGCTGCCGGCGGCGGTGGCGGAGCACCGATCCCGCGTGGACGCGTCGGTGGTGCCGACGTTCTCGCGAGAAGCCGTCGACGAGATTGTGGCGGCTGTGAACGCGGGGACTGGCCGGGTTGATGCCCGGCTCGCTGTGACGTTCTCCGGCGCACCTGACGCCGATCAGGGTTTGGAAGCGCGCAGTCGTGAGGATCTGATGGGCGAGGTCATGGTGCACCTGCCGGCGATGATCGAGCAGCTGGAGCTTTCTGGTGGCGGCGTGGTGTCGTATCTCGCTGCGCAGGAGATCATCGACACGACGTATGTGGCGTACAACCCCGAGGCCGCGGTGGCGGTCGAGCGGGCGCGCCTGTCTGGTGTCGGGACTGGCCTCACGTGGGAGGAGGTCGGCCCGGTGTATGCGAATGCGGACAACATCGAGAGGTACGAGCACGGTGCTGGATTCTCGCAGTCGTTCCAGGTGTGGAGGGCCCCGGCTGGTGTCTTCCGTGAGAGTTCGATGATGGCGCTGTTGAAGCCGGATGACATCAGCGAGCAGAAGCGGGTCACCATTCTCTACCGGCCGATGACCATGGAACAGAGCCAGTCGCGCGTGCAGACGGCGGTGGCGGATGCGGACTACGAGACGAACCAGAAGGGTCGTAAGGCAACGGGTGCGCAGCTGGCATCGGCGGGGCGCGTGAAGCAGACAGAGACGGAAGTCTCTGCACGTGGTGCGGCTCTCATCCGGTTCTCGTTCATCATCACCGTGACGGTGATGGACCCTGCCGCGCTGCGGCGCGTGCCGTCCATGGTCCGCAATGCGGCACAGACCGGTGTGCAGCTGAGTGTTCGTCCAGCCACCGGCAACGAAGATGCGTCGTTCGCGATCGGCCTCGGACTTGGGATCGTCCCGGCGAAGTGGGCGACGGTATCGCCGCAACTGCGGCAGGCGCTGTAAGGAGGCGATGACATGGGTGTTCTCGACGACGTTTTCGACAAGGTAGCCAGCAGCACGAACCGGCTCCTGGGTCGGCAGCCAGCTGTCACCGCGGACGCGCTGCCCTTCCCGGGGCTGACCGCCAAGGGCGTGCAGGGGGCAACCCTTGGTGCTCACGTGTACGTGGAGGCTCCGCCGGAGTTCGAAGCCTCCAGCCTCCAGGTGTGCGGTTTCTGGCCGTTCAGCGTCGGGGCGTCTACGCCCCTGGTCGGCGCGGTGCTGGGCAAGCACTTCTACAGCGGCGGACCAGTGCTCGGCGACCCGATGACCGCGTTCAAGCGCGGCATCATCTCCGCGCCGTCTGCATTCATGCTCGCCCTCAACGGCCGCGGTAAGTCGTCGCTCGTCGCGAGAATGCTCCTTGGCATCTCGGACGGCGGCGACCTCCCCATGATCCTGGGAGATCTGAAACCTGACTATGTCGGTTTCAACAAGGAAATCGGGGGGTTCGAGTTCTCCCTCGGCCGCGGCATGGGCGGGATCAACGTTCTCGACGCTGGCCCGTGGGCTGAGCATCTGAGCCGCCTCGACCCTGCACGGCGAGAGGGAATCGACGAGCTGGAGTACGCCCGGCTCTCGAAGCGATACAAGGAAGTGGTGGGGCGGGTGCACGGCCGTCGCCTCAATGCCCTCCGCGGCCTGGTGGAGATGGTTCTGCGCGAGGAACTGACCGAGAAGCGGTCAGAGGTCACGGTGCTCTCGGTGGCGGTGGAGATCGCGGCCACAGAGGCGGCGAAACGAGGCGAGCAGCCACTACCGTCTGATGTGCTGCGCATCATCACCGAGCGGCACCCGCGGGTGCGCGAGAACATTCTCCCGGCGACCGACGACGATTACGACAAGCTCACCTCGAACCTCCGCACTGGCCTGAACGGCTTGGGACCGCACGGGCCGTTCGGGGACGTGTTCTGCCGGCAGACGACCGAGCAGGTTCCGATCGACCGGGCGCTGTGCTTTGACGTGTCGAGTATCCCGTCGACGGACGCGCAGCTGCGCGCCGCGGCTCAGCTGGCGTGCTGGTCGTACGGGCAGTCGGTATCCGAGTGCGCGAAGATCCTGTCTGAGGAGGGTCTGGAGCCCGAACGTCACCACTTCATGGTGATGGACGAGCTGTGGCAAATACTCGAGGCCTGGGACGGGTCGGTGTACCGGATCAACGCGATTACTCGCTTGAACCGGACCGAGGGTCTGGGGCAGATCATGATCACTCATTCGATGAAGGACCTGGAGCTGTCCACGCCCGAGCGGACGAAGATCGCTCGCGGCTTCGTCGAGCGTTCGTCGATGTTGTTCCTGGGCGGCCTCGCCCGTAACGAGATGCCGGATCTTCTCAGCATCCGCCCTTTCTCCAAGAAGGAGCAGGATCTTCTTGTCGCATGGTCGGCCGAGGGGTCGACCAATCCTGTAACGGGCAAGCCTTCCCCGCCCCCTGGACGTGGGAAGTTCCTCATGAAGACCGGAGACATGCCGGGCGTCCCGTTCACCACGGGCCGCCAGCTGACCCCTCGTGAGAAGCAGATTCACGATACGAACGCCGCGTGGGCCGCGGCTATCGGCGCGCACGGGGACAACTGATGCACGGGCGTAGGTATCCGGCAGGGCCGTACGTGATCGCGTTGGCGGTCGCCGCGGTGATCTACGCCGCGATTTATCTGGGGCAGCTGATGTGGCCGGGTGAGGGCCGCGCGATGTCGTGGAATCCGCTCGCCGCAGCGATTCAGCTGGTCACGGGTGAAAGCTCGTGGCCTCCAGGGGCAACAGTGTTACTCCTGGTCGCGGCTGTCCTTCTCGCGGTGCTCCTGGTCGTGCTGTGGAAGCGCGGCGGGCAGGGAACGTCCAAGGGCCCTCGCCGGATGACGGATCTCGAACGTCGCGTGAACGCGAACCAGAACACGGGCCGCATTCAGGAGCGCGAGCGCCGTAAGGAGATGCGGCACCTGCACCCGGATGCCGAGATCTCCGAGGCGGGCGTGCAGATCGGCCGGTCCCTCGATTCCGGCCGTCGCTGGGTGCTCCAGTCGTACCGGCAGTGCTCAGCTCACGTGTGGGGGCCGGGCCGCGGAAAGACACTCACACAGGTGGTCCGTCACTCGTACTATGCGCCGGGCGCGTACGTGATGACGTCCAACAAGACAGACGGGGTGAAGTATGTTCTCGCCGCGCGTGCTCTGCAACACCCGTCTGGCCGGGTGTGGATGTTCGATCCGGATCGGATCTTCCGGGCCGGGGAGCGTCCCGCGTTCACGATCGATCTATTCGCGACGGTGAAGGACACGAAGTCGGCCGAGAAGCTGGCCAGCGTGTTCGAGAAGTCCGCGCCCACGGCCGCTCAGACGGGCGGCGATGCGCAGTTCGACCCTCAGGGCCGGGAGTTCCTGGCCTGGTGCATGCTGGCGGCCGCGGTCTCTGGAAAGCCACTCCGGCAGGTGCACATCTGGGTTTCGGAGGGCAACACCGCCGACCCGGCTGAACGCCTGATAGACGCAGGCTATACCGGTCCTGTTGCGGCGCTGCGCGGCCTCGCCAAGCAGCCCGAGCGGACACGCGGAAGCGTGTTCGCCACCGCGCAGCGCATGGCGTCTGCGATGGTCCACGACCACCTGATGGCGTGGGCAACGCCCACGCCGGGAGTCCCGGTCTTCGACGCAGCACGGTTCGCGGTGTCCTCCGACACTCTGATCCTCCTGACTAAGGACAAGGCCGGCCCGCTGGCGGCGTTCGTGTCGGCCCTGGTTACGCAGGTGGCGGAAGCGGCGGTCTCGGAGGCGGGCCGGCACCGGTCGGAGCGTCTGCCGGTCCCGATGGTCATGGACCTCGACGAGTGCGGGAACGTCGTCACACTTCCCGACCTGCCCGACTGGTACACCCACTTTGGGTCCAAGGGCATCATCATCAACGCCTACTTTCAGTCGCCGGCGCAGGGCGAAGCGACCTACGGTCGTGAGCGGTTTTCGCAGCTGTGGGACGCCGCAGGTGCCCGCGTCTTTGGGGGCGGCATCGACAATGAGCCCTGGCTGCGGGCGCTGTCGGATCTGATCGGCACGTATGACAAGACGATGTTCTCGACGACCACAAGCCAGGGTTCGCGGTCGCGTTCGGAGTCGACGCAGAAGCAGTCCCGCGCGAGCGTGGCGGACCTGGCGAACCTGGCTGAGTGGCGTGCGATCGTGCGGACGAGTAACGGGGTGTCGGTGATCGTTGAGACGGTGCCCGTGTTCAAGGATCCGGCGTTCGCGGAGGTCATGCGCGCTGGAGATCAGATCGGAGTAGGAGCATGAGCGATCAGGAGACAGGTACGCCGGATCCTCGCGCGATCGCATACGCGGCGGCCGCAGTGGACGCGGCCAGGCAGGCTGTGCATGACGCGGAGTCCAAGCTGGCGGCCGCGGAAGACGTGCTTGCGGATGCTGAGGGCGACGTCACCGTTGCGGAGGCGAAGCTCGAAGACTTCCGGTCGCTGGAGTCCAAACTGCCGTGGCAGCTGGCGGCGGCAGAGCAGGACTTGGCCAAGAAGCAGCGTGCACACGCGCGCGCCACGGCCCGCCTCGCGGCGCCTAAAGCCGCGCTCGACGAGGCACGGGACGCGCTGAGCGCGGCCCACGCTGAGTTGGCACAGGCACGGGTGACACCGGCACAGCCGCTCCCTGAGGACGCCGGCATGCCGCCTGGTGCGTCGGACGAGCTGGTGGCCTGGGTGGAGAAGCTGACGAGCTATCTGGAGAGCCTGGAGCGCGAGGATTCCCGCTGGTGCCCGCAGTGGCAGGAGCACCCTGAGGCGGTCTGGCGATTGACGGCGCTGCATCGTGAATTCGAGATCTCGTTCGCGGACGACACGGTGTCCGGTTGGTGGGTGAACCACTTCGACCGGCATGCGCCGTTCATTTTCGGGTCCACGGGGATTTTCCAGGCGTGCGAGACGGCTCACGATCCCGACCGGTCCTTCCGGTTCTCCCGGAGGGCGTGACTATGTGGAAAGTCCTCGGTGGTACCGGCATTCTGCTGCTGAGCTTCCTCATCGTGGGAGTCATCGTGCTCGACTCCGCCGGCACCAAGGAGGCGTGCAACCCTGCCGCCTCGGCTATCGATCCCACCTCGGTACCCGAGGGACCTGTGAGCGGGTATGGCCACGATCAGCTGGTCAACGCCGCGATCATCGCGAAGGTTGCCGCTGACAGGGGTCTTCCTGCCCGTGCGCAGCTCATCGGCGTCATGACGTCGATGGGCGAGTCCTCGTTGGTCAACGTGGACTACGGGGATGACATCAACGGCGTCACGAATCCTGACGGCACAGCGACTTGCTCGCTGGGTCTGTTCCAGCAGCAGTGGTGCCTGGGATGGGGCACGCGAGAGCAAGTGATGGATCCCGTGTACTCCTCCGGAGCGTTCTTCGATCGTCTCGTGCAGGTGCCCGGCTGGGAAGATCTCGAACCGACGATCGCGATCAACCGCGTGCAGGGCAACAGCGACCCGTATCACTACGCCCGCTATGAAGGGGCCGCAGGAGAAGTGCTTGCGGCGATCGGTGGCGCGAAGCCCGGCGCCGGATGTGTGGGCGACGGGCAGTGGACGTCATCTTTCGATGCGACGGCCGACGTCTCCTTTACCGACGTCTTCGGGATGCGCGATGCATCGCTCACCGGGTACGCCTACCTGCACTCTGGAATCGACCTCGCCGCGGCAGAGGGCACGCCGCTGCTCGCCGCGGCTGCCGGGACGGTGAAAAGCGTCTCCACAGTCGATGACAGCGCCATGGGACTCCACGTCATTATCACGCACAGCGACGGCACCGAAACGCAGTACATGCATATGAGCAGTGTGCTGGTGCGGGATGGAGATACCGTCGCCGGGGGCGAGCTGATCGGTGAGGTCGGCAACACCGGCCGCTCCTATGGGGCGCATCTGCATCTCAGCATCTTGGTCGACGGCGAATTCGTCGACCCGCTCCCATTTCTGCAGGCGCGCGGCGTGGACTACTGCACGCTGGCAACACCGCAGGGTTCTAAGACGATAGCCGCGTGCAGATAGTGAAGGGCTCCATCATGAGGACTCATAAGACAACCGCCGTACTCCTGGCCGTGGCGGCGCTGATGCTGACCGGCTGTGCGAGCGAGCCGACGCCGGCAGCGTCACCCCCGGCGTCGGAGTCAGCCGACCACGACCATGGCGATCACGATGTGCTCGTTCCCAGCCCGACGACGACGCCCGATCTCGATGCGACGGCGACGGCCGCGGTCGATGCGCTGGAGGCGTATGCGGACCGAGATCTGGACTATGCAGCCTGGTTCGAGCAGCTCAAGCCGCACCTGCATCCCACGGCGGTGGAAGCGTACAGCACGGTGAATCCGTCGCGTCTGCCCGTGGTGGAGATCCAGGACGGGGCCGAGGCCGCGTCGACGTCGACCGACACCTACGCCGTGGTGTACGTGCCCACCTCGCTCGGGGACTACACGATTGAGCTCCGCAGGGACGACGCGACGGCCAGCTGGGGCGTGACACGCTTCCAGCCTCCCGCGTGAGGCTGGGCTGACGCGGGATGTCTGTCTTTGATCAGGACGTAATCACGAGAGCGCAGGTCGTGCGCTCTCGTCTTGCTGCGCTGCGCGCGCATCAGACGGAGGAGCGGCGGCGGCTGCACGCGCTCGTGATTCAGGATCTCCTGGGTGCCGGCTACTCGCTGAATGAAGCGAGCCGACTCCTGGGGCTGTCTCGTACCTTTGTCCACAAAGAGTCGCAGCGCGACACCACGGCGGCCGAGTGCGGCGAGTTCGAGGCAATCAAGGCAGCAGTCGAGCAATACGTGCTCGGCTAACGCCGCGCTCACCGCTCGCGGCCGAGGCTCCGGTTCTTCGCAACGTCGGCCGCGATCGCCGTGCCCTGGACGTCCTGGGCGCTGCGGGCCGCGATCTCTCCAGGGGTGCGCGTGGGCCCTCGGTCGACGTCGACGCCCCACCATTTCGCATGATCGCGGTCGGTCGAGCTGCGCGGTCGGCCGCCTGGGATCTCTGCGCTGGCCACGGCCTCGCGTGCAGCTGTGCGTAGGGCCGGGTTGTGCGTGTGCCGGATGATCTCAGGGCCGGCGGCGGCGAGGCGTCGCATCGTCTCGTTGAGGTCTTCGGCTACCTCGGGGAGCCGTGAGACTCGCGCAGCGGCGACCACGAATTCGCGCACCCATTCGCGACCTTCGCGCGCCGTCATTGAGGCTGGGCTGCGGCCGGCCTCAATCGCGCGTCGAGCTTCGGCGCCCACCGTCTGGGCGACGTCGGCCGTCACGGCACGCTCATAGAGCACACCCTGGGCGCGTGTGGTGACGGTGATGCGGTCGACGAGGCCACGGCTCACGAGCTGCTCGACCGTGGCGGGCATGGCTTCGTACGCGGTTTCGTGTGCGGCAGAGGGCGTCCACCGGTTCTGATCGTTGCCGGCGGCTGAGCCAAGGTAGCGGCTGACGGTCCCGAGCGCGGAGACGGCGCCGGGGACGGCGAGCACATGCGCCTCGACGCGATACCCCTGCGCGCGGAATGCGGCCGCGGTGGCCTCGACAACGGCCGACTGCCGCATGGTCGTTTCGAGGATGACGCTGCGCCGCTCGCTGCGGAGGTGATCGGCGGCCATGCCGACCCACGCTCCCGATGCCTGCGCAGTGATGTGCGGCATGGACAAGGGGTCCTTGTCCATGGTCGTCCAGTAGTCGGGATGGAACTGGCGAAAGTCGTCTCCGATGACGGGGACGGCTGCCGGCTGATCGTCGCGCACAGTGGCGATCTCGCGTGACTTCCCTGCGCCGGGTTGTGCACCGACGAACACGACGGAAGGGTGCAGCTCGGCGGCGCCGGTTGCGGTCAGCGTCGGCGCGATGTCGCGATCGAAGATCTCGCGCAGCTCGGCCGCGCTGAGATCACCTCGCGAACTCACGCAGTCGCGCGCAGCTGACGCAGACGCGAACGGTATTCGGCGGTCTTCGCCTGGATCGTCGCGAGGTCTCGGCCCGAGACGCTGTTGACGTCCTGCCAGAGAGCGATCTGCGCGGCCTTGGCCGCCTCCCGCTCGGCCTCGGTGCTCGCGTTGCGCGAGAGCCACACGTAGCCGCCACCAAGTTCGGTGGCCGTCTCGCGCATGATGTCGTAGACCATCGGATCGAAGTCGACGATCTCGGGGGCGAGAACTGTTGCCTTGGCCATGTGATCCCCTCCTTCGTCTACTGCCTCCAGTGTACGCCCGCCCTCGGACAACCGGCAGGCGCGATGTTTTAGCGCTCCCTGCCGCGCTGTCGGGCTCGCTGGCGGCCCTTCTGCGCGTCGCGGGCAATCCGGGTGGCCTCGGTGTCCCGTGCGGCGCGAGTGGCCGCGTCGGGGCTGCGCACGCCCTCCTTGGGCCTGGCGTCGCGCTCGCGCTCCTGGCGAGCCGTCGACCTGGTCGTATCGGCCGCTGGTCGTGTCGCCGGCTTGTCGACGTCGACGCCCCACCACGCCGCCTGCGCGCGTTGGCTCTCCGAGTGAGTGCGGGTGCCGATAGTGCCCTGGAGATCTCTGGCGGCCGCATCGCGCTTACTCTCGACGCCCCGATCGCCCGCTTCGCGCGTCATCGCTTGTACGAACAGCTCACGCGCCTGCAGCCGGGTCTCAGCCACGACGTGCAGCGTGTTCGCCTCACGGCCGCGAGTAGCGGAGACGTACACCGCGGACGCGCTGGAGGAGTCGGTGACGATGCCGTGGCCGGCCTGCACGGTCGCGCCCTGCACACCGAACTCAGTGGACGCGTACGCCAGGTGCGTGTGCTCCTTCACGTACTCTGCCGGCAGCTGCACAACTCGCTTGCCGTCGGTCACGGTGACCGACTGATCAGAGTGGACACGCTGCACATTCCAGACATCACGATTCGCGACGCCCAGATCGCGGTCGTTCTTGCGAGTCATGAGACGGTCGCCGTTGCGGATCGTCAGCAGATCGCTACCGGAGATCTCGATGCCGGGCGTCGTCGTGTGACCGGCCTGCGCGTGTGCTTGCTGGATCAGTCCATTAAGCGCAGCTGCTTCCTCGTTGGTCGCCGTGGCGATCGCCACGGTGGATCCAGCTCGAGCACGCGCGATCGCGTCATCAGTAATGACGGCGCGGGCGTCGTCCATCGTCTCGTGGATGACGAGGTTGCCGCGGTCGTAGAGCTGGTCGAACAGCTCTGCCGGCTCCTCGCGCGATCGCATCTGCAATGTGAGCTTGGCGTAATCCGTATCCAGCCTCCCCTCCGGTGTCACGAAGCGATGCAGCGCGGTCAGGTCAAGCGGCGTCGGGTGGGCACCAACGGCCATGTCGAGCACGCCGCCTCGACCCACTGCCGGCAGCTGTGCCCGATCACCCACGAGGGCGAGCGATGCGCCGTTCTCGTCTGCGATCTGAACGAGAGCATGCGCCATGTCCTGGTCGATCATGCCGGCCTCGTCGACAATGATGCGAGTGTTCGCGTCGACGCGGAACTCATCTGATGGTCCTCGGTACTCGAACCATGTGGCCGGATCGATCTCGCCAACGGCCAGGCGCGTCCAGCGACCATAGGTGTCTCGCCGGAACCCGTAATCGTGCGCGAGCTTGTGCGCCGACGACGCGGGAGTACCGAGTGCTGCGCCGGCCTCCTGTGCAGCGCGAAGCGTCGGGGCGACGACGACGAACCGTCGCCCTTGGCCTGCGGCCAGCTCGGCGGCCGTCTTCAACATCGTGGTCTTGCCTGCGCCGGCCGCACCCTCCGCGACCACAAGCGGGGCCGTGCTCGCGAGCGCGCGGGCAGCGTCAGACTGCTCCTGAGTAAGGTTCCCTAGAACCGGCTCACCCGTGACCAGCGCGGACTCCAAACCGCGCTGCGTGAATGCTCTCCGTAGGTCATCCTCGACGGCCACCACACGCTCCGACGTGATCCATCGAACCCAGTCAGGCACCTCGGCCTGGTAGTCGATGTCCAAGCGCAGGAGGGAGTCGGCAGCGGCCGAAGCGGTCTCCCGCACCCAAGCCTCTACAGCCTCCTTTGGCGCCACCGCACCCGACTGTCCGAGAGCAACACCGACCTGCCCTTCAAGGTCTGCGAGCGACCATGCAGATTTGGATTCCTCCAGGGTCGAGATCGCGACCTGCGCCACGCGAACCCGGTCCACATCCGTGAGCGCGATGGGCGCCGCGTCCTCGCGCCCTGTAAACCCGTCCGTGCGCAGACCGGCGTCGTGCAGTTCACCACGCCACCGGTCCTCAGCGCGCCCAGCGTCGTGCGTCTTATGCGGCCTGTCCAGCGCCCACGACTGCTGATCCCACTCGCGCAGAAGCGCGCGTGGAGGCTCCTGCCCTGGGTTGAGATCGCGCCACGCGCGCTCCAACTTGGTGACGTTCTGCTGCACCTGGAGGGCGCGCTTCGACATCACCTCGGCGTGCTTGGAAAGCTCAACCACCTTGCCGGTCGACGCATCGAAAGTGAGACCAGCAGAGCGCAGCGCAGCGCGCAGGCCGCTGTGGGTGGAGATCACCGCTTCGGCTACACCACGCAGCGCGCCCTGCTGCTTCAACGTCGCAGCCGTGTGCAGACCGCGCCACTTCCCCTCGGAGAAAACTCGCGTGTTCCACTGCACATGAATGTGGCGGTGAGGATCCCCCGCCCGCGATGTGCGGTGTAGGACAGCGACCTGTTCGAAACGCTCGACGGGCACGAACTCTTGCGCGCCGCGTGGACCAACACGCGTGACTGAGTTCTGGGCCAGATAGGAACCCATCGCGTTCGCTGCATCCGCCTGCGCGGCGTCGAGTGCAGCCGACACCTCCGGGAACAGCGCCGCCGCGACCGACAACGACTTGTCACAGTTGACGGTCATCTCAGCGAACCGCGGAGACGCGGGCCGCGTGACGACTTCGCCGTTAGAAGCTACGCGCGTCTCATCACGCGGGATGCCGCGCTGCTCCCCCGTGAGTGGGTCGCGCCAGTCGACCCACGCCTGGTAGGAGTCGCCGTCCAGCTTAGACTCAGCGCGCACCTCACCTGTGCTGTCGAGCGCAGTCCACTGTGCCACAGCATCGCCGTTCTCCAAGTAGTACTCGTCAGCGTGCGAGTGGTCCGATTCGAGGTAAGCGCGCGCGGCAGCGCCAGCCCCTCGATAGAAGACCACTCCGCCGCGCATGCAACGAGTATATCTATGAGCGAAGCTCGTAGCATACGTGCATCCGTTTTCAGTGTCTCTCGGCAGAGAGGCGTGCTGGAATCGGATGAGGTGAGTTGCAGTCAGGAAGTCTTGGTCTATGGGACTGGGCATGGTTTGAAAAGGTGAGGTGCAGTCGAGAAGTCATGGACCCCCAAGCTGATGCATCACTGCTGTAGTCACGGCCGACAGAAAGCGCGATCGCAAACCCGATCACCCCACGAAGCCGACCGCCGAGATATGCTTGGCGCATGGCGCTCAACATTCGCGAAGTCGTAGAAGCTCAGATAGCCGACAAGATCTCTAAGGGCGAGGCCCTCGAACAGAAGATCGCGGCCGCCGAAGAAGTGGCCGCAGCGCTCGCCACCGCGCAGAAGGAAGTCACCACTGCACGGCGCGACGCGCTCAACGCAGGGTGGACAGAGACCGAGCTAAAGCGTCTCGGG
The DNA here is from genome assembly GCF_900163815.1 of Microbacterium esteraromaticum. GTDB lineage: Bacteria > Actinomycetota > Actinomycetes > Actinomycetales > Microbacteriaceae > Microbacterium > Microbacterium esteraromaticum_B. Next base: position 2,232 of record NZ_FUKO01000014.1, on the reverse strand, counting down.
CTCGCTGGTTCACGCGCCCCTCGAACTCGCAAGCCGCGCGTGGCGACGCCTTCGGAGTAGCCAGCCATGATCCCGACGCCAACGCCGATAGCTGAGTTCACTAACGGCGTGACGCTCTTCCTAACGGGCATCGGAACCTTTGCCGCTGGGCTGGCTCTCACGGCCGCGTTCGTAGGCGCTCTGCTTCTGCTTGCCCTCCCACCAGGTCGGCGTGACCCTTGGTACGTCGTCTACGGTGCCGGCGTCTTCATCTCTCTCCTGCTGTCGATCTTCATCGGCAACTGGTGGTGGTTCGGCGTCGCAGCCGCAACGCTCCCGGTCTTCCTCGGCATCCGGTGGCTGTACCGTCGATACGTTCGCGACGCCACCTGGTAAGCAGCAGGCGTTAGGTTCGTTCAGAACAACGTGGGGTGATCTTCACCCGCTGCGCTGAGCGCGCGGGCGATGACCTCCAGGTCCCAACCGTGGTCGCGCACAGCGTCCCGGAGTCGGCGTGAGCGAGCGACGCGGTCAGCCCGTGGAAGACTGGCAAATCGTTCGATCGTGAAGCGGTTGCGCTGACGGCCGGCGCGTGCAGTGTCGCGCTGGTTCTCGGGCGCTCCCCCGACGCGTAGATGTGTGACCGCGGGATCGACGTCGACATGTACGCATAGGGGAACATCGCACCGGTGCAGCAGCATCGTGTCAGGCGCGAGATCGATGCCGGTTAGGTGCCGGTACAGGAACCGCTGCGGCCGCATCGTTCGCTGTCGTGTCCCATCACCGGCTGTCCAAAATCGCCCGTACCCATCGTCACCAACGGCGCCGGTCCAGATCCAGCAGTCGCCCTCCTCGGGACCTTTGACGACGTACGACCAAAGACGGTCGATGTCGGTGCGTCTCGCGCTCCGTGCCGGCACCTCAGACACGGCGCTGACCGAGCGCCGCAGACACGCGCGACATGGCAACCTCCGGGTGCACCCATCGCGGCAACCGTTGGTCGAGAACAGCCTGAGTGAGACCGAGCTCCTCCATCTGCCACGTGATTTGAATGCGGCCGTCGGCGTCGTACATGGGCCGGCCGTCATCCCACGTCATGTACGCAGATTGCACACGCTGCTCATCCTCCGACGTCATCGGCTCAGTCTGATCCTCCACGTCCAGGATCAGCGCGCGTCGGGCGTGATAGCCGACCGTGGGGAAGTCGGGATCTGTGAGCACATTCCCGACCGGGCGCACGCGATAGACGGCGCCCGACCCACGTCCTTTGAGGACCGCTGATGCGAACACGCGTGCGAGGTCTCTATCGCTGGTGAAGTACACCCGATCGGCTCGCGCCTCGGCCAGGTAGAGGGAGCTGCGCATCGGATCATCGATCTCCTGGTCGGCCGGAGGGACCACCTCACTGCCGACAGAGAGTCCGCCGATACCGCCATGCCATAGCTCGACATCGGCCCACCGATCGCGTTCCAACTTCCGCGCCGCTTTCGCAGCTCGTGCCTTCCCCACATCTGCTCCTTCGTCGTGACTCTTACGCCGTCGCGCTCGTGTCTGGTTTCGTGAGCGCCCGGCGCACGCTGGAGCCGCCGACGCCGAGCGTGTGGCCGATGCTCTCCCAGCTGTAGTGCTCCTCACGCATGCGCGCTGCGGTAGCGATCCGGTCGGGTGTCATTACGCTTGGTCGGCCGCCGACGCGGCCTCGGCTGCGCGCGTAGGCGAGGCCGCGTTGGGTGTTGTCCCTGATGGTGTCGACGCGCAGCTGCGCGAACACCGCGACGATGCCGTAAAGGGCTCGCCCCATCGGGGTCGTCGTATCAATCAACGGCTCGGTGAGACTAACGATGTTGACCTGGCGAGTGTCGAGGTCCTGCAAGGTCTCGATCAGGATCCGCTCACTGCCGGCGAGGCGGTCGAGGCGGCGCACTTTGAGCGTGTCCCCGGGTCGGAGGTAGTCGAGGCAGGCGAGCCATTGCGGGCGGTCTGAGACGCGGCTGGATTCGCCATGGTCGACGAACACACGTTCGCAGCCGGCGGCGCGCAGCTCAGCCTCCTGCGCCTCGGGGTTCTGCTCCCGCTTCGAGACGCGGGCGTATCCGACTTCATGGGCCATGCCGAAAACGTTACTGCCGAAGTTCCGGCGCGTTTTGGTTTCGGCAGGGGTTTCGGCAGATCGTTTCACGGCGTGTCGCGTACCCGTCTGTCGATGTCCGAAGTCGTCGGCACTTCTGTCCGAAGTCCTCAACACGCGTGTGC
>NZ_FUKO01000043.1 GCF_900163815.1 Microbacterium esteraromaticum | reverse complement strand
TTTGTGCACACCAGTACAGATCGGGCGTTGTCCACAGTCCCCAGCACAATGCCCGGATTACTAGGGCCAGCTGTGCCGACGACTTCGGACAATGACAAATCGGCCGGCGACCTCGGTGCCCTGCCGGAAACGATCGTTTTCGGCAGTTGACGACGATGACCGAACGATGGCGAGGACCCGTGTGAGGCACTAACCATGAAGACGTTCATTCGTCGGGCCGATGAAGGCGACTGCGTGCGGTCTCAACTAGAGGTAAATGCCGCCCAGTTCAGAGTTACGATGTGCTCATGAGTAGTCACAACAAGGCTGGAACATCGGCCGCCAGTCGGGCTGGCAACTCTCACGCAATCGTGAGCTTCACGCTCTCGATCATCGCGACCGTCATCACATGGATCAGCGCGTACGGCGCTCCACAGTCCGCGCGATCAGCAGCGGCGGCGGGCGATTATGCCAATGTGTACACGTTCTTGATCATCTCGCTCGGTTTAGCTACCGCCCTGAACGTGGTAGCACTCGTGACCGGCATTAGCGCCGCTAGACGTCGGGTAAGACTGCTTCTGGCTGGAGCGGGAATCGCCCTCAGCGCAACAGGCCTGATCGGCACAGCGATTAACCTCGCTACTGCGTTTCTCCTACCGTTCTGAGTATGGGGTTGTAGGAACCTCAAACCCACAGTAGCCTACGAGCAATCTTGGGCAACGACGCTCAAGACCGACCGAATACGGTGAAGTGATCGGAAGGCTTTGTTATGCGTAAATCGGTGGGGGGAAGACTTAAGGCAAGCCTGTTGGTTAGTGCCTCTCTGGTAATAGGAGCGACAGTATCGATGTTTGGAGCTTCCGCTGCATCTGCTAGCGGCTGTGACCCACACACGTTCTGCACGGGCAAGTTAGTGGTTGCCACGGTCTCACCGTATAAGACGTGGGCGTATGTCTATACCTGCTCCGGTGAAGCACCGGTGTTGATCTCCAGGGCAAAAGCGCAAATTTCGACCAGCATTGCGTACGGCGTCGACTCGATAACAGGTATCGGCCCTGAAAGCAAAGTAGAGCTAGTCGTGGTCGGGTCGTACTACGACGGTCAGTGGTACTGCAAGAAGAAGGCGTGAGAGATCATGAAGACACGAGCCGTAAGGCACGGTGTGCGTATGACAACGGTCCTCGTAGCGGTAGGAGCTGCTGTGACGCTGGGAGGGAGCTTCGCCGCGATGGCAGCCACAGAGCCCACCCAACCGCAGGCATATGAAGGGGGCCTCCAAGGTATGTACAGCGATGCACTGAAAGCACTAGACCCAACCTCGCCATCTTACCCAATACTTCTTGACGCAAGTATCACCGGGGAGATTGACTCGCACGATTATGAAGCAGCACACCGCATGTACGTATCCTGCATGAATAGACAAGGGTTCGAGCCATCGTTCCGAGAAACACGCGAGGGGCTATACATAGAATTGCCGTACACGGACGTCATCCATCCGGATGCGCTCGACGAGGCAGTCATGACTTGCTCCAAACAGACTGGTCCGGTTACGACGTTATACAGAATGCAAGTGTCGAACCCCGACGCCATCCTGGATAGCCGTCTCGTCGCCGTTCACTGCCTGGCTGAGAGCGAATACGTCGAAGGCGACTACTCCACAGATCAGTTTGAGAAGGACATGCGATCGAACAGGTTGCCGTTTGATGCGACGGAAACGATCGCAAACGATTGCCTTTACGGCGCCGGGTTCGCCTACTTCGATATGTCTAACGAGTAACGCTATCTCCCAGCATTCCAGAGACAGCCGGGAGGGCTCGGCTGTCGGGCATTCACGGCTCTTCGGACATCCAGTGGGGCTGAGGCGCGCCGGGTGAGGTTCGGCGGGTAG
>NZ_FUKO01000040.1 GCF_900163815.1 Microbacterium esteraromaticum | reverse complement strand
ACTCACCCCGCCACCGCGCCCAGCCCCCTCAGACCCACCTCAACTCTGAAGAGCCGATTTAACAGACCCTGCAGAGTCGATATAGGTCTGCGCGAGCTGGCGCGCCTGCAAACGATCGTGGACGCGCCGATACGCGGCGTGGTTTGGGTTCCGGGTGCGCACCTCCCTTCTGGGAGGCGTCACCGTGGACGAACACACCTCACCCGCTACCAACGATGCTGCGGGAACGGCTGGCTCGGCCAGCAGCAGTTTCGAGAGCCCAGAAGGTCTACGCGCCCTCCTCATCCGGTTACACGACGCTGGGCCGGGCGCGTGGCGGGGTGACTGTGAAGCATCAGAACTCATGCGCTACACGGCGATCAAGTACCGGCTACTCGCCCGTAAGCATGGCTTGGATGCTTGGGCGGTGGCATCGGCAGCGTTCGAGGTGATGCTCGCTCCTTCTACGCGGAACGCAGGGAACCCGTGGGCGGTGGTGACGCGTGCCGTGCAGATCACCTGTCACGCGGAGACCCGTGCCGCTGGGATGCTGACATCAGCGAGCAAGGTGCGTCACACCGCTCGGATTGCAGGGTTTCACGATGCCGTGCGGTTCGCCGAGCGGGAGCGCTTAGCCGACTACCATCCTGCGTTCACGCACCACGATCACGGCGACGTGGACGAGAGCGAGCAGGAGACACGAGTGGCCGCGATTCTCTCCGCTACGGTGACGCTATTTGAGTCCGCGGGCTGGGATGCTGCGCTGGTCGCCGAGTGTGTCCAACATGTCGCCTACCGACTTGCCGACCTATCCTCACGGCAGCGCGGGGTCGAGGTACTGCGCCGTGACCGCACCATTCCGATGCTGCTCGATATACCACCCCGGTCATGGTCTGCGCAGTTGCGGATTGTCCTCGGTCACCCCGACCCAAAACACGCGGGCACCCCGGTGGGTGATGGTGTGCTGCTGCGGCTACTGAACGGCGAAACACTGGACAGTTTGCGCGGCGACGAGGTACTGATGAAGATGATCCGCGCCGCCAACCCCGGTCTTCGCACCGAGCCTTGATTTGGGGCGGGGTTCCGCACCTAACGGTATGAGCACCCACACCGTTACCCCCGCTACGTCCACCGCACCGATGCCTCCTGCGCCCTCGTCCACTTCGACACTCGGCGCTCGGCTTGCCGCTGCCTCGCGGCGCGAGCAGGGCTTCACCACCGTCATAGAAGATCCTGCCGTGCTGACTCGGCTGCGCGGACTGTGCACCGCCCCGCGCCCCCTGCGCGCGCCCGTCGCCGAGAAACGCGAAGGCCCCGCACCCTGAACGGCTCAGAGCTTCGGGACCGGTCACGAACCGTCAAGTTCATGCGCGCCAGATGAACTCGACCCGGCGGGCGAGCACTGCCGCTCGGTGCGCATCACGGCGCACATGGAAGTCCTCGGTGCTCTCGTTGCGACGTTTGGGCACAGCGGTCATCATGTCTGCCGGGTGAGCGTGCACGAGTACTGCTTGCAGGATCAGGCTCGCCGCCTGGTACTGCCACATCGGGGTACGCCCCTCCCACTCGGCCGCTACCGTGGTCATGTCGATGTTGAGCCCTGCGTGCTGCTCGGGCATCGTCGCCGCATGCTCGCGCCGGGTCACTTCGATCCGTTCTGCGATCCTTGCCCGCTGCCGCACCCACATTGCTTTGTCGATCAGCCCGTCGTAGTAGTCGTCATCCAGCCGCGCCAAACGCTCCCGATCTTTGTCGAGCGTCGCTGCGAGCCCCACCCTCGCCGCAAGGTCACTGCCAGAGGATCGGTGTTTTGTGGGGTGGAGGGTGATCTGCTCGAACGTCGCCAGCACCGCTTCCTCCACGAGCTTCTCGATTTCGGCAGAGCGAATCGACCGAGTGCACCCGCCTGGGGTGGGCTGTAAGCACTGGTACACACCACCCCGGTGGATCATCGACGTGCCGCATAGTGAACAGCGGATCATCCCCGAGAACGGATACATCCGCACCGCGGCACCGCTGCCGGGCTGGTGGAAGTTCCGGGCCTTCTTCCTCGCGTCGAGGACATCGGAGGCTTGCTGCCAGGCATCTTCGTCGACGAGCGCGGGCCATGCCGCTTTGACCTGCATTTTCGAGGTTTTCGCGCGGCTTCCGTCCGGCATGATGGGCCGGTACTCGCGTACGCCTTTGTTGGAGGGGTTGTAGAGCACCATCTTGAGCGTGCGATCCGACCACAAGCATCCGTGGGTGGTGAGGATGCCGCGCGCGTTCCAGTCCTTGCGAATGCGATACAGGGAGTCTCCGGCGAGCACCCGCTGGTACATCTCGACCACCAGTGGCCCGGTCACCGGATCGATCACAAGCGCGCCTGCCTCGGCCCGGTATCCAAACGGCACCCTGCCACCATGCCAGGCACCCTCGATAGCCTGCTGCTTCGCCGCCCGCGCGACACGGCGGGCAGTGTCAGCCGACGACTTGTTCGCCATCGCGACCAGCACCCTGGCCATTGCCACATCAGAGTCCGTATCCAAACGGAGCGATCCGGTCACAGAGCGGACCGTGAAGCCGCCGAGCACCTTCGCATCGATGAGGTCTTCCAAATCTCTTGGATCGCGCACCGCCCGATCCAAGTCGTACGCGATCATCACCTGCGCTTGCCCGTCGGTGAGGTGTTTCAGCATGGCCCGGAACTGCGGACGGATCACCCGCCGTACCCGCTCACCCGACGGCAACGTGATCGTCCGCTGCTTGAACGCTGACGTGTCATTCTCACGGAATACTGCTGCGACTTCCCACCCGTGAGCTGCGGCGTAAGCGCGGCAATCAACCTCTTGCCGATCCACGCCACGCTCGGTGCCCTCGGGATCGTCACTGATCCTGACGTACACCACCGCCCGCAACGGCTCTGTGCCCGGTTTCTGCTTGTTGTTGCCCATCTCTTGGCCCCGCCTTCCTACTCGTGTGAGAGGTAGGTGCGTTTACAGAACCTCGGCTACGCGATCACCGTGCACCGCGCCCAAGGTGCGACCGTGGACACCGCACACGCGATCGTGCACTCGCACCAGATGACCCGCGAAAGCCTCTACGTCGCCATGACCCGTGGCCGCGAGGCGAACACCGCCTACGTCGCCATCGACCAATTCCCCCTCGAAGAACACCAGAAAGAGCCTGAGCCTGACGTCACCGCCCGCAGTGTCCTCGCCGGCGTCCTCGCCCACGAAACCGCAGAACGCTCCGCCCACGAGATGCTCCGCGCTGAACACGAGCACTGGTCCTCGATCGCGCAACTCGCCGGAGAATACGACACCATCGCCGAACACGTACAGCACGACCGCTGGATCACCCTCCTCGAACAGACCGCACTCACCCGGGAACAGGTCGACGACGTGATCGCGTCCGAAGCGTTCGGCGCGCTCGCGGGCGAGCTGCGTCGAGCGGACGCCGAACGCTACGATCTTCCTCGCCTGCTGCCGGAGCTCATCGCTGCGCGGCCTCTCGCCGGGGCGGAGGATCTCGCATCCGTGATCCAGCACCGCCTCCAGGCGGCGACAACATCGCGAACCGGGAGCACCCGCACCCGGGAACCAGTCCGCCTCATCGCCGGCATCGTCTACGAGGTCACCGACACCACCGACCCGGACAGCAGGCGCGCCCTCGATGAACGCCGCACCCTGATCGAGCAACGAGCCGACGCGCTCGCCCAACGCGCCCTCGACGAGCAGGTGCCATGGCTGCGCACCCTTGGATCGGCCTCCGCGAATCCGCAAGCCCGCGCCGAATGGGAACGGCAACTGCGGACCGTGACCGCCTACCGTGACCGCTACGGCATCACCGACGCACAACGACCGCTCGGCGACTCACCGCAGTCCGGGAACCAGAGTCTGGACGCCGCGCGCGCACAAGCAGCCATCACCACCGCAGCCCGACTCGCGCACCCCGCACCCCGCCCCGGCCCCGCACACAGCTACGACGCTCACGGACACCGGCTCTGACGTACCGCTTGCACCGAGCAGGAAAAACTGATTGATCGTGGGCAACAGGTCTATCCTGGCAGGCATGGCGACGATCCTCCTGACCGTGCAGACCTCGCCTCGTGATGTGGGCGCCGTAGTCAGCGCCGCAGCCGCCCTTGGCTACGAGGCGCGCCCAGTCGGAGGCCAGCGCAGCAACCTCATCCTGATCGAGGCGATGACCATCGACGAGGACGCTGACACTCAGGACGCAGCCACCACCGCGCTGCAGGAGCAGGTGCGTCGGGCTGTCACCACCGCGCTGACGGAACACGGCATACAACACCAGCTGATCGGCATCGGGGCTGACAGCTCGAGCATCACGAAGTCAACCTTCACGATCAAGCGCACCGGTGCTGTCGACGGTGCGAACGACCTGGAGATCCGGGCCGACGGCAGGAAAGAATTCGAGCAGCGCCTGGCCGCACTGCATCACCTCCTTGGCGCTGAAGACTGGCCGCCACAAGACCTCACCGGCTACGAGGTCATCGTCGAGGGCCTCGCCGCAGCTGACCCTGACGTACAAAAGCCACCCTTCAGACCCAAGCGTCCGTAGAGCAACGGAACACAGCCATCGGCGGAATCCTCCTGTTGGGATGTCGCCGTCCGCGGTAAAGTGGGTACTGGTAGCAATCGAACTCACGTCGATGCGGCACCCTGAATCAACCCAGGACCTGCACCGATAGCCCCCACCCCTCGGGTGGGAAATCACTCTCCTAGCCGCTACCGGCCACCATGTCCATGGTTTCCGAGAGGGTGCGTGCTCCCGATGATCCGATTGCTGTGGAATGCCAGCGTCTGCATTCACGGGCTGTTGCAGTACGCGCCGACGAACCTGCTGCTCGCCGCGATCCGTACACCGCGGGGCCTCAAGTGGGGTCCGTTCGTGCTCCTGCTCGTACCCGTCTACCTGCTCACAGCGGGTATCTGCTACACACTTGTCGAACGAGGCGGACCCGGCTGGCTCGCGTTCCTTGGCTTCCTGTTCATCTGGAACATGTTCAAGTGCGCCTGGGCGGCCGTCATCACGACGATCGTGCTTCTGCGCAACTCCGTCCGCCGCCTCATCAACCGGTCGGGCACGCGACGCCATGCGCGCAATCCGACAGGAACGCGGGACGAACCAGAACCGGTCCCGGTGCTGCACACCCCGTAGACCGCGGCGGCACATGCGCCCAAGCCTGGTGCGTGTCCTTCCCGATGAGATGCAGGGGTTGATCAGCGCACCGAGTCTTGGTCTTCGATGAGTCGAGCGAACCGGAGGATGTAGTCCCGAAGGAATTGCACGGTCGAGTCCTGCGAGATGTGCCCGTCTTGATCGACAAGCGTGGGCGACTGGGAAAGGAAGACTTCTGGCTGGCCGGGGGCGGGCATGTCGAAGTATGAGAGCGCGAGCCGAAGGTTCTTCTGCGAGCTGTACCCGCCCATGCGTCCGACGGAGTGGCTGATGATTCCGGCGGGGAGCCCCTTCCAGGCGACATCGCTGTTGGGTTTGGAGCCGATGTCGATGGCGTTCTTCAGGCAGGCGGGGATGGTGCGATTGTTCTCCGGCGTGACGAACAACACACCGTCGGCGGCTTGGATGATCTCCCGGAACTGCGTGTACTCCGGCGGGGTGGGTTTGTCAGTGACTTCGGGATCGTCGTAGTCGAAGTCGTAGAGAGGAAGGTCGCGGATCTCAACGATGCGCGCATCGTAGCCTTCGGGAAAGTAGCCGATGGCGTTGTGGGCGATCTTGCGTGCGTAGGAGCCGCGGCGCAGACTGCCGACAAGGACGGAGACGTTCTTACTCAAGGGGTGGTTCTCTTTCTCTGAGGCGTATGTTGTGGGAATGATGGTCGGTTAGAAGTCCCAGTCGTCGTCGCTGGTGTCTACGGCTTTGCCGATGATGTAGCTGGACCCGGAGCCGGAGAAGAAGTCGTGGTTTTCGTCCGCTCCGGGGGCGAGAGCGGCGAGGATCTCGGGGTTGACTTCGGTCTCTTCTGGGGTGAAGCGGGCGGGGTAGCCGAGGTTCATGAGTGCTTTGTTCGCGTTGTAGCGGACGAAGACGGCGACGTCGTCCATGAGGCCGAGCGGTTCGTAGAGCTCGCCGGAGTACTGCAGTTCGAGGTCGTAGAGCTCTTCGAGGAGTGCGTAGGTGAACTCGCGCATGTGCTCCTGCTCGGCGGGAGTGCGGGTTTCGAGGCCGCGCTGGTACTTGTAGCCGGAGTAGTATCCGTGCACGGCCTTGTCACGCAGGATGAGCCGGATCATGTCCGCCGTGTTCGTGAGCGTCGCGTGCACGGAGAAGTGCAGCGGCAGGTAGAACCCCGCGTACAGCAGCAGCGACGAGAGCAGCGTGGAGGAGACTTTGCGTTTGAGCGGGTCGTCGCCGTAGTAGTGCGCGAGGACCTTCTTGCACCGTTCCTGGAGCAGATCGTTGCCCACGGCCCACCGGTAGGCATCGTCGATCTCCGGTGTCGAGGTGAGGGTGGAGAACACTGAGGAGTAGGAGCGGGCGTGCACGGACTGCATGAAGGCGATGTTGGTGTAGACGGCTTCCTCGTGTTCGGTGCGGGCGTCTTGGATCTGGCAGATCTCTCCGACGGTGGCCTGCACGGTGTCGAGCATGGTGAGTCCGGTGAACACGCGCATGGTGAGCGTGCGCTCTTCCTGGGTGAGTTTCTGCCAGGCGGGGAGGTCGTTGGAGAGGGGCACTTTCTCGGGGAGCCAGAAGTTCGCGGTGAGGCGGTTCCATACCTCGAGGTCTTTGTCGTCGCCGACGCGGTTCCAGTTGATGGGTCGCAGGCGGACTGCCGGGTCGTGCCGGTATCCGGGTGGGGTGACGGAGATCTCGGTGATCGGGCGGGTGGTGTCAATGAGAGTCATCGGGGTTCCTTCGGGAAGAGCGGATTCAGGGGTTAAAGGGCGCAGGAGACGCAGCCTTCGATCTCGGTGCCTTCGAGTGCGGGCTGGCGCAGGCGGATGTAGTAGAGGGTCTTGATCCCGGCACGCCAGGCATAGATCTGTGCTTTGTTGATGTCGCGGGTGGTGGCAGTGTCGCGGAAGAACAGCGTCAGCGAGAGGCCTTGGTCGACGTGGCGGGTGGCGGCGGCGTAGGTGTCGATGATCTTCTCGTAGCCGATCTCGTACGCGTCCTCGAAGAACTCGAGGTTGTCGTCGGTCATGTGCGGGGCCGGGTAGTAGACGCGGCCGAGCTTGCCTTCTTTGCGGATCTCGATCTTCGCCGCGATCGGGTGGATCGACGCGGTCGCGTTGTTCACGTACGAGATCGATCCGGTCGGCGGGATGGCCTGCAGGTAGGCGTTGTAGATGCCGTGCTGCCGCACCGATTCCCGCAGCTGCGCCCAGTCGTCACGGGTAGGGATCGCGACGCCTGCCTCGGCGAAGAGAGCGCGGACACGGTCGGTGGCGGGCTGCCACTCGCGCTCGGTGTACTTATCGAAGTACGAGCCGTCCGCGTAGGCGGAGCTCTCGAACCCGGCGAAGGCCGTGCCGCGTTCGATGGCGATCCGGTTGGAGGCGGCCAGGGCGTGGTAGGTGACGGCGAGGAAGTAGATGTCGGTGAAGTCGATGCCCTCCTCGCTGCCGTAGCGGATGCGCTGTGAGGCGAGGAACCCGTGGAGGTTCATCTGCCCGAGACCGATCGCGTGCGACGCGTCGTTCCCGGCCGCGATCGATGGGACAGCGTCGATGTCGGTCTGATCCGACACGCTCGTGAGTGCCCGCACCGCGGTCTCGACGGTCGCGCCGAAGTCGGGTGAGGCGAAGGCCTGGGCGATGTTGAGGGAGCCGAGGTTGCAGGAGATGTCCCGGCCGACCTGCTCGTAGCCGATCGCGGCGTCGTAGGCGGAGGGGGTGTTGACCTGGAGGATCTCGCTGCACAGGTTCGACATGTTGATGTGCCCCTGCAGCGGGTTCGCGCGGTTGACAGTGTCCTCGAACAGCACGTACGGGTAACCGGATTCGAACTGCAGCTCGGCGAGGGTTTTGAAGAACTCCCGTGCGCTGATCGTGGTCTTGCGTACGCGCGGGTTTGCGACCAGCTCGTCGTAGTGGTCGTTCACGGACAGATCTGACAGCGGTTTCCCATACTGGCGCTCGACGTCGTACGGGCTGAACAGGTGCATGTCTCGGTTCTCCTTCGCGAGCTGGAAGGTGACATCGGGGATCACAACGCCGAGGGAGAGGGTCTTGATGCGGATCTTCTCGTCCGCGTTCTCCCGCTTCGTGTCCAAGAACCGCAGGATGTCCGGATGGTGCGCGTGCAGATACACCGCTCCCGCTCCTTGCCGGGCACCGAGCTGGTTGGCGTAGCTGAAGGAGTCTTCGAGGATCTTCATCACCGGCACGACGCCGGATGCCTGGTTCTCGATCTGCTTGATCGGTGCTCCGGTTTCGCGCAGGTTCGTCAGCAGTAGCGCGACCCCGCCTCCGCGCTTGGAGAGCTGCAGCGCGGAGTTGACGCTCCGTCCGATGGACTCGAGGTTGTCCTCCAGGCGGAGCAGGAAGCAGGAGACGAGCTCGCCGCGCTGCGCTTTGCCCGCGTTCAGGAACGTCGGTGTCGCTGGCTGGAACCGGCCGGAGAGCATCTCGTCGACGAGTCGGGTCGCGAGGGCTTCGTCGCCCTGTCCGAGGAAGAGTGCGGTGGCGACGACGCGCTCTTCGAGCCCTTCCAGGTAGGTGGTGCCGTCGAAGGTCTTGAGGGCGTAGGAGGTGAAGAACTTGAACGCGCCGAGGAAGGTCTGGAAGCGGTGCCCGGTGTTGTGGGCGCGCTCGTGCAGGTTGGCGAGGAACTCCGAACGATAGGCGTCGAGGAAGGCCCGCTCGTAGTAGTCGTTCGCGACCAGCCACTCCAGGCGCTCGGCCACGCCCGGGAAGGTTCTCGTGTTCGGGATGACGTGCTGGCGCAGGTACTCCTCGGTAGCTTCCCGGTCCTTGTCGAACTGGATCGACCCGTCCGAGGCGAACAGGTTCAGCTGCGCATTCAGCGCGTGGTAGTCCTTCCGCGCACCGATACCGGTGCGTGCGGGAGCTTCTGGGGAGATGATGGTCATGCGGTCTTCCTCTCAATGGATGCTTGTTCGTCAGGGGCCTGATCCCAGAAGCGGGTCAGGCCGGTGTTCACCTGTTCGATGTCGCGTGTCGTGCCGAGCAGCTCGAAGCGGTACAGCTCCGGGACCCGGCATTTCGCGGAGATGACGGGACCGGCGAGGCAGTAGTGCTCACCGAAGTTCGTGTTCCCCGCCGTGATCACACCCCGGATGAGTGCCCGGTTCGCCGGGTCGTTCAGGAACGAGATCACCTGCTTCGGCACAGCCCCGGCACGTTCCCCGCCGCCGTACGTGGGGACCACGAGCACGAAGGGCCACGCAACGCGGATCAGACCCTCCACCCGCGGCCGCAGCGGGATACGGACCGCGGGCCGGTCGAGCCGCTCGACGAAGCGGCGGGTGTTCTCCGACACGCTCGAGAAGAGCACCAGCCCCGGCGACTGCGTGACCGGCAGCTCACGCACCGGCGGCACGTCCTGGACTGATCTCGCCGGAGTCTGCACAGCGATCCCTCCTCACTCACTGGCCGGCCGTGCAATGACGCCAACCACTACATGTTGTGTCCCGCTCTTGTTGGGAGCGGCGTATCTAGTAATAACATCGATGTGATCTGTTCGTCTACGACACGCCCATGTTTTCAACTACGGTGTATCGAACATAGAATGTTGGGGATGCGGTAGCTTGCTGCGAGAGGGGAGTGCGTAGTGACAGCGGAGACCTCGCGGGAGGGCACGTGGTTGGAGTCGATCGGCCTGTTCCAGCAGACACGGGCCGGAGATCATCAGGCTGCGATGCGGCTACTGGAGACGTCAGCGGACCCGGCCACGGTGGTGCATGGCCTGTTTCGGATGCTGGTGGTGTTCCTGCGAGGTGAGGATGCCGACAAGCTCGAACGATTCGTGGATGCGTCACTGCGCGCGGGCGCACCGCCACTGACCTCGCCCGTTCCTGGTCAGACCTTGGCGCACGCGGAGGGGCTGGCGGAGCGGTTGCGAGGTGAGGTTCACCTGACGGCCGCGATGCGGGAACTGCTTGCCGCTCAGCTTCCGATCCTTGCCACCGCCACACGTGACGGGATGCCCGATGTCGGGCCGAAGCGCTCGATGCGGGTCTGGGATGAGCGCACGCTGATCTACAACGAGAACACCGCCGGGCAGCACCTGGCGAACATCCGCGCCGGATCGGCCGCGGTGGTCGCCGTCATCGACCGGGACGCCCTCGACGGCTACCGGTTCGTCGGAACGCCCCAGGTGCATGAAGGGGGCGACGTGTTCGATGCGGCGGTCGACTTCGCAGCCGAGTGCGGCATGAAGCCCCCGGCCGCAGCAGTCCTGATCCACCTCCACGAGGTCCACGCGCTTGCCCCCGGCGCCACGGCAGGAACGAGGATCGCATGAGTGTCGCCATCGACACCGTCTTGGACGACGCGGGACTGACGAACCGGGCGATCCGCGAGTTCGTCCAGGAGTGGGCGGCGATCACCACCCCAGGACGAGTCGAGGTCGTCGGCGCCACCGACGACCAACGGCTGATCGCGGAGGCGTTGGACGCCGGCTAACTGCTCCGAGCGGGCGAAGGCCGCTACTACGCGAGGTCCCACCTCAAGGACACCGCACGCTCGGAGGAGCGCACCGTCGTCGCCACCGGCCGAGATCAGAGGTCTCGATAGCGCCACCGGTGTCAGAACCCTGGCCACGCTCCGCGGCTCAGCGAGCATCGGACGGGGTAGCGCCGCACACATCTCCGCTATCGTTGCACCCGCAACGAGCGAGTTCTCACGCCTACGAGACCGGCGTCACCCACACCGCATCGGTCGCTGACCGGCCCAACGGCAACGATGTCCCATTTTCCTCGATCACCACTTCGATAGTGTCCGAATACGGGGCAGCCGGTCGCGACTCCAGCACGGTCCCGTAGCCAATGCCGTGATCGGCAAAGAACTGCAGCAACTGCGAGTCCTTGTCCGAGATCCGCTCCACACGAACACGCCGGCCCGACTCCATTCCCGTCAACAACACCGCATCGGGCCTGCTGACCGAGCCGTCCGGGCCTGGGATCGGATCGCCGTGCGGGTCGCGGACAGGATGCCCCAGATACTCATCGATCCGGTCGATCATGAAATCCGACACTGCATGCTCCAGCGTCTCCGCCTCATCGTGCACTTGATCCCACCGGTATCCGAGCACCTTCACCAGGAACGCCTCGATCAACCGATGCCGACGCACCATCGCCACCGCATGCGCCCGACCCGTCGCTGTCAGCGTCACCGCACCATACGGGGCATGTTCCAACAGTCCCTGCACGGTCAGCTTCCGGATCGCATCCGATGCCGTGGAGAGCTTCACACCCGTCCTCGCGGCTACAGTCGATGCCGTCACCGGTTCCTCAGACCACTCCCCAAGACTCCACACCGCCTTGAGATAGTTCTGACTACTCGCCGAAAGCTCCGAAACCGTCACCTGGCGAGGATACCAAACATCGAACTACGACAAGCCAAACTTCGTGCCTGGTCGCTTCGATCCCGCAAACTGAGTACGTGTGAGGGTCTCAGGGGTGTGAGTCGGCAGCGACGTCGCCCGGCTACTCGTGGACGCCTTCTTCAAGTGGGGTACTGGTCACCTCGATACCGGCGATGGTGATATTCACTGCGGACCGGTAGTAGCGGTGCGCCCCGCGCCCCGCGCCGTAAGTCAGGTCATGAGTTGTGTGATCAGTGCGGAAGCCGCGGCACCGGCACCGGAGTTCGCTGCCGAGGTAAGAACGCCCCTCAGCGGCAGCAGAAGTTTCTTGAGCACGCGCGGATCCGGCTCGGTCTTCGCTGCCTCCTCGACCACGAGCGTCGCCGCTTCACGGGCGGCGTCTACCTCGTCAGGGTCAATCCCCTGAGTGGCCTCGATCAGCGCCAATGCGCGGCCGACAGCATCAGCCAGTTGCTCGTATCCGGCGGCGACGGGCACTTGCTGTGTGATGGTGCTGCCTTCAAGGGCGATGTTCACATTGCTGCCGTTGACGACAATGACGTGACCGTTGCCTGACGGCGATGCAGGAACAGGTGGGGTCTTGGCCCACTTGACCGAGATGTGGCGCATGTTGCGGCTACCTGCATCGAGTACGTCGACGTGCGTCGCGTACACGTGTTGTTGCCCGCCGCGCGGGTCATCCCAGGTCAGTTGGTCGCCCACGTAGATCGGGGTATCGACGTTGAAGTCGACGGATTTGGGCTGCACCAGGCCGTCGAAGACCTCAACGTTCCGACCGGGAGCTTCGGCGCCGGGCGTGACGTTGACCCTCTTCGTTCCAAAGGTCCTACCGAACGTCTGGATGAACGTCATGTCGTCTTCCTCTCCGGGGTGACTGAGAGCCATCATTGCCTCCGGTTCATTTTCCGTTTGTTGGTCACGGCGTCGATTCGATCTCAACGAACTGAAGCAGTTCAGCGCCCAAGGGCTTCGTGCGCTGCTGGAGAGGTCCGCTTGGAGTCATCATCGTGTTCAGGGGTGCGTTGTCGAGCAGGCCAGCGTTCTGTAGCTCATCGAGCACCGGTGTCACGAGCTGCTGCCAGCCAGCAACGTCTGGGAAGACGTATCTCTCGAGGAGTGCCCCGATCGACGAAGCGCCCCACTGATCAGGCTCGTGCCAGTCGGGCGCGTTCGCTTTGATCCATGCTCGCGGGTCGCGGAAGAAGCTGAGCATCGCGAAGTGCAGGTCGTCGTAGCGCGCCACGAGAGTTAGGAACTGAGTCCGTTTCGACTCATCGATGGTGCTCCATGGGCCAGCGTGCCGAATGGCTGAGGCGAGCCGGGCACGCTTCTCCGCGCTGGAAGTTTCGGCGGCAGCTCGGGATGCGCGCTCGTATGCAGCCATGAACTCATCGGACTCCAGCACGGCCGCGGGCGTGAGCCCGTCGACACGCGTCAAGATGTCTTCCACGACACGGGCGACTGCCACGTTGAACTCGTGCTGCCGTGCGGCCTGGCGTTCGGCGAGCAGTCCTGAGGTGAACTGCGCCACGACGCCACCGACGAGGGGAACTGCTGACACCCCGGCCAGGCCGGCGTTGATCATGGTGTCTTTGAGTGGTGAGTGTTCTGGTACACGAGCGTCGAGCGAGTCCGTCATGGCTCCGATTCTCGCGCAGCCCACCGACAAACCCGGTCCGGCTGCTACTCCCGTTCGACAGGACGCTGCCAGGGCTTGGGCAAGTCTCGCCCCGCCAACAACATTGTGGTGTGTCCGCCGCGGGCGGCGAGTTGTCAGCTGTACCCGCCGCCGTGGTCTCTTACGACTGCGTAGTTGGTCCCTATCGGGTTTCATCGCATCAAAGCCAGCGCTCAGCTTCACCCGCGCTGGTGATGCCCGCTTTACGCGAAGATCGGTCAAGAGCACTATCAACGCGAGAAGGACGGATCGTTCACCAGACTCAACACCACGTTCCACGACCTCGTGCAGTATCGGAGGGCCACTGAGGAGTCGTACTCGAAGTTCCGCATGTCCGACTGGTTCCTCGCCGAAGGGTACGTGAAGACCTATACGGATGCCGATGGTGTCGAACGGGCAGAGTTCGTCGCGAAGAAGCTCGGCCGCGACGCTGCATGGACTGCTGCGTGTGGGGTTCCATGCATTCTCCTTACATGCTTCAGCACCGCCCGACGTCTCAGCGAATGCGTCAAGTCCATGGACGACCCGGCTCGACGCCGTACCGTGGGCCATGAGACGTTGCCTGTGCTCATAGTCCCACGAACGAGCGGACGTCCTTGACGTACGGAGCCCGCGCATCCTCGATGACTCGATCTGAGGCTCACCCTCGCAGGTGAATGCCGCGCCTGATGAGTTGTGTGCGGACCTTGCTCGGTGTCGTGCCGTAGCTCTTGGCGATCGTCACAAGTCCGACGCCCTGGTCGTAGAGCCGCAGGTACTCGTCGCCGTTCGGATCGTCCGGCACGCGGTCCCGCGGAGAAACGCCTGCGCGGGCAAGATGCGTGCGAACCGTCGCCCGGTGGATGCCGTACTTCTTCACCAGCTCGGACACCGTTGCTCCGCGCTCGTAATCGCGCACGAGGCGGGTTACATCCTTGTCCAAAAGGTGTGTTCCACTCGTCTCAATCGACGTCGCGACAGACCCCCGAATGTCCTGGATTCGGGTCTCCGGGGCGCCTTCGGGGAGAATGATGCGTCCGTCCTTATCCCGTCTGATCAGGGATTTAAGAATCCGGCGGGAGTTCCAAAGCTGTCGCGTTCCGCCTACAGAATGAAACCCCCGGTCTCCGGGGGTTTTCTCGTCCCATCAGTGACTTGCCGCCCACCGTTTTCACGAGGATCGGTGCAGTAGCTTCTCAGCCGCGTCACACGAAGCGCCGCTCGAGGCTCTGATGCTGCAGTCACTGGTTCGGGCGCGCGTCGACGTTCTCGGCGACTGCGGCATCCCAGGCATTACAGCGGTTGGCTCAGGCGCGGCCGGGGGTGGAGCAGCGCGGGGTTTAGGGCAGCCATTCGACAGTCGGGTCGGGCCGGAGGATCAGCACGTCGCCGGGGTGGATGTTGCTGAACGAGTTACGGGACCGCATCGGTTCGAAGCCGTTGTTGTAGGTCAGGACACTGTAGAAGTTGGTGAAGCAGAACCGCTTGTAAATCATCTCGTACACATCGCCGGGCGCGACGGTGTAGGAAACGATCTCGCCCGCGTCGTTGAAGTTCGCGGTGCCCTCGGCGTATGTCGACGGGCCGAGGTCTACCGGTTCGTTCTTGAGCAGCCCGGTGATCCGGCCGCCGTCCGGGTTGTAGCCGGTGCCCATGTGCTTCCCGTCTTGTACGAGCGTGATAAACGGGCGGGGGAACGGACACGGGTCCGGCTCGGGCGTCACAGCGGGCTTCGTCGGTCCGGGCGCGGTAGCAGCCGGGGCGGTCTGTGACGGCGTCGCAGCAGCCTCCGGCTCAGCCGTAGGGGAGCAGCCGACGAGTGCGACCGCGGCGAGGATTAGGGCAGCGGGGGCAATATTGCGATTCTGCATGTTTTCGATGTTCGCACGAGTGCCCGGTCGTCCCCAATGGTCGGACGGGTGGCGCCCCGTCGCGTGCGGAAGAAACCCGCGAGTGCAGCGTTGAGATCGTCGGTGCGGCTCCCGGGGCGTGCGAAAAACGTAACCTCGCGGTCTGGGTGCGAAAAACGTAACTCGAGCTCGCGTGTGCAAAAAACGTAACTATGAGATACTGGTGAGGAAAACGTAACCAGGAGGATTTGATGCGCACAGCACGGATTGCCAGTCCGGAAGCTCTCGGGCAGATTCTCCGTGAAGCACGCCTGCGAAATGGCCTTACCCAGTCGGAATTGAGCGAGCGGATGGGCGTCAGCAAGCGCTACATCATCGAGGTCGAGCAAGGGAAGCCCACTAAGGCCGTCGAGCGGCTCTTCGACTACATGAGAGAGACTGGCGTCGACATTTACGGCCAACTACGAGATGTCACCAATCGTGGATGAACTCACGGTTGAGTTGTACGGCGTCAAGGTCGGTGTGCTGATCGGACTGCGAGGCGACTTTGACTTTGGCGTGGATCAGGCCGGGCTGGAGCAGTTCGGCGTCGGGAGTATTGCTGTATCGGTGGCCGTTCCTCTGATCGAATCGCCCCGCAAGAGCGATCTCAACCGACGTCGCGCGTTCTTTGAAGAAGTCTTGGCTGAGGGCAACACCCGTCGCCAACTCGCCAACCTTGCGAGGCTCGACGAGAGCAACACGATGGGACTGCTGGCCCGGTATGGACGGGACGTAGCCGGAGCGCTGCAGATCTGGAATCCTGCCGACCCCGACGAACCGCGCCGACCAGAGGCGAGACCGGTCACCGACGCCGAAGTCGTGACGATGTTTGAGGAGGTCAAGGCGAATCCTCTAGGGAACAAGGGTCGCCGTCGACTGTCGTCTCTTGCAGGTGTTCAAGACAAGGTGCTTCTGGTTCGCACGGGTGACGGGTGGGCGGAGCCGCTCGACGGGTTCGCCTCGACGCATATCCTCAAGCCGCAGTCAGGGAAGTACCCCTCGCTGATCTTCGATGAAGAGTATGGCTCTCGCTTCGCGCGTGGGATGGGGCTCGCTGACTTCGAAACCAGCGTGCAGGAGATCGCGGGCAGGCGAGCATTGGTCATCGAACGATATGACCGTGGGGATGATGGTGAACGCATCCATCAAGAGGATTTCAACCAGGTACTTGGTTATCGCGGAGATGACAAGTACGAGGGGAAGCCCGATGGACGTTTGCGAAAGATCGCGCAAGTATTGCGGACGCATGCGCGAGGACAGGAGCAACGCGCGCTTGCCCGAATGGTGACGTTGTCGGCAGCGATTGGCAACCTCGACCTGCATGCGAAGAATATTTCCCTTCTTCATGAGCAGAGTGGCGAGGTGCGTCTGGCGCCGATGTACGACGTCGTTCCAGAACTGCATCTCGGACTGGATGAGGAACTGGCTCTTCGTGTCAACGGGCACAATAGCTACCCAGCTTTGACAGGTGGAGATCTTGTCGCCGAGGTGGAGTCCTGGGGAGTCCGCGGCGCATCCGCAATTGTTATCGAAGCTCTCGAAGAGGTTCGCGCGATCGCAGCATCCGAGAAACCGCACCCCGCTGCTGATCCATCAACGCCTTACATTGCCGAAAGGCAGGCGAGGAAGCTGCTGAACAGCATCGACCAGGTCGGGGTTCCTCCGGCCGAGCTCCCTGCCGACCGCGCCTTTCAACCGCGCGTACCCCGCGGCGGATGGGGCGGACCTCCGCCTTCGCCGTAGCCGCCGTACGAGTCGTACTGGGGCCGACAGCCTTCAGAGCAGGATCACCCGTTGAACGGCTCCCACTTCAACGCACTCGGCCGGTTCTCGCGCTCCTGCTGCGCGGCGCGGATCGCCTTCTCGACGACCTCGGCGAAGATGTCGCCGCCGCGCGATCCGGGGTGGATCTTGTCGCCCGCGAGCAGGTCGGTGTGCGGTGAGATCGCCGACGACCAGTCAGCAACCACCACACCCGTACGCGCGCTCGCGAACGACTCAAGGTCGTGGTTGACTCCGGCGATCCAGTCGCGGGGCGCGTAGGCGTTCACGAGCACCAGGTCGCGGTCGCGTCCGACAGTGGCGGCGATCTTCTGCAGCACGTCGAGGTCGACGGCGCCGTTCGTTCCCAGTGCGACGACGACGTGCTCGCGCAGCTTTCCGGCCGCCGCGAGGTGGTCGATGATCTCGGGGCCCGCCCAGATCGAACGCGAGACCGCGGCATCCACGTCGATGCCCGGCAGAAGAGTGTAGAGCGAAGGAGCGGATGCCAGCATCACCGAATCTCCGACAGCGGTGATCTGATCGCCGGTGAGAGCGGCAGGAGACGCGCTGGGCGATGGCGCGGGAGCGGGCTGCGCGGCAGCATCCTTGAGCGCCTGCTCACCGTCTCGGATCGTCCGCTCCGACGTCGTCATCGGCGGGGCGCTCGCCACCGCCGCTGTCGCACCGCCCAGCGCCAGCGCGCAGACCGTGAGCGCGCTGAGCATCGCGAATCGGTTCGCGGGGCTCCGCCGCAGCCGCAACCGCACCGCCTGCAGCGACCGGCGGAACCCCAGTCGGCGCAGCGGCATCTCCACGAAGCGGTACGACACTGCCGCGGCGACCAGCGAGATCGCCAGAGCGGTGACTCCGATCGTCCATGGTGCGACAGCATCCGCCATTCCTGGTCCTGCGACCGCCGATCCGCTCGCGGCGGCGACCAGCACGAGCACGGGCCAGTGCCAGAGGTAGATGCCGTACGAACGGTCGCCGATCCAGCGCAGCGGCTGCACATCGATCGCCCGGCCGAACCACGATCCGGGCAGAATGCCCGAGACGATCGCCAGCACCGACCCCGCGGATGCCAGCAGCAGCATCCCCGGAAAGGTCGCACTTGATTCCGGTTGCAGAGCGGCGAACACGATCAATGCAAGCCCGGACGCGCCGAGCGCTGCGCCGCCGATGAGCGCGGGGCGTCGTCGCATCCATGCCGCATCCGGCATACTCTGCGCGGCGAATGCGAGCGCGATGCCTGCGAGCAGCCCGAATGCGTGCGAATCGGTGCCGAAGTAGGCACGGGTCACTTCGCCCGATCCGGCGAGCACCGACATCCACCACGCCGACGCTCCTGCGGCACCCAGCGCGAACGCCACGCGCACCCAGCGCGCCGGAATCAGCAGCACCAGCAGCAGCAAGAGTGGCCAGAGCAGATAGAACTGCTCTTCGACCGCCAGCGACCAGACGTTGCGGAACAGCTCGGGCTCGGCCGCGGAGAAGTAGTCGGAGCCGCCAAGCAGCGCCACCCAGTTGTAGCTGAAGGACGACGCACCCAGCAGCTGCCTGCCGATGCCGACCTGCACATCGCCGCCGATCATCCACGCCGCGGTTGCGCAGACGGTGAGCACGATCGCGAGGGCTGGCAGCAGTCGGCGTGCTCGTCGCCGCCAGAAATCCACCAGTCGGTGCCGCACGCTGTGCCGACTCGGCCGCAGCAGCAGCGACGTGATGAGGAACCCGCTGAGCACGAAGAACACGTCCACGCCGACGAATCCGCCCACGACCGGCAGCTCGGGGAACAGGTGGTAGAGCAGCACGAGTCCCACGGCGATCGCCCGGAGTCCGTCGAGCCCGGCGTAGCGCGGAGTGTGCGGAGAAGAGGGCATGAAGATCAGTGATTCGAGGGAGTGCCGGAAGTGGCGAAGCGGCCCTCCAGCTTAGGCTTGCTTCGTGCGCATTCGCCTGGACATCGCCTATGACGGCACCCACTTTCGCGGGTGGGCCAAACAGCCCGGCCTGCGCACCGTGCAGGGCACCCTCGAAGACGCCCTCGCGCGGATCGTCGGCTCCGAAGTGCAGTTCGTGGTCGCCGGGCGGACGGATGCCGGTGTGCACGCCGCCGGCCAGGTGGCCCATGTCGATCTCGATGAGACGCAGTGGGCGCGGATCGAAGGGAGGCCCGGGCGGGCAGCATCCGATCCGGCAGCATCCGATTCTGCGGCATCCGATCCGGCCCGTTCTCTCGCGCGGCGGATGCGGGGAGTTCTCGGCGCGTACCCCGACGTCACCGTCACGCGCACGAGCATCGCGCCGGAGGGTTTCGACGCGCGCTTCTCTGCGGTGTGGCGGCGCTACCGATACCGGCTCGCCGACGCGGCGACCGGGTACGACCCCATGCGCCGCAACGACACGACCACACTGCGGGCGCCGCTCGATGTCGAGGTGATGGATGCCGCCGCGCAGACCCTCATCGGCCTGCACGACTTCGCGGCGTACTGCAAGCCGCGTGAGGGGGCGACGACGATCCGCACCCTGCTCGACTATCGGTGGCTCCGCGAGGCCGACGGCGTGCTGATCGCCGAGGTGAAGGCCGACGCGTTCTGCCACAGCATGGTGCGCGCCCTTGTCGGGGCGTGCGCGGCGGTGGGGGAGGGCAGGCTTTCGGTTGACGATGTCGCGCGGCTGCGTGACGAGCTCACCCGCACGAGTGCGTTCAAGGTGCTGCCCGCGCGCGGACTCACGCTCGCCGAGGTCGGGTACCCGGCCGATGATCTACTGGCTGTCCGCGCCGCGCAGACTCGTGCGCGCCGCCAGCGGTAGCGTGGGGATATGAGAGTCATCTCGTACAACCTTCGCAAGCACCGCGCCGCCACCGAGCTGGCAGGGCTGGTCGCCGAGCATGCGCCCGACATCCTCTGTCTGCAGGAATGCGACACCGCCGCATTGCCGGATGCGATCGGCGGGCTGTCTCTTGTGCAGGCCACCAGCGGCAACAGGCTCGGGCTCGCGCTGTACCTGCGCTCCAACACCTTCCGGGTCGAGAAGGTGCGCACGATCGGACTGAAGAAGTCGCTGCACGACCGTGTGCTCAAGCCGGCGAATGAGCGGGTTCTGGGTGCACGACTGCAGGACATTGACACCGGTCACAGCCTGATCGTGGCGTCGTTTCACGCAGCGCCGCTGACCGCGTTGAACTCGTTGCGCCGCAACCAGATTCGTGCGGCGCTCACCGAGCTGCAGTCACTGGGCGACTCACTGCCGGTGCTGATGGTCGGCGACTACAACTACCCGGTCTTCAAGGAGAGCCTGGGCCAGAGCGTGCGCGATCAGGGCTACCGGCTCACGCTGAGCGATGACCGCACCTATACCCGCTATCGGGTGTTCCGCGGACACTACGACTTCGCCACCTCGGTCGGATTCGACATCTCGAACATCACGACCCTGCCGCAGGGCACGAGCGACCACCGCCCGATCCTGATTACCGCCGAGGCCGCGTAGCATCCCTCTCTCTACGCGCTCTGCTCTCTGCCCTCTCTGCCCCTGTCTCTTATACACATCTCCGAGCCCACGAGACACTCGCTAATCTCGTA
>NZ_FUKO01000018.1 GCF_900163815.1 Microbacterium esteraromaticum | reverse complement strand
CGTCGGGGGATCCAGGGGGGACGGATGGGGGCCGGTAGGGGACGACGAAGGGCTCGGATGCCGCAGCATCCGAGCCCTTCGCGCAATTCAGGGGTGCGTCAGCGAACGACGACCGCCAGCACGTCGCGAGCCGAGAGCACGAGGTACTCGTCGGCGCCGAACTTCACTTCGGTTCCGCCGTACTTGCTGTACAGCACGCGGTCGCCGACGGCGACGTCGATCGGAACACGGTTGCCGTTGTCGTCGATGCGGCCGGGGCCCACGGCCACGACCTCGCCCTCCTGGGGCTTCTCCTTCGCGGTGTCAGGAATGACCAGACCGCTTGCGGTGGTCTGCTCTGCCTCGACCTGCTGGATGACGATGCGGTCTTCGAGCGGCTTGATGGAAACCGACACGGTATACCTCTTCTTTCGTGACTGAGAATCAGAAGACTGGTTAGCACTCTCGTACCGAGGGTGCTAACTCCAGTCTATGCCGACGATTGGCACTCACGCAATGCGAGTGCCAGTTCGGCGGACGTGCGCGACCACCTATAGAACCTGAATCACATCTCATATATCGTGAAAGGCGGTGTGACGATGTCGTCGCATCGACGTCGCCGCGCAACGTCGCGCGGTCAACGAGGAGGAAGCGATGTCCCCACGCAAGACAACTCTGTTCCGAATGCTGACCACGATTGCGGCGACGGCTCTCGTCGCCGGCGGGCTGGCGGTGGGCGCTTCCAGTGCCCAGGCGCTGATCTGTCCACCCGGGTTCGAGACGCTGCCCGGCTGCTCGAACAGCGGCGACCCCGGAGGGGGCGGCGAAGGCGGCGATCCGACACCGGGTGCGTGGAGCACCGAGAGCATCGCCGGCATGAACGTACGCATCTATACCCCGGCATCCGATCCCCGATTCGAGGCCGGACGCGCGCTGATGGTGTCGCTGCACGGCTGCGCACAGACCGCCGCCGACCTGCAGAATGCCGCGAACTGGGCGGCGACCGCCGAGGAGTACGGCATGGTCGTCGCACTGCCGACCGCGCCCAACGGCGGCGTGGTCTTCGGCTGCTGGGACTACTACGACAGCAACCACTCGCGCACCTCTCCTGCGCGCCACGACGACAACCTGCTCGACCTCGCCACGGCGCTTCTCGCCCGCCCCGCGATGGGAATCGACGCCGACCAGGTGTATCTGTCGGGCTTGTCTTCCGGCGGCGGCGAGACGATGGTGATGGGCTGCCTGGCACCGGATGTCTTCGCGGGCATCGGCATCAATGCGGGGCCCACAGTGGGTACCACCGCAGGGCAGATCGGCAGCGTGGCCGTCTCGAAGGCGCAGGGCACGGCGACCTGTCGCAACTTCGCAGGGTCGGCCACTGCAGGATTCGACACGCAGCTCACCTCGGTGATCTACGGCAGCAACGACACGACGGTTGCGACCGGGTACAACACTCTGAACGCTCAGATCATGGCCGGGATCTACGGCGCGAACACACCGTCGACGTTCTCGCTGTCCGGGCTGGCCGGGAACAACACGTCCGGTTCGGGCACGCTGTATTCCGACGCCGACGGACCTCGGGTCTCGGTGATTCAGAACACGGGGCTCGGCCACAACTGGCCGGCGGGTGCCGGAGCGGGCGGAACCTACATCTCGAGCAACAGCGTCGACTACCCCGCGTATGTCACGTCGTTCTTCTTCGAGAACAACCGCCGCGCCGACATGACTGTCGTGGACGCCGATCCGGAACCGACCCCGGACCCGACCCCGACACCCGACCCGACGCCGACCACGACGCCGGAGCCCGACACCTGCTTCACCGCTCCCAACGCGACGCATGAGGCAGAGGGCCGAGCGATTTCCTATGGGGTCAACCCGTACAACCCGTACTACGCGGCGGGAAGCAGCAACTATCTCGGACAGGGAGATGCCACGGTGACCTCGCTGATGCAGACAGCGCCCACCGTCTACCTGCTGGTCAGCAGCTGCGGCTGACCTCGCGGTTCTTCCTCGCTCGCGTGCCCCGAATGGTCGCCTCCCGACGCAGGATGCGGCAATGCGGGCCACGCGAACGGGGACAAGCGGGGTGCCCGTAGGCTTATCGGGTGGAGATGTCGGAGCTCACTGCCCTGCTCACCCGCGAGGGGCTGGCGCTGCTCGACGAGGTCGGGCCGATCGAGTCGTCGACCGACGTCGCGCGCGCGGTGTCTCGCCTGCGCGCGGCCGGGTACTCCCCCGATCTCGTCTCGGCCGTCGTCGGTCAGGCGCATCTGCGGGTGAAGGCGCGGGCGAAGTTCGGCGAGTTCGGCGAGCGGATGCTGTTCACCCGCGCTGGCCTTGAGCAGGCGACCCGTCTGAATGTCGCCACGCTGCACGCGGTGCGCCTGCGCAAGCGCGGCATCACCCAGGTGTCAGACCTCGGCTGCGGCATCGGCGGCGACAGCCTCGCGTTCGCGGGTGCCGGCCTGAACGTCGACGCAGTGGATGCCGATGACGTGACCGCCGCCATCGCCGCGTACAACCTGGCCCCCTTCGGCGACGCGGCGACGGTTCGCCAGGGCCTGGCGGAAGACGCACTCCAGGAAAGCAACTCCCCGCACGCCATCTGGCTCGACCCGGCACGCCGCACGGCCGGCCACAGCGAGACGCGACGGGTATCGGCATCCGACTGGTCGCCTTCGCTGGACTGGTGCTTCGAGGTCGCGCGGCAGCATCCGACCGGCATCAAACTCGGGCCCGGCCTTGACCGCGGTCTGATCCCCGACGACGTCGAAGCGCAGTGGGTCAGCGCCGACGGCAGCGTCGTCGAGCTGGTGCTCTGGAGCGGAGCACTCGCGCGCCCCGGCATCCGTCGCGCCGCCCTCGTCGTGCAGGGCGACACGACGCACGAGCTGACAAAGGCAGCGGATGCCGAAGACGCCGAAGTCCGCGAACTCGGGGAGTTTCTGCATGAGCCCGACGGCGCGGTGATCCGCGCCCGGCTGATCGGCGATGCGGCACGGATGCTGGAGGCGGGCATGCTCGACGAGCAGATCGCCTACCTGACCGGGGATGCTGCGCTCACGAGCCCCTTCGTGCAGTCGTTCCGCGTGCGGGAGACGCTGCCCGCGCATGTGAAGACGATCAATGCCGCGCTGCGCGCGCACGATATCGGGCGGCTGGAGATCAAGAAGCGCGGGATGGATATCGATCCCGCGGCGTTCCGCAAGAAGCTGAGCCTGCGCGGGTCGCAGGCGGCCACGCTGATTCTGACGCGCACGCCCGCCGGGCGGGTGGCGATTCTCGCCGATCGGGTCTGAGCGTTACTCGCTGAGACCCGTTTTGTCGTCGGCGGTGGCGCAATACCCCGAATCGACATCGCAGACAACCGATGCCGGGGTGCGCGTGATCGTCAGAACCGGGCCTCTGTTGGTGAGTCGCACGACGTAGACGGCATCCGGCATCGCAAGGTCGATGGTGCTGTCATCGTCCAACCCGCAGGCCTCCGCGAGAACTTTCTGATCGTCCGCGACGAGCACGCAGCTCTCGGCACCCTGGTAGATCCAGATCGGAGTTTCGGCGTCGTATCCGATGATCTGCAGCGCCTCGCCGGCGTAGCCCGTCGCAGCCACGAGCACTTCCGCGATCGCGAGCTCAGATTCGTCGTACTGCGAGCGCCAGCCCCAGCCCTCATCCGCGCCGTATCGCTGCACGACCGCAACGCGTTGGCCGGTGGTGGTCTTGCTGATGAGCCCCCAGAACTGGAACGTTCCCTCGTCCGTTTCGGCGGCGAGGCCGGCGCCGAGCTGCTGCTGCCCGTTCAGTTCGTCGCCGGCCAGACAGCTCTGCCCGCTCTCTTCACCGACGGTGACCACCGCGCACTCCGACTTCGCGTCGTGCTTCGTGGCGAACCACACATCGGCGCCGTCCTGCGACCCGACCAGCTCGACGGACCCGGCGTCGTAGTCGTTCGATGCCTCGAGGTCGACCCAGGTATCGCGCTGCGCAGCGGTCATGGCGGGCGCTGCGTCGCGCCCGAATGCCAGCCATCCGACACCGATGCCGAGCAACAGGATCAGCACGCCGGCGAGGGGTGCGAGCCAGCGTCGGCGGGTTCGGGGCGCGGATGCCGATGCTGACGCAGGCCCGGACGTGGGTGCGGATGCAGTTCCGGACGCGGATGCGGATGGCAGCATGCTGGCACCATCGGTCGACTGGCCGGCGCGCAAGTCGGTGGCGTTGATGTGCGCGTCGGAAGTATGTGCGGGTGTGCCCACGGTGCGGGAAGCTCCGGCGGCGGCGCCACCATCAGCGGCGGTACGGGCAACGGCGGTTCCATCGCCACGTGCATCAGGCGCGTCAGAGGAGGCCCGGGAAAGGCCCCCCATCGGCCGGGTCTCACCAGCGCGCGCCCTCGCAGCACGCTCAGCACGAGAACGCGCGCCGTC
Source organism: Microbacterium esteraromaticum (assembly GCF_900163815.1). Taxonomy (GTDB): domain Bacteria; phylum Actinomycetota; class Actinomycetes; order Actinomycetales; family Microbacteriaceae; genus Microbacterium; species Microbacterium esteraromaticum_B. The sequence continues at coordinate 6,154 of NZ_FUKO01000018.1, read as the reverse complement.
AGCATGCCCAGCATCCGAATGCCCGGCATCCGGACGCGCAGCATCCGCACCCCCGGCACCCGAAGGCGGCACGACATCCGACGGCGGCACGACCGCAGCATCCGCCTGCCGTCTCCGCTCGTTCAGCGCACGCAGCTCAACCGCTTCGGCGTCGCTGAGCTCGCCGCCGGGAGCGAATGCGCGCCGTTGCAGCTCACGGCGTCGCGATGCTTCGGCGGCATCGAACATCGATCAACCCATGCTTTCGAATTGCGTTGCCGCCCACAGCAGCCATCCGGTGCTGAACAGAGTGGCGCAGATTCCCAGCACGAGGGCCCACGTCGCCACCCCGCGGTTCTCGATCGGTCGGCGCAACGACATGATCGCCGCGATCACCGCGATCACCGCGACCGGCAGCCCCCAGCCGACGAACATCGATGTCGCCAGTGCCACGATCGCAGCCACCAAAGCCCACGGCGCAAGGCGCGCATCATCGACCGGCACGGGTTCGTCGTGCGCCCATTGCATCGGGGCTCGCCCATCGGCATCCGGTCCTGACGTCGTCGGAGTCACATCCATCGGCCCCGTCGGCAACCGGTCGTATCCCTTAGGAGCGCCCGGCAGCGCGGTCGTGCCCTCGGTTCTCGTGCCTTCGGTTCGCTCGGGCTCCGGGCCGGGACCGTCGATATACGGGTCGGTCATGATGGGCTCACCTGAATCTCGGTCACCGGCAGCGTGGAATCCGCACCGAAGGCGAGGGTCGACGGCGGCCGCCCGCTGGCGATCAGCTCGGCTGCGAGACCGGCGATCATCGCGCCGTTGTCGGTGCACAGCGAAAGCGGCGGAATGCGCACGGCGACTCCCGCCGCCGCGGCCCGCTCGAGAGCGACTTCACGCAGGCGCCGGTTGGCGATCACGCCGCCGCCGAGCAGTAGCCGCGGAACTCCCCGGTCGGCGCAGGCGGCGAGCGCCTTGGTGACGAGAACATCGATGACGGCCTCACGGAAGCTCGCCGCGACGTCGGCTGTCGGAATCTCTTCGCCAGCGACTTCGGCGCGTTCGACCCAGCGGGCCACGGCGGTCTTCAACCCGGAGAAAGAGAAGTCGTAGCGGTGCTTCGCCAGATCGGATGCCTTCGAAAGGCCCCGCGGGAACCGGATCGCCTTCGGATCGCCGTCGGCTGCGACGCGGTCGATCTGCGGTCCGCCGGGATAGGGCAGACCGAGCAGGCGGGCGACCTTGTCGAAGGCCTCGCCGGCGGCGTCGTCGACCGTCTCGCCGAGCAGTTCGACGTCGGTGGTGAGGTCGCGCACGTGCAGCAGCGAGGTGTGTCCGCCCGAGACGAGCAGCGCGATGGTCGGATATTCGAGCGGTGCCGAGTCGGCGCCGTTTTCGGGGGCGAGGATATCGGCGGCGATGTGGCCGACGAGGTGATTGACGGCGTACAGGGGCTTGCCGAGCGAGACGGCGAGCCCCTTCGCCGCACCGACGCCGACCATCAGTGCACCAGCGAGCCCGGGGCCGCTGGTGACGGCGATGGCGTCGAGGTCTTGCAAGCTCACCTGCGCTTCGCCGAGCGCCTGCTCGATCGCGGGCTGCAGTGCTTCGAGGTGCGCACGCGCGGCGACTTCGGGCACGACGCCGCCGTAGCGGGCGTGCTCGTCCATGCTCGATGCGATCGTGTTCGACAGCAGCGTGCGGCCGCGCACGATGCCGATCCCGGTCTCATCGCAGCTCGTCTCGATGCCGAGTACGAGGGGTTCGGGGCGGGTGCCTTCGGCGGATGCCGCAGCGCATGCTTCCTCGATTGAGGTGTCGCGACTCGCCGCATCCGCACCCTCTGAAGCGGCAATCTGCGCCACCTGAGCCGAAGGTGCAGGAGCAGCAGGGCCAGCAGTTTCCGCAGACCACGCGCGCAGGTCGAGGCGCATGATCACGGCATCCACGTCATCGGGCTGGTAGTAGTGCGGTCGCCGCGCGAGCTCGGCGAACCCCTCGGAGAGATACAGCTGCTGCGCGACGGGATTGTCGGCGCGCACCTCGAGAAACAGCTCGCGTGCATGACGCTCCTTCGCCTCGGCGATGAGCGCGCGCAGCAGCATCCGTCCGAAACCGCGCCGGCGGTAGTCGGCGTCGAAGGCGATGGTCTGAATGTCGGAATCGGCCGAGCCCTTCAGCGCACGCAGCCCGCCGTACCCGATGACGCGGCCACCTTCTTCAGCGATCAGGTAGTGGTTATGGGCGCTCGAGACCTCGGTGCCCATGGTCTCTTCGCTCCACGCATCGGTGGGGAAATTGCGATGCTCGAGCTCCATGATCGCCGCGAGATCGCTGAGCTCTGCGCGACGGAAGATCATGACCCCACCCGCTTCGGCGCACTCGGCTGCACAACGTCAGGCGCGCGCAGGTACAGCGGTTCTGCGTCGGCGAGGGTGCGTCCGGCGGCGAGCGCGCGCGCCCCGACGACGGCCAGCGCCGCGGCCGACAGCTCGGCTGCCTCAGCGGCTTCATCGACCAGACCGCCGCCGCGCTTCTCGAGTCGTGTGGGTGCGGTCAGGTGCGGGATGCCGTCAGCATCCGCTCCATCGAACACGCTCACCGCGATCTCGCGCCGTCGAGCATCAGTCGCCACGGTGAGGGGTCCGCTCGCGCCGCTGTCGAGCATCGACTGCGCGATCGCGAAGTGACTCGGGACCGGGATGAGCGGGATGCCGCGGCCGAGCGCGAAGGTGCGCGCGGCGGCGATGCCGATGCGCAGACCGGTGAACGGGCCGGGGCCCATGCCGGCGACGACGTGCGTGATGCCGGGCCGGTCGACCTGCGCGAGCAGATCACCGATCACTTCGGCGTGCCCGAGCCGGTCGGCGGTCGAGGCCTCGGCGACGGTGCGTCCGTCTGCGTCGATGACGGCGACGGCCGTACCGAGAGAGGTGTCGACGGCGAGAATCACGGTTCCAGAATAGTCGGCGTGCGTGAGATGGTGACCACGCGCGGGGCGTCGGCGTCGAGGTCTTCGTCGGCGACGTCAGCGCCGCCGACGGGACGCTCGAGTTCGATGTCCCACCACGAATCGGCAATGGCGGATGCCATCGGCCGGCCCCACTCGATGACGACTACCGAACGGGTGAAGTCGATATCGAGGTCGTCGAGCTCGGCGGCCGAACCCAGCCGGTAGGCGTCGACGTGCACGAGCGGCGGACCATCGACCAGTGAGGGGTGCGTGCGGGCGATGACGAAGGTCGGGCTCTGCACGGGCCCTCGCACGCCGAGGCCCTCGGCGATTCCGCGGGTGAAGGTGGTCTTGCCGGCGCCGAGCGGTCCGGTCAGCACGATCAGGTCGCCCGGCTCCAGCTGCTCGCCGATGCGCACGCCGAGGTTCTCCATGGCATCCGCTGTGGAGATCTCGAGGCGGCCGAGAAAGGCGGGGTCGATGCTCACGAGACGGTCCTTCGCGGCACGCGCGCGCCGATGCGGGTGACGATCTCGTAGTTGATGGTGCCGGCGGCATCCGCCCAGTTGGTGGCCGCGGGCTGCCCGAGGGTCGGGTCGCCGAACAGCACGACCTCGTCGCCGACAGCGACCTGCTGATCGCCGACGTCGATGACGAACTGGTCCATCGCGATGCGCCCAGAGACCGTGTGCGGGCGGCCGTTGACGAGTACCGGTGCGCGGTTCGACGCCTGCCGCGGCACGCCATCGGCATAGCCGAGCGGCACGAGCACGAGGTTGGTCTCGCGGTCGGTTCGGTAGATGTAGTCGTACGAGATGCCGGTGTTCGCGGGCACGCGGCGCACGGCGGCGACGGCGGCGCGCAGGGTCATCGCCGGACGCAGACCGAGGTCCGCCGAGGTGCGATCGGCGAAGGGAGAGAGCCCGTAGAGTCCGATGCCCACGCGCACCGCGTCGAGACGCGCTTCGGGGAGGTCGATTGCGCCGGCCGTGGCGGCGAGATGGCGGATCTCGGGACGGATGCCGAATGACTCGGCCTGCTGCAGGATCTCGGTGTAGCGGGCGAGCTGCGCACGGTCTTCGTCGTGGCTGGCGCCGGAGAGGTGACTGAAGATGCCGACGATGCGAATGCGTCCGATGCGCTCCAGCCGGGCGGCTTCGGCGAGCACGCGTTCGATGTTCTCGGTCGCGATGCCGTTGCGCGAGAGCCCGGTGTCGACTTTCAGATGCACGGATGCCGGCGGCGCCGACGTCTCGGATGCCGCGGTCAGCTGCTCCATCGACGAGATGCCCAGCTCGATGTTCGCTTCGACGGCGTCGTCGAACCGGCGGCCTGGCTCGTGCAGCCAGGCGATCAGCGGCGCGGTGATGCCGGCTCGCCGCAGTGCGAGGGACTCTTCGATCGTGGCGGTGCCGAGCCGGGAGGCGCCGCCGGCGAGCGCGGCGGTCGCTGCAGCGGCGGCACCGTGACCGTAGCCGTCGGCCTTGACGACGCCGATCACCTGCACGCCCGTGAGGCTGCGAAAATGGCGGATGTTCTCAGCGATCGCACCGAGGTCAATCGTGGCTTCGCGGAACGGATTCATTCGGCATCCGCTCTCTCTGCGATGACGTACGCGATGGCGAGGCCGGCGTCGTGCGACATGGTCAGGTGCAGCGCGTTGATGCCGCGCTCGGTGACGACGGTGGCGGTCGATCCGGTGAGCACGAAGTGCGGGCGGCCGGATTCTTCGGATGCGATCTCGATCTCGGTCCAGTACACGCCGTCGCTGCCGCCGAGCGCTTTGATCAGCGCCTCTTTCGCTGCGTAGCGGGCGGCGAGGGAGCGGGTCTTCAGCATCCGCTCGGCCGGGGTGAAGAGCCTCTCGAGCAGCCGAGGGGTGCGGGCGACCGAGCGCTCGAACCGCGCGACGTCCACGAGGTCGATGCCGGTGCCGATGATCACAGGTTCAGCCTAGCGGCGGGCTTGCGCTCGCACGGATCATGAGATCCCGAGCTGCGCGGCGAGCACCATCACCGCGGCCCCGCGCAGCACGATGGCCGGTTGTTCAGTGCGTCGGATGCTGATGTCGCCGAAGACGCCGTCCATTGTGCGCGCGTGCAGAGTCTCCACGGCCGACCCGACGAAGACGTCGTCAAGCAGTTCGGGCGGGCCGGACAGGACGATGTCCGAGAGATCGAGGGCGGCGACGATCGGGGCGATGGCGATGGCCATCCGGGCGCCGGCGTCTCGCAAGATCGTTTCCCGCGCATCCGGATGCTGAGTGATCGCCGCGCTCAGTCTCCCGACGTTGAGCCAGGCTTCGAGGCATCCGTTCTTCCCGCACACGCACTTCGGGCCACCGTCGGTGCCGACGACGACGTGTCCGATCTCACCGGCTGCGAAGCGGCTGCCGGTCAGCGATTGTCCGCCGGTGATCAGCCCGGCGCCCACCCCGCGACCGACTTTGATGAGCATGAAATCGCTGCGCGCACCACCGAAGGTGTACTCGGCGAGCGCGGCAGCATTGGCGTCGTTTCCGACGATGACCGGAAGGTCGAGTTCGTCACGGGTGCGCGACCGCAGGTGGAACCCCTGCCACCCGAGGTTCGGTGAGCTCACGACCACTCCGTCAGCGTTGACAACCCCCTGCGAGCCGATGCCGACACCGAGAATGGGCTTGTCCGAGACCGAGACGAGCCGCCTCGCCAGCTCGAGCATCGCGGCGAAAGTGGCGTCACCGTCCTGTCCCAGCGGGCGATTGATGGCATCCCGCGTGACGACGTTTCCGTCGAGATCCATCACGGCGCCGTCGAAACGGGCAGACCCCGACATATCGATGCCGATGATCTGATGTCCGGTGCGGTCGATGTCGATCAGAGTGGCGGGCTTGCCGGGGCCGGATGCCTCGCGGACCCCGTATTCTCTGACGATCTGGTCGGCGATCAGCTCTGCCACGAGGTCGGAGATCGTGACGCGAGTCAGTCCCGTCTCGCGCGCGAGGTCGGCACGACTGACCCGGCCCGCGTGGTACAGCGTCTGCAGCACGAGCGAGCGATTGTGCGCGCGCGCATACTCGGGCAGCACCTTCGCGCGCGATCGCAGTGCCCGCGACGGCCCGAAGGCTTCGGCGAAGCGGGCGCGCTGCTGCGCAGACTCGTGAGATTCGCTCAACGCCACACACCTTTGTTAGCAATCCTTACGAACAAGGATCGCACAGGCTGTCAGCGGCCCCGACACCCGCCC
>NZ_FUKO01000010.1 GCF_900163815.1 Microbacterium esteraromaticum | reverse complement strand
GGGGTCGCCGGGGTCGGCATCGGGGGCAGCCGCATCAGCAGCAGCATCCGCATCGCTGGCAGCGGCAGCAGGCGTCGCGGGGGCGTCTGCGGGGCTTTCGGCATCGAACAGGACGGGACGGTCGACGCGCTTGGTGACATCTGCCGGGTCGACGGCGAGCATGAGCATCGCGAGTCCGAGCAGGGTGATGATGAAACTCGCCCCGCCGACGACGAGCCCGAGAGCAACGGGGGTGAGCCCCTCGTAGGTGCCCTGTGCGATCGCGCGGTTGACGCGCGTGGTGAAGGCGCCGGTGGAGACGAGAGTCACCACCATGCCGAAGATGCCGCACACCAGCGCGATTCCCACGAGGTGCAGCGGACGCAGAATCTCGCGTCGCGTCGGCTTCTGGTCGGTCATGCGTATCCTCCATGGTCGGCCAGGCGGTCGGCCCCAGCATCCGTCTGAGCGTTCTTCTTGGCAGCGGGGGTGAGCCCCGCAATGCCGAGGAATACCGCCACGATTGCGGCATAGCCGCCGAAGAGTCCGACACCCAGGATGATGCCGGTGAGTGAGAACGTGCCGCCCTGCTCGACCGTGTACTCCTGCGCGAATCCGGCCGGAACGGCCAGCAGCAGAACGGCGAGCAGCAGACCCGCGGCGCCGAGGGTGATCGCATCGCGTGCGCCATCGGTTCCCTTGAACCGGATGCCGGCGATCAGCTCGACCACTCCGGTCACGGCCGCCCAGCTGATGACCGTGATGAAGAACAGATCGTCGGAACGCAGTGCCGGGATGCTGGCGGTCATGCCGAGCACGAACGAGAAACCGCTCATGATCAGGGCCGGCCAGCGCCTGCCGCTCGGGTAGATGATCACCGCAGCGAGCACGAGCACCAGTGCGGTCGCGATCGCGAAGCCCCCGAAGACCGAAAGACCGACGACAGCGGAGTGATCCGGCGAGAACGTGATCATGACGGCAGCGACCGCCGCCAGCGCAGCACGGCACAACTGCACGTGACGCGCAGTGAACGGGCGGGAAGGTGCGGGCATGACAGTCCTCGGATCGGCGACCTCACCAGTCTACGCCGGGGGTGAGTGGAGGTGGTTCGGCGGCTCCCCAGCCATCGCCGAACCTCCTCCACGCGGAGTCGGAGGAGGACGCCGCGGGCGGCAAAGTGTGTGCGGACGGGCCCGTCCACTGCCACCTGCCAGGCAAGCCATTCGCATCCGTCCCCAGTACGGATGCAGAACGCTCATGTGCCAATCTAGGGAAGCAGTCTTCACATACCGGAGGGGTTGCTGTGACGGAAGGCACGATTTCGAGCGGGGCGGAGCCGGCGTCGTTCGCAGAGGCGCTGCGCGCGGCGATTCAAGCCCGCGGAATCACCCTCGCCCGCCTGCACGATCGCCTCGCCGACCGCGGCAACGCCGTCTCGATGGCGACGCTGAGCTACTGGCGCTCAGGCGCCCGCCGGCCCGAAGGTGTGCAGTCTCTGGCGGCCATCGCCGATATCGAGCAACTCCTCGACGTGCCGCAGGGTGCGCTTCTCGGGCGGCTCGGTCCCACCATGCGCACCGGCCCACTCGGGCCCACCGCTTTCCCGTTCGAGGTCGAAACGCTCGAGGATCGGGTGCGCGAGACATTCGTTGCAATGGGTGGGCCATACCCGGATCCGACCCGCGAACTGATGATCCACGCCGTCACCGATATCGGCCCCGACCGGCAGGTGCTGCGCCGCACGACTCGACTGCTCGTGCAGGCGACCTCGGGCGTGGTCGCGGCGACGCCGTTCGTCGAGATGTCGCCGGGCGAGCCGATGCCCGCCCCCGAGTTCGAGGCCATCGGAGGTGGCCGCGTCTCGAAGACCTACTCGCACTCGAGCGACGAGGTGCACGGGTTCCTCTTCGAGTTCGATCGGCCGATCGAAGCACCCGAGTCGACGCTGATCGAATGGTCGGTGCGCTATCCGGATGGCTTCGCGATCACGGATGAGGCCGGCTACGGGGTGGCTCTGCAGGCCCGGGAGCTGCTGGTGTGGACGCGTTTTGACGCCGAAGCAGTCCCGGACTGGTGCGAAGAGGTCGAAGAGACGCCCGAGGGTGTCGTGGTCACGCGGCGCGAGCTCGACGGCGCCCGCTCGGTGCACGCGGTCAGACGCAACTTCGGCCCCGGGGCGCTGTCGATGCGCTGGGGCTACGGCGAGCGCCGCAGCGACTGACCCGGTAGTCGCGACCAGTCCGCGGCGCAGTTCGCCGCGAACCTTGCATTGCAATACTTGCATCACAAGGTTACGCTGGGGGCATGACAGAGAGCGCTGAGCGCATCGCCACGAACCTGCGTAAAGGGGTGCTCGAGTACTGCGTGCTGGCCATCCTCGCGGCGAACGAGCGATACGGGCTGGAGCTGGCCGGAGAGCTGCAGTCACGCGGCCTCATCGCCAGCGAAGGCAGCCTCTACCCGCTGCTGGCGCGCATGCGCGAGAACGGTCTCGTCGACACCCGCACCGTGGCATCCGGCAGCGGTCGCCCGCGGAAGTACTACACGATCACCCCGCTGGGGCGAGAGCAGCTGACGACCTTCGCAACCGTCTGGCGCACGCTCAGCACCGAGGTCGACACCATCCTCGAGGAGCATCATGACCGCTGAAGACGTCTACCTGCGCGCCGTAGAGCGGATGCTGCGCAGCATCCGCTCCGAGCACCGCGCCACCGTTCTCGATGACCTGCGTGCCCACTTCGCGGATGCTGACGACGCCGGGCGCTCTGTCGAGGAGACCGTTCAGGCACTCGGCACTCCCGAGGAGATCGCGGCGCGGGCGCGCGAAGAATTCGGGCGAGACGATGCGCGCGCGGAATGGGCGTGGCGGGTCCTGCAGGGCACGGCCGTCGCGCTGGCGCTGATCACCGGCGTGGTGGTCGCGTTCATCATGCCGAGTTACTCCTCCGTATCACCAGAGGGGCCAGCGACAACGACGATCGTCGAGCGGCTGGGATTGGCAATGGCGCTGGTCGCTCTCGTGCCCGCCTTGGTGGCTGCCGTTCCGCTGGTCGTTCCCCGGCGGACGCGGGCGGCAACCATCACGATCAGTGCTGTCGTGCTCACCGCGATGGCGCTGATCGGCGGCTTCTCGCTCGGCGGGTTCTTCCTTCCGACCGTGCTGCTGTCGTGGACTGCACTGATCGTGTGGGTGCGGTTGCGCGGTTCCGGCTTCGGCACCGGGTGGCGCATCACCGGGGCCGCGATGACGATCGCGCCGACACTCCTGCTGCTCGGCAGCGTCGGAATGGGCGGCGCCTTCGATATCAGCGCGTGGGCATGGCCGGTCCTGGCGGTGATCGTTGTTCTCGCGGTGCTGATCGGTCTCGGCATCCGAGCCGCCGGGTGGCTGCTCGCGGCAATCGGGCTCATCGGCACAGTCGCGGGACTCATCTCGGGCGGACTGCTCACCCTCTTGGTGATCTGGCTCGGAGGCTGGTGGCTGACCATCGGACTCGCCCATGCGGTGACGGCCCCGCGGCGGTCCTGAACCTGGTTCGCGACGGATGCGGGGAGCGGACGGATGCAGGGAGTTTGTACGGATGCAGGGCGACACGCCGGGGAATCTCTGGCCAGGCGTTCAAACTCCCTGCATCCGTTCCCGGAACAGTGAGTTCAGTTGGGGATCAGGCGGCCAGGGCCAGCTGGCGGCGGTGGCTCACCCGGTGACCGACCCAGAAGCCGATCGCGATGAGGCCGGCCAGCGCGATCCCAGTGACCCACGGCATTGTCGAAGGTGCAGCCCCTGCTGTCGCCGCAGCCAGCTCGGTCGATCCGGCTGCGATCTGCCCGTTGCCGTCTTGCAGTGAGGTCGCGCCGCTGGAGAGCTCCCCGCCGCCGGCGGCGAGCTGCGCTGTTCCCTCATCGACTGCGGTCGCACCCTGCGCGAGCGTGTCGACGCCCGTGCTGAGATCGGATGCGCCGGTGCTGAGCGTCTCGGCACCGACGGCGAGTTCTGCAGATCCTGCATTCAACTCGCTCGCACCGGCGCTCAGCGCGCTGGCACCCGCGTTGAGGCTGCTCGCTCCCGCAGAAAGCGACTGCAAACCGGCGGTGAGGTCATTGGCACCTGCAGCCAGTCGCGCGTTGCCGTCGCGCAGGTCGCCGGCGCCGGTGGCCACCTGGTTGGCGCCGCCCGCCAACTGGCTGGCCCCTCCGGCGAGGGCTGCTGTTCCTGCGGCAAGCTCATTCGCGCCAGCAGACAGGTCCTTCGCGCCGACCGTGAGCCCCACGGTGCCAGGCCAGCCCTTCGCCTGATCGCCGTTCACGAGCGCGTTCGCGCCACCCGCGACCTGCTGCGCACCGGCAGAGGCGCGCACCAATCCCTGAGCCAGCGATGAGGCCGCGGCGGTCGAGGCCGCCATGCCGTCTACCTGCTGATCGACACCCGCGGCCAGAGCCGCGAGGCCTTGCAGGGTCTCGTTCGTCGGGTCGGCGGCGGCGAGGCCGGCGAGTGCATCGGCGAGCCGCTGCGAGTTCGCGGGTGCAGCCTGCGCCAATCCCGCGAGCGCTTCGGCCGTCTCGGCCGTTGCCAAGACGCGCACCTCATTGGTCACACCTGCGGCAAGAGCGTCATTGAGCTGCACTGCCCCTGCCAATACCTGGCCCGAGATGTCGTGTGCGGCGCCGATGCCGGCCGACACTGTGGCAGCCCCATCGGCCACCTGTGCCGCACCGTCGCGGGCACTGCTTGCACCCGACTCAAGCTGGCTGGCGCCCGCGTTCACCTGCGCGGCACCGTCGGCGAGCTTTGACGCACCCGTACGTGCTGACGCGGCTCCATCCGCGAGCTTTGACGCACCGCCGTAGGCGCTGTGTGCGCCGGCATCCAACTCCCCCGCGCCGGAGGCCGCGCTGGCAGCACCCGCACTGAGACTGCTGGCACCCTCGGCGACGGACCGCGCTCCGGCCGCGGCTGACGTCGCACCATCGCGGACCTGCGCCGCACCTGCAGAGGCGTCTTGCGCACCGGCTGCGAGATCGCGCGTGCCGTCGGAGAGTTCCGAAGCGCCTCCGGCGAGGGTGCTGGCACCAGCTGCGAGCTCACTCGAGCCGTCGTGTGCCTTCGTCGAGCCGTCGGCGAGCTGAGCGGCACCGGCGGCGATCTGGCTCGTGGTCGCGAAATACAGGAAAACCATCGCTGCCAGCAGGACGCTGAGCACGATGACGGCGATGCGCATGCCAAGGCCATGCGTGTGGGTTGTTGCACTCGTCATTGAGAACTCCAGGGGTTGAGGCATCGTTGCCTCCGGAGAGCGTAGGGGCGAACACATACGCGAACGCCGACTCTTGCGTTCGAAACCAAGTCCCGGATGCCGTGACACTGAGTTTCTTGTACGGGATCGACAAGTCTGCTCGTTCCGTGCGTGCTCGCGCAGTGTCCGCGGAGCGCGATTCTGGAGAAATCGGTTCCCGCAGAGAAGCGTTCGATGACCTGGGCAGCCGCCACGGGGCCGCGTCAGGCTATGCAACGATGCGGATGCCGTCGGTCACGGTCGAGCGAACGACAGCGGTGGTCGCACGCGACGACTGCGCGAGCGGGGTAAGCACTCGAGGAGTCTGGATGCGGGGGGAGAGAACCTGCGGCTCGGGCGTCTTTTCCAGCGTGCGCTCCTGCCGCTTTTCCTCACGCGGAGCGCGCTCCGCGCTCTTGAAAACGCTGACCGAGAGCAGTCGCAGCAGCGCACCGACGACCAGGGCAGCCCCGAGCGCACCCAGCGAGACGAACAGCGGAGTCCACAGGCTGGCGAAGGATGCTGCCATGCTGAGCAGCGCGCCGACGATCCAGAGTCCGGTCGCGCCGCCCGCGAGTCCGGCTGCTCCGCGTGCGAGTGCGAAGACGATGACCAGCGTGCAGATCATCGCGATCACTGCCCCGGCGATCCCCAACGGCACAAAGACCGACATCAGCGCTTTTGTCATTGAAATAGTGGACATCGCACGACCCCCCGTCGTCGCGCACGCGTCTCGCGTGCGTCTGACACCCAGGCTACGCGCGGCCGCCGACATCGCACCTCAGCCGAGGGAACGATTCGGCATCATCCTGAAGGATGATTCGCGACACTCGCAGTCGACACTCGCAGTCGCCCCTCGCCCCTCGCCCCTCGCCCCTCGCCGAGTGCGCGGCATACACGCGCGAACAAGCCGTGCGCTCGGCGGCATCCCGTGCACTCGGGGCCAGTGCAGCGCACTCGAGGCCAGTGGAGCGCGCTCGGGGCGCGCGCAGCAGCGACAGTCGCTCAGCGGGAGCGCCGGGGCATCCGCATCCGGGTCAGCCGCGGCGGAACGATCGGCACGGGGGCGGTGAACACAGCATCCACCACCATCGAGCCGTCTGTCGGGCCGATGATCGCCATCGGTGTCGTGAGGGTGGTCTCGACGGGGTCGACGGTCATCTTCGCGAAGTCACGGTGCGCACGCACGTATGCCGGGATCAGGAGCGCCACGGCTCCCAGCCAGGCGAGCGGATTACTCAGGGCGACGCCGCCGAATCCCATCAGCGAGCCCAGCACAACGGCCGCCCCGACGCGCATGAACAGTTCGATCACTCCGGTGACGGTGGGCACGAGCACCCGGCCGATGCCTTGCAGCACACCGCGCAGCACGAACAGCACCCCGAGCAGCGAGTAGCTGACGCCGTTGATGATGAGCATGAGGTGCGCGAGCTCGACGACCTCGTCCGCGCCGTCTCCGACGAACAGCCGCACCACCGATGCGCCGAACGCGATCATGATCGCCCCGAGAATCGCCGAGGTGATCACAGCCATCCAGATCGCCTGCTTCGTGCCGCGGCGAATGCGATCCGGGCGACGGGCACCCAGATTCTGCGCGGCGTACATCGAGGCTGCGAGGCCGAGTGACGCGAGGAACGCGTTCGCGAGACTGTCGACGCGGGATGCTGCGGTGTATGCGGCGACGGCTTCGGCGCCGAGGGTGTTCAGGGCGACCTGCACGGTGAGCGCACCGATCGCGATGATCGAAGCCTGAAAGCCCATCGGCAACCCCAGACGCAGGTGCTCGACGATGGCGTCGCGGCCGACCTTCCAGTCTTCGCGGCGTACATGCAGCACGGGCAGCCGGCGCCAGACGTAGAGCAGGCACAGCAGCACCGACACCGCCTGAGCAATGACCGTCGCCAGCGCCGCACCGGCGACCCCGAACGCGAGGGGGCCGACCATCAGAATGACCAGGCCGACATTCAACGCGCACGAGATCGACAGGAACACCAGCGGAGTGGTCGAGTCGCCGATCGCGCGGATGATCGCCGCGAGGTAGTTGAAGAACATGATGGTGCTGCCGCCGATGAACGTCACCTGCGTGAAGACCGTCGCCTCCCCCAGCAGCTCGGGCGGCGTCTGCAGCAGCATCAGGAACGGATGCGCCATCAGCGGCCCGGCGACGGTGAGGATCAGACTGGTGCAGGCGGTGAGCAGCGTTCCGGTCGCCACCGAGCGGCGCACGCCCCTGGCATCCCCGGCTCCGAAGGCCTGCGCCGTGGGGATCGCGAAACCGCTGGAGAGCCCCCACGCGAAGCCGATCACGAGGAAGATCAGACTGCCCGTCGAACCGACTGCTGCGAGCGAGTTCACCCCGAGCTGCCGGCCGACGACGATCGTGTCGACGAACTGGTACAGCTGCTGCACGACGTTGCCGATAGGCAGCGGCACGGCGAACGCGAGGATGACGCGCCAGGGGCGCCCTGTGATGAGAGTTGTTGCCATGAGAAGTTCTCGAAGAAAGAGGGCGAGCTGGAGGGAGGCGCCAGGACTGTCACGGCACCACGGACGAGTGTATCGAATCGATTCGCTAGATTCCTGAGCACAGCGCGCTTTATTCCCGGCCTGCCAGAAGCGGCGCGGGTGGATGATGGAAGGGTGGCTATCCCATTGGCAGACCTGACGAACATGCCTCATCCGCAATATGTCGAGGTGGGTGAAGGCGTCGCCCTGGCCGCGTACTCGTGGGGCGATCTCGATGCTCCCGCGGTGGCGGTGGTGCACGGTTTCGCATCGAGTACGCGCGACACGTGGGTGCTCACCGGGTGGGCGCGGATGCTGGAGCAGGAGGGCTACCGGGTGCTCGGCATCGATCTGCGCGGGCATGGCGCGAGCGAGAAGCCGCATGACGCCTCGGGCTATACCGTGCGGAATCTGGCATCCGATATTGAGACCGTCCTCGACACCTTTCTCATCGACGAACTGTTCTACGTCGGATACTCGCTCGGCGCACGTGTCGGCTGGGAGGTCGCCCGCGACCTCGGCGACCGCATCCCGCGGGCCGTGCTCGGAGGCGTACCCGATGGCATCCCGCTCGAGCATCTGGAGATCGATCAGGTGCGCCGCTACATCGCCGATGGCACCCCCGTGACCGACGAGCGCACGCGCAGCTACATCGCCCTGACCGAGCGCGTGCCCGGGAACGACTTCGAGGCACTGCTCGGCCTGGCCTGCGGGCTGCGCGATTCAGGGCTCATCGACCCCGACCCGGCGAGCGCTCCGCCGCAACCGGTGCTGTTCGCGACCGGCGCCGAGGATGCCGTGCTCGAAGGTTCGCGGCACCTGGCATCCGCCGCCCCGCAGAGCACCTTCTTCGAGATTCCCGGCCGGCACCATTTCAATGCGCCCGGGTCGAAGGACTTCCGGATGGCAGCGCTGGAGTTCCTGCGCGGGTGAGCCGAGTCAGTCGTCGGAGCCGCGGAAGAACGTGCGCATGAAGGCGAACACCGCGATGGCGACGACGACGACGATCGCGAGCTTCGCGATGAACCACAGCACTGAGAAAAGAATGCTCACCAGCCACCAGGCGATGACAACCGCCACGATGACGCCGAGAATGGTCCAGATAGTGCCTTTGGTCATCCCCTCAGCCTACCGATTCGGCGCAGACACGGCCGCGCCGTCTAACGTGTGATCGTGACCTTCGACGGCCCGCTGGCAGCATCCGCTTACGAACTCCTCGGCGTCGCGACCACGGTCAGCGACGACGAGCTGCGCCGCGCATACAGGCTGCGATTGCGGCAAACGCATCCCGACACCGGGGGCGACGCGGCGCTGTTCATTCGCGTGCAGCGCGCGTGGGAGCAGATCGGCTCGTCGGAGGCCCGAGCCGCGTACGACCGAGGTCGCGACACGGGCGGGCAGTGGGCATCCGCGCCGACCACCCGCGCATGGACCGGAACCCGGCCGCGCACGACCTCGTACGGACAGGCTGGAGCGTGGCGGCGGCGGCGCTACCGCGAGATGCTGCGCGCACACCTCGGTCGTGAACTGACGGATGCCGAGGCCCACGACCCCGCAATCGTCCGCGCGGCGCCGTGGGAGGTGCGGCGACTGCTCGCGGATGCCCTCGCCGAAGAGGCGACCGCGTCGGCGATCGACGGATTGGGAATCGGATTCACGGCCTGGCATGACGTCGACTGCGGTGTGGCGTGGGGGGATCCGGATGCTGCGGACGCATCGGTCACCGGCGGCGGCGCGATTCTGAAGCTCGACCATGTCGTGCTCGCACCGTCGGGGCTGTACGGATTGATGTCCGAGGATTTCGGCGGGGACGTGCGCTTTCGACAGGGCGAGGTGATCGGCGCGACCGTGGGTGCGAGCACGCCGATCGCCGATCTGCTCACGCGGATGCGGGTGATCTCGCGCGCCGCACGGGTGCGGTTCGGCGGGGCCATTCTCATCCTCCCCGATGAGGATCTGCATGATGCGGTCGCTTCGCTGGGGCGTGTGCGCAGCATCCCGGTGACTGTCGTTCGGCGCAGCGCTCTGCGCACAGTGCTGCGGAATGGGGCGCCCGGGGCGCGAATGCTGGGCGGCAACGAGGTGTTCGATGTGCGCACGCGGCTGACGCAGGCCGTGCGCGTGCTGACGGAGTGAAGCCCGATCGACCATGCTGCGCGGTACGGTGGCCGAATGAGCACCACCGATCCGCTCCCCGATCACCCGGCACCCGACAACCCGCAGGGCAAGCTCGTGCTGCTGCGGCACGGCGAGACCGAGTGGTCGCGGACGGGCAGGCATACCGGACTCACCGACATTCCGCTCACGTCGCACGGCGAAGAGCTGGCGCGCGCGGCCGGAGAGCTGGTGCGCGATTACGATTTTCGGCTGGTACTGAGCTCGCCCCTGCAGCGCGCGGCGCGCACGGCCGAGTTGGCGGGGCTGGATGCTGACATCGATCCGCTCCTGGTCGAGTGGGACTACGGCGGCTACGAGGGTCGCACCACGAAGGACATCCGCGCCGAGCTCGGCTACAACTGGACGACCTTCGAGCACGGGGTGATCCGCGGCGAGACGACGCCGGGCGAGACCGTCGAAGAGGTGGCGGCGCGGGCGTCGCGTGTGCTCACCCGGGTGCTGCCCGCGATGGTGAAGGGCGATGTGGCGCTCATCGGGCACGGCCACTGCCTGCGCATCCTCACCGCCGTGTTCCTGCGGCAGGCTCCACGATTCGCGGCCTCGATCTCGCTCGATGCGGGGTCGGTCTCCGTGCTCGGCTATGCCCGCGAGCAGCCGACGATCCTGGCCTGGAACCACGGTCCGCAGCTGCCGATGGCGGCCGCGGAGTCCTGACCGTTTACTCGCCCGCGCCCAGCTCACCGCGCAGGCGGCCGTGGAACTGCGTGGTGGCGTCGTTCATCCCCTCGAAGGTGACGGATTTGCCCTGACGCTGGTACTTGGTCTCGATCGCGTCGAGCGCGGCGACGGTCGAGGCATCCCACACGTGCGAGCGTGACATGTCTATGACGACGCGCTCGGGGTCGCGGGTGTATTCGAACTGCGTGGTGAGGTCGTTGCTCGAGGCGAAGAACAGCTCGCCGTTCACTTCGTAGCGCGCGACGGACTCGGCCTCGCCCGAGGCATCGTCGGAGACGTGCCGGGTGACGGTGACGAAATGCGCGACCCGGCGGGCGAAGAGGATCATCGCGGTGATCACGCCGACGCCGACGCCGATCGCGAGGTTGTGCGTCCAGACGGTGATGGCGACGGTGACCACCATCACGAGGGTCTCGCTCTTCGGCATCCGCTTCAGCGTCGACAGACGGATGCTGTGCCAGTCGAACGTGCTCACCGAAACCACGATCATCACCGCGACGAGCGCCGCCATCGGGATGATGGCGACGATGTCACCGAGCACGACGACGAGGATCAATAGGAAGACGCCGGCCAGGAAGGTCGAGATGCGGGTACGCGCACCCGAGGCCTTCACGTTGATCATCGTCTGGCCGATCATCGCGCATCCGCCCATGCCGCCGAACGCGCCGGAGAGGATGTTCGCGATGCCCTGCCCGAATGCTTCACGCGTCTTGCGGGAGTGGGTGTCGGTGATGTCGTCGACCAGCTTGGCCGTGAGCAGCGATTCCAGCAGTCCGACGACCGCGACGGCCGCCGCGTACGGGAAGATGATGCCGAACGTCTCCCACGTCAGTGGCACGTTCGGGATGAACAGCTCGGGCAGGCTGCGCGGCAGCTCGCCCTGATCGCCCACCGTCGGGATGCTGATCCCGATCACGATTGCGGCGCCGGTGACCAGGATGATCGCGATGAGTGGCGCGGGCACGACCCGCGTGAACCGCGGCATCAGGTACATGATGAGGATGCCGGCGGCGACCAGCGGGTAGACGAGCCAGGGCACGCCGATCAGCTGCGGCACCTGAGCGGCGAAGATGAGGATCGCCAGGGCGTTCACGAAACCGACCATGACGCTGCGGGGGATGAAGCGCATAAGCTTCGCGACGCCGAGCGCGGCGAGCACGATCTGGATCGCGCCCGCCAGCAGCACGGTGGCGATGAAGTAGTCCATCCCATACTCGCGCGCGACCGGCGCGATGACGAGGGCGACCGCGCCGGTCGCTGCAGTGATCATCGCCGGTCGTCCGCCGAGGAACGAGATCGCGACGGCCATCACGAACGAAGAGAACAGGCCGACGCGAGGGTCGACGCCCGCGATGATCGAGAACGCGATCGCCTCGGGGATGAGCGCGATCGCGACGACGAGTCCGCCGAAAACCTCCCTGGTGAGGATGCGGGGGCTTCGCAGCGCCTGCATCACCGTCGGTTCGATCCGGTAGCGGTACGCCGGATCCTGGGCGGGATCGTGGGCGGGGGCGACGGCGGTCATGGGGGCTCCTGTCGGAACGTGGTGAGTCAGGTTGCGGCGAGCGCGCACAGTGCGGCGGCGTGTGGATGCCACGAAACGCGGATGCGGAATGCGAATGCCACATGCGGCGGCGACGCGGCGCACTCCGTAAAGTCTCGCAGAGTGCAATAGTGCGGACGAACAACGGCGACCGGTCGGGATCTTCACGCAGCGCGCGACACGCCAGAGAATCTTAGCCACCGCACTGACCGTTCTCAACGGCATCGCCCCGGGCCCTGCGTACACGTAGAGTGCCCGCACGATGACCGATCTGGAGGCCAGCATGAGCAAGCTCAAGAGCGCGGCGGAGTGCGCGATCACTGCAGTCGAGAAGGAAGAGCGCCTCGACGAGATTTCAGAACCCGTGGCGGCGGCGGTCAAGAAGGCCACGGGTCGTCGCGGGGTCAAGAACCTGCTTTCGGGAACGTGGCTCGGGCACGCGCTGCACCCGGTGCTCACCGACGTGCCGATCGGTTCCTGGCTCGCCGCATCGGTACTCGATCTGACAGCTGGTGACGCCGGGGCGGATGCCGCGCGCCGCCTCACCGGTTTCGGCGTGCTTGCCGCGGTGCCTGCCGCCGCCTCGGGAGCATCCGACTGGTCGGACAGCTACGGCGCCGAGCAGCGCGCGGGCCTCGTGCACGGGCTCGCCAACTCCGTCGGCACCACGCTGCAGATGGCATCGTGGTTCGCGCGTCGCCGCGGGGCACGCGGCGCGGGCACGGTGCTCAGTCTCGCTGGGCTCGGCATCACTCTCGCAGCCGCCTATCTGGGTGGACACCTCTCGTTCGTGCGCGGCACCGGCGTGAACCGCACGGCGTTCGACGAGCCAGCCGATTCGTGGGTCGACGTCGCGGCCGAGACCGAGCTCTCGTCGGACAAGCCGGTTCGCGTGGATGCCGATGGCGTCGCCGTCGTACTCGTGAAGCACGAGGACACCATTCGCGCGCTGTCTGCCACCTGCACCCACGCGGGCGGACCTCTCGATGAAGGGCACATCGACGATGCCGGGTGCATCGTGTGCCCGTGGCACGGCAGTCGGTTCCGTCTTCGCGACGGTGCGGCCATGCGTGGTCCGGCGTCGGTCGATGAGCCGCGCTGGGACGTGCGCGTGGCGGACGGGCGGGTGTCGGTGCGCGCTGCGGACTGACGGCGCGCAGAGCCAGCGCTCCGACGATGCGGGAGGATGGATGCATCATCTTTCCTGTGCGAAGAGGAGCACCCGTGTCACACCTTCGACGTCCTGCGATGACGTTCGCCGCGCTGGTCGGCGCGACGCTGCTGCTTCTCACCGGATGCGCCTCCGGACCCGAAGTCGACCCGACGGGCGACACCACCGAGGTCACCGTCACCGTGAACGGGATGCGCTTCGTTCCCGACGTGATCGAGGTGCCGAAGGGCAATGACCTGGTGGTCACTTTCGAGAACACCGGAACCGAGGTGCACGACCTCGTCTTCGAGAACGGTGCGGGCGGCGAGCATATGGCGCCCGGCGAGAGTGAAGTGATCGACGTCGGCGTGATCGGAAGCGACCTCGACGGGTGGTGCTCGGTGAGCAACCACCGCGAGATGGGCATGGAGCTGACCGTTCAGGTCACCGAGTAAGGCCGGGTTGCGCAGAGCGGATGCTGCGTAGCAACCCCTATCCGCCGCGCGCGGTCAACCGGCCCGAGCAAATCCGCCGTGAGGCTTAGGCTTCACGCATGGCCCTGTTCCGCAGTGATCGCGCCCGCCGCATCCAACTCGACCAGACGACCGTCGAACCGCGGGCGACGCGTGCGCCGTGGAGCCTCTGGGCGGATGCTTTCGGGCGGTTGAGCATTCGTGCTCTGCAGATTCTGCTGGTTGTCACGGTCGCCGCGGGCATCGTCTTCGTGATCCAGTCGCTCACTCTGGTGACGATTCCGCTGGCGATCGCGCTGATCATCGCGTGCGCCTTCGCACCGGTGATGAACTGGATGCGCAAACACCACGTGCCTGATCTGCTGGCAACTGTGGTCACGCTGCTGACCATCGTCGTGGTGCTCGGCGGGGTGAGCTGGATGATCGTCTGGGCCGTGCGCAACCAGTGGGATGACCTGTACAAGCAGGCTCAGGAGGGCATCGAGCATCTGATCGCCTGGGTGAACACGCTTCCGTTCCAGCTGTTCACGCCCGAGCAGGTGCAGGAGTGGACCGACGCCCTCACCGATTTCGTGACCAGTTCGCAGTTCGGGTCCGGTGCGCTGGCAGGTGTCGGTGCGGTGGCGACGTTCTTGACCGGATGCGTGCTGCTGGTCACGATCCTCTTCTTCTTCCTCAAGGACGGGCCGCGGATGTGGGAGTTCCTGCTGCGCCCGTTCCGCGGAGAAAGCGAAAACCGCGCGCGCCGCATCGGCCACAAGACCGTGCACGTTCTCGGCTCCTACGTGCGCGGCACGGCCACGGTCGCGCTGGTGGATGCTGTCGGCATCCTCATCGGTCTTCTCATTCTTCAAGTACCCCTGGCCATTCCGCTTTCCGTGCTGGTGTTCCTGCTGGCCTTCATACCGATCGTCGGTGCGACGCTTGCCGGAATCTTGGCGGCCAGCGTGGCGCTGGTGGCCAACGGCTGGGTGAGCGCACTGCTCGTCGTCGGCGTCGTCGTGCTCGTGAACCAGCTCGAGGGCAACCTGCTGCAGCCGGTGCTGATGGGTCGCACGATGAAGCTGCACGCCTTCGTCATCCTGGTCGCGTTGGCTGTCGGCACGGCGCTCAGCGGCCTCATCGGCGCAGTGCTCGCCGTGCCGACGACGGCCGCGGTGTGGGGCATCATTCAGGTGTGGGATGGGCCGAACCTGCCGGCGAAGTGGGCGCGGAAGAAGACTGTGAAGCATCGGGCGGTCGAAGCATCTGTTGCCTCGTAGGCTGACCGTATGAAGACGATCGGGGTTCTCGGCGGAATGAGCTGGGAGTCGTCGCTGGAGTAGTACCGCCTGGCGAACGAACGCGTTCGCGAAAGGCTCGGTGGGCATCACTCCGCAAGGGTCCTGCTCGATTCGCTGGACTTCGCCGACATCGAGCAACTGCAGGCGGACGGGGACTGGAACGCGGCCGGTGCGCTCCTCGCCGAGCGAGCGAGGAAACTGCAGGATGCCGGCGCTGGCGTCATCGTACTGTGCACGAACACGATGCATATCGTTTCGGATCAGATCGAGGCCGCCATTTCGGTGCCCTTTGTGCACATCGTCGACAGCGCAGCCGAAGCCATCAGCCGCGCGGGTCTGCGCACCGTAGGTCTACTCGGCACAGCTTTCACGATGGAGCGTCGGTTCTATCGCGACCGTCTCACCAAACACGGCATCGCCACCGTGATCCCGAATGCTGATGACCGCAGAGCCGTGCACAGCGTCATCTACGACGAGTTGGTGCACGGCATCATCCGCGGGGAATCGCGCGACCGCTACCGAGAGGTCATCGAACGAGTCGTCGCCGCCGGAGCCGAGGGCATCATCTTGGGATGCACCGAGATCGAGCTGCTGATCTCAAGCGAGGGCTCACCGGTGCCGGTTTTCCCGACGACGGCGATTCATGTGGATGCTGCGCTTTCGGCCGCTGAAGACGGGTCCTCCTCCGCACGTGCATGACCCCCACGAGCGCTGACAGGCGTTGGTCTGGTCAACTGACGACTCGCATCGATGCGCGTTCGGCCGCGCGCTGCACTCGCATGTTCGGGTCGTCGCGCAGTTTCGCGAGCAGAGGCAGAACACCTTCGATTCGGCGGCGCGCGCAGACTTTCGCCGCCATCTCCCGCACTCGCCAGTGTTCGTCGGAGAGAGCATCGATCACCTCTGGCGCAGCGCAATCGGCAAAGACGTAGAGCAACCCGCGCAGTGCCCACACTCTGAGCCAGTAATCCGGGCCGCCCACGTCCCCCGTGATCGCCCACCGAGCGGGAGGCCCACCCAACGCATAGATGAACTCCGGATCGACGTCGCGTCCGGCAAGAAGGGCAAGGCAGTCGGCGACCACCGCGTCGTCACCGCGCAACGCGCTTTCGCGCCTGACCCGCTCACCTGGAGTACTCACTGGAGGTCGACGGTCCGAACGATCAGTTGAAGTCCCCGCCAGGTGCCATATCCGCAAACCGTGAGTAGTGCCCCTGGAAGGCGACGTTGATCGTCGCGGTAGGGCCGTTGCGGTGCTTCGCGACGATGAGGTCGGCCTCGCCGGGGCGCACGTCCTTGTCGTAGACCGAGTCGCGGTGCAGCAGAATCACCATGTCAGCATCCTGCTCGATCGATCCCGACTCGCGCAGGTCGCTGATCGCGGGCTTCTTGTCGGTGCGCTGCTCGGGGCCACGGTTCAGCTGGCTCAGTGCGATCACCGGCACCTGCAGCTCTTTGGCGAGCAGCTTCAGCGCACGCGAGAACTCCGAGACCTCTTGCTGACGCGACTCGACGCGCTTGCCGCTGGTCATCAGCTGCAGGTAGTCGATGATGACCATGCGCAGGCCGACGCGCTGCTTGAGCCGGCGGCACTTCGCTCGAATCTCGACGAGCGTCATGTTCGGGCTGTCGTCGATGTACAGCGGCGCATCGTTGATGCGGCCGCGGGTGGACGCGACGGTCGTCCAGTCGCGCGGGTCGAGCGTGCCCTTGCGCATGTTCTGCAGCGGAATGCCGCCCTCGGCGCTGAGCAGACGCATCGCGATCTCGCTCTTGCCCATCTCGAGCGAGAAGAAGATCGAGGGAAAATCGTGGCCGATGGATGCTGCCCGAGCGAAGTCGAGCGCGAGCGTCGACTTACCCATGGCGGGTCGAGCGGCGACGACGATCATCTGGCCACCATGCAGACCGTTGGTCAGTTCGTCGAGTTCGCGGAAGCCGGTCGGGATGCCGGTCATCGATCCGTCACGGCCGTTGGCCGCCTCGATCTCTTCGACCGCGGCATCCACCGCGACGGTCAACGGCACATAGTCTTCGGCGGTCTCGGTGCCGGTTACCGAGTAGATCTCGGCCTGCGCGTTGTTGACGATGTCGGTCGCGTCGCCTTCGCCGGCGTAGCCGAGCTGCACGATGCGAGTGCCGGCGTCGACGAGGCGGCGCAAAATGGACCGCTCAGAGACGATGCCCGCGTAGTAGCCGGCGTTCGCCGCGGTGGGAACGATCGAGGTGAGCGTGTGCAGGTAGTCGGCGCCGCCCGCGCGGCCCAGCTCGCCGGTCTTGATCAGCTCGTCGGTGACGGCCACCACATCGGTCGGCTCGCCGTGCGAGTACAGCGAGAGGATCGCCTCGAAGATGAGCTCGTGCTTGGGCACGTAGAAGTCGGCGCCCTTGAGCGACTCGATCACGTCTGCAACAGCATCCTTCGAGAGCAGCATGCCGCCCAGGGCACTCTGCTCGGCGAGGATGTCATGCGGCGGGGTGCGCTCGGGGCGGCGCGACCCACCAAGTCGTTCTTCAGAGATATCTGCGATCGACACCGTGCTCCTCCCCTGGCTGAAGAGTCGCGATCACGGCGCATTCAGCGGACACGACCGGAACGGGTTTCCGGCGGTGAACAGCAGTGAAACACCGACCTCGGACATCCGGTCTCCACCAAGCTAAGAGCCCTGCGTTCGAGACGCAACACGGCCTGTGGATAACTCTGTGGAGAGTCTGCGGAGAACGCCGGAGTGTCTGTGCAGAACGCCTGTGGATAACCCGGTGGAGAAGGTACCGCGGACACTTTTATATCCGGTTTGAACTGGGCTTTTATTGGTCCCCACCCTGTGGATGAGATTCGACCTAAAGACGAGATTGAAGGTTATTGGCGTGTTGATCCACATGTGTAGAACTTGGGGATTGTCAAGTGGGAATGCAGCCCGGGCGTTGCGCCGCTGAAGGCGCCCTCGGGTGCGCTCTCGCGCATGGTTGCTATAGACGTTGCGTGTCGGATGGGGTAGCGTCGCGGCCACGTAGACACGTGATCAGGCACACCTGAGGGGCAGGGGCCATGAATGCTGAGGCGATGGGACGCCGCACACCCGCGGTGATTCTCTGGGGAGCCATGGCCGTGCTCGCATGGGCCCTCTTCGCAGCGCTCTTCAGCGGCGGTCAGGCTCACGCTGATGAGGGTGACGATCCCAAGCCCCTGACCGGCCTCACCAACCTGGTGAGCGGCGTCGTGTCGAAGGTCGTCGATCCGGTTGCGGAGTCCACCGCAGATACCGTGACGCAGGTGACGGCGCCGGTCGTCGACACGGCCAAGAAGGTCGTTGAGAAGACGGCTGACACGGTCGCCACCGTCCCGGTTGTCGGAAAACCCGCCACGGATGCCGTGGATGTAGCACGCAAGACCGTCACCGCTGTCACCGACACCGTGACCACAGTTGCCACGAACGCACCGGTGTCGTCGATCGTCCGCCCGGTGACCGAGGTCGTTCGCAAGGTCCCCGTGGTCGGCGACGCGCTTGAAGACCTTGGCGCGGTAGAGCTTCTCGACACATCAGCGGCTGCTGTCGATGAGGTCGTCGGCGCCGTGACGCCGGTTGTCGAACACACCGTCACTCCGGTGATCGATGCGCTCGAGCCGCAGCCGGCAGACGTCGACGCGAACGCGAGTGCCGATGCGGATTCGGACGCAGATGCCAGCATGCCCGCTGCTGCGCCCGCGCTGCAGCATCCCGAAGCCCTGGTGCCAGCATCCGCTGCATCCGACATCTCGGCAATCGCAGTCCTGCTGCGTGGTGCATCGTTCGCAACCGCTCGGCAGCCGTCCGCCGTCGAGCCCGAGGCCAGCGTCTCGTCGGCAGCTGTGCCCGCAAGCGGCCCGATGGGACCAGCTGCGGGACCTCCGCTCACGCTCACATCGGCCACGTCGTCCGCGGGGCCGGGCGGGTCTTCCAGCGGCATGAATGCCGCTCTGCATCATCTTTCGGCGCAGCTACGAGAGGCCGGTGCGCTCACGCGCGTGCCGGAGGACTCTGTCCTGCCGCCGTCGGCCGTCGGTCGCACCGACGTTTCTCCTGGTTGACGAGTGGTGAGCCGATTCCGTATCGGCAGACACCGGCTGCGCTTCCGTGCAGCTTTCCACTCGTACAAGATCAGGAGATTTCATCATGCGTACTATCGCAAAGCACGCCCTCTGGGGTGTGGTGATCGCCGGCGGCATCTCGCTGCTCGGCGCATCCGCTGCCAACGCGGCGGAATCCAACGGCGACGACAGTCTGCTCGGCGGATCACAGATCCTGGCGCCGGTGACGGCGCCGATCAAGGTGCTCGGCAACGCTGTATCGGTGCTGGGCACCAGCGTCGTTGAGTCCACTCCGGCCACGGCGCCGGCGGACCCAGCCGCGCCTGCAGATACGGCTCCTGCCGTACCTGCACCCGCACCTGCACCCGCACCGGCACCTGCACCCGCACCCGCGCCGAGCGCGCAGACCAGCGGTGACAACAGCGTGGCATCCGGCACACAGGCGATCGTGAAGGTCGACGTGCCGGTCACCGTGAAAGACAATGCGGTGAACGTGCTGGGTTCATCTTCGGCGAAGGCTTCTGCGGCGCCAGCACCGGCACCGGCGTCAGCACCGAAGGCGAACGCGGCTCCGGCCGCGCCGACTCCGGCTGCGACGACGTCGGGGAGCGAAAGCGTGCTCTCGGGCACGCAGGCGCCCATCTCCGTCACCATCCCGGTGACGATCTCGGGCAACGCGATCTCGCTGCTGGGCAACAGCGGCGCGGCGCAGACCGAGTCGGCTGACGCGGGCACGTCAATGGCAGGAGATTCTGCCGTCGACGCGGAGACGGACGGAACGGATGCCGTTCTCGGCGGCACCCAGGTGCTCGCACCGATCACCGCGCCGATCTCTATGGTGGGTAACGCCATCTCGGTACTCGGCACCGGCACGGTGAACGGAACCACCGCACCGGCCATGCCGGCCATGCCGAACAACGAGGAACCGACCAACACCGCCACCACCGGCGGAACGGACAGCATCCTCGGCGGCACACAGGTGCTCACACCCATCACCGCACCGATCACCGCGATGGGCAACGCCATCTCAGTGCTCGGCACCGGCACGGTCACCGGAAACACCACACCGGCCATGCCGGCCATGCCGAACAACGAGGAACCGACCAACACCGCCACCACCGGCGGAACGGACAGCATCCTCGGCGGCACACAGGTGCTCGCACCCATCACCGCACCGATCTCTGTGGTGGGCAATGCCATCTCAGTACTCGGCACCGGAACAGTCACCGGAAACACCGCAGTCCCCACCACGGGTGCTGCGGGGGGACCCGCGATGACGAACGGCATCGATTCGCTGCTCGGCGGCACGCAGCTGTTGCTTCCGATCACCGCGCCGATCACCATCGGTGGCAATGCGATTGCAATTCTCGGCGAGAGCACGAGCGTCGACCCGGGTACGGGTACTACCCCGGGAACCGATCCTGGGACTGACCCAGGCACGGACCCCGGCACCAACCCCGGCACCGACCCCGGCACCAACCCCGGCACCAACCCTGGGACTGAGCCCGGCACGGATCCTGGCGCTGAGCCCGGCACCGACCCGGGCGCTGAGCTCGGAGCAATGCCGGCCGCGGTCGACATGAGCGCATCGCACCAGACCGCGCGCAGCGCTGACGCCAGCATCCTCGCCATGACTGGCGCGGATGCTATGTCACCGGCTGTGGGCGTGCTTGCCGCGATGCTGCTGCTGATCGGAGGAGCACTCATCCGCCGCACGCGAACCGTGTGACGCGAGCAGCCGTGCTCGTCTGCCGGGGGAACTCCGGTGGACGAGCGCGGCGCGCCGTTCCGCACCTGCCAGCCAGGCCCCGAGGCGCCAACAGTCTGGGGGCCCAAAGTACACATGTCGGACCGTTTGCAGCATCCGGTCCGACATCTGGCGTGTCGGCCCCCAGACTGTACCGGCGTACCCGTCAGCGCACGACCACAACCCGTCCACACCCGCTCGGCCCCCACCCGAAACGCAGAAAACCCCCGGCATCCGAAGATAACCGGGGGCGTTCTGTAACCGAGAATTACTTCGCGGCGACGACCTGCAGGGTGATCACTGCGAGGACGTCTTCGTGCAGACGAACTGTTGCCTCGTGTGCGCCGACGACCTTGATCGGGGCGGCGATGTGCACCTTGCGCTTGTCGATCGAGCCCAGGCCCGCTGCCTCGACAGCAGCGGCCACGTCGGCGGTCTTCACCGAACCGAACAGGCGGCCTTCGCCACCGGCCTTGACCGACATGCGAACCTTGGTGCCCTCGAGCTTGTCCTTGAGAGCCTTGGCCTCGTCGAGGTCATGGATCGCGCGAGCCTTGCGGGCGGCCTGAATCGACTCGACCTGCTTGGCACCACCGCGGGTCCAGGAGACCGCGAGGCCCTGGGGAACGAGGTAGTTGCGGGCGTACCCGTTCTTGACCTCGATGACGTCACCGGCGCTTCCGAGCCCGGAGACCTCGTTCGTGAGAATCAGCTTTGCCATGTCAGCACCCCTTAGCGGCCAGCGCCGGCGTAGGGAAGAAGAGCCATCTCGCGCGCGTTCTTGATGGCGCGTGCGATGAGGCGCTGCTCCTGAACGGAGACACCGGTGATACGACGGGCGCGGATCTTGCCGCGCTCCGAAACGAACTTGCGAAGCGTTGCGACGTCCTTGTAGTCAATGACGCCCACGCGGATCGACTTCGCGGGAGCGGTGGGCTTGCCACCCTTCCGCGGCTTGCGGCGATCGCCGCTCGACTTTCCAGCCATGAGTTTTCCTTAAGAGATGAGATCGGATGCCGCAGCATCCGGAATGTTAGAACGGGGTGTCGTCGCCGAAGCTGCCCGGAGTGCTCCAGGCATCAGCACTCGTCGAACCGGGTGTGGACCACGGCTCTTCCGAGACCTGCTGCTGCTGTTGCTGCTGCGGACGGGACTGCCCACCGCCGGTGGAAGCGGCCCGCGTGACCTGTGCCGTCGCGTATCGCAGCGACGGACCGATCTCGTCAACCTCCAGCTCGATGCTGGTGCGCTGGTTGCCTTCGCGGTCCTGGTAGGAGCGCTGACGCAGACGGCCCTGCGCGACAACACGCATGCCCTTCGTCAGCGAGCCCGCCACGTGCTCAGCGAACTCGCGCCACACCGACGCGCGGAGGAACAGCGCTTCGCCGTCCTTCCACTCGTTGGCCTGGCGGTCGAACGTACGCGGCGTCGAGGCGATGGTGAAGTTCGCCACCGGCAGACCGTTCTGCGTGTAACGCAGCTCGGGATCTGCGGTGAGGTTGCCCACCACGGTGATGACGGTTTCGCCGGCCATTGTCCTTAGACCTTCGCGACCTTGGGCTTGCGGGCAGCCTTCTCCTCGGCGCGCTTGGCCTCAGCGGCAACCATGGCCTGTGCTTCTTCAGCACGCAGAACCTTGGTGCGGAACACGAGCTCGCTCAGCTTGAGCTGGCGGTCGAGTTCGTGAGTGGCCTCACTCGTCGCGGTGAAGTTGACGACGGCGTAGATGCCTTCGTTCTTCTTGTTGATCTCGTAGGCGAAACGGCGCTTGCCCCATACGTCGACCTTGTCAATCGAGCCACCATCGTTGGTGATGACCTTCAGGAACTTGTCGAGGTTGGGGGCAACCTGGCGCTCGTCCAGCTCGGGGGTCAGAATGACCATGAGCTCGTACTGGTGCGTCACTTACCCACCTCCTTCGGACTAGAACGGCTACCGGGACTTTCCCGGAAGCAGGAGGGTGTTGTGCACGTCGTCCGCCCAGGAATCCCGAATGGATGCCAGAAGGCAGACAACCTCAACAGCTTAGCGGACATCCGGGCGCGTCGCGAAACTCCCGCGCGCTCGAGGTCAGCGCGCCACCGCGGGCACGTCGGCCCAGATCGCGCGCTCGGCGGCCGACGGCGCAGCGGGAATGCGCCCCATTCCGTCGGGTTCCGGGATCGCGGCGAGCAGCGCCTGCGTGTACGGATGCTGCGGATCTGCCCAGATGTCGACTGTCGGCCCTGACTCGAGCACCCGCCCTCCGAACATCACGAACGTGCGATCGGCGATGCGCTGCACGACGGCGAGATCGTGCGAGATGAACAGCATCCCCGCTCCGGCCTCGGAGACGAGGTCGCGCATGAGGGCCGCGACGCTGGTCTGCGTCGACGCGTCGAGTGCCGAGATCGGCTCGTCGGCGACGAGCAGCTGCGGACGAGCGGCGAGTGCCCGCGCGATGGCGATGCGCTGCTTCTGCCCACCCGAGAACTGGTGCGGATACTTGGAGACGGATGCTGTCGGCAGCCCGACCTTCTCCAGCCATTCCTCCACGCGCGAGCCCTCGGCTCCGCGGGCACGGGCGGTGGCGATGCCGTCGGCGATCTGGTCGCCGATCCGGCGCCGCGGATTCAGCGAGGTCGACGGATCCTGGAACACCATCTGAATGCCGGTCAGCGCCTTCGGCCGACGGCGCACCCGCATCGGCGTCACCTCGCCATCACGGAATCTCACGGTGCCGCTGGCGAGCTTCTCGATCCCGACGGCCGCACGAGCAAGGCTCGATTTGCCACTGCCGGATTCGCCCACCAGCGCCACGGTCTCACCCGCGGCGACCTGCAGTGACACTTCTTGCACGGCGACGACCGGCGGATTTCCCGGGTAGCGCACGCTGACGCTCTGCACGTCGAGGACCATCGCATCAGACATCGTGCTTCTCCTCGTCGGTCGTCGGGTCGGCAGCATCCGCACGCTCGGCAGCATCCGCTGCGGGAACCGGTGCCTCCAGCCCCGACCCCGGCAGCGCCGCGAGCAGCTGCCGCGTGTATTCGTGCTGCGGGTCGCGGAACAGCGTGGCACGGTCGGCGTGCTCGACGACCCGGCCATCCTTCATCACGGCGACTTCATCGGCGATCGCGCTCATCACGCCGAGGTCGTGCGTGACCAGCAGCACGGCGAGCTGACGCTCTTCGGCGAGCTCGCGAAGCAGGGTGAGGATGCCGGCCTGCACGGTGACATCGAGCGCGGTCGTCGGCTCGTCGGCGAGCAGCACATCCGGGTCGCAGGCGAGAGCGCACGCGATGGCGATGCGCTGGCGCTGACCGCCGGAGAACTGGTGCGGGTAGCGCCGAAGCGCCTCGGCCGGGTTCGGCACCTGCACCCGCTCGAGCAGCTCTATGGCCCGTTCGCGCGCTGCCGCACCGCGCAGGCGAAGGTGCACCTTCATGTGGTCGGTCAGCTGCCGCCCCACCGGGATCTGCGGATGCAGAGAGGCAGACGGATCCTGGAAGATCATCGCGATCCGGCGACCGCGGATGCGGTTGAGCGCGCGGCGGCGCATGCCGAGCAACTCGGTGCCGGCGAGGGTGATCGATCCGCCGGTGCGGGCGTGCCGCGGCAGCAGGCCGAGCACCGCCATCGCACTGAGCGTCTTCCCAGAGCCGGACTCGCCGGCCAGGCCCTGAATGCGCCCGGCTTCGAGCCGCAGCGACAGGCCCTTCACGAGCGGGCGGCCGATGTCGACGGTGAGGTCGCGGATGTCGAGGACGCTCATGCCGCGCCTCCTGACGTGGCGAGCTCGGCACGCTTCTCGTGTGCAACCTCTGCCGTCGGGTCGAGCACGTCGCGCATCGCGTCGCCGAGGAAGTTGAACGCGAGCACCACGGTGAGAATGGCGAGTCCGGGGAAGACCCCGAGCCACCAGGCGTCGAAGTTCTGCATCGCCGACGAGATCATCGATCCCCACTCGGCCATCGGCGGCTGCGCGCCCAGCCCGAGGAACGACAGGCCCGAGAGCAGCAGGATCGCCGCGCCGATGTCGAGCGTCGCCAGCACGAGCAGGGGTCCGGCGATGTTCGGCAGGATGTCGACGATGAGCGTGCGCGCCGGCGAGTGGCCCAGCAGGCGCCCGGCGATGACGTAGTTCTGACCGCGCAGCGACAGCACGATGCTGCGCGTGACCCGAGAGTACTGCGGCCACGAGACCACGATCGCCGCGATCACCGCGTTGAACAGCGAGGGGCCGAGCGATGCGGCGACGACCATCGCGAGGATCACCGTCGGAAACGCCATGAACAGGTCGGTGATGCGCATCAGCGTCTCATCGAGCCAGCCGCCGAAGTATCCGGCAAGCGCGCCGACGACGGTGCCGATGATCATGGCCGCGATCACGAGGGTGAGCGCGAGCGGGATCGTGACGGTGGCACCGGTCATCAGCCGGGAGAAGATGTCCCGGCCGTTGCCATCGGTGCCGAACAGGGTGTCGATGCCCGGTTCCTGCAGGCGAGGCAGCACCTGCGCGTTGGGCTCGAAGGGCACCCACCACTGGGCGGTGAAGGCGATGATCACCCAGCCGACGGCGATGACCGTGCCGATGATGCCGAGCGGGGTGCGCCAGGCGCGCGGCCAGCGCAGTTTGAGGCGCATCGGCATGCGCGGCTCACGGAGGCTCATGCGATCCTCACTCTCGGATCCAGCACGCCGTAGAGCAGATCGACGACGAAGTTGATGAGCAGGTAGATGATGCCGACGATCAGGCCGACGCCCATGATGCCGGGCAGGTCGAGGTTCGCCGCCGAGTTGTAGGCGTAGGTGCCGAGACCCGGCCAGGCGAACACCGACTCGACCAGAACAGTGCCCGACAGCAGCGCTCCGAAGGCGACGCCCACCACGGTGAGCACCGGCAGCGCGGCGCCGCGCAGCACGTAGTCGATGACGACGCGCATCGCGGGGAGCCCCTTGGCGCGCGCCGCGCGCACATAGTCGCTGGCGAGCACCTCGAGCACCGAGGTGCGGATGAAGCGGGTGAGCAGACCGATCGTCACGAGCGACAGCACCATGACCGGCAGGGCGAGGTGCGCCATGGCATCGGCCCAGCCGACGCCGTCGCCGTTGAGCAGGAAGTCGATCGTGTACATGCCGGTGACCTTCGGCGGCGGGATTATCGACGGCGAGATGCGGCCGGATCCTGGCGCGATGCGCAGCTGCAGGAAGAAGAAGTAGAAGCTGACCAGCGCGAGCCAGAACGTAGGCACGCTCAGTCCGATCAGCGTCACGACGCGCACGATCTGGTCGGTGACCAGGCCGCGGCGGTACGCGGCGAGGGTGCCGAGCACGAGACTGACCGCAAGGCTGAGGATGATCGCGCAGATGGCGATCTCGATGGTCGCCGGCACGGCGGATGCCAGATCGGCGGTGACCGGCTGCCCGGTGACCAGGGACGTGCCCAGGTCACCGCGCAGCAGGTTGCCCATATAGATGAAGTACTGGACGAACAGCGGCTGATCGAGTCCGTGCGCCTTGATGAAGGCTTCACGCGTCGCCGGGTTCTGCGATGCTCCCTCACCCAGTGCAGCAGAGACCGGGTCTCCGGGTACGAGGTTGGTGAGCAGGAACGTCACGATTGTGACGCCGATCAGCAGGAGAACGGAGGTGCCGACCCGGCGCAGCAGGTACCCCGCGAGGGGGGACCGCTTGCGCTGCGCCTGGGTCTGCACCGCCACTGTCGTCATATCGTTCGCTCCGCTCAGCCGGCGGGCGTGATCTCGGCGATGTCCATCTCCCACACGGAGTTGTACACCGCGCCGTCCACCTTGTCGGAGGTGGCGATATTGCGACCGGGCACGATCAGCGGCACGAACGGGCCGTCGGCCTGCATCGCCTCGGCGAAGCTGGTGAACGCGGTGGTGCGCTCGTCAGGATCGGTGGCGCTGGCAGCATCCGCGGCGATGCCGGCGATGTCGCTGTTGGCGTCGGCAGCCCAGCCCGAGCGCAGACCGACCTTCAGTCCGGGACCGAACGGCAGGAAGTTGGCCGAGTCGGCGTAGTCGGGGCCCCAGAACCAGAGACCGAAGCCCTCGCTGCCGTTGACGTAGGCGTCGAGTTCGGTCGCGAACGGTGCGGGTGCGAGTTCGACGGTGACACCGGCATCCTTCAGCTGCGCCTGGATGCGCTCGGCGAGCGGCGTGAACTCCACGCCGCCGACCGGGTAGTCGTTCGGGAACTGCAGCTTCAGCGTCTGGCCGGTGTAACCGGCCTCGGCGAACGCCGCCTTGGCCTTGTCGAGGTCCTGCGTGATGCCCTTGGGCAGTGCGCCCTCGAACCCAGGAGGGATGACGCCGGTGGCCTGCACGGATCCGGCACCGGCGAGTTCGAGCAGAGCCGGGTAGTCGAGCGCGTAGCGGATGCCCTCGGCGAGCTTCACGTTCGAGAGATCACCGGCGACGTCCTCCGACTGGTTCAGCAGCAGGAAGATGGTCTGTCCAGAGGGCACGGAGTCGACCTTGAGGCCGTCGCCGAGACCGGCGACCTGGTCGCCGTTGAGGTCCATCGCGACCATCGAGTCGCCGCCCTTGAGGTTGGCAAGCTGCGTGGCGCTCTCGGTGACGTTGCGGATGACGACGCGGTCGAAGGCGGGCTTCTCGTCGCCGTTGTACTCGTCGTTCTTCTTCAGCACGATCTGCGAGCTGAGGTCGAGCGTGTCGAGCACGAAGGGGCCGGAGCCTGCGGATTCGCCGTCGAGGAACTTCTGCGCGGTGTCGGTGCCGCTGGTGGTGCCGCCGTTCTCGGCGACGACGTCGGAGTTGACGATGCCGAGCGCCGGGTTGGCGAGGATGGCGGGCAGCTGCAGCAGCGGGGTGTCGGTGGTGAAGCTGATCGTCTGCGCGTCGACCTCTTCGATCGTCACACCGCCGAGCAGGAAGTTCGGCTTGGCCTCGGGCATGCCCTGAATGCGCTGCAGCGAGAAGACGACGTCCTTCGCCTCGATCGGCGAGCCGTCAGAGAAGACGCGGCCGTCTTCGAGCGTGAAGGTGAACTCGGTTGCGCCGTCGTTCGCCTCCCACGAGGCGAGCCCGGGAATCGGGGTGGAGACGTCGGAGCCCTTGAAGTCGACGAGGGTCTCGTACATCGCCTTGGCGAGCATGTTGCCGGTCGGGTCGTAGGAGTGGCCGGGATCGGCGGTCTCGATCGAGAACGCGGTGTCGATCACGAGGGATCCCCCGCCCGATGCGTTGCCGTCACCGTTGCTGTTCGCGGAGTTCCCTCCCGAACAGCCCGTGATGGCGAGCAGCGCGACCGCTCCGAGAGCGATGGCCGACTTGCGGAACGTCGACAGCATGGATACCTCCATTGGCAGGGTGGATTCGGGAGTCCGGAGCATCCAGCGGTGGACGACCGTGAACAGATTCCCATGATGTGCGACGATCTGTCCAATGACAAACCGTCATATAGATAGAATCCCTCAAACCAACGGAGGTTAGGATGCAGAATGTCTAGCGCCAACAACGAACCAGGCCGAGAAACTGGACGAAGTGCCACGCCTCTCGATGAGATCTCGTTTCGCATCCTTGAACTTCTGCGCGATAACGGTCGCATTTCGATCGCCGCTCTCGCCGAGAAGGTCGGTATCTCTCGGGCCAACGCGTACACCCGCATCGAAGCACTCGTGGCCGATGGGGTGATCACCGGGTTCAGCGCGCGAGTCGATCCCGCCCGGGCAGGGTTGTCGATCGGGGCGATGATCTTCGTCACCGTCTACCCGCAGGCGTGGGCGTCGTTCCGAGCCCAGATCGATGACATGCCCGATATCGAGTACTGCGCGGTGACCACCGGCGAACACGATGCGATGCTGCTGATCCGGGCGACGGATGTCAGCGGAGTGCACGAGTTCTCGACCGGCGTGATCGCGCAGCTGCCCGAGGTGCGCACCGTCGTCAGCGTCGTCGTGCTCGACGAGGTGATCCGGCGGCCCTACGTGCTGCCCACCGATCTGCCCGAGCGCGACTTCGAAGCACCGCTGGGTATGACGCAGTGGACGCCGGCGACGTCCGGGCGCGATGCGCTTCCTCCGCGCTGACACCCCGTCCGCTGCTCGGTGAGTCAGCCCGCCGTCGTCAGCTCGCCGGGCTCTCCACGCACACGCTCAGCTGCGGAGCGCCGAACATCTCGTAGTGCTCGACGAGGCGCAGCATTCCCTCGTCATCGACCTCGATATCGCTCTCGCCGTTGCCGGTGATGACTTCTCCGGTGTCCGCGAGGACGTGCACGAACGACACCCAGATCGTGTCGCCGGTGCGGGTGCCGACGAACTTGCCGATGGTGACGGTGTCGCCGGTGTAGTCACCCCAGATCACGCCGTCCTGCTCGAAATAGCGGAAGGTGCTCGGCGCCTCGGCGTTCACGGCGGAGGTCGTCGACGACACCATCTTGAAGGTGCGGTCGTGGAGTGAGGGGAGGGTCTGAGTCGCAGTCACCCCTCGATTATGGCCGTCCGGAGCGCATGCTCGGCAAATCGGCCCGGGTAGCGTGGGCACATGCATTGGATCGATGACCCGTCCGCGGGAGCCTGGCTGCGCGCGCTGCTCGACGACGGATACGACACGATGCACGGCGTCGTGCCGCGCGGGTTTCCGGCGTATGCGCGCGTGTTCCATCCGGCATCCGTTCGCTCGCTTCCGGATCGCGCGGTGCCGAGCTGGGACGAGTACGACCGGATGCCGCAGGCCGAGCAGCAGGCGCTGAGTGAGCGCTTCGTCGACGGGCCGGCGAGTTGGGCGGATGCTGCCGCAGCCTTCGGCACGGTCATGCACCCGCTGGCGCAGTGGCAGAGCATCGTGCGCACGCCCACGGATGGCGATTGGCAGACGCGCATCGCCCCGGACGGGCGTGAATTCTCGTCTCCGGTGGAAGGCGAGATGGACGCGACTCTGCTCGCGCCGATCGCCGCGCACCTGGCTGCGCACACGTCCACTCCCGCAGAGGGCGTCGCCGCGGTCTGGGAAGGATACGGCGGCCTGCTCGGCTTCTTCGGCGAGACGCCGTCGCGGGCATTCCTGTCCTTCGGCGGGGATGCCGACGAGGATCCGGATGCCGCCCGGCACCAGGAGATGCTGCAGCGCAGCATCCACGATCCGTTCAACAACGGGTTCCGGAAACCGACCTGGCAGCCCGGAATCCTCTCCGATGAGGTGTCGAACGGACCGCGGCTGGAGTTGCCCGGCCGCGAATATGTGCTGTTCTCAGCCGCGTCATCGGCATTCACCGACCCGAAGTGGGTGCTCGACGCGCCGTGGCGCGACCGGCCCGGAGAGGCGCATGGATTCGCGCCGACGGCGCAGCATCCGAATATCCTCTGGCCCGCCGACCAAGCCTGGGTGCTGGTGAGCGAGATCGACTTCGACTCGACCATCGTGGCGGGCTCTGCCGAACTGATCGCCGAGATCTGTGCCGATCCGCGGCTCGAGGCGCTGCCGATCTCTGCTGGCGCCGATCTGACCTGGACAGCCGACGAGGTGAACAGATGACGGGCCCTTCGACAGGCTCAGGGACCCACGTTCCGACCATCGATATGAGCCCACTGAGCGAGCCCGTCACCGCGCGCGCCGTGGGGGCTTTTCGGCGCGAGATGAAGGCGAAGCACCCGCTGCCGAAAGAGCAGCAGCGGCAGTCACTTGGCGCCGGCATCGCGGTCGGGGCGATCCTGCTGGTCGCTTTGCTCGTCGCTCCTGGCTTCGTCAGCCTGCTGATGGGCGGTGCCCCTCCGATCGTGGGCGATGCGATCCGCCTCGCGCTGGGCGCCTTCATCGTCATCGCGGCGGCGATCATCTTGTACAACGTGCTGCGCGCCCGTGCGGTGAATCGCGCGCGGTTCCGCATCTCGCGGTTCGCGGCGTCGAACGGGATGTCGTACGTGGGGCGGATGGATGCGCCGCGGCTGCCCGGAATGATCTTCCAGGTGGGAAAGTATCGCCATTCCAGCGATCTCGTGCGCAGTCGCAGCCCGCGCTTCGTCGAGTACGGCAACTACGAGTACCTGAGCGGAAACGGCGCGGAATCGAACCGGCACCGCTGGGGGTACGTCGCGGTGAAGCTCGACTCTCCGCTGCCGAACATCGTGCTGGACGCCCTCGGCAACAACTCGCTCGGCTCTCGGCTGCCCGCCGCCCTCTCTGGGGAGCAGCGACTGTCGTTGGAGGGCGATTTCGACCGGTACTTCACCCTGTACTGTCCGCGCGGCTACGAGGCCGACGCGCTGTATCTCTTCACGCCCGACATCATGGCGCGGTTCATCGACCACGCCGCGCAGATCGACGTCGAGATCGTCGATAGCTGGATGTTCCTGTACCTGAAGCGCCCCGTCTCGACGACCGACCCGGCGACGTGGTCCTGGTTGTTCAGCACCGTCGATGCCCTGACGGCGAAGGTCGATCAGTGGGCACGGTGGCGCGATGACCGGCTGACGGCGGGTGCTGCGGCTGGCGCTGGCGCGGATGCGGGCGCTGGCGCGGATGCGGGCGCGTCGGCATCCGCCCCTCCGGCTTCTGCGGTGCCGGCGCCTCCGCGTGGCGTTGCGCTGGCGGGCGGTCGCCTCAAGCAGGGGGTGTCCTGGGCGGCTGTCGCGGGGATCGTGCTGCTGGTTGCGATCTTCGTCGTGCAGAACGTGCTTCCAGGTCTGCTGGGCTGACCCAGGTACCGTTTACGCATGCTCTCTTCTGTCGGTGAGGCGACCCGATGACGATGCCCGTTCCCCAGCCCCCAGCATCCGCTGGATTCAACGCACGACCGCTCACCGATCCCGTCGACCCGGCGGAAGTGCGATCATTCAGCGCACAGATGCGAGCGCAGAGCGCCGCCACTGGAACGAGCGCGAGCACGGGCCGCACCATCTTCCTGGCCGCGTTCCTGTCCGTGTTCGCCTTGGGTTTTCTCGTCGTCTTCGTGCCCGCCATCGTGGCGGTGACCGGGATGCTGAGTTCGTCGGGCTCGCCGGGACTTGCTGTCCTGCCGATTGTGGTGGTCGCCGCCGTCATCATCGGCATCGGGTTGTTGGCCTGGTCATCGTGGCGCCGTCGGCGCGTCCGTCGCTATCGGCTGCACCGCTTCGCTTCGCTGAACGGCATGTCCTACGTGGCGAGCATCAAGGAACCACCGCTTCCCGGCATGATCTTCTCGCTCGGCAGCAGCCGTGAGACCACCGACGTCGTCCGTGGCACTCGGCCGCGCTTCGTCGAATTCGGCAACTACGAGTACACCACCGGGTCCGGCAAGAATCGGTCCACGCATCACTGGGGCTACGTCGCGGTGAAGCTCGACGTGCCCCTGCCGAATATCGTGCTGGACGCCATCGGCAACAACTCGATCTTCGGCTCGAACCTGCCCGCGTCTTTTCAGAAGAGTCAACGCCTCTCACTGGATGGCGATTTCGATCAGTACTTCCAGCTGTACTGCCCCGACGGCTACGAGCCGGATGCGCTGTATCTGTTCACGCCAGACATCATGGCGCGGTTCATCGACCACGCCGCCCAGCTCGACGTGGAGATCGTCGACGACTGGATGTTTCTGTATATGCCACGAGCGGCATCAACGCTCGACGCGCAGACGTGGGCCTGGCTGTTCGGCACCGTCGGTGCGCTGATGACGAAGTTCGACCAGTGGGCGCGCTGGCGCGATGACCGACTGCGCGCTGCTCAGGCGGATGCGGAGACCCAGGCTCGTGCGGCCGCGCAGACGGGACTTACCGAGGCGCAGCATCCGGATGCTGTGAGCGCCGCCACACTCGCCGGTACCGCACCGGCTCTGCCCTTCGCGCCGCCGGCCGGGACGCTCGCACCCCCACCCGGCGTCGCGCTGCAAGGACGCCGCCTCAAGAAGAGTGCGTCGTGGGTGGCAGTACTCGGGGTCGTGATGGTCATCGGGGTGGTCGCGCTGCGGATCATGATGAGCTTCTGATTCGACCTCGATGATCGCCTCGAGCGCCGTTACCCTGCCCCATGATGCGGCCAGAAGAGCGTCTGCTGGCATTCTGCTAGCATGGGTGGTGCTAGCAGAATGCCAGCAGGAGGTGCATCATGGCCGCAGTGACGATCCGCAACCTCAGTGATGAGGTCGTCGACGCGCTCAAGAAGCGCGCGAAGCGCAATGGGCGTTCGATGGAGGCCGAGATCCGCGAGGCGCTGATGCGGCTCGCGGCGGACAACGATTCGCGAAGCGGTCTGGAGGAACGACTCGACCGGGAGCACGGGAGAGGCCGCTGGTACACGACCGGAGCCGAGATCAACGCGCGCATCGCGGCGAATCCTCGGACTGAGGAAGACCGACGTGTCGCCGAAGAGTGGCTCGATGAGTACAACGCGCGTCCGTATGACGAGGAGCCCTTCCGGGACCCGTGGGAGCATGCTGAACGTCTGCGGCGTGAGCAGGGACAGCAGGAGCGCCGATGATCCTTTTCGACACGAGCGTGTTGATCGACATCGACGATCTCGTGCTGCCAGACGGGCGCGCCTGCCTCAGTGCGCTCTCCGCCGCCGAGCTGCGGTTCGGCATCGAGCTAACATCCACCCAGGATCTCCGCCAGCGCAGGACGCGGCGATTTCACCGGATCACACGACTCCTGAGTACGGACTGGTTGGCCTTCGACGAAGCCGCGGCGAGCGGGTACGGTCACTTGGCCGCGATCGTTGCGACGAAGCGACCGGCCCATGCGCGCAGCAAAGACACGATGATCGCCGGACACGCCTATGCGCTCGGCGCCCGATTGGCGACTCTCAACCCGAAGGACTTCGAGCTCATCGCTGACGAAGTGGAGATCGTCGTGCCCGAACGCCTCAGCTGACGCGCCGAGCCCGAGGGCGGCCGCTCCCCGGCCATCCGGCCTCAGTGCCGCCGCACGGCCTCCCACTGCGCGCGCCGCTCGGCCTGCGCAACAGGGTCCGGCACCGGAAGCGCCGCGAGCAACTCGCGCGTGTACTGATCGCGTGGGTCGCCGAGCACCTGGGCGGTGGTCCCCTGCTCCTTGATCTCGCCCTGCTGCAGCACGATGATTCGATCTGACACCGCATCGATCACGGCGAGGTCGTGGCTGATGAACAGCGACGCGAATCCCAGCTCGGCCTGCAGCTGCACGAACAGCTCCAGCACTGTCGCCTGCACGGAGACATCCAGGGCGCTGGTCGGCTCGTCGGCGATCAGCAGCTTCGGATCCAGTGCGAGTGCTCGCGCCAGCGACGCTCTTTGCCGCTGACCGCCGGAGAGTTCGTGCGGATAGCGGTCGCCGAAATTGGTGGGCAGGCGAACCGCATCCAGCAACTCGTTCACGCGAGCGCGGGCGGACTGCAGGCTCGACGCACGGCCGTGCACGATCAGCGGCTCGGCAATGCACTCGGCGATCGTCAGCAACGGGTTGAAGCTCGTCGCCGGATCCTGGAACACGAAGCCGATCTGCGGGCGCAGCGGCGTGAGAGTGCGGCTCTTCACCCCGCGCATCTCCTGCCCGAGCACCGTCAGCGACCCGCCCAGCACCGTGGTCAGTCCCACGACAGCGCGGCCGATCGTCGTCTTGCCCGAGCCCGACTCGCCGACCAGGCCCACGACTTCGCCGGGGCCGACGTGGAAGTCGATGCCCTTCACCGCGACGACAGCGTTGCGTCCGAAGCGTCCTGGATAGCCGATCTCGGCACGGGTCGCGACGATCAGGCTGCCCTCGGGCACGGGCGGGGCGAGATGCTGCTCGTCCTGCGGCGTCGTTACTGCCGTTGCCGGCGGAGCCGTAGCCGACTTGCCCTGGCCGACGTGAGGCACTGCGGCCAGCAGCTTGCGGGTGTACTCCTCGCGCGGGTTCGTGAACAGCTCAGCGACCGGAGCCTCCTCCACGATGTCGCCCTGGTACATGACGACGACGCGATCGGCGAGATCGGCAACCACCCCCATGTTGTGGGTGATCAGCACGATCGTCGCGCCGAACTCGTCACGGCAGGTTCGCAGCAGGTCGAGGATCTCGGCCTGCACCGTGACATCCAGAGCCGTGGTCGGCTCGTCGGCGATGATCAGCCCGGCATCGAGCACCAGAGCCATCGCGATGACGATGCGCTGCTTCTGCCCGCCCGAGAACTGGTGCGGGTAGTGGTCGATGCGCTCCTCGGGCTCGGGGATGCCGACGCGGCGCAGCATGTCGATGGCGCGAGCCCTGGCATCCTTCTTCGAGATCTTCGTGTGCGCGCGCAGCCCCTCGGCGATCTGCCATCCCACGGTGAACACCGGGTTCAGGGCAGTCGACGGCTCCTGGAACACCATCGCGGCATCCCGCCCGCGCATCTGCCGCAGGTGATGTTGGCTGGCGTGCACGATGTCGGTCTCATCGCCGGTTCGTCCGCGCACGATCACCGCGCCGGATATTGTGGCGGTCTCAGGCAGCAGACCGAGCAGCGTGTTCGCGGTGACCGTCTTGCCCGATCCGGACTCGCCGACGATCGCGAGCACCTCGCCCGTATTCGCGGCCAGCGAGATGCCCTTGACGGCCTCGACGGGCTCGTCATCGGTCGCGAAGACCACTCTCAGGTCGCGGATCTCGGCAACGGCCGCCGATGTCTGGCTCACGATTGTGCTCCTTCGCTCGCGTTGCTGACCTTCTTCTTCGCACCGGCCTTCTTCGCACCGGCGCGACGGCGCATGCGCAGCCGAGGGTCGCTCAAGTCGTTCAGGCTCTCTCCGACCAGGGTGACGCCCAGCACGACCAGAACGATCGCCACACCGGGGAACACGCTCGTCCACCAGATGCCGCTGGTCACATCCTGCATCGCACGGTTGAGGTCATAGCCCCATTCGGCGGCGGCGGTCGCTTCGATGCCGAAGCCGAGGAATCCGAGCCCTGCAAGAGTCAGCAGCGCCTCGGAGGCGTTCAAGGTGATGATCACCGGCAGCGAGCGGGTGGAGTTGCGCAGCACGTGCCGCAGCAGAATGCGAGAGGTCGGTACGCCGATCACCTTTGCCGAGTCGACGAACGGCTCGGCTCGCACCCGCACCACCTCAGAGCGGACCACACGGAAGTACTGCGGCACGAACACCACGGTGATCGCGATCGCGGTCGCCATGATGCCGCCGAAGAGCGTGGATTGGCCCCGGCTGATCACGATCGACATGACGATGGCGAGCAGCAGAGACGGGAATGCGTAGATCGCGTCGGCGATGACGACCAGGATGCGGTCGAGCCACCCACCGAAGTAGCCGGAGACCAGTCCGAGCGCGATTCCGATGAAGATCGAGCAGGCGATGGCGGCGATGATCACCAGCAGAGCGGTCTGCGCCCCCCAGATCACGCGCGAGAGCACATCGAAGCCCGACACGGTTGTGCCCAGCAGGTTCAGGCTGTTGGGCGCCTGCTGCGTGCCGAAGGAGACGCCGTCTGCGGTCTGCTGCTGCGCCCAGGAGTAGGGCGCGATCAGCGGCGCCAGCACCGCGACCAGGATGAACACGGCGGTGATCACCAGTCCGGTCACCAGCATCCCGCGCTGCAGGCCGATGCTCTGCCGCAACTGCGACAGGACGGGAACCTTTTCGCTCCAGTGCTTCTTGCGCGGCGCGACTGCGGCGAGCGCCGACGTCTTCGGGGTCGGCATCTCGTCATAGGAATCGGGGATCGCGGGCATGTCAGTACCTCACCCTCGGGTCGATGAAGGCGGCGACGATGTCGACGAGGAAGTTCGTCACCGCGACGACGACCGCGATCATCACGACGATGCCCTGCACCGCCACGAAGTCACGCGCTTTCAGGTACTCGGCGAGCATGAAGCCGATGCCCTTCCATTCGAAAGTGGTCTCTGTGAGCACCGCGCCCGCCAGCAGCAGCGCGATCTGCATGCCCATCACAGTGATGATCGGGATCAGCGCGGGCCGGTAGGCGTGCTTGGTCACCAGGCGGTATTCGCTGACACCGCGGGAGCGGCCGGAGGTGACGAACTGCTGACCGAGCGTGCCGATCACGTTGGTGCGGATCAGGCGCAGGAAGACGCCGGCCGTGAGCAGACCGAGTGCGACCGCGGGGAGGATCGCGTGCTGCAGGACATCACCGATCGCGGGAAGGTTGCCGAGTCGGATCGCGTCGAGCAGGTAGATGCCGGTGGGCGTGTCCATCCCGGCCATCAGTAGTTCGGTGCGTGTGTTGCCGCGGCCGGA
This sequence comes from Microbacterium esteraromaticum, assembly GCF_900163815.1. GTDB lineage: Bacteria > Actinomycetota > Actinomycetes > Actinomycetales > Microbacteriaceae > Microbacterium > Microbacterium esteraromaticum_B. Next base: position 4,024 of record NZ_FUKO01000010.1, on the reverse strand, counting down.
GACCGGCAGCACGTCCAGCCACACCGCGAAGATCAGCTTGAGCAGGAGACCTGCGAAGAAGATCGGCGTCGCGTAGGCGAGGATCGCCATCACCCGCAGCATGGCGTCCTGCCAGCGGTCACGACGGTAGGCGGCGACGAGTCCCAGCGGGATGCTGATGATCAGTGCCACGAGCAGCGCGTAGATCGCGAGCTCGAGAGTGGCCGCTCCGTACTGGAGCAGAATTTCGACCACCGGCCGACGGTCGGTGATCGTCGTGCCGAAGTCGCCGCGGAAGATCGCGCCCAGGTATTCGAGATACTGCTGCCACAGCGGGCGGTCATAGCCGGCCGCGTGGATGCGCTCCGCCAGCTGATCTGCAGGCAGCCGGCCGCCGAGGGCCGCAGTGATGGGGTCACCGGTGATCCGCATCAGGAAGAACACGGTGCTCACCAGAATGAGAACCGTGGGGATGATCAGCACCAGTCTGATCAGGATGTAGCGCCACAGCCCTCCGCCTTTGGAGCGGCTGCGGGGTTGAACCGGGACGAGTGCATCGCCGATATCGACGGCCATTCAGGTACCTCTTCTTGCGTTCTTCGGGCGAGCACGACCCAGGGGCATTGCGGTGACGCAATACCCCTGGGTGTCGAACGCGTTACTTGCTCAGCGGTGCGAAGCGGAACTTGAACGACGCGTCGAGCGTGGTGCCCTTGACGTCCTTTCCGACGACCGCGACCTGCTTGCCCTGCAGGATCGGCAGCGTGGAGAGATCCTTCGCCACCATCTCCTGGATCTGACCGATCTGCTCCAGACGCTTGTCCGAATCCGTCTCGCTCTGCTCCGCGACAATGGCGTCATTGACGGCCGGGTTGTCGTAGTGGTTCGCGAGGAAGTTCTCCTTCAGGAAGAACGGCGACAGGTAGTTGTCGGCATCCGAGTAGTCCGGGAACCAGCCGAGCTGGTACTCGGGGTAGACGTCAGCACTGCGGTCCTTGGAGTACTGCACCCACTCGGTCTGCTGCAGGTTGACCTTGAACAGGCCGCCCTTCTCCAGCTGCGTCTTGTACGCGGCGTACTCGTCACCCGAAGAGGGGCCGTAGTGGTCGCCGTTGTACTGCAGGTTCAGCGTGACAGGGGTGCTGACACCAGCATCCGCCAGCGCCTTTGTCGCCTTGTCAACGTCAGGTCCGCCGTTGCCGTCGCCGTACATGTCCTTCAGCGGCGTGGTCGCACCGGGCATGCCCTCGGGCACGTACGAGTACAGCGGTGCGAAGGTGTCCTTGTAGACGTTCTTCGCGACCGCGTCGCGGTCGATCAGGTCGGCCATCGCCTGGCGGACTGCGAGCGCCTTGGCCGGGTCGGCGTCATCGGTCGTCGCACCGAACGGCATGGTGTTGAAGTTGAAGACGATGTAGCGGATCTCTCCACCGGGGCCGTCGACGACCTGCACCTTGTCGTTCGTCGCCAGGTCGGCGACGTCGGTCGCGGAGAGGCTGCGGAACGCCACGTCGATGTCTCCGTTGCCGATCGCGAGCTTGAGGTTCGAGGCGTCGGCGTAGTACTTGGTCTGCACGCCGCTGTTCTCTGCAGCGCCGAGCACACCCTTGTAGTCGGGGTTCGGCTTGTACGAGACCAGTTCGTTCACCTTGTACGAGTCGATCGTGTACTGACCGGCGAAGGCCTCGCCCTTGACGATGTCATCGTCGGAGGTGACCGCGTCGGCCGAGAAGACATCTTCGTCGATGATGGGGCCAGCGGGGCTGGAGAGGATCAGCGGCCAGATCTGGTCGTCGCCGTTCTTCAGCGTGAAAACGACGGTGGTGTCGTCGGGGGCTTCGACCGAGGCGAGGTTGCCGAGAAGCGACGACGGGCCGTTCGGGTCGGCGATCTTCACCATGCGGTCGAACGAGAACTTCACGTCGCTGGCGGTGAGGTCGTTGCCGTTGGCGAACTTCAGGCCCGACTTGAGCTTGACGGTGTACTCGGTCGGCGAGGAGAACTCGGCCGATTCGGCGATGTCGGGGGTGACCTCGGCGGTGCCGTACTTGCTGTTCATGAGGAACGGGTAGATCTGGTTCATCACCGCGAACGATCCGTTGTCATACGAGCCGGCCGGGTCGAGCGAGACGATCTTGTCGGTGGTGCCGACGATGATGGATTCGCCCGAGGCTTCACCGTTATCGCCGTCCTTCTCGGCGGTGCTCGAAGCGCATCCGGAGAGAACGAGTGCCGAGACGCCGAGCGCCCCGATGGCAAGGCCGAGTCGGCCCCTGGAAATCTTCATTGACATAACCTGCCCTGTGATGGCTCGGTAATCCGCGCAGATCATTGACGCGGTTCGGCATCAATATAATCGCCGCAAAGCGAGATAACCAACCGATCGGTCAGGATCGTGACGAGACCGACACCTGCGCAGTGGCATGGCGGCTCACGGCCGGGTGGTCCACCATTCCCGGAGTCGCTGGGCGGCAGCATCCGCTCCGATGACGCCCTCATCGAGACGGATCTCCAACAGGTACCGGTACGCCTCGCCGACCTCGCGTCCGGGCGGGATGCCGAGGATCTGCTGGATCTGGTTGCCGTCGAGGTCGGGACGGATGCTGTCGAGCTCTTCCTGCTCGCGCAACTCGACGATGCGGCGCTCGATGTCGTCATAGGCGGCGGCGAGGCGGGAGGCCTTGCGCTTGTTGCGGGTGGTGACATCGGCGCGCACGAGGATGTGCAGCTGGTCGAGCTGGGCACCGGCGTCGCGCACGTAGCGGCGCACGGCGCTGTCGGTCCAGGCACCCTCGGCGTAGCCGAAGAAGCGCAGGTGCAACTCGATCAGCTTCGCGACAGCATCCGTCGTGTCACCGTCGAATCGCAGTGCCTGCAGACGCTTGCGCGCCATGCGTGAGCCAACCACATCGTGGTGATGGAAGGTGACGGCGCCGCCGCCCTCAAGCTTGCGGGTGCGGGGCTTGCCGATGTCGTGCAGCAGCGCCGCAATGCGCAGCGCGACATCGGGTTCGGAATCGGGGTTGCGCTGGCGCTCGAGCTCGATCGCCTGGCGGACGACGGTGAGCGAGTGCTCGTAGACGTCCTTGTGGTGGTGGTGCTCATCGACCTCGAGACGCAGCGCGCTCACCTCGGGCAGAAACTCCTCGATCAGGCCGCTGTCGACGAGAACGCGGATGCCGCGCACCGGGTCGTCCGTCTGCATGAGCCGCACCAGTTCGCCCTGCACCCGCTCGGGGCTAACGATCTTCAGGGTCTCGCGCAGCTTCTCGATCGCGGCGAAAGTGGCGGCGTCGACGGTGAAGTCGAGTTGGGCGCTGAAGCGCGCAGCGCGCAGCATCCGCAACGGGTCGTCGCCGAAGCTGACGTCGGGATCGATGGGGGTGCGGAGGATACCGGCGACGAGGTCTTCGACGCCGCTGGTCGGGTCGACGAGCTTGACGGCGGGCACCTGCAGCGCCATCGCATTGACCGTGAAATCGCGGCGCACGAGGTCGCCGTGGATGCTGTCGCCGAACTCGACAACCGGCTTGCGGCTGGACCCGTCGTAGCTGTCGGCGCGGTAGGTGGTGATCTCGACCTGCTCGCTGCGCACGCGGGCGCCGATCGTGCCGAAAGCGCGACCAATATCCCAGTGAGTGCTGGCGATCGGCTTGACGATGCGAAGGATGTCATCCGGGCGGGCGTTCGTCGTGAAATCGAGATCGTGGGTCTCGCGGCCCAGAATCGCATCGCGCACCGGGCCGCCGACGACGGCGAGTTCGAATCCGGCGTCGGCGAAGGCCGTCGCGAGAGTGGCGACGACAGGATTCGCGGCGAGCGCGCCGAGTCGGGACAGGCCCTCGGCCATATTGAGCATGGTTTCCAGGTTACCGGGGCGGATGCTGTCGAGTTGGCGCGCCTACGGCGTCCGCCCGCAGCATCCGACCGCCTTCCGCCGCCGACACCCCGTGTTCCCGCCGACACCCCGGGTTATGGGCGGCCGCAGGACGGGGTGTGGACGACAGGGCGGGGTGTCAACGACAGGGCGGGGTCTCAACGAAGG
>NZ_FUKO01000007.1 GCF_900163815.1 Microbacterium esteraromaticum | reverse complement strand
GAGCAACCCCGGGGGTGGAGGCAGCAACCCGGGCAGCGGTGGGAGCACTCCGGGCGGGGGCGGCAGCAAGCCGCCGCCCAAAGCACCGGGCCAGCAATGCGCCCCGGGCGTCACGCTCGACCACGGGCACATCGACGCGTTCTACGTGTCCGCCGCCAACGGCAAGGCCGTCCTGCAGCTTCTCGAGGACGTCACCGGCCACCGGGTGATCCGTGAGGCCGAGACCGTCCTGCTCAAGGTGGAGGAATCCGCCTATCGCGGCAACATCCCCGGCGGGACGCCTGGGGCACCATCGGGCTATGTGCTCCCGCTGACCCAGGATCCCGCGCTCATCTGGCCGGGCTGGGAGACATTCAGTACGGCTGGAAGCGGGTACACGGACGTGTCGATCAATGTCACCGGGGTGGACGGTCCCGGGCGCGTGTACATGTACACGCAGGGATCGTTCGGTGACTTCAGACCGCTCCTCACCCATGGCGGATACAGCTTCCCCGGCACCATCCGAGAAGCCGAACCTGCGCACACGCACGCACAGTGGGTGTTCTCGCAGAAGGGTGTATACAAGCTGACCGTGCACGCCGTGGCAACCAACCCCAAGACGGGCTCATCCATCCGCACGGCGGCGCACACGTACGTGTTCCAGGTCGGCGACGTGCCGCTCGGCGATGCCTTCTGCGGCCTGCGGTCTGCGGATGCCGGCACGGCGGCGGTCGTAAACGCGGCCGTGCACCAGTCGACGGCCGACGCCGTCGCCGCAGCCCAGGCCGACGCGGCAGCGCAGGCCGCTGCCGCAGAGGCTGAGGAGAAGGAGAAGCGGAAGCAGACGCTGAGGACTAAACAGACGGAGGGCGAGGACGAAGACAACGGCGTGCTCGACGCGATCTTCGGCGAGGACGTGAATCCCGCCGTCGTGGGAGGCATCGTGGGCGGAGGTGTGCTGATCATCGCAGGAATCATCGGCGCCACCCTGTGGTGCGTGCGTCGGCTTCGGACACAGGCAGCGCCCGTCGACACGACCGGTTCGTCATGATCTCGAGGTGCGCATGACCCCGACCTCTGCTCGCTCAGAAGGTCCGCCCGTGGAAGCGGACCCTCTGAGCGAGTTCGACGCGCTCCTGGCGAGCGCGGACGTGGATGACACCGAAGAAGATGACCTTGTGCAGACGCTGGCGTCCTCGAGAACCGGTCGGGGATGGGTCATCGGCTCGGTGCTGAGCGCGGCACTGGGTGTGGTCCTGGTCGCCGCGGCGCTGGTCGCGGCATCCCTGTCACCGCGACCGGATCCGGATCCGACGTCGTATGTCGCGGCTGAGCTGTCGGGAACCACGCCGCGGCCGGATCCGAGGCAGACACCGTATGCGGCACCTTCGCAGCAGCACGAGCGTCCGCTCACAGACCTTGTCGACGAGAATTGGGTAGCTGAGCTGTCAGACGACACCAGTATCCCCGTCCGTGCCCTGATCGCGTACGCCGGCGCTTCCCTCGTCGCGACGTCCGAGTATCCGGCGTGCGGTCTGGGCTGGAACACCCTTGCCGGCATCGGCCACGTCGAATCCGAGCACGGCACCATTCACGGTTCGCATCTCGGTGCCGACGGCGTCGCTCGCCCGGCAATCATCGGCATCCCGTTGACCGGGGAGACCACCGAGGCGATTCGCGACACCGACGCGGGCATGCTGGACGGCGACGCCGTCTGGGACCGCGCGGTCGGTCCGATGCAGTTCATCCCGACAACCTGGGCGCAATGGGGCGCCGACGGCAACGGCGACGGCATCCGCGACCCGCAGAACATCGACGACAGCGCACTCGCCGCAGCACGATACCTCTGCGACGTGGGCGGGGACCTCACGGTCGCCGACAACTGGATTGCCGCCATCCACGCATACAACCCGACGATCGAGTACAACAACCGCGTCGCCGACGCCGCTGCCTATTATGCAGGGCGGGGTTGACGGGGCGAGGTTCAGGCACAGGTGCAGGGAGGGACTTCCCAGCGGTTCGTCACCGCACGATGGGCATGTTCGGCCAGGAAAGGTTGCGACGTCACCAGTGCGAACCGCTACTGCTCAGATGTGCAGATCCTGCACCGTCGATTACGTGGGTTCTGCCTGGCTGGGGGCGGGTGGTGCGGTGGCTTTCGCTCCTCATCATGGTCGGCGTCGCGCGGGTCATCGGCCCCTGCTCCACGGCCGATTGAGTCCTGAGTTGACGCCTGCCCGGTTCTCCTTCATCCCCCGGCAGCCCGGCTCGGCCTTCGCCTACTAGCTACACGGGCGCGGCCTGGCATATATCGGTATCCGTTCCTTCCCGCGGCGCGCTACGCAGCAGCGCAGTCCGCGCAACGTCCAAAGACCTCGAGGATGTGGCGGGTCACGGTGAATCCGTGACGTGCGGCGGTGTCGCGGATCCACTCCTCGTCGGATGGTTCGATCTCCACAGCCGTTCCGCATTCCTCACAGACCAGGTGGTGGTGATGCGCACCAGGCTCGCAGGCTCGGAACAGTTGTCCGCTGGGCACGGGGATTGTGTCGGCGTGCCCGGACTCGGCCAGCGCATTCAATTGCCGATACACGGTCGCCAGCCCGATGGGAGTGCCTTCGGTATTGATGCGCTGGTGCAGCTGAGTGGCGGAGATGAAGCCGGTTGCCTCCTCAAGGGCTTGGCGCACGGCTTCCTTCTGGACGGTCTGACGGCGTTCACGGATCGCGGCGTTCATGGTCGCCTCCTCTCTGCGGGGTGAGAAGCCCGCTCAGTAGTATAGTCACATTGCAATCTGTTTATGTGTGTGATGGGATGAAAATCATGGGCGTGGAGACAGGGCTTGCCGATGCGGCGCAGCTATTCAAAGTCCTCGGTAGTGAGTCGAGGCTCGGGTTGCTGCATCTGATCGGGCAGGAGCCGCGCACAGTGAGCGCCCTCGCGGAGGCGAGTGGGCTGTCGCAGCCGCTGGTGTCGCAGCATCTGCGGACGCTGCGACAGGCGGGCCTGGCGGCCTCGACGCGCCACGGCAAGGAGATCACGTACCGCCTGTCCGACTTGCATGTCAGCCATGTGATCGCCGACGCGCTCGCCCACGTCCGAGAGCCTGCCGCGACCGAAGAGGTCGCGGACGAGGAACCCACCCATCCAGAACAGGAGTCAGCATGACCATCACAGACATCCACGCGGAGCACACGACGTCCGAGCATCAGCACGGCACCGGCTGCGGGCATGAGCCGGTGCAGCACGGCGACCACGTCGACTACGTGCACGGCACTCACCGCCACGCCCTGCATGGCGACCATTACGACGAGCACGAGTCCATCGCCGAGCACACTCCGGCCGACCACGCTCACGGCGCCGACTGCGGACACGAAACCGTCGCGCATGATGGGCACGTCGACTACGTCCACGACGGCCACAGGCACGCGGTCCACGAGGACCACTATGACGAGCACTGACACCGCGCCGGCGCCAGGGTGAGGGGATGCGCGATAAAGCTCGCGCATCCGCTCACCCATGTCCGGCTCCCTCAGATCCTCGCCTCGAGGCGGGCGAACGAGCCCGCCGCACTGCGAAGGACCCGGGCTGTACCGGCCTCGATGACACGCCCGCGGTCGATCACGAAGACGGCGGCATCGTCGGGAACGAGGTCGGCGCGGTGCGTGATCTCGATGACCGTCAGGCCCCTGCGGGTGCGCGCGAGGCGCTTGCGGACGGTGTGCGCTGTTGCGGCGTCGAGCTGGCTGAGGGCCTCGTCGAGCACGAGCACTTCGGGCCAGTGGACTAACGCTCGGGCGAGGGCGAGCCGCTGCAACTGCCCGCCGGACACGGTCACTCCGCGTTCACGCAGGCGAGTATCCAGCCCTTTCGGGAGTAACGCGAGCCAGTCATCGAGCGCCGCGATCGTGATCGCCTCGACGATGGTTGCCTCGTTTGCGTCAGGGGCGGTCAGGCGCAGGTTGTCGGCGATGGTGCCCGACAGCAGGGTCGGGTGCTGGGAGACGAGGGCGACCCGGCGGCGCAGCTCGTCGATCCGCAGCTCGCGCACGTCTGCGCCACCCAGGTGCACTGTCCCGCTCTCGGGGTCCAGACCGCGGGCGAGGAGAGCGGCCAGCGTGGACTTCCCGCTACCGGATACTCCGGTGACGAAGGCCCAACGGCCGGGGGCGAATCGCGCGGAAAGCTCGCGGAGGGTCGGCTGATCGCTGCCCGGGTGACGGGCGGTGACGCCTCGGAGTTCGACGCCACTGTGCTGGGGTACGGGGCCGGGATAGTCGCTGTCGCGTATGGTCGGTTCGGCGTCGATGATCTGCCGGATGCGGTCGGTCGCGGCGAAGGCCGTGTCGAGGCCGGAGGCGAAGCCTTCGACGCCGCGTACCGGCCCCCACAATCCCACCGCCACCGCCAGCGCCACGGCAGTCTCGGTCGGTGGAAGGCCAGCCATTGTGCCGATGGCGAGCGGCACGATGAGCGAGCACATCTGCAGCAGCACGATCGTCATGGTGCGCTGCGCCCGGATGACAGCGGCGTGCTCGCGGGCGGAGGTCAGCGCACGGCCGGTGTCGTCGAGGTCTCGCAGCCGGGCGTGTTGGGCGCCGAAGGCGAGCACCTCGCGGGTGCCCTGGATATCGTCCCCGACCCGCGCGGCGAGAGCCCCGCGCACCGTAGCGACGTGGCGGGCAGCCCGCCACGTCGCCGGGCTTGACCAGGCGGGTAGGAGCAGCGCTATTGCGACGAACGGTGCCGTCACAGCGGCGAGGAGTCCGTCCACCGCCACCCCGAGCCAGGTCAGCGTGACAGCTGGTACGACCAGCGCGGAGGCGGCGGGCGGGAGGGCGTGGGCGAAGAACACCTCGATACGGTCGATGTCCCGGGTGGCCCGCTCAGTCAGCTCGGCTCCCGCGCGTCCTGTGGTCGCCGCGGGTGCTTGCGGGATGAGACGGGTGAAGAACAGCTCCCGCAGCCGCTGGAGAGCGGTGAAGGCGACCCAGTGCCCAGCATAGTGCTCCAGATATCGCAGACCGGCTTTCGCGATGGCGAGGCCCGCGAGCCAACCGATCACGCTCGGCACGGACACCGCCCATCCGGTCGCGGCCTGGCCGAGTGCGGCTGCCGTGACGGTCAGCAGGGCGACTGCGAGGAGCTGGTTCGCGATTCTCGCCAGCACGGAGACGACCAGAGGGGGAAGCAACTGCCGGGTGTGGCCGATGAGCCAGGCGGTCAGGCGGAGCCGGGTCATGCGCTCGCTCCCTCTGTGCCGGGATGGATCAAGGTGCTGAGGTCGATCACGCGGTCGGCGGCGAGGATCGCTCCGGGCCGGTGGGCGATCATGAGCACGGTGCGACCCGCCTCGAGCCGATCAAGTGCGGCGAGGATCGCGGCCTCGCCGGCCAGGTCGACCTGGGAGGTCGGCTCGTCCAGCAACAGGATCGGGGCGTCGCGCAACCAGGCGCGGGCGATCTGCAGCCGCTGCGCCTGCCCGCCGGATAGCAGCCGGCCATGCTCTCCGACCTGAGTGTGGAGCCCGGCGGGCATGGTTTCGATCTCTCCGCGCAGTCCGGCGAGGTCCAGCACTTCCCACAGTCTCCGGTCATCGGCGCGCGGAGCGGCCAGGCGCAGGTTGTCGGCGATGGTGCCGAGGAACAGGAAGGTGCGCTGCTCGACCACGGCCAGCCGCGATCGCACCTCATCCGCATCCGCGATCCGGGTGTCGAGAGCGTCCACGAGGACGCGGCCGGCGCGGGGGAGCAGATGGGCTTGCAGAAGTGCGGCGACGGTGGACTTGCCGATCCCGCTCGAGCCCACCAGTGCTACTTTCTCACCGGCCTCGACGCGTAGCGAGACTCCTTCGATGACCGGGGCGCCTCCGGGCCACCCCGCGGTGACCTGCTCGAGGACCACCGTTCCGGGGCCGTCGGGGTCCCGGAGGCGAGTACCGGCGGGGGCGGGCGTGGACGATGCAGCGGCGGTGAGGTGATCGCCGATCCTGCGCTGAGCGGCACGTCCGGCGATGCCGATGTAGAAGAACTGGCCGATGACATCGACCGGGCCGATCACGAGTGTCGTCATGAGCACGATCGCCACGCCGCCGCCCAGGGTCAGCGTCTCCTCCAGAATGCGGGTGGTTGCGATACCAGCGGCGGCGACCACGATCGTGAGGGAGAATGCGGCGTCGACGACGAGGATGAGCAGCTGGTTGCCCGCCAGTAGCCGCATCAGGTGTTGGCGATGCTGCTCGCCACGACGCGCCAGCTCCGCTCCGGCGCGCTCGGCGGCGCGGGCGTAGACGAGGGTGCCCAAGGCCTGGATCGCCTCCAGGAAGGCTACGGTCAGCCGGGCCTGGGAGCGGCGGTACGCGGTGCCGATCGGTCGGACGATCCGCTGGAACCCGCCGATCAGCGGCGGGACGAGCAGCACCAGCAGCGCGAGCCATCCTGCTGTCGCTGCATCGACGGTGAGAGCCATAATCGCCAGCACGAGGGACGGAATGGTCAGCGCGCCGAAGATCGGGCCGAGGAACCCTGCCCGATAGTGTGCGGTCTTCTCGGTGGCGTCGGTCGCGACCGACAGCAACTCTCCCGAGCGGCCGGTCGCGGTCATGACACCGTCGGTGAAGATACGACTGATCACGAGGTGCCGAAGATGCCGCTCTGTCTCCGAACACGCCCATTCAGAGAAAGCGGGGCCCGCTGCGGCGCACCCGGCGGCCGTCAACGCGAGGGTGACGAGTAGCAGGATCCGTCCCGTCGTCAGCGGCTCCCCGTCTAGGACGGCACCGACCCGGACGAACAGCAACGCGATAGCCGCAGCCCCCGCCCAGGCGATGCCGACCGAGATCCACAACACCCACCGCGGCGTCGCCGATCGCACATCCGCATGCACGGACGTGCGGTCGGTGGCATGCCCACTGGGATGGCCGGAACGACTTGGGGCCCGCATGCTCATCCGACCCGCTGCCGACCATCCAGGACGGGGGCCGATGATCGAGAGGCCACCATCGCCGTCACTCCGTCCGATCCGCTACGACCGGCCAGGAGGGGAACGGGTCGGGGAATCGCACCCACGCCCGGGCGCCGGCGGCGAGCTCAGTGTCGGTGAGCGCGGCCGCATCCAACGCCTCCTTGAGCGCGTCAGTGTCGAGATCGATTCCGATGAACGCCAGATCCTGGCCCAGCGCGAGCAGATCGTCCTCATCGCCAAGGTCGTCGTCGCGTCCGAGCGAATCGAAGGAGATCACCTGACCGACGTGATCCCACCGAGCGATGATCTGCGGGCGGGTGGCGAACCGGCAGAACCCGGCAGAGCGGATCACCGCGCCGAACTCGCCCGCTTCGATCCTCTCGTCCAGCAGATGCTTGAGACGGCCGGGATGCAGCGGGCGCACGTTCTCGTAGTGAAAAGCGCTGACGCGGAGGTCGGTCATGTGGGGGTCGTAGTCGCCGTTCAACAGCCCGACCCAGCCCGGGCGCTCCTGCCCGACCGTGTATACGGTGTCGCACTCCCACCGATCGATCGCGTCCCGATGCAGGCGCAGCCGAGCTCGGGGACTCAGGTGGCTGACCAGCGCCATCACCGTCGACAGATCCACGGTGGGCAGCGTCGCCCAGTTCACCAGGACGATCACCGAGGCATACTCGATCTGGTTCACGGCGAGCAGTGCGTGCGCGGCATGCCGGCCCATTGAGGGGTGCTCGCCCGGAGGCGCCGGGTGGCGTGTATAGCTGTCCTGGCGAAGATCGTCCAGCAGATGCGCCGCGTCGACCAGACACGCGACACCCGTCAGTCGGGTGGGAGCGTCCGGGGTGGCGAGCGTGCCGATCAGCTCGGCCACTTCGGTGTATTCGGGGAACTCGATCACCGCCCCCGCGGGAGCGTCCGACCACGGTGCAACCGCCAACGCCTCATCGATCGGATCCGGGGCAAGCGCGAGCCGGCGGGCGGGCACGAAGGTCCGCCGAGTCATCGCGGCGAGTCGCTTCGCGTAGCGCCGCCGTTCAGGGGCACAGGTGCCGACCACCGCCAGCACGTCGACCTGCTCCACACGAACCTCCATCTCTGAGACACCACTCCGACACCTATATAGTCTAATGATAACTATTCTCAATAGGAGGTGAAGGATGAAGGTTCGAGCATCGATCAAGTCGTTGAAGAATCAGCCCGGGGCGCAGATCGTGCGTCGTCGTGGCAGGGTCTACGTGATCAATAAGCTCAATCCGCGGTTCAAGGGCCGCCAGGGGTGACTGGTGGCGGGGTGCGGGGTTCGGCTTCGCGCCCCGCCAGAGCGGGACAGTTCACCGCGCGGAACAACGTGCTCGCATGTGCGCCCCCGATCGCACGCCGCAATGACGTCGTGACCGGGTTCGGCCGGATCGACCTGAGCGCCTCAGCGTGTTCACGGGCGGTTCAGGAGCCAGAAGGGGGTGTCGCCGATCTGGTCGAATGTGAACCCTGCGCGGGTGGCCTCGTCGGCGAGTATCGCCGGTGCAGGATGGCGGTACTCGTGTTCAGTGGTGTCTTCCACGAGCACGCGCTCACCGTCCAGGGTCAGATAGGTCATACGCCAGCGCATCCGTTCGGTGTCCAGTGGCCAGCCCTCGGCGATACCCCGATAGGTCAACTCGCCTACCTGTGCGGCGGTGAAGTCGTACGCCTCGATGCGGCGAGGCCGTTGCGGCTGCTGCAGGTCGATAAGCGCGGCACCGGCGTCAGGGAGGCGCGCGGCGAGTTCGGCGAGGACGGCCGCTCGTTCGCCGGCGTCGAAGTGACCGATCACGCCGAGCAGAACTGCACCGCCGACGCGTTCAGGCAGGGGAGCGGAGAAGAAGTCCTCCGGTCGCACGGTGACCCGGCCGAACCATTCCGGGTGGGCGGCGATATTCGTCAGAGCGAGTGCTCGCATCGCCGGGCTGGGCTCCAGCGCGCACACCTGCGCCTCTGGCAGCCGGTCGAGGATGGCGGCCGAGTTGAGCCCGGATCCGGCTCCGACGTCGAGGATCGGCCCCCAGTCGGGTCGCACCCGGGGCAGCAGCACCTCGAGCGCGGCGAGCTGCCCTGGCCGCGCGGAGGTGTTGAAAAGGTCGTAGCCGCCGGCTGTCGGCGCGTACGGGTCACGCGTGTTCACAGGTACAACCGCCGGTTCCGCTCGTACGTGCGCTCACGGTGATCGCGATTCTGCTCGTTGCGATAGATCCGGGCCAGCTCATCGCGGTCGGATCCCGAGGAGAGGGTGTGGTCTCCTCGGGTCCTCTCCCAGGGCCGGCGGAGGTGAGCGACCGTCAGCAGGAGTGACGCGCTCATCGCGAGTGTGCGGTCTCTCATCCGTGTTCCTTCCGGGGCGGCTGTAGTTCGGGTTTCCCCTGCTCATACCGTAGCCTATTGAGAATGATTCTCAAATGGCGTGTATGCGTCTAGAAAGCGAAAGCACTCGTGACTTCCTCTTCCCCTGTCCTCGACGCACTCGTCATCGGCGCAGGCCCTGCGGGCATTGGGTCTGCCCTGGCTCTGGCTGCCGTGGATGGGCTGACCTTCGGCGTTCTGGAGCGCGGTCGGATCGGGCAGACGTTCCTGGACTGGCCGGCGCGGCAGAGCTTCCTCACTCCGTCTTTCACCGGCAACGGGTTCGGTGCGACCGATCTGAACGCGATCCACCCGGAGACCTCGCCCGCGTTCAGCCTCGGAACCGACTACCCGACGGGCTCGCAGTACGCGAAGTACCTGCGCAGCGTCGTGAAACACTTCCGTATCCCCGTGATGGATGAGGCCGAGGTCGAGGTGGTGCAGCAGCACATCGACGGGTTCGAGGTGTTCTCCGCCCGAGGCCCGGTGCTCGCACGTTCTCTCGTGTGGGCAGGCGGCGAGTTCGCGCATCCGCTTTCCCCCCGCATCCCGGGCGCCGCGCTCACGGTCCATTCCAGCAGCACGGAGGCCTGGGAGGAGCGACCCGGTGAGCTGGTGGTCATCGGTGGGTACGAGTCCGGAATCGACATCGCCTGTCACCACGTCGCCGCCGGCGCGACCGTGACCGTCGTCGACGACGACCATCCCTGGGATGCGCAGACCGGGTCTGACCCATCGTTTCGCCTCGCCCCTCGATCCCGGATGCGCCTCAGCGACGCCATGGCAACCGGGCGGCTGCGGCTCGTGGATGCCCGGGCTGTCCGCGTCAAACCGGCCGGAGAGGGCTTCACCGTCCGGCTCAGTGATGGCCTGTCGCTGCCGAGCACCGCCCCGCCGATCGCCGCGACCGGATTCGGCCCCGGCCTCGGCCCGGTCGGGCACCTGTTCGCTGCGCGTCCCGACGGGTGGCCGGAGTTGGACGAGGACGACCAGTCCACCGTCGTGCCCGGGGTGTTCCTGTCGGGGCCGGCGATCCGGCACGGCGGGCTGAAATTCTGTTTCGTGTACAAGTTCCGCCAGCGTTTCGCCCACATCGCCGGTGTCATCGGCGAACGGGCGGGAAAAGACACCGGGGCGCTGGAGGCGTGGCGGGATGCCGGCATGCTCACCGACGACCTGTCCTGCTGCGGGGTGGAGTGCGCATGCTGACCGCCCTGCAGCGCACCGGGTTCACCGCGGTCCTGTTCCTCACCGCGATCCTCACCGGCAGCCTGCTCGGCCTGTTCGCCCCCGCGGCAGGCAGCGCGGTCGGCGGGCTTGCCGACCTGCTGATCCTGCTGCTGGTCGCCGCGTCGTTCTTCACGCTCCGTCTGGACGGCGTGCACGCCCTGCGTCGGGTGCCGCGCACAGTGCTACTGGCGGTCGGAATGAACTTCCTCGCCGTCCCGCTGATCGCGCTCGTCCTCACCGCGCTGCTGCCCGGCGACGCACTGCGGCTCGGAGTGCTCGTCTACTGCCTGGCACCGTGCACCGACTGGTTCCTTGGGTTCACCCGCCTCGCTGGAGGCGACACGACCACCGGCGCCGCCCTCATCCCCGTGCAGATGATCCTGCAGCTCGCGCTGTACCCGGTGTGGCTGGCGCTTTTTGCCGGTCGCCATATCGATGCGATGTTCGGTGCCGCCGGCCCGGCCCTGCTGACCTGGTTCGTCCTGCCTGCGGCGGCGGGCCTGGGCTTGCGCTTCCTGGTAGGACTGACCGTGCCGCAGGCCCGACGCCACCGGCTCGTGGCAGCGGTGGACCAAGCGATGCCATTCGTGATCACAGCCGTCATCCTGGCGATCTTCGCCGGGAACATTGGAACGATCCTCACCGATCCCCGCTCGTTCGCCTGGGTGCTGCTGGTGGTGTTCCTGTTCTTTGCCGTGACGTTCCTCGTCGGCGAAGCCGTGGCTCGGGCGGTTCGGCTCGAGTACCCGGAGCACGCCGTGCTGACGATGACGACCTCCGCGCGCAACGCCCCGCTCACGCTCGCTGTCACGGTGGTCGCCCTCCCGGACCAGCCCGTGATCTACGCGGCGATCATCCTCGGCATGCTCATCGAGTTCCCCCACCTCACCGCCCTGACCCACCTCCTCCGCAGCCGTCAACCAACTGAGGAGCCGAGAACCGACGCTCAATCGCTCAGCCTGCGATAGCGGTGCAGCCGCCGCAGTCCGGATGCATCAGGTCGCTCGGCGGGCGCGGCGGCGATGGTGCCGAGCCCGCCGCTGTGCGGCATCCTGGTCGAGGTCGACGCCGATCACGACGAGCTCGCCGACAGGCGGCGGGTCCGGCAACGGGGCGATGCGAATCATGTGGCCGACGAGGTTGACGACGTACCCGCGATCCGCCCGCGGACCGAGGACGCTCACCCGCCCCTTGACCCGGTAGGCGCCGGGCGGCGGGTCCTCGAGCAGATCGATCAGCGCCGACGGGCACACCGGTCCAGGCAAAGCCACAGACACAGCCCGAGCGTGCTCATGATCGTCGTGTCCGTGCGCGTCCTCACGGAGGAGCCGCGCCAATGGCAGCTCGTCGACCGGGTCATCGTCGACGGCGGTGTCGAACACGAGCGCGGGATCGATAGCCGCGAGGGTTCGCCGTGCCGCCGACCGTGTCGGACCGGGGCCGACCCACGGCCGGGCAGTGGGGTTCCCCAGAGTTCCGGACTGTTGTCTGTTCAGCCATCGGCTGCTGCCCGGGC
Source organism: Microbacterium esteraromaticum (assembly GCF_900163815.1). Lineage (GTDB taxonomy): Bacteria > Actinomycetota > Actinomycetes > Actinomycetales > Microbacteriaceae > Microbacterium > Microbacterium esteraromaticum_B. The sequence continues at coordinate 3,859 of NZ_FUKO01000007.1, read as the reverse complement.
GAGGTCGAAGTCCTCTTCGACGAGCGCGCCGTTGACCGCTCCACCGGCGAAGGCTCCCGCGCCGATCGCCATCGGGACGTTCGCGGCCGGGTTCACGACGTTTCCGATCGCCCAGACTCGATCGTGGCTGGTCTTCCCGGCCTGATCGACGCTGAGGAAGGACCCGAGGCCGAAGGGCGAGTCGGTGCGGGAGAGGCCGAGACCTGTGAGGAACCCGTCGTTCGGGCGCGGCGCACCCGTGGTGAACACCGCATCCACCTCGACCATCCGTCCGTCACCCGTGCGCACACCAGTGATGCGGTCGTCCTCGCCGAGAATCTCGACCACCGGCGACGCCACCACCTCCACGCCTCGAGCGCGCATCCGCTGCTCGGCGACGGGATCGAGCGTTCCGAGCCCGGCCGCGAAGAGGACGACTCGATCGCTCCACTGGCGCACGAGCTGCGTCTGATGCAGCCCCATCGGCGAAGTCGCCAGCACTCCCAGGCGCTGGTCGCGGACCTCCCAGCCATGGCAATAGGGGCAGTGCAGCACAGATGTGCCCCACCGCGGCGCCAGGCCTGGGACATCGGGAAGCTCGTCGACGATCCCGCTCGCCACGACGAGCGCCCGCGCCCGCTGGGCCCGCCCGGTCGAGAGCACGATCGCAAGACCCGAGTCTGCCGCCTCCACATTCTGCACGGTGCCGTCGAGGAACTCGATGCCGTACGCGGCGACCTCGGCACGCCCCTTCCGCAACAGCTCCGCAGGCGGTGTGCCCTCGTTGCCGAGGACGCCGTGCATGTGGGCGGCGAACCGGTTGCGAGGACTGCCCGCATCGATCACCAGCACGCGCCGGCGCGCCCGCCCGAGCAGGAGCGCGGCGGACAGCCCTGCGGCACCACCGCCGACCACAATCGCATCCCAGACAGGGGAGGAAGTCGCAGCATTCATAGGATTCAGTTCAGAGCAATCGTGGCAGAATGTGCAAGGACATTTGCGAAAATGGCAAGTCCTGTCTTTGAGGAGGATGAATGAAGGAGGAGCTGACCCAGCTGGGTCTGCGATTGCGTGCGGCGCGACAATCACGGGGATGGACCTTGGACGAGCTGGCCTCTCGGGCAGGAATGTCGGCAAGCACCCTGTCGCGGCTGGAGTCAGGCAAACGGCAGGCGAGTCTCGAGCTATTGCTGCCGCTGACCCGGCAGCTCGGCGTGCGCATCGACGACCTCGTCAACCCTGATTCACCGGATCCTCGGGTGCGGCGCCCCGTGATCCGCCGCGACGGGCTGATCATCGCCCCGCTCGCCCCGGAGGGCTCGCCCATCCACACCTACAAGATCACCTACCCGCCCGTGCGTACCCTCCCGGAACTGCGTATACACGACGGCTACGAATGGGTCTACGTCCTCAGCGGTCGCCTTCGGCTCCGGCTCGGCGAGCAGGACCTCCTTCTCACCCGCGGCGAGGCAGCCGAGTTCGACACCCGTACGCCGCACGCCATGACCGCGGCCGGTGGGAAGCCCGCTCAGGTGCTCAGCATCTTCAACGACGCCGGTGCCCGCATCCACACCCGCATCGGCGCAGCCACCAACTGAACGCCACCGGCTGATCGGCAGCCGGACGGGCTTCGGAGCCAATCGCACCGAGGGAGACTCGTTCACAATTTGGAGCGGAGTAACGGGGCGTAGCGCTCGCCTGGGCGGTTTCGGTCGTCAGATGTCTCGCCGTCGGAACGTGATGAATGCAGCGAGCGTGGTTACGAGCACGGTGAGGTAGAAGACGATGAATCCCGTGAGCGGCGGAAGCATGGCCGGGGTCGGGTACGACCGTCATGATCCGGCTGCCGGCGATGCTCGGCCAGAATCTTGCGATGAAGTCCGCGGCGGTCGCCGGCAGATTCTGGGACAGGGCCGGGAACACGAGTATCGTCGCAACGACGATCCCGAGCGCTGCGGCGCTGGAGCGCGTCAGGATGCCGACCGCCAGGCCGAGAACGGCCGTGACTGCGTGGTTCTGCTGCACGATTCCGCTGTTCTCTTCGAAGGTCGCCTGGCGTGCCCGGTTGCGTTCGTCGCGCTGCTGCGCGCGCAGGTCGGTGAGCGCGTCGGTGACCCGCTGCCACAGGGGTGCCTGCTATTTCGTGTGCTCGGCTTGCGTGGTGGGTGCTGCCATCTCGGCGTTGACGAGCCGCACGGGGCGGTAGTCAACGAGGCCGTGCACTTTCTGTTCGGTGGCGTTGGCCAGGCCATGGTCGGCGCGGTCACGCTCTACCGCGTCGATGAACTGGGCTCGGGCGTCGGTGGTGTTCTCTGTGATGACGCGGAGCTGGTTCTGGCCTTGTCGTCGCTGATAAGACACTTTGGGTGGGGCTTACCCCAAGTGCAACTGGCCGTAAAATACAGAAGATGAGTGCCGCTAAGCGATCCAGACGTCTCGGCTGGGCGATCGCAGCCTCGCTTGCGGGTACGGCGCTGCTGATCTTCTTGATCGTCGCAGTCGTCACGCTCGTGTCGCGAGATACCCGTCAGGACATCAATCTGGCCGATCTGGCACGCAGTGGGACAGAGGTAGTTGCGATTGAGGGTATGCGCGAAGATACAAGCCAACTGTGCGTGGGCAAATCGGGTTGTGTTCAGGCCTACAGCGCCGATCATGCTGAGATTTTCAAGTTCTCATCTCGCGAGGATGCCTACGAATTCGCCGAGAGATCTCCTAGCGCCTATCAGTCGAACTGGATTGTGATCAGCTTCGCTGATGAGTCCTTAACTGGCAGTGAACGACAAGCTGTCCAGCACTATCTTGACTCGCTCGCGACGTCGGATTGAGCCCAGTGGGGTGGGGGCACCCATCAACGGGGGTCACACACCGCTTCTTCTCGCGCATCGGGACAGTTGCGCTCCAACGTAAACTCGTGCTCATGGGCGTGGATGGTGACTTCGGGGCTCGGTTGTCGGCGGTGGAGCGGGCTGTCGCGGCCATGAAGCATGAGCGGTCAGGTGTATCACCACGTGAATGAGCTCACGAAAGCGGGCTGGTTGGCATCGGTGAGTACGCGAGCGGGAGAGCGATGATTCCGGTGTGGCTGTCGAGGATGCTCGGCCTGCCCGGCGCGGTGTCCTTCCGTCGCTACCACTCCGTAGTGCGTGCTGCGGGTCTGCTCGCGGACGAAGCGCGGACGCTCGACGCCGCCGCGCTGCGCGATCAGCTTCGGATAGAGGCCCGCGGGCTTCCGGCGCATCCGGCGACAGGGCGATTGCTGGCCCTGGTGCGGGAGGCGGCGTCGCGCACGGTCGGCCTGCGGGCCTTCGATGAGCAACTGATCGCGTGCTGTGCGCTGCTGTCGGGGCACGGTGTGGAGATGGACACCGGGGAGGGCAAGACGCTGTAGGCGAGTGTCGGCGTTTGTCGGCGACTCGGCAGACTGTGCAGAGTCTTGACGTGGGCGCACTCTGCGGCACCGTGGTGGTGCTGGTGCGGTTCGCCATGTTCGCGCCCGTCCAAGGTAGAAGGATTCAATCCTTATTGAGAAGCGTTATCAAATACAAACATAGGTGAATGCTGAGAGTTCCGTCAATACGCATCCCCTCCGGGTTCTATCTGGACCAACAAGCGTGCTCGCTGTGCGGGGCCTCACAAGATGCGGACGGCCGGGTAGGAGGGCCGAACCTGTTTGCGCGCCACTTACGAGGCGTTGTGTGACATGGATGTGCTCACGATGTCGCTGGCTGTCCGCAAAGATGTGGAGTCGCCGCGTACCCGGCGACGCCGATCGCCGCAACGATGACTGCTCCGTCTGGGCGCGCCCCACCGGCTCGCCGACTTAGCCTCGATTCACCGATGAGCTTGGGTTCTGAGCGAGCGTCGTGACATAGAAATG
>NZ_FUKO01000045.1 GCF_900163815.1 Microbacterium esteraromaticum | reverse complement strand
CCGTGCACTCGGCGGCAAGCGGGCGAGCGAGAGATGGGGGCGCGAAGCGCCGGGAGGGGGACATAGAGAATCAGCCGTGAGGGGGATGTCACGGGAAGACGTGGTTCGTAACGTGGAATCATGACTTCAGGCCAACTGCAACTCGACGGCATCACCAAGAGCTACGGCTCGCGGACCGTGCTCGACGGCATCCGATTCGACGTCACCCCCGGGCGACTGACCGGGTTCGTCGGCGGCAACGGAGCCGGCAAGACGACCACCATGCGCATCATCCTCGGCGTGCTCGCCGCCGATTCCGGCACCGTGACCCTCAACGGGGCACCCGCGACCAGCGCGGATCGGCAGCGCTTCGGGTACATGCCCGAAGAGCGCGGCCTGTACCCGAAGATGAAGGTGCTCGAGCAGGTCGTGTACCTCGCGCGACTGCACGGCTTCAGCCGAGCGGATGCCACAACCCGCGCCACCGCCCTGCTCGAGGAGCTGGGTCTCGGCGAGCGCCTCGAAGACAAGATCGAGTCGCTCTCACTGGGCAACCAGCAGCGTGCGCAGATCGCCGCGGCGCTCGTGCACGACCCGCAGGTGCTCATCCTCGATGAGCCGTTCTCGGGCCTCGATCCCCTGGCCGTGGATGTGGTCGCCAGCGTGCTGCAGTCGCGCGCAGCTGAGGGTGCCGCCATCCTGTTCTCGTCGCACCAGCTCGATGTCGTCGAGCGACTGTGCGATGACCTCATCATCATCGCCGACGGCACGATCCGTGCATCCGGCTCCCGTGACGCGCTGCGCGCGCAGCACTCCACCCTGCGCTACCAGCTCGAATCCGACGGAGACGCCGGCTGGCTGCGCAGCCAGAGCGGCGTGACCGTGATCGACTTCGAGGGCGGTTCCGCCCTGTTCGACGTCGACGAGCCCACCGACGCGCAGCGCGTTCTGCGCGAGGCGGTCCAGCGCGGTGCGGTCACCTCGTTCGCTCCGCAGCATCCGTCCCTTGCTCAGATCTTCAAGGAGGTCATCCGATGAATACTCCCGACTCCACCACCTCACAGGCTTCGGCTGTGTGGCTGGTCGCTGAGCGAGAGATCGCCTCGAAGCTGCGCAGCAAGGCCTTCATGATCTCGACCGGCATCCTGCTGCTCGTGGCGCTGGCGGGTGTGCTCATCGGCGGTTTCGCGAGCAAGGCTCCCAGCACGGATGCTGTCGCAGCGACCTCGCAGACGGCATCCGTCGCCGAAGCACTGCCCAACGCCGAGGTCACCGAGGTCGCGGACCGCGCTGAAGCGGAGAAGCTCGTCAAGAGCGACGACGTCGTCGCGGCCATCGTGCCGGGTGACGAGTCGGGGTTCGGCTATGTCATTCTCGCGAAGGAATCGGCGCCGAGCAGCATCCTGATGGGCCTGTCGAAGACGCCCACCGTTGAGATCCTGCAACCGGCGACCACCAATCCCCTGGTGCGCTACTTCGTCGCGATCGGTTTCGGCATCGTGTTCCTGATGGCGGCGTCCACCTTCGGCGGCACGATCGCTCAGAGCGTGGTCGAAGAGAAGCAGACGCGCGTGGTCGAGCTGCTGATCTCGGCAATCCCGACGCGGGTGCTGCTCGCGGGCAAGGTGATCGGCAACACGGTGCTCGCGATGAGTCAGATCGTGCTGCTGGCGGCGATAGCCGTGGTCGGGCTGATCGTCACCGATCAGAACGAGCTGCTCAGTGGCATCGGGGCGCCGATTCTCTGGTTCGCCGTGTTCTTCCTGTTCGGGTTCATCCTGCTCGCGTCGCTGTATGCCGCCGCTGCGGCGATGGTCTCGCGCCAGGAGGACATCGGCTCGACCACGATGCCGCTGATGATGCTCGTGATGCTGCCGTACTTCCTGGTGATCTTCTTCAACGACAACCCGCTCGTGCTGACGATCCTCTCCTACGTGCCGTTCTCCGCTCCGGTGGGCATGCCCGTGCGGCTGTTCGTCGGCGAGGCCGAGTGGTGGGAGGCCGTGCTCTCACTCGTGATCCTCATCGCCAGCTGCGTCGCGGCGATCTGGGTGGGTTCGAAGATCTACGAGAACTCGCTGCTGCGGATGGGAGCGCGGGTGAAGCTGATGGAGGCGCTGCGCGGCTGAGCACCCCCGGGCATCCTCGACCAGTACGAGGATGCCCGGGAATATGCGCGCGCATGAAAGAGTTGGGGTTCACGGACGATGAGGTCCTTTTCTGTTCACTCGATGAAAGGCCTCATTTCGCATGAGCATGTCCGTTCTTGATCGCGCCGCCCAGACCGAGCATCCCGTCCTCGAGGTTCTCGCCGCCCGTTGGAGCCCGCGCGCCTATGACGCGCAGGCCGCCGTCGACGAGGCCAAGCTCGCCTCGGCCCTGGAAGCCGCGCGCTGGTCGCCCTCCGCATACAACTCGCAGCCCTGGCGATTCATCGTCGCCCGTCGCGGCACCGAGCTGCACCAGGGTGTGGTCTCGGCGCTGGTCGAGTTCAACCAGGCCTGGGCGTCGCATGCGGCCGTGCTCATCGTGGCCATCGCTGAGACCGCCGATGAATCCGGACGATCGAATACGCACGCCGTGTACGACCTCGGCCAGGCTGTCGCGCACCTGTCTGTGCAGGCGCACTCAGATGGACTGCACGTGCACCAGATGAGTGGCTTCGACCCTGAGAAGGTGCGCGAGCTGGCCGGACTCGAGCCGCGCTTCGTGCCCACCACTGCCATCGCCCTCGGTGAGCTCGGCACAGCCGACGCTCTGCCCGAAGCGATGCAGCAGGGCGAGACCGCCCCGCGCATGCGTCGTCCCATCAACGAGACGATCATCGCCAGCGCCTGAGATCGGTGCGCGGGCCCCACTACCGGGGCTCGTGCACTTCAGGCGTGAGCGCATCGGCCGCTCGCACCAGCGCCAGGTGCGAGAACGCCTGCGGGGTGTTACCGATCTGACGCCGGGCGACGGGGTCGTATTCCTCCGACAGCATCCCGACATCATTCGTCAACGAGCAGAGCCGGTCCATCAGCTCGTTCGCGTCGTCCAGGCGGTCCGTCGCCGCGTACTGCTCGACGAGCCAGAACGAGCAGGCGAGAAATGGGCTCTCATCGCCGCCGAGTCCATCGACTCCGCTTTCGGTTCGGTACCGGTGCAGCAGGCCCCCGTGCAGCAGGTCTTGCTCGATGCGCTCCACGGTTGCCAGCATCCGCGGGTCATCGGGGGCGCAGAATCCGATCTGCGGCAGCAGCAGCAGTGAAGCGTCGACCTCCTTGGTCCCGTAGAACTGTGTGAAGTGCCCGTCTTTAGACACCCCGTGCTGGTCGATCTCGTTCCGCAGCCGATCGCGCAGTCCCCGCCAGCGCTGCACCGGACCCTCCAGTCCGTCCTTCTCGACCGCCTGCACACCGCGATCGAACGCGGCCCACATCATCCCCCTGGAATGGGTGAACATGTGCGGTTCTCCGCGGATCTCCCATAGCCCGTTGTCCGGCCGGTCGATCTGCTCCTCGGCGAAGACGAGAAGCTGCCGCTGCAGTGACCACGCGAACTTCGATTCCGCCGCCCCACCGCTGCGCGCCGCCGCGAGCGTCACCATGACCTCACCCACGACATCGGCCCTGATACTGGGTCGCTGCGCCATTGCCGACGCGGACCGGAGCGGATGCCTCGTAGCCCGGCAGTTCGTCCAGCTCCCACTCGCCGAGATTTCGCTCTCCGGCCAGCCCGTACATGATCTGGAGATCCGACGGATCACCGGCCACCGCGCGCAGCAACCATTCGCGCCATCGTTCAGCGACGGACAGGAAGCCGTGATCGAGCAGCGCCTCAAGCGTGAGCGCGGCATCGCGCAGCCAGACGTAGCGATAATCCCAGTTGCGCTCGCCGCCGATGTCCTCGGGCAGCGCCATGGTCGCCGCGGCAGCGATGCCCCCGGTCTCGTGATTGGTGAGGGCCCGGAGAATCAGCAGCGATCGCACCACTTTCTTGTGATGCGGGCCGTGGTGCTCGATCCGATCGGCCCACTTCTGCCACCAGTGCTTCGTGACCTCCAGCACGTCATCGACGTCGAGCGGGTCAGGCATATCGCGATGCGAGGGGAACCAGGTGAGGTGCAGATCCTGCGTCTCACCGGCCTGCACCTTCAGCTCTCCCTCGTGCTGATGATCGACGGGATGCAATGCTGCCCCCCGGATGGCGATGGCATCCGGCCCGGCCATCGCGACGAGGCATGGATGCTTCTTCGATCCGGTCTGACGCATCCACGGCATCCCGCGGGAGTAGTCGAAGCGAATAGTGAGCTTCTGCTGCATCGTCATCGACCCGGATACGCCGACCACTCGCCGGATCAGATCGGTGCGCCGAACGTCGATCTGCGCGTCGGGCTCGATCGGCATGAAATCGTGCACCTCGACGACGCCGTCATCGGTGGTCCAGCGCGTGATCAGCACGAAGGTGTCTTCGTCATAGCGGCGGGTGCACGTGGCATCCGAATCAGCCGGACGCAACTGCCAACGGCCGTTGCCCTCATCGCCCAGCAGCGCAGCGAAAGCGCTGGGCGAGTCGAGCCGCGGCAAGCACAGCCAGTCCAGGCTTCCCTCGCGCGAAATCAGTGCCGCCGTGCGGCAGTTGCTGAGCAGGGCATAGTCCTCGATCGGTACAGCCATATCCCGGAGTCTTCCACTCTCACCCCTCGCCGTCGAGCGCCGCACGGCATATCGTGGAGACATGTCCCAGGACACGACGCTTCTCATCCTCGGCGCATCCGGTGATCTGACCTCCCGCCTGCTGCTTCCCGCCATCGGCCAGCTTCTCAAGCGCCAGCCGGATCGTCAGCTCGCGCTTCGCGGTGCCGGATCCGACGATTGGAGTGAGAAACGGTGGCGAGAGTGCGTGAAGACGTCGTTCGCGTCATCGGATGCCGAGGATCAGGCATCGCGTGTCGCGGACAGCACCTACACGCAGGCCGACGTCACCGACCGCCATGCGCTGGCCGGACTCATCGAGTCGGTCACCGGCCGTCTGGTCATCTATTTCGCACTGCCGCCGGCCGTCGCCGTGGCCGCCTGCGAGGTGCTCAAAGAAGTCACCCTGCCCGAGAACACGGTGCTCGCACTGGAGAAGCCGTTCGGCAACGACGAGCAGAGCGCCCGTGAGCTGAACGCCCTGCTGCAGACGCTGGTTCCCGAGAAGCGCATCTTCCGCGTCGACCACTTCCTCGGTCGCTCCACCCTGCTCAACGTGCTGGGTGTGCGCTTCGCGAACCGCCTCATCGAGCCTGTGTGGTCAGCCGATCACGTCGAGTCGGTGCTGGTGCGCTATGACGAGGCGCTGGCGCTGGAAGACCGCGCCCGGTACTACGACAAGGCCGGCGCGATGATCGACATGATCCAGAGCCACCTGCTGCAGGTGCTGGCGGTCCTGGCGATGGAGCAGCCGCACGATCTCGACGAGATCGATCTGCGCGATGCGATGGGGGCGGCGCTGCGCGCGACGCGCATCTGGGACGACAACGCGGTGCGCAACTCGCGGCGCGGTCGATACACGGCCGGTCACCTCGACGCGAAGTCCGGAGACGAGAGCGACGTGCCGTCGTATGTCGACGAAGAAGGGGTGGATCCGTCGCGCGACACCGAGACGCTCGCCGAGATCACCTGCGAGGTGCACACCGCACGATGGGCCGGCGTGCCCTTCACGCTGCGCAGCGGCAAGGCGATGAAGGCGCGTCACGCCGAGATCGTGGTGACCTTCCGCCCGGTGCGGCACATTCCCGACGGGCTCACCGGCAAGCCGAACGACGGTGGCGTGCTGCGGTTCCTGCTGGGGCCGGATCAGATCGACCTCGAGCTCAACGTCAACGGCGGCGACGACCCGTTCGCGCTACACCGCGACGTGCTCACCAGCAAGCTCGGCAAGGGCATGCTGCTGGCCTACACCGAGGTGCTCAGTGAGATCCTCGACGGCGACGTCGCACTGTCGGTGCGTGCGGATGCCTCCGAGCAGTGCTGGCGCATCATCCAGCCCGTCCGCGACGCCTGGGCCCGCGGCGACGTGCCCCTCGAGGACTATCCCGCAGGCTCAACCGGCCCGGCGGACTGGGCGACGTCGCACTCCTGACGTTCACCCCGCACGGGCTTTCCGCGCGACTCAGCTGGTCAGCACGAGCCCTGAGCCGTCGACCGCGACATCCACCTTCACGGTGTCGCCGTCGCGCACCCCGCCCGAGAGCAGCGCCGTCGCGAGACGGTTCTGCACCTCGGTCTGGATGAGTCGACGCAGCGGTCGCGCACCGAACATCGGGTCGTAGCCGCGTTCGGCGAGCCACGCCCGAGCATCGGGGGTGACGGCCAGCGTGAGTCGCCTCTCATGCAGGCGACGCTGCAGCTGATCGACCGAGAGCTCGACGATCTGCGCCAGGTCGTCCTCGCTGAGCGCGTGGAACATCACGATGTCATCGAGACGGTTCAGGAACTCGGGGCGGAACGACTGCCGCACGAGCGCCATCACGGCATCGCGCTTGTCGTCGGTCGACATGATCGGGTCGATCAGGATCGGCGAGCCGATATTGCTCGTGAGGATCAGGATCACGTTCGAGAAATCGACCGTGCGCCCCTGACCATCAGTGAGGCGACCGTCGTCGAGCACCTGCAGCAGCACATCGAAGACCTCGGGGTGGGCCTTCTCGACCTCGTCCAGCAGCACGACGCTGTACGGGCGCCGGCGCACGGCCTCGGTCAGCTGACCGCCCTGCTCGTACCCGATGTAGCCGGGAGGGGCTCCCACCAGGCGCGAGACGGAGTGCTTCTCGCCGTACTCGCTCATGTCGATGCGCACCATGGCGTGCTCGTCGTCGAAGAGGAACTCGGCGAGCGCCTTCGCCAGCTCGGTCTTGCCGACACCCGTCGGCCCGAGAAATAGGAACGAGCCGGTCGGCCGACCGGGGTCGCTGATGCCGGCGCGCGAGCGGCGCACAGCATCCGACACCGCTTTCACCGCGTCCTTCTGCCCGATCAGCCGTTTGCCGAGCTCGTTCTCGAGGTGCAGCAGTTTCTCGCTCTCGCCCTGCAGCAGCCTGCCGACCGGGATGCCGGTCCACGCCGCGATCACCGCGGCGATGTCTTCATCGGTGACCTGCTCGTTGACCATGCGCCCCTCGCTCGACACGGTGGCCTCGTCATGCTCGGCTTCGGCGATCTCAGCCTGCAGTCGCTTGATCGTCTCGTATTCGAGCTTGGATGCCTTGGTGTAATCGGCCTCGCGCATGGCGAGATCGCGCTGAGTGATCGCGTCGTCGAGCTTCTTCTTCAGCTCTCCCACGCGGTTCAGGCCCTGGCGCTCGCGCGCCCAGCGCTCTTGGAGTACGGAGAGCTCGCGCTCCAACTCGACCAACTGCTCGCGGAGAGTCGACAGGCGCTCCTTCGAGGCAGCATCCTTCTCGCGCTTGAGCGCCAGCTCTTCGAGCTTCATCCGGTCGACCTGGCGCTTGAGCTCGTCGATCTCGACAGGAGAGGAATCGATCTCCATCTTCAGTCGCGACATCGCTTCGTCGATCAGATCGATGGCCTTGTCGGGCAGCTGGCGGCTGGGCAGATAGCGGTTGGAAAGAGCGGCGGATGCCACGAGCGCGCTGTCTGAAATCGTCACGCCGTGGTGCGCCTCGTAGCGGCCTTTGAGCCCGCGGAGGATCGCGATGGTGTCTTCGACCGTCGGCTCTCCGACGTACACCTGCTGGAACCGACGCTCGAGCGCGGCATCCTTCTCGATGAACTCGCGGTACTCGTTGAGCGTCGTCGCACCGATCATGCGCAGCTCGCCCCGCGCGAGCATGGGCTTGAGCATGTTGGATGCTGCAACGGACCCCTCGCCGCCGCCCGCGCCCATCAGCACGTGCAGCTCATCGATGAACGTGATGACCTTGCCGTCGGATTCGGTGATCTCCTTGAGCACGCTCTTCAGCCGCTCTTCGAACTGACCGCGGTACATGGCACCGGCGACGAGCGCGGAAATGTCCAGCGAGACCAGCTCTTTGTCCTTGAGGGATTCGGCGACGTCACCGGCGACGATGCGCTGCGCGAGACCTTCGACGACGGCGGTCTTGCCGACCCCGGGTTCACCGATCAGCACCGGGTTGTTCTTGGTGCGGCGGGTGAGTACCTGGCTCACGCGACGGATCTCGCTGTCGCGACCGATCACCGGATCGAGCTTGCCCTGACGGGCACGGTCGGTGAGATTGATGCCGAATTGCTCGAGGGCGCTCTGCTGCTCTTCACTCTGTGCGGGGCTGGTCATCGGTTCCTCCTGAAGGGCTCCTTCAAAGTTGAGTGTTGTTGACTCAACTTTACTCTGATGCGGGTGAATGGGCAAACTGATTTCGCACGGCACAGACCACGTCCAGACATCGGCAACCGGTGCTACCGTTGCGACGCGAGAGGAGTTCATCGATGTCCAGCCGGCGCACGGGAAGCACTAAGCGGCTGCCGTCAACGGGGTCGTTGCCCCTCCTTGCCGACCGCTTCAATCGCCCTCTGCGCGATCTGCGCATCTCCGTGACCGACCGATGCAATTTCCGCTGCGTGTACTGCATGCCGAAGGAGATCTTCGGACGCGACTACGCTTTCCTCGACCGCGATGAGCTGCTGACCTTCGAAGAGATCACCCGCCTCGCCGCCGTCGCCGCCACTCACGGCGTGCACAAGATCCGCCTCACCGGCGGCGAGCCACTGCTGCGACGCGGCATCGAAGACCTCATCGCACAGCTGGCGGCGTTGCGCACGCCAGAGGGCGATCCACTCGATATCGCTCTGACCACGAATGGGTCGGCGCTGGCAGTCAAGGCTGAGGCACTCAAAGCCGCCGGCCTTCGCCGAGTGACGGTATCGATCGACTCGCTCGATGACGCGCTGTTCCAGCGGATGAACGACGTGCGCTTCCCCGTAGCGCGGGTGCTCGACGGCATCGATGCCGCCCACGCGGCGGGGCTCGCTCCGATCAGACTGAACATGGTCGTCAAGCGCGGCGTGAACGACACCGAGATCGTCGAGATGGCGCGCCGCTTCAAAGGCACGCCCTACACGTTGCGGTTCATCGAATACATGGACGTCGGGAACAGCAACGGCTGGTCGCTTGACGAGGTCATTCCCTCGGCCGAAGTGATCGCACGGATCGACAAGATCTTCCCCCTGGAGCCCGTGGGCGCCGCTGTCGCCGGCGAGACGGCGAAGCGTTGGCGCTACCGCGATGGCGAGGGCGAGATCGGCGTCATCTCCAGCGTCACCAATGCATTCTGCGGCACGTGCAACCGCGCCCGCATTTCCACCGAAGGCCAGCTCTTCACGTGCCTGTTCGCCTCCGAGGGAAGTGATCTGCGGTCGCTGCTGCGCGGTGGCGCGAGCGACGACGAGCTCGCGGCGGCGATGGCGTCGATCTGGGGTCAGCGTGCGGATCGCTACTCCGAGATCCGCGCAGGACTCACACCTGAACTGCGCGCGCAGCGCAAGCGCATCGAGATGTCGTACATCGGCGGTTGAGCTGGCTGTCTCCGCTGATGCGCCGACGGCCGCAATTTCGTAAGGTGGATTTCACGATCTGTCTTATGGAAGTAGAGCGAGTCATCCGACTCTCACAGGGCGTGAACTCGGACTTTGAGAGGACGAGATGGTGACGAACAAGACGCCTAAGAGCACGCGCACCGGAGTTCAATCCGTCGAGCGCGTGTTCGAGCTGCTCGAACTGGTGACCGATGCCGGCGGCGACGCGGCGCTCAGCGAGCTGGCCGCGTCGACCGACCTGCCGTTGCCGACGATCCATCGACTGCTGCGCACGCTAGTATCGCTCGGCTACGCCAGGCAATTGCCCAACCGTCGCTATGCGCTCGGCCCTCGGCTGATCCGCATCGGAGAGGCGGCATCGCGGCAGTTCGGAGCCCTCGCTCGCCCGCAGCTGAAGAGGCTGGTCGATTCGCTGGGCGAGAGCGCCAACATGGCTGTGCTCGACGGAGACATGGTGGTGTACGTCGCGCAGGTGCCGTCGAGGCACTCGATGCGCATGTTCACCGAGGTTGGACGGCGCGCACATCTGCACGACACGGGTGTCGGAAAGGCCATCCTCGCGCAGCTGCCCGACGAGACCGTGCGCGGAATCGTCACGCGCGCGGGGATGCCCACGCCCACCGAGCACAGCATCGGATCCGTGGACGATCTGCTGATCGAGCTCGACGCGATCCGGGGGCGAGGGTTCGCGATCGACGATCAGGAGCAGGAGATCGGAGTGCGCTGCTTCTCGATGGCGGTGCCCGGTGCCCCCACTCCAACAGCCGTATCGGTCTCGGGTCCGGTCTCGCGCGTCGATGAAGCGTTCGGCGAGCGCGCCGTGCCACTGCTGCGCGAGGCTGCGACGGCCATCGTCGCCGAACTGGCCCACTGACCTCGAGACGCGACGAGACGCGCTACCCGTTACAGGCCGTCGGCGATGGCATCCCAGATCGCATCGGCGACGGCGCGCTTCGAACCGGATGCCGCGGCGACCACCTCACCGTCGTCGCCGATCACCTGCACGGCGTTCTCTGCCGTCTCGAAGCCTCGATCCCAGCCGACCTCGTTCACCACGAGCAGGTCCACGCCCTTGCGCTCGCGCTTGCGGCGCGCGCGTGCGAGCATCTCCTGCTCGTCTTGCGGGGTCTCGGCGGCGAACGCCACCACGACTTGCCCTGGCTGGCGGCGCGCTGCGAGCCCTGCAACGATGTCCTCGGTCTCGACCAGTTCGATGCTCTCCAGGCCGCCGGACTCCTTTGTGAGCTTGCCTGTCGATATTTCCGCGGGCCGGTAGTCGGCCACCGCCGCGGCCATCACGATCACCGCGGCGTCGTCCGCGACAGTGCGCATGACGGTGCCGAGTTCGGCCGCTGTTCCGGCGCGTTCGACGCGGATGCGCGGATGCTGGACAGCTGCCGAGAGCATCGAATCGTCTACGTTCGCAGCGGCCAGCACGACCTCGGCACCGCGATCCGCGGCGGCGAGCGCCAGCGCGACCCCCTGCCTGCCGCTGGAGCGATTGCCGAGGTAGCGCACCGGGTCGAGCGGCTCTCGAGTGCCGCCGGCAGAGATGGCGACCCGCAGCCCGTCGAGATCATGCTCGCCGACCAGCGCGAGGGCCGCTTCGAGGATCTGCTCGGGTTCCCTCATCCGCCCGGGGCCGGAATCGCCGCCGGTGAGCTCCCCCGCATCGGGGCCCAGAATCGTGACGCCTCGCGCACGCAGCGTCGCGATGTTGGCCTGCGTCGCGGGGTGCTGCCACATTTCGGTGTGCATCGCCGGGGCGATCGCAACCGGAGCGGTGGTGGCGAGCAGTGTCGTGCCGAGCAGGTCGTCGGCGAGACCCGCGGTCATCTTCGCGATGGTGTTCGCGGTAGCGGGGGCGACGATGACGAGGTCGGCCGCCTGGCCGAGTGCGACGTGTCGCACCTTCGCGACGTCTTCGTGCACGCTGGTGGTCACCGGGTTTCGACTGATGGCCTCCCACGTGGGCAGGCCGACGAAGCGCAGCGCATCCGCGGTGGGTATCACCGTCACCTCGTGCCCGGCCTTGATGAGCAGGCGCACCAGGTGCACCGACTTGTACGCGGCGATGCCGCCTGTGACTCCGACGACGATGTTCACCCTTCGATTGTGCCCCAGCGGCGGTCGATCCGGGCTCGATCTAGACTCGTGCTCGTGTGCACAGTGGTGATCGATGTCGCAGCCGACGGGGTGCGGCTGCTGGCGGTGCGCGACGAGGATCCGCAACGCGCGTGGGACGACCTGGGCGGATGGTGGCCGGGTGCCTATCCCGGCGTCGTCGGCGTGCACGACCGTCGCGCGGGCGGCGCGTGGCTGGCCTACGACCCGAACGAGCGTCGTCTCGCGGTACTGCTGAATCGCGCCGACGTGCAGGACTTGCCCGAAGAGCGGATGCTGTCGCGCGGCTCACTGGCACTGGAGTCGGCCTCGGGCCGCTCGCCGGCAGTGGGCCAGCCGCTGCCGATGCACGGGTTCAATCTGCTCGAGGTCGACGAGGCCGGAGCTCGGGTGCTCTCGTGGGATGGGGTCCTGCTGCGCGAGACGGCGGTGCCGCACGGCGTGCACATGATCGCGCACGATGAGCTCGATGATCCTCGCACGGCGCGGATCGGTGCGTGGCTGCCGCGCTTCGCTGCGAGCAGGCCCGAGGACGATGGCTGGGCGGCGCGCTGGATCGACCTGCTCGCCGAAAGCGGGTCGCTGCCTCCGGAGGACGACCGGGCGATCATCCGCGACAATCATGCGCACGGCTATCCGACGATGTCGCTGCTGTTCTGCGTCGCCGAGGTCTCGCCCGCAGGAGTCCAGGCGCGCTCGCATGTGCTGCCGACACCGGGCGAGTGGGGCTGAGTGACCCCGTAGGCTCATGGCCATGAGCGATCCGCAGCAGCTTCCGCCCTACGCACACCCGGCACAGCCCGGCTACCCTGCACCCGGTTACACAGGCGCCCCCGCACCGCAGGGGCACCCGGGTCCCTACCCGAGCGCCGCGCAGTCCACCGGGTCGCTCGGACGCATAGCGCTCATCCTCGGCATCCTCACTGTCGCGCTCTCACTCGTCTCCACCGTCGCCACGCCGTTCATGCTGCGCGGAATGGGCGATATGACGCTGCTCAGCGTGTTCAACCTCGTCGTCGGGCTGATCACATTCGTGCTGGTCGTGGTCACGCTGGTTCTCGGCATCCTCGGCATCCGCCGCCGTCAGCAGGCCGTGTCTGCGGGCATCGCGATCGGGATCGCCGCGTCGGGTCTCGTCGGCCTGCTGAGCGGGATGCTGTCTGGCGCGCTCTTCACGATGCTCAACTGAGCGCGCGAAACACTGCACCGCCCGCGGCCGCGGGCACGGCTACGCCGGCAGCGGCTCGTCGCGGTAGAGCGCCTCGAAGGTGTCGAGCGTGCGGTTGATGTCGTGCACGGCGACGCCATCGAGCGATGCCTGCTGCATCCGTGCGTATTCTGCGGCGGGCGCGGTGAACACCCGGGTGAGCTTGTCGACGAGGTCGTCGACGTTGCCCGGCTCGAACAGGTAGCCGTTCTCGCCGTCGTGCACCAGGTGCGGCAGCGCGACGGCGTTCGCGCCGACAACAGGCAGGGCTGATGCCATGGCCTCCATCGTCACGATCGACTGCAGCTCGGCGATCGATGCGATCGCGAACACCGACGACCGCGAGTAGAGGTCGCGCAGCTGCTCGTCGGTCACGCGGCCGTGGAAGGTGACACGATCTTCGAGACCGAGCTCGTGGGAGAGCGCTTCCAGTGCCTTGCGCTGGTCGCCGCCGCCGGCGATGTCGAAGTGGACATCCAGGGCCGGGTCGAGCTTGGCCAGTGCGTGCAGCACCACATCGACCTTTTTCTCGCCGGTGAGACGCCCGACGAAGAGGATGCGATTCTTGTCACGCGGAGCGATCACGGGCAGGTAGTTGCGGCGGTCGATGCCGCACGAGATCGGCACGACGCCGGTGATGTCGATCGTGCGCTCGAGGAAGCTGGCCGCGTTGCGGGTCGGTGTCGTCACCGCGCGCGCCATGCCGAAGGTGCGCTTCGCATCCGCCCAGGCGAGCTTGAGCACCATCTTGTTGACGAACATCGGCATGCTGGTGTGATCGAGGATGTTCTCGGCCATCACGTGGTTGGTGGCGATGACCGGGATTCCGCGCTGCTGCGCGATGCGCGTGAGCCCGCGGCCGATCACGATGTGCGACTGGATGTGCACGACATCCGGCTGCACCAGGTCGAGCACCTTGCGCGCGTAGTGCTTCGACCGCCACGGCCAGATGAATCGCAGCCAGTCGTGCGGCAGCCAGCGCACCGCGGGCAGACGGTGCGTGGTCATCGGCTGCCCTTCGATGATCTCGGTCTGCGGCTGGGCGCGGCGGTACCGGATGTTCGGAGCCACGATGTGCACGTCGTGCCCGCGCTCGACGAGGCCGGCGGCGAGCCGCTCGGCGAACCGCGCCGCCCCGTTGATGTCGGGAGCGAATGTGTCGCAGCCGATGAGAATCTTCAGAGGACGCCCGGAGGCCGCAGCGCCCGTCGGGGCGCGATGGTCGTCAGGAGAAGAAGTCACGGGAGGATGCTGCCAATCTGTCGCGCTCGCTGTGCCCCCTGGTCCTATGCTCTGAGGGCGTAGGCCCGTGGGCGCAGGCAACTCTACCGGAGCACGCTGGCCGGACCTGGTTGCCGAGCCGTGGGTATCGAGAGCCTGCGCTCACAGCCCCGGCCCGGCAGCTTCGCCTACCGTGGAGTCATGCGATTGACCTCGTCTGCCGATGCCGCCCTGTGGACTCCTGTGACCGGTTCGCTCGGCCTGCGCGGTCGCCGTCAGCGCAAGGCAGCGATTCGGATGCTGCTCGCCCAGGCGAACTCGGCGATCGGCCGTGAGGGCCGGCCCGGGTCACGAGTGGCTGCGTGGGCGGCGAGTCAGGCGGCGCCGCTGGCGATGCGCAAGGCCGACGGGCGGGTGCTGGCGTGGACGTGGAAGGCAGAGCCCGATCTGGTCGTGGCCATGGCCACCGTGCAGTTGCTGACCGCGCAGCTGCGCATGGCACGCGCGTCGATGCCGATGGAGTACGACGACACCGAGAACTTTCCTACGCCGCTGGGCGTGGGCGAGAAGCTGCTGATCGCCGTGCCGCCGAATCCAGCATCCCCACCCTCGGCGACGTACACCTGGGATACCGGATCACACCTGATCACCCTCAACGTCGTGTGCCGGGACCGCGAGCGCTTCGGCACTCTCGAGCCCGCACTGGATGCGCTGGCGCGCAGCATCCGCATCGCCGACGATCTCGCCTCCGGCGAATCGAAAACGCTGCGCCTCCCACCCGCCTGACACTCACCCTTCCCCCACCTTTCCCGTCTATTTGTCACAAAGTCTCGGAATCGACCGACTATTCCGAGATTTTGCGCCAAATAGACGGGGATGACGGGCGGAGCGCGGGCAGGATGATGGGGTGGCGCGCGGGATCAGGGGCGGGCGGAGCGGAGAGCTTGTCGGACGCGGCGCAGCGCCTCGTGCGGTGACGTGAAGACATGCTCAGAGGTGAGGCGCACGACTGTCCAGCCGGCCTCGGAATAGGCCTGATACTTGTCGATGTCGCGCTGCAGCTGTGGGCGCGTCAGGTGACCATCGCTCTCATATTCGATCGCCACCTTCAGCTCTGGATACGCCAGCTCACTGCACCCCAGAAAGCGCCCGCTGTCGTCGTAGACGTCGTAGTCAAGAGCGGGTTCAGGAAGTCGCGCCCGATGCATCAGCAGACGGATTCGCGTCTCCGGTGGAGAGGATGCCGCGGTGCACGCGAGCTCAAGCGCAGCACGCAGTCTCGGCGCGCCAGGTCGACCTTTTCGCTCGGCCAGCATCTCGAGTTGTGCCCGCGCGGCAAGCGGCACCTCTGTCAGCGGGCGAAAACCTCCAGGCATTCGCGGGATGCGCAGGACACGGTCGGCCGCAGCGACGAGGTCGTCTTCGCTGAGCAGCCCGCCCAACGTCGCCCAGGTGCTCGCCGGATCAGTCACCGGCAGGCCGTCGACGATGGTGACCGCGACGTATCCGGCGCTGTGCTGGTGCCCCGAGATCCCTGCGCGCCGAGGAGCGCGGAGCGGTCTGGGCACGCCGATGTGCAGCTCGTCCCAGGTGCGCGGCGGCAGTGGAATCCCCCACGCGAGCGCCGCGGATGGGCCGCAGAAGTAGGCGTCGTCGGCAAGAAGCGGATTGTACTCCCGCATCCGCTCGATGTGAGCTTCCCGCTGAATCTCCAAAGGGTGCGGCGCGCCCGACGCTTCCGCCTCGTAAAGCAACCGCTCCCCCGTGGGCGCCGGTCCGAGCGCGCGCAGTCCATGGTGCGGTTGTCGCAGGTCCTGTCTATAGAGCCGGTTCCGAGGGATACCGTGCTCCAGAGCATCCGCCACACGAAACGATGACGGCACCCCGCGCGGCAACTTGCTCAGCGGACGTCCCATCCGGCAACCCTGCCCGAGCACTGCGTCCGTCCGCCAGATTTATCCTGTCTCTTATTCTCATCTGACGCTGCCGACGATACTCCTAGTGTAGATCTCGGTGGTCGCCGTATCAATAAAAAAAAAAGGGGGGGGGGGGGGGGGGGGGGGGGGGGGG
>NZ_FUKO01000005.1 GCF_900163815.1 Microbacterium esteraromaticum | reverse complement strand
GGGATCGACCACTCCGACTCCCACGCCTCACGCATCGCTGTCTCGTCACCGATCGGGATGCCCTTCAACGCTGCGGACTTGCTGGTACGTCCGAGTAGTCGTTCCGCTTCGGTGATGGAGTGTTGTGCTGCGGCTTTCGCGGCATGCAACTCTGCCCGAGTCAACAGGCCTGCCCCGTAGTCGCGGGCCATATCCTCCATCCGCTGCCTCGCAGCAGTGATCTGGGTCATCGCCGCCGCAACCCCACCGTCTTCACCCGGTGCCATGTCAGGGAGGGTGGTTGCTGCGAGGCGGAGGATGATTGCCTCCGTGACGACGGCTTCGACGCCTGCGGCGCTGGCTGACAGTCCGCCGCGTTCCGGGCGTCCTGGGAGCGGGAGGCACCGGTAGAAGTGCTGCTTCGATGGAGCGGTCTGCCCGGTGCGCCAGCCACCGGTGACGAGGGTGTTGCCGCACTTCCCGCACGAGATGATCCCGGCGAGCATGCTCTTCGCTGATCTGCCGACACGACGGTCAGGGTTCGCGAATACGGCGCGGATGCGTTCGGTTTCTTCCGGGGTGATAATCGCTTCCCAGTTCCCCGGCCCAAGGATCGCCCGCCCACCTTGAGGTTCACCACCACGCGGCGCGGTCGGCTCATACGCCCGCTGACCGCTGATCCTCGCGGAACACAGAATCGACTTCACCGTTGACGCGTGCCAAATGTTCAGGCGGCTCTTCCCCTTGGAAGGGGAGGCGGGGCCACCGTCGCGGTTGAGCCACATCGTGATCTGCCGCACTGACTGCCCCGCAAGGAACCGGTCTGCCATTTCACGGATCACTGCGGCTTCTTCGGGGATGAGGACCCCGCCGAGCCCGTACCCGTACTTCGGGGCACCATGCCACTCACCCCGCTCCGCCTTCTGCCTATTCGCGCGCCTGATCCTGTCAGCCTTGTGCCCTGATTCGTACGACGCGATCGCCACAAGCTGCCTCGCCATCAACCGGCCCTCGTGCGCGTTCAGATCGAACGCGCCACCTTTGACGGTGTCGATGCGGATCGGATGCGACTCCACGAGGTCGATGAGGTCTTCTAACTCGCGCGGCTTCCGATACAAACGGTCCACATGCCATGCCACGATCCGTGTGGGGCCGAGTTTCACCCGTTCGAGGAGTTCGAGGTAGCCGGGGCGTTTCTTGTTCCCGTACGCGGAGATATCATTATCCATAAACACCACCGGTTCCGGAACACCGAGCCGGTGGCAGAGGTCGAGGCAGTCCTGCCGCTGCCGCTCAACCCCAGCCTCCGCACCCGTCCGATCCTCGGAGATGCGCAGGTAGACGACCACCTGCTCCATGCTTTCATTGATACTCGTGCCGTTCATGACGACCTCCATTCACCTGGTAGGTACGTCGGTCAAACCCGACACGTCGACAA
>NZ_FUKO01000021.1 GCF_900163815.1 Microbacterium esteraromaticum | reverse complement strand
CTCGCCTATCCCATCACGCCACGCTGCTCACAACCTCCGTGGGAAGAACACCTAGGCCGAGGGACGCTCAGTGCTCACCGTTCGCTGCTTCCTCGATCCAATCGATCGCCGCGTCAGAGAGGAAATTCCCGTCGGCCCCGGACTCTCCAACCCACCATGCACCAGCGGCCGGACCCCCACCCGCATCGGTGATCTCGCTCACAACAGAAGCCGGAACTACCTCGCCATTGTTCGCCGTCAGCCACTCGCGCGTTCCCACGCTCAGCCTCGGCCACCACCGCTCAATATCCATGGACACAGTCTCGCGCTAGAAGAGCCAGCCGGCCAGATGGTCTCCAGCCCGGGCATCCCACTGGTCTCAGATCAAGCGGACATTCTCACGGCGCCCTGTACGAATGTCCCCATTCCCAGTCTTTGTCAGACACACCCTAGCGGCCTTACCGACATCTTCGGGGGACAGCGAATGTCGCCATCAGACAACTCCGGTCGTCCCGAGGGCGGAGCCGAGTGCGAAAGTCGCCGCGAGTGCGAGCGCTCCGCCGAGCACGACCCGGATCGTCGGTCTGGTAGCCGAGTTTCCTCCGATCCTCGCACTGGTGAACCCGGTGACAGCGAGTGCTATGAGGACAACGGTGAAGGTGATCGGTACGCGGATCGCCTGCGGGGGAAGCAAGATGGCGAGCAGCGGGAGGAGCGCTCCGAGCGTGAACGCCAGCGCCGACGCTCCAGCAGCAGCCCAGGGGCTAACGACGGCAGCCTCGGTGATGCCGAGTTCGGCCTCGAGGTGCGCGGTGAGCGGATCATGAGCCGTCAACTCCTCCGCCACCTGACGCGCGGTCACGGGCCTTAGACCTTTCGCTTCGTAGATCCCGGCGAGCTCGTCGAGTTCCGCTACGGGTTCATCGGCCAACTCCCGCCGTTCCTTGATGATGAGAGCCCGTTGGCTGTCTCGCTGACTACTCACCGACACATACTCGCCGAGCGCCATCGAGATCGCCCCTCCGACAAGTCCGGCTACGCCAGCGGCCAGCAAAGGGGCCGACTCGCTCGTGGCACCGGCCACACCCACGACCAGTGATGCCACCGAGACAATGCCGTCATTCGCCCCCAACACGCCCGCGCGGAGCCAGTTCAGACGCCCTGCGAGGTCACCACGGTGCGGTTCGTCCGGATGAGCGCCGGAGGCGGGCTGAGGTGATTGCTTCTTTGCATCCGTAGCGCGGCTCATAGCGCCGGAGGTGCCTGCTCGTTGACCATTCCCGCAGGGAGCGGCGAGGGCGCGGATTCCGTGCCGGAGCGATACCGCCAGGGTCGCTCGCCATGGAATTTCAGTAGCTGAGCGCCGAGACCGATGAACACCATCGCGCACCACACCAGGATGTTCAGCCACGGGATCTGGAGTGCGACGATGAGGATCAGACCGCCGACCAGCGACTTGACCACCGGATGCTGACCGCCCCGCAGCAGTAGTCGACCAATGTAAAAGGACGCGAACACGAACGTGGACAGCGTGAGCACGACCCACACCAGCAGTCCTGCAAACGCCAACGGCGCGCCGACGACGGTAACTAGAAGGACCAGCAGCCCGATCGGGATAGCGAAAGATCCAACGAACCCGACCAGCAGCGCTTTCCAGGGGGACGGAACAAGCTGATCCGTCACTCGCTGCAGCCAGCGGGGAATAAGCAGCCCAGCAAGCAACGTCACCAAACTGAACGCGACCAGCGCATACAGCAAACCGACAAACCAAGCGACGATCGCCGCCCACGGTGACACCTCGACCTTGGGTGACTGTGGGGTCGCCACACGCTCGACGGAGCCATCAACTGCCCCGTCCGCGATGTGAGCCTTGCTGTCGCTGACGTATGAGACGTCACCACCGACTGACCCCCCGATGGTAAGGCGGTCGACACTAACGAGAACGTCACGGCCCACTTCGCCAGCGATGGCGACGGTGCTCGCCGCCCCAACCAGGTCATCACCCAATGACGCAGTTTCGGCGATGTTGATGTCTGCGGCGAAGATTGTGCCGCTGTGAGTGACTTTCCCGTTGATTGTGATGGACTGCGCGGACAGGCGCACGTTGCCATCCACAGTGCCAGTGATTGTGATCGTCTGCGCAGCCGCGATGACGTCGCCGGTCACGTTTCCGCTGACGGTTACCGACTGGCCCGCCGCATACACATCGCCGTCGATATCCCCCGACACATTGACGATCGCATCGGCATAGAACTGTGGTCCCTCACGAGCGTCTGTAACGGAGAAGGGGGCAGCGGGTGACGGAGCTGAGGTCGAGGCGGACGCTACCGCACCTGAGCTGAGAACCAGGAAGCCGACGGCAAGAGCGGCGGACATATAGCGGACAGTGCGTGGCAGGGAATTCATTGGGGCACCTTTCTTATGGCATGGTCGGCCGGGTGAGCGTCGGACCGAGTGTGTGAAGGATGGAGGATCCCGAGCAACACCAGGACTAGAGCCACTTCGCCTATGCCGAGGGTGAGGTAGATGGACTGCAGCCAGGAGTAGCCGATGATGGCAATCTCCACGAAAATCCAGATCGTGATTCCAAACCCGGCGACGGCTGCAGTGAGCAGACCACCCGGGTGTCGACGGTGAGTGGCGATAGCAGCCACCCCCTGCGTGCCGCCGACGACCAAGCCGAGGATCAGGCCTGGGATTACGTAAGAGGTGAACGGCGTCCCATCGAGATACGCCAATGGAACGCCGGCGCCATTCGCTGCGACGCCGAGGACCCCTCCCGCGAAGGCGGAGATTGCGCCGAAGTAGAGAAGCCCAAGCAATACGTTGCGGGCCCAGCCCCTCACGGCGTACACAGCGTACGAGCCACCGCGGCGCGCAGCAGTTCACGCCAGACGTGTTTGGCTTCCTGCTGCTTCCTCATACCTCTGATGCTCGCGCGCGCTTCTCTGAAGGTGTAGGGCCGAAGGTCCCCCCGCGTACTTGGCGCAGCAATGCACACCGGGACCTTTGGCCCTGCAAATCACCGCGAGGTTTGCCTAGCGTCGTCGATAACCCCAGATGCGGCCGCAGGTCCCGACACGACCGCTTAACGACATCTCGAGCACTACTACCCGTTCAGAAAGTTGCACTCATGCATGACATTCAAAAGCTCACGGTTCTCGGAACGGGTGTCCTCGGCTCCCAGATCGCGTATCAGGCAGCGTTCCACGGCTTCGATGTTGTTGCGTACGATCTCACGAACGATGCTATTGATGGTGCTCGAGCGCGCATGGCGAAGCTTGCCACCGTCTATGTCGCGGACGAGGTTGCCGGTGCGACGGACAAGACAACGGCAGCCGCCCTCGACAACGTCCGCTACTCCACAGATCTCGCAGATGCTGTGTCCCGCGCTGACCTTGTCGTCGAGGCGGTGCCGGAGAGTCTTGAGATCAAGCGAGCACTCTACGAGAAGCTGGCCACTCTGGCCCCGGCTGGCACGATCTTCGCGACGAACTCGTCAACGCTCCTTCCCAGCGATCTCAAGAATTTCACCGGACGACCTGACCGCTTCCTTGCACTGCACTATGCCAACAACGTGTGGCGGCAGAACACAGCCGAGGTCATGGGGACCACGGACACGGATCCGGTCGTTTACCAGGCAGTGGTGAACTTCGCCCGCCGCAGTGGCCTCGTTCCGATCGAACTGAAGAAGGAGAAGGCAGGTTACGTCCTGAATTCGTTGCTTGTTCCCCTCCTCAACGCCGCCGCGGAACTGCTTCTTGAAGGCGTCGCCGACCCGGAGACCATCGACAAGACCTGGCGGATCGCCACCGGGGCGCCGGCTGGCCCCTTCCAGATCTACGACGTCATAGGATTGAAAACGGCGTACAACGTCGCGGTGGCGAGTCCGGAACCTGGATCCCAAGCGTGGGCGGGCTACCTCAAAGCCAACTACATCGACAAAGGCAAGCTCGGCACCGCCACCGGTGAGGGCTTCTACAACTACTGATCGAGCGCCCGAAGCACCCGTGTCGGGACGACACAGCGGTGGAACTCCTTCGAGCGGACTCCCAGCGCGGCGAGATCAGGATCGTGGCGCACGAACTCGACGGCGGAAGCCACCAGGAACACCGGACAAGGAACGCCGCCGAGCGGCAGTACAGTCGCATCCCACGGAAGTCCAGAATCATCTTCTTGGAGGTGCACACCATCGACTCCTCAGAATTCGAGGAAGATCTCCGGGTGGAAGGCGAGGACAAGTTCGGGTACCGGGTCTAGCGAAAGCGCCTACGCGCCCAAGACGATCGCTGCCGTACTCCTAAACGGTGACTACCGTAAGACCACCGTGGCACTCACCAGACGGGAGACGACCTCTTGGCTTGTGGATCCGAGGAGGAAGCGACCGATCGCTCCACGTCCATGAGATCCGATGACGGTGAGGCGGGCCTCGGTTGCGAGACGATTGATGATGACCTCCGGGTAGCCTCGTTCTACGACTCGACGCAAGTCCAGATCGGGATACTTCTGTGCGATCCCTGCGAGCGAGATCGCGAGTGTTTCCTCACCGCGTTGCTGCATGTTTGTGAGGTAGTCAGCTGGGTAGGAATGCATGATCCTCGGTAGCGGAATTGTGACCCAGGCGTTGACTGCTGTAAGCGGCTCCCCGGTACGGTCCGCCTCCGCAGCGGCATATTCGATCGCGTGTTCCGAGGTTGGGGATCCGTCGACGCCGACAACCACTCCGCGACGGTCGGTGAGTTCGATATCGGGAACCACAGCAACAGGGCAATGGGAGCCCGCTACGATTCGGATGCCGTGCGGCCCGCGCTGTGGCCCCGAGTTCGGACCGCGGTAGTCGCTTCCGATCACAAGCAGATCGAACGCCCTCGAAGCGTCGTTGAGTTCCTCGACGGGGTTGCCTCGAGTGAGACGCGTGCCAACGGTCACCCCTCGCTCACGAACCCGTACTGCCACTGCGTCCAGCATTGCTTGTGTTAAAGCGATGGCATCTTTAACCACGTCTCCCTCACCGATGGCGCCCACTGCTCCGCCGATGACCGAGATGAGTTCGACTCTGCTGTGATGTGCTTCTGCTCGTTCGGATGCCCAGTCGACGGCCCGACGCGAAGCAGAGGTGTCAGTGACCCCGACGAGGATGGTATTTTTCATGACCATCGTCCTTTCTTGACGTCGTAACGGATTCGCTGGCGAATGGACCGCCTCGTTGCGTCCACTTCAGCGCGACGAGCCCAGATAGGTGTCACGATTCCTGCCTTTCAGCATCGTGCAGAACCACTACGACATCGGCGAGTTCGTTGCCCCATTGCTCTGCGCGCTCGAGTTCTCCAGCGAGGAGACGGCTGTCTTTGTCTACAAGGAAGCTCTTCGATCCAGCGAGCTCGCTCAGCCCCATCTTTCGCAGTCGCTTCGCGATGGTGGTCGCTGCCGACCCCGTGAAGATCTTCGGCATATCAACGCGGGTGTCGTAAGCCACGTATCCGAGCCTTGCCGCGAGGTCGACCTCAAGCAACTCGCGAACCCCTGTGGCAGCCCCCTCGCCCTCAAGCGTCAAGCGCGATCCCGAATCGCGGGCCCATCGTGCAGCCTCGGCGCGCGACTCCGGCCGGCTCAGTGAGTGGGCGTGTGTAGGGGCACCAACTACGAGGAGATCGGATGGTGACTGCGTAGGCACATCGGCAACGGAACTTAGAACGACGGCAACGCGGTCGCCCATCCCCGCGGCGATCGCTTCGGCAACTCGGCGCGTATTCCCGAACATCGACTCGAAGACAATCGTCGCTGTCGGTCGAAGCTTCTGATCAGTTCTCATCCCTCCACTGTGCGGGCATTCGCGTCACGAGGTAAGGGACCAAAGTCACACGGCGATCGCCGGGCCCGATCCGGACGGGTTCTGTCGGATAACGTCCTTCTGTCGCGCGGAGCGCAACCCCTGGTGCCACGGACAGGCACGCGAAAGGCTGAGGTCATGCGTTTCTTCCGGCAGTATCCCGTGATCGTCTTCACGGCCATAGTCCTCGCAGGAGTGCTCACCCTCCACGCCCTCGATAAGAATTCGGTTGGACGGTGGATCGCCACTGCCTATGTCGGGGCATTCGTAGTCTGGACGCTCATCGGGATGGTGCGGGATGTGCTTCGCGGGCATGTTGGGCTCGACATCCTCGCGGTGGTGGCGATGGTCGCGACGCTTGCCGTCGGGGAGTATCTCGCGGCGCTCATCATCGTCTTGATGCTCTCAGGCGGCGAAGCACTCGAAGATTTCGCAGGCCGCCGAGCAAAACGGGATCTGTCGGCGTTACTGGATCGGTCGCCGCGCATCGCACACGTTCTCACCCGTCCACACGTTTCGGACTCCGATGAGGTGCAGGAGATTGCCGTCGACGACGTCTCGATTGGCGACACGCTACTCGTGCGACCGGCGGAAATCGTGCCAGTTGACGGCATCCTGCTCACGGAATCCGGGACTTTCGACGAATCGTCACTCACCGGGGAGAGCATGCCGGTGACCCTCGATGCCGGAGGCGAAGTGCTCTCCGGGGCGATTAACGGGGCGCGGGCTGTTCGAATCCAAGCGGTACGCACCAGCGCCGACAGTCAGTATCAGCAGATCGTGGCGCTCGTTCACGCCGCCGAAGAATCGCACGCGCCGGTCGTGCGTCTTGCCGATCGCTTCGCAATTCCGTTCACAGCTGTCGCTCTCGTGATCGCTGGCACGGCGTGGGCGATCTCGGGAGACTCGACCCGATTCGCTGAAGTGCTCGTGCTGGCAACCCCGTGCCCACTCCTCATCGCCGCTCCCGTTGCGTTCCTGGGCGGGCTTTCCCGTGCCGCAAAGACGGGAGTGATCATGAAGGGTGGCGCGGTGATCGAGCAGTTGGCTCGGGTGCGCTCGGCGGCCTTCGATAAGACGGGAACGCTCACTCAGGGTAGACCGAATCTTGTCGATGTACGCCCCGTTGCGGGCGTCGACGCGGACGAGCTCCTGATGCTCGCAGCGTCCGCCGAGCAATACTCTTCGCACGTGCTTGCCGAGGGAATCCGCCGTGCCGCTACCGAACGCCGCCTCATTCTTCGCGCATCTGACGATGCGAGTGAGGTCGCGACCAACGGGGTCGTGGCGGTCATCGACAGCCGGACTGTCGTCGTGGGTAAGCCTGCCTTCGTCACCTCACTCGCCCCTGACACGGTGCGCGCAACTCTCGGAATTGGCGAAGCCGCGGCCTATGTGGCGATCGACGGTCGGTTCGGAGGTGTCCTCGTCCTCGCCGACGCGCCGCGACTTGAAGCGGCAGGAGTCACCTCGTGGCTGCGCGCCAACGGCGTCGGGCGTCTCACGATGCTCACTGGTGATGCTCGATCGACAGCGGAGTCCATCGGGCATGCGGTCGGTATTGACGATGTCCACGCAGAGCTCCTGCCGTCCGAAAAGGTTCAACTCGCTGCCGAGCTTCATCCGAGACCGATGATGATGGTCGGCGACGGAGTCAACGACGCCCCCGTACTCGCGGCGGCCGATATCGGTGTTGCGATGGGCGCGAGAGGCGCGACTGCGGCGGGCGACGCTGCTGACGTCGTCATCCTCGTTGACTCGTTGGCGAAGGTCGTCGATGCGGTCTCGATCGGGCGACACACGCTTCGCGTCGCACTTACCGCGATCTGGATCGGGATTGGGCTGAGCGTCGGGCTTATGGTCGTCGCGATGACGGGATTTATCCCAGCGGTCGCCGGCGCTCTCATCCAAGAGGTCGTAGACCTCGCGACAATCCTGTACGCCCTCCGAGCGCTCGGTGGTCCTCCCACCGGGCTTGTCACGACCGACCGTAAATTGGCGGGTGTCGTTGGCAACCGAGCGCGCCATTAAGGGCAGCTTGTGTGCCGTCGTCCATCCAGTTCCGAGGGACCTTCGGCCCTGTCGGTTCCTCAGCGGAAGTTGTCCAATGAGAGGAACATAAAGGGGCAATTCATGAACTCACCACGAGGCAACGTCCAATTGGACACGAGCGCGACCGATGGTTTCGGGGCACGCTCGCGCACGATCAAAGGTGCAGAGGCCAGTGGCGTGGAAACCTTGACGATGAAGGAGTGCTGGCGGCTTATCAGAGCGGGGTCACTTGGCCGCCTCGCCATCACTGGCCGAGATGGTGCGCCAGATATCTACCCGCTGAACTACAAAGTCCATGGCGGATCAATCTATTTCCGGTCTGCGCCGGGATCGAAGCTCGCGGCGATAGTTACCCATCCGGTCGCCGCGTTGGAGATCGACGGCAAAGACGCAGGCTTCCACTGGAGTGTCGTTGTGCGAGGCGCCATGCGTCGTCTCTCAACTGACCAGGAGATCCACGATTCGGGCGTGAAACGCTTGGTCTCCTCGAGTCCCACCGCAAAGTACAACTACGTCTGCATTGAGACCTCTTCGGTCTCGGGACGTCGATTCTTTGACAGATCTAGTGGGATATCAGCCGCCCAGCGAAACGCGATCGTCAAGCATCCTTTGGGCGCTCAGGAGCCGACGCGGTCCGTCGACGACACTGTAATGCGCTCGCGCCGCAACTCGAACAGAGCACTTCGTCCTCTGCGGATCCCGCACTTTCCTCCGCGCTAAAGACGGACGTCGACCCGCGGAACCCAGGCCGCGGGCAGAGTGGCTACGGGTGGAGCGCCTATCTCCGGCACTTTTCGGATGCCCGCAGCACGGGCTTCCGAACTTCGACATACCAGAGCACGACAGAAGCAAGTGCGACGCACGCACCCCAGTGCGCGAGGTCCAACGGGGCATCGAGGAGAACCGCTTCTTCGACTCAGCGTGAAGCGTGCTGCTACTCACCCTTCGCGGCTTTCCGTGCCGCCGACGTTCGAGCTTCCGACGCCGGTGTTTACCTCGCGCGCTTGCGACTCAGGTCCCTCCGTCCAGGTCCAGTCGGCGACCTCGGGGATGTCCTCGCCGTGTTCCCGGGTGTAGGCGCGGGCGCGCACTCGCGCATCCTGCATCCGCTGGCGAAGACCCGCATATCGCTCGCCGAGCCCCGGAACGCGGTCGAGAACGTCAATGACGAGACGATAGCGGTCGATGTCGTTGAGCATGACCATGTCGAAAGGCGTTGTCGTCGTGCCCTCCTCCTTATATCCGCGGACGTGCAGATCAGCGTGTCCCGCGCGCCGGTACGTTAGCCGGTGGATCAGCCACGGGTACCCGTGGTACGCGAAGATGACTGGGCGGTCGGTTGTGAAAATAGCGTCGTACTCGCGGTCGCTCATGCCGTGCGGATGTTCGCCCTCGCTGACGAGACGCATCAGATCGACGACATTGACGACCCTGACCTTGAGCTCGGGGACCGCTTCGCGTAGGAGGGATGCCGCCGCCAGAACTTCGAGCGTTGGCACATCGCCGGCGCAGCCGAGCACCACATCCGGCTGCTCCCCCTCCACTTCGGTCCCCGCCCACTCGAAGATACCGACGCCACGGGTCATGTGTTCGATCGCCCGGTCCATGCTGAGCCAGTTGAATGTGGGCTGCTTGCCCGCCACCACGACATTGACGTAGTCGACACTGCGCAGGCAGTGGTCATACGCGGACAGCAACGTATTGGCGTCAAACGGAAGGTACACACGCACCACGTCGGCCTTCTTGTTCACCACGTGGTCAATGAAACCGGGGTCCTGGTGGGAGGAGCCGTTGTGATCCTGACGCCACACGTGAGACGACAGCAAATAGTTGAGCGAGGCGATCGGGCGGCGCCACGGGATCTCCTTGCTCGTCTTCAACCATTTGGCGTGCTGATTGAACATCGAGTCGACGATGTGCACGAATGCCTCGTAGGTGTTGAACAGCCCATGCCGACCGGTCAACAGATAGCCTTCCAGCCAGCCTTCGCACTGGTGCTCGCTGAGCATCTCGACGACGCGGCCGGTAGGGGCCAGGTGTTCGTCGGAGGGTAGATAGGCCGCGTTCCACTGCTTGTCAGTGACCTCAAGCACGGCGCCAAGACGGTTCGACACAGTCTCGTCTGGGCCGAAGATGCGGAAGTTGTCGGGGTTCGCCCGGATGACATCCCTGAGCCACTCGCCCAGCACACGGGTAGCCTCATTCACCGTCGCCCCGGGGGCCGGGACGCCCACCGCATAGTCGCGGAAATCGGGAAGCACCAGATCGCGTCTAAGCACCCCGCCGTTCGCGACGGGGTTCGCGCTCATCCGCAGCGCTCCCTTCGGCGCGAGGTCTGTGATGAGGGGTATCGGTGTGCCCGAGTTGTCGAACAGCTCCTCTGGCCGGTAGGACCGGAGCCACCCGTCGAGGACGTCGAGATGTTCCGGGGTGTCGCGGGCGCTGGCGAGCGGCACCTGGTGAGAGCGCCAGTTGTTCTCAGCGGGCAGGCCGTCGATCTCTTTCGGGCACGTCCAACCCTTCGGCGTCCGCAGGATGATCATCGGCCACGCAGGCCGATTCTGCAATGTTCCCGCCGCGGCCGACGCTTTGATCTCTGCGATCTGATTCAGAACCGTGTCGAGTGTCTCGGCCAGCCGCCGGTGCACGGCCGCCGGGTCTTCGCCGTCGAAGCCGCCCGACACGAGGTAGGGCGTGTGGCCGTAGCCGCGCATAAGGCTCAGGAGTTCTTCCTCCGGAATCCGCGCCAGCACCGTGGGATTAGCGATCTTGTACCCGTTCAAGTGCAGGATTGGCAGCACCACCCCATCGGTCAGCGGGTTGAGGAACTTGTTGGAATGCCAGCTCGTCGCAAGCGGCCCCGTCTCCGCCTCACCATCCCCGATCACCGCGGCGACCAGCAGGTCCGGGTTGTCGAACGCGGCACCGTACGCGTGGGAAAGCGCATAGCCGAGCTCACCACCCTCATGGATCGAACCGGGCGTGTCAGCCGAAGCATGGCTGGGGATCCCGCCAGGGAAGGAGAACTGGCGGCACAGCTTCTGCAAGCCGTCCGCATTCTGGCCAATATCTGAGTAAAGCTCGGAGTAGGTGCCATCCAGGTAGGCGTTGGCGACCATGCCGGGCCCGCCATGGCCAGGACCGGTGATGTAGATGGTGCTGATCTCTCGCTCCCGGATCACCCGGTTCAGGTGTGCGTAGAGGAAGTTCAGCCCGGGCGTCGTACCCCAGTGGCCGAGGAGCCGCGGTTTGATGTGCTCTCGCGTGAGAGGCTCGCGAAGAAGCGGATTGTCGAGCAGGTAGATCTGCCCGACAGAGAGGTAGTTTGCTGCACGCCACCAGGCATCGAGTTGGGCGAGCGTCTCGTCCCCGAGTCTGTGATTTTCACGATAGGAGAATGCTGCCGTTCCGCGATCAGGGATGGATGCCGTTGGTTCGCTGGCGCTCATTCGTTACTCGTTTCGCTCATGCTCGATGTCTACGACTTCCGTGGGCGGTTACGCCACGTGGTTGACGGCGACGGGCGATGAGTGCTCCCTGCTTCCCGTTGCCGTACGAAAAGTCTGGGTGATGCGCGAGATCGGCCACAGGGCCAAAGGTCCCTCGGCGGTATGTCAATGCAATCTGTGCGGGGAGACTCGCGAGGCGTGAACGGGAGGACCTTTGGCCTTACGCCTGTCTGGCAGCGTGGGCGAGCATCGACACATGAGACAGCTGCAGGAGACCAAACCCATTTGGCATGCACTGGTGTGGATCGTGATCTACATCGTTGCCGTCAACGTCGGGGATTACGTGGGCGAGATACTGGGATTTCCCGGGATGACGAGTGTTGTCCTCGTCGGGCTTTCGATCGCCCTACTCGTCTACCTGCGGGCCGGTCGACGGCTCGCTTTTTACGGCATTCGGCCAGTGCAGCCGAAAACTCTCCCGCTGACTGTTTTCTACATTCCGTTGTTCGCGATCGCGTTTCTCCAGTACGGCAAGGGATTCGCCGCGAACCTCAACTGGCAGACAGTGATTTTCGCGATCATCCTTGTCGCCGCTGTCGGGTTCATCGAGGAGCTTCTCTTCCGCGGATTCCTGCTCCAAGCACTGCGGACGCGCGGCAATCTCACTCGCGCGATAGTCATCTCCGGCGTCACCTTCGGCGTAGGGCACATCGTGAATCTGTTACGCGGCTACTCCCTGACCGATCAAGCTCTGCAGCTGGCTGGGGCAATCCTGATCGGTATCGCGCTGGCGTATTGCGTGGTGCTGACCGGAAGTATCCTGCTTGGTGTTGTCTTCCATGCGCTGTTCAACCTCAGCGGAACGCTCTCGGCGCACTCCGCTGTTGGCGACACGATCGCGGTCGGGATCATCGCGATCGTGATGATCCCCTACATCCTCATTCTCCGTCGTCGCCTTGCCACCGCGGGACCTGCGATTCCCACCATCGCAGCTCCGACTTTGCGCACACCGTGAATCCGTGACTCGCCGGAGCGGCTCAGTCTCCTTTGTGTTTCCGCTCAGCCCCGTAGACCGCCGCCTGAGTGCGACGTTCCATGCCGAGCTTGGCGAGCAGCCCGCTCACGTAGTTCTTCACAGTCTTCTCGGCGAGACCAAGTCTCTCTCCAATCTCACGATTGGTCAGACCGCCGGTGATCAGGTCGAGGACTTGGTTCTCGCGCATCGAGAGGTCGAGGTCGGCGGGTTCGTCGAGGTTCTGCGGGTTGGGGCGGATCGCGGTCGCCCCACGACGCAGCACGTCGGTGGACTGAATTGAACTTCCTGCAGCGGCGCGTCGAATTGCGTCGATGAGTGCCCCACTGCGGATGTCTTTGAGGACGTACCCGTTGGCGCCGGCCAGAATCGCTGAACGCAGGGCGTCGTCGTCGTCGTAGGCCGTGAGGATGAGGCAGGCGATCTCCGGGTGCGCGGATCGGATGTCGCGGCACAGGCTGACCCCGTCACCGTCAGGGAGGCGGACGTCGAGGACGGCGACGTCGGGCAGCGTGGCATCGATCCGCCGGACTGCCTCGCGAAACGTGCCTGCTTCACCGATCACGGAGAGGTCGGCCTCCGCGTCGATCAGCTGTGCGATCCCACGCCGCACGATCTCGTGATCGTCCACCAGAAAGACGCGGGTCATGATTCTCCTGATTGGCTACTGTTCGTTACTGGCGCTGACCATTCGATGCGCGTTCCCGATGCCGAGTCAGAGGTGATCGTGCATAGGCCACTATGAAGCAGGGCACGTTCGGTGATATTTGCCAGGCCGCTCAAGCGCGCTCCGTCCGGGATGCCGCGGCCGTCGTCGAATACCGTGAGAACGACCGCTCCGCCTGTGATCTCGACGGCGACTTCGATGCGACGGGCATGTGCATGTTTGACTGCGTTGGTCAGGCACTCGCGCAACACCGCGACGAGTTCCGTTGCGAGCGGCGCGTGAATGAGAGAGTCAAGTGGCCCCGAGAAGGTGATGCGGGGTGTGGACGAGAGCCCGGCGAAGACCTCGGAGATGGTATCCAACAGGCGATCGCGAGTCCGCTTCTGCTTTCCGCGCTCGCCCGCACCGAGCGCGAATACGACCGTTCTGATGTCCTTGATCGCGGCGTCTATCGCGTCCACTTGTGACTCGAGCACCGCGGATGTCGCGGCATCGACCGTCCCCGACACCGCCTGCAGTGACAGTCCGGCGCCGAAAAGGCGTTGGATGACGTGGTCATGCAGGTCGCGCGCGATCCGAGCACGATCGCGATTCGTTTCGAGGCGTCGTCGGTCCTCGCTAGCTCGGACCACTTCGATGGCGACGCTCGCCTGAGCGGCGAATGTGAATGCGAGATCCAGGTCCTCGTCGGTGAATGCAGAAGCTCCCAGACGCCGTGCGAGCGTGAGAACACCCAGCGGCTCGGTACCGCTGTAGAGCGGAATGGCGACTGTGGGTCCCGACCCCGGCTGCCAGTCGACCGGCGCCTGGTCCGCGTCGGCATCACCGACGACGCTCGCCGCCCGCTGCGTGGCCAGTGCGCGGGCCGCCAGTGTTCCGGCTGCGGGGAAGATGCGACCCCGCAGTGAAGCCGCATCGTGACCATGGACCGTAGTGACTCGGAAATCGTCGTCGCCGTGCGGCACAGCTACCACAACCAGATCGACGTCGATCAAGGCACCGACGTGCTCCGCGATGACATCCAGCACGCTCTCGTCAGCGACCTCGAGCATCGCGGCCATCACGTCAGCGGTCGTGTCGCTCCAGATCTCGCGTGTCTTCGCAACGTCGTACAAGTGCGCGTTCTCGATCGCGATTCCTGCCGTGGCTGCTAGAGCGATGACCAGCTTCTCGTCCTCATCAGTGAACGGACCCTTGTCTCCCGATGTCAGATAGAGGTTGCCATAGATGCGGTCGCCGACTCTCACCGGGACACCAAGAAAAGCATCCATCGGTGGATGATGCTCCGGAAAGCCAGCCGATCGTGGGTCGGACGCAAGGCGCGGGATCCGAATTGGCATGCGATCGGTGATCACGGCCCCGAGCAGCCCCTTCCCCGTGGGTGGTTGGCCGATCTGCTCGACGGTGACAGCGTCCATACCGACGTGGATGAATCGCTCCATATGACCATCGCGTGTAGTGACTCCGAGAGCACCATAAGGGGCATCGACCAACCTCATCGCCGCCTCGACGATTCGTCGAAGCACCACCTCGAGATCCAGACGCTCGACTATGGAAGCGTTCGCCTCGAGCAGGTCTCGGAGCCTGCGCTGCGCAAGTGCTGCGTTTGCCGCCTCATCGGGCAGCCTTGAACGTTCGGACATCGCTGCCTCCCGTCGCGGCGAGTCTATCGAGCGATCACATGTCCAGGGTGGTGTTCGGCGCGATGCACACAGGAACCACAGATTGAGTGAGCAGCTCGCGAGCGACCGATCCAAGCAGCGCGTCAGGGAGGAAGCGCCGATGCGACATCCCTATAACCAACAGGGAGGCATCCCGTGCACGCTCAAGGAGCACTCCTGCCGTGTCTCCGTGGGACAAGATTTGCTCCACAGCCAGGTTGGGACGCGCAGCGCTCGTTCGCAGGGCGGCGCTGCGCAGCACTCTCGAGTGCTCGGCTCTCACCTGGATTGGTGACGCCCGGAGAGAGATCGCCCCTTCGACGCGCGGAACGGGCATCTGCCAGGCGTGCACGATCACGAGCGATGCGCCGGCGGCGTCCGCTTCGCTCGCGGCCACCTCGACGGCTCGCGAGTTCGCTTCGTGTCCGGAGAAGCCGACAACGACCGCGGCATCGGAAGGCGACCAGTGAGCCGGCACCACGACGATCGGGACGGCAGACCCCGTGGCGAGTCGCAGGAACCGACCGGACATCATCGAACTCGCCGCCCCGTCGCGGTGTGCACCAACAACCAACAGATCCGCTGCAGTGGCCTGCTCGAACAGCGCCCCCGGCATCGTGCCTGACACACGCCGAGAGGTAACTTCGCATTCCGGTGCGCTGTCGAGCACACGGAGTTCGGCCGCGCGGAGAGATGCGCCGGTCTGACTCTCGTCCGAGAGGATCGTGCCTCCGATCGTCACGATCTCAATCCGAGTCCCGCCATGGATGGCTCGTTCAGCCGCCCAGTCCACGGCCACGAGGGACGCATTGGTCCCATCGAAACCCACGACTATGGTCTTCATATCGCACGGCCTTCCCCTGTAGCCTCGCGGCCCTCCCATTTCGTCAGACGAGCCAGCGGTTGCGCCGAACGAGAGGGAGCGCCTTCCATTGCCGGCCGAAACCCCAGGTGTCCCCGGCCGCGAGAGCGGCCGTGACGATGAGGGCAAGGGCGTAGATGATGTGGTAATCGACCAACGGATTGGTCGAGGCCGCGTTGGCGCCGAAAGGCCACTCAGCGAGGTACATCGCGAGCATGAGGATCGTCCCAACGACGGCGCTGACGCGAAGCCCCACGCCAAGTAGCACTGCCAGTCCGATCGCGAGCATCGCGACCATGAAGAGCACATCGCTCACTGGGCTGGCGATCGCGGCAAAGAACGGCTTCAAGGGACCGATGACCGAGTCACTGTTGAGAAACCCCTGGCTCGGTGTACCGCCGGAGATCCATGCTCGTTCCAGCGGCGTCGAATAGCCGAGGCCGAACGTCTTGTCCAGGAAGGCCCAAAAAAAGATAAAGCCGATCGCTAGTCTCATGATGGCGAGCCAGCGCCGCCCGCTGGCAATGGTCACTATGCGCGTCTCATCACCCTTCGCGGCTTTCGCTAACTCCGTCGAGCGCGACAGTGGTGTCTGCAGAGCAGTCATGGGAATCCTTCACGTAGTGCCGCAGACGAAATGCCTCGGCGGATACTCCCACCATCTGGCGTGAGCGCACGTCCTGTTAGGGCCGAAGGTCCCGGCGTGTGGCTACTCCGCCCGATCTGCCCGGTTGGCTACGGATCGTGGGACGTAAGTCCTTTGGACTACTAAGGGCGTCAGCATAGCGTTCTTGTTAGGCGTCGCCCGGCTCTCGTGATCGCCAGCCGGCGCGCACCCGTCCCTCGCCTGAAGCGAGGCAGAAAGGTTGATGCCATGTACCCGAGCACCGCTGATTCGTCCTGGGAAGATCGGCCACCGTCGCGTTCGATGTCCGAAACCGAATGTTGGGAACGCATTGCCAACGCACCCTACGGCCGGATCGCGGCGAGGGCCGCCGAGGAGATCGATATCTTCCCGGTCAACCATGCGATCGACAATGGATGCATCGTCTTCCGCACCGCTCCCGGTACGAAACTCATTGAGCTCACAATTCACAGATCGATCGTTTTCCAAATTGACGGGTACGACGAGCACGTAGCTTTCAGCGTGATCGCTAAGGGTTACGCGGAGGAAGTCACCAACGCCGCTCAAATCGAAGCACTCGACAAGCTCGAACTCCGTCCTTGGGCTCCCGAGGAAAAGGATCGTTGGGTGAGGCTCACGCCGAAGCTAGTCAGCGGTCGAATCTTCACCTTGGCGACGTCGCGCGAATGACGCCCCCAACCGCCCGGCTTCTGACCGAAGCCGCCGGAGGCGAGGGCGGAGCACGTGAAGAAGGCAGCATGTCTTCGATCTCGCTGAATGATCCGCGGGCGGTCCGCCCCGATACCGCCGCCGCGAAGTCCGACCGCGCTGCTCACCCCCTGACAAACTGGCATTCGAAGCACCACGAGACCCTGACACCAGGGCAGCGTGCTGCGGACCGGTTGCGCAACTGGATGGGTTCGTGGTTGTTCATTGGCGGCTTCCTGCTATTCATGGTCGTCTGGGCCGCCATGAACGCGATGTCGTTTGCCTGGGATCCGTACCCATTCATTCTTCTGAACCTGTTCCTCAGCATGCTGGCTGGGCTGCAGGGGGCAATCCTGCTCATCTCAGCGAAGCGTCAGGATGGCATCTCTGCCGCGCTCGCACAGCACGACTTCGAAACGAACATCGCCACGAAACAGGAACTCGAGGAGCTGATGGAGATGAATCGACTGCAGCTCGCACTCATGCGTGAGCTCCACAGTGGAAGGCAGACCGACGGGGCTCGAGCGCGGGACATTGACAGACCCGCCTAGGTATGTGAAGAATTCGGCGAAGGTGGGCCATGGCCGGTACGGCGCCCGTGAAACTCACTTCGGGCACACCCCGCGTACCAGGCCGGTATCTTCAACGTAGGTCTAGTCCGTCGCGGCGATTGGAAGCACCCTCTATGTTGCAAGCCTCCGACGCAGCGCAGGAAGCCCTCATCGTCCTGGATGTCGACGGCACGATCGCACGGATCTACCACGAACACGAGCAAAAGGCCCACCGCACCGCACCTGGTTGGCACTCGTGGATGTCGGTCAGCGATGAGGTCATCGATGCTCTGGAGGCGCTCACCCGGCGCCCCGGCGTTCAGATCGCCTGGTTGACGACCTGGCCGCACGATCAGGTCAAGTGGCTGATCCAAGGACCGTTGCGGGGCAAACTCGACGGCGCGTACGTACCGTGGCAAAACTGGCCTCACGAGGGATGGCGGATGCAAAGCCTGATCTCCTACGTCCGAAGGGCAAACACCGGCGCGGTCGCATGGGCTGACGATCGGGCGCCAGGCGATGCGGCGAGCCGACTGACCAGAATGACGGAAGTTCCGTCATTCCTTGTGGTGCCTGACAAGTTCGTCGGACTCACGATCGCCGATATCGACGGCATCCAGCACTTCCTAGACGAACATCTGGAGCACCGATCCTGACGTTGCGCTCAGCACTGTCGAAGATCACGCCTGCGAGGCGGTCCTCTCCCTGGCGTGATCGGCACAAAGAGTCCACACCCACATTCGGATTGTGTAGGTCCGTGCTGGCGCGCCGCATTCTTCGCAAGTCTCGATGCTCTCCCATTCCGCGGCTCGGATCGCCTCGTGAAACTCTTCGTTGTAGTCGTACGGGTCCTCAGAAGCTCTGGCGTAGAAGCTCAGCGACCCGAACTTCGACTTGACCTGCTGCACGACGTACGCCGGCGCGATCGACGACAGCCGCTCATCGAGACGTCCAAGGAGTGGGTACCAGCCCGGGCCTACGTCAACGGCTGCGAGCCAGCTGAGCTCGATGCGAGCGACGATCCGTCGGATCTCTGGCGGGTAGTTCTCCTCCATGTCAGCTCTGATCCCACGCCTCGACGAGATACCACTTTTCGTCATAGAGGTCGGCGATGGCTTCGACGCCCGAGGCCGCGAAGTCATTCTTGATGTCTCGCCCCTGCGCGTGGAAGAGGAACGGATATCCGCCGCCGTGCAGCATTCTCGCTCGTCCTTCCTCGGAAGCTTTGA
Source organism: Microbacterium esteraromaticum (assembly GCF_900163815.1). Taxonomy (GTDB): domain Bacteria; phylum Actinomycetota; class Actinomycetes; order Actinomycetales; family Microbacteriaceae; genus Microbacterium; species Microbacterium esteraromaticum_B. Next base: position 22,232 of record NZ_FUKO01000021.1, on the reverse strand, counting down.
GGAGATGATCGACCCACGTTCGATAGGGGACGTCGGCGAGCGTCCCGGCGACCAGCGTCTGAAAGTATGTCGTCACCTGCCGATACGGAACCTCGCGTATACGATCGAAATTCGCATCAGCAACGTCTGGTGCTATTTGGTACACGGTCGCTGAATATCCGAGCATCTCGCCTCTCCCTTCATCTCACACCTTCATCAATATCGGTGAGCACCGACATTGGGGATGCGTCAATCTTGTTTCCCGCGATCGCCCCCGCGCGAGTCTGCTGCCGTCGCCGAGATCGTTCGCGAAACTCACGCCCGACACGAAGGCTGCGCATGACTCCCTTGTCGAAGCTGATCATTCCTCGTCGCCGCCATTCGATCGCGGCGTGGCCACGGAACCCCGCGACTGCTCGCCTACGCTCGATGAAATCAAGGTTCCGCGGCAACGGGCCAGGGAGACCGGCAGTGTCTGGGAGCAGATGTGTGAATAGCTCCGCGTAAGTTGGGCCAGCAGCAGTACGCCGGCGCGTCTGAGCGACGAAGATCGCGGCTGCAAGCGCCCATTGTTCGGCGGTGTCTTGACCGGTGAATTCCTCGAAAACGTAAACCCATTCGGCGGGTGGAGGCGCGGTTGTGCCCTGCCACCAGACTGGATAGGACTCGCCCATCTCAACCATCGCATTCGCGGTCGCATGCACGGGCCCACCCCGGGATGCGACCGCTTTTTATCGGGATGGGCGGCACACGTGCAGGGAATGGCGGAGCGATCCGACGAGGACGAGATTGTTTCGTATGGCCTTCCAAATTATGCCATACCGATTAGGCCATACCACTTGCTCCTACTCGCGACGCTGGGTAGGTGCCTCGACGGAACGACAAGATTGAAGCGGAGTGGAGCGTATATTCGCAACGCTTCGCGACATCGCTTCGTTCCGCGCGCCAGCGCGCCGGACTGAGTCAAGAGGATGTCGCTTACCGCGCGGGCCTCACGCGCTACACGTACCAGAAGTACGAAAAGGGCGAGTCTCGCCCCGGATCTCCGGCGAATCCGACGCTTCGCACCGTCCTCGCTCTCTCGCAGGTGCTTGAGATTTCACTGGCGGATCTGGTTCCGGGAGACGCACCCGATCTTCGAAGCCGCTAAGTCACTGCAGCGCCAACTCATCTGGTTCCAGAGGAAATCTTCGGGTCACGCTCAGTCGAGACGTGCCCTCAGTATGGCCTCGCCTGAGTCCGTCCAGTATTCGTGGCGAGACGTGCCGCAGCAGGCATGCCCGTTTCGTGCCCGACGCAACGATCAGCGCGCGATCTTGCGGGCATAGCGCGTTCTTGGCGCTCTTGGTTCGTCTGAGCCCAGCAGCGTAGAGAACCGCACGGTGGGCGTGACCGATGACCGCGCCAGCCCAGTCGTGAAGACTCTCGTTTACGGTTGCACCCAGCGTGTTTGCGATGACATTTGCGAAGCCGTCGATCTGTGGCAGCGCCGATCGCGACACCTGGAGGACGCCGCGAAGTATCCGTGGGCTCATGGCGACCTCGACGATTCTCACTACTTCGGGATAGCCGCACAGCATCACTTCCTCGAAGCTGGCGGGGCAAGACAGGCCGAGCCGTTGGGCGCGCTCCTCGAGGAACGTGCCACCATCGTTTCCTTGGGCCCATGCGAGTAACGCTGCGGCCGCGAGGTTGAACTCGCCGGTATGTATTGCGATGCCACGTTCCCACAGGGGTCCACGCAGGGTCCGTTCCGCCTGACTCACGTACGTCCCGACGGGGAGCTTGACGGCCAGTCCCCGTAGGGTCCAGCGACTGTGCATCAGGCAGAGAGGTCCGGTTCTCGCTCTGGTAGTGGTTGTGAATCCGCCGGCGCATTCTGGGCAAGCAGCGTGTGGTTCGGCAAGCGTGCGGCACCGCAAGCACTTCTGTGGCAGCCAGCGCGGATGACCGCAGCGAGTCCACATCCCGTGCTCTTCGAACGACACCTCGAAGGCATCATCCGGCAAGCCGCAGAGCCGGGCTAGCGCGACCGCGACACGTGGATCAATGTCGCTCCACGTTGACCGTCCCGCCTCCCGGATCAGCGCGCGACGGATTTCGCCGACTTCCAGACAATGGCTCTCGGCGAGGCGTCCGATATACCCGCTGATGGTCTCGGCGGGCACCGGTTCGACGTAGATCGGCAGGGTGCGCATCGCATCTATTGACGGCGTGGAGGTCGGCCGCGCCGCGTCGTCAGTGGACGACGGGCGTCGTCATGGCGCAGAAAGACAGCTCGAATGCGCGGAACACTGTCACGGACCAGGATGCCAAGCGACCCCATTTCAACGGAACGGCCGTGCCGCAGGGGCCTCGTCGCTGATTCCCCCAGTCGCAGTTCGCGACCGGACGCCAGGAACGTCTCACGCACGGAACTGAGTCTGCTTCGAGATCTTGACGCGACTGCCGCCGCACTTGCCTCGACCATTGCGGCGACGGGCAGGTGCCCGATCTGTCTGTTGCGAAGGAACGCCTGTGCCCATGGCGCCGTGAGGAATGCGGTCAGTTCGATGGCGTCAGGATAGAAGTCGCGCAGGCGCTGGTCTGCGCTGCGGTCGAAGCTATCGCGGTCGACGAGTCCGCGGTAGGTCGAGATGAGTTGGCAAGCGAGCTCGAGCTCACCCGTGTCGAGGCCGATCCCGCGCGCCCATAGAGTTCCTGTCAGGCATCTTTCCGCGCGTTCATATGCGGCTCGGGTCCCAATGCCGTCGTCGCGTCCGTCATAGTGCCAACGTCCGTGGCGTGCGCAGAAGGCGCCAGCCCGGGACTGGACTTCGACGTGCGCGCCACCCGCGCAGCGTCGACACATCGTGAGCGGCTTGGGGAGCGCAGCACAGGTTGCGCATTGCGAGTGCGCCCATCCGCTGTGCATGCAACGAGTGAAAAGTCGGCTCCGGGTGTCGTCCTCGTCGAACCAGTTCGCGGGCAATCCGGCGAGCTGTGCGACCACTCGAGGCACGGCCTCCGGTGTTGTCCGCAACGGAAGCCCCTGCTGCGACTTCCGGATGGCGGTCCAGAGTTCTCCGGGTGTCAGTGCGTTGCGGGTGACAAGACGGGCATAGATGCTCGCGACTGTTTCGCCCCGGAATGCTCGCACGGGCGCGGGCAGTGCCCTCATTGCCGGACTCTTTCCCGCCGACCTCTGCGGCGTTTCACCCCTGTTCCGGCCTCGTCGGCGGCGCGGTCTTCTAGTTTTCGGATGGTCGCGAGCACAACCAGGAGGTTGTCCAGATCCAGTCGTTCTGATCCGTCGTGTATCGCATCCCGGGCGCAGCGGCGGATTGCTTTGGCCATGCGCCCCAGCGATCCGCGTGAGATGTCGCGGAGTTCGGCCGCGATCCGCAAGATGTCGCCCTCGGGTTGATCGATGAGGCAGAGTGACGTTTCCAGTTCAGTGAGGATCCTGCCCCACACGGCGGCGCCTTCGTTGGTCGCAATGTCGTACTCGTCGAACTGCACGGTCTCGAATCGCGCCATGATCTGTTCTCCGCGTGAACCCCAGAACAGCCCGTTGCGTGCGACGTCTACTCCGGCATAGATCATCGTGCCAGGGAACCGTTCAGACAACTCCTTCAGGGCGTCGGCCGCTCCCTCGTTCGCGTGATACCGCAGATCGAGTCGATGGATGTCATCGATGATGACGATCTCCGTCGCGCATTCCCGCATCACGTTGCAGACGCGAGCCAGCAGAGTCTCGTAGGAGGCCGTCTGCGAGTAGGGAAGTGCATAGAAGTCAGCGAGCTTCTTCATCATTGTCTTCTCTGTCGCGTGGGTCGGCACCTGGGCGAAGGCGACGGGAATCAGATCTCGCTTCTTTTGGGTACTTCTGGCGCGGCGTGCCCGCTCGAATGCGCGGCCGAACTCCTGGACCGCGGTGGTCTTGCCCATGCTGGGGCGACCAGAGATAATCACTCCGGACTTGCTGGCGTCCGGTGAACGGTTGTCGGCCATGGCGTTACGAGCTGCGGCAGCGAAGCTACGTAGCGAGGGGGTGGAGATTCGCGCGCCGACGGACATGAATCTTTCCCGGGCGATGTTGTAGAGCGCGCGGTCAGACGAGGCCATCGCCTCGTACTCTCGCGTGCTGCAAGGAACCGGTTGATCCGCCTCGAACTCAACGAACTCTCGCCAACCCTCCTTCGTCGTGTATTCGAAGTTGACGGTGGGGGCATCGAAGTCGAAGTCGCTCAGCAGGTCCTCAAACATGGCTATCCGCCTTCTGTTTGTCGAGTGAAGCCGAAGGGCGGGGCCACAGGCCAGATGGGCTTCTTGTCGTCGTGGACAGCCGTCGGGGCGATACCGCTATCTGCGGAGGTCGCGTCCTCAACGGTCGCCTCTTGAAAGTTGGTTTTCGCGATCTGGTTTGTGATCCCGAGCAGGTCGGACGCGTTTGATTTCTCGCGCTTCTTTTCGCGTGCGGTGAGCGGCTTGTTGCCGGTGTTCATGAAGCGACGCATGACTTCATTGAGGTCGTCCTGACTCGGTTCCTCGCCCCGGGCGGCCGCCTGCGCCCGGGCCACGCGCCAGACCTCGTTTGCCATGGGCGCACCGTTGTGCGGCGAACGCCAGGTGAGCGGAACGAAGGAGTCTCCGATTTCTATCCAAACTGTCATGGGGTTGTAAGGGTCAACGTGGATCGGCCACTTGCCGCCGTGGTTGCGGTGTCGAGAGCGTACGTTGCGGATTGCGCTGAGGGCCTCGGAGTCGTAGATCCGGAGATCGAGGTTGATACCGTATGGCAGCACTGTGCGCCACCTCGTGGGCAGCAAGGCCAGGTAGCGGTCTGCGTCCAGAGGTACGTGGAACTCAGGCGCGATTTCTCGAAAAGCGTCAACCATCTGGTTGGGGGTTAACTTCAGTCTCGGGTTCCGCGGGTCTCGAAGCGCACTGTGAGGACGGTTTTGCCAAGCGACTGCGATCCAGTCTTCGAGTAGTTCCTGCAACTGTTCCAGGGTGAGAAGTTCACCGGTCGAGATCGACTCGTCCCCTCGCATGTCGGGGCTTTCGCCGAGGAAGCTGATGGCGTATTGAGTGAATAGGACCTTGATCGTGTCGAACATCTTCTCGACCTTCGCCTTGTGCGTCGGCGTGTACTTTGCGGCCAACGTGAGAGAGATGCCGAGGGATTGGCAGGCGTCAGTGAAGTGGCGTGAGACATAGGCGGATCCGTGGTCGGTTGTAATGGTTTCCGGGAATATATACGCCTGCGCGTCCCTGGCGTGTTCGAACCGTTGAGCTAGGAGCTCGTCGTCTCCTATCCAGGCCTCCGACGTGGCGCGGCGGTTTGCGCGGACTCCCTCGGGGCGGAATGCGTAGGGAACGAGGGCACGAGCGAGCACGACCACCAGGTCGATGCTTCGGGTGCCGACAGTCACGATGGCCGATAGCACGCTGCGGGACGCCTCGTCGAGGAGGATCGTCAGGTCAGGGCGCACAGACTGGCCGTCACATTCGACCATGATTTCCATTGGCGTGGTGTCGATCAGTACCTGCTCGCCTGGCCTGACTCCGACTCGGTTCCCGAACATATGCGACGGTTGGTTCGCTTTGGTGCGTCGGGTTCGCGCGCTCCCGAAGGTGTGTCTGCCTCCCTCTATCTCTCCCAAGAGTCGAAAGAGTGTGGCTCGGCTTGGCACTGGGACGATACCGGGGCCGTGGCGTTGTTCGAGTTCCCGCAGTGCCAGCCAGATCACCCGTGTTCCGGTGCCGGTGGATTTTCGAGTTTGGTCACTGACTACATGTGCGAACGCTTCTACGAGGCGAGCATCGTAGGCACGGGGCGGCGTGTTAGCGAGCCCGAAGCGTCGCCCATCGAGTAGGCCGCCAACCCCGGAGGCTTCCAGCGCCGCGCGTTGACGTTGAACCTTGCGAGGCGAATAGTCGGTGCCAAGTCGGCGGTTGACGTTCTCGATGATGATCTTCGCGGCGTCAGCCTGCAGAGTGCCCTTGTCTATAAGGTCGGCATACCGATCAAGCTCGTCGAGCCAGACGTCGACGACTTTGCGGTCGGGTGGGTCAAGTTCATCAAGAATGCGAAGGTCCAAGACCTCGGCGACTGATCGTGCTGTCGCCGGCTCTGCCTCGACTTGCAGGTCGGCGGCGAGAACCTCGACGTCTTCGTCGCCGTCCACTGGGCGAAGGGTCAGGTATGACGGCCTCACGAGCACCACGTGGTGATCCTCACCGCGCCATCGGAGGAGATCCCCGGGGTGGACAATCATCGCTCAGACCCGAAGTGCACGGTCGAAACCATGGACAGAGGGCGGCTCAGGTCCGCTCTGGCGCGGTTGAGCCAGATAAGCGCATATGCGGCGCCCCTGGCCGAATGGGTGGCGTCGCCGAGTGTCCTGACGAGTGCAGCGAGAGACATCGAACCGCTCGACGGCAATGTCGTGAGGTCTATGCCATCCATCCAGATCGGGTCCCGGTAGCGGAGGAGGAATCGAAGGTTGTCCTGCGTGGCGCCCGGGAGGGAGTCGAACACGAGGTAGTCCCACCCGAGCGCCGCCGCCAACCGACGAGTGAGCTCGAATTTGGCGGCATCCGGCGGTTTAATCCTCGATTGTTCCCGCACGTCAACCAAGAGAGCACTTCCGTCGTCGCGACGTACGAAGTAGTCCGGGGCGTGGGATCGTCGTGGGTTACGCCAATCGATCCACATCGGTTGGGCAGTCACGCTTCGCGCAGTGCCCGTCCGATCCAGAGTGGCCAAGAAGGCGCGCTCCCAAAACGACTCGAACGGGACATGCTCTTCGGTCGAGGAAAGCCAGAACCTGCCCTCGAAATTCCGCTTTTGCGGGTACGAGACAAACGCTCGCACCTGATCCGCATCCTCGAAAGAGATTCCCGCGGCATCCGAAGAGTCGACCTCGTGTTCGAATCCGTGCAACGAATACTTGATCGCGCCGTCAAGGGCGTTCGTGCCGTCGAGGGCGGCAAGCCAATCAGTGGTCAGAGTCACGGCGGAGCTCCCAACCGGGGCCCGGTGTTCCGCGGGGGTTCCGTGGAGCGGTCCCGACTTGCAAGGAAAGCTACGCCTGCGTGAGATGCCGTCCGCTGTAGACACGCCGCGTCGTGCCAACTCGAGTGAGATGTGCCAGGTCGAATGAGACGACTGTCAACTCGAATGAGATTTAGCCAACTCGAGTGAGACAGGACAACAAACCATCCAAAGCAAGTTTCCGTAACCAAACCTTTACATTCGTTACCCGGCCGTTATATGCTCATCACACGGTGAATGTTTGCTGTGGCATACACCGCATGTGATTGCAGGACACTCTTGGTGCAAGGGACAAGGGCCGGTCGGAAGCCTCTCCGACCGGCCCTTACTGCGCGCCAGGCCGCTCGTCGCACTCCCCCGCTACGCTGAGCACCATGACAGATCGCCAGCTCGCCCTGCGCGCATGGGAGAGCCTCTTTCGCGCTCAGCACGAGCTCTTCGCCGAGATGTCGGCCGACTTCGAAGACGCCGCGATCACACAGGCCGAGTACGACGTGCTGCTCACCGTCGTCCGCGCCCCCGAGATGTCGACGCGCCTGCGTGAGATCACCACGAACATGCTCATCAGCCAGCCGAGCGTCTCCCGCCTCATCGACCGGATGGTCGCACGAGGGCTCGTGACCAAGGCGGTTGATCCCGAAGATGGTCGCGGTGCCGTGATCACCGCGACGGATGCCGGAGCCAGCGCTTTTCGCAGAATCGCCACGGTGCACGGCCGGTCGATCGCCGAGCGGATGTCGCGCCTCGACGACGACGAGCTGCGCGCACTGCACGCATTGACGGAGAAACTGCGCTCGCATTGATCCAACGCATGTCGGGGAATCTGGCAGGGTATACGTGAGACCCCCCGGGGGGAAGTTAGGGAGTTCGTTATGGAGATCGCCGGAGCAATCGGCATCCTTGTCATCATCGGAATCGCGGTCGTCGCGGTCGTCATCGTCGGGCTGATCCTGCTGCTGTTCGCACGCAGCTGGATCAAGGTCGCACGGGCCGACGAGGCGCTCGTCATCTCGGGTCGCAAACAGAAGGTGCAGCGGGCAGTCCTCAACGCTGATGGCACCTCGAGTTCAGAGATGGCCGAATCGCCGGTGACGGTGATCGTCAATGGCAAGTCGCTCGTCAACCCGATCACCCAGCGCCACGAGATCATCTCGCTGCGCTCGCGTCAGGTGCTGCTGAACGCCGAGGCGCAGTCGCTCGACAGCGTGACGCTGAACGTCGATGGCGTCGCCATCGTGAAGATCGGCTCCGACCCGCTGTACGTGCGCCGTGCGGCTGAGCGCTTCGCCTCGCAGGACAAGGCCATCGAGCAGTTCACTACCGAGCAGCTCGAGGGTGCGCTGCGCGGCATCGTCGCGACGCTTTCGGTCACCGAGCTCATGCGCGAGCGCAAGAAGTTCTCCGACCAGATCGCCGCTGACGTGTCGAACGAGCTGGCCGATCAGGGTTTGATCCTCGACTCCTTCCAGATCAAGGGCATCACCGACGCCGTCGGATACATCCAGTCGCTCGGTGCCCCCGAGATCCAGTCGAAGCGCCAGTCTGCCGAGATCTCGCAGACCAACGCCGACCGTGCCATCAACCAGAAGGTCATCGCCAACCAGGAATCGAACCTGGTTGAGCAGACCGCCCTCGACACGAACACGGCGAACGCCAACGCCGGCATCGGTCGCGCCCGCGCCGAGGCCGAGCAGGCCGAGCACCTCGCTCGCGCCCAGGCCGAGCAGGCCGTGCTGCAGCAGCAGGCCGAAAACCGTCAGGCCCAGCTGGATGCCGACGTCAAGCGCGTCGCCGACGCGCAGCGCTACGAAGCGGAGACCCGCGCCCAGGCAGAGCTCTTCACCCGCGAGAAGGCCGCAGAAGCTGCCGCCATCGAGCAGGTCAAGCAGGCCGAGGCACGCACCCGCATCGCCGAGCAGCAGGCAGAGGCAGACAAGGCCCGTGCCGGCGGTGAGGCTGCCGCGGCCGAGGCCAAAGCCGCTGGTGAGGCCAACGCCCTGCGTGCGCAGGCCGACGCAGAAGCACAGGCTCGTCGCCTGCGCGCCAATGCCGAAGCCGACGCGATCCGCGCCGAAGGTGAGGCGCGTGCAGCCGCCGTCGAGGCGGAGGCCAAAGCCATCGCGTCCAACCAGGAGGCATTCCTCTCGCAGCGCGTGCTCGACGTGCTGCCGTCGATCATGGCCGAGTTCGCCAAGGGCTACTCCGCCATCGGCAATGTCTCGATCATCGGCGGCTCCGGCGAAGACGGCGCCTCCAGCGTCGTCGGCGGCGACAACGCCAAGGCCATGCGCTCGGTGTTCGACAGCGTCAGCGCAGCCACGGGCCTCGACCTCGCGGCGATCATTCAGGGGCAGGCCGTCGGCCGCGGGTTCGGTGCCGGTACCGCACAGGCGACGGATGCTGCGCCCGAAGCCCCTGCGAAGCGCCAGCCGCAGCCGACCACGCCTCCGCCGGTGACACCTCCCGCAGCGGACTAACCACCGCGTGATCACAAGGAGCCGTCCCGTTCGGGGCGGCTCCTTGTGCATCCGCCGTCGCCCGTCACGGCAACCCACACTTTGGGGGCCGACACGCCACGTGTCGGTCCCTTTCAACGGGTCGGTCCGACATCTGGCGTGTCGGCCCCCATACTGTAGGGCCGCCGGCACGGCAGACTGGAGGGGTGACGCGAGCGGCTTTCGACCTGGCACGGATCGGTGACGGTCTGAGCTTCGCCGACGCCCTCGACGAACTCGCAACTGCGCTTGATTCGAGCACCTCCGCCATCGTCTCGGCCCCGCCGGGAACCGGCAAGACCACGCTCGTGCCGCCGTTGCTCGCATCGCGCACCTCGGGACGAATCATCGTCACCCAGCCGCGCCGCGTCGCCGCCCGCGCCGCCGCCCCCAGGCTTGCCCAACTCGACGGCTCACCGGTCGGTCACCGCGTCGGCTTCACCGTCCGCGGCGAGCGCTCCGTCAGCCCGCAGACCCGCGTCGAGTTCGTGACGGCGGGAGTGCTGCTGCGGCGGCTGCTGAGCGACCCCGGCCTCGACGGGGTGGACGCGGTCATCATCGACGAAGTGCACGAGCGCGCACTCGAGACAGACTTGCTGATCGGGTTGCTCGGCGAGGTGCGTCAGCTGCGCGACGACCTGGTGCTCATCGCCATGTCCGCCACGCTCGACGCCGACGCCCTCGCGACAGTCATCGGCACAGAGGCCGACCCCGCACCCATCGTCGATCACACCGTTCCAGCGTTCCCACTCACCGAGCGCTGGGCGCCCAGCACTCAACCCAGGCTCGACGAGCGCGGTGTCACCTGGGCCTTCCTCGACCATGTCGCGCGGGTCACAGCATCCGCCGCGCAAGACCTGCACCACGACGATCCTGCGGCCGATGTGCTCGTCTTCGCCCCCGGAGCACGCGAGGTCTCGGAGATCGCGCGCCGCGTGCGGGATGCTGCGGGCGGGTTCGACGTGCGCGAGCTGCACGGGCAGATCCCCCCGGCAGGGCAGGATGCTGTCATCCGCGGTCGTCGAGCGGACGATCCGCCGCGCATCATCGTCACCACGTCGCTGGCCGAGTCGTCGCTGACCGTTCCCGGCGTGCGCCTGGTCGTCGACAGCTGCCTGTCTCGCCACCCGCAGCGCGATGCGTCCCGCGGCATGACCGGACTCGTCACCACGAGCACACCACGGTCGTCGGCGATCCAGCGCGCCGGTCGTGCCACCCGTCAAGGCGCGGGCACCGTCATCCGCTGCGTCGACGAGCGCACGTACGCGGCGGCCCCGGCGAGGCCGACGCCCGAGGTCGCCACAACCGACCTCGCCGATGCCGCCCTGCTGCTCGCCTGCTGGGGAGCGCCCGGCGGCGCCGGCCTGCGCTTGATCGATCCGCTGCCCGCCGACAGTCTGACCGATGCGCTGGAGGTGCTGCGCAGCATCGGTGCCATCGACGACGATGGCCGAGCGACGCCTGAGGGCCGTGCGCTCGCGCGCATTCCCACTGACCCGCGACTCGCGAGAGCGCTCGTCGATGGGGCCCCGCTGGTCGGTTCGCGACTCGCCGCTGAGGTCGTCGCGCTCATCGGCGGCGATTTGCGCGTCGGCGACGCGGACGTGGCCGCCGCGGTCGCCGGGCTCCGGAACCGGCGTGGCCCGGATGCCTCCCGTTGGGCGCGTGAAGTCGATCGGATGCTGCGCTTCACCCCTGACCAGACCCGCACGCGCACGAGCCTCGACGACGTCGGGCTGGTGATCGCACTCGCGTTCCCCGAGCGGATTGCGCGGCGCGTGGATCGCTCCGCGGACGGCGCAACCTTCCTACTCGCATCCGGAACCCGTGCCGCCGTGCGCGGTTCTCTGACGGGTGCGGAATGGCTTGCCGTCGCCGATGTCGCGCGGGCATCCGGACGAGCGGCGGCAGGATCCGGCGCGGTGATCCGGGCAGCCGCAGCCATCACTGAGAGCCAGGCCGCGCGCGCGGGCGACCATCTGCTGGCCGACCGGGTCGAAGCCGAGTTCGTCGGTGGCCGAGTGACCGCACGTCGCGAGCGTCGACTCGGAGCCATCGTGCTGTCGTCGGCACCGACGCGCGCGACGTCGGAGGAGGGCCGCGGTGCCGTGCGACGCGCGCTGCTCGCGCAGGGGCTGGATGTCTTCACCTGGTCGGATGCTGCCGTCGACCTGCATCGTCGGCTCGCCCTGCTGCACCGCGAGCTGGGAGCGCCATGGCCGGACGTGTCGGATGCTGCACTGCTCGCCGATCTCGATGGCTGGCTCGCACCGGAGATCGATGCTCTGGCATCCGGCACTCCCGCGGGGCGGCTGGACCTGGCATCCGCTCTGCGACGACTGCTGCCGTGGCCTGCCGCGGCGGGTTTTGACAAGTTGGCACCCGAGCGGTTGGAGGTGCCGAGCGGCAGTCGCGTGCGCATCACGTATCCGCCTGTGGATGACCCGGGTGCTCGGCCGGTCGTCGCGGTGAAGCTGCAGGAGTGCTTCGGCTGGGCAGAGACGCCGCGGCTGGCGAGCGGTCGGGTGCCGGTGCTGTTTCACCTGCTCTCTCCGGCCGGTCACCCATTGGCGGTCACCGACGATCTCGCGTCATTCTGGTCGGGGCCTTACGCGGAGGTGCGTGCCGAGATGCGCGGGCGGTATCCGAAGCATCCGTGGCCCGAAGATCCCTGGCAGGCGGCTCCCACGCGCCATACGAAGAACCGTGCCGCGCGCTTATGGCATCCGGACGGCGTCTGAGGAATCAGCCTTGCGAGGGACGACTTTGGTGAAGATGAGATAGAAGCTGATCCACAGGACGAGACCGGCAGCGAGAAACGCGGCGATGACCACAAAATAGCCCGAGATGCTGTCGAGGGGAAACCATCCGCTGAGCAGCAACGCGGGCAGAACCGTCACCAGCATGATCGCGAAGTGCGCGAGGGATTGTCTCCGCAGATCCCATCCGCCGATCTGGTAGATCACGGACGAGCCAGCAACGGCAGCGATGATCACTCCGACCGCGAGGGTCGAGCGTCCGTCTGCGGACTTTCCCTGAGCGATGAGCGCGATACCGATCGCGGTCATGATCAGCAACGGGATTCCCGACAGCAACGTCGCTTTCACGGGCAGGCTCATTGTTTCAGCTTAGCGATCGCCCCGCGGCGGGACAGAGCCGATATTGATCGTCCTTCCAGACAGGCCCTCCTGGCGAGACAGGATACTCAGCACTCGATCACGTTGACCGCGAGGCCGCCCTCGCTGGTCTCCTTGTACTTCGTCGACATGTCGAGGCCCGTCTGCCGCATCGTCTCGACGACGGCATCCAGCGAGACGTAATGGTGGCCGTCGCCGCGCAGGGCGAGACGCGCGGCGGTGACGGCGGTCGAGGCCGCGATCGCGTTGCGCTCGATGCAGGGGATCTGCACCAGACCGCCGATCGGATCGCAGGTGAGTCCGAGGTGATGCTCCATCGCGATCTCGGCGGCGTTCTCAACCTGACGGACCGTGCCGCCCATCACGGCAGTGAGGCCGCCCGCTGCCATCGCGCACGCCGAGCCGACTTCTGCCTGGCATCCGCCCTCGGCCCCCGAGATCGACGCGTTCGCTTTGAACAGCGACCCGAGGGCTGTGGCGGTGAGCAGGAATCGGCGGATGCCGCGGCGCCGATTCGCCTCCGTGATCTGCACCTCATCGAGACCGTCGTTCGTCGAGCACGTGGTGGAGCTGCTGTCGGAGTTGAATCCGAGCAGCGCGCTGCCGACGAGCTCCCCGTACGGGGTGACGGCATTGCCGGCACCGAGGCCCGAGTCGGCGAGGAAGCGCCACCAGTACATGGCGACGGCGGGCAGGATGCCGGCAGCCCCGTTCGTCGGAGCGGTGACGACGCGACCGCCGGCCGCATTCTCTTCGTTGACGGCGAGCGCGAAAGCTCCCAGCCACTCCCCGGGCTGTTCGCGGTGCCCGTCCGATTCGGAGGCGTCCAGCTGCTCACGGATATCGGAGGCCCGACGCTTGACCTTGAGGATGCCGGGCAGCGTGCCGCCCGTGTGCAGGCCAGCATCGACACAGGCGAACATGGCGTCCCAGATGGCGTCGAGGCCCGCAGCGACATCCTCTTCACTCCGGTATGCCATCTCATTGGCGCGCGCGACCTCGGCGATCGTCAGGCCGTTCTCGTCGCAGAGCTCCAGCAGTTCGGCGGCGTTGCTGTACGGGTAGGGCTGCTCGGCGCTGGTCACTCGGGCTTCCTCGCCATCGCGACGGATGAAGCCGCCGCCGACCGAGTAATAGGTCTCTTCCAGAACGGCTGAGCCGTCAGCATCCCACGCGTGCAGCGTCATGGCGTTCGGATGCCCTGGCAGCCGCGTGCGGGGAACGAAGGCGACATCATCTTTTGCGAAAGCGACGGGATGATTGCCCGCCAGGTTCAGGTGCCCGCCATCGGGCCACTCCACCCAGGCCGCGCGCACCTCGCTGGGGTCGCAGGACTCCGGGCGGAGGCCCTGGAGCCCTGCGACCACAGCATCCGGTGTGCCGTGGCCGAGACCGGTGGCGCCCAGCGAACCAAACAGTTCGCAGGTCACGCGCGCCACCCGGTCAAGCAGCCCTTCCGCGGTCAGGCGGGCAGCGAAATCGACGCCCGCACGCATCGGGCCCACGGTGTGGGAGCTCGATGGCCCCACACCGATGGAGAAGAGGTCAAATGCCGAGACGTACGCAGTCACCCCTCCAGCCTATGGCCGCAGCAGACCGTTCGGTCGGTATCTGCGTCCAATACTCAGCAGCGCGACTCCGACGAGCAGCAGAATCCCGGCGATGGCGAGTGGGCCACCGTCGAAATCTGTGCCTGTCGTTGCGAGTCCGGCGGGCTCGGGGTCAACGACGGGTGCGGGCGAGGGCTCCGGGTCCGGCGTGGGCTCGGGGTCGGGTGTCGGCTCGGGGTCGGGGATCACGACGGCTGGCTCGGGGCAGATCTCGACTGAGGCCTGCGTTGCGCGCTCCATCTCGTAGATCGCGGCGGTGTTCGTCAGCGTGGTGCATTCGCCGACCGTGAGCCCGTCTGCCGTCAGGGTGTAGGTGAACTCGATCGGCAGGTGGTCGCTGTTCCATTCAGCGGTGCCGAGCTCTTCGAACGGACCATCCGGGTCGGCGTGGTCGTCGCCGATGGTGATGGTCTGGAAGCTCGTGTCGCGCTGGGTGAAGACGACGTCGGCGGTTGCGCTCGCCGATTGGTCGTCGCCCCAGGTGACCGTCGCGGTGTTGGTGCCGTCTTCGGGCGTGCCGTCGAAGTAGCAGGAGTACTCGAACTCCGCCGATTCGGATGCCGCGATCTCTACGCCTTCGGCCGGCTGGAAGCTCGAATCGTAGACGCTGCATGAAGCACTGGCAGCGACATCCGGCACGTCGACGACGTCGACGGTCTGTGCTTCAGTTCCTTCATTCAAGACCGTAATCGTGCCCTCGAGCACGTAGTAAGAATCGACGTAGCCGTTCGGCGTGGCGGTGACAGTGAAATCAACGTCTGCTGATGCCTCGTCACCATCCACTGTGATCGCGCCGACTGTTCCGGTCTTCTCGAAGTCCCAGTCGTAGACCCGCACGAATGACGCATCGACCGTCTTGGTAATGCTCAGAGAAGCATCGGGCTCATCATCGCCGATCGCCTCGGTGGTGTAGCCGAACCACAACGGTGTCGTGTAACCGCCCGCGACATTATCGGCGCTGTACTGCTCAGGGAAGCGGAGCACGAACTCTGTATCCCTGGTGCTGAACGAGGCGCTGGAATAGCCGGCATCAGCTTCTCTGACCGTCGGAGCTGGACCGGTGAACACGACCGAGACGAGGTCGTCATTCTCGGCGAATGCGGCTCCCCCGATGCTCGTCACCGCGGAAGGAATCGTGATGTGAGTCAGCGAGTTGCCCATGAAAGCGGACCCCTTGATCGACGTCACCGATGACCCCAGGGTGAGGCTGTCAATGCGGTTGCTCATGAAGGCCTGCAGCCCAATCGTTCGGACATTGTCGCCGATCACCACTTCGGTGATGTCCCCCTGTGTGATCACTCCGCCGGAACGGTACGTCACGAAAGCGGAGTTTCCGATCGCGACGACGTCGTACTCTGTGCCTTCGATCGCGACGGTGTCGGGGATGTTCACGGTTGTGAGGGTGCCATCGAAGCCCGTCACCGTCGCGCCGGCAGCGACGTCTGCGTCGTCCGCTTCGTAGATGATCCCGTCGATGACGTCGTCGACCGTCGCCGCGTAAGCCGGAGTCGCGACCAGCGCCCCCAAGCCGAGGGCGGCGGATGCCAGGACGGCGAGACCTGTCCGTTTGACTGCACGCATAGAGGAGGTTGCCTTTCACGTTTTCGGGGCACTACGAAAGGTGCCGTCGTTCGAGGCAAGCAGGGTCCGCTCACAAAGGACTCACACGGCGCTGGTTCGCCCCGCGGGGTCAGAGATGAAGCCTCCGGGTACGAGAAAACCCCCACCGCTTTCGCGACGAGGGTTTCGCACATCTGTGCGCCACGAGGGATTCGAACCCCCAACCTTCTGATCCGTAGTCAGATGCTCTATCCGTTGAGCTAGTGGCGCAGCACCCGCTCAGCGGGCCAGGGAACAGCCTACAACACGATCTACCGGCGCGCGAAATCGGTGATTCAGCGCCACGCACCGTCAGCCCTTGACGCTCCGAGCGTCACGCTTTGGCGCGCGCTCACGCTTCGCAGACTCTTTTCCGAGCGCCTTCCCAGCTTCTTTCTCAGCGGCCTTCTCGCGCTTCTTTCGCGCCCGCTGTTCGGACGAGAGGGCTTGCAGGTCAACGAGCTTGAGCGCCTGCATCCGCGCTTCGCGCATGCGGTCGTAATCGGGGTCTTGGTCGGGGCGCATCCCCTCGACCTGCAGCCGCCGATCGAGGTTGCTGCGCACATCACCCCAGGCTGCGGCGCGGGCCTCCTCGACAAGAGCATGCAGCGCGTCGGCGTCTTCTGTCATCTTGCGAAGGTCGTGTGCAACGCCCGTGGACTGCTTCACCCTGCGTCGAAGGTTGCGCACGTCGCGGTCGCGGTAGTCGTGGGTGCCGTGCGGGTCGGAGTGACGCCCCCGGGCGCGCTTGCGCAAGCGCGTCAACAGCTCGGCCGCGTCTTCGGACTCTTGCGCCATCGCGAGCAGAGCCTTGCGTGCCACATCGGCGTAATGCTCGATCTCGAAGACACCTCCGCGGGCGATCGTGCCCACCAGGATCTGGTTCTTCACGGTCAGTCGAGCGGCCGCCGTGGCAATCGCCACGCCTTCGGCGATCGCATCCGCTGTTCGTCCCACGAGAACCTCCCACACCGAGCGTACCGGCAGCGACCGACCTGGCGCAGGGGTCAGTCTGCGCCTTTCTGACGCGCGAGCAGACGACGCTCCGCCGCGTCATGCCCGCGCGCAAGATGGGTCGGAATCAGCTGCTGCAGCTTCTCGACATCTCCTGCCTTCATCGCATCGACGATCTCACGGTGTTCGCCGGCCATGACACGCAGCTCTTCATGCTGGCCGAACAGCCAGCGCAGCCGGGTGATGAGCGATTCGGCGAGTTCGGTGAGCATGGCGTTTCCTGCCAGCATCACAGCCGTCATATGGAATGTCGATGACGCGATGCGGGCTCCGACGGCGTCTCCGGCTGCAGCCGCAGCATCCTCTGCGCGGACGAGCTCTTCCAGACGCTCGATGCCGGCGTCATCGAGCCGTTTCGTGGCCAGCACGAAAGCCAGGGTCTCCATCGCCTGCCGCACCTCGGCGAAATCCTGCAGGTCACGGATCGAGAACTCCCGCACGACCGCCCAGGTACGTGGTCGTGCCACGACGATGCCCTCTGAAACCAGCACCTTGATGGCTTCTCGCACGGGCAGCCGGGAGACGTTGAGTTCGGCGGCGATGTCTCGTTCGATCAGCCGTGAACCGGGTTCTCGGTGACCCAGCATGATGTCATCGCGCAGCACATTGGCTACCCGCTCCGACTCCAGCTCGGCCACCCGCTCGAACACCATATTCGGATTCAACCATCCAGGACCGACATTCACCATGGCGCCTTGGAATCGATGTCACATCCAGACAAGATCTGACCTGTGCGGTCAGGCGATCCTGTTGGCAATGGCGAGGTTCGCCGTCAGCTCTTCCGCGTTCTGTCGCACGACGTAGGCGGGGCGGTCGCGCTCGACGCGCCACGACTCACTCAGCGGACCGACGTTGACCGTGTCGAAACCGAGCTCGTCATAGAGATGAGTGACGAACTCGACCGCATCCGCGTGGTCGCTCGCTGTTGCCAGCGCGCGGCGGTCCGGGGTGCCGGCAGGAGTGCCGTCTGTGGTGATCTGCTCCGAGCGGATGTGGTTGAACGCCTTTGCGACGCGTGACGTCGGCAGGTGCTCCTGCAGCATCTGCGATGTCGTGGTCTCGCCCTTGTCGAGCGCCTCGATGTGTCCGTCGCGCTCGAAGTAGTAGTTGTTCGTGTCGAGGACGATCTTTCCGGCGAGCGGCTCGACCGGAATCTGGTCGAGCGCATTCAGGGGCACGGTCACGACGACGACATCGCCGGCGGCACCGGCATCCGCTGCCGTCGCCGCACGGGCGTTCTCGCCGAGTTCTGCGACGAGGTCACTGAGGGTTTCGGGATCGCGGGAGTTCGCGATCACCACGTCGTAACCCGCTGTGATCGCGGCCCGCGCGATCTGACTGCCGATGTGACCTGCGCCGATGATTCCGATAGTTGTCATATTCGTGGCAACCCGCCGGATGGCAGAGTATTCCCGCGGGTCGGATGCGTCGGCAACTGGTGGTCACGCCTTCGGTGTCACGATCTCGAGGTGGGTGTTGATCTCGATGCTGTCCTTGACGCTTTGCGCCACTGGGCAGAAGCGCGCGTGCGTCTCGTGAGCGCGCCGCACTTTCGCGGCGTCGATTCCATCAGCGATCTTCAGCTCGTATCGCAGATCGACCGAGCGCACCCGGATCACGCCATCTGCGACCACCAGTTCGCCGGTGGCCTCGGTGACCAGCGCGCCATCAGAAGCGCTCTGCCCGAGCGCTGCGAGACGGCCGCCGAAGGTTCCGGCCAGACACCCCGCGATTGCGCCGACAAGGTAGTCGAGCGTTGTGGTCGCAGGAATGTAGTCGCCGTCGGCCAACCGGTAGTGCGCGGCCACTTCGTCGCGGACCCCCATGGGCACCGGTTCGTCTTGAAGCGGCAATTGCACGAGCTTCATTCGTCCATCGCCGTTTTCGACGCGCACATGCACATGGCTCAAGAAAGTCTCTGCTGACCGGCTGTTTGATGCGGTCGAATCATTCATGAAATCTCCCTGTTATCGGTGCCCATTGACTGCGGATACGCCTCAACCCTAATGAGAACGCTCGTGTGCTCCCCTGCTCACAGCGGGAGGACGAGGAGTTCTTCCAGGCGGCGGTACCCGAGTTGTTCGTACAGGGCGACGGCGCCGTGGTTCGCGCCGAAGACATGCAGCCCGATCGACGAGACCTCGAGCTTGCGCATGGCCTCCTCGGCGGCATGCATGATCGCGCGTCCGTATCCCTTTCGGTGATGCGCAGCATCCACTTCGACGTTCAAGATGAATGCGTGGTCTCGTCCACCACGCCGCCGGATCGCGATCCAGAGGATGCCGACCTCGGCACCATCCACCAGTGCGACATAGAGCAGCTGATCGGCTGTCGCGAGTCCGTCCGGCAGTTCTTTGGCCACCAGTCGGCGCGATTCCGTCGTCGCGTCTTCGAGAGACATCCGGCCGGATGCGGCGAGCTCTTGCGCGAAGTCGGCCTCGGATGCTGCGATGAATCGCGCGAAGCGCTCTTCGCTCATCGGCTCCAGTGTGAGCGGGCTTGGGTCGTGGCGATCGGGCAGCGGATCCAAGACCATCTGAATAGACGACGGCTCGAACCCGTGACCCGCGACAAACCCCCAGCCGGCAGCATCCTGCCAGAACAGCGAGACGGTCAGCGCGGCTGCATTCTCGGCACGGGCGATGTCGCGAACCTGGTCGAAGAGGTCTTGCAGCTGCGCATCGGTCGGCTCGACCGAGAAGGACAGGTTGACGACGAACAGCCGCGTGTGGCCGAGGCCCAGCCACAGGACGCCGATCTCGGTTCCGCCGTCGTCGATGGTCAGGATGCGAGCGGATGCCGTCGCCAGGCCGGCGGGCAGGAGCTCAGCGAGGAAGGCATCGGCGTGCTGCACCGCATCCTCGCCCGGGCGCATCCCCGAATCCTGACCGAGCCGGATGAGCCGGTTACGCGTGGCTGCGAGCCACTCGTCGAATCGGGAATCGGCAAGAGGTGTCAGACGCAACGGCATACTTTCATGATCTGCCAGATTGTGGTTCGGCGTCCAGGACTTGCGCCGGGCCTTCACGTTCACGAAGTGAGGTCACGGCATTCGCCGGTGTCGAGATCGCTTGCGGATGCCGATCTTCACGCCGGATCTGCCGACGGACCTATATGTCTTCGGGAGCGAGATCTCCCTCGCCGTCTTCGCCGAGTTCCGCGACGACAGGTGTATGCCCTTCCGTCTCGGGTTGCGCGTCTGCAGGCGGCAGATCGGCCGCAGGGATCTCGTCATCGTCGACGGGAACCGGCGTCGAATCGCCCGCACTCGCTGTCGCGGGGTCCAGATCATCGGGGTCGACACCGGCGTCAAGTGCGGTGGTGCGATCCCATTCGGCCTGTGCAGGGTCTTGTTCAGGGGTGCTGTTCATGGAGTTTTCCTTCCTCGAGATATCAAGGGGTGGGTATCCCACCGTTGACGTTCAGTGTTTCGCTCGCCACATAGCTGGATTCCGCCGAAGCAAGGAACACGTAGGCGGGCGCGAGCTCGGCAGGTTGCCACACCGTGCGGAATGCATGCGCGGTGGCTAATGCCGCTCACGATACGGCGCCATCGCCGATCGCAAACGGGGGTTGCGCAAACGGCATCCGTACGGCAGGGCTCAGGATCGTCAGCATCCTGTGCTGCCACCCACGAGAACGTTCACGAAGCGGGCGGATGCTAGGCCCGACGCACGGCGCAGTCCACCCCCTTTTGCCGCAGCGAGATCCGCCCGATAGTGGGTGTGGGATCGACGAAGGAGCAAATCATGACGGATCCGCGGTCGTTGCCGGAGAAGCGGCGCGACCCCACCCGGATGGCCAACCAACCGGCCCTCACGACGTCGTCGGGAACAATCTGGATCGTCATGGGAGCCGTGTTCGTCCTGATCTCTGCCTACCCGCTGAGCGCTTTGCTCGTCTTTGAGCGGGGCGCAGCTTTTCCGGCAGCGGTTGTCACCGCGATCGTGACCGTCGTGCTCTATGTTCTGGTGGTCATCATGCGCTTCACGGTGCCGCAGGGTCGACGACGACTGCAGCTGATGGCCGGGTTCTTCATCGCGATGGTCGCCCTGACGATCGTAGGGTTGCTCATCTGCGCAGCGATGCAAGGGATGACGATCACTGGGGCTGAAGGGACCGGCTGATCTTCGGGAGCCCGCTGACGGATGGGTCTGGTGCGCGCGTCGAGGGCGCTCTCCTCACAAAAGCACGATGTGCCTCTAACTGGCGGAGTCGCCCAACGCCAGCATGAGGATGCGACGCAGATGCATCGTGCTCAACACGCCTGGACCCATCGCGCTGCGAGCTTCTAGCGTGCGGGCATCGACTGCTTCCAGCAGCATCCGCACCGCCCGGATCGCTTCTCCACGCACACGGCGCTCGTCACCCGCGCGGGTTTCGGGATGCTCGATCACTTTCGCTACGGCTTGGCACGCCGTAGACAGGGGTGCGACCAGGGGCAGGATCGAGAGCCAGCCCCGCGGAGCGCTCCCAGGTCGTGTCTGCGAGACACCCCGAAATGTCCCGGATGTGGTGCGCGATCATGTCGAGTTCATCGAGTCGCTCATGAACCTCTTGGGTGTTTCGGCGGCCCCACCATGCGCGCGGGTTTCCACGATTGCTTTCATCCGCGTCGCCGAGAGCAAGCCGCACCGCCCGGGCTGTGTCAGCAAGCGATTCCGCGTCGCGTGCCCACTTCTCGTTCGTGGGCGGCAACGATTCGGCGACCGCCTGCCCGATGTCGTTCAGATGCGCAGCAAGTTGCTGTTGAAAGGCATCCACGCGCCCCACTGCATAGGCGTTGAACGTCGCGGGAGGAATCAGAAGGTTGACAGCGAGCCCAACCATGACGCCGACGCCCATCTGCGTGAGGTAACCGAGAGAGTATGCGTCAGCATCCTGCCCGCCGATGATGAGGACGAACAGCGCAGCGATCGGCACATACTCGCGTCCGACTCCGAACCAGCCCGTCCCGGACAGCAGCACACCGAGGCCGACGACCGCGGGGATGGTCCACCAGTTCGGACCGACCGTGACAACCACCAGTGTCGCGAGTGCGGCGCCGGTGGCTGCGCCAAACAGCGTCTGCAGACCCGACCGCGCGGAGTGCACCAGCGTCGGGTACATGCTGATGAGCGCACCGAGTGGTGCGTAGTAGGGGTAGTCATCGGTGACACCCGGCATGTGCGGTGCAATCACCCACGCCGCACCGACCGCGAGGGCTGTTTTCACGACGAGCAGCAGCCGGGACAGAGAACCAGCCTCCCGGATGGAATGGATGAAGGCCACGATCCACGCCGGAGCAGAAGCGCTGGTCTTAGCCTCGATCCACCGACGAGCTGCAGGTGGGGCGGGCTGGCGTGATCGAGGTTCG
>NZ_FUKO01000032.1 GCF_900163815.1 Microbacterium esteraromaticum | reverse complement strand
GCACCCACACACCCACCAACAAAGGCAGGACGCGCAAGGCAACTTCACAATCTAAGTCCGTCCCATCCAGGCTGCCGCTATGACTGACCGTGAGGATGAGATCGGAATCCGCTACCCGCTCGGGGCAACTTCTCTATCTTATACCTTCCGGCCGGCTTGTCAAATCGACGTTTCCCGGTGGAAAGGGCCACACTCGCCGACGCGAAGTCGCTCATCAGAAGATGAGATGGAGGTGGTTGTCCGCTGCTTGAGGGGAGCCAGGCCTTCCGGCCTTCCGCTCTACCCTTTGGGGCCGAACAAGTAAAAGATTACGTGGATCCCGGCATCCCGGCAAATCCGAACCGCCTCCCGGGCGTGTCGAGCCCCGGAGCCGCTGATCATCACCGGCCCGACCAATATTTCTACGAACTGTAGAATTCAGACATGCTCCGCCATTCCCCTGAGAACGACCCCTGGGTGCTCGAAGCACAGCGTGCATCCGAGCCCAGCGGCAGCCGCCGGCCGGATCTCAGTGCGGTGCCCCCGCTCTCCCTCTTCTCGATGGGGGTGCTCGCCGCCCTCCGGGCGCTCGGTCTCGTGATGATCGCCGAATCGGTCGCCCGCGGCATCGGCACGATCGCGACCGCCGCGATGACGCCGGAGACGTCACGAGTCATCCTGCTGCTCGGCATCGGCGGCATCCTGCTGCGCGCGGGAGCGGAATGGGCGACGGCGGTGCAAGCGCGCCGCATCGCCACGTCTGTCAAGCACGCCCTCCGTCGCCGACTCTGGCGGCGCATCGTCAGTGGCAACGACCGGGGCGGCAGCGCGGCTGTCCTGGCATCCGACGGCTTGGACGCACTCGACGATTACTACATCCAATCGCTGCCCGCACTCATCTCGGCCGCGGTCGTCCCCCTTCTCATCGGCGTCCGCATCCTCGGCGCCGATTGGGTCAGCGCTCTCGTCATCGTTCTGACCGTTCCACTCGTGCCGGTGTTCATGGTTCTGATCGGCAAGCACACCCAGCAGCGCACGGATGCAGCCCTCACCGCACTGACCCGGCTCGCCGATCACCTGACCGAACTCGCCCGGGGACTGCCGGTGCTGGTCGGACTCGGCCGCGTCGATGAGCAGACCCGCGCTCTCGACGATATTCAGCGGAACTATCGCGAGCGCACAGAGGAGACGCTGCGGTGGGCGTTCCTCTCGGCGCTCGCGCTCGAGCTGATCGCGACGATCTCGGTGGCCGTCGTCGCCGTCTTCCTCGGGCTCCGCCTGCTCGACGGCTCGATGGAACTCACTCCGGCACTGCTCGCGCTGATCCTCGCACCGGAGTGCTTCACCGCACTTCGTGACGTCGGCGCGGCCTTCCACGCCTCGCAAGACGGCCTCTCGGCACTGCACCGGGCCCAGGAGCTGCTCGATGCCCCGGAAGCGAAAGACGCCCGCCGTCCTGGAACGGACGGGATTCGCGTGGAGCTTCTTCGCGTGGACTACCCCGGTCGCCACTCCCCTGCCCTGCAGACGACCACCGCTGATCTGAGCGGCATCACCGTCGTCACGGGCGCGAGTGGCACGGGCAAGTCCACGCTGCTCTCCGCCCTCGCCGGGGTTCTGCCGGCCGATGCCACCGTCAGCGGGAGGGTCAGTGGCGTCCCGGTGGGGTCCGTTGCCTACGTCCCGCAGGCTCCACGAGCATTCGAGGCGACGCCTCTCGCCGAATTGGCGGTGTATGGCGCAGACGCTGCCGCTCTTGCCGAGCTCGGACTGGCCGATCTCGCGCACGCCTCGGTCAATGAACTCAGCCCTGGTGAGCAGCGACGGCTTGGCGTGGCACGCGGGCTGGCCCGGGTGGGTGCCGGCGCCGAGCTGCTTGTTCTCGATGAGCCGACGGCGCATCTGGATGCCGCATCGGCGGATCTCGTGCGCGCGGCCATCCGCCGTCGGGCATCGCAATGCACGATCGTGCTCGCCAGCCACGAGGCCGCAACCCGAGCGCTGGCCACACGGTCGGTCGCGATGGAGGCGGCACCGACACCAGAGACGGCGCCGGCGCCGGCACCGACCGCACCCCCCGAAGCAGCGCCCAGGTCTCGCGCGTCAGCGGCTGACGCGGTGCGGATGACGAGCTCCAGCGCGGCTTCGCCAGCTGCTCGCTCCATGGCATCCGCTTCTCCGAAGGCCACCAGAGCCGCCACGTCAGCCGCGACCGAGCTCACACTGCGGGGCCTGCTGCGCCCCCACCGCTGGCTGTGGCTCGGGTCGATGGCCATGTCGGCGCTTGCCGTGGGGCTGGGAATCGCGCTGACAGCGGTATCGGGTTGGCTCATCGTGCGCGCCAGCATCGAGGAATACATCATGTACCTGCTCGTGGCGATCGTCGGCGTGCGCGCCTTTGGAATCGGGCGCGCGGTCGGCCGCTATGCGGAGAGGCTTCTCACCCACCGGGCAGCCTTCGAGGTGGTCGACGCGCTGCGACTGCGATTGTGGCGCACGATCGCTGCCCGAGGCGCGGGTTCGCGGCGGCTCCTCGAAGGCGGAGCGCCGCTGGACTACCTCGTCACGCTCTCCGGTGACCTTCGCGATCAGCTTCCACGGGTGCTGGCACCCCTGGGAGGCGGCGTGCTCGTGATCGTCGCCGCGATCGTGACGACCGCGTTCATCGCGCCGCACCTGACACTGCTCGTCGCCCTCACGCTGCTTATCTCCGTGGTGCTCGCCGCGGCACTGGCGATCATCACCGAACGGGGCGCCGGAGCCGCACGGGTACAAGCGCGCTCGAAGATCACTCGGTCCACGGCAGCGCTCGCGCACGCCGCGGATGACCTGCGCGGCAACGGGGTGACGGATTCAGCGCTGCGGATGCTGGATGCCGACGGGCGCCAGCTCGCCGAGGCGGAACAACGCGCCTCGTGGTCAGCCGGATTGGCAGCCGCCGTGATCACCGTCGCCACGACCTTGCTCGCGGTGCTGACGCCGCTGCTTTCCGCAGGTCTGCCGGCAGAGCTGGTGTCGGTGATCGCGCTTCTCGCACTGGGACTGCTCGAACCTCTGGCCGCTCTCGTCGACGCGATCCAGCGCGTGCCCGCGCTGCGAGCACTGCTGCGGCGACTCGGCGCCCTGCTGCGTCCCACGCCGACGCCTCGCTGGGGTGCGGACGCTGTCGCAGAGAAGACGAAAGCACTCGAGCTGGACGACGTCGCCATCCGCTACCCCGGTGCACAGCATCCCGCCGTGACAGGCCTCACCGGCACCGCCAGACGCGGGCACTGGCTCATCCTCACCGGCCCGTCGGGGTCGGGGAAGTCGACCGTGCTCTCGGCGGTGATGGGCGCGCTGCCCGTCGAGCAGGGCGCGATCCGCGCCGACGGAGCCGCGCTCACCACGCTCGAGGAAGCGGCGTGGCGCAGCCGCGTCGCGTGGTGCCCGCAGGATGCCTATGTCTTCGACTCGACGCTGCGGGGCAACCTGCTGCTGGCGCGGGCACGTCACGATGCTCCCGACGACACGGAGATGACGCACGCGCTCACCCGGGCAGGCCTGGGAACACTCGTATCGGGGCTCGCCGACGGCTTGGCAACGCGTGTCGGGCAGGGCGGGTCAGCTCTTTCCGGTGGCGAGCGCCAGCGTTTGTCGGTCGCACGAGCGCTGCTGAGCCGCGCAGATGTGATCCTGCTCGACGAGCCGACGGCACACCTGGATGAGGCGACCGCCGCCGCGATGATGACAGACGTCCGCGCAGCGACCGCCCGGCGCGTGGTGATGCTGGTGTCGCATCGAGCGGCAGATCAGCAGCCGACAGATGACTGCGTCGTGCTCCCCGCCCGGTAACGCCGCCGATTGCGCTACTTTCATCCCGCCAGGCGGCGAAAGCGATCGCTGACTCGCGTCGAGCCAGACACGACGATCTCGGCACCGGGCGCGCCGCCCGCTCCCACCGCGAGAATCGCGCGCGCCAGAACCTCGTCGTGCACCTCTCGACGCGCCTGATCGTCGGCGAGCATCTCCACGAGGGCCGCAACTTCTGCCTCGGCCCGCGCGGCGATCGGAAACCAGGGCAGCGCGGCGCGCCATGCGCGAAACGCGAGCAGCAGCAGGTCGTGACGCTGCTCGACGTGGGCGCGCTCATGGGCGATCACGGCCACGAGCTCATCCGAATCCAGCCGGTCCAGCAGCCCCTTCGACAGCACGGTGACGGACTTGGCACCATTGGGCAGACAATAGGCGACCGGCACGGAATCATCGATCACGCGCGTGCGCGCCCTGGTCGGATGCGGGGACGTGAGCATCTCAAGCAGTGCAAGGTGACGATGACGCAAGCGCGTCACCTGCATGACCGTCACGGCGAGGTGGCAGAGGAGGTACACCGCGAAGACGGCGGCGGGCACCGAGGCGAGAAGCAACTGGTCCGGCATCAGTGCGATCCCGGCCAGTGCGAGTGCCCCAATCATCGAGAACCCGCCGGCCAATCCGATCGCCTGCCACAGCAGCAGCGCCATGACGGGAGCGCGCATCGGCCACGCAGCGCGGGACAGGGCGACGGGAACCGGCCATGCCAGAGCCAGAGCGACCAGTCCCAGCACGATCGCGGCGGTGATCACCGAGCTATGCGGGATGACGAGCGCACCGCCAGCCGCGCTGGCCATCACCGAGCAGAGCAAGAGTCGGCCCCGCTCACACCGCGCGGCGCAGCAGTGTGCGCAGCACGGCGGCATCCTCGTCGGAGACGCCGCCGACGAAGCGTTCGAGGACAGCGGTGCGATCGCCAGCGGCCCCGAGCACCTCGTGCATCAGTTCAGCGACATGATCGGCGCGAGAGGCGACGGCGGTGTAGCGGTGCGGACGCGAACTGCGGTCTGAAGAGACGAACCCCTTCTTCTCCAAGCGTGAAAGAACCGTGAGCACAGTGGTGACCGCGAGCACACGCCCATCCGCTTCCAGCGCGTCCTTGACGTCGTACGCCGTGACCGCAGCATCCGTCGCCCAGATGGCGTTCATCACCGCGCGCTCCAGCTCGCCGAGCGTTCCCATATGCCCCTCCATCGGATCATCCGTGCGTCGAACACCTCCATTCTACACTCCGTCGAATTTGTTCTATGCTGTGTCGAAGAAGTTCTACACACCGTAGAACTGCGTGCGGCGGATTATGGGATCCGCCTGCTGAGAAGGAGATCGCGTGGACGTGCTCGATATCGCCCGCTGGCAGTTCGGCATCGTGACGGTCTACCACTTCCTCATGGTTCCGCTCACGCTGGGACTCGGAATGTGCGTCGTTATCATGCAGACCCGCTGGGTGCGCACGGGGGACGAGAAGTTCCTGCGGATGACGAAGTTCTGGGGCAAGGTCTACCTCATCAACTTCATCATCGGCGTCGCCACCGGTCTCGTGCAGGAGTTCCAGTTCGGCATGGCCTGGAGCGAGTACTCCCGTTTCGTCGGCGATGTCTTCGGTGCACCGCTGGCGATGGAGGGCCTGCTCGCCTTCTTCGTCGAGTCCACTTTCCTCGGCATCTGGATCTTCGGCTGGGGGCGCCTGCGCAAGGGCCTGCACCTCGCAGCCCTGTGGTGCGCGGTGATCGGCTCGTGGATCTCGGCCTACTTCATCATCGTCGCGAACTCCTGGATGCAGCATCCGGTCGGTGTCGAGCTCGGCGCCGATGGCCGCCCCGTGATGACCGACATCTGGGCTGTGCTCACCAACTCGACGGCTCTGGCCGCGTACACGCACACGATTCTCGGCGCTCTGGTCGTGGCCGGCATGTTCCTGCTCGGCATCTCGTGGTACCAGCTCTGGCGGCGCCGGCACGACGGCATCGATACCGTCGACTCCTCCGGTGCCGTGGTCGTCGGCGAGACGGATGCCGTGCACGGGCGCGATCGCACCGATCACGGCGTCTGGATCTGGTCGCTGCGGTTCGGTGCGCTTCTCGCGATCGTCGCGTTCGTAGGCACCGTCGCCACGGGCGACGTGCAGGGCAAGCTCATGTACGAGCAGCAGCCGATGAAGATGGCGGCGGCCGAAGCCGCCTGTCACACCGGTTCATCGTTCTCGGTGCTCTCGCTCGGCGACCCCGGGTCCACCGACTGCTCTGATGTGATCACGCTGATCGAGGTGCCGGGCGTCCTCGGGTTCCTCGGCACCGGAGAATGGGGCGCCGACATGCCCGGCATCCGCGATCTCGAGCCGCAGTACGTCGATCAGTACGGCGCCACCATTCCCGACAACGCACTCTACGGCGAGCGCGCGGGCACGGACGTGCATTACGTGCCCGTCATGTGGGTGACGTACTGGGGCTTCCGTCTCATGATCGGACTCGGCGGGATCGTCGCCGCGGGAGGAGTGATCGCGCTGTGGTTGACGCGGAAGGGCACAGTGCTCTCGTCGAAGTGGATCATGCGCCTCGCGCTGCTGGGAATCGTCGCCCCCTTCGCAGCGAACATCGCCGGCTGGATCTTCACCGAGCTCGGCCGCCAGCCGTTCGTGGTTGCCCCGAACCCCGACGCCACGGGCATCGACGGCGTGTTCATGTTCACGGCG
This sequence comes from Microbacterium esteraromaticum, assembly GCF_900163815.1. GTDB lineage: Bacteria > Actinomycetota > Actinomycetes > Actinomycetales > Microbacteriaceae > Microbacterium > Microbacterium esteraromaticum_B. The sequence continues at coordinate 1,770 of NZ_FUKO01000032.1, read as the reverse complement.
GCCGCCGTCTCACCCGGCGTGACGGCCGGCGAGCTGCTGTTCTCGGTGATCACGCTCGCCGCCGTGTACGGGGTGATGCTCATCATCGAAGTGTTCCTCATGGTGAAGTACATCCGTGGCGGCGTGGCCAGTGCGATGCCCGAGCTCACGCGCCGCGCAGCGGATGCCGACGACGCACCCGACGATGACCGTTCGCAGGGCGACGTGCTCGCCTTCGCCTACTGAACGACAGCAGCTGAAGAGGATTGATCATGGAACCGCTTCCCATCGTCTGGTTCATCGCGATCGCGGTGCTCTGGATCGGCTACATCCTGCTCGAAGGCTTCGACCTCGGTGTCGGGATGCACATGATCTTCAGCACGCGCAGCGAGCGCGATCGCCGGGTCATGCTCAACACCATCGGTCCTGTCTGGGACGGCAATGAGGTGTGGCTCATCACTGCTGGCGCGGCTCTTTTCGCCGCTTTCCCTGCGTGGTACGCGGCACTGTTCTCAACGCTGTACGTACCGCTGACGATCATGCTGGTCGGATTGATCGTGCGCGCGGTCGGCATCGAGTACCGCGGAAAGGTCGCCTCTCAGCGCTGGGCGACGACCTGGACCTATCTGATCGGCATCGGCTCGCTGATCACGGCATTCTGCATCGGAGCAGCGCTGGCGCTCACGTCGACGGGGCTGCCCATCGACGCCAACGGTGATCGAGTCGGGGGGCCGTTCGTGTGGCTGACGCCACCGGCGATCCTCGGCGGCGTGGCAGTCGTCGGGTTCGCGTTGGCGCACTCGGCCACGTTCCTCGGGCTCAAGGCCGACGGCCCCGTGCGCGAGCGAGCAGCCGACTTCGCAGCTCGCTGGGCACCGCTGTGTCTCCTGCCAGCAGCAGCCTGGGCGGTGTGGGTGCAGATCGAACACGACGCGGGGGTCGTTTCGTGGATGCTGATCGCGCTGGCCGTCGTCGGCCTCGTCTACGGCTGGATCTCGGCGCGCCGACGTCGAGAGGGGTTCGCGTTCATCGGATACGCGGCCTTCGGGCTGTTCGGCGTCGCGGCGATCTTCACGGGGATGTTCCCGCACGTGCTGCCGTCGACGGTGGACCCGGGGTTCGACTTGACGATCTGGAATGCCGCGAACAGCAACTACACGCTGGGCGTGATGACCGTGGTCGCCGCCTTCTCGTTGCCGGTGATCCTGCTGTACCAGGCGTGGAGCTACTGGATCTTCCGTCAGCGGGTGACGCCGGGAATGATCCCCGAGGTGCACATCGTGCTGCCGGCGGTACTGCGCGACCCGGTTCGCTGAGCGCGGGCCGGGTGCCCAGCCACCGCCGGGCAACGGCCTCGCTCAGTCGTCTTGTGGTTCCTCGGTACTGATGACTCCGATGCCGATCGCCTCGTGGTCGGGTTCCGGTTCATCACGAGCCGGAGCCTCGGGCTCTTCGCCCGGGTCCTTCTCGGTGCTCGGCTCCTCGAGCTCGTCGTTGCTCGGAAGCTCTTCCGGGTCGGCCTGCCCCACCTTGCTGTCCTGGTCTGGGGTGCTGTCTGTCATGATGATCGCCCTTTCGTGATGCCTTGGCGATCATCATGCCCCGACTCGCACTGTGGGTGATAGGGGCTTGACGTGCGCAGGCACGCTTCCTCAAGACAAAAAAACGGCTGAGCCCCCGAAACCGGCGGTTCAGCCGCTCACGATGTCCTGAGACATCACATTGGTGGACCCAGGGGTGTCGGAATTCACCACATCGTTGACGGCTGATCGTGGGAAATCTGCTCATGAT
>NZ_FUKO01000042.1 GCF_900163815.1 Microbacterium esteraromaticum | reverse complement strand
TGGGTGGAGCCGCGAGCCCAGGCGCGAGGGGTAGCCTCGTAAAGTGACCCCGGAACTGCAAGCGCGAATCGTCGCGGACTCCCGCGATCGGGTTGCATGGCTCCGGGCACGAGCCCGCGGGATCACCGCCACCGATGTCGCCGCACTCTCCAGCGAAACCTCGATCGGGCGTGCTGCGGATTCCAAACTCGGCGGAGGCCCGCGCTTCGGCGGCAACGCGTACACCGACCATGGTCGGCGCCGAGAGCCTGAGATCGCCGCGTGGGTGGCCGCGACCCATGGCATCCTGCCGTCGTCTGCGCTCTTCCACGCCGAAGTCGAGAGGCGTCACCTCGCGACTCCGGACGGAATCGTGGTGGATGCCGGCGGCGCCGTGCTGCTGGCAGAGATCAAGACCACCAACAAAGCCTGGCGCACGATCCCCCGCACGTACCTGCGTCAGATCTGGTGGCAGCAGCACGTGCTGGGCGCTGACCGGACGCTGTTCGTCTGGGAAGAGCACGACGACTTCCGCCCGATTCACGACGAGCCTCGCTCCGTGTGGATCGACCGCGACGACAAGGAGATCGGCCGTCTGGTCGGCCTCGCCACCCGGCTGATCGACGAGCTGTACCGACGCACGACCGGCCAAGCTCCCCCTGAGCGGGATGCGATCACTCCCCCGCGCGCCAGTGCGCTGCGCGAGCGCGACATGTTCCGCGCCCTCGCTCTCTCAGACTGACCACCCCACGCCCCGCCCGGCCCGCGCCCGGTT
>NZ_FUKO01000048.1 GCF_900163815.1 Microbacterium esteraromaticum | reverse complement strand
CACCGGGCCAGCAATGCGCCCCGGGCGTCACGCTCGACCACGGGCTCATCGACGCTCTTGAGGACGAGCCGGTGCGTGCCGGGGGCGATCTGTTCGGGGACGTCGATCGAGAATGCGCCTTTGAGGTCGGCTTGCACCCACCCGAGCCAGACCGGCTTCGGGTCATGGCTCCACGCCGAGACCCATTCTCCGAAGTGCGGCTCGTCCACTGCCACGGCGAGAGAGCCGTCGGGTGCGGGCGCGACCTCCTTCTTGGCGTTGGTGACCTTCACGCTCGTCGCGGGCTTCACCCCGGCCAGTTCCGTATCGTCGACGGGGGTGGTGTCGTCGTGCTCCGGTTTGGGCGTGTCCTCGCCGGCGACGGTGAGGGTGACAGGTGTGGACTGCGAGGCAGTGACGTCGTCCTTCCAGGTGGGGATGAACTCGGCGACGATCCTGTGCTCGCCGGAGGTGAGCGAATCGGTCCGGAGTTCTGCTTTCCCGTCTTTCACGGGGGTGTGCCCGAGAATCGAGTTGCTCTTCTCGTCGCGGAACTGCACGGCGCCGACGACATCTGCGGGGCTGACCTCGCTGGTCAGCAGGATCGCCTCGCCGGCGTCGAGTTCCTTCGTCGAGCTGCGCAGCGTGACCGAGGAGGATTGCGTGTGCGCATCGAGATCCCCGACGACGAAGACGTAGTCGTTCGTCGCCGTCTGCTGACGGCCATCGACCTTCCCGGTCATCGAGAAGGTCAGCGTGTAGGTGCCGGCCTTGGTGAACACCCAGTTCATGTGGGTGTGCTGGGGAACACCGAGGGTCCAGGGCGTCAGCTGGTCCTTGGAGCTGAACACCCGGGATGGCCCGTTCTGGAACACTTCGACGTCGCCGGGTCCGGTGACCGTGTCGAGCGTCACCGTGAGGCGTGCGTTGGGGTCGACGGCGGCGCGCAGGTTGGGATCTTCCGTGCTGAAGCCGGGCCAGATGATGTCGTGGTCCTGCGTCTGCGGCGCCATCCAGATGGTGCTCCCCGGTGCGCCGAGGAATTCGTATCCTGGTGCGCCCGGGAAGGCCTGCTTCGCCTTGTCGTTGACGTGGAAGAGCAGACGCCGGGTCTCGAGGCGGCTGCCGAGATCGATCTGCGTATCTCCGTCGACGTCCATGTCCGCCTTGGACTGCAGCACGAGGGTGCCGTTGTCGACATATGCGGAGACCGCGTCGGTGTGGACGGCGCCGACGATGGTCTTCTCCTGGCTCGGCGGGGCGGGCTGGTCGGACTGGCCGTCGGGCTGGGGGATGTCCTCCGCGTCATCTGTGGTACCGGCGTCTCCCGGCGCGGGGGTGTCCTGCTCCCCCGCGCCGTCGGCGTCGGGGGTGACCTCGGCCTCGGCTCCGGCTTCTGGATCGGTATCCGTCTGCGGTTCCGGCTCGGGGGCCGGTGCTGGCGCGGGTGGGAGCGGGTCGGTGACTCGGAACAACATCGTGGTCGGCGCGCTCTCGCCCACGACCGTCCCCTCGGCATCGACCAGCGTTGCCGTGGCCGTCAGAGAGTAGTCGCCCGGTGCCGTGAAATACCACGATGTAGGAGTGGTGGCGCCCGCATCGAGTGGCGCGTGCTCAGGCGCGTCCGTCGCCGTGCCCAACAACCACGCGCTGCCGTCCTCCGAGGTGACCACGGCCTGCGGCGTCGTCGAGCCCGAGTTGTCGGCGGCTACTCCGCCCGGGAGGACGATCTCGCTCCACCGGAGCTGCACGGTGCCCGCGGTGGCATCCATGGCGGAGGTGTCCAAGTGGGCGGTGAACCGTGCCGTGCCGTCGACGGTGATCATCGTGTCTGAGAGCACCGGTTGCCCGTTGGTATCGGCGATGCCCAGTTCGAGCGATCCGTCGGCGCCAGGGGCGATCTGGGCGAGGGTCGCGCCGGCAGCGGGCAGTTCTGCTGCGGCGCTGGCGCTCAGCGGAGTCAGCGCGGTCAGTGCCAGTGCGAGCAATGCGGCTACGCCGGTCGCCCGGGTGCGGTGTCGTGGGGCCGGATGCAGGATGGTCATCGGAGAACACTCTCTTCAACGTGCGGTGCGGAGGAATCTGCGGCCTCCCGGCGGGGTCCCGGTGTCGGCGACGGTGAGGCGGTCTCGACCGGTTGTGCGCGGCGGCGGAGGTAGTTCATCAGCAGTCCGTGCCGGGGGGCGAAGAACCAGGCGAGAAGGAATACGGCGGTCGCGATGAGGACGATCATGCCGCCGACGGGGAGGTCGAAGCTCCACGAGACGTAGAGGCCGACGAGGGCGGAGGACCCGCCGATGATCGGGGCGAGGAGCATCATCAGCCCGAGCCGGTCGGTGAGCAGCCGTGCCGCTGCGGCCGGGGTGATCAGCAGAGCCAGGACGAGGATGTTGCCGATGGTCTGGATGGAGATGACGATCGCGATCGCGACCATGACGTAGAGCACGAGGTCGAGGACGAAGACGGGGATGCCGGTGGAGCGTGCCATCTCGCGGTCGAGGGTGACCGCGACGAACTCCTTGTGGAACAGGAAGACCGTCAGCAGCAGGAGGATGCCGGTGATCGCGACGGTGTAGATGTCCTCGTCGGGGATGCCGGTGATGGAGCCGAAGAGGAACTGCTGCAGAGAGCCGGCGTATCCGGGTGCCTGGGAGATGACGACGATGCCGAGGGCGAAGGCGGCGACGAAGAAGACCCCGATGATGGAGTCCTCCTTGATCCGCCGGTTCTGGGAGAACACGGCGACGAGGATCGCCGTCAGGACGCCGGCGACGGCGCCGCCGAGGACCAGGTTGCCCTGGATGACGAAGGCGACGGCGAGCCCGGGGAAGACGGCATGGGCGACGGCGTCGCCGATGAATGCCATACCGCGCAGTACCACGTAGCAGCCGATCACTCCGCAGACGATGCTGGACATCACGGCGATGATCAGCGCCTTGGGTAGGAATCCCAGGTCGGGGTTGAGCAGGTCCTGGATGAAGTCGATGGGAGAGAGCATCAGGCCGACACCCCCAGGGTCTTCAGCAGCGGGTTGGTGGCTTTCACGTCGAAGGCGCGCATCCAGATCTCAGGGTCGTTGAGGGTCGACGCTGTGCCGTCGGCGATGATGGTGCGGTTGATCAGGCACAGGCGGGAGCATTCGTGCAGGGCGCCGACCAGGTCGTGGGTCGTCATCAGCACGGCCTTGTCCTCGGCGGCGAGATCTCGGAACAGCTCGATGAGCAGCTCCTGGGTGGGCATGTCGAGACCGGTGAACGGCTCGTCCAGCAGCAGGAGCCGTGGGCGCAGCGCGAGTGCGCGGGCGACGAGGACGCGTTGGCGCTGTCCGCCGGAGAGCTCGCCGACCGGCCGCGCTCTGAGGTGGTCCATGTGGACGCGTTCGAGGGCCTCGGCCACGGCGTCGAAGTCCGCCACCCCGGGCCGGCGCAGCCATCCGATCCGCCGGATCCGGCCGGTCATCACGGCATCCTCGACGCTGATGGGGAAGTCCCAGGCGAACTCGTGACGCTGCGGCACGTAGCCGATCCTGGAGCGCGCCTGTGCGCCGGTGCGGCCATCGACGTCGACGCGGCCGTTCTCGGTGCGGATCAGGCCGAGGATAGAGCGCAGCAGAGTGGTCTTGCCTGCCCCGTTCGGTCCGATCAGACCGACGAACTCACCGGTCTCAACGCTCAGGTCGATGTCGTGCAGGACGCGCCTGCCGCCCAGGTGGACGGTCAGGTCGATGACGTCGAGGGCACTCATTCGGTCGGTTCCTTCACATTTCGGGCGGCGAGGGCGCGGGCCTTCGCCCGACGAGATGCGGTGACGACCACGATGATCGCGATCACGAGGACGACAGCGACCACTCCGACCACACTCCAGATGAGAGTCGCGAACGTGCCGTCGCCGTCCTGATCGCGGTCTGCGGCCGGACCGGCGGTGTCATCGGACGGATCCGGGGCGGCGGTCTCTGCGATGACGGACTGGTCGAACTCCATGCCGAATGCCTCCTCGGCATCCGTGGCGTCGCCGACGACGAAGCGGAGGGTGTCGCGTGCGGAGACGGACTCGCCGGTGTTCAACTCCGCATCGAACTGGAGTTCGACGAGGTAGATCCCCGGTTCGCTGAAGACCCAGTTGGCGTGGGTGTGCTGGTTCACCTCGATCCACGACTGCTGCGGGAAGGGCTCCAATGACGACCACAACGGTTGCGGGTCGCCGAAGTTGCCGCTCTGCAGGTAGACCACGACATCGCCTGGTCCTTCCATCCCCAGGACGCTGAGGGTCGTCCCCAGGTTCAGTGACTCGATCACGTTCGGTTCCTGGGTGTTCCACCCCGCCCAGACGACGTCGGGATTCTGGGTCTGCGGCACCACCCACACCTCGGTGCCGGGTTCCTGTCCGAGGAAGCGGTACGCCTCTGCGTCCGGGATGGGGAGGATGGCCGCGTCGGCGACCTTGAGGACCACGTCGTCGAGGTGGCGCCAATAGGAGGGTCGTGCGGTGTCGTCGTGGATCTGGACGATCCACTCCCCCGTGCTCAGCGTGGGGCCGAAGTCCACGTGCCCCTGGTCGAGCACGACCTGTCCTGTCCCCTGCGTCTGGTTCGGGTCGATCGTCTGATCGAGATCGTCGTCGCCTTCTGCCGAGGCGGACACGGGCGCGAGCACGGCGAGTCCGGCCAGGATGAGTGCGGAGGCCATGGTGAGGGGGCGGCGGATGCGGCGGGTGGTCATTGTTCTCCTTCGGGCGTGCCGAGGCAGTCGCGGATGGATCGTGCGTTGAAGCGCATCATGTCGATATAGGTGGTCACGGTCTCGCTGAAGGCGTCGCCGTAGATGGTGCAGACCTCGACCCCCTGGTCCTTCGCCACTTCGACGAGTGTGGAGGAGCGGGCGGCGAGGTTGGGTTCGAGGAACACGGCGGGTACATGCAGGTTGCGGATGGTCTCGGTCAGACGTTTCCGCTCGGCCAGAGACGGCTCGACCGCGGGGTTCGGGGTGACGAAGCCGGAGATATCGAGGTCGTAGGCCTGCGCGAGGTAGCCGAACGCATCGTGCGTGGTCACGAGCGTGCGCTGCGATCGAGGGATCTCGGCGATCGTGTCGCGCACCTCGGTGTCCAGTGCGCTGAGCTCCCGGAGGTACGCTGCGGCGTTCTTCGTGTAGTCGGCGGTGCCGGCCGGATCAACCTCGATAAGGGTGTCGCGGATGATCTCGGTGTAGGACATGGCGTTGCGGACGTTCTGCCACAGGTGCGGGTCGATCTCCCCGTGCACGTGCTTGCCGAGCACCGCCTGCGGGAGCTGGTAGATCGCCTCTCCTGCACGTCCCAGGAACCGGTAGGCGGGATCGCCGGGGATCTCGTGCAGGGCCTTGTTGGGCACCTCCACGACCACCTCATCGAGGGGGAAGAATTCCTGGTGCACGTCTGCGGAGCCGTGCTCGTGATCCAGCAGGACCTCGAACCCTGCCTCGTCCAGGTCGATCGTAATGTCGGAGTGGCCGCCGTTCAGCACTGTGGGATCAGATGTGCCCGGCACCGTGTACGGGTCGACGCCGACGGCGAAGGTGACCTTCCCGGTGGCGACGTCGAGGGGCTGCTGGTCCGGAGCGACCTGCAGTTTCGCCTGCAGGTCCAGTGTGTAGATTCCCGGCTGTGTGAACGCCCAGCTCAGGTGCGTGTGCGCGTCGGGGGGAAGGATCACCGTGTCGTCGCGGTACCCTCCGGCGGCGTCGAAGCCGTCGGAGGAGTCGAAGTAGACGTCGACGTCGCCGAAGCTTCCGGTGAGGTAGGCGATCAGATCTCCCGGCCCTTCCATGCCGGTGGCGGAGAGCAGGATGTCGGAGGAGCGGGTCGCGCCCAGCTCGGCACCGTCTCCTTTCACCCGCAGGCCGAGCCAGATCGTGTCCAGGGACACGTCCTCGACGAGAGGGATGATCTCCGCGGCGTACTTGACGGCCTCCTCGGCCAGGGAGATGTTCGGGACCCCGTCGGGCAGGTTCGTGTCCAGCGCCTTGATGAGGTTCTGCTCCTCGAGCATCAGGTAGTTGGAGAAGGCCACATCGGCGTAGACGATATCGCGCACGTCGCGCAGCGACGGCTCGTAGCTGTGCGGGTCTCCGCCCTCCGGCACGAGCGAGATCACCTCTGCCCGATCCCCGGCGACGTGCTGTGCGAGGTCGGCGAGGATACCTGTCGTGGTCACGACGCGGACACGACCGTCGTCCGGTTCTGTCGGGGAAGCACTGGCGCATCCCGACGCGGCCATCGCCAGGACGATCGAGACGGCGATGCCGACGGTGCGAGGGGGCGACACGTGTTCCTTTCCGGATGCCGAGGCATCGCATGCATACAAGAGGGGGCGGTGACGGGGAAGCCCTCCCGTCACCGCCCCGGGATCCCTACTCGGAGACGATCCCGTCCGCTCCGCGGCGGCGACGCGCCAGGAGCAGGATCATGCCGGCGACCAGGAGCATGCCGGCCGTGCCGAGCACGATGCCGTTGATCTCCCCACCCGTACTGGGCAGACCGGCCGGTCCCGCACCGGTACCGGGGTCGCTGGTGGCGGCGGCGACCTGCAACTGCTGCCAGCCGATCAGCTGACCGTCCGCGTCGAACACGGCGAGCCGGTGAGCCTCCGCGGTCGTGTCCGCCGGGATCGTGACCGCGATCGTGCCGTCCGCTCCGACCTGGACCCAGTCGCCGCCCAGCAGCACCGGGTCGGAGAACAGCCATGCAGCCACCCACTCGCCTGCGTGCTCTGTTCCCTCCCCGACCTGGACGGTGATGACCTGCCCGGCCGTGGGAGTGGTCGTGGACGCGGTGATGCCGCCCTCATCCACGCCGTCGAGCGCATCCTCCGTCTGCGCGGACGGCGCCGTGGCGGGCTTGGGGTCGCCCGGAAGCACGGTCAGCGTCACCGGAGCGGACTCCGCGACCAGAGTGTGGTCATGGTCGTACAGCTTCGCGACGATCTGTGCACCGGCATCCGCCTCAGCGACCTCATGCGTGAGCGTCGCCTCTCCGGCACCGGAGATCACGGAGAAGTCCGCATCGCCCGAGCGCTGGATGAACCAGTGATAGTGGTCCTCGTCCGTCGCCGGGTTCTGCACCGCCGTGAGCGTCGCGGTCTCACCGACGTGGTAGCCGGCGGCAAGACCATCGATGCTCAGATCGGTGATCGGCTGCGGGTGCGTGCCGCCGGTGGCGACGGCCAGCGTGTGCGGCTCGGATTCGGCGATCATCGCGTGAGTGTCGTCGAACAGGCGCAACACGAGCTGCGCGCCGTCGTCCTCGGCAGTGACCGGGTAGGCGAGAGCCTTGTCGCGAGACTGGTCGACCCAGACGAAGTCCGAGGCGCCCGCGCGCTTCACGTACCAGTGGTAGTGGGACTCGTCCGTCTGCGGGTTCTGCGTGCTCGTCAGCTGAGCCGTCTCACCGGCAGCGTACGACTCCTTGTCGGCGGTCACCGTGAGAGTCGTGACGGGCTCGCGCTGCTGCGTCGTGATGGTGATCGGCGCCGACTCGGCGTGCATCTCACCGTCGTGCAGGAGCTGGACCTTCACCTGGACGCCGCTGTTGGCGAGGGTGGGCTTGAACGAGTACTCGGCGGCGGTCTGGCCGTCCACGGCGGCGAAGCCGTCAGCGCCGGGAAGCTTCACGAGCCACTGGTGCTCGGTCAGGCCCGTCGGGGTGGACTGCTCTGCCGTCAGCGTCGCCGTCTGCCCGACCCAGTAGTCGTCCGCATCGCGGTTCGTCGAGATCGTCAGGTCGGTGTCCGGCACCTCGTGCCCGTGATCGTCGAGTTTCACGATGACGGGGGCGGATTCCACGTAGCTGTCGCCGTTGTCATAGGTGAGCGTGGCGATCACTGCCGCTCCGGCGAGGTCCTCGGTGACGGAGAAGGCGTAGGTCGCGTCGTTCTCGCCCTCGACGAGTACCGGCGCGGTCTCGCCCTCCTTCTGCACATACCACTCGAAGCGGCTCAGCACGGAGGCCGGAGTGACCGACGCGGTCAGCGTCGCCGTGGCGCCGGTGTGGTAATGGTCGGCGATGCCGCCGACGGAGACCTTCTGCAGCGGTGCAGCGCCGTGATCGTCGACCTCGATGGTGACGGCCTCGGACGTGGCCAGCACCGTGCCATCCTGGACGAGCTCCGCGATGACCTCGGCGCCGTTCAGCGCCTGTTCGGCAGCAGGGATGCGGTGTCTGTCACCGGTTGCGTCGTCGATCAAGACCGGCTGGTCCTGATCGGTGCGCTGCAGGTACCAGCGGTAGGTGCCGTCCTCCACGGCCGGGTCGGCGACGATCTGAAGATCGATCGGCGAGCCGCTGTGATAGTGGTCGGCGAGCGGGGCGATGGAGATCGTCTGTTCCACCGGGTCCTCTCCGGTGGTGGAGATGGTGACCGGATCCGATTCCACGACGATCGGCTGAGCGGAGCCGCTGGCGTAGTCCTTGCCGCCGGAGACCGTCGCGCGGTACTGGGCGCCGGCGACGGCGTCGACCGTCAGCGTCGACGTCGCTGCCCCGTCCACCGTCGTCCACTCGGCTTCTGCCGATGCGCGCGTCTGCCAGGCGTAGGTCGAGAACGTCGCCTCAGCGGGCGACGGGGCGGCGGTGAGAGTGACCTCGGCGCCCGGTGCGACCTCGTCCTCGGCGCCGGAGACGGACAGCGCCGTCGGGACCGGAGCCACGACGAACGTGTAGGTCGCCTCGTTACTCGTCGACGTCTGGGTGCCGTCGGCGCTGGTCACGTCAGCGTGCGCCGTCAGCGTGTAGGTGCCCGGCTGGGTGAAACCCCAGTTGGCGTGCACATGCGCCAGGAAGTCCTGGTGGATGGTTCCCGGGAACGTCCACCCCTCGGTCAGCAGCGGTGCCACGCCGCCCCACTGACCGGTCGTCCATAGGAACACCTCACCTGGCCCGTCCACGGCTGTCACGTCGATGTCGACCTTCGCCTGGCTGCCGTAGACCGATCCGACCGACTGGCTGTCCCAGCCCGGCCAGATGAGCTCATGGTCCTGCGTCAGCGGAAGGTGGTACAGCTCCGCCGGTGCACCCTCGGGCACCCCTGCGCTGGGGAGATTGGTCGAGAAGGCTTGACTCTTCACCGCGAGCGTCACCGACTCAGGCGTGCGCAGCACATGCGAACCGGTCACGTCCTCCTTGAGAACGAGACGGGCAGTGTCGTCCTCGTTCAGGACGAGGTTGAAGGCATCGATATGCCCGGTATCGAGGTGGATCGGATCATCCTTGACATCAGGAGCCTCGGCGGCGAAAGCAGCCGTCGGGAGAGCCAAACCACCCGCAAGCGCGAGGACACCCACCAGGGCGCCACCTCGCAGACGGGTCGAAGTGAGCATATGTATGGACCTTTCCAGTTCGGGTAGAGGCAAGCAGACATCCGCTTATTGAGAATGATTATCTTTATCTTAGGGGAGAGATTCCTCGCCTCACAACTGAACGGCCTTGTGAGCAGTGGCGTCACCGCCGGACCGTGTGCCGCCAGAGGGTGAAGGCTCGCACCGTGAGGGGGTGATCCCTGCTCCACCACGGGGAAGCGGAAGCCGGATCCCAGTCCTCGAGCACCCGGCGCCACTCCCCCGGGTCGAGTTCGTCTTGAAGAAAGCGGGATTCCCAGAGCACGAAGTCCAGGGCGCGTCGCAGGCCAGTGAGGGCCCCGGGGCGGCCTGTCGACTGGCGCAGAACGGTTCCGGCGGTATCGAAGCCCTCGGCCGGAAGCGTAGAGAGGAATCGGGCGCTGTCGGGACCGAAGGCCCGCCGGTAGCCGGCGTTCAGCGCCGACCATGACCGTGCCTCCCAAGCAAGATCCTCCCCGGAGCCGATGGGGGCGAGAATGTTGCTCAGGCGCACCCAGATCGAACCCCCGGTGCGCACGACGCGCGTGAGCTCAGGCATGAAACGGGTGTCCCAGCAGTCTCCGAGTACGGCGGCATCGAACTCCGCCGAAGCGAAAGGCAGCGGTTCCGACAGGTCTGCGGCGATGACGCTGACGCCCTGCTCTGCCCCTACTTCGCAGGCCAACGCGGCCATCCGCTGGTCGCGGTCGACCGCGACGACCTTGTGTCCGCGACCCGCAAGCAGCGCGCTCGAGACCCCGGGGCCACAGGCCGCGTCGAGGACCCGTGCTCCCGCGGGCAGCGCCATCACGTCGATACAGTCCTCCAGCGCAGCACGGTCATCGAGGTTCGCGATCAGCGCCTGCGCTGGGGCCGCCACCTCGTACGCCGAGCGCGCCGGCGACCCGCGGGATGATTCGGCGATCTCCGTCCACCGTGACGCAGGCGGCACTTCCTGCACCAGTGCTCGCCACGGTGCCGGCACGTCGGCGATGCTGGGAGCATTCATTCCCTCTCCTTCCATGCGGTCCGCCCGCTGATGAGTCAGTTCGACGGCTCTTCTCGTCGCAGACCGCGGAGCGCGAAAGCGGCGATGCCCGCAGTGACGATGAGGATGACGAGGCCCACCCGCTGGGTGCCGGCGATACCGATCGTGCCGACGAGGGCCGCAGCGAGATAGGCGCCCACGGGCTGCCCTCCCCATGCGAACATCCGGGCTGTGGTGTTGACTCGCCCCTGCAGATAGTCCGGCGTAACCCGCGCACGCTCGGTCACGCCGTTGAGGATGACGACCGTCGCACCGATCTGATAGACCACGAGCGCGACCAAACCGATCCAGTACAACGGCTGCTGGCTCCACGCAGCCAGGCCGCCCGCCGCGACGATCAGCCCGAGCGTCGTGATGGTGCCGATACGCACACGACGGCCCAGACGCGGGAGAATCAGCGCGCCGAGGAACCCGCCGACCGTCATCGCCGAGTACGCGAATCCCAGATACGGCCCGTCCAACGTCATGCCGAACCATTCCGAGACCGTGACGACCACCAGTCCGCTCAATACGCCTTCGGCGATCGAGTTCCCCAATCCCAGCAAGGTCAGAGAGCGCACGATCCGGTTCCGGACGATGAATCCGAGTCCCGCGCCGATATCGCGAAGGATTGTCGTCTCACGATGCGACAGCTCCCGCACGGGCTCGTCGAGGATCAGGAAGACCACGGCGGAAACGACGAACATCACAGCCGAGATCGTCAACGTGTACTCCGGCGACCACCAGCCGGCGATCAGCCCGCCCAATGCCGGCCCTCCCAGCCCGATCACCGTCGAGACGGCCGTCATCGAAGCGAACGCCTCGGCAATCCGGTCCCGTCCGACGATGGCCGGGAGAGCGGCGAACATCGCCGCGTCGAAGAACACCAGCGCGGTGTTCGCTACGAGCGCCGATACGAACAGATGCGGCGTCGTCAATACACCGAGCATCTGAGCGACGGGGATCGATCCGAACGCCAGCGCGCATGCCGACGTCGTCAGCAAGGCAACGCTCCGTATCCGGTGGCGGTCAGCCAGCGCTCCAGCAAACAGCCCCACGACGATGTAAGGCGTCACGATGAAGCCGGCCAGCAGGGCGGCCAGGTCCGCTCGCCCCGTGCGCTGATAGACCGCCATGGGCAGCGCGACAGCGGTGATCGCCCCGGCGATCCAGATGCTGGCGCGCGCCATGAGCAACGTGCGGAACTGGAGGCGAGCCATCACAGTAGACATATTGAGAATGATACTCATTATCAATAGGGTGATCATGTGTAGATTCGTCAACTTGCAACCGCATCGTGTGTGCGAGTTGAGTCCGCGAGGTTGCGCATGGCTCCCCCTGCCGAGGGCTGGCGCGTCACAACAGCACCCTTCGCCGTCCGGACAGGACCCGCGGTCCCGCAAATCGTGCTCCACTCTCATTACCGCGGTCGTGGTGAACCGGTCGGTGCCATCGCCGATCTCCGCGAGGATCCGCGCTACAGGCACGGCACCGATACCGGGGGCGAATGGATGGGTGCGAGGGGATGTTGCGCGAGCTCCGCGGTGAGAGCCCGTTCGAGTCCTTCGACGGTGTCGCGCATCGCTTCAAGGATTCTCAGCAGCCCCGTGCCGACGGTGCCCAGGACAGTTTCGACCCTCCTGCTCTGTCGTAGTGCGGGTGCGCGGAGATCGGCGCGTATCCGCTCAAGCAGAGCAGGATCGTTGCGGCGACCAGCGCGACGGAAGACGGCTTCGATCCTGCGGGACTTCAGCCGATATCCCACAGCTGGTGTCGACGCGGCACCCATGACTGCTGTGGCCGCATAGTGCTGCAAGTTCGGGAACACTTTGATCGCCTGCAGATAGAGCTCCAGCAGCACGAACCGCAGGCGCCTCATAGTTCGGGCAGGGCTCAGGTCGCCTTCTGGTGCTGTCGGCGGATACACGCTGAACCCGTTCGCATCAACAGCCCGCGCGGGCGAGTGGAGTGAGAGCCTCTCGCCAATCGGCTGCTACCGCTTCTCCGGGTCCGGGTCGGCGGGCATGCGCCGGAACCGTGGATGGAGAAACACGAAGAGGACGATGATCGCCATGATGGCGGCGCCGACGATGATCGGCAGGAGCGCCCATGTCCCGTAGAGGGCGGTGCCGGCGGTGGGGGCGATGACGAAGGTGAGCCCGGTGGTTGCGCTGATCAACCCGGCCAGCCCGCCCTGTTCCTCACGGTTCACCAGGAGTGTGGGCCCGGCGGTGTAGCCGGGCATTGCGATCCCCAGGCCCAGGCCGATGATCAGGATCGAACTGAACAGCGGGACGGGGCCGGCGTCCATGATGAGCAGGAGGAAACCTGCCAGTGCGATGGTCCCGCCGACGCGGAGCAGGGTGGGCGGGGTCCAGCCGCTGCGGGGCACGATGACGGCCTGGGCGAGGATCATCCCGACGCCTGCCGCGAGGAGCGCACCCCCGGTGACCAGCCCGGTGGTCTGGGCATCGAGGCCGAGGCGGTCCTGGACGATGAAGCCGGTGATGACTTGGATGAATCCGAGGGCGGTGAACATGCCAAACCCGGCCAGCAGGAACGGCCACACGCGTGGGTCGAACGGGCGCACCCGCGCAGGTTCTGCGATGAGTTCGTGGCGCTGCTCACGGCGCAGACGCACCGTGATGAGGACGAGCCCGGCCACCAGGAGCACGGGCACGGCGATGAGCGGGGTGAGGAGGCCGAAGGCGGACAGCAGGCCGCCGATGACAGAGCCGCCGACCATCGCGATGCCCTGTACCGCGCCGACGCCGGCCATGCCCTTCACCCTGGCGGTTTCGTCGGTCGTGACGTCGGCGATGTACGCCTGGGCGGTCGGTGGCACAGCGGCGATCGCGGCGCCGAAGCCAATCCCGCGGAACAGGACGAACAGTACGAACAGTGCAACCCCTGTGACGAGACCGGTCATGCCGGCCCAGGCCACCAGGGCGAACAGGATCATCGTGACCGTGGCCAGGGCGAAGGCGGCGACGAGCACGGGTTTGCGCCCCCAGGACTGGGAGCGGCGGCCCCAGAACTGGCTGGTGAGTACGAGCATGAGCGCGGCGGAGCTGATGGTGACCCCGACCTGCCACTCGGCCAGGCCGACCTCGCGGGACAGGGGTGCGATGATCGGGTTGAGCGTCATCTGCCCCAGGTAGACGAGCAGCACCGCGCCCAGCAGCAGCGGGGTCTGCGGGCGGGACACGACGGTCTCCGACGTGGGAAGTGGGGTGGGGGCGGTCATCCGGTCTCCTTGAGCGATCGTGTCATGGCAGCAGCGGGGACGGTGCTCGCGCCGTGCTCCTGGGCCACGGGAGTGAGGGTGAGTTGTCGATCGGCGGCGAGGGCCAGCAGGTCGTCGTCGTGGCTGATGAGCAGCACGACGGCGCCGTCCGCGGCGACCTGCCGGATCTGGTCGGAGATGGACTGCAGATGTCGACGGTCGACGCCGGAGCTGGGCTCGTCGAAGATGACGATGCGGCGCCCGGCGACGCGGGCGGCGGCGACGACGACCCGCTGCTGCTGCCCACCAGACAACGCCAGCGGGTGCCTTTCGGCCAGAGGGGCGAGGTCGAGAGCCTCGAGTACCGCGGCGGTATCGGGCGATCCGGGGGCGTCTGTGGACGCGAGGTCGATCTCGGCCTGGACACTGTCGGTGAACAATTGTCGTTGCACGTCCTGCATCACGATCGCGCTCGCCCGTTGCCGTGCACGGCGGGTCAGCGTCCGCCCGTCGAGCCGGATGGTGCCGGCGGATGTCTGCAGGCCGGTGACGATGCGGGCGAGGGTGGACTTGCCGGCACCGTTGACGCCGCGGATCGCGGTGACCTCGCCCGCGGCGAATGCCACCTTGTCGATGTCGAGAACGCTGCGGCCGCCGAGCCGGCAGCGGATGCCGTCCAGGTGCAGCGTCGCGGTGGGGGCCTGCTCGTTCGGGACGGAGTGCGCGATGCTGCCGCCAGCGGCGGCAAGGATGGGAATGACGGCCGGCCGGATGTCCCCGCGCAGGCCCTCGTCCGCGAGCAGATCGTCAGGGACGGCGCGGAACTGTGCTGCGGTCCATTCCTTGTCGATGGTGCCGTCCCGCATGACCACGACACGATCGAAGAGGTCCTGCAGATAGCGCAGCCGGTGTTCGGCGACGACGATCGTCACCCCGGCGGTCTTAAGTCCCGCGAGGGTGCCGGCGAGTCGATGCACGGCATCGGCGGACAGGTTGGAGCTCGGCTCGTCCAACAGGAGGATGCGCGGATCGTGGGCGGTGGCGGCGGCGATCGCGACCTGCTGCTGCTGCCCGCCGGACAGCCCCCGGAGCCGCTGGCTCACCGGCACCCATCGCGCGAGCTCGGTGACCTTCTCCTGGACGCCGGTGCGGATGTGCTCACGGGGAAAGCCGAAGTTCTCCATTGCGAACGCCGTCTCCTCACGTGCGGAGTCGGTGAAGAACTGCCGACGGGGATGCTGCAGCACAGTGCCGGTGACCAGGCCGAGGGCGTCGAGCTCGACACCGGTGGTGATCATCCCCTCGACGGTGACGGTGCCGGTGAGGATCCCGTCGTCGTGGAACTGCGGCACGAGGCCGTTCATGAGTCGCAGGGCCGTCGACTTGCCGGATCCGGAGGCGCCGCACAGGACGAGGAGCTCTCCGGAGGCGACCGTGAGGTCGAGGTCGCGCAGCGCGGGGGTCTCGGCGTGGGGGTAGGTCCAGGAGACGCTCGATATCTCGATCATGCGATCACCATCGTCAGGGGGTTGGGGAGCAGGAGGCTCACGGCCGCGAGGATGGAAAGGGCGACGGCCAGGGCGAGGTCGGACCGGCCGAACTGCGGCGGATCGAGCGACACCGGGACGCGGCGTGAGCCGAGTCCGCGCAGGATCGCCGATGCCGACAGGTCTTCGCTGGCGCGCAGGCTCGCGGCGATCATCGGCACGGTGAACCGTTCCATGCTGAGGATCGGATGCCGGGCAAGGCCCGTTGCTCCGGCGAGGCCGCGCAGCCGCATGGCATCGAGCACCGCGGCGGATTCCGCAGCGACCACGGGGAAGAACCGGAGCATCACGGCGAGGGTGACCGAGAGCGCACGAGGCAGATGCCAGGCGCGCAGTGCCGCGCTCAGCCGTGTGGGCGAGGTCGTTGCGATGAGGTGGGCGCCGACGCCGAACGCGGCGACGAAGCGGATGAGGTACCCGCTGCCGATCGCGAGGACCGTGAGCAGTGGATGGGCCCAGAGCTGGGGTAGCACCCAGCCGAGTACGTACAGGACGGCCGCCGCGACGGGGATGATCACGACGCGCGCCCAGGCTCGCTCCGAGATGGCGAGCACGGTCGCCAGTAGGATGCCCGCCGGGACGAACACCAACCCGCCGGGGCTCATCACGGCGAGGCTGACGAGCAGCACGAGAAGGATCTTGCTGCGTGGATCGAGTCCCCGCCGTGCGACCGCGACGGCGGGGACCGCGACCTCAGGCAAGGCCGGCGCGGACAAAATGCTTGCGGAGTACCGCGGAGCCGAGCAGCCCGCCCAGGAACCCGGCGACCGCGACCCCGATCGCGAGCACTCCCAGCACGGGCAGCGTGGTGAGCGCATCGGCGCCCGTGACGTATTCCTCCCCCATTGTGGTGAAGCTGGGGCTACGGAGGTAGTTCTCCCGGTCGAAGACCAGCGGCAGGAACGGGGTGAAGAAGCTCAGCGCGAAGATCGTGTAGGCCCAGATCGCCGCCCACCGAGAACGATAGCCGCCGACCCAGAGAACGACCTCGGCAAGGATTGCGAGCATGATGATCCCGATCGTGCTGAAGATCGTGTTGCCGGTCAGCAGGTAGAACAGCGCGACGACGATGCCGAGCAGCGTCACCATCCCGGCGTGTTTCACTCGCGTGAGGAAGAGCATGAACACGATCCCGTTGACGAGCACCGAGATGGGGACGATCGCCAGCCAGACCAGCGGCGAGAAGATACCCAGCATTCCGATCGCGTAGGTGACGACGATCATGATGACCGCGAAGATCGCTATGCCCGTCAGGTCGCGTGCTGTGAACCGCAACGAGAGGCGCCGACCGGTACCGGTCTCAGCGGGCAGAGTCGTGTCTGTCATGCGAGACCCGCCTTGACGAAGTGCTTGCGCAGGACCGCGGAGCCGAGCAAGCCGCCGAGGAAGCCGAAGACGATCCCCGCAGCCCACACCCCGAGGATGACCGGAGCGGACAGCAGGGCGTCCATCTGCGCGGCGTACTCGCTGCCCATCGACTCCGACCCCTGGGAAGCGAGGTAGGCGTCGCGGTCGAGGAACATGGGGATCCAGGGCCCGATCATCCAGGCCGAGAAGATCGTGTAGGCCCAGATCGCTGCCCACCTCGACCGGTACCGGCCGGCGAAGAGCACGATCTCCGCGATCAGGGAGACCCCGACGATGACCAGAACGCTCTGCCACGGGTGTCCCCAGCCCATCGAGGCGAGCCCGAACACGATGCCGAACAGCGTGACCATGCCGCCGTGCCGCACTCGGCTGAGGAACAGCATGTAGGGGATGCCGGCGACCAGCGGGGCGAGGGGAAGAGTGATCACCATCACGAGCGGGCTGATGATGCCGACCATCGCGACGGCGAAGATCACCACGATGTAGATGACAGCGAAGATCGCGATAGTCAGGAAGTCGCGGGCACGGAACGTCAGCGAGAAGCGGGGACGCTCTGCCGCGGTCTCAGTCGCCACCTGGGTGGCTGCCGAGAGGCTGTCGTCGGTCATGTCTGGTCCTTTCGAAGGGTCGGGTGGTTCAGTCGTGGTGGGTGAGCTGCCAGCCGGCCGCGTCGACCCGCTCGTTCCAGTAGCGCGCGTACGCGCCGCCGTGGGCCAAGAGCTCGGCGTGGCCGCCGGATTCGCGGATACTGCCTTCGCCGTCGAGCATGATGATCCGGTCGGCGGTCATGATCGTCTGCAACCGGTGGGCGACGACAATGAGGGTGCGACCGGAGCGGATGGAGTCGATCGCGTCACCGATCGCGATCTCGTTGCCGATGTCGAGGGCGCTGGTGGCTTCATCGAGCAGCACGATCGGGGCATCCTTCAGCAGGGCACGGGCGATGGACACCCGTTGCCGTTCGCCGCCCGACAGGTTCGACCCGCCCTCCCCGACGCGCGCATCCCACCCGCCAGGGAGGCGCGTGATGATCTCGTCGACGCGCGCGCGGGTGGCGGCGGCGATGACCTCCTCGCGGGACAGATCGGGGTTGCCGATCCAGACGTTGTTCAGGATGGTGTCGTCGAACAGGTAGACGTCCTGGAAGACCGGAGCGACCGCGGCCTCCACGACGTCGGTCCCGAGCTCCGGCAGCGGCACGCCGCCGATGAGCACGGTGCCGACCTCGGGGTCGTAGAAGCGGGCGATGAGCTTGGTGATCGTCGTCTTGCCCGAACCCGACGGGCCCACGATCGCCGTCATCCCGCCGCCGGGAGCGGAGAACGAGAGATCCCTCAGTACGGGGTCGCCACCGTAGCCGAAAGTGACGTCCTGGAACTCGACGCCGAAATCGGAAGGTACGGCCGGATGCTCGGGCTCGGGAAGCCGCGCGATCCCCGCGAACTCGTCGAGACGGTCGATCGTGGTCTTCGCGACGGCGATGCCGCCGCCGAGGTCGCCGGCGGTGACGATCGGCTCGTTGAATCGCACTCCGAGGACGAGCAGCGCGATCAGGGTTGCGATGTCGATCGATCCACCGACGGCGAGGAAAGCTCCGAGGACGAGAACGACCGTGACCGATAGTTGCACGAGCCCCGCGAACAGCGCGATCGCTGCGCCTCCGGTGACCAGCAGGCCCCGGTACTCCTTGTGCTGGTTCTCGAGCGCCTGGTCGACGAGCCGGTCGGCGATCGAGCCCTCGCCCGCGGTGCGCAACGCGGGCTGGGCGCGGGCGAACTCGACGACCCGATTTGAGGTCTCAGCGACGGCGACCGAATGCTCCTTGTCGCCGCGGCCGATCCGGCGGCTCAGCCAGCGGTAGCCGATCGCGATGATCGGCACCATCACGGTCATCGCCAGCGCCAGTCGCCAGTCGAAGAAGTACATCCCGACCAGCACGGTGCCGGGGGCGATGAAGCCGGCGAGGATCTGCCGAAGGATGGCATAGGGCATCGTCGAGACGAACATCGCGCCCTGCGTGGCCAATCCGGTGACCAGGCCCGTCCGATCGGACGAGAACCAGCTCACCGGCAACGACACCACACTGTCGCCGAGTTGCTCCAGCAGTGAGTCGAGCACGGCGGTGGAGGCCTTCATCCCGATCTGGCTCGCGAACCACGACGCGAGCACGTAGCCGACGGCAGCAACGGCGACAGCCCCCACCCAGCCCCACGCCGCCTCCAGGTCACCGAGGAACAGTGCCCGCAGCAATGGCACGAGCAGGAGAAACGCGATGCCCTGCAGGAGAGCGGCGACCACCACGAAGCTCAGCTCCGCGATCACCAGACGACGGGCACGGGGCGAGCAGTAGTGCAGCAGGCGACGGATCACGACTGGACTCCTTCCGGGAGGGAGCGGGCATGGTTGGCTTGGTAGTCGGCCCACATCTGGGCGAAGCGGCCTCCCCCGGCGAGGAGTTCAGCATGCGTGCCGCGCTCGATGATGCGACCGGCGTCGAGGACGAGGATCTGGTCGGCACCTGCGATCGTGTGCAGCCGGTGAGCGATCACGAGCACGGTGCGATCAGCCGCGAGAGTGCTCAGCGCCAACTGGATCGCCGCTTCCGAGTCCGGATCGGCGAACGCGGTCGCCTCGTCCAGCACGAGAATCGGCGCATCGGCGAGCAACGCCCGGGCGATCGTGACCCGCTGTGCCTCACCGCCGGAGAGATTCGCGTCCTCGCCGACCACCGCGTCGTAGCCATGCTCGAAGCGCACGATCCGGTCATGGATCTGGGCTGCGCGCGCGGCAGCCTCGACCTCTTCATCGGAGGCATCGGGCCGTGTAAGACGGATATTGTCACGCAGGCTCGCGCGCAGAAGCTGCACGTCCTGAAAGACGAAGCCGACTTGACGGTAGAGCTCGGCGGACGCGACCTGGCGCACATCGGCGCCCCCGATCCCGACCTCACCGGCGTCGACGTCATAGAACCGTGGGACGAGCTTCGCGAGCGTCGACTTCCCCGACCCGGAAGCGCCCACGAGCGCGGTGACGGTTCCGGGAGCGCAGGACGCTGCGACCTCGTGGAGCACGCGGTGCTCCCCGTCATAGCTGAACGCGGCGTCCTCGAAGTCGACATCGTGGCCCTGCGGCGTCTGTGGCGCATCGGGCGGGGTCACGGAGGGTAGGGCGAAGAACTCGGTCAGGGACTGCTGAGCCTTCGTCGCGTTGCGCAGGAACTGACCCGACGCGCCCAGCTTCATCAGCGGCGCGGTCAGCCCCAGGCCCAGAAGAAGCCCAGGAAGCACGTCCACCGGGGAGGCGCCGCCATTGGTGACCAGCCACACACCGGCGACGAGAAGCCAGGCCAGGACGACGATCGGCGAGGCGATCAGTTCCACGATCGTGAACACGACTGCGGTCTCGCGCGTCCACTCGCCGACGAACCTCGAGTACTCACCGGTCGCATCGCGATACCGGCGGTGGCTGCGCCCCACCTGTCCGAAGCGCTTGACGACGGCGATGCCCTGCACGAACTCGACGGTCGCTCCGGATAGCGCCTGCGTGGCCGCGTCGTACTGGATGTACTTTTCTCCGGCACCTCGCATCATCAGCGGGTAGAGAAGGAAGATCAGGACCAGCGGGACGAGCGCAGCCAGCGCCATCCGCCAGTCCACGACAAAGAGGTAGACGATACTGATCGCCGGCACCGTGACCGCCGTGACGACGTCCTGGATGGAGTGCGCGACCAGTTGGTGCAGCGCGACCACATCGTTCTCGACGAGCTTGCGCACCGAGCCGGAGCTGCGGCGATCGAACCAGCCCAGCGGGAGACGCTGAAGGTGGCGGATGATCCTCCGGCGCAGCGAATGCTGCAACTCAGCATCGGCGAAGTGACCGACGACGCCGGAGAGGAAGGCTGCACCGAAGCTCACCACCAACGCGACCACTGCGACGAGCACGATCGCCCAGACCCGGCCCGCGTCGACGGATGCTCCGTCGATCGCCGGGAGCAGAGTGCGGGCCAACTCCACGATCGCGATGAACGGGATCACACTGCTCGCCGCACCGAGGACGGCCAATGCGATGATGGCGGCGAGACTGCCCTTGACCGCGACGAAGAAGCTCTCCTCCACCGCCGCATGATCGCCGGCCGTCATATTCGGCATCATCGCCGCGTTGGTCGCTGCCATGTGTTCCGCCTTTCTTCCGGTCCTTATTGAGAATCATTATCGAGTGTACACTGAACGGTGTTCTAATCGATAGCGACCATCCTAGAGGTTAGGTAACCCTAACCTCAATACGTGGGTGGGTCGCCTATCCGGCACACTGGACGGGTGAGAAAGGAGCGTCCTCATGGCGGAGACCGTTGCAGCCCCGTTTCATGTCGGGCTGACTCCGGAGCGGGTCGTGGATGCGGCGACCGCGCTCACCGCGGAGTCGCACCTCCTCGGCTGGTCGATCAGGGATCTCGCGCGTCGCCTGAATGTCGCGCCGTCGGTCGTCTACCACCATGTCGGAGGCAAAGATCTCATCGCCCGCGGCGTCGTCGAGCGCGTCCTCACCCGCCTCATTCCTCCGCCACCCGAACTCGAGTGGGAGGAATGGTTCCGGGCCCTGCTGCTATCCGGCTACGCGGTGATCGCCCCCTATCCCGGCGTGGCCAAGTGGCTGCTCATGCACGGACCGACCTTCCCCTCGGCCCTCCCGATCGTCGACACGGGGATCGCGGCGCTGATCCGCGGCGGATTCGGAGACCACGCGAGCCTGGCCTACGCGGCGCTGCTGAATAACGCCATGCTCACCATCACGATCGGCGACGACCGCCTCATCCACGAGGACGACGGGCCCCGCGACCACGCGACCATGATGGCGGAATTCCGCCGAACAGCCGAAGCAAGCCCCGGGCTGGCGCGCCTCGCCGAGGGCTTCATCACGCCCTTCGCCCGCGGCGGCGAACCTGCCGCGCGCCAGCGCGAGACCTACTACCGCTTCATCGTGGAGAACACCCTCGCCGGCCTCGCGGCCATGAACCCGCCGGCGGATGCCGCCCGGACGAGCTGACGTCGTGCGGAGGGCTGAGGGGTCACCGCTTCAGACTCGGTGGCCGGCGCGAACGAGTCACCACAGCGACCGCTGAGCGAAGCTGTCCGGCATGGCGCGGTGAGAGCCGCGTAAAGCGGTGGGACGCGGTCACTCGAATCCGTTGGCGATGCGGGGTCGATTACCGCCGCGTCTGAGGCAGGTAGGTTCCGGGGGTCTGACCGGTGGTCCGGTGGAACGCGGCAATGAACGCGCTGGGTTTGCGGTAGCCGACTGCTCGGGCGGCGGCGGCCACTGGTGTGCCGTCTGCGAGCATCGGGATGGCGGCGCGGATGCGGACCTGGGTACGCCAGCTGGCGAAGCTCAGCCCGGTCTCGGCGCGGAACAGCCGGGACAGGGTTCGGACGCTGGCATGGACGTGGTCGGCCCAGGCGGTGAGCTCGCGCTGATCGTCTGGGTGGGCGAAGAGCAGCTCGGCGATCGCGCGAGCTCGCGGGTCGGCGGGCATGGTGACGTGGATATGTTGCGCTGGCAGCGGGGTGAGCAGCTGGAACATGAGTGCCTCCGCGGGCGAACGGCTGGGATCGTCGGGAGCGATGCGATGCAGATGGGTGATGATCTCGCCCAGCAGCGAACCGACGGCGAAGCTGGTGGGCTCGGTCCAGGCGAGAGGGCTGCCGTCGGCAGCGAGGGTGATCGTCGTCATCTCGCCGGCGTGCAGCACCGCACCGGAGTGCTCGATGCCGCCGGGAACCCAGAGCCCATAGCCGGGCGGGATCAGCCAGTCACGCCCGGCGACACTGCCGATCAGCGTCGCGGTCGAGCTCCACGTCAGCATCGGCTCCGGGTGTGCGTGCAGATGCAGGAGCTCATGGTCCTGCGCGGTATCGCGGTCGATGCTCAGGACGGGCGAGAGCACCGGCTCCACCAGGTTGGCCGTTTCGGGGTACTGGTTGGCCTGTGCGCGCATGACGGCCATTCTAGTTTGGAGATGCCGAATGTGAACCGACGTGAGGAGCGCGCTGATGACCGATGGGATGACGGAGACCGCGAACGAGCGGTTCTCGCCGGCGCTGCGCCGCGCGATCGGCGTGGTGATGATCGGCTCCTCGCTGTCGTTCCTGGACACGACGATCGTCAACGTGGCAGTGCACAGCCTCGCAGGCGGCCTGCACGCGGGGCTGGACTCGGTGCAGTGGGTGATCACCGCCTACCTGCTCGCGCTCGCGGCTGTCATCCCGGTGACGGGCTGGGCGGCACGCCGGTTCGGGGCCGCGCGGTTGTATGTCGCCGCGCTGGTCGTGTTCACCATCGGGTCGGTGTGGTGCGCGTTGTCGCAGAGCCTGGAGATGCTGATCGCCGCCCGGGCGCTGCAGGGCATCGGGGGCGGGATGATCATGCCGGTCGGGACGATAATCTGGACCGCGCACGCCGCCAAGAGCCAGATGGGCAAGGTGATCGCGTTGCTGGCGATCCCGATCATCTTCGCCCCCGCGCTCGGGCCTGTCGTCGGGGGTCTGCTCATCTCCGGGCTCGGGTGGCAGGCGATCTTCTGGCTCAACGTCCCCATCGGCATCGCGGGCATCGTGCTCGCCCTTCGACTCCTGCCGATGGACAAGGGCGCAGACGCGGGACGGTTCGATCTGCTCGGTCTGATCCTGGCGTCCCTCGGGATCGTGGGCATCACCTACGGCCTGGCAGAGATCGGTGTCGCGGGAGGCCTGGACACGAATGCTGTCGCCGGGCTCCTGGTCGGGGTGCTGGCCCTGACCGGCTTCGTCCTGCACGCCCTCCGGTCGAAGCATCCGCTGCTGGATGTCCGGCTGTACGCCAATCGGGAGTTCACCGCGGCAATGATCGCCACGTTCGCTCTCGGTGCGGCGAACTACGGGGGCATGATCCTGATGCCGTTGTATCTCCAGACCGTCCGGGGTGAGGATGTGATCATCGCCGGGCTGCTGGTCGCACCGACCGCGATCGGCGCGCTGATCTCCGCACCGTTCACCGACCGCTTCGGTCCCGGGATCACCTCGTTCACGGGCGCCGCGATCCTGACGGTCGCGACCATCCCGTTCCTGTTCCTGACCACCAGCACGTCGTACTGGCTGCTCTGCGTCGTCATGGTCGTCCGCGGCGTCGGATTCGGCCTGTCGATCCTCCCGACGATGACCGCGGCGTACCAGGCCCTGCGGCCGGAGCAGATCCCCGACGCGACACCGCAGCTCAACATCCTCCAGCGCGTCGGCGGCGCGATCGGCACCGCCGTGCTCGCCGTCGTCCTCACCAGTCAACTCCACCACGGCACCACGCCGGCCGAGGAGGCTGACGGATTCTCCACCACATTCTGGTGGGTCCTCGCGATCACCATCATCGCAACCATTCCGACTCTCCTGCTCGCCTACACCGAACGCAGCGCCCGCCAACGTGGCAACCGTGGCCGGGCTCGAGGAGGCCGCCGATAATCGGTGAGGGCGCCGGTCAAGGTGGCGCACACTCGTCGTTCGGCGCCTCGGTCGTCGTCCGTGTCGGGCGGGTGGGCAGGAACCAGGACAGCGTGTCAGCGAGGACGCAGATACCGGCGGCAGCACACAGCGTTGTTGCCTGGCCGCTGACCGTCGGCTGGTCGTCGCCGCTCGCGTAGCGGATAGCGTCCATTTCTTCACCCGTGTTCACGGGATTTGAGTGCGCCGGGGCCATTGGTGGTCGCCGCCCGATGTTCGCGTTGTTGAGCACGCGGGTCAGGTTCCGAGCCGCCAGGCGCTTGCGGCGTCTTGCTGCTGCCAGAACTCGGCGAAGCGGCCGCCGGCGGCGAGCAGTTCGGGGATGGTGCCGTCTTCGACGACGCGGCCGTCTTCCAGGAACACGACGCGGTCGGCGGAGCGAATGCTGCTGAGCCGGTGCGCGACGATCACGCGGGTGCGCGGGATGGGGTCATTGCTCAACGCGGCGGCGACCGCGGTCTCGTTCTCGGTGTCGAGGGCGCTCGTGGCCTCGTCCACGAGCAGGACCGGTGCTGGCTTGAGGAGCGCGCGGGCGATGGAGACGCGCTGGCGTTCGCCGCCCGAGAGGCTGCCGCCGGCTTCGCCGACCCGGCTGTCCCATCCGTCCGGCATCCGGCTCACGAGACGATCAACCCGGGCCAGGGCGGCGGCCTCGCCCAGTCGCTGCTCGTCGGCGTCCGCGTCTCCGACGAGCACGTTGTCGCGGATGCTGCCGTCGAAAAGGTAGGGGTGCTGGAACACCACGCTGACCAGGTCACGGCGCGCGTCGACGTCGAGGCTCCGCAGTTCCTGCCCGTTCACGAGCACGGCCCCGGCGTCGGGGTGATGCAGTCCGGCGATGAGGGCGAGAACGGTGCTCTTGCCCGACCCGGATGGACCGACGATCGCGGTCGTCGTGCCGGGCTCGAAAACGAGATCGAGATCGTCGAGCACGCGTGGTCCGTCGGCCGCGTCGCCGCCATACCGGAAGTCGACGTTGCGCAGTTCGATCCGCGGTGCACCGGCGATCTCCACCTGGGCCTCGCCCGCGGGCTCCCGCGGGGCGTCGAGAACTTCGCGGATGCGGCGCAGCGTGCCGGTGACCGTCTCGAGCCCGGGTGAGAGCTCTGCGAACACGGTGAAGGATTCCAGGTAGCGCACGATCACGACGATGAGAGCGATCGCCTGGGGGATGCTGAGGGCACCCTGGATGGTCAGTATCACGGCTGTGCCGGCGAGTGCGAGGAGGGCGAGCTGGCTGGCGAGCCCGAAGAGCAGCTGACCGGGGATCTGCAGGAGCAGCGTCTTCATCGTGGCGTTGTGCGCGGTGGCCAGAGCCGCACCGGCGTGGCTGCGGGCCGGTTCGACCCGCCGCGCGGCACGGAGCGCCTGCTGGGTGCGGGCGAACTCCAGCACCCGCTCGGTCAGGCTGGTGTTGGCGCGCTCGGCCGCCCGGTCGGCGGCGCGCCCGAGCCGTCCCGAGACCCAGAACGCCGCGAACAGCACGACGATCCCGACCAGGGCCGCCACGCCGAGCTGCCAGGCGATGGGCACCAGCACGAGGGCGATGACCAGCGGGAGCAGGATCGCGCTGAGCAGCGGGGTGACGAAGTAGACGATGACGCCGACGAGATCGGGGCCGGTGGTGGCCACGGCCTGCCGAGTCGTGGCGGTGTGCTCGGCCGTGAACCAGTTCAGGCGGATCCCGATGATCCGGGCCGCGAGGGTGCGCTGGCCATTGTCGAGGATCCCGAAGCCCAGACGATAGGCGAGCTGCGCCGCGGCCCAGTCGACGAACCAGCCGGCGACGGTCACCACCGCCAGCAGCCCTGCCCACGGCCAGGCGACGGCGGGATCCTCGCTGAACAGTGCGGCGATCAGCGGGATGAGCAGCACCACCCCGGCCGCTCTCAGGATGACGCCGAGTGTGGTCAGCACAAGGTGCCGCGCGACCCGACCGGCGCTGCCTGCGGGCAATAGTGCGAGCATCGAGCGGATCATCGGAGTTCTTCCTTCCCGCTGACGGCGGACGCAGGTCGGCCAGCGTCCCAGAGCCGCCGGTAACGGCCGTCGCGTGCCAGCAGCTCCTCGTGCGTGCCGACCTCGGCGATCCGGCCGTGGTCCAGCACGACGACCCGGTCCACGCCGGTGATGGTGTGCAGCCGGTGCGCGATCACAAGCACAGTGCGCTCGGCGGTCAGCCGGTTCAGGGCCCGCTGCACCAGGTACTCGGACTCGGGGTCGGCGAACGCGGTCGCCTCATCGAGCACGAGCACAGGGGCGTCTGCGAGGAGAGTGCGTGCAATCGTGAGCCGCTGACGCTCCCCGCCCGACAGCGCCGCATCCGTACCGAGAACCGTGTCGTATCCGTCAGGCATCCGCATGATCCGCTCATGGAGCTGTGCCGCGCGTGCTGCTTCCTCCACCTGCTCCCGGCTCGCGCCGGGGACGGCGAGAGCGATGTTCTCATGCACGGTCCCCTGCACCAGCTGCGTCTGCTGGAATACGAACCCGACCCTGGCGTAGAGCTCGTCGGCGGTCAGCTCGCGAAGATCCCGCCCGCCGACACGGATCGCTCCGGTCTGGACGTCGTGGAAGCGGGCCAGCAGCGCGGCGAGGGTTGACTTGCCCGAGCCGGATGGTCCGACCAGCGCTGTGACGGTGCCCGGCTCCAGGGTGAGGTCGACATCCTGCAGCACCGGAACCCCGGGCCGGTAGGAGAAGCCGACCCGGTCGAACTCGACACGACCGGCCGGCTCCTGCGCACCGCCCGTCGCTCCCGGGCCGGTGTCCAGTTCGGGCTCGTCGAGCGCGAGCTGGATATCGCGGGCCGCGATCAGTCCCGTACGCAGCCCGCCCAGGCCGTAGCCGATCCCCAGCAGCCGCGCTCCGAACGTGGTGCCCAGCAGCAGGAACGGAAGAAGAGCAACCGGGTCCATGCCCCCGGTCGTGACAAGCAGCGTGCCGAGCGCGCCGATGAGCAGCAGGAACGTCCCGGGACGGGTGACGAGGTCGATGAAGGTGCGCTGCCCGATCATCGGCTGCTGCCAGTCGCGCAGGAAATCGATGTACTCCCCGAGGCGTGCACGGAAAGTGGAGGCGGCAGCGCCGCCGAAGACTCGGATCACGGGCTGCCCCTCCAGGTACGCCCCGGCTTCGACGTTCGTCCGCTCCGCCCATTTCATCGCCAGCGACGTCTTCGGCCCCGACTGGGCCAACATCACCGCCATCCCGAGTACGTACGCCAGCACCGGCAGCAGCAGAGCCAGCGCGATCCGCCAGTCCACGACGAACAGGTACACCAGCACCGAGACTGGCGCGACCACCGCCGCGACCGCGTCCGGCACGGCATGGGTGACGAGGTAGTGCAACGCCAGCGTGTCATCCTGCACCAGCTGCTTGACTTGCCCGGAACCGCGCGCGTCGAACCAGCCCAACGGCACCCGTGCGAGCTTCGCGAGCAGCCGTGCGCGCAGGTCGCGGGCGAAGCGCGCGTCGACCGCATGCATCCAGAGCATCAGCGCAGACGACAGCAGCACCCCCGCGCCCATGAGCACGGCCGCCCAGATCCCGAGGGACCACAGGGCGCCGCTGTCGGCTCCCGTCAGCAGCACGCGGGCCAATTCGACCAACAGCACGAAGGGAGCGAGCTGGATGAGGGTGACGATCGTCTGCAGGACGCCGCCGACAACGAGGGTCGCGCGAAGCGGGGCGATCAGCCGGCCGCCTGCCTGCGCCCGCCAGGAGCCTCGACGCACCCCCGGCGCCATCGTGCTCGAGACGGTGGACTCTTCCGCGACGGCCGGCTCGCCGGCGGCCTGCCCGAGGGGAAGTTCGGCGGGCGTCGGCTCCGGGGCGGCTTTGGAGCGATTCGATCCGAATGGGCGACCGTAATACCAGTACGCCTGGGCGTGGGTCTCGCTGCGCGGGAACCCGAACTCCTCGCGCAGACGAGCGCGCAGCTGCTTGAGCGACCCCGACTCCGGAGCTGCCCACGCATACCAGTCCGACCAATCGCGGGCCTCGATCGCCGCCGCGAGCGAGGCCTCTCCGCGACGCGGCACCCAGTACACGGCGGCCCGCGGGTGCGGGGCAAGCGGGATGAGGCGGTCGGTGTCCTGGTGTTCCTCCAAGTAGACCTCGACCGGCACCTCTGCCGGCACCACCCCAAGGATCCCGTTGATCGCCGGGATCGACGCGGCGTCCCCGATCAGCAGGTACCCGGCAGGCAGGTCTGCAGGAAGATCGAAACGGGTGCTGCCGAAAGGCGTCACCTGCACCGTCATCCCGGGCTGGGCGCGCTTCGCCCACGCCGACGCGGGACCAGCCGGCTCGTGCAGCACGAAGTCGACCGCGAAGTCCCCGGTGGCCTCATCACCCTCGGAGAGGGTGTACCCGCGCTGATGCTCGAAGTCCTTCCCCTCATGATCGGGGAACCAGAACCGCACGGCCGCGGTCGGGGCCAGCACATCGCCTTGCAGCAACGTCGCCGAGTGCATGCGCACCCGCAGGAACCCCGGTGAGATCAGCTCGGTGTCTGTGACCGTCGCCTCGTGATCACGCGCCCCATAGGCGCGCATCACCACGCCGCCGAATCCTCGCTTGGCCATCACAGCCCCTTTCCTGCGGCATCCAGTGCCGCCCTGATCTGCTCGGGAGAGCGCCCGGGAGGCGCCGCAGCCACGAACGCCCGCACCGCCGCACCCAGCCACAGCCGCACATACTCGTCGGCGCCCACGTCCGGGAGCCCCCAATAGGCCTTTCCCAGCCGAGGATCGTCCCCCATCGCAGCCAAGGCGTTCTCCTCCTGCCGCGCACGCCCCTCGGCTCGTTGCCGTTGGAGGTCCTCCGCGGCTGCATAGCCGATCGCGACCGACGCGACCGCCGACGACAGCACGACCGCCGCATCCGCCGCGTAGCCACGCCGACCCAGCGCCTCGACCTCGGCAGCGAGCAGCCGCCGACCGCTCTCACCTCGCGGGAACAGCGTCTGCACATACGCCGCCAACCCCGGATGCTTCAGGATGAACGAGCGCAGCCGAAGCCCGGACGACAGAAGATGCTGCGCCGTCTCCTGGCAGGGCTCATCCGGCAACTGCAGATCCGCGAGGATGTTCTCGCCTACCAGGCTCTCCAAGCCCCACCGGCCGTCCACATGCCGATACAGAGCAGTCGAGGACACACCAAGCCGAGCGGCGACCGCGTTCAGGCTGAGCTGATGCAGTCCGATCTCCCTGCCGACACGGACGATGTCCCCCATCTCGATCTGACGGGGACGCCCCCCGATCCGTCTCATATCGGCCCCTCCGGAAAGTTACCACCAATAACTAAGGCTAGCCTAACCATTGAGATCGAGGATCCGCAATTGATCTCCCGAAGAACGACGGAGAGTGCCGGTCGGGAACTCGGTGCTGATTTCAGCAGCGCTCCAATGCTTCCGGTTGGAGCACGCGGGCCGTCACCGCCCGTCGAGTCCGACGAGGGGCAGGAAGAGTTCGTCGACGATGGCGCGGATGCGGGAGCGCTTCAGGGGTCGGAGGTCCATGATCAGGTCGTGCCGCACCAGTTCGAACGGCATGCTCAGCACCGCGGCCGGGATGCGTCCGAGGTCGAGCTCACCGCGATCGCGAGCGCGCCGGTAGATGTCACGGCTGGAGGGGAGCGCCTCGACGGACATGACCCTTTCGCGGACCTGGGCGGGGGTCAGGCCAGTCTCGGCGAGCAGGCCCGAGAAGGCGGCGGCCACCGCGACGGCGAAGAAGGTCGCGCGCGCCTCGCTCATCGCCGTCAGGTAGGCGATCAGATCACCGCGCAGGGAGCCGGTGTCCGGGACCGCGACGGGGTTGGCGTCTCTATGGCGCTCGATCGCGGCGAGGACCAGCTCGTCCTTGTTGGCCCACCGGCGGTACAGCACCGGCTCACTCGTGCGCGCGCGCCGGGCCACCGAATCCATCGTGAGCCGGCCGTAACCGGCCTCGACCAGCTCCTCCCACGCCGCTGCCAGCAGCTCCGCCTCGAGCTGCTTGCCATGCCGACGTCGACGCGACGGCTCGGTGGACGCGGTGGGCATGGTTCGACGATAGACAGTCTTTACTTTCTCAGCAACCACGCCTACCCTATAGAAAGGTTTTACTTTCTTAAAGGAGGATGGAAGATGAGCGACGCGACATCGCCGACGCCAGCGGAGACCATGGTGCTGATCGTCGGGGCCGGTCCCACCGGCCTCACGCTGGCCTGTGAGCTCGCACGGAAGGGCATCCCCTTCCGCCTGATCGAAGCAGGCGCCGGCCCGCAGCCCGGATCTCGCGGCAAAGGTGTGCAGCCGCGCACCCTGGAGGTGTTCGAAGACCTCGGCATCATCGACCGCGTGCTCTCTCACGGCCGGATGGCGATGCCGATGCGGTCGACCGGACCCGACGGCGCGGTGACGCTCGGCGGCGCCGAGCCGGAGTCGCTGAGAAACCGGCCGGACATCCCCTACACGACGAGCCTCATCACGCCCCAGTGGAGGGTAGAGCAGGCGCTCCGGTCGCGGCTGGCCGAGTTCGGCGGCGACGTCGAGTTCGGTACGACGCTGGAGCGCGTGGAGCAGTCCGGCGATGCGGTGTCGGCGACGATCGTCACAGCCGGGGAGAAGGCCACGATCATCGCGCGGTGGCTCGTCGGCTGCGACGGCGGGCGCAGCATCGTCCGTAAGCAGTCCGGGATCGCGTTCACGGGTGAGACGCGCGAGGGCGTGCGGATGCTCGTCGCCGATCTCGCCGTCGAGGGACTGGACCGGGACGCCTGGCACATGTGGCGGCATCCCGAAGGCGCCGTCAGCCTGTGCCCACTCCCCTCCACCGCCCTGTTCCAGTTCCAGGCCAGCATCACGCCCGGGCAGAACGCGGAGACCGCGCTGGAGAACCTCCAGGCGATCCTGGAGCGGCGCAGCAGTCGCACCGACATCCGCCTGCACGAACCCGAGTGGTCCACGCTCTGGCGCGCCAACGTCCGCCTCGCCGACCGCTACCGTGCCGGGCGCGTGCTCCTCGCCGGGGACGCGGCACACGTCCACTCCCCGGCCGGCGGACAGGGCATGAACACCGGCATCCAGGACGCGCACAACCTCTCCTGGAAGCTCGCCGCCGCCGCCGCCGGCGCCCCGGACGCGCTGCTGGACAGCTATGAGGCCGAGCGGCGGCCGATCGCCGCGAGCGTCCTCGAGCTCTCGGACGCCCGCCTCACGCAGGCCCTCGAGCAGAAGGGCCCATCGACCCGCCGCGACGCGAGCACGATCCAACTCGACGTCGGCTACCGCGGCTCCGCCCTGGCGCAGGACGACCGAGGAGATGCCGCCGAGCAGCGCGCCGGAGACCGCGCCCCCGACGCGACCCGGCTCGCCGATGCGGATGCGGATGCCGAGCATCGGCTGTTCGACCTCACGCGCGGCGGCCGCTTCACACTCCTGGACTTCACGGGAACCACCACGGTCGACGCTGCCGGCTCCGACCTCCAGACGCTGCACATCGTCGAGCACCCGACCCGCCCCGACGAGATCACGGACGCCGGAGGCCATCTGGCACAGGCCTACCACGCGACCCCCCGCTCGCTCGTGCTCATCCGACCAGACGGCTACATCGCCCTCATCACCGATACCGGCGACACGCACGCCGTCGCCGACTACCTGGCAAGAATCCACTAGATCCGGCGGCGTGTGGCTCCACTCCACTCCGGTGCTGCTCGGTACCGTCACCCTGGACGCTGCAGGCGACACCGTGGTGACGATCCCCGCGGATGCGGTGTTTGGTGACCATAAGATCGTCGTCCAGGCGCTCGACGGATCGCTGATCGGGTGGGATACCATCAAGATCGATACCGCGTCCCAGGTGGGGCCGGACGGGGAATGGCTCGCCACCGTGATCCTGGCCGGGACGGGTAAGCGCCGCCGCGCGGACGCGAACAGGCTCAGTTCTGAGCTGAGCTCGTGGAGGGGTTGAAGGCCTGGGGTTGAGGACGCTTGTTTCCGGGCCTCCGGCATGATCGGCTGCTGCGTTTCTACGTGCTAACTCATGTGCAACCGGCGTTGCTGGCGTGCGTATCGCGGTGGAGTTATCCCCAGGCAGGCTCCGCTTCAACTACGCAATCATTCGGCTGAGCGCCGATTGAGGGCTGAGTGCGCGAAGGGGAACGGATCGGTTCACGTCCCCCAAGCGTTCGGCACCACCGTCGTCCGCTGGTCCCAATGATTCACCGGTACCCACAGGAATGGGCCTCTCACCCGCGGCGAGATACTCCACCACGACGCCCGGCCACGCAGCCCGCACGAGGCACGGTAAACCGAACCCGCGGCGAACTGGCCAGGTCGGCTCAAGGCTCCCGCTTCGACTTCAGGGGGATCAGAGCGATAATCAGCGCCGCGCCCCAGATGAAGAACAGCGGTTGCCAGAGAGCGGTGTTCCACAGGAGTGAAAGATGATCGGTCTCCGCTGGATAGGGTGCTCCCTGAACCAGGATGGCGAGGTTGCCGATGATGCGCCATGCAGAGACTGCCAACAGCGTGATGCCGCCGATCCAGGAGATGGCAGTGATCGTGCGCTGCAATGGCGGGTGCGGGAGCAGGAGCAGCAATGGGATGAGGGCGGCTGAGGCTTTGACCAGGGCGAGGATCGCGAACGTGAGCTGAAGACGGGTGGGGTCCGCGGCGGCGAGAGTGCTGGCCCAGGGGCCAACGGTGTCGAGGAGGAGGGTGCCGCCTGCGGCCCACAGGAGGCTGAAGCTGGTGTGGATCAGACCGGCGGCCGCGCCGACGAGGAGCGCGATCCTTCTCCTGGGTGTTCCGGGTGCGGTTCGGCGAGCAGTCTGGGTCGGTATTGGGGCGCTCATGATGCGCTCCGGGCCTTGCTGACACCATGGATGCCGGCTCTTTCGAGCTGGGCGGTGGTCCAGAGCGCGAGCCAGGCGTAGCCGAGGTAGAGACCGAGCCTGATCAGGAAGGCGAGGATCTGGACGAGTATTGGCAACGTGGTGAAGTCGGCGTAGAGGTACATGAACCCGAAGTTCACGACGGCGATGAGGCCAGCAGCCAGGTAGTAGCGGGCAGGACTCCACCGACGGTAGCGGCCGGTGAGGAAGACGAGCTCAATGATGATCCCGCCGACGAGCACCAGTCCTCCTGCGGAGGCGACCATGCCGAGGAACCCGGTGATCAGGGCGACGCCGGGGCGACGGAACAGGGCGACGGCGACCATGATGCCGAGGAACCAGGGCAGGGGTGCGGGGAAGCTCAACCACGGCACGATCGCTTGGATGGCGACACCGAGCACGCGGGAGAGCTGTGCGATCACCCCGGCGACGACAGCGAGGGCCGCGCACACGAGGAGAGTCCGTGTCGAGAAGAGTCTCGCCGTCGTTGCGGCCACGGCGCGCTCGGGAGTGGGTTCAGGCGTTGATGTCGAATTCATCGAACTCGGCCATCCCCTTTCCTTGGTCGAGGAGCGTCTTCAGGTGCAGGATGCGATGAATGTCGAGGGTGGTGTTGGAGACGCCATGCTTCCAGTAGCCGAAGACCTGGACGGCCTCTTTCGGGAGTCCGATCGCGTGTCGGAAGTGGGAGCGTATGGCCTTCATCTCGTCGCGCTCACCGGCGGCCCATACCGAGAACTCGGGGACGGCCGATGTCCTCTCGGCCACCTGCAACAGCAGAGTCGCGCCCCCAGGCGCCGCCGTGATCGCCTCCACGTCGACACCCTCGACTGGCGGCAGTTCGGCAAGCTCGTCCTCGCGCGCGACAGTGGCGTGCACGGACGCCGGTACCCCTGGTGGCCAGTGCGCGAGGATCGAGGCGAGCGCGGGGACCGCCGATGAATCCGCGAGGAGCAGCACCCGCTTGGCGGGAGCGAACAGTGGAAGTTGATGCTGTCGTGGCCCTGCCACTGCGATCTTGTCACCGGGTGCGACGACCGCGAGCCAGCGCATGACCGGGCTCGGCTCCGGATGAACGACGAAATCGATGTCCACCCGATTCGAGGAGGGATCGAAGCGTCGGATCGTGTACACGCGCGACACGGGCTCATCGTCGGGGACGGGAACAGACAGGCGAACCGTCGTGTTCGGTGTCGCCCACTGGGCGGGGTCGGTCACCTCGCTCAAGACACCGCCGATCCGGACAAGCCCGGAAGGGAGCATCGTCACCGCCTCGATCCGCAGGCCCAGATGTCCAAGACCCGCGGCATGCTCGGGATGGTTCAGCACCCCAGCGGCGAGGTGTCTCAGTGCCGTCTCGTCCATGTCGATCAACCTCCAGCGCGTCTCCCGAATAACTTTACTAAGGATAAACTAACTTTGTGGACTCGTGAGAGGCAAGTGAGAGAGGCTGGGAGTATGAATGTGTCGCCGCGGCGTCCTCGCCTTGTCACGGAGGAACGGATCGTGGATGCGGGGATCGCCATCACCCTGCCGAACGTGACGGTCAAGTCCATCGCGGCACAACTCGGCGTCAGCACCGTCGCGGTGTACAACCACGTGGAGAGCGCCGACGTATTGCGTCGGGTGGTCGCCGAGGGCATCATCGACCGGCACACGCCTCCCGCACCTGCCGGTCGCGATCTCGAAGAAGACATCCTGGACCTCGCATTCGCGCTGCGTCGGTTTGTGCACGACTATCCCGGCATCGGCCCCTACCTGGCACAGATCGACGCGACCTCCCAACGAGGCGTCGCACGCATCGATGAGGTGATGACTGCCTACGTTCGCCGCCACGACCTGACGCCCCGATACGCCGCGTGGCTGGTCTCCACCGTCTCCGAGCACGCCATCGCCCTCGCAGAACTCGTCCACATCAGAGGCGGCCGCCCGAGGAACAAGCCGGAAGCCATCGCCGAACGCGCAGACCTCACCACCCTCCCCGCGGCCGTCGGCACCGAAGCAGGCCTCACTCCCGACGACTACTTCGCATGGTCGATCCGCGCCGTCATCATCGGTGCGATCACACTTCTCGATACCCGGCCACACCCTCTGCCGAGAAGAGCCGGTGAGGGTGAAGCCGCAGATCGCACGCGATTCGCCGCGCCCTCGGGGTCGTAATCGAACGGCACGTCTGAGGCGAGCAGGACGGCATCGCCGCCGGCCGCGGGCGAGGAACCTGATCCGCCCGCTGCACGCCATTCGAGGACACCGCCCATGAGGCAGACGATGGGGCACCGAGTGCGTTCCTGCGCGTATCTGGATGGACACGCATGTTGCAGCC
Organism: Microbacterium esteraromaticum; assembly: GCF_900163815.1. Classification (GTDB taxonomy): domain Bacteria; phylum Actinomycetota; class Actinomycetes; order Actinomycetales; family Microbacteriaceae; genus Microbacterium; species Microbacterium esteraromaticum_B. The sequence goes on along the minus strand of NZ_FUKO01000048.1, from coordinate 16,258 downwards.
ACCACGAAAACCGTTGGTTTCATACGGGTTTCCGGCCCCTGGCGTGGTCGCCTGTTCGGGCGGGGCAGGAGTTCAGCTCCCCGCGCGGCGGGTGTCGACTGGACGAGTGGCACTTGCTACATTCCCGCCGTCATTTTCTCGGTCAGATCTACCGTCCGGCTTGGTGTTTCGGTCTTTCCACCCTCTCCAGAGCACTCGGCGTCCGGTTCCCTCAGCACCCTTTCGAGGGGACCGCTGGTGGAGGTATCTCGCAGATCCCGTCGGCGCAGATCGCGTCGGCATCACCGGTGAGCAGCGAGGGATTGTCGGTGTTCGTCGGGTCTGTCATGCTCGTGCGGCCTGTTCGAACGCGGCGAGGAATTGTTCGCCGGGTTGCGCTCCGGAAAGCCTCCAGGTGTCGTTGACGATGTAGAACGGGACACCCCTGGCGCCATACGCATGGGCCTGGGCGATGTCGGCGTCGACCCCTGCCGCGTGGCGCTTCTCGGTGAGCGCCTGACGCGCGTCGTCGGGGTCGATACCAACCTCGCGGGCGATGGCGAGGAGTTCGTCGATGCGTCCGATGTGGCGGCCTTCGCCGAAGTGGGCGGTGAAGAGCCGTTCGGTCAGTTCGGCGCGTCTGCCGTGGGTGCCGGCATGGTGGAGGAGTTCGAGCGCCATCCGCGAGTTGGTCGGTCGGGTGCGGTCGGGGTCGTACGGGAGATCCTCAGCGGCGGTGAGCTGGCGCAGCTGGGTCATGATCTGCTGCATCCGTGCCGAGTTCCCGCCGTGTTTGCGGATCTGCTCCTCGCGGTCGATCTCGAGGGGCGCGTCCGGTGTGAGCTGGAAGGAGTGGTACGTCACGTCGACGGGGCCGGGGTGCTGCTGGATGGCGGTGCGGAGGCGGGCACTGGAGATGTAGCACCAGATGCATTGCACGTCGGACCAGACATCGACGCGGACGGGCTTGCTCATGAGACGGACTCCTGGGTCTTGTTTTCGGCGTGCTGGAAGATGAGCTCGGTGTTGAGGGTCATGGCCACGCGGGCGCCATTCGCCGCGGCCTCGCTGATCTGCATGGCGGGGTTCACGACGTTTCCTGCCGCCCACACCCCGGGCACGCTGGTGTGCCCGGCGGCATCGGCCACAAGAGTGGTCGCTGCCTCGGACTCCTCGATCTGGAGTCCGAGGCCGTCGAGTCCGTCGAGGCGGGCACGAGTCGTCGCGGGAACGACGAGAGCATCGAGCGGATTCACCCTCGTATCGTCGAGGACGACACCGGTAAGCGCATCGCCCTGGACGGCGAGCCCGGTGACCCGCCTGTCCGCGATCGTGATGCCGGTGGCGGTGAGCTTGGCGAGCTGGTCGGCCGGGTAGTCGAGCCCTTGCGGGTAGAACTGCACCTGCGGGCTCCATTGGCCGAACATGAGTGCTTGCATGGCGGACATGGGCCCGGTGGCGAGGACTCCGATGCGCTGGTCCCGGATCTCCCAGCCGTGGCAGTAGGGGCAGTGGATGACGTCACGTCCCCATCGTTCGGCGAGACCGGGGAGGTCGGGCAGGATGTCGCGAGTGCCGGTGGCGATGAGCAGTGTGCCTGCCTGGATTCGGCGCCCGCTCTCGGCCTCCACCTGGAACGCACCGTCATCCGCCTGCGCGTGGGCGACGCGGTCGTGGATGATCCGGCCTCCGTAGGAGGTGACTTCCTCACGTCCCCTGGCGAGGAGGTCGAGGGGCCGGATGCCTTCCAATCCGAGGAGTCCGTGCGCTCTTTGGGCGGGGGCGTTGCGCGGCTCGCCGCTGTCCAGCACCACCACATCTCGGCGTGCACGGCTCAGGGTGAGCGCGGCACTCAGCCCTGCGGGGCCACCGCCGATGACCAGGATCTCTGTGTGCATGGTGCTCATGCCGGCACCTCGCTCTCTGCGTCTTCAGTCTGAGTCTGATCGTCTCCGGGCGCCGGTGAGGTGGTGGATGCCGGGTCGGGCTTTCGCAGGAACAGGGCGAGGGCGATGCCTGCGATGCTGATGAAACCGCCGATGCGGAACGCGGTGCCGACGCCGTCTGCGAGGCCGGTGAGCGCGTCCCCGCTGATCGTGGCGGTGGATACGACCGTGAACAGTGTGATGAACAGGGCGGTGCCGGCGGCGCCGGCGACCTGTTGCAGCGTGTTCACGATCGCACTCGCGTGCGAATACAGCTTCGGGGCGACCGAGCCGAGGGCTGTGGTCATGAGCGGGGTCATCATGAGCGCCGTCCCGACGCTGAGCAGCATGTGCATCCCGATCACGAGTCCCACCGGCGTGCTCGTACCGAGGGTCGAGAACGCGAACATCGCGCCGGTCGCGATCACCGCTCCCGGGAGGATCAGGATGCGCGGGCCGACCTTGTCGTACACCATGCCGACGAACGGGGCGAGGATGCCGGAGAGGAGACCGCCCGGCAGCAGCATGAGACCAGCGATATATGCGGGCTCGCCGAGCACCTGTTGCACGTACAGCGGCAGCAGGATGAGGGAGCCGAACAACGAGATGGAGACCGTCACGATCATCACGGTCGACACCGTGAACAGACGGCCCGTGAAGACCCTCACGTCCAGCAGCACCCGATCGGTCTCGCGCAGCGCGAGCTGGCGAACCACCAGAGCGACCAACGCGACAATGCCGATGCTCAGCGGAACCCAGATCGGAAGACCACCCTCGCTCCCTGCCTCCTCCCCGATGCTCGCCAACCCGTAGACGACGCCGGAGAAGCCGAAGGCAGACAGCAGCACGGAGAGGACGTCGAAGCGGGCGGACATCGTCGGAGTCACATTCCGCAACCACACCGCTCCCCCAGCGATCGCGAGGACCGCGATGGGCAGCACGAGGATGAACACCCACTGCCAGCCCAGCGACGACACGATCACACCCGACACCGTCGGACCCAGCGCGGGCGCGGCCGCGGTCACGATAGCGACCAGCCCCATCGTCCTGCCCCGCTTCTCCGCTGCGACCAACTGCATCACCGTCGTGAACAGCAGCGGCAGCATGATCGAGGTGCCCAGCGCCTGCACCACCCGAGCGACCAGGAGCACGTCGAAGGTGGGAGCGAACGCCGCGACCGCGCTGCCGACGGCGAACAGCCCCATGGCGGTGAAGAAGTTGCGACGCAGCGTGTACCGCTGGAGGAGGACGCCGGTCACGGGAATCACGACAGCCATCGTCAGCATGAACGCCGTCGTCAACCACTGCGCCGATGCCGCCGAGGGAATGCTGAGCCTTTGGTTGACTCGTTTCCTTATGCCGCCAGACAGGCGGGGTCTTTCATGATGGTCTCGAACTCGATGGGGGTCAATCTTCCGAGCCGTCGTTGACGTCGTCGTCGGTGGTAGCGGGCTTCGATCCAGTACACGATCGTGAGGCGGAGGTCTTCGCGGGTGGCCCAGGAGTGCTGGTTTAGGACGTTCTTCTGCAGCAGGCTGAACCAGTTCTCCATCGCAGCATTGTCCGCGCACGCGCCCACTCTTCCCATCGATCCGCGAAGCTTGTGGCGGCGCAGCGTCCGCCGGTATTTCCGGCTTCGAAATTGACTGCCCCTGTCCGAATGCACGATCACCCCGACCGGGTTCCCGCGGCGGCCGACGGCGTCCTCGAGCGCGTCGACGGTCAGTCGGGCCTTCATCCGGTCACTGATCGAGTACCCCACGATGCGGTTGCTGAACACGTCCTTGACCGCGCAGAGATACACCTTGCCCTCGTTCGTCCGGTGCTCGGTGATGTCCGTGAGCCACACCCGGTTCGGCGCATCGGCGGTGAACTCACGGTTCACGAGATCATCGTGCACGGCAGGACCCGGTCGGCGATGCTTCCGGCGCCCCTTGCGGCGGTGCGCCGCCGAGAACATGCCCTCCTGCGAGCACACCCGCCACACCCGGCGTTCCGAGACCTGCCAGCCGTCATCGACGAGCTCGTCCGCGATGAGCCGGTACCCCTGGCATCGGTCCTCGTCCCACACGTCCCGGGCGGCGTTGATCAGGTGCGCCTCGTCCCAATCACGATCCGAGCACGGCTTGCGCAGCCACTGGTAGTACGCCTGTTTGGAGAAGCCGAGGATCCTGCACGCCACCGCGACCGACACCCCAGAACGGGTGCCGGCCGCGGCCATCTCACGGACGAGCGGGAACACTATTTTGGGCTGGCCGATCCGATCTTCAGGTTCGCCTGCGACAGATACGCTGCAGCCCTCCGGAGGATCTCGTTCTCCATCTCCAACTCACGGATCCGCTTCAGCATCTTCGCCTGCTCGCGCTGCGCCACCCCGTCACCGGACGCCGCGGGGACGATCCCCCGGCCGCTCAGCTCAGCGTTACGCACCCACGCTTGCAGCGCGGACTTTGAGATCCCCAAATCTGCGCAGACCTGCTTCTGCGACATCCCTTGCGCGAGCACAAGCGCGACCGCATCGCGCTTGAACTCCTCCGAAAACTTCACTGGCATGACTCTCATCCTTCCCGCCCCGATCGATCAGATCAAAGCAGTCCTGGAGTCAACCAAAGCTTCAGCATTCCCCTACGTCGTCGTCGACGAGATGCACATGTACAAGAACCTCGCCACCGAATCCAACATCCGCGACGCCTCCATCGACGGCTCCGAACGTGCCAGCGACCTGCACCTGAAACTCGAATCCCTCCGCCACCGGGGACATGACCGGGTCGTCACCGGCGCCACCGCGACTCCCATCGCGAACTCCGTGACCGAGGCGTACGTCATGCAACGCTACCTGCGCCCCGACCTCCTCGAAGAAGCCGGCCTCGGGCACTTCGACGCGTGGGCGGCAACGTTCGGGGAGACCGTCACCGAGATGGAGATGTCCCCCACCGGCAGCTCCTTCCGCCTCAAGACACGCTTCGCGAGATTCCAGAACGTCCCCGAGATGCTGCGGCTGTGGTCCGTGTTCGCCGACGTGAAGACCGCCGAAGACCTGAAGCTTCCCGTGCCGGAGATCGCCGAACGCGGAGATGGGAAGCGGGCCGCGGACACGGTTGTGATCGAACCCACCCGGGAGCTGCAGGCGTACATCGATGACATCGCAACCCGTGCCGAACGCGTCCAGAGCAAAGCCGTCCGCCCGGACGAGGACAACATGCTGAAGATCTCCACCGACGGCCGCAAAGCAGCCCTCGACGTCCGCCTCGTCCTCCCCGCCACCCCATCTGGCCCCTCCAAGGTGGATGTCGCCGCCGACATGATCCACCGCGTCTGGAACCAGCACGCCGACCGCTCGTTCACCGACCCGACGACCGATGAGCCGTCCCCGGTGCGCGGCGGGCTGCAGCTGGTGTTCTGCGACCTCGGCACCCCGAACAAGGACCGCTGGAACGTATACGACGAACTCCGCGCCCAGCTCCAGCAGCGCGGGATGCCCGACGGTGCGGTCCGGTTCATGCACGAAGCGAAGACCGACACCGACAAAGCACGACTGTTCGCCGCCGCCCGCACCGGCCACATCGCCGTCCTCGTCGGGTCGACCGAGAAGATGGGCGTCGGCACGAACGTCCAAGCCAGGGCGGTCGCCCTGCACCACCTCGACTGCCCGTGGCGGCCCAGCGACATCGCCCAACGCGAAGGACGCGTGATCCGACAAGGCAACCAGAACGACGAAGTGGTCATCACCCGTATCGTCACCGAAGGGTCGTTCGACTCGTACATGTGGCAGGGCATCGAACGAAAAGCGCGGTTCATCGGGCAGATCATGCGCGGCAGCCTCGACGTCCGCGAAATCGAAGAGATCGACTCCGCAGCCCTCTCCGCCGCCGAAGCCAAAGCGATCGCCTCCGGCAACCCGCTCATGCTGGAGAAATCCATCGCGCAGAACGACTACACGAAACTGCAACGCCTCGAACGCGCCCACTCCCGCAACCAGTCCATGCTGCACCACACCAAGTCCCGCGCCGCAGAGATCATCGACCACGCCCAGCGCGACATCGCAGCGCTCACCGCAGCACTCCCCCGGATCCGCGACACCAGCGGCGACCGCTTCCAGATCACCATCTCGGGCCACCACTACGACTCCCGCGTGGACGCCGCCGAAGCCGTCGCCTACTGGGCGCGCGATCAGAACATCCAATACCTCTCCGACTACGCCGAACGCGACCTTGGACGACTCGGCTCCGTCTCAGGGCTCCAGATCCACGCCCGCGCGTCCGCGAGCTTCGGGACCGTGCAGGTGCACTTCTCCCTCGAGAACCTCCCCCGCACCAGCTTCGGGCTCCCCCGCGACCAGATCCTCTCCCCCACCGTCGGCCTGATACAACGCCTCGAGAACCGCGCCTCCCAACTCCCCACCATCATCGAAACACTCACCAACGAAATCCGCCAAGAGCAGGAAACTCTCGACGAAGCCGAACAGCGCATCGGCGTCCCCTTCAAGCACGCGGAAGCACTCCGCGCCGCGCACGCGCGGCTGGATGAGATCGACGCCAAGCTCGCTGAACTGAGCGAACCAGCAACCAGGCGCAACCATGCCAGGTGGCAGCGCCCCAGACCCAGCCGTCATACATGCCCCGGCAGGCCGCGCCGACGCGTCGACTCCGAGCGTGCGTGCACCGTTCGACAAGCAGGACGTGCGCGATTATCGGCCGTCGCTGGGGTCGCGCGCCGACCCCGCCCCACATCCAGCTCCCGATCCACAGGTCTCGGTGACGGCTCTCCTCCGGGACATGGTCCACTCCGCGGACACATCCAGGGATGGGCCGTTCTTGTAGCGGAACGGGACGACCGGGTTCCGGCGAAGTGTCTTCGCTGTCGGTGCGCGCGGGGGCGTCCGGCCTATCCTGCGTCGGTAGATGGTTCCCCGGCGATGTAGTCGCTCTTGAGAGCCTCGAGCATCTGCTCGCCCTCCGCCGGATCCAGTTCTCCTGCGCTGACACGGTGGATGATCTCCCGCGACGCCTGATAGGCATCGAGGGTTGCGAACCCGTGGATCACGGTCCCGGCCGGGATCGACACGCACCCGTAGCCCGGCGTCGGCGGCGGATAGTTATCCGGCAACGGCTCGATATCGTCCGGCAGGGGAACCACCGGCGGCAACACCGGAAGGCTCAGAGCGGCTGACAATACGGCGTCGGCTTCGGCGCGGCTCAGCAGTCCGCGGTTCGCGGCGTCGGTGATCGCCGGTACGAGTGAGGTGGTGTCGTCCATGGCGGAAAGCAGTTCCAGCATCTTCTCCCTCGTGCCGCCGACCTCGTACCCGTTCTCCAGGCGCCCCAAAATGTGCCCGATGCCACCTCCCGGCTCCGCGGTCGGCAGACGCCCCACGCTCTCCATCACCCACGAGTCGTACTGGGCCGGCGTGATCCGCCCGGTCTGCACTTCGATCAGGCGCTGTACCATTTCCCTATCCGGGAACGGCCCACCCAGGTAGCCCATCGTGAGGCTCTGGACGATCACGTGTCGCATGTCGGCAGTCAACGGGTCAAGCAGATCAGCCAGGTACGCGTCGGCATACTCGGCGATCGTCCTCGGCAATCCAGGAGGCCATGTCGATTTGTCCGGCGGCGGTTCGATCATCCCCGACCCCCATCGTTCTGCGGCGTTCAGGTCGACGACACGGAAGTCGAAGTCGACGCTCCCTGTTCGCGTTTTCCGCGATCCGAATCGGTCACCGGCCTCACCTCCTCGCCCGCCATCACGCGGCTTGCTGACCCCTCTACTTTACCGAGCACCTCCGACCTTCGCCCCAGGCCGATGCCCTCAGTGGCTATCCCAGGGGCGAGGACTCCCCCGATCGGTGGGGCACTGTGGGGTGGGAATGAGAGGGCACCTCTGCATGTAGCGACAGTAATCGGAGGAGGCGGCAGCATGGACGACGAAGGCTTCGACCCGGACGACATTCCCGAGCTCGACCAGCCTGAACCTGAGCCCTCCGGCCCTCGCAGTGCCCCGACCGAGGGGCCCTCGTTCACTGCCCCGGCGCCTCCTCCGGCGCCGATCAACTGGAACCTGCTGTCCGCACGGGAAGCCGAGCACGAGTGGTTGCAGCTCAACGGCTGGGTGAACTGGCTCCGCGCGACCTACGGCCTGCCCGCGGCGATCATCCCGCCCATGTGGCACCGGCACTGGGAACTCATCTGGGAACTCTCCGCCCTGCACACCCACTGGCTCACCTGCTACCACCCCACTCGAGATGGTTCCGCACCGCTCCTGTGGCACGCGGACTTCGCCGCCGCCTGCAACCGGCTCCGCAACTGGGTCACCATCAACGGCACGAAACTCCAATACGACAGGCCAACTCGGCAGACGGTCTGGCCCGGTGAAGACGCACGAGAGGAAGACGACCAGGAGACACGCATCGACGATCGCGATGCCGACTTCGTCGAGTTCGCCGTCGCCGATGTCCGCGCTCGGGAAGCCAAGGAAGCCGCACGAGAAGCTCGCGGTAGCGGGTAGATCGCTCGCAAACACTATGCGCTCTCACCAGCGCTGCGAGCCTGGACCCTATCCATAGCACTGTCCACGGGCCGCATCAGCGTGCGCCTACTCGCCCCACAGAACCCAACCCGACACACGACCGACGCGAGCGTAGCCCAGGAGATGATCATGCCCCGCCAACACCGTCCGACCGAGCAATCCTGGCGCGTCCGTACGGATCCACACGATGAACCGGACCTCGACAAACTCTCGCAGGCGCTAATCCGTCTCGCTGGACAACGTGCCGACCGTTCTCGCCAGGATCACGGCAGCAGCTCACCATCCACAACACCTCTCTCCCCAGACTTCCGGCGAGAGGCGGAGGAAGACGGATAGAATTGAATTGCCGCACCTCTGGCGACGCCGGGTGCGGAGCGTGACCTTGACCGGCTTGACCGGTCCCACTGGCCTCGTGGAAAGGGGCCAGGCCTTCGGGTTGTCTTCACACTCTCCGCATATCGGTGCGGTCATCCTCATCGAAGAGAGAAGACAATCATGAGCGACAACTCTGCTCCTGAGTCCGCCATCGGATACATACGGACCGCTCGGCGCGACGCCTGCGACCACTTCGAGGTCATGCACAAGGCCATCGAGAAGTACGCCTCACGCACCGGCTACCGTCTTGAGGCTTCGTTCCATGACGATGGCGTATCTGGGATGACGACTGCTGACAGGCCAGGCATGGATGCCCTCCTGCAGCACGTGCTCCTCCACGATGTCCGCATCTGCATCGTCAACGACGTGGGACGCATCGCCCGTTCTTGGCCAGCGTTCTTCACCATCGTCGAAGAACTGCACCGTTGCGGCGTCGACGAGGTGCATCTCGCCGTGGACATCGATGCAGGTGAGACGCCGAAGATCCTGAATCTGGCTGAATTCGCACGGACAGCAGACCGATGAAGACCCGGGCGATCTTGATGCCAGAACCCCCGTCGGGGGTCGATGCACGGGCGATCACCTACTTGCGCGTGTCCACGCGGGAGCAAGCGGAGAAGGGAGGTACCGACGAGGGGTTCTCCATCCCCGCACAGCGTGAAGCCAACCACCGGAAGGCGGAGTCGCTGGGCGCCCGGATCGTCAAAGAGTTCGTGGACGCGGGCGAGTCCGCCCGCAAGGCAGACCGTCCCGCGCTGCAGGAGATGATCGACTACGTCAAGACCCACCGGATCTCGTACTGCATCGTTCACAAGGTCGACAGGCTCGCACGCAACCGCGCCGACGACGTCACCATCCATCTCGCGCTGCGTGAGGCCGGCGTGATGCTCGTCTCCGCGACGGAGAACATCGACGAGACGCCGTCTGGCATGCTGCTGCACGGCATCATGTCCTCCATCGCCGAGTTCTACAGCCGCAACCTCGCCACCGAAGTCACCAAGGGTCTCGTGCAGAAGGCCTCTACGGGAGGCACTCCCACCAAAGCTCCGATCGGCTACCTGAACGTCCGCAAGCGCGACGAGGTCGGTCGCGAGCTCCGCACCATCGAAATCGACCCCGACCGCGCCCCGCTGGTCACGTGGGCGTTCCGCGCATACGCGACCGGAGACTGGAGCATCACCCGCCTGCGCGACGAGCTTCGCGCGCGTGGCCTCGTCAGTCTTCCCACACCGAAGCGTCCATCAAAGCCGCTCGGAAGCGGCTCGCTGCACCGCATGCTCAGCAACCCGTACTACAAGGGCGATGTCGTCTATCGCGGTGTCACCTACAACGGCGCGCACGAGCCGATCATCCCACCCGAGGTCTGGTACCAAGTCCAGACAGTGATGCGCGCTCATTCCTCCGCTGCCGAATGCACCCAACGCCACGACCACTACCTCAAAGGCAGCATCTACTGCGGACAGTGCGGCTCCCGCCTGATCGTCCAGCACGCGCGGAGCAAGACAGGGACGATCTATCCGTACTTCATCTGCGCAGGCCGCAACTCACGCCGCACTCCATGCACCCGTCGCGCCGTGCCCATCGAGTTGGTGGAGAAGCTCATCACCAACCACTACAAGACGATCCAGGCCACACCAACAATGAAGCGCACGCTTCGGACCCGGATCGATGACGACTTCGACAAGCAGCATGCCGCCTCCACACAGGAACTCGCCGAGCTCATACGAACCCGTGACCGTCTCACCCGCGAGCAAGACAAGCTGCTCGAACTGCACTTCGCCGACGCCATCGACATGAACCAGTTCATCCGCCAGCAGGACCGCATCCGCGATGAACTCGAAGTGGTTCGCCAGCTGATCACGGAACGGCACTCCGAGTACCAAGACACCAAGGAATATCTCGCGGACACCGTCGACTTTCTCGAGAACTGCCATGCCCTATACAGCCTCAGCGACGACGTCGGCAAACGCCTGTGCAATCAGGCACTGTTCCGCAAGATCTACATAGACAACGACGACGAAATCCGTAGCGACCTCGCCCGTCCTTTCGAGACGCTCGTCGACGTGGCAAAGGGGATCGAACCCAGCCGCCCCACCCCGACACCGGAGCGACTGCAGAGCCCATCCAACCCCTGGCAGCACCCAACCAAGACCAAGGAGGACCCGAGTTCCATCCTTGATCGTAAGGTCGTGGGTTTCAGCCTTATCAATTTGGTAGCAGGAGCGGGGCTTGAACCCGCGACCTCACGATTATGAGTCGTGCGCTCTAACCAGCTGAGCTACCCTGCCGCGAGGCATCCATCCGCAGGAGAAGAATGCTGCGAGCCCCGAGTCAGGATTGAACTGACGACCCCTTCCTTACCATGGAAGTGCTCTGCCACTGAGCTATCGGGGCGCTGCCCGTTTCCGGGCAACCACATGAGATTATCACCTGTCGGCGGCTCTCACGAAATCGAGGTGTCAGTACTCGTACCGACCGGCGTTCTCACGCATCCAGGTCAGCGGATTGACCGTGGAACCGTTGATGATGATCTCGAAATGCAGGTGCGCACCATAAGAACGACCGGTGTTGCCGACCTTTCCGATGATGTCGCCCACCTTGACCTTCTGCCCCACCTGCACCTGGATCGAACCGTGCTGCATGTGGGCGTAATGGCTGGTGACTACCTGGCCGTCGATCACGTGGTCGACGTACACGGTGACACCGTACGCACCGCCGGATTCGGTCGCGATGCGCACTGTTCCGTCGGCGATCACCTGGATGGGTGCGCCAGCACCAGGAACCAGGTCGATACCGGCGTGCAGACGACCCCAGCGCTCGCCATACCCCGAGCTCATCGCGACACCCACCATGAACGGCCACTGGATGGCCGCATCGGGATCGTTCGTGTACAGGCTGTCGGAGTAGCGGATGCCCTCTTCGGCTGCCACATCGAGCAGTGACACGGTCGAGAAGGAATCGCTGCGTGCGAGCGCCTCGTCCTGAACGCCGTCCGAGGCGACGAACGCCTGGATCTCGCCGTCTTCAACCTTCTTCGCCTTCGTGGCGTCAGTGGATGCCACCAGCGAGGCGGCTGACGGAGCATCGGTGCGCTGCGTCGCGGCAACGGCGCTGGCGCTGGCGGGCAGTGTCATCGACACTGCGATGAGACCGGCGACGCCCATGATTCCGAAGCTCGCGCCCGCAGCGGCGACGCGACGCACCACACGCTGACGACGCGTGACGATGTGGGGCACGACCGGAGCCGCACCGACCGTCACCGGCTCCGCCGCTTCGGGGATCTCGGCTGCCGCAACGGCCGCCGACTCGTCGATGGGAGCAAAGCCGAAGAGTTCGGATGCTGCCGCGAACACATCGACATCGGATGCTGCGGCCTCATCAGAATCGGATGCCGCTGTGTCCTCAGCGTCGGGAAGATCGAAGATCAATGCCTCAACGGTGGGCGCCTCAGCAGCGACAGGAGTCTCTGGCAGTGCGTCCGTAGCCGGAGCGTGCGATTCCACGGGCTCGGCCGGCACTGCGGGCACAACGCGCTGAGCCATGCGCCGCGCGCGACGACTCGACATCACGATGGTCGTGTCCACTGCCTCGACATCCGGAGAGATCTCCACGGTGCCGAGTTCCAAGTCGACTGGCACAGCCAGCGTCGCCTCGAGCAGCGCGGGAGTTTCGACGACCACAGCCGTATCGATCTCCGCAATGAGCGAGTCCTCCGGAGTCACTGAATCCGCGGGGGCGGCAGACGCTGCGCGGAGTCGGTTGGAACGGCGCGTAGGCGCAGAAACAACCTCAGGACGTACAGGTGGCAAGGCAGAACTTTCAGGTCGTAGACAAGCTCGGGGGGACGCTCGGCAACTCTCGCTATTCGGGTAACGAAAGTAACGATCAGGTAAACGATAGCGCCTCGTAGCTGAGAATGCCATGAGCCGCGGCAAATTGTTCAGGCTCCGGCGGAATCCCCCGAGATTATCGTGTGCAGCTGCTCGTAGACAGCGGGGCCGCCTGCGATCAGCATCGGCCGCGGAGCATCCAGCTCCAGGCGGCTGACCCGCCCTCCGGCTTCCTGTACCAGGATCGCTCCGGCCGCGAAGTCCCACGGGTTGAGCCCGCGCTCGAAAAACCCATCGAGCCGTCCGGCTGCCACATAAGACAGATCGATCGCCGCCGACCCCATCCGCCGCAGGTCGCGCGCGATCGTCATCACGCGGCGCACCATCGCCAGATCGCCGTCATGGGTCGCCGGGTCGTAGCCGAACCCGGTGCCCAGCAGCGCTCCCGCGGGAGTCTCGGTATTCACAGCCAGACGGATGCCGTCGAACCACGCGCCTTCGCCGCACACCGCGGTGAAGAGCTCGCCGAGTCCTGGCGCCGACACCGCCGCGGCGACACCCTGCCATTTCTCAGGCGCGGGTTCGCCCTCGACGACAGCGATGCTCACCGAATAGGCGCCGATGCCGTAGGCGTAGTTGACCGTGCCGTCGATGGGATCGACCACCCAGGTGAGGCCGCTCTTCCCCTGCTCCGCGCCGGTTTCCTCGCCGAGGAAGCCGTCTTCTGGTCGCTCTGTGCGCAGCCGCTCGCGGATCAGCTGCTCGACCTCGCGGTCAGCTTCGGTGACGATATCGGCCAGCGTCGACTTGGTCGCCGCCAGCGATACGCCCTCAGCACGGCGACGCCGGGCAAGCTCGCCGGCCTCACGAGCGATGTCTGCGGCGAGCGCGCCGAGATCGACAGCGTTCATCGTGGCGCCTCGGGCGTCGCGGGAGGCAGGAAAGACCCGGGCGCCGGCGGCGGTGTCGGATGCTGCGGCTGACCCGGCTGCGGCTGACCCGGCTGCGGCGGCAACTGCGGCTCATGCGACGGCGCGGCAGCCGGAGGCACGTGTGCGTCCGCCGGAGGCACGGGTGGCGCCGGCGGGGCGGGCGGCGCGGGCGGAGCCGAAGGCACAGGCGGGGCGGAAGGCACAAACGGTTCAGCGTGCTGCGGTGCTGGCTGCGCGGGCGCCTGCGCGGGCACCGGCGCGGGCGCCTGCGAGGGCGCGGCAGCCTGCGAGGGCGCGTGCGCAGCAGCATCCACCACGGGGAAGCTCGGCACCTGCACACGCGGATCGTACGTCGGCTGGCCGGTGTAGTACGCGTTCCAGTCGGGGGTGCCGTCAGGCATCACCGGCAGCGGCGTGCGGCCGTCTGCATAGGTGGGCCATCCCGTGACGGTCTGCATCGGCGCGGCCTGCGGCGGCAGCGCCATCTGCTCGCGGGGCTTGCGCGGCGCGAACAGTGCGTTCAGCAGCGGGATCAGCGTGGTGCCGACCGCAACGAGGATCGCCAGTGCGATGACGATCCGCCAGTACAGATCGACGTATTCGAACAGGTCGGGGAACGTCAGGAAGAACACCAGCATCGCGGCGAGTGCGGCGAGCAGCGCGAACGTGACCATCATGATGACCTTCGTGAAGGTCGTGATGTAGCGCTGCGACGCGGTCTGGAACAGACGAACGTGAACCAGAGCCAGTTGCAGGATGCCGATGACCAGCAAGAACTGCAGGAACCGGCCCATCACCCAGCCGAAGGACGCGTTCGGCTCGGGGAGCCAGATCTTCACCGCGCCGACCAGCAGCACGATGATCCAGGTCACCATGCTCGCCAGCGCCAGCCAGTCTGGCCGCTTCTCAGCGAGGTGCGACTCGGCGATGGCGATTCCCGCGAACAGCGCCAGCAGCAGGATCGTGAGGAACGCCCGCCCGATGATGCCGTCCTGATCGCCGATCAGAACCCACACGACGCACACCAATGCGGCGGCGATCAGAGCACCGATTGCGATCCAGATCGCGCCGCGCAGTAGCTTCGATCCCTTCGGCGCCTGATCGGCTCGAGGCGTGATGTCAGTCATGAGTGCCCTCCTGAAGGTCTGGTCTCATCCTCCCACGGCAGCGGATGCCGGTCGAAGGCCTGTGGACAACCGAAGGGTCGGCGATCAGCCACCGCTCAGCGCGCTGATTTCGACGACGCCGCCGCGAACGCCGCGACCCGTGCCTGCGCATCAGGAGTGTCGAAGGCCGCGCCGATCGACCGCGCCTCTTCGGCGAGCTGGTCGGCGAATGAGCGCTCCGGCTGCGAGCGCACGAGACGCTTGGCCTGCCCGTAGGCGCCCGCAGCGCCAGCCAGCCAGAAGCGGGCGATCTGCTCGGCGCGCTCGCGCACAGCATCCGCTTCGGCGTCAGCATCCGCTCCGTCGACGGCCTCGGCAGCCAATCCCCACTCCACGGCCTCGGCCGACGTGAGCAGGCGATCCTGCAGCACCAGCTGCAGCGCCCGGCGCTCGCCGATGGCCCGCGCGAGGTGCGCCGACACCGAGAGGTCTGGGGTCAGACCGATGTTCGCGTACAGGCTGCCGATCTTCGAGCGCCCGCCGATGACGGCGTAGTCGCTGCACATGAAGATGCCGAGCCCGCCGCCCGCCGTTGTGCCGTGCGCGGCGGCGACCACGGGGACCGACGATGACGTGAGCGAGAGGATGCCCTCGTTGATGATGTGCGCGAGCGCCGTGAGATCACTGCCGCCAGCCATGCCGGTCGCCATCGCCCGCACGTCCCCACCCGCGCAGAACGAACGACCGGCTGCATCGATGAGGATCGCACGAACATCATCGCGCGAGACCGCCTCGGCAGTGGCGTCACGCCAGCCGTGGGCGAGCTCGACATCGAAAGCGTTCAGGCTCGCGGGGCGGTTCAGCGTCAGTCGTGCAAGGCCGTCGTCGACGGTGAACAGGATGGCGTCGGTCATGACTCTCCTTTGATCCATGGTGCTGGGACGGGGTTCCAGCGTAGCCGCGACCGGGGCCCAGCATCCGCCGTCTGACGTGTGCTGACCCGGGCAGGCGGATCAAGGCGGGCCGCTCACGCCTCGCTGAGCACCCGCTCGACGAAGCGCTCCATGCGCGTACGTGCGCCATCGAGACGCATGTCGGCCTGCCCGGGAGCGCGAACCTCGTTCGGCGCGAGCGGATGCGCAAGACGCACGTTCTCGTGGCAGGACAGATCGGCGCAGATGTAGGTGCCGGCGCTGTCGCCGCGCTTGCCCTTCGCCCCTCCGCGTCGCGCCGTGAACAGCGCCACCTGGTTGCCCGGCTGCAGCGTGTGGCAGATGTTGCACATGCCCGACGACACCCGACTCGGGTCGGTGCAGCGCAGCACGATCCCCTCGGCGCGCCCGTCGTTCTCTACGATCACGATGCCGCGGCGGCTGGATGCCGGATCCCGCCACGACAGGAAATCGAGGTAGTCCCAGTCGATCAGGATGAGATCGTGCGGCATGCCGATCTCAGCGATCTCGTCGGCGTCGGCGTTGCGGATCGCCGCGCGGATCTCTGCTTCGGTCAGTGGTCGCATCACTCCAGTCTAAGCCTCGATCCACCGACGAGCTGCAGGTGGGGCGGGCTGGCGTGATCGAGGTTCG
>NZ_FUKO01000038.1 GCF_900163815.1 Microbacterium esteraromaticum | reverse complement strand
GGCTCTCCTGACTCTTCCGTGGGTTAGCCCCGGCCGGGGAGCACGGGTTTGTGGCCGCCGAGGCTGAGCATGGCGAGGGCGATGAGTGCGTCGGGTGATTTGAAGCCGTAGGCGATGCGGGTCATGAGTCGGATCTTGGTATTCATCGATTCGACCCGTCCGTTCGAGAGGCCGTGTTCGATCGAGGCGAGGATCGCGGTGCGGTGGTTGACGATGCTTCTCTGGAGTTTCACGAACGCGGGGATGCGGCATCGGCGAGCCCAGGCCACCCATTTATCGAGGGCTTCGGCCGCTTCGTCGTGGGGCAGCTTGAAGATCACACGGAGTCCTTCTTTGAGGTAGTAGGCGCGGCCGAGGGTGGGATCGGTTTGCACGATCCAGGCGAGCTTCACTTTCTGCTTCTCGGTGAGGTTCTCGGGGTTTTTCCAGAGTGCGTAACGTGAGTTCTTCACCCCGGCAGCACGGGCGCTGTCTGGGCGAGCCGGTGCGTCCTTTGTCGGTCGGCCCCGGCCCCGTCGGGCCTCGTTCGTCCGGGCGGCTTTGCGGGCGTCGTTCCATGCCGCCCGCCGCGCCTCGTCGAGGGCGTCGGTGGCCCATTTCACGACGTGGAACGGGTCGGCGCAGCGCACGGCGTTCGGGCACTTGACGGCCACGACAGCGGCGATCCACGCGGCCCCGTCCGCGGAAACATGCGTGATCTGCGCCGAACGTTCCGGCCCTAGAGCGTCGAAGAATTTCGTGAGGTTGGTCTTGTCCTGGCCCGGCGACGCCCAGACGAGACGGCCCGAATCGTGGTCGACGACGCAGGTCAAATATTTGTGGCCGCGCTTGTAGGAGATCTCATCGATGCCGATCCGGGTCAGGCCAGCGAACTGGTCGTATTGCTTCTCGGTATCAGCCCAGACCCGAGTGATAATCGCGCCGACCGTGCGCCACGCGATGCGCATCAATACCGTGATCGCGGTCTTGGATGTCTGCGTGGCCAGCCACGCCACCTGATCGTCGAAGAACAAGGTATGGCCGCTCTGATGCCGCGCCCACGGCACCGCGGCCACCGTCACGCCGTGGACGGCGCAGGACACCCGGGGCGCATCAGCTTCGAGGTGAACTTGAATTGAGCCGGCATCCAACGACCGCCAGCGTCTCCGACCGGCACCTGAGTCGTAGCGCGGGCTTCGCCTCTGGCAGGCCCCGCACCGGTTCCGCATCGACGCCGACGGTCTCACGGAAGCGACCAGAATCCCGCTCCTCACGTCGAGATCGATGTCCTCAACAACTGTCTTCTCGACACCGAGCAGGGTCCGCCATATTCTTAGAATTCGCACGCCGCTTTTCCGTTCCTGTGTTTCTAACCTTTGACAGTCAGAAACCTAGACGGGAAGCGGCGTGCGGTCATTAAGCCACTCCGAAACCACCCACGGTTACGTCAGGAGAGCC
>NZ_FUKO01000047.1 GCF_900163815.1 Microbacterium esteraromaticum | reverse complement strand
GTGGGCGCGTGGGGCGGGCAGCAGCCTCCGTTCACCGGGAAGTCGCCGGGCGGTCACGCGCGGGCCATCCCGACTCGATTGGGTGAGTGGGTGCGCTTCGGCGCGCGTCCCCTACCACCTCCAATCGAAGGATCGACATGCCCTTCCCACCCGCAGCCCGGCATCGCAGACAGGTGGTCGCCGCCACCCTCGCTGCGCTTCTCGGCGGCATCCTCATCGCCCCTGCAGCCGCTTCGGCGGATGCTGAGGTCGAGGTGCCCACCGCGCCGCTGATCACCACCGACAGCACCTGGCGCTACCTCGACGACAACACCGATCCCGGCCGCGGTGACGCGAACCTGCGCGTGTGGACGACTCCGTCTTACGACGACAGCACCTGGAAGAGTGCACAGGGCTCGTTCGGGGCCAAGCGGGGCGAGCTCGGCAAAGTCGGCCCGCACCAGCCGCGCACGCTGCTGACCCATTACATCGGCGACACGAAGACGACGGTGCCGACGTACTTCTTCCGCACCGACTTCACCCTCGCTGACGGAGTGGCCGATCAGGTGGCATCCCTCGCCGGCACCGTCACCTACGACGACGCGCTCGTCGTCTGGGTCAACGGCACCAAGGTCGCCAGCTACGTCGATGGCCGCATCACCGAAACCACCAACATCGAGTACGCCGGCGACAGCAACGGCGACCCGCTGACGAGCACCTTCACCGCCAAGAGCGATGTGCTCAACGACGGCGAGAACACGATCGCGGTCGCGCTGTATCAGGACCGCGAATCCAGCTCCGACATCTACTTCGACATGTCGAGCCTGAAGCTCGTGGCCGCGAACGACCCGGGTGAGCCGGTCGCCGCACCGCCGTCACGGGTGATTCTCACGCCCACCACCACTCCCGAGACCTCGCAGTCATTCACCTGGATGGCCAGCGACGCATCGCACACCACCGGTCAGGTGCAGATCTCACCAGCATCCGGCGGCACCGCCCGCACGGTCGACGCGTACTCCGCGGGCCTCGCCAACGGCAACCCGCTGCAGCACTTCTCCGCCACTGTCGACAAACTGACCCCCGCAACCGACTACCGCTACCGCGTGGGTCTCGCGGGCAGCTGGAGCGACTGGTACGAGTTCCGCACGGCAGATCCCGCCGCGACTGACTTCCAGTTCGTCTACTACGGCGACGCGCAGATCGGCCTCGACACCACCTGGCCCTCGGTCGTCAAGCAGGCCGAGGCCAACGCGCCTCGCTCGATCGGCTCGGTGCATGCCGGCGACCTGATCAACACCGGCTCGAACGAGAACGAGTGGGTGAACTGGTTCAAGGGCATGCAGCACTCGGCCACCAGCACCAACGTGATGGCCGCGCCCGGCAACCACGAGTACTCCGGCGACAAGATGCTCACCGCCTGGAAGGCGAACTTCGAATACCCGCACAACAATCCCGCTGTCGGCACGGTCGGCGAGCTCGCCAACCTCGCCCAGGGCGACTCGGATGTCGCGCGTCAGTACAAGGCGTACTTCGAGCACTGGAGCGAGTTCGCGCAGGAGACGGCGTACTACACCGACTACCAGGACGTGCGCTTCATCACGCTGAACGCGACGCGCGACAGGACGTTCCTCACCCCGAGCAACCTGCCGTCGTGCGCGGTCGAAGAGTGCCCGCAGAACGACGTCTCACGCCTGTGGACGCGCTTCCAGGCGGCCTGGCTCGACGGCATCCTGCGTGACAGCCCGTCGAAGTGGAACGTCGTCACCTTCCACCAGCCGGTGTACTCGACCTCGGCCGGCCGCGACGAGCCGATCCTGCGCGACGAGTGGGTGCCGGTGTTCGAGAACAACGACATCGACCTGGTCATGATGGGCCACGACCACACCTACGCCCGCGGCTACAAGAACACCACCGCGACCGAAACCCCCGGCCTCACCACGGGGCCCGTGTACATGGTGTCGAACTCGGGTGCGAAGCACTACAACCTCGAGACCGATGAGCGAAACGTGTGGACCAACAACGACGCCACCCAGGTGATCCGCGGCGAGCGCGTGACCACCTACCAGGTGATCGACGTATCGCAGGATCAGCTCGTCTACCGCTCGTACCTCGCCGAGAAGGTCGCGGGTGCCTCGACGGACAAGAACGTCGGCGACGTGTACGACGAGTTCACCGTCACCAAGTACGACGACGGTGAGAAGTGGGTCACCGAGGCGGGCATGACGCCACCGGCACAGCAGGTTCCGGCTTCGGTGACACTGGATGCCGCATCCGTCGAGGCCGGCTCTGTCGTCTCGCTGACGGGCGCCGGTTTCGCGGCGGGCGAGAAGGTGCGCTTCGAGCTGCGCTCGGAGCCGGTGCAGGTGGGAGAGGCGACGGCGGATGCTGACGGCATGCTCGCCGCATCCCTCACCGTTCCAGCATCCACTCCCGCCGGCGAGCACACCCTCGCCGCCATCCGCGAAGGCGGCGACGAGGTCACCGTGGCGATCACCGTCACGGCTGCGGAGGTCCCCGGCGGCGAAGACGGATCTGAGCCGGGTGACGGCGACGGATCCGGCGAGCCCGGTAATGGCGAGCCTGGCGACGGCGATGCGACTCCGGGTGACGGCACGGGGACGGATGCTGGAAACGGCGCAGCTGATGACGACAGCCTGGCCACCACCGGCGCCGACAGCGCTCCGTACATCGCAGCCGCTGGCATCCTGCTGCTGATCGGTCTCGGGCTTCTCATCGCACGCCGCCGCGACAAGGTGTCGACCGACTGACCCGCACCGGGATGCCCCGCATCCCACCCCTCGAGAAACCACTTTCTGCGCGAGAAGCATCCTCACAAGGTGTTTCTCATGCAGGAAGTGGTTTCTTGGTGTTCAGGAGGGCGGCACCAACGACGCCCGAGGCGTCGTGCGGTCAGCGTCTCGCGCTACTCGGACAGCCCCTCGATCGAGAAACGCCGTTCGACCGCTCTCGTCGCGATGCCCCATTCGCTGCGGGCTGCGCGCTCCTGATGAGCCCGGAAGGACACCTCATCGACGAACAGCTCATCGACCTGCCACACCAGCGGGTCGCTCGTCTGCACAACATCGAACGCTGCGCACCCGGATTCCGAGCGCGTCAGCGTGATGTGCTGCGCAAGCAGCCTTTTCACGAGCTGCACCTCAGCGTCGTCCCTGCACACAAGCTGCCCACTCAGTCGCACATCGTTCATGTGAACAGGCTAGATCGTCGAGCAGGGGCACGGTAGGTATTTCGGGCGGCCTTCAGACCACAGCGTCACCCTGCACAGGCCCCTCGGTGTTCGGTTTCCAGCCCATTGCCGGCGCAACGTGTTCGGCGAACGCCTGCAGCACGTGCAGGTTGTATTCCGGTCCCAGCTGGTTCGGGATCGTCAGCATGAGGGTGTCAGCGGCCATCACGGCCTCGTCGGCCCTCAGCTGCTCGATAAGCACATCGGGCTCTGCCGCGTAGGTCTTGCCGAAGGTGGAGCGGAATCCGTCGATCACGCCGATCTGGTCGCCGTTCTCGGCACTGCGCAGCCCGAAATAGGCGCGATCCCTGTCGTTGACAAGAGGAAACACGCTTCGGCTCACCGACACCCGCGGCGTACCGGTGTGCCCGGCGTCTTTATAGGCAGCGCGGAACAGATCGATCTGCTCTCGCTGCAACTCGTGGAACGGCTGCCCTGTCGCCTCGGTGACCAGCGTGGAACTCATCATGTTCAGCCCCTGCTGACCGGTGGTGACGGCGCTCGATCGCGACCCCGACCCCCACCAGATGTGGTCGCGCAGCGTCGGCGAGTGCGGCTCGATCGCAAGGTAGTGCCCCTCGCCGACCATCCGCGGGTCACCGGGAGCAATGCGCTCCCCGTCGACTGCCCGCATGAACAGATCGAACTTGTCACGGGCGAGCACACTGCCGCGCTCGGCATCCTCTGTGTCGACGTAACCGAACGCTTCGTACCCGCGCAGCGCCGTCTCGGGTGACCCGCGGCTCACACCGAGTGCGATGCGACCATCGGCGATGTAGTCGAGCGCGGCCGCCTCTTCAGCGAACTGCAGCGGATTCTCGTACCGCATGTCGATCACGCCGGTGCCGACTTCGATCCGCTTCGTGCGCGCGGCCATCGCCGACAACAACGGCATCGGCGAGGCCGCCTGCCGCGCCCAGTGGTGCACACGCACATACGCGCCGTTCACGCCGATCTCGTCAGCACCCTCGGCGATCTCGATGGTCTGGCGCAGCATGTCGCCCGCGGTGCGGGTGAGTGACCCGGGCACATCCGCGTAGTGCCCGAACGAGAGGAATCCGAAAGCCTTCATGTCTCATGCAAACGCATGGATACCGGATGCTATTCCGCAGGCAGCAGGATGCCGTCGAGCACCAGTTGACGGATACGGGGTTCCATCTCTTTCCACAACTCGGCCAGCGGCACCTCGAACAGGTCGGCGAGCGCCGCCGCGATCTGGCTGACCGTCAGTTCGCCGTCGCAGGCTCCGACGAAGCCTGCGAGAGCCGGGTCGACGGCGATCGTGCGACCGAAGCCCCCGCCCTGCCGCAGTTCGATCACACTGGGATCATCGTTGCCCGGCATGTAGTGGCGGGCTTCGGTGATGTCGGGAGCGGTGATGAGGCGGGGCGGGATGCCGGTGGCCAGCACGTCATGTGCGGCAAGGCCCGCGGCGAGCGCGCGGCCGAGGTTCGACACCGGCTGCGTGATGGATTCGAACCGGCGCAGGGGGTGCGAACCATCGCCACGCCGCAGCAGGATGTACCCGAAACCGACCGCGGTCACGCCCCGGGCATCGAAGTCGTCGAGCCAGGCGGTCAGCAGGCGAGTGAAGTCGGCATCGCGCGGCAGCGTGCCGCCATCGCGGATCCACAGCTCGGCGTAGGCGAGCGGGCTCAGCTCCTCACGCTGGATCACCCACGCATCCACATCCTCACGCACCCACGAACGCACCCGATCAAGCCCTGCGACACCATCGCGCGACTCCCAATTGCCGAGCAGCTGCGCAGCCCCGCCCGGGGTGAGGTGGGCCGGCGCTTCACGCAGAAACGCTTCCACCAACGCGTCGCCGACCAGTCCACCATCCCGGTATTCGTATTCGGGCACGCCGTGCACGCGCGGAGTGATGACGAACGGCGGGTTCGACACGATCAGGTCGAAGGCTTCACCGGCAACCGGTTCGAACAGGCTGCCGTGACGCACCTCGACGTTCTGCACACCGTTCAGCTGCGCATTCAGCTCGGCATATGCCAGAGCACGCTCAGAGACGTCGGTCGCGACGACCACCGATGCGTGCCGCGACACGAGCAGCGCCTGGATGCCGCATCCGGTGCCGAGATCCAGCGCACGCTCGATGGGCGCCCCGATCACGAGTTCGGCGAGTGTGCGCGAAGCACCGCCGACGCCGAGCACGTGGTCAGCGGGCAGCGAAGTGCCCAGCACCAACTCATCGAGGTCGCTGGCGATCCACCATTCGCCGACACCATCGGCATCCACGAACGACTGCGGGCGGATAACAGCCAGAGGCACAACCTCTGAACCGTCCACGCGACCCAGCCCCAGGGCGGCCACACCAGAAAGCCCGAGCCTCGGCAACGCACCCTCCACAGCCGTCAGAGGTTGCGGCATCCCGAGCACCCACAGGCGCCCCAGCGTCGACAGCGCGTCGTCGCGAGCACCGAGCGTACGCAGCACGGGTTCGCGCATTCCGCGCCCGAGAGCGTCGTCAGCTGCCTCGCCCCACAGCCGCCGCAGCGGGTCAGAGCGGAAGTCAGCAGCATCCAGATCGGCGGCAAGAGCCTGCGCGAGCGGAAGATCAGGGCGGGGGTGGTCGCGATCCGGCACGGCCGTCACTCTACGCGCCTTCAGCGTTCCCTACGCCGCGCCACCTAGAATCGGTGGCGTCGACTGTGCCTTCCGGCAGCACCGACGCCAACTTATGACTGCGTTCTCCCCCCGCGATGGCTCCCGCCCGCGCGCGCTGCGGCTGCTGAGCCGGCTCGCCGCGGTGCTCATCGTCGGCTCTGTCGCGATCGGCGGCGCATCTCCGGCATCCGCCGAGGACACCACTGATCCTGCCGAAGCCGACGCCGTCGTCACGATGTCGCTCTCCACCGGCATGGGCGCGGCCGTCGCGCCCGACGGGCCCCTGGTCAGCACCGTCACGCTCGCGAACAGCACCGAAGCGCAGTTGAGTGCTGGCACCGTCGAGGTCGAGCTCAACCGCACCGCACTGCCCGACGGAACCGCTCTCGACAAATGGTTCGATGCGGGAACCGCCGCGGGAGCGTTCGAACCGCTCGCCTCCGAACCGACTCCCCTGGTCTCCGACGGCGACAGCGCCGACATCAGTGTGATGGTGGATGCTACCGACCTCGGCGACCTGAAGCCCGGCGTCTATCCGGTGAGCGCGCAGCTCACCGGCGCGAAGACCACCGACGCCGATGGCGCCGCGATCGACTGGAACCTCACCGCGAGCACCGTCATCGTCGTCACGAAGGCCGACCAGCAGACCGTCGGCGTTCTCGTGCCGATCACGGCGACGCCCGAGAACGGCTCGCTGCTCACGGTCGACGAGCTCGCCACCCTCACGGCTCCCGACGGCGCGCTCTCCGGGCAGCTGGATGCCGTGCTCGGCACGACGGCGATTCTCGGTGTCGACCCGTCGATCCCGACGGCGATTCGGATGCTGGGCACGCGCGCTCCGCAGAGCGCCATCGACTGGCTCGATCGACTCGAGCGGCTGTCGAACAGCTTTTTCATGCTGCAGTTCGCCGATGCCGACCCGGCAACGCAGGTGCATGCCGGGCAGAAGACGTTGCTGGGGCCGCCCGATCTCACCCCGCTGCTGCTGGACGAGGACTTCCCCGCGGCCACGCCCTCACCCGCGCCGACACCGACCACAACCACAACCACGACGGAGGATCCGGAGCCGACCCTGCCGGATAGCAGCGACCTGGGCGCGATCTTCGGCGCCCAGACCGACATTCTCTGGCCGCGCGATGATGTGAACGACGCCGATCTCGACGCGTTCAACGCGCAGGATCCCGTCTTCACGATCCTGCCGTCGACATCTGTCGACGGTGTGAGCAGTGCGCGCAGCAAAGCAGGAGAGCATGATCTGCTGGTGACGGATGCGGCAGCATCCGCTCGATTGTCCGCCGCCGCCGAACTGACCGATCCGGCAGCCATCGACCGCGAGCTCGCCGCCGCGGCCGGGCAGCTCTTCTATGCCGCACAGGGTTCCGACACCGTGCTGGTGGGCCTGGATCGCTCCGAGACCCGATCACCCGTAGCGTTGCGCGAACTGCTCAGCACCTTCGCCAGCCCGACCGTGAATCTTGCTGCGCTGCGCGGTTCGCGAGCGGCATCCGCCACGGTGAGCGCCGAACCCGACCTGTCGCGCGCGACGTCACTCACGGCCATGCTCGCCGATGGCAAGCGCCTGGTCGCGTTCTCCAGCGTGCTCGAAGAGCCGGCGGTGCTGCTGGTTCCGGAGCGAATCCGCATCATGCGCACCATCGGCGTCGGCGTCGAAGATGAGAGCTTCTCCGCAGCCGTCGCCGCGCAGGCGACCAGCGTGCAGACGACACTTGATTCGGTGAGCATCGTGCAGCCGAAACCTGTGCAGCTGTTCACTGCGGCGGCGCCGCTGCCGGTGTGGGTGCGCAATGATCTGCCCTGGCCGGTGAACGTGTCGCTGAACAGCAGCCCGTCCTCTCCCCGGCTCGACATTCAGCCGGTCACCGAAGTCGCCGCCCTCGCCGCCACCAGCACGCGCGTCGATGTGCCGATCGAGGCGCGCGTCGCGAGTGGTGACGTGCAGGTGGGCTTCCGGCTGTACAGCCCCACCGGAGTTCCGATCGGATCGCCCGAGGTCGCCGATGTCACGCTGCGCGCCGAGTGGGAGGGCATCGGGCTCGGCATTCTCGGCGGTCTGATCGGCCTGCTGCTCGTGTTCGGCATCGTGCGGACGGTGCTGCGCAAACGCCGTGCGCAGACGGATGCTGTGGGTGCTGATGCGGCGGATGCTGGGCCAGCATCCGCAACAGATGCGGCCTCCGCGTCTACGCCCGCGAACCAACCCGCACCCGCGAAGGAGACGGATGAGTAGCCTCGGCCGCGCCAGCGCGATCCTCGGCGCCGGCACGCTCATCTCCCGCGTCACCGGGCTCGTGCGAACGATCGTGCTCGTCGCGGCGATCGGCAGCATCGGTCAGGCCAGTGACGCGTTCGCGGTGGCGAATCAACTGCCGAACAACGTCTTCACCATCATCCAGACCGGCATCCTGACCGCCGTGATCATCCCGCAGATCGTACGCTCTGCCAGCCATAAAGACGGCGGCAGCGCCTACATCTCGAAGTTGTTCACGCTCGGAACGGTGGTGTTCCTCATCGTCACCGCGGCCGCGATGGCGATCGCACCGTGGCTGGTCATGCTCTACGTTGACTCCTGGCCGCCAGCGCAGCTGGCACTCGCCACCGCCTTCGCCTACTGGTGCCTTCCGCAGGTCTTCTTCTACGGTCTCTATGCCCTGATCGGCGAGACGCTGAACGCGAAGCGCGTATTCGGCCCGTACACGTGGACGCCCGTCGCGAACAACATCATCTCGATCGCGGGATTCCTGATTTTCATCGCTTTGTTCGGCGGCAACCAGAACGTGGTCGACGCCTGGGATCCGACGATGATCGCCGTACTCGGCGGCACAGCCACGCTCGGCATCGCCCTGCAGGCCGCGCTGCTGCTCTTCGCCTGGCGACGTACGGGGCTCTCGCTGCGTCCGGATTTCCGCTGGCGAGGCGTGGGTCTCGGCCAAGTAGGAACCCTCGCAGGCTGGACGTTCTTGATGGTGATTGCGGGGCAGATCGCAGGCCTCATTCAGACCAGGGTCGTCACCGATGCATCCGGCGACCACCCGTCGACCGCTCTGATGATGGCGGCGTGGCTGGTGTTCATGTTGCCGTACTCGATCTTCGCGATCTCTATCGGCACCCCGTATTTCACGCAGATCGCCGAGCATGCGGCTGCTGGCCGCCGTGACGACGTGCGCAGCGACGTCGCACGGTGCATGCGCTTCGTGTCGCTTTTCGTGGTGGGGTCGGGAGTGGCCCTCGCTGTTGCGGCGGTTCCTGCGACCCGCATCTTCACCGAGAGCGCCGCCCAGGCCCTCGAGGCAGCACCGGTACTGGTCTGCTACCTGGTGGGCCTAGTACCACTGTCGCTGCTGTTCATCGTGCAGCGCGCCTTCTACGCCTTCGGCGACACCCGCACGCCGTTCCTGTTCACGCTGGTGCAGGTCGCGCTCATCATCGGCTTCTCATACCTCGCTGCCGCCGTCGCACCCCTCAGCCAACTCGCCGCGGCCGTCGCCCTCGGACAATCGCTTGCCGGCCTCGTGCAGACTGTCATCGCCATCCTCATCCTGCGGCGGCGCCTCGGCGGCCTCGAGCTGCCGCAGACGCTGCTGTCAATCGGCCGGTTCTTCATGGCCGCGATCCCCGCAGGTCTTGCCGGCTGGGGCGCCTACGTGCTGATGGGCGCAGGCGCGGGCTGGACGGCCGGGCAGACCGGTATGACCTTCATCGACAAGATGCTCGGCGCTGTCGGCACCGGCGTCGTCGGGCTGATCGCCGTCATCGTGTATGCGCTGGTGCTGGTGCTGCTGCGTGCCCCCGAGCTCGCGGGTGCCACGCGGTTGGTGAAGCGGATGCTGCCCGGGCGCTGATCGCTGGCGGCTTCGGTCACGCCGCCTGCGGGATGTGCACACCTGCGTGCACATCAGCATCCGTCGCGCGATTCTTGCCGGGCCTCAGGCTGCGGGAATGTCCCGCGGTTACCATGGGTTGAAGCAGTCGTGGCGGGTTCATCGCATCCGGTTTCCCGTCTGCCGATCAAGGAGAGCACATGCGTCAGGTCATCATCATCGGTTCCGGCCCAGCCGGGTTCACCGCCGCCATCTACGCGGCGCGCGCGAACCTGAGCCCGCTGCTTGTCGCGAGCAGCGTCGAGGTCGGTGGCGAGCTGACCAAGACCACTGACGTCGAGAACTTCCCCGGCTTCCCCGAGGGCATCCTCGGCCCCGAGCTGATGACGAAGATGCAGGAGCAGGCAGAGCGCTTCGGCACTGAGGTGCTCTACGACGATGTCACCGAGCTCGAGGTCGACGGGCCGGTCAAGAAGGTCACGCTCGGCAACGGAGACGTGCACGAGGCATCCACCATCATCTACGCCACCGGCTCCGCGTACCGCAAGCTCGGCGTCGAGGGTGAAGAGCGCCTGTCGGGCTACGGCGTCTCGTGGTGCGCCACCTGCGACGGCTTCTTCTTCCGCGAGAAGACGATCGCCGTCGTCGGCGGCGGCGACTCGGCGATGGAAGAGGCCACGTTCCTCACCCGCTTCGCGTCGAAGGTCTACGTCATCCACCGCAAGGACACGCTGCGCGCCTCGAAGATCATGCAGGAGCGCGCGTACGCGAACGACAAGATCGAGTTCATCTGGAACAGCGAAGTCGCCGAGGTCACCGGCGGCGATTCGGTCACCGGAGTGAAGCTGCGCTCGACCGAAGACGGCACGATGACCGACCTGGCGCTCGACGGACTCTTCGTCGCGATCGGAAACGACCCCCGCACGCACCTCGTGCACGACAAGCTGCGGCTGACCGACGCGGGCACGATCTGGGTAGATGGCCGCTCGTCGATCACTTCCGTTCCGGGCATCTTCGCCGCCGGCGACGTGATCGACGCCACCTACCGTCAGGCCGCCACGGCCGCCGGTTCCGGAGTCGTCGCGGCGCTCGATGCCGAACATTTCCTCGCTGACCTGGCGGATGCTGATGTGCCGGCCGCCGAAGCCGCAGAGGTCATCGTCGCCTGAGCATCCGGGAACAATCCACCGGCACTCGACGTTTCACCCGGTGTCATCCCCACACAACATTCCGAACGTATTTCTGAAGAGTATTTGAAAAGGGAGAGAATTCATGACTGCCAAGGCAACCACCCAGGCCACCTGGGATCAGGACGTGCTCCAGGCCGAAGGCCCCGTTCTCGTCGACTTCTGGGCCGAATGGTGCGGACCGTGCCGCATGGTCGCGCCGGTTCTTGACGAGATCCAGGCAGAGAACCCTGACAAGATCACGATCCTCAAGCTCAACGTCGACGAGAACCCCGAGCTCGCGATGAAGTACCAGATCACGTCGATTCCGGCGATGAAGGTCTTCCACGGGGGCGAGGTCAAGACGACCATCATCGGCGCGAAGCCGAAGCCGGCGCTCGAGAAGGACCTCGCCGCGTTCATCGGCTGATCTTCTCGCTGAAGGCTCTGAAGCCCGTCACCTTTCGAGGTGGCGGGCTTCTTCTATGCGGGACGGACGCTCTCCGGATTCAGCTGCGCGGGGAGCGCTGCGTGACGGCCGGACTCATCATCTGCCAGACGGTGCTCGACAGATCGGGGTACTCGAGCGCGATGCGGCGCAGGACTTCGTCATTCCAGGCGCGATCGCGCACGTTGCCGCCATGCACTTCGATCCAGTCGGTGCGCAGCAGCAGCACCACCAGTTCATCGGTGGTCGGCAGCTCGCTCATGAACTCCCAGGGGTCCTCCCCGAACCGCAAGCGCTCATGCACGAGCACCGATCGCTCATCGGTGGCCTCTGCACGAAGCACCTCAAGACTTGCGCGGCGGGGAAAAGAACTACTCACCCGTCAAGCCTACGCGCGCTCTGAGCGCCCGCGGCCGCTGCGCACTCCTCAGCGGGCGCCGAACTCCTCTTCGCCGATGTCCTTCAGAATTCGATTCAGATCCTGAATGGAGGCGAATTCGATCTTGACCTGGCCTTTTCGCGCACCCAAGGTGATCTGGACCCGGGTGTTCAGGCGATCTCCGAGCTTACTCGAGACCTCATCAAGGTAGGCGCGTCGCGCACCCGCCTGAGTCTTTCCCGACGTGCCGGAGCTGGTGGGGAGGCTCTTCGCAGCTGCCTCGGTGGCGCGCACGGAGAGGTCTTCGTTCACGACCTTGTCGGCAAGGCGTTGCATCTGGTCGGGGTCCTCGAGCGACAGGATCGCACGGGCGTGGCCTGCGGTCAGCACACCGGCCGCGACCCGCTGCTGCACCGGAAGCGGAAGCCGGAGCAGACGGATGGTGTTGCTGATCTGCGGACGAGAACGCCCGATACGTGTGGCCAGCTGCTCCTGCGTGATGCCGAAGTCCTCCAGCAGCTGCTGGTAGGCCGATGCCTCTTCGAGCGGGTTCAACTCCGACCGATGGAGGTTTTCGAGCAGCGCATCGCGCAGCAGGTCTTCGTCTGCCGTTTCGCGCACGATCGCAGGGATCGTCTCGAGGCCGGCTTCGCGGGCGGCGCGGGTGCGGCGCTCACCCATGATCAGTTCGTACTCCCCCGACGAATTCTTGCGCACCACGATGGGCTGCAGCACGCCGAACTCACGGACGCTGTGCACCAGCTCGGCGAGGTGATCCTCATCGAAGTTCGTGCGCGGCTGGCGGGGATTCGGAACGACGAGCGTCGGGTCGATCTGCACCAAGCGAAGACCCGGAATGTCCGTGAGATCAGCATCGTTCGCGGTGGTCGTGGCGCTCTTGGTCTCAGTGGCACCCGGAGACGCGGATGCTGTCGCAGCATCCGCCTTGAGCTTCGAGCCGCCCGGGAAGAAGACGTCGACAGGACGCTCGGACTGATCCGCCGTGGGGATCAAGGCACCGATCCCCCGACCGAGTCCAGTTCGCTTTGCCATCATTTCTCCTTCTTCTGCGCGATGCGGGAGCCTCGTCGCGCGATTTCGACAGCTGCTTCTCGGTAGGCGACGGCGCCCGCGGAGGTGGGATCGTATGCAAGCACCGTCTGACCGAAGCTCGGCGCCTCGGAGACGCGGACGGAGCGTGGAATGACGGATTCCAGCACCTGTTCCGAGAAGTGCGTGCGCACCTCGTCGGCGACTTGCTGCGCAAGGCGCGTGCGTCCGTCGTACATGGTGAGCAGAATCGTGGAGAGGTGCAGTTCCGGATTGAGGTGCTTCTGAATCATCTGGATGCTGCCGAGCAGCTGGCTCAGGCCTTCGAGCGCGTAATACTCGCATTGGATCGGGATGAGAACTTCGGATGCTGCCGTGAACGCGTTGATCGTGAGCAGGCCGAGTGATGGCGGGCAGTCGATGATCACGAAGTCCATCGCGGTGTCGCGCAGGTACTCCTCCAGGGCGCGACGGAGGCGGAATTCTCGGGCCACCTGCGAAACGAGCTCGATTTCTGCGCCGGCAAGGTGGATCGTACTTGGCGCGCAGTACAGATTTGGCGACTCGGGGCTCTGCTGCACGATGTCAGCGACCGGAACGTCGTCGATCAGAACGTCGTAGACGCTCGGAGTCTCTGCCGAATGGGCGACACCCAGCGCGGTCGACGCGTTCCCCTGCGGGTCAAGGTCGACAACGAGCACTTTCGCGCCGAGACCGGCAAGAGCGGATGCCAGGTTCACCGCGGTGGTCGTCTTACCCACGCCGCCCTTCTGGTTCGAGACCGTCAGGACTCGCGGATCACCTTCGAATTCGACCTTGACGTCCTGGAGTGCCCTTCTTCGAGACGAAAGATCGGCAAGTTCGCGCGCGAGCGGCGTATCCATCCCGAAATTGTTGTTCGGCAATGCGTTGTCCGATAGTTTCACGTGAAACATCGACTCCTTTCGGGACCCAGTCCCACTCTAATCGGGCGCGCCGACATGGCGAAACGCAGCGCTGCGATCTCGTCTACGGGGGACACATGGTCCTCGTTGTGACCGTAGAGCTGCGGCCCAAAGGAGCGGTCGGGAGTGCCCCTCCCCTAAAGCCACGAATCGAGTATGTCGCTCGTGTTTGGTGACGTGACGCATCAAGGCGCGAAGTCGTTTGACAGCGAGAGACCTCCTGTCAGGTACAAAATGTGCTCGCGCTCCGAGCCGTACTTCTTGCCACCCGAGGAACTGAGTTGGTGGGGGCAACTCCTGCGACTGAAGGGATCTGGCTTGTGAACCAGTTGGAGGGCTGACGTGTGCGCATGAGAAGTAGCGGCCGCGCGGAGCCGCTCCGCGGGTAGGTCCAGGGGCCAATTCGGGCGTCGCCCCCACCCTTGAAGGGTGGCCCGTGTCGAGAGCCGCATGGGCAACCATCCGGCAGACACGTAGTCCATCGCGCCGTGGGATATGCCAGCGGGGTGCCTGGGAAGGTTGCATTTCGTGGTGCCGACCGCGTGAGAGTGGACCCCGGAGTACCGATGTGCAGCCAGGGTGACGGTGACCGACTGTAGGCGGTCCCTTCATGCCGGCGAGGACGAGGACATGGGGGGGTGGGCCCAGTCGAACGGCCGGAGAGTCACCGACCTGTATGACGCAAAAGGGGCGTCTCGCTGGTTTCACGTGAAACGGGTATTGAGCGTCTTGCGCTTCCTGAAGGATCGGAGCGTGTCCCGTCACGCCACCGAGATCACGGAGATCTGACCTTGCGCAGTGTTTCACGTGAAACAATCCGATCGGCGCCGGATTGGTGCGGGTTTGATCCCGCAATTGGGGTCGGTCATGTTCGAGCTTGAACTGGACTTGCCGCAAAGAACCAGCGCGTCATCGCAATCGTCGCCGCGTGTTTCACGTGAAACGTATCGGCTCAACACGGCCTCCCTGATTTCGTCGGCTGTGTGAATCCTGCAACACCGATGGGTGTGTCCCCCTCCCTTTCACCACCGTTCAATACGAGTCATCCCGACGACCCCTGTTCTCGACTGGGCGACCGGGATATATGGCCGCGTTGGACGAGCCACTGTGAGGCCACGGTAGTGTTTCACGTGAAACGATCCGGATTAGCCGGCCTTTCCAGTTCTGTAGATGACGTTTCCTTTGCGTGAAGCGTCGAAAACCGCGTCCGGGATCTACCCATCCCGTGGCTCGACTCGACCACGCCCCCGGCCCGATGGTGTTGACGATGTCGATCGGGCTCGGGGCAGCTGCACCTCAGTTCACCGCGTCGATCCGATCCCACAGTGAATCGCTGACCTCTATGGCGTGATCGGCCAGGCACGCTCCGCCACCACCTCTGCGCCCTACATGTGTCCCCAAAAGGCCTGGAGCTTGACGCAGGTCGACGCTGAATCTTGCAGATTCCCGTGTCTGGCAAGAACGAGATCCGCAACCACCGGGCCCTGCGCCAAAAATCACCGTGGGAGGACTCCCCGACCCGATCTTCCCTCCTTGAGCCAGTTAGACGAGCGCATTCAATGGGGGATTTGGCAGCTCTCCTCCGACACACATCACACGAATCGAACGCGACAGTCCCGTTCGCCGAATGGGCTGCATCCTGCAAGGCCATGGCTCTGTCGCTTCGATCTCCGCGAGCCATCACGTTGACAGCGTGAATGCGAGGTGACTGAGGATGGGCAGGCGCCGCTCGCCGTTTCACGTGAAACATTTTTTTGACGCCATCCTGTCCGGAACCCACGGGACGGTCTAGCGATTCCCCGAAGCTCGTTGCGACATCCCGGTTCGACGATCCCACCGTGCTGGCTCCTGTTCCGACAGAGTCAACTAGCCGCATCCACCCGATCAGCGCTGATCACGCCCCGGGTGGCTATGCCGCTGATCGAAGCCCAGGCCCGCAAGAAAACACACCTCCCGCACCACCAGTTTCCCGCGAAACGCGAATGTGCTCCGCGCTACTTCGCTTGAGCCTCCCCAACCGCGTTCCGGATATTGACCAGCTTGCCTCGATTCAGTGGGCAGTAATGCAGATCCCACCACCCTCTCCAAAGCCACCATCGTCGATCACAGGCTGAGACCGAGCCGTCTGCAACCCCGGGGCGAATTGTTTCACGTGAAACACCATCGCCCTTCGAGACCGAAGCCCAAAAGCGCCGCCTCCCTGTGTCCGGCGCGTGCGCGCCCGGGTATACCCACACCTTCAGGCGATTGCCCGGCCATTTTGCATGGAGCCCTTCGCAGCTTTACGGCTGGGCCCAGGGGCGAAGCCCTTGATGGTCGTTGCCATTGCACCCACCATTCGAAGGACTATTTGCCGGCTACACCCGATCCCGCACTGATCGAAGCACAGACATCTTTCGCATCCGCTCCGCACCGCGTGTGGATCAGCAGCAGATGTTTCACGTGAAACGTCAGCACTCGCCTCACGTCCCATCCAACAGCCGAGAAATGTCCCGCCTGCTGTAGCTCGACCGTTCGCCAGCTACAGACGAGGGGAGAGTTGGTGTCCCCTTCCCGCACGAAGACACTCCACCGCTAACGGTTCATGTGATGAGACCTTGGCCGCGACCAGTACGCTCCCGCTCCCCAATCCCCAAGTGAACACCGTAGAAGACGCGCCATAGACACAAGCTCGTCGTCCCAAGTCCTCATACGCGGACCAAAACAGGTGCGCGCAACAGAACCGATGCACCCGCTGACCGATCGCGGATGAGCTGCTGTAGGAGAGCTGCGGGAGCGGGAAGCCCGCCGCCCCGAGTTCTCAGAGGACTAAATCCCGTGCGAACTATAGAACCGATGCAACGCTGAGCCCCGGCCACACCGCATCCAGACGCCAATGTTTCACGTGAAACACCACCACAACCGCCGGATCAGGCACGGACGCGAGCGCGGACGACTCTGGTCGGTTCAGCGAGAACACCTTCACCCAGCACCTCGACGGTGACGCCCGTCACCTTGTGCTTCTTCAACACCTTCTGCGCGGCTTCGATCTCGGTCGGAACGTTGTGCCCCTTGAGCAGAATCAGCTCGCCACCGTCTCTCACGAGCGGCGCTGTAATCGGAATCAACGTTCGCATCGCGCTCACGGCTCGCGCGGTGACCACATCGAACTCCAGCCCCACGTCTTCACCGCGGGCGCGCATCACCGTCACGTTATCCAGACCCAGAGCAGCGACCTGCTCATTGAGCCAGACCACGCGCCGGTCCATCGGCTCGATAAGTATCCACTCCACGTCCGGCCGCGCGATTGCGAGCACGAGTCCGGGCAAGCCAGCCCCCGACCCGATGTCCGCCACCGAACCCACGAACAGTGGCGCAGCGATCGCAGAGTTGAGGATGTGTCTGGTCCACAGCCGGGGCAGTTCCAGTGGACCGATCAGCCCGCGCAGTTCGCCCTCCGCGGCCAGAGCCGCGGTAAACCGCTGAGCGAGCTCGATCCGATCGCCGAAGATCTCCGCGGCGACCACGGGCTCAGCCTCTACGGCGGA
This sequence comes from Microbacterium esteraromaticum, assembly GCF_900163815.1. GTDB lineage: Bacteria > Actinomycetota > Actinomycetes > Actinomycetales > Microbacteriaceae > Microbacterium > Microbacterium esteraromaticum_B. The sequence continues at coordinate 16,544 of NZ_FUKO01000047.1, read as the reverse complement.
TTCACTCATCACCGTAAGCTCCCACCGCGCGTTTCACGTGAAGCATCAACGACGCGAGATCACCGTGTGACGATCCGCGCCCTCGCCGTAAGACTCGGAGACAAGCCCACGATCCGAGACGATGTCGTGGATCAGCTTGCGCTCATAGCTCGACATCGAAGGCAAGGATGCCTGGCCTGCGCCGTCATCGAGCTTGGCGACAGCCGCATCCACCAGCGTCTCCAACTGACGGCGGCGGATGTCGCGCGAGCCGCCGACATCAAGAATCAGCCGGGAGAACGATCCGGTCTCGCTCTGCACGGCCAGACGAGTCAGCTCCTGCAGCGCCTGCACGGTGTCGGGTGCCGACAGCGTCGAGAGTGCGTCGCCTTCAGCCTCGACCGACACGTAGGCCCGGCCCTGGCGAACATCGAGGTTCAAGTCGCCATCGATGTCAGCGATATCAAGCAGCTCTTCGAGGAAGTCAGCTGCGACATCCCCCTCGTGCTCCAGATCCTCTGTGCTTGCTTCGCTGTGGTTCTTAACATCTTCAGCGGTCATCAGTTCGACCCCTTCTTCTTGGCACGCTTCTTACCCATCGGCTGCTCGCGCTTCGGTGCAGCAGCCTTGGCGCGCTCCACCTCTTCGAGCTTGCGCTGCTCTTCAGCCTTGTGAACCTCCATCGGCACAACCTTGCCCTCGGAGTTGATCGCCTTGCCCTTGCGAGCCAGACGCTCTTCGCGAGCCTTGGCCGCCTCAGAACCGGGCGTCGGCATCTCGCGAATGACGAGGAACTGCTGGGCCATGGTCCACAGGTTCGACACGAACCAGTAGATGACGACACCGAGCGGGAAGAACACACCAGAGAAGATGAAGCCCAGCGGCAGCACATAGAGCATGATCTTCTGCATCTGGTACGCCTGGCCGGTCTTGGCCTCGGGCGACAGGTTCTTCGAGATGATCTGCAGCTGGGTGAAGAACTGCGAGCCGATCATCAGCACGACGAGGATGACCAGCAGCACGATCGCCGGCGTGTTCTGTGCGCTCCAGGCGTCGCCCAGCGTCTCGTGCAGAGACACCGTGCCGAGCAGCTTCGCGTCGTAGAACTCCTGTGTGAGTTCGGCGTTGAGCAGACCCACACCGCCCACACCGATCTTCTGATGCGCCGCGACGTCGCGCAGCACGCTGAAGAGCGAGAAGAAGATGGGCATCTGCACCAGCATCGGCAGACAGCTCGACATCGGCGTCGTACCGTGCCGCTTGTACAGCGCCATCGTCTCGCGGCTCATGGCCTCTCGAGACAACTGATCCTTTTTGCCCTTGTACTTCTCTTGAACTTTTCGCAGTTCAGGAGCAATTTCCATCATCTTGCGCTGGCTCTTGATCTGCTTCACGAACAGCGGGAAAACCGCCGCACGCACCACGATCACCAGGCCGACGATCGACAGCACCCAGGTCATGCCCTCGGCCGCCGGCAGCCCGACGACCGTCAACAACCAGTGCCAGGCGACGAGGATGAGCTCGACAGCCCACTTCAGTGGCCACAGCACGATCCCGATGAGGTCGAAACCGCCACCGTCGTCGGGTGCAGATGTGCTTGCGAGCAGAAGGTCAAGACCCACTGTTCAGTCCTTTCGAGCAGGTACGACGAAACCGTGAGGAGTCAGTTCGTATCGGAAGTGAGCATGAGGGCGAACGTCGTCGACGCCACCCTTGCTCCACGGGTTGCACCGCAGAATGCGCCATGCCGAGAGGATTGCTCCCCACACGGCGCCGTGCTGTTGCACCGCACCTACAGCGTACGCGGAACAAGATGGGTAATACCGGCACACTTCGCCGTACAGCGGCGAGATGATCGCCCGATAGACGGTCAAAAAGCCGATAACGAGATTTCGGGGGAGTGCCAGAAAGCCACGCAGCAGATCGGATGCCCGGAACCGCGCCGTTCCGAACGCGTACGAAGGCAGCGCGCTCATGCCCGGTCCGACCCTGGAACCAGTCGATTGAGGCACCGGGAGACATCTGCCCGCAGTTGCGAGAATTCGGCGTTGGCGGATGCAGGAAGGGCACGGATGACGACATCCGTGCCCTCGGGAACCGTCTCGCGAAACTCCGCACAGATCGCCTTCAGACGACGGCGAACGGTGTTGCGAACCACGGCGGTTCCTACCTGCTTGCTGATGATGAAGCCGAACCGGGGTGCCCGCTGGTCCGCACCGGGCAACACTGAGGTCACCAGACGCGGTCCGCCGCATCGTGCTCCGCGACGGACGACCTGTCGGTAGTCGACGCCGCGAGTCAGACGATTCGGCCGGGCGAGCACAGGGCTTTACGCCGAGAGCTCAGTGCGGCCCTTCGCGCGGCGTGCCGCAAGGATGCCGCGACCCGCACGGGTGCGCATGCGGGCACGGAAGCCGTGCTTCTTGGCACGACGACGGTTGTTGGGCTGGAAAGTGCGCTTGGTCATGGAATCACTCCGGAACTGGGTGTCGCCGGGGGTTCTTTCTTCCGGAGACAGAGGGTACTGCCGTTAGGCATAAGTCAACCGATTAAGGGTACGACCTGCCGTGGCGCAGGGCAAATCAGCCGTTGGATGCTATCGCGCCGGCCAGCGGGTTGTGCGCAGCATCCGCGAAGTTGCGCACACCTATTATCCACAACTGTGGACATCTGCTCGCTTCGCGACACTCCCGCGTGTTTCCGGGGGCGGCTTGCCGATACCCGGGCCGGTGGCTACCTTAACAAGCAACGTTATCCACAGGGGGAGACCACGCTTGCGGGCGACCTTTCCACAACCTCGCCCGGAGCAACATGACTTCTCCCGCCGACCACCCCGATGTGCCGATCTGGGCGACCCTTCTCGAGCGACTCTCCGATGATGAGCGCGTCACCCCGCAGCTGCAGGGATTTCTGAGTCTGGCTGTCCCCGCCGGAGTGATGAGCGGGGTGCTCTATCTCGACGTGCCGAACGATCTGACCGCCGCGCAGATCAACAAGCGTCTGCGCATGCCTCTTCTCGAAGCTCTCTCGGCCGTCGGTGACGAAGTCACCTCGTACCGAACGGTCGTCAACCACGAGCTCGCCGATCAGCCGACGATGCCGATCAACGTTCCCGATTTCGCCACCCCCGAGCCGATTCGCATGGAATCAGCGGTCGATCAGCCCGTGCCGCTGCGACACGAATCGCGACTGAACCCGAAGTACACCTTCGACAACTTCGTCATCGGCCAGTCCAACCGCTTCTCGCACGCCGCCGCAGTCGCTGTCGCCGAGGCACCGGCCAAGGCCTACAACCCGCTGTTCATCTACGGCGATTCGGGGTTGGGTAAAACCCACCTGCTGCACGCGATCGGCGAGTACGCCCAGTCGCTGTACACCGGTGTGAAGGTTCGCTACGTCTCCAGCGAAGAGTTCACGAACGACTTCATCAACTCGATCGCCAACAACCGCGGTGCCGCATTTCAGAGCCGCTACCGCGAAGTCGACATCCTGCTCATCGATGACATCCAGTTCCTGCAGGGTCGTGCCGAGACGCAGGAAGCGTTCTTCCACACGTTCAACCAGCTGCATGACCACAACAAGCAGGTGGTGATCACGAGCGATGTCGCCCCCAAACTGCTGACCGGCTTCGAAGACCGCATGCGCAGCCGGTTCGAGTGGGGTCTGATCACCGACGTGCAGGCTCCTGACCTCGAAACCCGCATCGCTATCCTGCGCAAGAAGGCCCAGAGCGAATCGCTGCACATCCCCGATGAGGTGCTCGAGTACATCGCCACCGTCGTCTCATCGAACATCCGCGAGCTCGAGGGCGCGCTGATCCGCGTCTCCGCCTTCGCCAGTCTGAACCGCTCGGCACTCGACATCTCGCTGGCCCAGACAGTGCTGCGCGACATCATCGACACGACCGAAGACAACATCATCTCGCCGACCGACATCATCATCGCCACGGCGGCGTTCTTCAAGCTCACTGTCGATGACCTGTACGGCTCGAGCCGTTCGCAGCAGATCGCGATCGCCCGGCAGATCGCGATGTACCTGTGCCGCGAGAGGACGAGTCTGTCACTGCCGAAGATCGGTCAGCTATTCGGCAACCGCGACCACACGACCGTCATGTACGCCTACAAGAAGATCAGCGAACTGATGAAGGAACGCCGCTCGATCTACAACCAGGTCACCGAGATCACGACGCAGATCGGTCGCCGCTGAACGGTCGCTGCCGATCACGGCATCCGATTCTTCCCGAGCGGATGCCGGCAGCCCGACACGCCTCTCGCTGAGCGGGATCGCTCGGCTTATCCGCAGGCCCTGTGGATAACTTGTGCAAACATTCGGTTTCGGATCGATTCCAGAGCACTGCCTGTGGATAACTGCCAGGGCGACTTTCATCCTCCACACCCTGTAAACCCGCGGATTCCTCAGGGCGTCCACATGTGACACCGGTGTAGTTTCCTACTCTCGACTGATATCCACCGAGTTATCCACAGTATCCACAGCTGTTAACACCGTTAAGAGATCTATCTGAGAAATGGGCGATCCGATCACCAGACGGATGTGGATCGAACGCAAACGACAACACCGAGAAGGTATCGGCACGAACCCTGTCTACGGCTAACATGAGATGGCCTGCAGTGGATCCGCTGCGCTGGGTGGACGACAACGAGGGAGCGCCCGTGAGGTTTCAGGTCAACCGCGATGTATTCAGCGAGGCTGTTTCGTTCGTCGTCAAGCTGCTGCCGCAGCGCAATCCGCAGCCGATTCTCGCTGGTGTGCTCATCGAAGCATCCGATCAGGGCCTGACGCTTTCCGCATTCGACTACGAGGCATCCGCCCGTACGACGATCGAAGCGACAGTCGATGAGCCGGGAACGATCCTCGTTCACGGACGTCTGCTGTCCGACATCGCGAGCCGTCTGCCGAACGCGCCCATCGAGATCGCTGTCGAAGAAGACGGCGGAATCACAGTCACCTGCGGATCAGCACGATTCACACTGGCATCCATGCCGGTTGAGGAATATCCTTCGATCCCCGAGGTATCCGGCACGACGGGCGTCGTGCCCGCCGAGGACTTCGGCACCGCGATCGCCCAGGTTGCCTTTGCCGCATCTCGTGACGATGTCACCCCCGTTCTCACCGGCGTGCAGCTCGAGGTGTCCGAAAACAACCTCAGCCTTGTGGCCACCGACCGCTATCGCGTCTCACTGCGCGATGTTCCGTGGGACGGCGAGGTCGCCGAGCAGGCAGCGCTCGTGCCGGCTCGCACGCTGACCGAGGTCGGCAAGACGTTCGCGCATGCCGGAAACATCGAGATCGCGTTCTCCGGTGCGGGTGACCGCGAGATCATCGCTTTCACCGCTGGCAACAAGACCGTCACTTCGCTGCTGATCAAGGGCAATTTCCCGCCCGTGCGCCGGCTGTTCCCCGAGCAGACCGACCACTACGCCGTGGTGAACACCGCCGACCTCATCGAGGCCGTCCGCCGTGTTGCGCTCGTGCTCGATCGCTCCGCCCCGCTGCGGTTCACGTTCACCAGCGACAGCGTGACGATGGATGCTTCGGGCAGCGAGCAGGCCCGCGCTTCCGAGTCGGTGGACGCGCACCTCAACGGAGGTGACGAGGTCACACTCGGCCTCAACCCGCAGTATCTCCTCGAGGCACTCGGCGCGGTCAAGAGCGAGTTCACCCGGGTGACGTTCACTTCGAGCGACAACGCCAACAAGCTCAGCCCGGTGCTGGTCACCAGCCAGACATCGGTGGATCAGGCGGGGCTGGATTCGTTCAAGTACCTCCTGCAGCCGAACCTGCTGCTGCGCTGACTGCCGCGCAGAGCCGGATCGCCCGGTTCCGGGACGGGTGTCAGGCCCGAGCCCGGTGTCAGAGCCGAAAGGTAGGCTGACTCTCGTGATCGTGGAACACCTGAACCTGGTTGATTTCCGCAATTACGCGACCGCTGAGCTCACTCTGCTCCGCGGGCCGAACGTTCTCGTCGGCAGCAACGGACAGGGAAAGACGAACCTCGCCGAAGCGATCGTCTTTCTTGCAACGCTCGGCTCCCACCGAGTGTCCTCCGATGCTCCAATGGTGCGCGACGGCAAAGACTTCGCCATCATCCGCGCTCGTCTTGTGCACGGCACACGCACGGTTCTGGCCGAGGTTCAGGTGAACCGACAGGGTACGAACAAGGCCCGCATCAACGGTTCGCCGTCGAAGACCAATGAGCTGCCTCGCTACGCCCACGTCGTGCTGTTCGCCCCAGAAGATCTGCAGATCGTGCGCGGAGATCCGTCATCCCGGCGCCGATTCACGGATCAGCTTCTGATTCAGCGTGCACCGAGGCTGGCCGGCGTGCTGGCCGATTACGACCGGGTTCTTCGCCAGCGCACGGCGCTGCTGAAATCAGCCCGAAGTCGTGGCGTCCGCGGTGAGGGGCTTTCCACGCTCGATGTCTGGGACGACAAACTCATCGCGCTGGGGTCCGAGATCATCCATGCCCGCATCCGCTTGGCCGCAGATCTGCAGGTTCCGCTGGCCGAGGCGTACGCGGCCATCGCCGGCGCCGACCATCGCCCGCAGCTCGAGTGGGCGCTGTCGGTTCGCGGCGGCGACCCCGAAGAAGACGAGGGCGAATCCGACGATGTGCGCGGTGAGATTGAAGATCTCTTCCGCACTCAGCTGCGCGAGAAGCGTTCAAAGGAAGTCGACCGCGGGCTGACGCTGGTGGGTCCGCACCGTGACGATCTCGTGCTGCGAGTGCGCGATCTGCCGGTGAAGGGTTATGCCTCGCATGGCGAATCCTGGTCGGTCGCGCTCGCTTTGCGATTGGCATCCGCAGAGCTGCTCCGCGCAGAGTCTCCGGCCGGCGACCCCGTGCTCATCCTCGACGACGTCTTCGCCGAATTGGATGCTGATCGCCGCCAGCGTCTGGCGGCACTGACCGCCGGATACGAGCAGGTGATCGTCACCGCTGCCGTCGAGGGCGACATTCCCGATGTGCTGCACCGTCATGTCGTGCGCATCAACGCGGGTACGATCAGCGACGAGAGAGACGAGACCGCCGCAGAGATTGCCGCCGAGACCGCCGAGGAGGATGCCGATGACTGACCCGCAGCCTCCTGAGACTGTTGCCACCTATCTGCGCCTGCGCGGGCTGAAGCCGAGTTCTTCGAAGTGGAAGCGCAAGCGTCGTGTCGCGATCGACGATGACAACGCTCCCTTCTCGAAAGGACGCGATCCCGGCACTCTCGGTGACGTGCTGCTGAAGCTCACCAAGGACTCTGGTTGGGAGAAGACTCTCGCCGCCGAAGACCTCGTGCGCCAGTGGGCCGAACTCGCCGGCGAAGACACGGCGAAGCACTCCGAGCCGGTTTCTCTCGAGCGAGGTGTGCTCACGGTGAAGTGCGATTCGACCGCCTGGGCGAAGAATCTGCAGTTCATGCGGGCGGTCATCATGACCGAGATCGGCAATCGCTATCCGGATGCCGGTGTGCAGAACCTTCGTTTCATCGGCCCAGACGTTCCATCGTGGAAATGGGGACCGCGCACCGTGCCCGGACGCGGCCCACGAGACACCTATGGGTAGGGCATCATGACCGCACCCTCACGCGCTCAGAAAGCCGTACACGGCGTTTAGGACGCGTTTTGTCCATCGAAACCCGCTAGAATGACAGGGAACCTTCGATGTGGAGCACAAACTCTGATGACGCCTGAAACCCCCGCTGCCGACAACGGATCGACGACTGGGGGCACCCCCGACGACACGTCGTCGCACAAGGTCACCGGCGATTATGGTGCCGATGACATTCAGATCCTCGAGGGACTCGAGGCGGTGCGCAAGCGCCCCGGCATGTACATCGGTTCCACGGGCCCGCGCGGCCTGCACCACCTCGTCTACGAGATCGTCGACAACTCCGTTGATGAGGCTTTGGCCGGCTACGCCGACAACATCGAGGTGACGCTGCTGCAGGATGGCGGCGTGCGCGTGTCCGACAACGGCCGCGGCATCCCGGTTGGTCCGCACTCCTCCGACCCGACGAAGTCCACCGTCGAGGTCGTGCTCACGATCCTGCACGCCGGCGGCAAGTTCGGCGGCGGCGCCTACGCCGTCTCCGGTGGTCTGCACGGTGTCGGATCCTCTGTCGTGAATGCTCTCTCCACCCGATTCGACGTCGAGGTGCGCCAGCTCGGGCACGTCTGGCGCCACCAGTTCGCTGACGGCGGCGTACCGCAGCAGCAGATCGAGAAGGGCGAAGAGACCGATCAGACCGGAACGACGATCACGTTCTGGCCGGACCCCACGATCTTCGTCGACACGGTCCATTTCGAGTACGACACCCTGCGCACGCGCTTCCAGCAGATGGCGTTCCTGAACAAGGGCTTGCGCATCTCGCTGCGTGACGATCGTCCGGCATCCACCTACGAGGTGGAAGTCGATGGCGTCCTCACCTCGAAGCAGCCGAGCGACGATTTCTTCTACGAGCGCGGTCTGGTCGACTATGTCGAGTACCTCAACCGGGTGCGCAAGGCCGAGGTCGTCAACGACGAGATCATCGACTTCGAGGCAGAAGACACCGAGCGCAAGATCTCGCTCGAGGTCGCGATGCAGTGGACCACCTCGTACACCGAGAACGTCTTCACCTATGCGAACACGATCAACACGCACGAAGGCGGCACGCACGAAGAGGGCTTCCGTGCAGCGCTGACCAGTCTCGTGAACCGCTACGCGCGAGCGAACAACCTGCTCAAGGAGAAGGACGAGAATCTCTCCGGCGACGATGTGCGTGAGGGCCTCACCGCGGTCATCTCGATCAAGCTCGGCGAGCCGCAGTTCGAGGGTCAGACGAAGACGAAGCTCGGCAACACCGAAGCGAAGACGTTCACGCAGAAGGTCGTCAACGATCAGCTCGGCGACTGGTTCGCGCGTAACCCCGCGCAGGCGCGCAATGTGATCCGCAAGGCGATCGATGCGGCGACCGCTCGGATGGCGGCCCGCAAGGCCCGCGAGACAGCGCGTCGCAAGAGCGTCTTCGAGTCGGCCGCGATGCCTGACAAGCTCAAGGACTGCACCAGCAAGGATCCCTCGATCAGCGAGATCTTCCTCGTCGAGGGTGACTCGGCCGGCGGCTCGGCGGTGCAGGGTCGCGACCCGCACACGCAGGCGATCCTCGCGCTGCGCGGCAAGATCCTGAACGTCGAGCGTGCGCGCCTCGACAAGGCGCTGGCCAACCGTGAGGTCCAGGCGATGATCCAGGCGTTCGGCACCGGCATCGGCGAGGACTTCGATATCGAGAAGGCCCGCTATCACAAGATCGTTTTGATGGCGGATGCCGATGTCGACGGCCAGCACATCACGACGCTGCTGCTCACGCTGCTGTTCCGCTACATGCGCGGCCTCATCGAGGCCGGCTTCGTGTACCTCGCGATGCCGCCGCTGTACCGGCTGAAGTGGACGAACTCCGCGCATGAGTACGTGTATTCGGATGCCGAGCGCGACGCGCTGCTGGCGCACGGCCAGGCCGCGGGCAAGCGGCTGCCGAAGGATGCCTCCATCCAGCGCTACAAGGGTCTCGGCGAGATGAACCCGAAGGAGCTGTGGGAGACGACGATGGATCACAACACGCGCACGCTCCAGCAGATCACCATCGAGGATGCCGCCGCGGCAGACGAGATCTTCAGCGTGCTGATGGGTGAGGACGTCGAGTCGCGACGCTCGTTCATTCAGCGCAACGCCAAGGACGTCCGCTTCCTCGACATCTGACCCCTTACACCCACCCCACCGCTGATCTCGACGGGGACACAACTTCAAAACGCAAGGGATTGCGGATGCCGCGTGAGCGAGCATCGGGAGGGGCCCGCGAAGCGGGAAGGAACCCGTTCTGCGAGCGAAGCGGTATCCGCAATCCCGACCACCGAGTACGGAAAAGAATATGACTGACGAAGAACGCCCCGAGCCGATTCACGAGCACGGCCGCATCGACCAGGTCGACCTGCAGTCCGAGATGCAGCGGTCGTACCTCGACTACGCGATGGCGGTCATCGTGGGCCGCGCGCTGCCGGATGTGCGCGATGGCCTCAAGCCCGTGCACCGCCGCGTCATATACGGCATGTACGACGGCGGGTTCCGTCCCGACAAATCGTTCTCGAAGTGCGCCCGCGTCGTCGGTGACGTGATGGGTCACTTCCACCCGCACGGTGACTCGGCGATCTATGACGCGCTGGTGCGTCTTGTTCAGCCGTGGTCGCTGCGGTATCCGCTCGCTCAAGGCCAGGGTAACTTCGGATCCCCCGGAAACATGGGTGCCGCCGCCCCCCGTTACACCGAGACGAAGATGGCTCCGCTCGCGCTCGAGATGGTGCGCGACATCGAAGAGGAGACCGTCGACTTCTCCGACAACTACGACGGTCAGACGCAGGAACCCGATGTGCTGCCGGCGCGGTTCCCGAACCTGCTCGTCAACGGCTCGGTCGGCATCGCGGTCGGCATGGCGACCAACATCCCGCCGCACAACCTGCGCGAGGTCTCAGCGGCAGCGCTGTGGGCTCTCGACAACCCGGGTCATCCCCGCGAAGAGCTGCTCGAAGGTCTGATGCAGCGCGTACCGGGTCCCGACTTCCCGACCGGTGCGCAGATCCTCGGCACCAAGGGCATCCAAGAGGCGTACCGCACCGGCCGCGGCTCGATCACGATGCGCGCGGTCGTCGAGGTGGAGGAGATCCAAGGACGCACCTGCCTGGTCATCACCGAACTGCCGTACCAGGTCAACCCCGACAACCTCGCGGTGAAGATCGGCGACCTGGCCCGCGAGGGCAAGATCACCGGCATCGCCGACATCCGCGACGAATCCTCTGACCGCACCGGTCAGCGTCTCGTCGTCGTCCTGAAGCGGGATGCTGTCGCCAAGGTCGTGCTGAACAACCTGTACAAGCACACCTCGCTGCAGGAGAACTTCGGCGCGAACATGCTCGCCATCGTCGATGGTGTGCCGCGCACGCTTGCGCTCGACGGGTTCATCACGCACTGGCTGGATCACCAGCTCGATGTGATCGTGCGCCGCACGCGCTTCCGTCTGCGCAAGGCGCAGGCGCGGATGCACATCCTGCAGGGCTATCTCAAGGCGCTCGACGCTCTGGACGAGGTCATCGCCCTGATCCGCCGCTCGCCGACGGTCGACGAGGCCCGCGAGGGTCTGAAGGTTCTGCTCGAGATCGACGATGACCAGGCACAGGCCATCCTCGACATGCAGCTGCGTCGACTGGCCGCCCTCGAGCGCCAGAAGATCATCGATGAGGCGACCGAGCTCGAAGCGCGCATCATCGACTACAAGGACATCATTGCCACCGAGGCGCGCCAGCGTGACATTGTGCGCCATGAGCTCACCGAGATCGTCGACCGTTTCGGTGATGACCGTCGCACGCACATCCTGCATGGCTTCGACGGCGACATGTCGATGGAAGACCTCATCCCGGTTGAGGAGATGGTCGTCACCGTCACCCGCGATGGCTACATCAAGCGCACGCGCAGCGACAATTACCGTTCGCAGCACCGTGGAGGCAGGGGAGTCAAGGGCGCGCAGCTGCGTGCCGACGACCTCGTCGAGCACTTCTTCGTCACCACCACGCACCACTGGCTGCTGTTCTTCACCGACAAGGGCCGGGTCTACCGCACCAAGACATACGAGGTGCCCGAGGCCGGTCGGGATGCCAAGGGTCAGCACGTCGCGAACCTGCTGGCGCTGCAGCCTGAGGAGAAGATCGCTCAGGTGCTCGCGATCCGCAATTATGACGCGAAGGATTACCTGCTGCTCGCCACCCGCACTGGCGTGGTGAAGAAGACGCGACTGGGCGACTACGACACCAACCGTCAGGGCGGCGTGATCGCCATCCGCATCCGCGAGGGCGACGAACTCGTCAGCGCGAAGCTGGTGAACAAGGGCGAAGACATCCTGCTGATCAGCAGCAAGGGCATGTCGGTCCGCTTCCATGCCACCGATGACGCACTGCGTCCGATGGGGCGTGCAACCGAGGGCGTGCGCGGAATGAAGTTCAAGAACGACGCTGACAGCCTGCTCTCGGCATCCATCGTCGACGAGGACTCGTACGTGTTCACCGTCACCGACGGCGGCTACGCCAAGCGCACGAGCGTCGCCGAATACAAGGTGCAGAAGCGCGGCGGAACGGGCATCAAGGTCGCGAAGCTGAGCGACGAAAGAGGTGTTCTCGCCGGTGGTCTGATCGTCGATGAGAGCGACGAGGTCTTGGTGGTTCTCTCCAGCGGCAAGGTGGTACGCTCTGCCGTGGTCGAGGTGCCTGCGAAGGGTCGCGACACCATGGGAGTCGTGTTCGCCCGGATGACGGGCGATGATCGCATCCTCGCGGTCGCACGCAACGCCGAGCAGGCCGCCGTGGAAGACCTCGAGACCGAAGCCGAGAACGCTGAGAACTCCGAGGCTCCGACTCCCGACACCGAGACCCCCGAAGCCTGATCGAAGACAGCGCGTAGCGCGAGGAGCACCATATGAGCACAGTGGCAGACAAGCTGGCGAAGAAGTCCACGCGCAAGACGGGCGGCAAGCAGGTTCGCCTGCGCCTGGTCTACGTCGACTTCTGGTCGGCCGTGAAGCTGTCCTTCCTCGGTGCGGTCGCGCTGGCCATCGTGACCATGGTGTCGTTCTTCCTCATCTTCATGGTGCTGCAGGCGACGAACGTGGTGGCGCAGGTGGGCGAGATCCTCGATCTGCTCACCGATGGCACCGTCGACCTCGAGAGCATGATCGGTCTGCCGCAGGTGATGGCGTTCGGCGCTGTCGTGTCGATCCTCAACCTCATCGTCTTCACCGTGCTCGGTGCGGTCGTGGCAGGTATCTACAACCTGGCAGTGAAGGTCACCGGCGGTCTGCTCGTCGGCTTCATGTCGAACTGACCCCCGCTTTGTAGGCGGACTCCGAAATCCTCCTTTCAATCGCAGAACGGGTGACCCCTCCCACTTCGTCGGTCCCTCCCCGATGCTCTTGAAAGGAGGATTTCTCCGTCCTCAGGTGCATGAATGGCCAGAGTTGCGCCCAGCGAGCAGGTGGGTGGCGGTCTCCAGATAAGCCCACAACATGCGGTGCCCTAAACGATTCCCGTGGTGCCGAGCAGGGTGCCGATGAGGTAGGTGGCGAGGAGCGCAAGCGCGCCGCCGAGCACCAGTCGCACAGACGCGCGTCCGGGGGAGGCGCCCCCGATCTTCGCCGAGACCACGCCGGTGATGGCGAGGGCGATCAGCACCGCGGCGAAGGTCACCGGAACGCGGATCCCGGGCGGTGGCAGCAGGATGGCCAGCAGCGGCAGCAGTGCACCGATCGTGAAGGAAACGGCTGACGAGAGTGCCGCATGCCAAGGGTTGACGAGGTCGTCGGGGTCGATGCCGAGTTCGACTTCGAGGTGCGCGGCGAGAGAATCATGCGCAGTCAACTCCTCGGCCACGAGTCGCGCGGTCTCGTTGCTGAGACCCCTTTCGCGGTACAGCCCCTGCAACTCGGCGAGTTCTTCGTCGGGCATGGTGCGCAGCTCTTCGCGTTCTTTGTGGATGAGCGCGCGCTCACTGTCACGCTGACTGCTGACCGATACGTATTCGCCAAGCGCCATCGAGATCGCACCTCCTACAAGGCCCGCGATGCCCGCGAGCAGCAAGGTCGAATTGTCCGAGGTCGCACCGGCGACGCCGACCACGAGTGATGCCACCGAGACGATGCCGTCATTCGCACCCAGTACGCCGGCGCGTAGCCAGTTGAGCTTCTGACCGAGCCCGCTTTCGTGCGGCTCATTCGGATGCGCCATAGTCGTCATGGTCTCCATCATGCTCGGTGTGCGACGCCATCGGCAGCCCCTGCTTAGGGAAAACCCGAAGCAAGCCGTCGGGCTGCCTCCGTGTCACAACTGTGGCGTGCCCCGTAGCTTTGATGGCATGACCACCTCGATTCCACCGGCACCGCCCGCTGCGCCGGTCGTGCCCGCCCCGACGGGCGCAGCATCGCGGCATGCTGTCACCCAGCCGCGGCGGATCTTCCTCACAATCCTCGAACTCGCCGCTCTCGGCGTGGTCGGCTCAGGCGTCGTCGCCGGGCTGAGTGCACTGCTCGGCGTCGGCATCGGCCTGGTCTTCCTCTTCGGCATCGGCCTCTTCGTACTGGCCGGCCTCGTCTACGCGCTCTTCGGCGTCGCCTGGTTCGAGGTGCAGCGGGTCAGCGACCTGTACCGGCTGCAGTTATCACCGCTGCAGTGGCGCCCGCGCACCCGCCCTGGTTTCGGCGGATGGCTGCGCAACGTCAGCCGGCAGGCGATCGACGGCCGCATGTGGCGGGCCGTCTTGAACTTCGTGATCGCCTGCGTCGGCGGCACCCTGGTGATCCGCCTCTTCGGTGGCATGATCTGGTCAGCGTTCCTCTCCTTCAGTCCCCTGCATGCGCGAGGTACCGTCGAGGGACCGTTCCGTTCGGTCATGGCCGTCGAATGGGCCCCGGTCGTCGGCATCCTCGGTATCGTTGCCGCGATGGCAGGCATTGTCGGAATCGCACTGCTGCACCGCGTCATCACCCGCGCTCTGGTGGTCCCTGGCCGCGAGGCGGAACTCACCGCGCAGGTGAAGACCACCAGCGCTCAGCGTGCCGGCGCCGTGCGCGCCGCCGAACTCGAGCGCACCCGCATCGAGCGCGACCTGCATGACGGCGTGCAGCCGCGGCTGGTTTCGGTCGGCATGACGCTGGGGCTCGCTCAGCAGAAGATCGACTCCGATCCCGCCGCCGCGAAAGAGCTGATCGGCGAGGCGCACACCTCGACGAAGGCCGCCATCACCGAGCTGCGTCAGCTCGCCCGTGGCATCCACACCTCCGTTCTCGACGACCGTGGGCTGGATGCTGCGCTGTCAGCGCTGGCCGGTCGGTCCCACATTCCCGTGCAGCTCGACGTGCGCATCGATGCCATGCCGGGCGGATGCCGGGATGCTGAGGCAGCCGTGTACTTCTCCATCGCGGAATCGCTGACCAACGCCGCCAAGCACTCCCGGGCGAACGAATGCCGGGTCGTCGTGCGCAGCCGCGACGGCGGGCTCTGGGCGCGGGTGGAGGACAACGGCATGGGCGGTGCGCAGGTGCAGCCAGGCGGCGGGCTCGATGGCATCACCAATCGGGTGCTGGCGGCGGGCGGCACCTTCCGGCTGGACAGCCCGGCCGGCGGCCCGACCAGCCTGGAGGTGACGGTGCCATGCGCATTCTGATCTGCGAAGATTCCGTTCTGCTGCGCGAGGGGCTCGTGCGTCTGCTCGAAGACAGCGGCCACGAGGTGGTCGCGGCACTTGCTGATACCGCCGGGCTTGTGGATGCCGTCAGGGAATCGACGCCCGACCTGTGCATCCTCGATGTGCGGCTGCCGCCGACGTTCACCGATGAGGGCATCCGCGCCGCGTTGGCGCTGCGGGTCTCGCATCCGTCGCTGCCGCTTCTCGTGCTCTCGCAGTATGTCGAGGAGCGGTATGCGAGCGATCTCATCGCCGCGCAGGGCGGCCCGCTCGGCTACCTGCTGAAGGACCGGGTGGCCGACGTCACCGAGTTCGTGGAATCGGTCGAGCGGATCGCCGCGGGCGCTACCGTGCTCGACCCGGAGGTGGTGGCGCAGCTGCTGACCCGACGAAACCGCGACGAACGGATGCTGCGCCTCACCGAACGTGAGCGCACGGTTCTCGCGCTGCTGGCGGAGGGCAAGTCCAACAATTCGATCGCCGGGATGCTGTTCCTCAGCGAGGCGAGTGTCGAGAAGCACATCACCTCGATCTTCCAGAAGCTCGGCTTCGACCCCGAAGACGGCAATCGGCGAGTGCTGGCCGCGCTCGCCCACATCGAGAATTCCGGGTTCGCGGACCCGAACACGACGAATCAAGGAGGCCTGTCATGAGTGCAGGAGCGAAGGGTGCGACGGTCGCGCTGGCGGTCGTCGGCGGACTGGTGCTGATCGGCACGGGTGCCTCGGCGGCGTTCGCCGGAGTGAGTCAGATCGGTGAGAAGCCCGCGGATGCCGAGGTGTCTGTGGTGGGTGTTCAGGGGGTGGATGCTGAGGTCAGCGGCGCCCAGCTGAACATCGGCTTCTACGACGGCGACACGGCAATGCTGCGCGCGGATGACGGTACTCTGCAGGGCTGGAAGCTGCGTCGTGATGGCAACGACCTCGAGGTGAGCAGCCCGCATCGGGGTTTCGACTGGTGGGGTCTCGGGTGGGGCGGATTCGGCTGGAACGGCGACGACGATCAGCAGGTGACGCTGCTGCTGCCCCAGTCACTCGCGGGACTTGATGCCGACCTCGAGTTGAATGCCGGCATCCTCACAGCCGACGGCGACTTCGGACAGATCGACGCCGACGTGAGCGCCGGCGCTCTGACACTGAATGGCAGTGGGAAGTCGCTGGATCTCACACTGACAGCGGGTCGCGCAGATGTGGAACTTGCTCGGGTCGAGAAGGCCTCATACGAGGTGACCGCCGGGCGCGTGACATCAACTCTCACCGAGAAGGTACCTCGGGCGGTGAAGATCGAGGTGTCAGCC
>NZ_FUKO01000050.1 GCF_900163815.1 Microbacterium esteraromaticum | reverse complement strand
TTAGATTGTGAAGTTGCCTTGCGCGTCCTGCCTTTGTTGGTGGGTGTGTGGGTGCGTCCGATCCTTGAGAACTCAACAGCGTGCACTTGTCAAATGCCAATTTATCCTCGGCCAGTCCTTTTTGGGTTGGTTGAGAATTCCTTTGGATCAAAGTCCAATCCTCTTTTGGGGGGTTGGCGTATGGATGATGTCAGCAATGATTGAACCATTTTGGTCATGATTGAACTCGTTGCGTTTCTGCCTTTTTCCGGTGGTTTCGTGGCAACTGTTTTTTACGGAGAGTTTGATCCTGGCTCAGGATGAACGCTGGCGGCGTGCTTAACACATGCAAGTCGAACGATGATGCTCCAGCTTGCTGGAGTGGATTAGTGGCGAACGGGTGAGTAACACGTGAGCAACCTGCCCCTGACTCTGGGATAAGCGCTGGAAACGGTGTCTAATACTGGATATGTGACGTGGCCGCATGGTCTGCGTCTGGAAAGATTTTTCGGTTGGGGATGGGCTCGCGGCCTATCAGCTTGTTGGTGAGGTAATGGCTCACCAAGGCGTCGACGGGTAGCCGGCCTGAGAGGGTGACCGGCCACACTGGGACTGAGACACGGCCCAGACTCCTACGGGAGGCAGCAGTGGGGAATATTGCACAATGGGCGGAAGCCTGATGCAGCAACGCCGCGTGAGGGATGACGGCCTTCGGGTTGTAAACCTCTTTTAGCAGGGAAGAAGCGAGAGTGACGGTACCTGCAGAAAAAGCACCGGCTAACTACGTGCCAGCAGCCGCGGTAATACGTAGGGTGCAAGCGTTATCCGGAATTATTGGGCGTAAAGAGCTCGTAGGCGGTCTGTCGCGTCTGCTGTGAAATTCCGAGGCTCAACCTCGGGCTTGCAGTGGGTACGGGCAGACTAGAGTGCGGTAGGGGAGATTGGAATTCCTGGTGTAGCGGTGGAATGCGCAGATATCAGGAGGAACACCGATGGCGAAGGCAGATCTCTGGGCCGTAACTGACGCTGAGGAGCGAAAGGGTGGGGAGCAAACAGGCTTAGATACCCTGGTAGTCCACCCCGTAAACGTTGGGAACTAGTTGTGGGGTCCTTTCCACGGATTCCGTGACGCAGCTAACGCATTAAGTTCCCCGCCTGGGGAGTACGGCCGCAAGGCTAAAACTCAAAGGAATTGACGGGGACCCGCACAAGCGGCGGAGCATGCGGATTAATTCGATGCAACGCGAAGAACCTTACCAAGGCTTGACATATACGAGAACGGGCCAGAAATGGTCAACTCTTTGGACACTCGTAAACAGGTGGTGCATGGTTGTCGTCAGCTCGTGTCGTGAGATGTTGGGTTAAGTCCCGCAACGAGCGCAACCCTCGTTCTATGTTGCCAGCACGTAATGGTGGGAACTCATGGGATACTGCCGGGGTCAACTCGGAGGAAGGTGGGGATGACGTCAAATCATCATGCCCCTTATGTCTTGGGCTTCACGCATGCTACAATGGCCGGTACAATGGGCTGCGATACCGTAAGGTGGAGCGAATCCCAAAAAGCCGGTCCCAGTTCGGATTGAGGTCTGCAACTCGACCTCATGAAGTCGGAGTCGCTAGTAATCGCAGATCAGCAACGCTGCGGTGAATACGTTCCCGGGTCTTGTACACACCGCCCGTCAAGTCATGAAAGTCGGTAACACCTGAAGCCGGTGGCCTAACCCCTTGTGGGAGGGAGCTGTCGAAGGTGGGATCGGTAATTAGGACTAAGTCGTAACAAGGTAGCCGTACCGGAAGGTGCGGCTGGATCACCTCCTTTCTAAGGAGCATCTGGCATCCTTCGGGGTGTCCAGGCGCCAGGTCAAGAACGTCTGTTTCTTGCTGGTTAGCTCATGGGTGGAACATTTGACATGGCATCAGCGCAGCTGGTCTTGCTTAGTACGGTCTTTGGATCTGGAACGGTGGGGTTGGTGAGCGGGGTGTCTGCACGCTGTTGGGTCCTGAGGGACCGGGCCGGCCTGCTTCTTTCGGGGAGTGGGTCGTTTCGAACCTCTTGGCCCCTTCTTCTGTTTCCCTTTGGGGTTTCGGTTGTGGGGGACCGCCCGTACTTTGAGAACTACACAGTGGACGCGAGCATCTTAAAGAATTAAATGCTGCCAGTCTTTTCCTGGACTGGTGGTAACTCATGTGATTTTCAAGTCTTTAAGAGCAAACGGTGGATGCCTTGGCATCTGGAGCCGAAGAAGGACGTAGCAATCTGCGATAAGCCTCGGGGAATTGATAAGCGAGTTTTGATCCGAGGATTTCCGAATGGGGAAACCCCGCCAGGCGTTTTGCGACCTGGTGACTCCCGCCTGAATATATAGGGCGGGTAGAGGGAACGTGGGGAAGTGAAACATCTCAGTACCCACAGGAAGAGAAAACAATAGTGATTCCGTGAGTAGTGGCGAGCGAAAGCGGAAGAGGCTAAACCGGGTGTGTGTGATAGCCGGCAGGCGTTGCATGCCCGGGGTTGCGGGACTTTTTTGATCATTCTGCCGAGTGGTCGACGTGATGTGACGATATAGACGAATGGTCTTGAAAGGCCAGCCATAGTGGGTGCCAGCCCCGTAGTTGAAATGTTGTGCGCAGCGTGAAGAGTATCCCAAGTAGCACGGGGCCCGAGAAATCCCGTGTGAATCTGTCAGGACCACCTGATAAGCCTAAATACTCCCAGATGACCGATAGCGGACAAGTACCGTGAGGGAAAGGTGAAAAGTACCCCGGGAGGGGAGTGAAATAGTACCTGAAACCGTTTGCTTACAAACCGTTGGAGCCTCCTTAGTAGGGGTGACAGCGTGCCTTTTGAAGAATGAGCCTGCGAGTTAGTGATATGTGGCGAGGTTAACCCGTGTGGGGTAGCCGTAGCGAAAGCGAGTCTGAATAGGGCGATTCAGTCGCATGTCCTAGACCCGAAGCGAAGTGATCTATCCATGGCCAGGTTGAAGCGCGTGTAAGAGCGCGTGGAGGACCGAACCCACTTAGGTTGAAAACTGAGGGGATGAGCTGTGGATAGGGGTGAAAGGCCAATCAAACTTCGTGATAGCTGGTTCTCTCCGAAATGCATTTAGGTGCAGCGTTGCGTGTTTCTTACCGGAGGTAGAGCTACTGGATGGCCGATGGGCCTCAACAGGTTACTGACGTCAGCCAAACTCCGAATGCCGGTAAGTGAGAGCGCAGCAGTGAGACTGTGGGGGATAAGCTTCATAGTCGAGAGGGAAACAACCCAGACCACCATCTAAGGTCCCAAAGCGCGTGCTAAGTGGAAAAGGATGTGGAGTTGCTTAGACAACCAGGAGGTTGGCTTAGAAGCAGCCACCCTTGAAAGAGTGCGTAATAGCTCACTGGTCAAGTGATTCCGCGCCGACAATGTAACGGGGCTCAAGCACGCCACCGAAGTTGTGGCATTGACATTTTTGGTAGGCCTTCGTGGTCCAGCCGTGTTGATGGGTAGGAGAGCGTCGTGTGGCGAGTGAAGCGGCGGTGTGAACCAGCCGTGGACGCTACACGAGTGAGAATGCAGGCATGAGTAGCGAAAGACGTGTGAGAAACACGTCCTCCGGAAGACCAAGGGTTCCAGGGTCAAGCTAATCTTCCCTGGGTAAGTCGGGACCTAAGGCGAGGCCGACAGGCGTAGTCGATGGACAACGGGTTGATATTCCCGTACCGGCGAAGAACCGCCCAAGCTAATCCAGTAGTGCTAAGTATCTGAATCCCAGTGACGGATCCCTTCGGGGTGATGCTCTGGGCCTAGCGTACGACCCCATGCTGGTGCGGTTAGCGTATTAACAGGTGTGACGCAGGAAGGTAGCCCAAGCCAGGCGATGGTTGTCCTGGTGCAAGTGCGTAGCCCGAACGGTAGGCAAATCCGCCGTTCATGATGGGTGAGACACGATGCGGATAAAAAGTGGGTGATCCTATGCTGCCAAGAAAAGCATCGACGCGAGGTTCAAGCCGCCCGTACCCCAAACCGACTCAGGTGGTCAGGTAGAGAATACCAAGGAGATCGAGAGAATCGTGGTTAAGGAACTCGGCAAAATGCCCCCGTAACTTCGGGAGAAGGGGGGCCATCCACTTATACGGACTTGCTCCGAAAAGGGTGTGGTGGCCGCAGAGACTAGTGGGTAGCGACTGTTTACTAAAAACACAGGTCCGTGCGAAGACGCAAGTCGATGTATACGGACTGACGCCTGCCCGGTGCTGGAAGGTTAAGAGGACCGGTTAGCCGCAAGGCGAAGCTGAGAATTTAAGCCCCAGTAAACGGCGGTGGTAACTATAACCATCCTAAGGTAGCGAAATTCCTTGTCGGGTAAGTTCCGACCTGCACGAATGGCGTAACGACTTCCCAACTGTCTCAACCGCGAACTCGGCGAAATTGCATTACGAGTAAAGATGCTCGTTACGCGCAGCAGGACGGAAAGACCCCGTGACCTTTACTACAGCTTGGTATTGGTGTTCGGTGTGGCTTGTGTAGGATAGGTGGGAGACTTTGAAGCTATGACGCTAGTTATGGTGGAGTCATTGTTGAAATACCACTCTGGTCATATTGGATATCTAACTTCGAACCGTGATCCGGTTCAGGGACAGTGCCTGGTGGGTAGTTTAACTGGGGCGGTTGCCTCCTAAAGAGTAACGGAGGCGCCCAAAGGTTCCCTCAACCTGGTTGGTAATCAGGTGGCGAGTGTAAGTGCACAAGGGAGCTTGACTGTGAGACTGACAGGTCGAGCAGGGACGAAAGTCGGGACTAGTGATCCGGCAGTGGCTTGTGGAAGCGCTGTCGCTCAACGGATAAAAGGTACCTCGGGGATAACAGGCTGATCTTGCCCAAGAGTCCATATCGACGGCATGGTTTGGCACCTCGATGTCGGCTCGTCGCATCCTGGGGCTGGAGTAGGTCCCAAGGGTTGGGCTGTTCGCCCATTAAAGCGGTACGCGAGCTGGGTTTAGAACGTCGTGAGACAGTTCGGTCCCTATCCGCTGCGCGCGTAGGAAGTTTGAGAGGATCTGACCCTAGTACGAGAGGACCGGGTTGGACGAACCTCTGGTGTGCCAGTTGTTCCGCCAGGAGCACCGCTGGTTAGCTACGTTCGGGATGGATAACCGCTGAAAGCATCTAAGCGGGAAGCCGGCCTCAAGATGAGACTTCCATCACCTTCGGGTGGAGAGGCTCCCAGCCAGACGACTGGGTTGATAGGCCAGATGTGGAAGCACCGCAAGGTGTGCAGCTGACTGGTACTAATAAGCCGATGACTTGATAACACCTAATTCTTTCTAATTTGTTTCGCGTCCACTTTGTGGTTCTTGACGTACGGTCGGGAACCGCAACACACAAACACACGTGTGTTGCCTGAACATGTCAATAGTGTTTCGGCGGCCATAGCGTGAGGGAAACGCCCGGTCACATTCCGAACCCGGAAGCTAAGCCTCACAGCGCCGATGGTACTGCAGGGGGGACCCTGTGGGAGAGTAGGACACCGCCGAACTTCTCTTAAACAAAA